>NZ_JAGYIM010000017.1 GCF_018402695.1 Arsukibacterium sp.
CGGGGGCACAGGGATCTCGTAGCCGACAATAGGTCAATTTTACCGGCTCGCGCCTGAGCAGTTAAATCAATAGTAAATTGATCCAGCGCCGGCGTTTTGCCACCCTGTTTTGCACCTGTATTAGTCGGCGCATCACTCTGCTCTGCTGACTGCGCCGCCAGATTGGGCCAGACCCGCAATAATTCTGCCGGGTTAACTTTATCCAGCTCCGGAATACGGCGCAGTACCAGGCCAGCCAGGCTTTCATCCTGTAACAAGGTGTATAATAAGTAAGCGCTGCGAATTTGCCGGTCACCAAATTCAATAGTGGTATTAAGCCAGGTAGCTTTTAACCAGCTGATCAGTTGCACCGAAATCCCTGGCAGCGAGTTATTGCCGGTTTTCAGTTGCTCTAACGCCTGCTGCAGTTGCTGCTGCAGCTTGTCAGTATCGATGGCAAAGCTGCGAAACAGTAAATTAAAATCGGCACTGTCACGCTGCACTAAGGCATCCAGCCAATGCTCAATTTCCACCGTATAGTGGCTGCGCGACTGACAACGTGCTGTAGCGGCCTCCAATGCCTGCTTACAGTCGCTATTGAGTTTTTCTACCAGACTTTTCAGAGAACTTGTCGACATACATGCTTCCTGTGCATTAATTAAAGCCGGCCCAGTTGAAAACCAACCTGAGCGGGATGCTGCGATATTGCAGCGCGGATACTTAACCGGCTACCGCGGCCAAGCGCAGTTTGCCGGCTGGCCAGGCGGGTACAGGCAAAGTCCTGTTGTTTACCCTTGATCACCAGCCGAACCTGCAAATGAGGGTCGAGATAACGGCTGACAATCTGCTGAATGAGCTGATAACGGTTACCGCCGGGTAACAAAGCGGGCAATTTTGCTGCCGGGGCATCGACTTCAATCACCAGCGCAGAGCTGACATCCCATACCCGTTGTCCCAGCATGGTGGTCTGACCCAACGCGCCATTCTGGCCCTCTGGTAAGGTGCGGCCACTAAGCCGGCTTTGCTCAGTAGCGTCAACTGCTAACCAACGCCCTGATAACGAGACCACCCGGCTATTTGCACCAAGCAGGTCGGTCAATATTTGCTGCAGAAACTGAGCCGGACGATTACGCTGACTGAAGGCTCCCGCGTAGTACAAGCCCAGGTTATCCTGACAGCCGGTAAGCTGTTGCAACAACTTACTGAACGGATCGTTTACGCCATCGGCAATTTCATACTGACAGGCAAAGCGGTATTTTTCCCAGGCCCGGTAATACAGCGAAATCAGCCGATGATTGAACATATCGTAGAAATCACGCATTGCGCCGTCGCGCTGTTTCAACCGCTGCAGCACCATTTCGGTGTAGTGCTGCGGCAGCACGCCACTGGGCCCGGTTAACCCCAGAAAGCTGACGTACAGCTCCAGCGCCAGTTTGTCATCACTGTTGGTGCGGGAATTGGCTTTATTTATGGGTTGCCCGGCAAAGCCCAGATGTTGCTCTGCCTTAAACCGCACTAACTCGGCCGCGGGGAAGGCATCACGGCCAACGCCATGCCATTGCTTCTGCTCAGCGCTAAGCTGGCGTTCTACCTGATACACGGCCTGGTAAAAATCATAGTCCGCCGGGCTGGCCACTAAAGCTGCTAAACTCATAAGTTCACGCTCACAATTTTATACTCACAACAGTACCCTGCTGCCTACTCTGGCCGGCCAGCGATGATAAATCTGTTCGTGTTCCTTCAGTTTTACTGTCAAGCGGGTATAGCTGTTGATACTGGCGTACTGGGCAAAAAATGCATCGAGGATATTGGCAAAAAAGTACACATTACTACCAGCATAGGCAGACTGGCTGAATTCCAGCAAAATCTCGGTACCGCTGCATACCGCAATCCGCCCTTGCTGGTTAACCCTGGCAGAGCCACTGCTCAGGGTTAACCCGGTAATACCGTCAATCAGCGCTTTGGACTCTGGTGTACAGCGAAAATCGTATAGTTTCAGAGTTTCCTGCAACACCTTTAGCGCCTGCTCCCCGCTGAAATGATTCAGGGTAAGATGATTTACCAGCTGCCAGCGGCTGCTCTCTGCTAATGCCGGCCGGATACTCATAGTCGGTGCGATCAGACAGCGCACCGATTTAATCACATCAGCATGTTTGCTGATGGCAAACCCCGGTTCGCCGCCACCAAAGGGCAAGTATGCGGGCTGGTTACGGTTACTGCACAATGCATTAACCTGGATTACCCAGTTTTGCTGCTCATCATTATTACTCACCCCTTTAAAGAGGCGGTCAATAATGGATAAATACACTTCGGTGCCAGCTTCGGCATATCCCCCTGCCCAATCGACAAATTCGCGCCGGGTGTGCCAGAATAACTGTTGCTGCTGCAGGTAGTCAGGATGGCCCTGACTATAATAAGGGTTAAGCGTGACTTCATTACCTTGCGGGTCAAATGCCTGTACCTGCTGCACCTGTACGACTTCACAAACATCTGCATCCAGATAACGAGGCACCAGCCGGTATTCATACTGGGCAGACTCCAGCTTCACCGGCTCCAGTTTCTGCTTAAATAAGTTAATGACCGGGGTGCATCCAAGCAGCACACTGTCAGCCGTGACATGGCGCTCCAGTTCATCTGCCCCCTCGGCCAGATAGAAATAAAAATCTACTTTATCGGCGACACCAGGCCAGTCCGGGTCCAGATCGGTTAAAGCAAAAAACAGAAACTTTTCCGGACATAAAAATTGCTCTATTATTAAGCGGTAGCCAGCAAAACTTCGCTGGCTGTAGGGCACCACCTGCTCATCATCGGCAAAGCCGACGGCCTGAATATGCCGTGGCTGTAAAAAGCGCATCTGCTCGGGTTGCCCCGCTGGCGCCACGCCGATACTGATCACATGGCGCAGAATAAGCTCAAACAACTTGTAAACATGGTGGCGCTGGCCGTTAAGATAAAACCGCAACTTACCTACTGCCAACTCCTGCAGCGACGTGTTATCAAACTCGCAAGCTAAGCTGAGTTTCAATAGCGCCTTCGCGGTCTGACTGGCCGGTGGTTTAGGCGCATGGAAAGGCGCATTTTTAAACTCGGCCTGCACCACTTCCAATGGCCAGATATCGGTGTCGTAACAACTTTGAAAGGTACAGGGTTTTAACCCCTCCGCCCGGGTTTCAAATTCAGTACCGCGTTTAACCCTGATTCCAGAGGTCGACAAATTTTGACTGACCAGTTTCAGTACCGATACTGATGGAATTGGCGCCTGATAGTCCGGGTACATCTGGCCAAGTAAGGCATCGGTTAATTCGGGGAAGCTGTCATCCAGTTTTTGCCGGATCTGAGCAGTTAACAGCGAAAAAGCCTCGATTAACCGCGATACATGCGGGTCCTCTACTGTCTCTTCGCTGATCCGTAGCCGGCCGGCTATTTTTGGGTATTTCTCGGCATACTCTGCCCCCATCCGGCGGATAAACGTCAGTTCACGATTGTAATACTTCAACAACTCATCATTCATTACTGATAATCCCTGATGGTCAGCCCCAGGTGAACTGGCTCTACTTCAGAATCAAACATAATATGTTCCGGCTCCGGGTCAGCGTATAACAGTGCTTGTATTCGCAACCGCAATACCCGTTCAATACTTTGCTGCTCGTCGGGTAATGACACGTCGACCTCAACGAAACGAGGCTCAAAACGCCGGATACACTGCTCTACCGCCCGGCATAACTGCTGGCGACCTTCAATGGAATCAACTACCATCACCGAGAAATCTGGCAGGCCGTAATTCAGCAAGCTTTGTGGCAATTCAGCATAGCTTTCGGGCCAGACATGCCACTGCACCCGGGTGTTGAGCAGGTTTTCTAAATCTCGCCGCACGCTTTGTCGCAAGGCTTTTAAATCGAAACCACGGCGTTGCCGGCCCGGATCTTTCTGACCGGGTGCATCGTCAATCAGCCGGTCAAGCAGCGACATCTGTAACGCCTGCTTCTGATGCACTTTCATTGTGGTTACTCAGCCATCGCCGGCGTCGCAGCCAGGCTGGCTTCATTCAGAATGTCCAGCTCCAGCAAATCACCCAGTGCCACTGCCTGCTCACCAAGCAATACCATCTTCTGGCCACTGCCGGTTATCAGCCTGGCATCGTGCTCATGCCAATCGGTTACCCGGCCAAGCTGGATAGCCGGATCAGTGTCGTTATCAGCGCTGTTGCCAACGTAGATCAGCGGTAAAAATGCCTCGCCCTGCGGGCCATCAATAATACTGATATCAACCCGGCGCCAGATGGTGTCTAGCAAGCTTTTTGGTGGATGAAGCTTTAAACTGGCAATTTGCTCAAAGCCAGCCAGATAGTATTTACCGTCAGTGCCGAACAACTCCAGATAACCGCCCAAGCTATCGTCAAGGTCACGAATATCGCTATACCGCTGGCCGCGCTGTTCGACAGCTACTTCTGGCCGTAACTGCTCCATTTCCTCAGCAGCCAGTGCCGCTGTGCTGATATCCTGCTCGTGCATTGCTAAGCGTAATTTAAGCAAGGCACTGAACATTGGCGCCGGCTCACCAAACAAAGTCGCGGTCATGCCGCCCTGGTAAAAATCCCGCCGGGCAGTTTCGGCCCGAATTAATTGCCGGACGTTGACAGCACCTAATAAAAAATCCGGATGCTGGCGTACAATCATGTCCAGCTGCGCATCGGCTTTATCCAGCTCACCGGCAATGCACAACAGCTCAACATAGACTGCACGCATCTGGGCATTTAGCGGGTCATCCCGCAATACAGTCAGAGCATGCTCCATTGCCTGCTGCAACTGGCCACTACTGATTAACGAATTTAGTTTTTGCATAAAAGATCCCTCAGGCAGACGCCTTTTGTTTCGGAGACAACTCCGCGACTAATTTTACTGATGTCACCATCTGATCCAGCTGGAAATGCGGCTGCAGCTGGATTACTGAATAATAGCGGCCCGGCTGTCCCCGCTTCTCTTTCACCTTGATCCGCGCTTCCCGCAGTGGCCGGCGCGCTCTGACCTCATAAGACGCATCCTCTGAAGCCGTGGTATAGTTGTGCAGCCAGCGTTGTAATTCCTGCTCACACTCCTCAGCTGAGACATACCCCCCCACCTTATCGCGACCAATCACCTTGATATAATGGGCAAAACGGGCCACACATAAGATGTACTGCAACATGGCAGACAAGCGGGCGTTAACAGTGGATAAGGTTCTATCGTAGGCTTTCGCTTCCTGCACCGAAGCATTATTGTAAAACGCATAAAAATCGCTGTAAGGCACTGCCGACAGCGGCACAAAACCGGCATCTGATAGCGCGGCTTCGAAGCGATGCCCCACCAGTAAATTTACTGATGGTTTATTAAATGGTTGATATTTTTCAGTTTCATACTGGCTGACGGGCAAATGAGTCACCAGCCCAAAATTATAATGGCCGGCTTTCATGCCACGGATTTGACCGAACCAGCCCGACTCGCTGTATGCCCGCACCAATACTCCAGCAAACGCCCAGGCCGCATTACCCCACAAATAGTCACGCTGTGGCCGGTTAAACTGCTCTTTAAACACAAAGCCTTCACTACGGCTGCCATCATCTTTATAGGGCGGTCGCATCAGCACCTGGGGTAGAACCAAACCCAAAAAGCGGGCATCTTCCATATTACGCAGCGCCCGCCACTTTACATATTCCGGCTGTTTAAACTGGCTGGCGATATCCGCCACCTGGCCAAGCTCTGAGAAATGATCGACGCCAAACAATGACGGATGAGCCGCGGTTATAAAAGGCGCAAATGCCGCTGCGGCGGTACGGGCAACCTCTTTTAAGGTATCAAGATCATTAATGCTCTGGCCGCGGCGGATTTTATGGCTGATTTGATAATCTCCAATCAACACCCCAAAAGGCTCACCGCCGGCCATATCAAATTCGTTGTCGTAAATCAGTTTGAAAAAATCACTCTGGTCAAAATCTATAGCCCGGTTAATATCCTTACTTAGCTCCGGCCAGGACAGAGAAATTAATTTCACTTTTACTTTTTGCTCACGGTCGAAGCGCTCTGCCTGCTCGGTTAAATACAGTAAACCGCGCCAGCTGGCTTCAAGCTCCTGTAGTACAGGATGATGCAATATAGTATTGAGCTGCTGGTTAATCAGGCTGTCAATTTCCGCGATAGCCCGCCCCAATATTGGCGTAACAAAAGCCGCCCCGACACAGGGACGGCTTTCAATATGTTGCAGCCAGAACAGCACTGCTTTTAACGGATCGGCCTCACGTAAAAACCGGCTGAGTAAGCCTTTGCGCTCATAGCTGGCATAAGACGGACAAGGCCGGTGGTCTTCTGTAATATCAAAGACCGTATCAGCAACAAAATTAACTGCGTCAACCATGACTTGTCCGTCCTTACTTCTGCCAACCAACTGCGCACTCGCAGCTGATGCTGGCTTAGCTACCCATTTCCGGAATTTTAGCGACTAAACGTAACGACGTAGACAGCTCTTCCAGTTGCAGCCATGGTCGTAACCAGGCCACCGCATTGTAAGAGCCCGGCCGTCCCGGGATCTCACGCACCTGGACCTTGGCATCTGCCAGCGGATAACGGGCGCGTACTTCCTGGCCACTGCCTTCAGAGGCGTTGACATAAGTCAGGATCCAGCGGTTCAGCCATACTTCGACATCTTCTGCTTCCATAAAGCTACCGATCTTGTCACGGGCCAGTACTTTTAAGTAATGAGCAAAACGTGACGTTGCCATTAAATAAGGCAAGCGGGCAGAAATGGCCGCGTTTGCAGTGGCTTCCGGGCTCTCGTATTTTTTCGGTTTCTGCGCTGTTTGCGCACCGAAAAACACCGCGTAGTCAGTATTCTTGTAATGACACAGTGGTAAAAAGCCCATTTTGCCAAGCTCTGCTTCACGCCGATCGGTAATGCCGATTTCAGTCGGGCACTTTAAGTCCGGATCACCATCATCACTCATAAAGATGTGTGACGGCAGGCCTTCAACCTTACCGCCGCCTTCTGCACCACGAATAGCCGTACAAAAGCCATATTGGGCAAAGGCGTTAGTCAGCCGGCTGCCCAGCACATAAGCGGCGTTCATCCAGCAGTAGTGGTTATGGTTGGTGTTTTTCGCCACGGCTTTCTGCGCATCTAATTCAAACTCTTCATAGCCGAATTCCTCTACCGGTGCGGTAGAACTACCGTAAGGCAGCCGTGCCAATACCCGTGGCATGCTCAGAGTAACAAAGCGGGAATCATCGCTGTCCCGGAACGAGCGCCATTTGGTATATTCCAGTGACTCAAAAATCTTTTCTAAATCGCGAGGCTTGGAAAGCTCTGTCCATTCATCAAAACCAAACAGTGCAGGTGAAGCACTCGATAAGAACGGACAGAAACCGGCCGCAGAAACATTTGACATATAGGTCAGGGTTTCGATGTCTTCCGGATGATTGGTAAACTCATAATCACCGATTATCGCGCCATAAGGTTCGCCGCCCGGTGTACCAAATTCCGTCTCATAGACTTTTTTGAAGGTCTGGCTCTGGTCAAACTCCACCGCTTTACTTAAATCTTTGTACAGCTCTTTTTTGCTCATGCTGATCATGCGGATTTTTAATGAGCTACCGGTCTCAGAGTTGGTTACCAGATGATTCAGACCACGCCAGCTGCCTTCTAACTTCTGAAAGTCTTCAGCGTGCATAATGGCCGCCAGCTGATCAGAAATCAGAGAATCTAAGCGGTTGATGGCTTCATTAAAAGTAACGGTCAGGTTTTTATTCCAGCTAACCGTGCCACTCATCGCTTCTTCGGTCAGGGTGCGAATAAGCTCTTCAGCGCGTGAAGCGTCTGTTTGTTTGGTGGCGCCAATTGCCTGATCCAGTAGCGATGCTAATTCAGTACTGCTGCTGTCATGGCTTTGTGCTAAGGCTTCCGTACTCATGTTATTTGTCCTCTAAATTCAGTTCCTGCGCCAGCTGTTGCAGGTCAGCATCACTGTTAAGTACCCGTTCCAGGATATTCTCCAGATCTTCAGAGCGGTCGATTTTTGTCATTAAATCGCGCAGTTTATTGCGGGTAGCCATTAGTTTTTCCAGTGGCTCTACCTGACGGACAATAGCCGCGGGTTCAAAGTCCTGCATCGATTTAAATTCCAAATCCACCGCAAACTCACTGCCATCACCGGCCAGCTTATTTTCCACTTTAAAATTAAGCTTCGGGTTCATCCGCTTTAACACTTCGTCAAAATTATCCCGGTCAATCTGGACAAAACGACGATCTTTAAGTGGCTTTAGCGCCTGAGTATTGTGGCCGGCAAAATCTCCCATTACCCCAACGACAAAAGGCAGTTCTTTTTTGACGGCGTTACCTTCAGTCTCTACATCATATGTAATGTGGACTCGGGGTTTGCGCACCCGTGACAACTTGCTGTGAATACTTTCCATTTACTCTCTCCTAATATTTGTCTGTCGTGGCCGCGCAGGCAACGCTGGCCGGTTGCACTACTTAGTCTGCGGTATCCCCGCCAGACGAAAATAACTGTTTCGGGTATTACTATCGTCAATCAACTCCTGCAACAGCTCCGGTAAAGTGAGATCACTCCAGCGGATCACCTGCTCAAGCGCATACGACATTGGCGAATGAGGTTCTGTCTTTCGAAAAAACTCGACAGCATGCTGCAATGAGCGAATAACCTGCTGTCTGGACTGCAACTGCTCATCGACACTGGCGGGATTAAGATTGGTAGTAGTCCCTTCAGCACTGACTTCTGCCGGACTGTCGCCCGCTACTTTCAGCTTGTCTGCCGCCAGATATGTCACCGCATCAAGGCATTTTTGCATGGCTTTGCTAATCGCGGTTGTTGGCTGGGGCTCACCTGCCATCGCCGCATCCATGGCATCAGACAGCAATTTAAATTCAGCAATAGCTAGCTGAATATCATTGCAAAGCTGCTGATAAAAGCTTGCCGGAGTTTCCTGCACCGCTTGTTGAATTTGTTCCAGGTTGGCAATACCGGCATCAGCGCGTTGCTTCTGCTTTGTCTCATCTTTTCTGGATAATTCTGCTGCCCTGACATATTGCCAGCAGGCAAAACAGCCGACGGAGGTCACTTCGGTCAGCGGAATACTTAGGATAGGGGTAATAAGGGCACCGTCGCCTTCATAGCCGTTCAGACCAATTAACGGTGCAATCCGGGCTTCCATGCCTTCGTCATCTGGCAAGGGATAGAGATCCGGCCAAAAATGCTCAATCAACAGCCGGGTTGCTTTGAATCCGGCTGCCAAACCAGCAAAGCCTTCAGTCCGGCACCAGGCTTCAATCAACCAGGCGGCATATTCAAGATCTTTACTCTGGTTGGTCAGAATAGCTGGCAGGGCCTGAGCCAGGGGGCGCCAGTCCAGCACCAGTGATTGAAAATCATCATCTTCAAATAACATCGCCCGCTCGTTGGCACGAGCCTGACTACGTACGTCTTTTAAGCTGTAATACTGCGAGGTAGGTGAAATATCGCTACGTGGATCGATACCCGCCACTGCTTGCGCCGCTACGGGTTTAGTTAACAACTCGAAATCTATTAATTCACTGCGATCCATCACAATTAACCATTAAATCTACTAACAGCAAAATATGTTACTTTATAGTTCACCAAATAACAACAATGCAAACTATATTTATACATTTTTTAGTTTTAACGGTATAGTTTTATCAATTAAATTAACATTACTTATACTTTGCAACTTAACCAAAATACTGGTGACATTGTCTTTTGCGCCCGCTACCAATGTAGAATGCAACAAAGCTTTGCTGGCATCAGCAATATCATCATGTTGTAAATACTGATGAATTTCATGATCTGGCAGCTCTTTTGTTAAACCATCAGTGCACAGTAAAAACAAATCACCTGGTTGACATTCATCTGCGCAGACAGCAACCTCCAGTTCGCTATCCACCCCCACCGCCCGGGTAATGACGTTGGCCAATTCATGGCTTTCTGCCTCACTTGCGGCCAGTAAGCCCTGAGCTACCATTTCATTTACCTGGCTGTGATCATGACTTAGTTGCCGGAGTTTATTGTTGCGAAGTAAGTAGCAGCGACTGTCACCAGCCCACAATAAATGGTAGCGGTCTTGCTGAATAAACAACACCACTACCGTCGAACCCGCCATCGAACCAAGTAATTGTTGCTTGCTGTATTGCACCAGCGCCTTATTGGCATTTTGCAGCGCCTGACTTAACATGGCCGGACTTAGCGCCGTGCCGGCACTGTCCACCAGAGTTTTTAACATATCCATCACCATCTGGCTGGCGACATCACCGGCAGCATGGCCCCCCATGCCATCAGCTACTGCCCAAACGCCAGCCTCGGGTAGTGCCAGGCAGGCATCTTCGTTAAGTTTTCTTACCAGGCCTTTATGGCTTTGCGCATGAAATGCAATTTGCATAGAACTGAAACCGTCCGGATTAATATTGAATATGTTTTTGCTGCCAGTTCCAGCGGGACCAGTCGCCATCCAGCATCGCTGCATACTGGCTTACCTGTGGTAACCCAGACGTTACCAGCAAGCAGGGCGCGACGTGCTCGGACCCTGTGGTCCACCAGAGGCAATACCGGGGGAATTGTTGCAGATAACTTTGATGTAACAGCGCCAGGCTATCCAGTGGCTGACTTGCGCTGATGGTCCAGGCCTGACGAATCGCTTCGTTGTTACTCTGACTGACCGTCAGCCGTTTCGCCTCAGGCCAGGCTATTGACAGCCTGTCCAGATCTGACAACCATTGCTGCAAATGAAATCCTTCATCTAACGTAGCCAGGGCCTGCTGCTCCAGGCTGTCACACCAGCCATTTTCCTGCCATGCCTGTACCGGTGTCACCGCCAGTTCAGCGGCCAGGGTAAAAGGATAATGACGGCCAACCTGATCGACCGAGGGCATCAGCGTGCCTGCCATCGCCAGATCGCCACATACCCCGGGTGATAGCGCGAAATGCCATACCGGGCTGGTTAAGTAAGTTTCCAGCCAGGCTGCACCCAGTTGTTCCCGGCTAACCGCCAGTACAGCTTGTAGCCATTCATTCCAGCTATCAACAAATGCTACCTCCAGGCTCTGGGCCAGAAAATCACCCTGGCTGGCAACTTTGCCACATATCCCTACCTGCACCGCCGCGCTTTTTACTACAGACTGGCCGGACATGAAAAGGCCTCCAGCTCGTTGCTCCAGAACGGGGTATTTACCGTATCGGGTACTAATTCCAGCCGTGCTTTGTTGCCCTGCACTGCCAGATGCAGCACTTTGTCGGCGCGGGTTTGTGGTCGCTCCCGGGTCAGTTCATCCAGTAAACGAAACCAGGACCACTCCCCTGCATAACTGGCATTGGCAGACAAGCCGGCATTTGCCGGGGTAAACACCAGCCGGGTTTGCAGCTTATTGCGATCACCTGGCCAGTAGAACTGGCTGGAACGGGTTGGACCATGCCGGTAAGACAGTTCCTGGCCGTCTATATCCAGCATCAGATGGGTAATATGCCGGTCCAGAAATAGTGGTTTTAAGCTAAAACCCACTTTTAACTTCTGACTACCCTCTTCAAAGAAGGTGCTGCGAATACGCTGGGCACGCTGGAAGGTTTTAAGCACACCGGCATCCAGACCAATATCTTTTTTAAAGGTCCATTGGGTGCGGCTGGTATTAACAAAGGGGCTTAAGTAATCTTTGAAGAAGCTATCCAGGGTACCGCCATAACCAAAGAACCGCTCAAAATCGCGTAGCTTAATATCTTCACTGGCCCGCCGGTCTAGCGGGTAGCGACCGGCAATTGCACCGCGATACTCGGTTAATACTTTACCTTGCCAGGCTTCATTTATATGCTGGCGACTGCCGCTGGCAAATAGCTGCGCGGTGTCGCTGGAAATATTGCCCAACCAGGTACTGAACGGTGCCGGTACTTCACTGCGTAACCGGCGCAGCGCCACGTCCAGCTCATTACCTTCCTGTGAGTTCAGCTGGTTAGCATAAGCCTGCCGTGCCCTGCCACCCGGCACATATAACCGCTCCAGATATTCATAGTAACGCCGTGTGGTCTGGCCTATCTGCTCCAGCTGGGTCGGTTCAATTGCCAACAGCGCCGAAAATGCGGCCTCAACTTCCTTGCCAGGTAGGCTGCGGCTGACGTCTGGCATCTCATCCGGCAGTACCCGGTTTAAACGGGTGGTTTGGCTGGAAAACTGGGTTTTTGCTACTTTGCCGGCAACATCGGCCGCCATATCCAGCTCGGCAGACTCAGGTAACTGGGTTAGCCTCAGGTTCTGTTGGGCTGCTTTAATAATATTCTGGATCGGTTGCTCCGGCCCTGCCAGGATCTTGGTCTGGGCCAGGCCCTGCTCAACATTTGTTATGGGCTGCAACTCAATATCGTTTAACAGCTCTTGCCATAAGTAGACATAGTCCCGCATATAACGCATGGTTACCTGGGCAGACAAATCAGGGGGGCTTTGCTCGCTGGCACCTTCCATGTCATCACCATACACCCAGCTGTCAGCCATTAACTGGCGAATGATCCGGCGTTTTTCAATATTAAACACCCCATGAAAACCCTGATAGGTATACAAACCCGGGATCCCCTGACGCAGTGGTTTACCGCTGCGCCTGCTGAATAAGGTGACACTGTCGGTCGCCAGCACATCAGACAACCGAAAATCAGGAATATGACTCTCCATCAGCTCAGTACGGATCCGCTGATAAGCACGTTCAGCCAGTGGTACCGTCATCAGGAGGTCGCGGGTAGCAGCCACCACCACCTCATCATAACTGGCGCCCTGAATACCGGCCTGTAACAAGGCATCCAGGTGGCTTTGCAGGGACAGTCTGAGCGGCTGATTAATTTCGGCCGGTAACATACGCTCGGTGTACTGAGCAAACCAGGCCTGCACCTGCTCTGTCTCAAACTGTGCCGGCTGGAAAATCATCAGGTAGGTTTTTAACGTTTCATATAAGTAGTCACGATGGTCGGCATGCTGCTGCATTTCAGTAATTAAACTTTGCAGTAAAAACGGCATAAAATCGGCATACAGTGCACGCTGATAAGCCGTTTTAGCAGATTGCCCCAGCTTATCACCCTGATAAAGCCCGAGGTTTTTCGGGCCATCGGCCGGTAGTAACCCGGCATAGCCTGCCGGCATATCCCGCAACACATTGAGCTGCTCATTCAGCTGCAGCATTGATTGCTGTGCTTGCTCTTGCTCAAGGCTCTGATAGTGCTGCAACGACACGGCAACCTCATCTACCAGCTGCCGGTTCCAGTTGTAGCTGGACGTCCAGGCACTGAGTAACCAGACCGACGCCACTGCCGTCGCGGCTAGGGTACCGTGCCTGATCCAGCGATGTTTGGCTTTATGCTGCAGGTTAACCGAGGCCAGTTCACGCTCCGGTATAACAATTTGCTCAAAAAACCGTTTCAGAAAGAAACTTTTACCTTCGCCGGTATGGCGGCGCAGTGGCGGTTCAGCCAGGCCAAAATTGCCGCCAAGCTGGGCCACGACCCGATCTATCGGCTGGCCTTGTTGGGTTGCGCTGGCAATATAGACCCCGCGCAACATAGTGGCTTTCTCGAACGGATTAGGAGCAAAAATTTCTTTTAAAAAATCATCCGCCGCGCTTTGAATTAACCGCAGCTGGCGGGGGAACTCGTATATAGCTGCCCGGCTCTGTTGTTCACGTTCAGTTTGCAACCGACTATACAATCGTTGATGCAGCCGGTTAATAATGGCGTGAAACTCTTTATTAAACTGGGCAACGACACCTTTTTCTTCATTTTCTGCTGCCAGCGCAAAGGTGGTTCCCCACACCTGTTCCCGGTCTTCTGGTGCTAAATCATCAAAGAACTCCGAGAAGCCGGCAATTAAATCGGCTTTGGTGAACATTACATAGACCGGAAAAGTCATGCCAAGCTGGTTCTGTAACTCCTGCACCCGTTGTTTTATCGCTCTGGCGTGTAAGTTACGCTCAGTCCGGGTTTGGTTTAGTAAGTCAGCCAGGCTGACAAACACTATTACCCCGTTTATTGGCCGGCGTGGCCGGTGCTTTCGCAACAACCCGAGAAAGCCCTGCCAGGCCGTCGCATCCTGCTGGGCATGACTGTCCTGGGTGGTGTAACGTCCGGCAGTATCAATTAATACTGCCTGATCAGTAAACCACCAGTCGCACTGCCGGGTACCACCAATGCCTTCAATGGCGTCAACTCCCATTTGTTCTTTTAACGGAAACTCCAGCCCGGACTGTTGCAAAGCGGTGGTTTTGCCGGAGCCTGGTGGACCAATCAGCATGTACCAGGGTAGCTGGTAAATGTCGCGCGCTTTGCTAAAACGAGCATGCTTTAGAATATCCAGCGCTTTTTGCATCCGGCTGCGCAGTATTTCAATATCCCGTTTGGCCATTGCATCCTGCTGCTGTTGATCATCGCCATTAAGTAAGGTATCTACTGCCTGCTTGTTTGAGCGGTCTTCCTGCATACCACGAATGTAATGGCTGGCCCCCCAAATCAATGCAATCACCAGTAAGGTCACCAGCCTGGCAGTACTGCTGGCCAAGGGCTCCATGCCGGCGATAGCCACTAACGGCCCACCAAACCAAATCAATAATGCCAGCGCAGTTAGTCCTAGTAAGGTAATAACCCAACCGGCTGTCAGAGCACGATGTAATGATTGAAAAAATCCCTTAATTTTCATAAACCTAACCCTTGAACTACGCTATTACTCTAACAAGTCTATTTCAACACGCCGGTTCAGAGCGCGGTTCTCTGCCGAATCGTTTGGTGCTATCGGATCGGCTTCACCACGTCCTTCCGGCCACAACCGGCCATGCAGCTGCCCACCGGTTGCCAGCGTATCAGCCATGGCATTGGCTCTGGCCAGCGACAAGTGCCAGTTTGACGGGTATTTGCTGGTAAAAATTGGCAAGTCATCGGTGAAGCCGCTAACCAGGATACGGCCGTCAGTGCCTTCTAACGCCCGGGCAATTTTGCTGATAACCGGCTGAAAGCTCTCATTTATAGTGACGCCACCCGGTGTGAATAAATGATGTAAACCCACCCGGATCCGTACCCGATCAGGCAGCTCAATAACCTGCAACATGTCGCGGCGGATTTCGGTTTGTAGTAGCTGCTGTAAGCGGACCGCTTGCTGATGAATTTGGCCACTCTGACCTGATACCGAGTCAGGTTGCCAGTTCACCAGTGCGTTCAAGTCGCGGTGCACCTGGTCAGAGTAATTGTTAACCTGATAATTAAGATACATATAAACGCCAAGCAACAATGCGGCTACCACGGAGCACAATACCCACAGCGGCAGCCTGGTCTCCAGTGCCCCCGACTGCACCACATCACTTTGCCATTTCGGAGATAACTCCCGCGCAGGCTCTCCTCGTTGGCTGCGAATGGCCTTATAAGCGCGGTCTTTAATCAGCTCCAGTTTTTCAAAACCGCGATCTTCAACCCGCATTTTGCCAACAAAACCAAAGGACAGGCATAAATACTGCAACTCCAGCAGCATCAGGTTATGCCCACTCTGGTTAATCGCGTTTTCCAGCAAGGTAAAAAAGTACTCGCCACCAAAGGTTTCATTGTGAAAGGTAGATAACAAGCTCTCTGTCGCCCAGTCGCTGTTACCACCCCAGCTGGTATTCAGGACAACTTCATCAATAAAACAGCACAGGGTATAACGGGCCTGCTCAATAACCTCAGCTGCTATGCCTTTACTGCGCAAGCGTTGCTCGTACTGGGTAATCAGATTAACACACTGTTTTTTCAAGCCATTGACATCGTTGTGGCTGGCAGTACTGCGAATGGGCGCCACCAGCGAAAACAATACCGCGGCTTCATCAACCAGCACGTTGTCACTGACAGATAACGTTTGCGGCCCCTGCCCGCTGAGAGTACTGCGATTACCGGTAGCAATCCGGGTTTTATCATTATCTACACTGGCGTTGCCCAGGGCGACAGGACGCACAGCTATGCTGGGACTGGCCTCGGGCCGGCTGCTGCGCCCCCCTGGTCGCGGTTTCATAATGGTTTGATCAGACATTGCCTTCCATCCCTGTTAATCAGGCTTTAATTGCCCAGAGTTCCAGCTTTAAGCCGGGATAATTGCCCGACAAATGCAATGCCAGGGCGCCACTGTTCGCCAGCCGCTGCCAGTAAATGCTGCTTTTATCCAGCTGGAAATAGTGGTAACCGGCGTGATAAGGCACTTGTCTGGGTGCAACCGGCAAACCGGTTACTGCGATACCGGGTAACTGGTTATTAACCAATTCGCGAATATGTTCAACCGGGCCAATTTTCAGTCTGGCCGGCAAATGTTTGCGGATATCTTCTGCTGGTAAATCGGCACTTACCGCCAACACAAACTGGGCGTATTCCAGCAGGGTTTTATCGGTTAGTGGTGATACTAAAATGCCAAATTTAGCCTGCTCCAGCGGCAAAGCCTGGGCCGTTTGCTCCAGCACCACACTCAGTGTCTGATTCATAATGACCGCTAAGTTACCAAAAACCATGGTCAGCTCATCATGGACATAAGCCGGGAATTCAGGCGGCCTTTTTTCCTTGCTGGTAAAGGTTGCCAGCTCTCCCAGCATGGATACCATCAATTGGTAAAAGCTCAGCGGATTACTGCCATCAACTTGTTGCCAGTGTTTTAACAGCGGCTCATACCGATTAAGTACCTGCAACATCAGAAAGTCGGCAATAGAGCTGCTGGTTCCCTGGCCTTTGCTTATCCGGCCACTTAACGCCTGCGCCCGCTGATTAAGCATGCCTAAAGACTCGTTAATCAGTGCTTTTAAGGTTGGATTTCGTTGCACATTAAGCACAGGCGGTATGAACTTATCATCCAGTTTAACCTCGCCCTGCTCGGTCACTTCTCTTACTCTGGCGATGGCAAAACCAACAAAACCACTTCGATCATCACTCTCCAGCTTTAGCATCAGCCGCAGCCTGGCTAATTGCAGCGTCTCGACTGAAGCCTCGGCCAAACTGGTATCAGTAAGGTTATGATCTGCAAATTGAAAACGGGTTATCTGGCTGCTTTGCTGCTCAGCAATGTTAAGACCATTCACTTTATCGACGGCCAGACATAAATATACCTGCTGGTCGCGACAGCCCTTGGCAATGCTCAGCGGTGCTGGTAAGGGTTCAATATCAGGTAAATCAAGCAAGGTACCGTCAGGTAAAATACCGCGCAGACTGGTCAGGCCAAACTGACTGAATTTTAAACACTGACTGTCCAGTTGGTAGTCATAAACTCCCCAGCAAAATGGCGCCAGCTGCGACTGGCGGCTTTGCTGACTGTACTGCAAATGACGTTCATGCTGCTGAAAGTGTTGCGGCCGTAAAAACATGCCCTCTGACCAGGCAATTTTACTGAATTCACTCATTAGCTTATTACTCCGGGCTAACTGCCGCTGCTAGCGGGCTGGCCGCTCCAAATCATGTTCACGGATATACACGGCAAGCTTGTCTACATAGACGTAAAAGTCGTCATAACCGGTTGGCTTTACGTCAACCACGGCACGCCAGCGCGCGCCTTCAATATCACGATAAGCCGCAATCACCGCAACTGCCTTGGTGGTCGGTAACAACGTCATTTTGTATTCGGTACGCTGGCCTGGTTCGAATACCAGTTCATCAATTTTCAGTAAATCGGTGCGCAGCGTCTGCTCCGGGTCATCATACAGTGCAAAAAAATCCTGGTTTTCAAATACCGTTTTTGATGCCAGTTCGTATACTCTTATAATCACCGGTGACGGCCGCTCGTCGGCATCGGGGTTAATATCATCAGCTACCCTGAAATGGAGGGTGGTGGATGGTGGAAAAGTTGAATAGACAGCCTGACAGCCAGCTAACAAGGTTGTAGTTAACATGACTAATACCAGCAGGTAGATCCGTTTCATAAGTGACAACTCCATTGCTCTGTCATTTTTGGTTATTTTTAGCCGGGTTGGCTAAATAGTGTTCATAGGCATGGATAAAGTCATCATTTACCCCACCCTTTGCAGTGCGCGTCACCTCACTTAGGAGCTCCTGATGTAACGCCTGATATAAATTCCAGTAGCGGCAGTAGCGCTGAGCCGGGTTCACTTTATCAATAAAACTGGAGCCAAAATCCCGTTGCTCAATCAATTCAGGAGTCAGCTGAGCCAGTAATCCCTGCATAGCGCCTGCAGCACCTGCGACAATAGCGGCCTCATGCTGGCTGATATCGGCAAAAGCTGCGGTAATGGCCTGGCGCGGCCCCATAAAGCTGCTGGCATTGTGGTTAAATAAGTTGTGAAACGCCTCACTGACGCTGGCAGAAAATTTCAGCGGGTTATTTTCCCGCTGCTGAAAGGTAGTCTGGTTTACCCGCAGGGTATTTTTCATCTCTGAACGCGAGCGCATCACATCAATAATGCCATGCAATGACGCCTGCAATGCTTCGCCTAACTGGCCCCACCAAACCGGATTCTGTAATTGCTGCTCTGCGGGAGCGGGTACGTTCAACGCACTGAGAAACGCCTGCAAACACTGCTCAGCATTGGCTGATTGGCTCTGAGAAACAGGCTCCAGCGCTCGGGCAGCAGTATCAGGTTTCATCTCTGGCGTTGCCAGATTGAGCGGTTCATCAGGTAAAGTGTGCGGTTGCCATTGCGGTTGCCAGTCATCGGGGATCAGGCTTTGCGGCGGCGCAAAGCTTTCACTCATCATATCGTTCTGTGCCAGCACGTCGTTATCCTGGCGTACCAGACTGTCCACAACCGATATACCAACTGTTGCCATGCCAGCTGCTACCGGGCCGGCTCCGCTGTCATTAACATAATCAGCCATGGCTAAGTCACTGACAGGTAATCCCTGAGCGGATACGCAGGCATCAGCGTGTGTCGGAATATCGATAGCGTTGTGGTCTGAAGCAGAAATAATAGCGACTTTAATTTCATAATCGCCAAGACATAATAAATCGCCATCGACCAGCAAGTGCTTCTGGCCATTGCCAAGCGGGGTTACCGAGCGGTTAACAAACAAACCATTGGTTGAACTGTCCGTTATCCAGAAGCTGTTAGCGTTATAACTTACCTGGCCATGAATACTGGATACCACCCGTTCCGGATCCGGTAAATGCCAATCAGCATGCTCTGCCCGGCCAAGGGTACCGCCGCTGCCGTCAAAGCGTTTCACCGCTACCTGACGTGGTGATAAGCGGTGATAACTTAACACCGTCAGTTCCAGTAACATATCCGTCTGACTCACTTAACACTCCCTGCCAGCATTGCATTACTTAACTACATTTAATTTAACAAAAGTTGCAGCGGCAAAGATTAGTGTCTAAAAAGAACCATGTCAATATATATCTTGTTTACATAAATGCAATTATGCTTGATGTTTTTTCATCTAAAGCTAAAATAGCCGGACATTAAACACTACATGACAGCTGTAAAGTCACTGCCAGACGTAGCTTAGCTAATGCAAACAGTTAATTTGTCACTTATTTGTAAAGACAGTCTATTTACAATGCCTGCTTAGTTGTAAACGGGCATATAAGTAATAAGGAAGTGACAGCTGTGCAGCGACTAGAGCAATAAACCAGAAGGTAACCACTGAGATGTCCGATACCGCCGATAAAACCACACCAGCTGATCACACAACGGCCGGTATTAGCAATGTTAGTTCTGTCACTTGTATTGAGAGTACCTCAACTAACCTCAGTGATGACAATGAGAAAACCCGTTTTGCCCGGCCCAACCAGACCGCCGCAACAGCAGCAACGTCAAGCGATTTAACGGGCAAAACCATTAAGCAGCGCTATCTGCTGGAATCAAAAATTGGCTCTGGTGGTATGAGTGATATCTACCGGGCGCGGGATACCTTTTTAGCTGACGCCGGCGTTGCTGACAGTCAGGTCGCGATTAAAGTACTGCAACCTCAGTTCGTCAGCCAGCCGGAAGCATTACAATTGTTGTTGCAGGAGGCCCACAGAACCCAGCAACTGTCGCATCCTAATATTGTCAGGGTATTTGATGTTGATTGTGAGCAGGACCGTTATTTTATTGTAATGGAGTTTCTGGATGGTGAAAGTCTGGATCAGGTGATTAAACGCTACAAACCCAAAGGCCTGCCGCTTAATGCTGCCATTAAATTGCTGGATCAGTTAGGTGCGGCTCTGGCATACGCTCACAGTAAGGGCATAGTACACGCCGATTTAAAACCGGCAAATATTATGCTGAACCGCAGTGGCCAGTTAAAGGTACTGGATTTTGGTGTGGCTCATACCCTGCAACTTAATCATGACATTTATGCTGCAGAGCAACACAACCCCGCAGCAGCGTTAAGTGGTTACACCCCGGCCTACGCCAGCATAGACTTGCTGGCAGGTAAAACACCGTCCGTTGCTGATGACACTTTTTCATTTGGATGTATCAGCTATGAACTGCTGACGAGCAAACATCCGTTTGAACGGATCCCTGCTGACAAAGCCGCCCAACAGCAAAAACGGGCTAATAAACCAGCTCATTTAAACCCGCTGCAGTGGCTGGCTTTAAAAAAAGCGCTACGCTTCGACAGCAGCAGCCGCAACACCACTATTGCGCAGCTACTACATGCCCTGAACCGTCGCTACTGGCCAGCGGCAACAGCAGCCTGTATTGCCGTGCTGGCTGCGGGTGGTTTGTGGCATTTACACAGTCAGCAGCAACAGCAACTGGTGACACTGCAACAGCAACAACAGCAGCAACAGCAACAATACAATGACTACTTGGCACTGGCAGACAGTGAACCAGCCGAATTTCTGGAGGCTTTCTCTACCCTGGAAACTGCCGAACCCATAATACGCTCAGGTTTACTGCGTTTGCAGTCTGATAAACTGCTGGCCTATTTTGAGCAGCAGATTGATACCGTAATCAGTGACCGGCGTTATAATTACCCGGATTACCCGCAAATTGAACACTTGCTGGACCGGGCCCGCAGCTTATATCCCGATTCTCTTTATCTGGCAGATATTGCCAGTAGCATGAACCGTAGCAAGCAAACCGCACTTGATGTGCTGCGAAATCAACTGAACACTTTGTTGGTTAACCAGCAATACCAGTCTGATCCAGCACAAACCGATATATATAATATTGTTGAAGATATTAAACGGATAGACCAAAACTACAGCATAGTGCCGGATGAGGCTGAAATTGGCGCATACCAGCGCGCATTTGCCGATGCCAGCCGAGAGCATAATGCCCAGGCTTTGCATGTCTTGATAAAAGCTGGCAAGCATGTTTTTGCCGGCAGCGAACCAACCCGGGAGTTACTGCTACGCGGTGAGCAGCTGCAAACGGCTGTCGCAGCTATGGCGGCTTACCACAGTGCTAAAGAATCAGCGACTCCACTGCCCTTTCCTCATCAGGAAGCCGCGGTGTTTTATCAGCAAACCTTTGATCAGCTTAGCGAAGAGTTAACCATCAGCCGCTCTGCGCGGGAGACTGACACTATCTACAAGCAATATGAGCTTTACAGCAGCCAGTTACCGGCTGACTTTAGTTTGCTGGTGAGTTTAAAACGACAACTGGCCGACAAGTATCTGACCTTATCGGGTGAACTGTTAAAAACTAATCAGGTGCGTAACGCTGAGCGCTTAATGCGCCGGGCCAATACCCTGATGAGCAGCATTAATAGTTAACGAAAGCGATCCAGCCCCTGGCACAACTGCCTGATCCCCTGCAAGGTGCGGGGGCTGGTGCGGTACAGTAAATCTGCATCAACTACAATAAACTGGTTGCGCTCTACCGCCGGTATCACCTGATACGCTTGCCAGAAACTGGTATCTGCCGGCGTGGCACCGGCCGTTGCCTGAATTATGACTTGCGGCTGTGCCTGCAACACCTGTTCTATGCCCGGCTGCGGGTAATCACCCAGCGTCTCATCCATAATGTTATCAGCTGCACACAACCGGATAGCCTGTGCGGGCCAGGCCTGGTTTGCGACTGACGTCAGCGGCTCGGTGCCCATACTGAAAAAGACCGGCAGCCTGGCTTTCGTTTTATACTCCGTCTGAATAGCCGTTAGTTGTTGTTCAAAATTTTCTGCCAGGGCATCGGCCTGTTGCTGATGACCGGTTAGTTGCCCCAGATAGCGCAGCTCAGTGGCTATATCGCTGATTAACAGCGGATCAGAGAACGCAACATTAATCCCAAACTGCTGTAAGCGGCTGATATCGGTAGCAACATTGCCGGTTTTCCAGGCGATAACCAAATCGGGCTGCAAGGCCAGAATGGCCTCAAGGTTGATACCGGCATAATTGGCTACCTCTGGCAATTCACGGGCAGCAGCCGGGTAATCACTGTAAGCACTGACCGCTACTAATTGCTCACCGGCGCCAATAGCGTACAGCAGTTCGGTAATATGCGGTGCCAGGGCGACAATTCGTTTGGCCGGCACTGGCTGGCCATTCCGTTCCTGCGGCTCCGCCGCTATTACTGATACCGGCACTGCCAGCACCGGTACCAGTAAAATTGCCAGTACGAGTGCCCCCTGCCACAGCTTAATCACCAGTCAATACCCCGCTGCGCTTTAATGCCGGCGTCAAAGGCATGTTTTACAACCTGCACTTCGCTGACGGTATCAGCCATCTCAACCAGGGTACGGTGACAGGAGCGGCCGGTAATCACCACGTGCTGGCCAGATGGCCGGTTTTGCAGCGCCCGGACAATCCGTTCCAGTTCAATGTAGTGATAGCTCACCATATAAGTCAGTTCATCCAGTAGTACCAGGTCAAGAGCCGGGTCGGCCAGCATTTGTTCTGCCCTTGCCCATACCTGTTCAGCAGCAGCTATATCAGCGGCTTTATCCTGGGTGTCCCAGGTAAAACCGGTGGCCATAACGGCAAACTCCACCTGATGCTGCTCAAGTAAATTTCGCTCACCACAGTCCCAGCTGCCTTTAATAAACTGCACCACGGCCGCCTTCAGGCCATGGCCAACGGCTCGGGCAACAGTGCCAAAACCTGAGGTGGATTTACCTTTACCATTGCCGGTAATAACCAGTAACAGGCCTTTTTCAACGGTGGCTTTAGCAATACCCTGTTGTACTTGTTGTTGTAACTTTTGTTGCCGCTGTTTATGCCGCTGTTGGCGTATTTGCTCATTTTCAGCGGTGCTGTTAACCCCGTTGCTAGAGGCCTCGTTGTTATCTGTTCCGTTGTTGTCAGTCATTGCTAAGCTGCACTCCTGCGTTGGCGCATAATTACCAGAAAAAACACACTGCCGAGTACCGAGGTAATAATCCCCAGCGGGATCTCCTGGTTCAGCAAGGCACTACGGGCCAGATTATCTATCCAGACCAGAAATAAGGCGCCAAATACTGTACAACCCAGCAACAACGGTACAGCAGTAACGCCGACAAAATACCGTACCAGATGCGGGATCATTAACCCGACAAAGGCAATACCGCCGCACTGCGCTACTATACAGGCGGTAACCAGCGCGGTAAGCAACAGCAATATAAAACGCAACCGGGTTGGGTTTACGCCCAGCGTCTGCGCGCTTTCATCGCTCAGTAACAAGGCATCAAGCTGCCGGCGTAACATCAGTGCAACCAGCAACAAGACACTGACTGCCGGCGCAATTAAAGCAACACTGCCCCAGTCGGTGCGACTTAAACTGCCCATCAGCCAGAAAATCACCTTATTGGCAGCAAAGGGTTCTGCAAAATACAAAATAAAACTGCTGATAGCACTTAGCATAAAAGACACGGCCACGCCGGCCAGCAAGGTCATTTCAATTTTTCGCCACTGCCGGCCCATACACACCAGAAATACCAGCGCTACCGCAAATAATGCCCCCAGAAACGCGGCAACAGCCAGGCTTAACATATGGGCTGGTAATAAAATACTGGCGATACTGGCACCCAGGCCTGCACCTGCCATTAAGCCAAATAAATAGGGATCAGCCAATGGGTTACGGCTGGCATTTTGCAGTACCGCGCCGGCTATCGCTAACCCGGCACCAACCAACATCGCGCACAGTAAGCGCGGCAGCCGCACCTGCCAGATAATAGTACTGGCCAGCGGGTTTTGCTGGCTGCCCAACAGGGCCTGCCAAACATCAGCCAACGTTAAGCTGGCACTACCGATGGTCAGGCTCAGCAGACCGCTTAGTAGTAGTGCCAGTAACAGCCATGCCAGAATCAGTTGCTGTTTCATAGCTTGCTCCCACTGGCAAAAAAAGTGATCTGCAACTTACCATGAACCGGATGCTGGCTAACCTCACAGGGTAACTGAAACACCGGGCTTAGCTGCTCTGCCGTCAGCACCTGCTCGGGGCTGCCAAAAGCCAGTAATTGTCCCTGATGTAACAGCGCAATTTTATCACAGTAACGCGCGGCTAAATTAAGGTCGTGCAGGCAGGCCAGCACGGTTTTCCCCAGGCCACGGCTAAGTTGCAGGATCTGATGCTGATACAATACATCCAGGTGATTAGTGGGCTCATCCAATAGCAATAGCTCGGCTTGCTGCACCAGCGCTCTGGCCAGATATAACCGTTGTAACTCGCCACCCGACAAGGTTTCTACCAGCGCCTGCGCTTTGTGCTGCAAGCCAAGTTGGCTTAATGCCAGCTTTATCTGTTGTTCATCTTCGCTGGTATTGCCAGCAAACCAGCCCTTGTGCGGCAATAGTCCCATAGCGGCCACCTGATAGACCGTCAGAGCAAACACCGGTGGGCTAACCTGGCTGACACTGGCTATTTTACAGGCTCGCTGGCGGGCAGTTAATTTGCTTAAGGAGCGCTGCTGCAACAGAATATCGCCAGCGCTTAATGGCTGGGTGCCATTAATCAGTTTTAACAAACTGCTTTTACCGGCACCATTGGGGCCGATAATGCCAATAAAATCACCTTTATTAGCGCTGAAGCTAACTGGCGCCACTATCGATTGACTATCAATCATTAGTGCAGCCTGATTAAGTCGTAACAACGCCGGGGGCAAACGCAGCTCCTGAATTATGCGGATGAAACAACACTGCCGGCAAAAAGCCGGCAGTGTCTGAGTCTTATTGTACTAAGGCGGCGATAGTAGCCGCTTATACCGGCATTAGTCCAGATTTGCCAGCAAGGTTTTGTCCAAACCGTCTTCATTTAAAATTTTAACAATGGCCTGACAATGGTCCAGAGTAAAGTCACCCTCACCTATCTGGCTGTTTAACATCGCCCGACGCTTTAAGACAATTTCAGCGACCTGCTTACCATCACCAAGTTTAGTGTGCAGTTTCTCTAACCAGGGATACAATATTTGTTCAGCGTCATACGCTGCCTGACGTACCTGCGGGTGAAAATCCTGACAGGCATTAATATTCAACAGATAAAAATTTAAATAACCTGCTACGGTTATCAATTTGTAATCCTGGGTATCTGCCTGTACCGGTGCAGTTACAATCAACGCGGCCACTGCGGCACCTAACCATTTTTTCATTGTTATTCCCTGCCATCTGTTGCTAATTATGCTATCCAATCTAAACAGAAAACGATAGTTTTGCAATCTTGCGACCAAAAAAAGCCCGCTACAACACTGCGAATTCCCAAGCTAGCAATCCAGACCATGCACCGCCCGCTCTGTCAGGCAATCGTCTGACGCTAATGCAAATTCCCGGCAAACCCACGGCCGCTGTTCATAAATCGTGCAGCGATATGTATCGCGATCTAACGCAGAACACCAGCCATCAGCCAGCCGTAACATGGTTTCACCGCCCCAATGATCGACTGCGATATGATGATCAGGCACGCCAGTGTCAGAAATTATCATTACTTCCAGGCGGCAGCAACACGCCTGGCAGTTGGCACAGCTTACTGTTACCGGTGTCAGTACGGAGGTGATTGTGGTAATGGGAATAGTCATAACTAAGTTTAGCCCGCCAGCTAAGGTAGAAGCAACCGTTGTCGCCTTAACAACTGATACCTTGCATTGGCACAGTAAGCAACTAAGGTTAACACTTAACCGGAAAAGGAGCGCTTATGGCAAAAACAGCCACACTTTATCGGATGGTAACTGACGAGCATATTTGTCCCTTTGGGCTGAAATCTAAAGCGTTACTGCAGCGTCAGGGCTATCAGGTTAAAGATAACCACCTGAGTAACAAGGAGCAAACTGAAAAGTTCAAGCAACAGCATCAGGTAGACACCACGCCACAAACCTTTATTGACGATAAACGGATTGGCGGTTATGACCAATTACTGGATTATTTTAATAAAACCCAACCCGCTGATAAGTTTGCCGCGGCTTACCGGCCGGTTATCGCGATATTTGCCATCGCACTGCTGATGGCCCTGGCAATAAACTGGACAATGGGCATTGCCCTGCTGTCGATAGCGAGTGTCGAAAATTTTGTGGCCTGCAGCATGGCCCTGCTGGCGCTACAGAAATTGCAGGATGTCGAAGCCTTCAGCAACCAGTTTTTAGGTTACGACTTATTGGCCCAACGTTGGGTGCGCTATGCCTATATTTACCCGTTTGCCGAAGCCTATGCGGGTATTGGCATGCTGGCTGGTTTATCAGCGTTTGTGGTGGCACCCGTTGCCTTATTCATCGGGGTGGTTGGTGGTATTTCAGTATGTCAAGCCGTTTACATTGATAAACGGGAATTGAAATGTGCCTGCGTTGGCGGCAACAGTGACGTTCCGTTAGGCTTTGTCTCGTTAACAGAAAACCTCTTTATGATTGCCGCCGGCTGCTGGATGCTTGGTAAGGCACTTTTTTAAAGCAACATAGCCGGTGCGGCCAGTATTAGGACTAAAAGGGCCTGTGTTCGTTGTGTTTCCCGGCCCTTTTTCGCTGTAGCAGATTAACCGTCAGCCGGCTTGTTTAAGCGCAACTTTAGCTACATGAGCACCCTGAAAATAAGCAATTTTTAACTCATTGTCGGACGGTTGTCGTTTACCATCACTGCCAGCAAGAGTACTGGCACCATAAGGTGTGCCGCCGGTAATTTCATCCATGTTACTTAATTCCTGACAGGAATAAGGTACGCCGACAATGATCATGCCATGGTGCAGCAACGTAGTGTGCACAGACGTTATAGTCGTTTCCTGACCGCCATGCTGAGTAGCTGTAGAGGTAAAAACGCTGCCCACTTTGCCGACAAGTTTACCACCGGCCCACAATGCGCCTGTCTGGTCAAAGAAGTTACGCATTTGGGCGCACATGTTGCCAAAGCGGGTCGGAGTGCCAAAGATAACAGCGTCATAATCTGCCAGCTCGTCCGGACTGGCGACATCGGCAGTCTGGTCAAGCTTGGCGCCAGCTTTTCGTGCCACCTCTTCCGGCATAAGCTCGGGCACGCGCTTGAGAGTAACGTCAGTACCACTGACGCTGCGGGCGCCCTCCGCTACTTTTTGTGCCATGGTTTCAACGTGACCATACATACTGTAGTAAAGAACGAGAATTTTTGTCATGTTGCTCCTCCTGTTTTAGCTGGTTTTGCAATAGGGCTAAGCTGATATTAGCCCTGTAAGCATAGACCACCGGGAGCACTAATACCCTGTTCTCTGCCCGCACTCGCTGGCTGACGTTAATATGATTGGCGCATTATCCATATTACGCTGACCCCGACATCTGTTAACAACCGAACAAACCTTACCTTCTATTGAACATTTTCAGCACGACTTCTCTGTTTACTATTCGTTAATAACTCTGCATGCTTTTGGCAGGACATATAATATGAGATGTCCAGATACACAGCCGTTGTGCTAATCGAGCAGACCCGAGCGGGTTATTGCTGTGCCAACAGCGCGTAAAGCCGCTTCCGCCTCGGCGGTACTCAATGGCCCGCGTGTGCAGGCAGCGACAACCACAGGCCGCTTGCGGTTCGGTTTTGCCCACACTATGCCAACATCACAGGCTCGCCGGTGCTGAGTGCCGGTTTTATGCGCAAAACGAATACCCTCCGGCAGGGTTGCCTGCAGACGATTACCACCGGTCGTAATGGACTCCATCGTATCCAGCAGTTTGGCGGTATACTTCTCAGACAATAGCGCCCCGCCAACCAACAGCTCCAGATATTGCCCCACGCCACGCATCGAGCCAGAGTTATAGGTAGTAGCGTAATAGGCGTCAAAGGCGCTGTCCAGGTCTGGCTGTCCCAGTTCTGCCCGCGTTACCCCAAACAATTCAGCAATTACATTAGCCCGACCTTCAGGATCGCTGGCTTTCTGGATGCGGAAAAACTCGGTAGATGCAAATTCATGCGCCCCCTTATGAAACTCGCTGTAGGCCAGACGCCGCACATCGGCCAAGGTGGTGATCGGGCCAACATAATTCAGTTCCAGTGCCGCAATAGTGTTGTTAATGTTGTCCAGCCCCAAGGTGCGGATCACCATGTCTGTGGCGGTGTTATCACTTTCGATCACCATTTTTCGGTAAAGCTGATGCAGGGTGAATACCGTACCAACCTCGGACCAGTTGGTATTGCCCGCACCATCAACATAATCCGAGTAGTCCAGCGTTACCTTATCATCAAGTGTCAACTTGCCCTGCTCCACCTGGGAGTAGAGCGCAACAGCGATGAACACCTTGACGCTGGAAGCCAGATACCAAGGCGAGTCGGCACGTAACGCTACCTCCTCGCCGCTGTCGATGTCCTTGATGTACACACTGAGATCACCGGAAAAAGCCCGGTCGGCTGCCGCAAGATCATTAGCCAGGCGTGTCTGCCAGGAGGAAGCCGCAACGGACGGTGCCATCAACGGTAACAGCATTAGCGGCAGCAGCACAAATCGCACTATTCGGCTTGTCATAACTCTCACCTATATACTTTCACAAATTCAACAAGCTTGATCCAAACAGCGGTGGCCAGGATCAGGCCCAACGTCAGCATCAACACGAAGTGGTACTCGACATTCTGCCAATAGCCCATCAGATAACGAAAGCCCACAAAAATAACAACAATGTGAAAAATAAACGCTTGCAGGGCATTGGACCCAATCACCGTTAGTGGATACAACACCTTCGAGAGCAAGGGGCCACCCGCCACACAAAGGCCAATAATCAGAAACGCGCCCGCCATAGAAAACAGCATAAACGGCAGATCCGGTGGGTGCTTACCCACGTTGGCGGCAATCAGAGCAAGAGCTTGCGCCAGTTCCGGCGAGGCCAGCCACCAAAGAGACAGAAAGAGTAAGCTTGACACCAGTAACAAAGCCCCCGCCAGTGACAGACGCCAACGCAATTTGCCGTGACACCACAGCAGCGCCTCCCCAATTAACAAGCCCAGCAGCACCAGTGGTCCGCGAGTCAACTGCCCCCAGACGTAATAGTCGTCATCCTCCACAAAAATGGCTCGTAGCTGCTGGCTGCCCCAGAAGGTCACATTATCTGCTACCCAAACACCCAGCAATGCCAGCGCAGCCGGGCTCAACAACCTTAAAATCAACGGCGTGCGGCGCCACAGTGGCAACAGGAACGGCACCCACATCAAGGCAAAGGCATAAAAACCAAGGATTTCTACAAAGGACGGAAAGTCGCGATATAGCAACGTGTCGACAATATCTGCAGGCTGAAACAGGTAAAGCATTTCAGCCACCGTCAGCACTTTGTACCAGAAGAAGACTACCACGCCGCTTAGCAGCAATTTCAGCCGGAGGCGAGGCCATTGCTTTGTGCCAACCCGGGGCAGAAACGCCACAGCAAGGGCAATACCGAATACCATAACAAAGGTAGAAGACGAAAACTTGGTGATCAGATGGATTGGGATCTGTCCATAGCCCGGCAACTCGTCAAAGCTCAGCATACCAATGACACTATGGCTGAGTATCATCAGCGCAACAGCAATGCCCCGGGCCAGATCAACCGAGCAAATACGTTCAGTCTGTCCGGGGATTGCAGGAGGACGAGCCAGCCATGACCACAATTGCCCCCTGGCTTGTCTCAGCCATTTTGCTTGCATCACATCCTTTCCTGTTGCTCCATCATCGCTGTATGTGTTGGCGGTATATTCCGGAAGTTAGCATAATTTACGTTGAACAACTGCAACTAAGCAGTCAACTTTCCGCTTAGAGTGACCTCCAGGGATCCGTAGCCGGTTCGGTAGCTAATATCCATGAGTGTCTTCTCCTTTTCACTAGGGCGTGTTGACCTGCGTTAACCCAGAGACCTGAAACCTTAAAAGTTAAATTACATCTGATGGCCTGATTACGCATAGGGTTCAGACCAAACCGCATATTCGTTGCCGTTTGGGTCTGTAAAGTGAAAGCGGCGTCCGCCGGGAAAGTCAAAAATGCTCTGGATTATCTGGCCGCCGGCCCCTGTTACTTTATCCAGAGTGTGTTCCAGCTCGCTACTATACAACACCACCAGCACACTGCCATTGCGGGTAGTCGCAACCTTGTCTGATTTAAAAAAACCGCCATCTAAGCCAGCATTCGCTATTGCCATGTAGTCCGGGCCATAATCGATAAACTCCCAGCCAAACACGGTACTGAAAAATATTTTGGTTTGTGCCAAATCGCGCGCCGGCATCTCCAGATAATTAATTTTGCCAGTCTGTTTCATTATTCAGGTCCTCGTTGTCCAGTAGCATATAGACCATATTAGCATCTGATTTTTCGGGCTGTTCGCAAAACCCCAGGCTTTGATAAAGCGCCTGTGCCCGCACATTGTGCCGGTAAACGTTCAGGCTGAGTTGCTCTGCACCGCGTTGCCAGGCCAGCTTAATCAGCTGACGGCATAACTCCCGGGCAACGCCCTGCCCCCGCCACGCTGGGTTAGTAATAATTCTGGCCAGGTGATAACAGGCATCATTAATATTAATCAGCTGACCGAAACCAGCCAGGCTGCTCTGTGTTTTATAACAATAAGCATTATCCGGGCAAAACATAATTTCAGCGGCCAGCTGCACTGGCGTTAACGGGTAGCTTACCCGCGGTCCGGCCCAGGTCCGGCAGTCATCAGCGCTGCTTAACCAGGTACTTACTTCTGCCAAATCTGCCGCAGTGGCTTGCTCAATATTCATAAAAACCGGTCTTTTTCAGCCTCAGTCGGCACTCTGCACTCATTTGCTTTGCCAAACAGTTTGTAACGGTTGCGGGCAAACAAACGATAACACCAATCCCTGGCGGAGCGAGGCACCACTTTTAATATGTTGAATAAGTACCAGTAGCCACTGAGGTCTTTGGTTATTTCCAGGGCCGCATCAGACCAGACATAGGCTTTACCATTTTTAACCAGTAAAAAGGTATCTGGCCCGGTGTCACTGATACCATAGGCATGCATTGTTTGTTTTGCCAGTTCGCTTTGCATCGGCGTAAACACAAAGTGTGCCGCAGGATCGCGTTTAATAATAAAGTTAACCGCGCCATTGCAAAAGTTACATACGCCATCAAATACCACTAAGTGTCTGTTATTCATAATTGCTGTGTCGTTGTCGCAAACCCTAGCCAATAATGTTGAACCATGCCAGCATGGCTATAATTTGCACTAGTGGTGCTGTGTAATTAAGAGGTTCTCCTGCTCTGGCTCGGCGCCAGTATGGTTCTATCAACTACAACCAGAATATTCTGCATGAAAATACGGTGGATTGTGATCGTTAAAATACATAGCAATCCAAATTCCGTAAAATCGGCTGATTACTGGCATCGTATTCATCCCACTGAAAAGCATAGCTTCATCATATTGCATCAACACGAGGAGTCAAATCTGGCATAAAGCCAATATTTAGTGGCGGCTATTGCCTAGCCAAGTGAAGAAAAGGCCGGCTAGTGGAAGCCCGCCAGCATTTTTTTGTTGGCGATAGAACTTGTTTGCTATATGCCACTTACTCTGGCTCATTGAACTTATCAAAATCAAACTTAAACCTTATGTCGAAACAGCGCTCTTTATAGCTTGACCGATTAAATTGCCAAGTTCTGACTGCCCTCAAAGACTCCCTATCAAATAATCTAAAAGGCATAGAGTCAGTGATAACTGTTTCAGCTACCTTACCGCTATCGTCAACCATGACTCGAATATCGACAAAACCTAATCCGCTAAACCTTTCAGTATACATAGGCCACCTAGGAATAATCGCACTAAGCAGTTCAAATTTCTCATCAGAACAAGACTCAACCTCATATTCATCGGTTACAACGAACGTAAGCAGTGTTGAAGCGAAAAGTATCTCAATCATCATGGCATAGAACGCCCAAATTTAGCGCGGAAAGCGGCGCAGCGAGTTGACGACGCAGCCAGCGCTGTTTGCTGGCGATAATATTTTTTTGATACGCATTAGATGAACCAAAATAAAGTGAAGCAAGCGAAAGGTATATAACCAATAACCGTCCCAAGTGCAGATTGAAGCGGTATTCCTTTAACAATCCCTCGGGTACAAAAATACAAACCAAATAGCACGGGAATGGGATAAAAAGCCATAATAGAGGCATAAAATGGGTCCTTCCACGTTGCAACGGACTCATGCGCGTCCCAAAGACCAATAGAAGCATAAAGCATAACTGGCCAGGCCATCATTAAACACAACGGTACAACTAGCGGAATGGAAATAACAACTCCGACAGATTTTTTAATTAGCTGATCACTTTCCAATATTCAATCCGTTGCTGGCAAAATCAAGCGTATCGCAAAGCACACGGGCGTTGAGACGCGTAGCTGGGTTGGTGTCCCAGCGACCAACAGGAGCAAGTGATGCGTATTTTTATGTTTTTTTGAGCAATACATCCACGACCTCTATTGCTTCTTTTAAATTTGCACCTGTGAATTTTCGATAAAGCCTGATGGCTTTTAATCTATGGCCTTCATCTAGGGCCTTACGCACTTCAGGAGGGACAAAAGTGGGGTCATTTAACTCAATACCAGCAAGCTTAATGAGTGCACCTAATGTGATCTCCAAGTAACGAATTCTTTTTTGATACTGCACAAATTGCCATGACAGCAGAAATAAACCTGCAACCATCAGTACTGGGACTAAAAAATCAGAAAATATAACCAAACCACCCATTAGTGTTGTGTAAAAAGATTCTAAATAAACAGCCAAATCATCAATTCCTTACAATACTGTTCTTACCCATAAAAAGTAGACACTCGGTTATGCGCATTTGCGACAAATTGGAGCGCAGCGGAAATTTGTCCGAAACATGCGCTTGTTAAGTTGCGACTATTCTAAATTAACAACATAGTTAGTTGGATGAAAAAGGCTCTGGTAATCTGGTTTCATTACAACGGATTTTTGAAAAGCGTTTAACGCCTCTTTATGATATCCCGAACTAAAATAGCCTAGCGCAAGGCCATCATAAACCTCTGGCATTTCGGGAAAGTTTTCAGTTAAATACTCAAAGAAGAAGATTGATTCTTCAGGTTTTCCAGCACTAATTAAATTTCTACCCAAATCCGTCAACACTCGACCAATAAAAGTGTCGTATCCTTCAGCTTTATATCTAGGCTTAAACTCTTCATTAAACCTTTTCTTGCCAATTTGCTCGTACAATTTATAGGCAAAAGTCGAAGGAGGAACACGAGGTGCTTCAATTTCACCCTCATGCATTAACCCCATGATTCGACCAGAGATCTCTTCAGCTACTAAACCGTCAGTGTTAGCAAGTACGCAAACCCATACTCCACTTAGGAAATTTATTTCTACTGCGGTGCTTACACCTTTACCCCCACCAAACGCAACCCATTGTGAATTATCTTTTTGTAAGTTTTTAAAAAAGGTCAATGAAGATTTGGATAAAAGTTTCCCATTAAAAAGTTGTTGATAGAACAACATTAAGTCTGTAGCAGAATAAAAACCTCCTCCGGCTGGACCTTTATGCTCTCTTTGATCCTTATCGACTAGAACTTGCTGACCGTCATAATTGAAATGATAAAGTTCAGCCATAACCTTTGGCATTACTCCAGTTTCAAGAGAAGTGGCACGCACTTTAGACATAATCATTATTTCAACAAGCGCCCAATAATCTTTGTTGTAGGCTTTCTCTAGAATTGCGCCAAGAAGAACATAGCCCATATTTGAATACCGCCGGTCACTGCCTGGTTCAAACAATAGCTCTGAATCATTCACCAACGTAATTGTCTTAGCAATAGTGTCGTAAAGGCGAAAGTTTGTCCGGTATTCAGCATTAAAAACATCAGGGATGCCTGATGTATGTCGCAATAAATGGACAACTTTAACCTTGTTTGAAATATCAATTGGAAGATCTGAAACGTATTTGACTAACGGTTCATCAAGCCCGATTAAACCGTCATCAACTGCTTGCAACACTAAAACAGCGGTTAAATCTTTTTGAATTGAACCTATATCAAATAGAGTATCTGCTTGATGTTTTATCCCTTCATCTAAGTTGGCGTAGCCTACGGATGATTCGAAAATTTTGTTTTGATTTTCAAATACAAGTACGTTTCCTGAAAACCAGCCAAGCTCTTGATATTGCTTAACTAATTTTTGAATATTACTAGCCTGATTTGCATAAGTAGTGGCTGAGAATATAAACAAGAAAATGGTAAATAAAATTATCCTTAACACAAGAATTCCTTACTGAGACTTATATAGCACCTAACGAGCCTGTAGAAAAACCTGTTAAGTGCACAGCATTTCTACTCAGGCTATTCTGTTTATTATTTGTTAGCGACTTTGCATGCTTTTGGCGGGAATTTCAAGACAAGATTTATTGGATGCCATTTCACTTAAACAGCTGCTTTAGTTGGCCTTGTTGGGCACTATCGACAGCCTGTTTACCCTAACTTACCGTATCGACTTACCTTCTCCAAATTATGCACTAAACAATACAACTGCCATTGGCCTTGCACTTTGGTTTTGCCGCGCAAACTAAACCGGTTTAGCCTTTTATTGGTGCCGATATTGCCAAACACCGGCTCCACTACCGACATTCTATGGCTGTATATCTGCTTGCCTGCCTCACTATCTACCCGCTGTTTCATCCAGTCGGTGTAATTCGGTGGTGCATTGGCTTTGAGTAAAAATGACACCTGACGGCCATTACCGTTTCGGTGATTGGCTGACTCTGGTGTGAGCATACATTGCTCTTTTAAATCACAGTGCCTGCATTGCAACAGCCGACCGCCAAACAAAGCGCGTTGTTGGCCGTCCGGCTCTGGCCTGGTGCCCCGACAGGGTAACGATTTTCCCGCCGGGCAAATACAGGTCATGGCTATCGGGTCAAACTCAAAAACACTGGAGGGGAAGATAGGCTTTTGCCCCTTTGCCTTGTCCTGATGCCGCTTGCCGTATTTTTGCTTTTGCTCGCTGAATTTCGGGTCACGTTTTCTAAACTGGTTATCCGGCACATAGCCGTTTATTTGCTGCTGATACAGGTAATGGTTGTTAGCCTCATTAGCAAAACCGGTGTCGGCCGTCACGATAGTGTTACCGGCAAAGATATTGTCGCTTATCCCCATACTTTTATAGCGCTGTTTTATCTTTTCCAGCACCGGCACTAAGGTGTGGTGCTCTTGCCCTTCACCGAAGGCTTGCGCGTCCACAATAATCTGATGCTTCTTATCCACCGCTGCCACGCCGTTATAGCCCTGAATGGTGCCTTTGCTGGTGGTCATTTTGGCTGATTCATTATCGGTGATGTTACTTTTCACTTCCGTGCGTTTTTTGCCCCGGCCCATCCGTGGACTGGCGGTCTTTAAAAAGTCAGTAATCTTGTCATGCGCCTTATTCAGCGTGTCTATGCTTTGCTGGTGCCGGGCTTTACGCACTTCATCTGCACTGGCTTGCTCATCCAGCTTTTTATGTTGCTCCAAGTGGTAGCGGATTTGCCGCTTTAACTTATCCCGCTTTGCCGCCAACTCTTTAAATGTGCCAGACCATTCCTTAGCGGCATTCGAAGACATTTTGCATCCCGGGGCTGGCCTTCCAGTCTATCGCGAACAGTTCGTTGCCCAGCAAACCCTGCTGATGGCACACCAGCAACACCTGCTCAAACAACTGGGCAATTTGTATTGACGAGCTACTAACAAAGGCCGCTATCGTCGTAAAGTGCGGTACGGTATCGCAAGACAGCGCTTTAAAGATGATGTTGGTTTCGCAGCACCACTGTATTTCGCGGCTAGAGGTAATACCTTTGGAGTAAGCAAACAAAATGATTTTCAAAAGCACCGCCGGGTCATACGCCGGGCGGCCGTTATCTTCATTCTGGTATTTGCAGTGAAATATCGACAGGTCGAATTTGTTATCAATCAGGTAATGAATAGCATGTTCAAAAGTGCCGGGCTGCAGTTGGTCGAGATAATTAATCACTACCATGGCGCTCTGGTTGTAATCGTAAGGAATGTATTTAGGCATTAGGCGTTGTCCACTTTTTAATCAGACAACGCTATTTGATCACAAACTTGATCAGCTGAAAAGAGGTTTTTCTACAGCCTCAACGCCCGCCACAAACGCGAGCAACGTGTTGCGAGTCGAGCGCCCAAAGGGCGCGTTTTTGATGGCGATTGTTAGGGAACAACACCACTTACTCCTTTAGCCAGTGCTTTGGAAGGTTTTTATACTTAATAAAGTAATCAATTGCTTGTCTCCATTGCCAACCTTTGAACTTACATATAATCCAAGTAACTATGAGCCAGCCAACACCAACACAAATAAAAAAACCTGTTAGGTACAAAAAGTCAAACCAACCACTTCTCTCTGAAGTCAGAAATAAACTTTCAAGCCACAGCGCATATTGTAATGCGGGGTAAAAACCTAAGACTATTCCCCCCCAACAAATGAATACAAAGTAAGCTTTGTAGCGGAACTTTAGTTTCTGATAATTCTCGATACTCAAATTGTTCCCTAACACCCCGCGCATGCGCGCGAACTTGTGAGCATCGCAGGGGCCAGAGGCCCTGAATGACGCAATAACATGGACTCCCCCTCACTATCCGGCATCGATGTGCCAAACTGAGAGCGTCAAAACAAACAGTCACAAGTGAGGGGAAGTCGCATGGAACAGTCTATACGTTGTGGGGTTGATATTGCAAAGCTGGTGTTTCAAATTCATGGCGTTAATGCTAAATCCGGTGAAACATCGATGGTAAAGAAGTTAGCCAGAGGCGAAATGCTGCGCTTTTATGCCAATAAACCACCGATGCTCATTGGTATTGAAGCCTGTGGTGGCGCACATTATTGGGCGCGTGAACTCACTAAACTAGGCCATACGGTAAAGCTGATGACACCGCAATATGTCGCACCTTACCGCCGTGGCGGTAAAAACGATGCCAATGATGCCGAAGCCATTTGCGAAGCGTTGACCAGGCCCAATATGCGCTTTGTAGCAGTTAAATCAGAATCACAACAAGCAGTATTAGTCATGCATCGTATGCGTGACCAATGGGTGCGTGAGCGCACTTCACTGATGAACCAAATCCGCAGCTACCTGCACGAATTTGGTATCGTAATTAATCAGGGCCGTGCAGCGTTAGCCAAGACATTACCCTTGGTGGCTGAATCGGAAACCTTGCCACTGCTGTTTCGCCAAAGCATTGCGGATTTAGCTGATAGGCTGACTGATTTGGAGACGCGGATTACTGCACTTAACAAACGGATTGAAAGCTGGAGTAAGCAAGATAGCACAGCAAAAGCACTACTCGAGGTCTGTGGTGTCGGTAGCGTTACCGCCAGTGCAGCAGTAGCAACGGCCGGCGATGTGTCAGTATTTAAAAACGGCCGGCAATTTGCCGCCTGGCTCGGTTTAGTACCAAGACAGAATTCATCGGGTGGTAAACACAGCTCGGAGCCATTACCAAACGTGGCGACCGTTATTTGCGAACACTGCTGGTGCAAGGCGCCCGAACAGTAATGCTGGCAGCGAGCAGAGCTCAAAAATCCACACAAACGACACCGATGTTTGAATGGATTTATAAGCTGCAAGAGCGACGGCCAAACAATGTCGTGGCAGTCGCTATCGCCGCAAAACAGGCCAGAATGCTCTGGGCAATTATGGCAAAACAGCAGCGGCAAGATGCGCAAGGCTTATCAACATGATGTAGCAATACAATGTAGTAAAACAGTAAGTTAACGACAACTCTCAACCAAAGAATTGCACTACAAAGCGGATAAAACAAAGCGGCAACGACCGTGCACAGGAAGGGCCTGATAACAATCCCGGTATTCATTACCGTTGATGCGATGAGGCACCCATGCGCGAAAGTTATCAGGGCTGGAGCATGGCTAACACCATGAAACTCACGAGCCGAATAGACGTATGCAGTCATTCACCGCCAAGTTTGATCACTTTGTTCTTGCAATAGAGGGGGAGTCCATAGACGGATTGTTAAGCATGCTGGAATACACCATTAATACTGAGCAATATACTTAAAGTCAAAGCTACCCCTAAGGCAAATACAATGAACCTGTATATATCATGCTCTCCGAGCTTTAGTTCGCCTGCGGGTATATACATTCTTCGTCTCAAAAATAAAGCAGTATATCCAGCTATTAGAATAAATATAAAGTAAAAAGACCCACAATACGTCCAGGCCAGTTACATCGCTAAATATTAAACTTACAATCAAAACCAAGCCTGAAATGTAAGCGTCCGGCCATCACATCTTTTATTTGCTGACTGATCACGCATCATAGCTGTCACTGTTATTAACCGTGAGAGTTATGAATGCCCGTATTAAAACAATCCGATGCGCGCCGGGCCTTTTCGGCCGAGTTTAAATGGCAGCTCGTTCAGGAATCGAAAGAACGTACGCTGTCGGTCTCTGAGTTAGCGCGCAAAACGATGTGAATACCAACCAGGTATTTCGCTGGGTGCGGGAAGTTAACGTCGGTAAGGCTTTGTGGGTCAGGCGCGCTAAAGGTGAAGTGGATACGCAAGCTGCCCCCACACCATTCCTTCCTGTCAGTATCCGGGCGGTTGAGACACCGCAGGCACTACATAAACCTGCCATAACGGTGTCGTTTCGCAGTGGTCACCAACTGGTATTGCATGAGGCAACACCGGGTATGTTGCAGCAATTGGTGGCGGCGTTGTCATGATTACCTTATCCCATGAGCTGCGTGTATGGCTGTGTGCCGGTTACACCGATATGCGCAAGGGCTTTGATGGCCTGGCGGCCATGGCACAGCATGTGTTGCAGAAAGACCCTTTTAGCGGGCATGTGTTTGTGTTTCGTGGGCGGCGTGGGGACAGGGTTAAACTGCTATGGTGGGATGGTCAGGGGTTGTGTTTATTTTACAAACGCCTGGAGCAGGGGCGGTTCGTGTGGCCCACCGCAAAAACCGGTGTAGTGCACTTAACGCAGGCCGAATTGGCGCTGCTACTGGAAGGCTTAGACTGGCGCCCGCCTGCCAGAAAAAACACACCAAAAAATGCTGCATAAGTGCAATTAATCAATGAGTTAGATTCCGATTTATGCTATCATGTACCGCATGAAAGCGATGGCATCTCACTTACCCAATGACCCGAAACAGTTGCAGGAAATTATCCTTCAACTGCAGTCAACGCTTGCCCAGCAGGATACCGTTATTGCCTCGTTACGCCACCAGTTATCCGTGTTAAAACGTGCCCGCTTCGGGCGTTCGTCCGAGCATCTCGACAAGCAAATTCATCAGTTGGAATTACAACTTGAAGAGCTGGAGATGCAGACCAGTGCCTTACCTAAGCTAGTTGCACCGGCAACAGAGGGACAAAGCGACGCCACGTCGACGCGCTTCTCTGCCTGCACAATTGCCGCGAGAAGAGTTGCGTGTTGAAGCCGCCTGCCAGTGTCCGGGATGTCAGGGCGAATTAACCCATATCGGTGATGATGTCTCTGAAATGCTGGATGTGGTACCGGCATCTTACCGGGTTATCCGCATTGTGCGGCCAAAGTTCAGCTGCCAGCACTGCGACACACTGGTTCAAGGCCAAGCGCCTGAGCGTGTGATTAAAAAAGGACTGGCCAGTGCAGCGTTGCTCACACAGGTTATTGTCGATAAATACCTCGACCATCAACCGCTGTACCGCCAGGCTGAGCAGATGGAACGTGAAGGGATTGATGTTGAACGCTCTACTCTGGCAGACTGGGTAGGACAAACTGGCGCCTTACTCACGCCACTGGCTGATGCCATCGGACGCCATGTGAAAGCTGCCAACCACGTGCATGCCGATGACACCACCGCACCGACGCTATCACCCGGTAAAGGCCGCACCCAAACCGGACGTTACTGGACTTATGTGCGTGATGGTCGCCCCTGGGAGATACCACAGCGCCAGCGGTTTGGCTGCAATACAGTGAAGACCGTAAAAGCATCCATCCCACGGCGCATTTAAAAGGCTACAAAGGCTCACTGCAGGCCGATGCTTATGCCGGTTACAACGAATTATACCAACGGCAAATAACCCAGCACGGTTGTTGGGCACACGTGCGGCGGAAGTTCTATGACATCACCCAAACAGGCCCTTCGCCGTTAGCTGATGAAGCGATAACCACTATCCAATCCCTCTATGTGATTGAGAAACAGGCGCGCGGCCAACCACCGGATGAACGACAACACATCCGGGGCATACATGCCAAGCCTATCCTTGAGCGCTTCCATATCTGGTTACAGACAACATTGCGCACCTTATCGAAAGGCTCGCCGCTGTCCAAAGCAATCCACTATGCTCTGAAACAATGGGAGGCGTTGGTTGCCTATGTGGATAACGGTTATGCTGAGATTGATAACAACAGTGCAGAGCGCTCATTGCGGCCCATCGCCCTGGGCAGGAAAAATTACTTGTTTGCTGGTTCAGCTGCCGGAGGGGAGCGGGCTGCCGTGTTGTACTCAATACTCGGCACCGCCAAACTCAATGACATCAATCCAAATGTCTACCTGACCACGGTACTCAAGCGCATCTGCAATCACCCCATCAATCGTGTCGATGAGTTGTTACCCTGGAATATCGATTTAACCACACAGCCAGGTGACGCAATTTAAGATAATAAGTGTCCACTAAAATTAAGTGGACACTTAAATTAGCGCATTACTCTGTGTTCGCCGAACACTTAAAATCAGAACATCCAGATGCACATACGTCGTCGGACACGGACTCACGTAAGGTATAGCGAAAAATATGCTACCGTTATAACGGTAATATATAGCAGGGTCAAAAATGGCATTCTGCAACCCCCAAAATAGCATTCTACGGTTTCACTGCTGAAACAAAATAGTGCGCTGAGAACGACTCAAATAACCAGTGCATTAATGGGCATTAAACATGAACCTGTAACGACCAGACGCTTACCCTGAAATTGCTGTATAGCACAAAAATGAACTAGTTTTATAAAAGGGCATGTTTTGAATATCGCTCATCTTTTAAGCTGCTTAACGCCCGCAGCACGGGCAAAGTTGAAGCGCAGCGGAGACTTTGTCCCGGTGCCTGCGATTGTTATGTGCTTCCAGCACCGAGGTAGCCTTTCGCATGCTTGGCTTCCTGAAATTGTTCAGAGCCTAAAAAAGGCCAGTAGGAAACGTCGCCGCTTGCCTGCCATTTGTCGAGAGTACTTTGACCAAATATTCCGAGAGAGACCAGTTTCAAGACATGTTCCCTAAAGCTAGCGGACGGCCATTCGTATTCGTAATCTGACTTTAGGAATAAGATCCACCTTGCGACAAGTGAACGCTCTTCGGTTGACAGCGCATCCTTTCCTTTGAGCCTGTACTCTTTCATATCACTGTAGAGACACCAAGCTCCATGATGGAAGACCTCTTTCACGGCATTGTCTTCCGATAGAGGCAGCGCGTCCTCGAACTCGTCATTCGTAATTCTTCCCGAAGCCAACGCACGAATTAGCTCCGCCAGCCTGTTTCTTGCTTCTCTGTCGATCATGGTTTACACATAACGCAAAGCACACGGGCGGCGAGCCGCGCAGCGGGTTGACGTCCCAGCGACCGTAAGGAGCGAGTGATGAGCTTTGTTAGCCATTTTTATTTAGCCTTTTAGTAAACATAGCGTAGCTTCGCATTGTTTCCTCAAAGCAAGGCTTCGTTATTTTTTCTAATTCATTTTGAATTGTTTCTAACTTAGAGCGAATTTCGTCTTCGTCATTCAACATATCCCAGAAAACCCCTTCGTGTTTGTTCATGTCATCTAAATGCTTTTCAAACTCTTGCTCTGTCATATGGACCCTGCCTTGTCTGGGCCAGTAATGTGTAGCAAGCAATCGAGCCGCTATGAAAATGCTATTAAGAGTTTTATTTGTATCAGCTAAAAATCTTTTCAGTTTCTGAACCAAATGTGGCCATAAATCGATACTTCAAAGTACTGAATTGAATAAATACGCTTTTTCTACTCTCGTACCTCTCAAATACTATATAACCTCTGTCCAGCAATCCACTTTCTGCTGGACTTTCACGGTCTGATCTTTGTCGGGATTTACCTTCCTCAGTATTTGAGAATGGGACTGCTTATGTGGGCAATTGTGTCTTTTATTTCAAAAAACAGTGCTAAGGCATCTTCAGCTAACTCTAGCTTTCTCTTTCCGATATATTCTCGTTTCCAAGCGTCTACACCAGATATAATTGCCCAGCGAGGCTGCAATAACTGCTATCGCTTGTCCTAAATTCGCCAATACTTCCATTCTCTCTCCGTACGGCTAACGCTCAAAGCAGCTGCGCGGTACGCGTCGGCTGGCTTTACTTGTTATATGCAAGTTATCTGATAAACGGACCATGCATTTGGTTGCTACCATCCAAACCATTGTAGAGCCCTATAAAAATAAGAACCGGTTTCAGTGTTTTTGTATAAAAGATAGGCTAGCCCATCCATCATTTCGATGTGTTTAATCTCACAAATACCCTCAAACTCTTTGCCTAGTTCAAAAGGCACATAAGATATAGAGTCTTGACTTTTTTCAATTTTTTCGTAAATGAATGCCGTATAGCCCTCGTCACAAGCACTAATTTGAGAAGCACTTGCAAAAGGTACAATTAAGAGCAATGAGAACTAGAAATTTACGCATAAGTTTCCTTGCATATAACGCACGCCTAAACGGCGAGCAACTTGTTGCGAGTCCAGCGGCCGCAGGCCGCGATGTTTAAGGCACTTGTTATACAACTTTTCGCCTATGAACTGAACGCCATGCAAAGATTGAAACTACTAAGCCAATTAGTAACGACGCCAAAGTTAAGAACACATAGTAATTATTAAACTCATTACTGAGTGCATAAAACGAATAGCTAAAAACACACCCAAGCAAACCGCCGACGGACGCACCAACTGCGCCATAAATTTGTAGTGATTTAACCATTACGGGCTCTAAGCACTAAAAGTGCAGGAAACAAAACCACTGGCACTAATATGAGCGGCAGTACTACCATAACAAGTAATAAAAAAGGAACGTAACCCACCGCTAAACCCTGTATGTTGTATAACGCCGCAAGCGGCGGCGAGCGATTAGCGAGTCCAGCGATGCTGACTTGCCTTGTTATGTTTCTTAATGCTTAACATCACTTTGCAGTATCAAAATTGGTGGCTGATTTGGCACAACAAACTCTTCCAGCTCTCCTAAAATTTCTTTGAGTTTAGCTTCGTCCTGTTTATAACCACCGATTACAATACTGATTTTTTCATTATTCGATTTAGCAGCATCGACCTTGGCATTGAAGATAATCTAATGTGACGTCCTTACCATTTAGCGTAAGAGATTGCTGCTTAGTTATTCCAATATGTAACTCAAGTGCAAATGGTGCTTCCGAAAAAGCGCCAATGCCAACAAAGTTAATGTAAGTCTCATTTTTCACCTCAGAACATAACGCTTTAAACAGCGGAAAAAGCGAGCGCTTTGGCGCAGCCAGCGAGTGCTTTTCCGCTGATTTACCGTTAGTTGCCGCAATGCTCAAGAACATCTTCCTTAGTTTTTAAAATCGTACTTTTAGCATTTTCAGATACGGGTTGATAATGCTAGGTAATCATCAAGCTGTTTCAGTAGAACTGCAAACTATGGCATTAACCGCTTTGGCCGCTTCCACTGGATTTTTCCGCATGAAGTGTCTGCAATTCCATAAGAAGGCTAATTTGAAACTGTCCTTGAAGCGCTTCACCAGTTTGAGCATCTTCAAATAACACAGTAAGCAGACCCACTTTATCGTTCAATTTAAATATCACAACTGACAAAAGAACACACAAAGCTAATCAACATAACATTCAGAATGTAACTAAAACTCTTCATGGATAACTAACGCCGCCCACAGCGGCGAGCGTAAGGAGTCCGGCAGCCAAAGGCTGCGAACTGATGGAGCCTTGTTATACGCAATTTGCATTAGTGACTCCCATATTGCACCTGCCAATACAAGTACACCAAACCTAAAGAGCATGAAAACCAAGGGGCACTAAAAAATAAACAGCCACTTTTGGGTAGTAGTAAAAATATCAGGCATAACTAAAACGCACTAAAATTACTAACAAAGTTACAAGCATAAGCGGTAAGACTGCTAATGAACCAAAGTATCCAAAAACAGCTGCTACTAGTGCACCTGTATAAACGAAGTGATAATACGTCAACATGCATGAAATAACGGTTACAGCTACCGCAATACACCAAAACCGTAGATTACTCATAACTTCCCTATTGCGTATAACGCCGCCAACACAGGCCGAGCGTAGCGAGGTCCAGTGCAATGCGTTTTGCATTGCACGGTTGTGATTGGCCTTGTTAAGTGTTTGCACGGCGCATATTTCTGCCTTTGTGTGCTTTGGTACATTAACCCAGATTGTGGCGTTTGACAGCTTAGCGTGACGCCCAATCCGGAAGCTACAACACTGACAATTTGTTTAAACCAGTCGGAGTGACCCCATTTCCTCGGAGTAGGAGCTTTGAAACCTTTTACTTCATTGTCCCAGTAACTTCAGCCGCCTCTCGATAAATGTATTGATACATGGGCTTGCCGCCGCTTGCTAGCACGACAAACATTTCACCGTTTTCCTGTATCTCAATTTTGATATTTCTTCGATTTCCATAGTGACACTTAACGCTCAAGTGCAGCTGCGCGGTACGCGTCGGCTGGCTTTTGCTTGTTAGCAGCCAAAACCGGACTTGCGCGGCTTGCCGCACTGGCAAACCCGAACAACGGCACGGCTGCTTTTAATTAAAAACCTACACCGGCCAGCTGCGATACGGCGAGAGCTCAACCGGAACCTGTAAAACAGTTTAAGCGAAGCCAAGAAGAACAACGCTACCGCCACCACCGTTTGCAGCAAACCCACAAACTGGCGACCTTTGACTTTGTGGCGCCGCTAAGAAAACTAAACGCGAGCAAAGCCGGAATAAAACTACTGACCAAAACAGTTAAACCCGAACACCTGCTAACGCCCGGCTCACCGGGTAAATTTTGATGGCGGCTTTTGTGCGGCTTTATGCACAAAAGATGACGGCGGAAATTTATCCGGTGCAGCCATTGTTATCAGCTTTCCATGCTTTGCATATGGCACATACTTCCCTGTGCTGTCCAATCTTATGCCTCCGTCAGCAATAGCTTCAAGAAGCTTCCGCGAGACATTTTCCTCGCCTATTGATGCGATTTGCTGCTCCACTTTGGCAAGCAACAACGACCTCTCGACTTCAGCTCTAGCAGGATCATGGCCTACTCAGGCAATTCCCTTGTCATTATAGATCGCGAGCTCTTCAACCAGAGAAGCCAATCTTCTTCTTTTCAGCCATTCGATCATCGTCTAGTCGCTATAACGCAAAGCACACGGGCGACGAGCCGCGCAGCGGTTGGCGTCCCAGCGCCCAACGGGAGCGAGTGATGCAATAACATGGACTCCCCCTCACTATCCGGCATCGATGTGCCAAACTGAGAGCGTCAAAACAAACAGTCACAAGTGAGGGGAAGTCGCATGGAACAGTCTATACGTTGTGGGGTTGATATTGCAAAGCTGGTGTTTCAAATTCATGGCGTTAATGCTAAATCCGGTGAAACATCGATGGTAAAGAAGTTAGCCAGAGGCGAAATGCTGCGCTTTTATGCCAATAAACCACCGATGCTCATTGGTATTGAAGCCTGTGGTGGCGCACATTATTGGGCGCGTGAACTCACTAAACTAGGCCATACGGTAAAGCTGATGACACCGCAATATGTCGCACCTTACCGCCAGTGGCGGTAAAAACGATGCCAATGATGCCGAAGCCATTTGCGAAGCGTTGACCAGGCCCAATATGCGCTTTGTAGCAGTTAAATCAGAATCACAACAAGCAGTATTAGTCATGCATCGTATGCGTGACCAATGGGTGCGTGAGCGCACTTCACTGATGAACCAAATCCGCAGCTACCTGCACGAATTTGGTATCGTAATTAATCAGGGCCGTGCAGCGTTAGCCAAGACATTACCCTTGGTGGCTGAATCGGAAACCTTGCCACTGCTGTTTCGCCAAAGCATTGCGGATTTAGCTGATAGGCTGACTGATTTGGAGACGCGGATTACTGCACTTAACAAACGGATTGAAAGCTGGAGTAAGCAAGATAGCACAGCAAAAGCACTACTCGAGGTCTGTGGTGTCGGTAGCGTTACCGCCAGTGCAGCAGTAGCAACGGTCGGCGATGTGTCAGTATTTAAAAACGGCCGGCAATTTGCCGCCTGGCTCGGTTTAGTACCAAGACAGAATTCATCGGGTGGTAAAACACAGCTCGGAGCCATTACCAAACGTGGCGACCGTTATTTGCGAACACTGCTGGTGCAAGGCGCCCGAACAGTAATGCTGGCAGCGAGCAGAGCTCAAAAATCCACACAAACGACACCGATGTTTGAATGGATTTATAAGCTGCAAGAGCGACGGCCAAACAATGTCGTGGCAGTCGCTATCGCCGCAAAACAGGCCAGAATGCTCTGGGCAATTATGGCAAAACAGCAGCGGCAAGATGCGCAAGGCTTATCAACATGATGTAGCAATACAATGTAGTAAAACAGTAAGTTAACGACAACTCTCAACCAAAGAATTGCACTACAAAGCGGATAAAACAAAGCGGCAACGACCGTGCACAGGAAGGGCCTGATAACAATCCCGGTATTCATTACCGTTGATGCGATGAGGCACCTGTGCGCGAAAGTTATCAGGGCTGGAGCATGGCTAACACCATGAAACTCACGAGCCGAATAGACGTATGCAGTCATTCACCGCCAAGTTTGATCACTTTGTTCTTGCAATAGAGGGGGAGTCCATAGACGTATTGTTAGGCATTTTTTACACCTAAAACTAACCACTGCTGCCATGAACCTAGAGCAAACAGGCCGCCAATAAACAAACATATACCAGAACTAATTACCCAAAACGTCAGACTATTTTCTGGGAACATCGGCATTAACCCGACGAAGGAAACGCCACGAATTAAAAATATACTGGCAATGAGGATTAGCGCCAATTTTGTAAGCGGTAAACGTTTAATTGCGCCTGCGCCCGACAGACCGTAAAGCGCCCAAACCAGAAGTACCAAGACGATAACAGAAGTAACGATTGTTGGGTACCAAAGCCCTTGCTCTGCCATTTGGGCCATCTGCTCACCTGCACCAAAGAATCGATACCAATCGCCTCCGAAAACAATACAGCCAAGATGAGCAAGTGCGGCAGCAAAACAACATATTGCCGCAGCCAGTAAATACTTGTTACTTGAAGCGTGCATCTTTCCTCCTTGAATGCCTAACGCTCGCAGCACAGGCCGAAAACCGCGCAGCGGTTGAGGTCCAGGCCATGCAATGGCCGTTTGTGACTGCGCTTGTTAAACTGTAATTGTATAACCACTTACCGTTGCTCCAAAGTAACTAAATGCTAAGACTAACTGCCAGACACCAGAGATCCGAAAATGCAGCCAATTTTTGTTACCACTTTTTTTCAGTACATAAGACTTATACACGAAATATGTGCCTATAAAGCTATAAGGAGCACTGAAAAACACTGACAATATATAAAATGGAAACCCTAGTATAAAAAGAAACTTAAAACTCGAAAAGAATGCGCTATCGTACAGCGGTCCTACAGTACACATATAGCCAAGAAAACCAAATGTAGCCAAAACGGGAAATATGTATAGGAGAAATCTTGTCAAAATTACACCGTAAGAAGTTTAACGCAAAGCTTTGGGGCGGCTGGAGCGCAGCGTAAGCCGTCCCAGCCACGATAGTGGCGACAATAGCGTCTTGTTAAGTGTTTTTGCGCCGGTCATTATTTAAACCTTGGTGAACAATACTGACATAGCCCGCGATCATCTAATTCCATTACTGGGAACATACTCTCAAAATTAACTTTTGGGATATTTTCTGGTGTTACTGGATCTCTCCCATACTGCCCACACGCACCACACTGCCTTATCCATTTTTTTGTTCTCGGATCGCGCAAGAACCATTCCTGAGTTTTGGTTTCAGTTCTCATAGACACTTAACGCATAGCACATGGGCGGCGAGCCGCGCAGCGGGTTGGCGTCCCAGCGACCGAAGGGAGCGAATGATGCGCATTGTTATGCCGTTTCACTTTGCTTCCTTAATATAGAATTTGAAATAGCTGGTATAGCAAAACCACCAAAAACTAATAGTAATACCGACACAATGATACCAGCTTCAAAAATCAGGCTGTTATTAACAAATTCCCACCCGAGAAACAAAGGTGCGAACCATGGGAAAATAATCATCGCGACATAGATTAAAAGAACACGTATTTTCCAGCTGCGGCTCCCATTACCTTTGATAAACCAAATCGTGTTGATCAAAATCGATAACAGCAAGACTGGTAAAAGAGCAATTATTCCTGCGCCACCATAAGTCATATCAGAGCCTTAACCAGCTAAACGGCATAACGTAGAGCTTTGCGGCAATTTTGTAGCCGCGAAGCGGTGGAGAAATTGTCCGACAAAAGCGACTGGTTAAATGTCATCACTTCGTCGCAAACATGTATATAAGCCAAGCTGCCACTGACAATCCCAGAGCCCAAATCACTATCTGATGAATTTTTGGCTTGCGAAAGGTTTCGGGCCAATTACCGTCCGGGTTATTGGATCCACCAGGGGAGTCATCCTCCACTTTCGCGATCAGGCCATTAAGGAGCACGGCTATAGCGATAACAGCGATTACCCCGACTAACTCCATGCTTCAGTCCTGTACATTTAACGCCCGCCACAAACGCGAGCAACTTGTTGCGAGTCGAGCGCCCAAAGGGCGCGTTTTTGATGGCGCTTGTTATACAACTTTAACACCATGCTCCCCAATAAGTTCTTGTAAAACATCTTTTTTAATCTTTGTAAGAAAAGCAAACTCTCTGAAGTTTGTCCCTACGTTTGATTTGAAATCAATAAGAGTACCAATAGGGCCAAGATTATAAGGTCTAATTTCGGCTAGAGATGCCAGTGCTAAGTGATCAGGGAAAAAGCCATAGCTATAAAGTGTCAATTTTTCTTTGGATAGAACAAAAACAGGCATAGTTAAAGCTTTAATAGTCAGTAGCCACAATAAGCATCCTACGCCTGAGAGCAAGAATACTGTTACCGTCGGTTCGATATTTAAAATAGAGATCAGGAAATATTCCTTTTCCGCTCCCCAACGATTGCCACGAGCATCTAAAAAAAAAGCAAAAGCATATGCGCCAAAGGGAACGGCAGGAACCAGCCAAATATGCAGAAAAATAGATTTAATGAGTGAAATCTTTTCTGTTTTTCCATTTCGCCAGATTTTCACAAGTCTTCCTTAAGTTGTATAACGCTTTGCTAATTGGCTGCCGCAGCGTAGCGTAGGCAGTCCAGTGGAGGCCACGCTTTTCGTGGCCGGAACGAAATTAAGCAATAACATGGACTCCCCCTTACCATCCGGCATCGATGTGCCACACTGAGAGCGTCAAAACAAACAGTCACAGGTAAGGGGAAGTCGCATGAATCATTCTATACGGTGCGGGATAGATATTGCAAAGCTCGTGTTTCAAATTCATGGCGTTAATGCTAAATCCGGTGAAACAGTGATGGTCAAAAAGTTAGCCCGGCACGAAATGTTGCGTTATTTCGCAAATAAACCACCGATGCTCATTGGTATTGAAGCCTGTGGTGGCGCACATTATTGGGCGCGAGAACTGACTAAGCTCGGTCATGAAGTAAAGCTCATGACACCGCAGTATGTTGCGCCTTACCGGCGTGGCGGTAAAAACGATGCCAATGATGCCGAAGCCATTTGCGAAGCCTTAGCCAGGCCGAATATGCGCTTTGTCGCTGTTAAATCAGAGTCACAACAAGCGGTACTGGTGATGCACCGCATGCGTGAGCAATGGGTGCGCGAACGCACCTCACTGATGAACCAAATCCGCAGCTACCTGCATGAGTTTGGCATTGTGATTAATCAGGGCCGTGCAGCGTTGGCCAAGACATTACCCTTGGTGGCTGAATCAGAAACCTTGCCGCTGCTGTTTCGCCAAAGCATCGCGGATTTAGCTGATAGGCTGACCGATTTAGAGACGCGCATTGATACGTTAAACAAACGGATTGAAAGCTGGAGTAAGCAGGACAACACGGCTCAAGCGTTGTTAGCCCTATGTGGGGTTGGCAGTATTACTGCCAGTGCCGCTGTTGCCACTGCGGGTGATGTGTCAGTATTTAAAAACGGCAGGCAATTTGCCGCCTGGCTAGGTTTAGTGCCCAAGCAAAATTCATCCGGTGGTAAAACAATACTTGGCGCTATTACCAAACGCGGTGACCGCTATTTGCGAACACTCTTGGTTCAGGGCGCCAGAACCGTGATGCTGGCAGCCAGCAGAGCGCAAAAATCCACCCAAACCAATCCGATGTTTGATTGGATTTACGCCTTGCAGGAACGACGGCCCAATAATGTTGTTGCAGTGGCTATCGCGGCCAAACAAGCCAGAATGCTGTGGGCCATAATGGCAAAACAGCAACGGCAAGCGCAAACAGGTTTAGCAACATGATGTAGCAATATATAGCGGTAAAATAGTAAGTTAACGACAACTCTCAACCAAAGAATTGCACTACAAAGCGGATAAAACAAAGCGGCAACGACCGTGCACAGGAAAGGCCTGATAACAAGTTAGGTACAGCAGTACCGTTTGAGCGATGAGGCACCTGTGCGCGAAAGTTATCAGGGCTGGAGCATGGTTGACACCATGAAACTCAAGAGCCGAATAGACGTATGCAGTCATTCACCGCCACGTTTGATCACTTTGTGCTTGCAATAGAGGGGGAGTCCATAGAGGCACTTGTTAGGCATTTTCTGGCACCGAATAAACAGCAAATATTCGACACGGCCCAGGTTCACAGCCATCGAAGGCTTTGTTTTCTAAATGAGCTTTGGCTTCCTCAAGGCTGGACAGAAGACAATGCTTGTTGACTTTAAGCTCTTGCGCCATGTGGTTACATGAAAGATAAGAGCATTCTGGCGCATTTCCATTGTAGAGAGACACTACATCAAACCCTTCAAGCACCTTTTCCCTTGGCACCTTCACATTAGTTTCGAATGACTTCTCTGGTTCAAATTCTTCCCATTCCGGTTCATCTTCATAGCATTGATATTCATACACCTCGTAATAGAACATTCTTGTTCCGGACATATCAATGCCGTGCTCTTTGGCCAGATCATTTATTACTTCTGGTGAGTCAAATAACCAATAGCCGTTGTGTTTCCAGAATTCGATGTAATCGGCAAAATCCTTTGATGTACAGTTGCTGACAGAATACAAATCTTTAACTTGATCGGTATTGAGCCATTCAGGTTTCAATTCAACTCTTTTTGCCATGTATCCAACTGGAATCATATGTATTGCCTAACGCCCCGCGCATGCGCGCGAACTTGTGAGCGTCGCAGGGGCCGCAGGCCCCGAATGACGCGGATTGTTATACCTGCTTTAAGCCACTTTTAAAGTGCTTGTATAATTTGTGCACCATGGGCTCAGACGCAGCCGATAGATACTTTATAAATGCTTCAGGTGAGGCAAACATTTCATCTAAGGTTGCTGAGTAACCCGGCGCAGGCGGCATTGGTATCGCGTTATAAGACCAAACGACTTCACCTTGTCCGTTCGATAACTGGCCAGAAATGTTGAATAATGCGTTGAACTCATCAGAAAATCCGTGCTTCATACCGAGTACAACTACGTTTAGTGTAAGAACAAGCTTGTTAGGTGAGTCTTGTGTGAAAACTATTGGCAAATTATCCGATTGGACTTTATTTTTAAACTGACTGCGAACCAACTCGTTGAGACTGATATTATTCTGTTCCATGTATTCAAGAGCGAACTCTTTAACACCTTTTCCATCTCCAGCTGACGTTGCAAAACCAACCCCAACAAACTGCACATCAACAGTGCTAACAGAGTGCAACATCAAATTATTATCTGGATTGGACTCCAGCCTTACCGTTTTAAGACCATTAAATGTTTCAGGTTTTAATTTTACAGTCGGCACAGAAGAACAACCGGCGATAACCAGAACTAACAACGGTACAATAACTTTAAGGTTCAATCGTATTCTCCCAGTAGGTATAACGCTCGCAGCACAGGCCGAAACCCGCGCAGCGGTTGAGGTCCAGGCCACGCAGTGGCCGTTTGTGACTGCGTTTGTTATAACTCACTGTAATCAAGCCTAACCTTTAACAACTCACTGACTTTTTGCAGATCCGTAAGGATTAGAAAAGGTCCTTGTAGATTTCCTTGATGCTGTGATGTCTCTTTGACCATTTCATATGAAATGCCATTTAGTAGACGACAGCTTTCGATTATAGATGTTTCACTTGGCAACCCGAGCACCCTCGCGAAAGCTGAGTAAAATGGGATCGACTGACTCTTCGATAGAATTGTTGAAATTAGTACTTTGAGTTCATTCTGAAGCTCTAGCGATGCATTAGCATTGGTGATTTTGGCCCTGTATCTCAAACAAAATGCCGACAAATTACCCAAGCTTTCCTTAAAAGAAACTATTGGCTCCAAGACCAGTTTCAAAATAAATTGCCCCAAAACAAATACTGAAACACCAGCCAGAATTGTGAAAAAAACAGAATCTTTCAACTAACTCTCCTTGAGTTATAACGCCCGGCTCACCGGGTAAATTTTTGATGGCGGCTTTTGTGCGGCTTTATGCACAAAAGATGACAGCGGAAATTTATCCGGTGCAGCCGATTGTTATAGCTTTCCATGCTTTGCATATGGCACATACTTCCCTGTGCTGTCCAATCTTATGCCTCCGTCAGCAATAGCTTCAAGAAGCTTCCGCGAGACATTTTCCTCGCCTATTGATGCGATTTGCTGCTCCACTTTGGCAAGCAACAACGACCTCTCGACTTCAGCTCTAGCAGGATCATGGCCACTCCAGGCAATTCCCTTGTCATTATAGATCGCGAGCTCTTCAACCAGAGAAGCCAATCTTCTTCTTTTCAGCCATTCGATCATCGTCTAGTCGCTATAACGCCCAAATTTAGCGCGGAAAGCCGCGCAGCGGATTGACGTCGCAGCCAGCGTTTTTTGCTGGCGATAATATTTGCTTGTTAGGCATAAATTACAACCGACTTGTATATGCCAAAAACTATTATGAAAAAACCGAAAACAAACGCCCATATAGGCAAGGCACGCAGTAGTATGACCTGAGCCTTTGTTTTGCCTGGAAATTTTCCTGTGCCTTTAAAGAGTGCCTGCCTTATAAGGCCTTTAAAATTAAAAAATTTTTTCTCAGTGTCCATTTCTATATGCGAAGTTAGCCGCCACATTATGAACTGATATATGTGAGCGATTAGGAGGCAGCTCCACATAACCGAGGAAGATACTTTGATACCAAGAAACGATGGTTCCTGAGTATCTGACAGCGCCAGTAGTAAGGCCACTGAAAAGCTTACCAGCACATTTCGACGGTAAAGCTGTGCATCTTTAGAAAAATCATCTGGCTCAGTTACTGATGCTTTTACTGCAATTTGAGGCGCTTTCAAGTTATCAGCCATACCCGTCCTTATGCCTAACGCAAAGCTTTGGGGCGGCTGGAGCGCAGCGTAAGCCGTCCCAGCCACGATAGTGGCGACAACAGCGCCTTGTTAGTAATCAATTTTATCCCAAGCGATAACAATGTCTGGAACAACTTCCCGTACCCTATTACTGATATCTAGCACTATGTCATGGTTTATATCTGAGGCAGCCAATACGTTAATACGCTGGATCTCACATTCTTTGTGAGCGAGCAATAAGTGTTTGGCAAACTCATCAGGTGATAACAGGCTATTTTGAAAACGCACACTTTGCGCATCAACCACTTCAATTTTATGAGTCTCGCAACGAGTTAGACAACACATGCCTGGGCATACTGTACTTGTAGAAATCTCCAAGCCTAAATCATCTTTCTGAAAGCTGAGGACAGCAAAGTACATAACCAGCGCTAGAAGAACTGACATAAAACCTAATTGTATAGAGTTGCTCATCGGTTTTCGCCTTGATTACTAACGCTTTGCATAAGCGGCGACCCGTCAGGGGCGTCCGGTGGAGGCCCATCGGGCCGGAACAGACTTAATGCACTTGTTATGTGTTTTTAACCCATCCAATGCTGAGCACATAACGACTCCCTTGCTTGACTGGTGTCACTGAGTGCTCAGAAATATCAGACCGGAAGAGTTTGATCCTTGAGCTCTCAAAAATCGGGTTGCTGCACCGAAAGTGGCCACCAGACTTTGGCTGCTTGAGCACCAGGTTAAACCGGTAATGCTCTCCGCTATTAACTTGATCGACATGGGGCGGTATACCCTGACCCTCTCGGAATCGGAGCAGGTACACGTCAAAAGGATTGGGCCAAAAACCGGCCCCGACGAGCATCTTATCGTATCCCGTGTTTTGCCGGCCTTTCTCCCAGCGGAAAAGACGGGAAAGAAATCTCTTGATACTCAACTCCGTGATTCCTGATTACACATAACGCTGCAAGCAGCGGCGAGCGTTAGCGAGTCCAGCACCGAAGGTGCGATGCTGGCTTGCCTTGTTATGCCTTACTTTGTGCAATCGAAGTGCTGTGTTGACCATGCACCACCACCATCAAGACACGAATCGATTAAAAGCTGCTCCCTTGCATAGGGATACAGCATACCCAAAATTACAATTGCTGTTATTAATTTGGCGAACCAACTAGAGCGTAAGCTGTGCCATTTAAACTGCAAAAATATACCGAAAACCAGTAACGCTAACCCACGCCAGCCCCAAATGATGCCACTTTGATACCAGGCATTTGGGAATTCGGTTGGCGGCCCGCCCGCAACCCAAAACGAGGCCATACTTTGGTTCAGGCAAAGCAGCGCTGCTGCAACGAATATTAACGTTAAGACGACTCTGAAAATCCTTTCTCGACGATTCAACTGACTTCCTTAGGCATAACGCACGCCTAAACGGCGAGCAACTTGTTGCGAGTCCAGCGGCCGCAGGCCGCGTTGTTTAAGGCGCTTGTTATGTGCTTTTAACATTAAGAATCCATTTTAACGATGGACATACTTTGGCCGCATATTCCATAGCTTCACTTTGCGTGGCGTACGTACCGCCATAAGCTGGTCTTCCATCGGGATATTTACCGGTGCGTATGTCATAAAACTCACCATATTGATCATCCTGAATCTCCAGTGGGTCTTCATAATCGCCTGAACCTGGTTTGAAATTGCTCTTAATTACATGAACTTCTTTTTCAATTTCATCAGCGTAGAGCCAAGTTCCACTAAGTACTAGTGTTTCGATTACTGGTTCCAACTACTGCCTCCCCACATAACGCCCCGCGCATGCGCGCGAACTTGTGAGCGTCGCAGGTGCCGCAGGCCCCGAATGACGCAATAACATGGACTCCCCCTCACTATCCGGCATCGATGTGCCAAACTGAGAGCGTCAAAACAAACAGTCACAAGTGAGGGGAAGTCGCATGGAACAGTCTATACGTTGTGGGGTTGATATTGCAAAGCTGGTGTTTCAAATTCATGGCGTTAATGCTAAATCCGGTGAAACATCGATGGTAAAGAAGTTAGCCAGAGGCGAAATGCTGCGCTTTTATGCCAATAAACCACCGATGCTCATTGGTATTGAAGCCTGTGGTGGCGCACATTATTGGGCGCGTGAACTCACTAAACTAGGCCATACGGTAAAGCTGATGACACCGCAATATGTCGCACCTTACCGCCGTGGCGGTAAAAACGATGCCAATGATGCCGAAGCCATTTGCGAAGCGTTGACCAGGCCCAATATGCGCTTTGTAGCAGTTAAATCAGAATCACAACAAGCAGTATTAGTCATGCATCGTATGCGTGACCAATGGGTGCGTGAGCGCACTTCACTGATGAACCAAATCCGCAGCTACCTGCACGAATTTGGTATCGTAATTAATCAGGGCCGTGCAGCGTTAGCCAAGACATTACCCTTGGTGGCTGAATCGGAAACCTTGCCACTGCTGTTTCGCCAAAGCATTGCGGATTTAGCTGATAGGCTGACTGATTTGGAGACGCGGATTACTGCACTTAACAAACGGATTGAAAGCTGGAGTAAGCAAGATAGCACAGCAAAAGCACTACTCGAGGTCTGTGGTGTCGGTAGCGTTACCGCCAGTGCAGCAGTAGCAACGGCCGGCGATGTGTCAGTATTTAAAAACGGCCGGCAATTTGCCGCCTGGCTCGGTTTAGTACCAAGACAGAATTCATCGGGTGGTAAAACACAGCTCGGAGCCATTACCAAACGTGGCGACCGTTATTTGCGAACACTGCTGGTGCAAGGCGCCCGAACAGTAATGCTGGCAGCGAGCAGAGCTCAAAAATCCACACAAACGACACCGATGTTTGAATGGATTTATAAGCTGCAAGAGCGACGGCCAAACAATGTCGTGGCAGTCGCTATCGCCGCAAAACAGGCCAGAATGCTCTGGGCAATTATGGCAAAACAGCAGCGGCAAGATGCGCAAGGCTTATCAACATGATGTAGCAATACAATGTAGTAAAACAGTAAGTTAACGACAACTCTCAACCAAAGAATTGCACTACAAAGCGGATAAAACAAAGCGGCAACGACCGTGCACAGGAAGGGCCTGATAACAATCCCGGTATTCATTACCGTTGATGCGATGAGGCACCTGTGCGCGAAAGTTATCAGGGCTGGAGCATGGCTAACACCATGAAACTCACGAGCCGAATAGACGTATGCAGTCATTCACCGCCAAGTTTGATCACTTTGTTCTTGCAATAGAGGGGGAGTCCATAGACGGTTTGTTATGTGTGAATTTCAAATCGAAGCTCCCCGCCAGATATTTTTATAATGCCGAAATCACCGGTAAGCTCAAATCCACCATCGACCACCTGCAATGTATCAATGTTGCCATAATCAATTGAACCGTAAGGATCAGTTGATGACATTACAGCTGATTTGGGCTTTAAACCAGATACGGAAACTGTATTAACAAATTGAAGTATTGCTTTTCGGTAACACGTATATTCATTTAGCTTTGGCTCAACATAATATTTGGACTCTGGCCAAATACTGGCCTCCAGCTCAAGGCGCAGGCAGTTATTCTCATAATTCCAATCTAAAACGAAAGAATCATTGAGATCGATACCGTTAAATACTTCCATTTGGCGCCAATCCATAGTCATTCACACATAACGCCCAAATATGCGGCGCCCGACGCAGGAGGGTGTCCGGCGCGTGAAACGCGCGTACATAATTTGCTTGTTATGTGATTTAATCAAAAACGTACTCCTTAATTATAAAAACCTTTATGTGCTCACACTCTTGAGCATGGGCTGGCTTATGGTTTTTACAATAAGGCTCTTCATAGCCAATTACTCGCTTTGCCGTAACTAGCTTTGGACAAATCTCCATCGCACTACCTTTAGCGAAATACGATTGGCCAGAACCGTGCGGCTTTAGACTAAATACAACACCTAGCCCTTCCCTAGCCAACGGGCCGCAGTCGTCGACTTCCACTTCAATATCCTGGGCGAATACCACGGAACACCAAAGTCCTATTAGAAACGTTAAATATCTGATCATAGTTTTCACATAACGCCCGGCTTTGGGGCGGACTTATAGCCGCGCAGCGGCGGAAAGGCCGTCCCAGCCCCGCAGGGGCGACAACAGCCGATTGTTAGAGCGCATTCGAGCTACGCATGAAGATCAACGAGTTCAGCAATTTTCTTTGCTACAACGGCCATAGAGTCTTCTGCAGTATCTAGGCCGCTCCTCGAGGCCAGCATTGGGCTGACATTACGCAGTGCGTCGTAAGTCGTCTTGTGCACAATTGGGACAAGCTGATTACGCGCCAGCAAGGCCGAGAGCTCTTTATCGGCGACACCTTCTTTTGGCAGCCTCACAAGAAGCGCAGGCGTTACAAGAACAAGTCCAATTTTTGAGTTCGCCAAGCCCTTATCGATTGCGCGCATCATCGGTACACCTAAGCCAAGGTCCTTCTCGCTGAACCAGACTTTGACTCCAGCCGCCACGAGCAAGTCGTGCAGCTCCTTCGCTGACTCTTGGCGGTCGTCCCAAGCATGGCAGAGAAACACATCCCGAAGATCTGGTTGCTGCGCTGCCCGTGCTTCAACTGCTTCGCGGAATGGTGTTAACGATACGATCTGGGCAGGCGTGTAAGAGACGGAAGAGCCGGCTCTCGACCAGCGTGGTCTTGAACCACCACTTGATCCGCTACCCCCGCTACTGCTGCGGTAGCTACTCCCTCCACTACCGGAAGAGGTGTAAGACGAAGAGTAGCCGCCGTAACCTCTACTACGATAACGACATGCTGGGCATGCAGCTGCTGCTGCCGCTGAACTATGACCGCGAACTGGAGCCGTGCATCTAGCCATCTCTTACTCCCTCTTTCAGCTTATTACTTCCGGTTGCGACAGAACCTGACGATGCGCTCTAACAATTTAATAGAAGGCACTATGCCCGCAAGTCGCACCAGCAAGTCGCCTTCAACAAAAAATTTAATTTCCCAAAACTAACCCGAAAAACACCGGTTATCAACAACTTTCTGTTTACCACTGTTAATAAACTTAACTAAAAGTAGGCGTTGTGCCCGCAAGTTGGTGGATATTTAACTCATAGCAGACTACTGTATAAATAAACACTATCAAGGTGACGCTATGGCATCCCCATTTCTGGAATATATCGCCGACTTTATGAGAACCCGCCGCTATGCCAGGCGGACTATTGACACCTACCTGTATTGGATCAAGTTTTTTATATTGCACAACAAAAAACAGCATCCAAATGCACTTGGCGATCTGGAAGTTGAACAGTTTCTGTCTTTTCTATCAAATCAACGCAATGTTGCGGTAAAAACGCAAGCAACGGCGCTTAATGCGTTGAGTTTTCTTTATAAACATATTATTCAGCGACCGTTGTCTTTGCAGCTAAATTTTAATAAAGCCCGTGTAGCTCAAAAGTTGCCAGTGGTATTAACCAGAGCAGAAATACAACAACTTCTATTAGTAATAGATCCCAAATACAAATTGATAGCCCAACTATTGTATGGCAGTGGTTTACGCCTGATGGAAGCAGTACGGCTTCGGGTGCAAGATATTGATTTTGACTACTTGTCAGTAATGGTGTGGCAGGGAAAAGGTAATAAAAACCGAAGGGTTACGCTGGCAGCAGAGTTAGTTCCTGTTTTACACATCCAAATTCATCAAATTGAACAGTATTTTCAGGCTGACTTCCAAAACCCGCAATATGCCGGTGTATGGCTGCCTTTTGCTCTTGCCCGAAAATATCCGGCAGCTCCTAGTGAAATTGGCTGGCAGTATTTATTTCCATCAGGCCAGTTAAGTGTTGATCCAGAATCTAAACTACTACGGCGTCACCATATAGATGAAACAACTGTCAGGCGAGCCATTAAATTGGCGGCTCGACAGGCTAAAATTAAGAAAATGTAACCTGCCATACTTTGCGCCATTCATTTGCCACACATCTACTTGAAGCGGGTATGGACATCCGCACCGTACAAGAACAATTGGGCCATAGCGATGTACGCACCACCCAAATTTACACCCATATACTTAAACAAGGCGCCAGTGGCGTAAGAAGCCCGCTATCACAACTGCTATAAAAAAAGGGCGCCGTAGCGCCCTGTTCAACTGGTAGTTTCTGGTTAGAAGCTATCACCTGGTATGCGGACCCAGCCTTCCATTAGTACCCGGGCGCTGCGGCTCATAATGGCTTTGGTGACTGTCCATTCACCATTAACCTGTTCAGCTGCCGCCCCTACTTTCAACGTACCTGACGGGTGGCCGAAGCGCACGGCTTCACGCTCAGTGCCACCGGCGGCCAGGTTAACTAACGTGCCGGGTATCGCAGCGGCGGTGCCAATGGCGACGGCAGCGGTACCCATCATGGCATGATGCAGTTTACCCATAGACAATGCCCGTACCAGCAGATCAATATCACTGGCAGCTACCTGTTTGCCGCTGGATGAGACATAGGCCTGCGGCGGCGCGACAAAGGCGACTTTCGGTGTGTGCTGGCGTACGGTTGCCTGTTCAATGTTGTTAATTAAGCCCATTTTCAGCGCGCCGTGGGCACGGATGGTTTCAAACCGTTGTAAGGCCTCAACATCGCCATTTATTGCCTCTTGCAACTCGGTGCCGCTGTAGCCAATATCGGCAGCATTAACAAAAATGGTCGGAATACCGGCATTAATCAGCGTTGCTTTAATGCGGCCAATACCCGGCACATCCAGCTCGTCAACGATATTGCCGGTAGGGAACATCGCGCCCCCGCCCTCGCCTGCATCAGCGGCCGGGTTGAGAAACTCTATTTGTACTTCAGCTGCCGGAAAGGTTACACCATCCAGCTCAAAATCACCGGTTTCCTGCACGTCGCCGTTTGTGATTGGTACATGGGCAATAATGGTTTTATTAATATTGCCCTGCCATATCCGCACGGTGCAAAACCCGTTTTCAGGAATGCGATCTTTCGCTACCAGGCCATTGCTGATAGCAAATGAACCTACCGCAGCACTTAAGTTACCGCAGTTACCGCTCCAGTCGATAAAGGGTTTATCTATCGCGACCTGGCCGAAAATATAGTCAACATCGTGGTTGGCTTTGCTGCTTTTGCTTAAAATTACCGCCTTACTGGTACTGGATGTCGCGCCGCCCATACCATCGGTATGCTTACCATAGGGGTCCGGGCTGCCAATAACCCGTAGTAACAACTTGTCACGGGCAGAGCCTGACTTTTGAGCCTCCTCTGGTAAGTCGTCCAGTTTAAAAAACACCCCTTTCGAGGTTCCGCCACGCATGTAAGTTGCGGGGATTTTAATTTGTGGTGTAGTCATAGTTGTTACCCATTGAATTTTTTTATTGCGTGGAGTACGAGCCGACAACCCTATTTTGCTCGCCGCAGCAACTCGTGAACGTGTGCGCGTTCACTCAGACACTCTACGGCGACAAAACAGGGCATCGACTCTCCCTTCGGAAAAAATGCACTCTGTCAGCGAAGATTAGAACCTCTGAAATGTTGTCACAGAGTGTCTGAATCCTGCCGCAGGCATAAGGACGAGTTGCTGTGACAAGCAGTTCAGAGCGTTGTAATCGCAGCAATTACTGCTTACTTTTGGCAACAGCAGTTACACCGCGCCCTGCAAGAAGTCCTGGGCGAAGCGCTGCAGAACACCGCCCGCTTCATAAATCGACAACTCTTCTGCTGTATCCAGCCGGCAGGTCATCGGCACTTCCAGCGTCTCGCCATTTTTACGGTGAATAACCAGCGTCAGCGTTGCCCGTGGTTTACGCTCACCTTTAACATCATAGGTTTCAGTGCCATCCAGCTGCAGCGTTTGCCGGGTCGTGCCGGGTTTAAACTCCAGCGGCAATACCCCCATACCAATTAAATTGGTACGGTGAATACGCTCAAAGCCCTCAGCGGCAATCGCCTGCACTCCGGCTAAGCGCACCCCTTTGGCGGCCCAGTCACGTGATGAACCCTGACCATAATCGGCACCAGCGACAATAATCAGCGGCTGCTTACGCTGCATATAGGTTTCAATCGCTTCCCACATGCGGGTAACCTTGCCTTCTGGTTCCAGCCGGGTTAACGAGCCCTGCTTTACCTTGCCATCGACCACCGCCATTTCATTAATCAGCTTGGGGTTAGCAAAGGTGGCCCGTTGCGCGGTTAAATGATCGCCGCGGTGGGTGGCATAAGAGTTAAAGTCCTCTTCCGGCAGGCCCATTTTATGCAAATACTCACCGGCAGCGCTGTCCAGCATAATGGCGTTTGACGGTGATAAATGGTCGGTCGTAATATTATCGCCCAGCACCGCCAGTGGCCGCATGCCGGTTAAGCTGCGCTCGCCGGCAATAGCGCCCTCGCCCTCTGTTGCCCAGTATGGCGGACGGCGAATATAGGTACTTTGTGGCCGCCAGTCGTACAGTGGCGTAACCTGCTCACCGTAATCAACATCTACCGCAAACATTGGCTCATACACCCGGCGGAATTGCTCAGGCTTAACGCTTTTGGCCACTACCGCATCAATTTCAGCATCGTCCGGCCAGATATCCTTTAAGGTAATGGCATTGCCTTTGTCGTCATAACCTAAGATATCTTTTTCAATATCAAAGCGGATAGTACCGGCGATAGCGTAGGCCACGACTAAGGCTGGCGAGGCTAAAAATGCCTGCTTAGCGTAAGGGTGAATACGGCCATCAAAGTTCCGGTTGCCCGATAACACCGCCGTGGCATATAAATCACGCTCGATCACTTCTTGCTGGATCACCGGGTCCAGTGCACCACTCATACCATTGCAGGTAGTACAGGCAAAACCAACAATGCCAAAGCCCAGCTGTTCCAGCTCAGACAACAAATTGCCCTCTTCCAGATACAGCTGAACCGCTTTGGAGCCGGGTGCCAGTGAGGTTTTTACCCACGGCTTACGGGTTAAGCCTTTAGCATTGGCATTACGGGCCAGTAAGCCGGCGGCAATGACGTTGCGCGGGTTAGAAGTGTTGGTACAGCTGGTGATGGCAGCAATAATGACCGCGCCATCAGGCATTTTACCCTCTTCCAGTACATAGTTGCCGGCAATGCCACGGGCGGTTAAATCACTGGTGGCTAAACGGGCATGCGGATTAGACGGCCCGGCCATAGTGCGGCCAACACTGGATAAGTCAAACTTCAACACCCGCGGGTATTGTGCTGTTACCAGACTGTCGGCCCACAAACCTGCTGTTTTGGCATAGGTTTCGACCAGTTGCACCTGTTTGGCTTCACGGCCGGTCAGGGTTAAATAATCCAGCGTTTGCTGATCAATATAAAACATGGCCGCGGTAGCACCATATTCCGGGGTCATATTAGATATCGTTGCCCGGTCACCTAAACTCAGGCTGCTGGCACCTTCGCCATAAAACTCTAAGTAGCTCGATACCACTTTTTCTTTACGTAAAAACTCGGTCAGCGCCAGTACAATGTCGGTCGCCATAATGCCAGGCTGGGCCTTACCGGTCAGCTCTACCCCGATAATATCAGGCAGACGCATCCAGCTGGCGCGGCCAAGCATCACACTTTCCGCTTCTAAACCGCCGACACCAATGGCAATAACGCCCAGGGCATCAACATGCGGGGTGTGGCTGTCTGTACCTACTAAAGTGTCGGGAAACGCTACCCCATCCAGGGAGTGAATTACCGGCGACATCCGCTCTAAATTAATCTGGTGCATAATGCCGTTACCCGGTGGGATAACATCGACATTCTTAAAGGCTTTTTTGGTCCAGTTAATAAAATGAAACCGGTCATCATTACGCCGGTCTTCGATGGCCCGGTTTTTTTCAAAGGCGTCTTTGTCAAAACCACCGTGTTCTACTGCTAACGAGTGATCCACAATTAACTGGGTTGGCACTACCGGGTTTACTTTAGCCGGGTCGCCACCCTGCTCGGCGATGGCATCTCGCAGGCCGGCCAAATCGACCAACGCGGTCTGGCCTAAAATATCGTGGCAGACGACCCGGGCCGGATACCAAGGGAAATCCAGATCATTTTTGCGGTAAATAAACTGCTTTAAAGAAGCTGTTAAGCTCGCCGGATCACAACGGCGAACCAGGTTTTCGGCAAATACCCGTGAGGTATAAGGCAGTTTGGCGTAAGCGCCGGGTTCAATAGCATCGACGGCGGCCTGAGTATCAAAATACTCCAGGTTGGTGCCGGGCAGTTTTTTACGATAATCGCTGTTCATTGTAGTTACCTGTCTGGCAGAAGAGAGTAAAGCCCGATATTACACAGTGGAAGAATCGGTTTGCCCTAAGCCGACCGTTGAAGCCCTGGACGGGCGGAAACGAGCCCCCATGGATGGGTTCACGGCGTGTCGGCGTGGGCAAACCGGTTCGTACACAAACTTACCGGTTTATTAGCTGGCTAAACGCTCTCTAAAAATTCGGGTTAATATGCAACCTATCGGTTGGAATCCCGCCATGCTCGCCACAGCAACTCGCCCTTATGCCTGCGGCAGGGCTCAGACACTCTGTGGCTGCGCTAACGGGTTCCAACCTCAGTTCCGTTTTACAGCTTTGCTAGTTACTTACCGCTCGCCAATCGGTTTAACACTGCGTGGCTCAACACCAACATAGTCAGCACTTGGCCGGATAATGCGGTTATCCGCGCGCTGCTCCATCACATGGGCAGCCCAGCCGGTTAAACGGCTGCAAACAAAAATTGGCGTAAACAGCTTGGTTGGAATACCCATGTAGTTGTAAGCCGACGCATGGAAAAAGTCGGCGTTACAAAATAACTTCTTCTCACGCCACATTACCGCTTCACAGCGCTCTGATACATCATATAAACGTGTGTCGCCATTAGCCTTAGCTAACTTTTCTGACCAGGCTTTTATAACCGCATTGCGAGGGTCGGAATCAGCATAAACCGCATGGCCAAAGCCCATAATTTTCTCTTTGCGTTCCAGCATCCCCAGCAGCTTTTGCTCTGCATCTTCTGGGTCTTTCATGTTTTCAATCAGTTCCATCGCCGCTTCGTTGGCACCACCATGCAACGGGCCGCGTAACGAGCCAATAGCACCGGTAATACAGGAATGCATATCGCTAAGGGTAGAGGCACAAACCCGGGCCGTAAAGGTAGAAGCGTTAAACTCATGCTCAGCATATAAAATCAGCGACGCTTCCATCACCTGAGTGTGCAATGCGGTTGGCTTAACGCCATGCAGGGTCCATAAAAACTGTTCAGCGGTAGAATTTGCATCAGTTTCCACTTCAATCTGTTTATTATGATGACTGTAGTTGTACCAGTAATTCACCATACCCGGAAATATAGCCAGCATGCGGTCGGTAACATCTTGTTGCTCGGCAAAACGCTGCTCGGTTTCCAGGTTACCCAGCATAGAACAGCCGGTTCGCATCACATCCATTGGGTGGGCTGATGCCGGGATCCGCTCCAGCACATCTTTTAATGCCTGAGGTAATGCCCGCATGTTTTTCAATGTGGTTTTATATTGCGCCAGCTCGCTCTTGTTCGGCAGCTCGCCTTTTAAAATCAGAAACGCGACTTCATCAAATTCGCAACTTGCGGCTAAATCTTTTACATCGTAACCCCGATAGGTTAAACCAGAACCCGTTTTACCAACCGTTGATAAAGCTGTTTTGCCGGCAACCTGACCACGCAGGCCGGCCCCTGATAATTGTTTTGCATTTGCCATTGTCTTGCTCCAATTCTTTGATAATTAACCTGTTAACTGCCAGCTGACGCTTACTTGTTTTTACCGTCGCTAAACAATGCATCCAGTTTTTGCTCAAAGCTGTGATAATTTAAAAAGTCGTATAGTTCAGCGCGGGTCTGCATGCTGTCTACCACTGCTTTCTGATCGCCATTAGCCAGAATAGACTGATACACATTCAGCGCTGCTTTATTCATGGCTCGAAACGCACTTAGCGGATACAGCACCATTGCTACGCCAACGCTGGCCAGCTCTGTTTTATTAAATAGTGGCGTCTGACCAAACTCAGTAATATTAGCCAGCACCGGTATTTTTAATGCGTTAGTGAAAGCCTGATATTGCTCTAGGGTATGAACTGCTTCGGCGAAAATAGCATCGGCGCCGGCAGCTTCACAGGCTAATGCCCGCTCCAGAGCCGCATCTACGCCTTGCTGCGCTAAAGCATCGGTTCTGGCCATAATAAAAAAGCTTTCATCATCACGCGCATCAACACTGGCTTTCACCCGGTCGACCATCTCATCTAAGCTGACAATTTCTTTGTTGGGCCGGTGGCCACAACGCTTTTGCGCCACCTGATCTTCAATATGAAAACCCGCTGCGCCGGCCCGGCTCATTTCTTTCACGGTGCGGGCAATATTAAAGGCCCCGCCCCAACCGGTATCGGCATCAACTAAAAGTGGTACGCTGGTAGCGGCGGTAATCCGGCGGATATCTTCACAAACATCATTTAGCGATGTCATGCCAAGATCAGGCAAGCCAAAAGAGGCATTTGCAACACCTGCGCCAGACAAATAAATAGCCTGATGGCCACAACGTTCGGCCATCATTGCCGTGTAAGCGTTAATGGTACCGACTATTTGTAACGGTTGGTTTGCAGTTATAGCCGCGCGAAATTTAGCGCCGGCGGTCTGTGTATTAGCCATATCAGGTTCCCATTTGTTCAAGTTGTAATTCAATATTGCGTCGCGATGCGGCTATATGACGGCGCATCAGTAAATCGGCCAGCTCACCGTCCCGGTTAGCAATGGCATTAATAATAGCTTTATGTTCATCAAACGCACGCGACACCCGTGGCCCATTCATGCCAAGCTGCACCCGGTACATTCGTACCAGGTAGTACAGCTCGTCACATAATATGTTGATTAAATAACTGTTTTTACTGCCGAGAATCACCCGGTAATGAAAGTCCAGGTCGCCCGCTTCCTGATAATAACTTTCGCCTTCGCGTACCCGTTGCGATGACAGGTGTTGATCCAGTAACTGGCGGACTTCGGTAATCTCAGCGTCTGTCATATGTTCCGCTGCCAATTTGCAGGCCAACCCTTCCAGGTTTTCCCGCAGCTGATACAATGCCAGCAAACCAGCTGTCGACAACGTCACTACCCGGGCACCAGCATTCGGGATCCGTTCAATCAGATGACAGCGTTCCAGACGTGCCAGGGCTTCCCGCAGTGGTGCCCGGCTTAAGTCGAAGCGACGGGCCAGTTCCGGCTCACTTATTTTGCTGCCAGCAGCAATATCGCCATCAACGATAGCCCGCTGAATTTCCTGCAAAACCCTATCGGCAGCAGTAACTGGTTGACGTAAAGCCGGATGCGCCTGATACATAAATTGTCGACATAAATAATTTATGCGCCCTTTTTATGCTTCTTAATGACCAGTGTCAAGCCTTGAAAGCATAAATTGTCGACAATATGCGCCTAAAGTAGTAGACAGGCTAGCAACCAAGATGGCATAGCCGCTGCTGCTGCCTCAGTTAAATTACGTTGAGTAAAATTATTTTTTAGACTTTTTTATTATTAACAAATTAACAATCTATACAAATGTCTTATAAAAAACATTTGCACCCAAATAAGGACAAAGGCTGCAATAACGCCATGCTGCGGCACAAAACAGGGGATAAGCTGGGTATAACCTGAGCGGAAACGGTGGGTAACTTTGCCAGAAAACAGAATTAAGGACCTGACAGCAACAGGAAAAAATGAATTAGCTTTACTACACTTGCCTTTACCTTATTTGCAACACTTTTTCGATAGCGCACGGCTCATTCCCTATGAGCCATTCCCCTAGGCCCAGAACAATTCGGATTGGTTCTGGGCTTCTTTTATCTGCAACTTCAAATAATTGTGACAGCCAAGCCAGAATTCAGCGTAATGCTGAATTAAAGCCAAGGGTTAAGCTGGTTTGCAAAGTGGAAATAACTGATAAAAGTTAGCGGTAGTCTGCTCTGCCAGACGGGCCACGCTGATGCCCCGTAACTCACTGATGGCATCGGCTACGGCGGTAACATAAGCCGGTTGATTGGTTTTGCCCCGGTAAGGCACCGGGGCAAGATAGGGTGAGTCGGTTTCAATTAACAGGCGGTCCAGCGGTAACTTCTTTACAACGGCGCGCAGCTCATCAGCATTTCGAAAGGTCATAATCCCGGAAATAGAAATATAAAACCCTAAATCTAGGGCGGCTTTCGCCATCTCGTAGCTTTCGGTAAAGCAATGCAATACCCCACCCGCCTGTTCAGCCTGGTGTGACTTCAGTAAGGCGATAGTGTCACTTCTGGCATCACGGGTGTGGACAATAAGGGGCTTTTTAACCTGGCGAGCCACGTCTATGTGGCTGACAAACGCCTGTTGCTGGGCCAGCTTAGACTCTGGCGCATAAAAGTAATCAAGACCAGTTTCACCGACAGCCACTACCTTCGGTTGCTGACATAAAGTGAGTAACTGTTGAGGGTCTACCGTACCAGTCTGATGTAACGGATGTTCACCACAGGATACAGACACTTGCGGATAGTCAGCCACCGTGGCCGCCATCTCAGCAAATTCCGCCAGGCTGACCGACACACACAGCATATGCTCAACCTGGCGCTCAAGGGCAGCATTAATAACCTGCTCCAGGCTCAGACCCAGTTTGTCCAGCTCTAACCGGTCCAGATGACAATGAGAATCTACAAACAAAACAACCTCTGAAATATGTCGATTACATGGTATAGGTGGGATCGGTACTGTTTTGCATACCGCCAATCAGTTTCTCTATTTTACCGGACAAATTCGCTTTATCATCAATAAAAGCTACGCCAATCCCTGCCGGATTAGCACTTTGTGAACCGTGCGGTGCTACCCAGGCCACCTTCCCAGTCACAACTAATGGCTCTAATGCATCTGGCAAGGTGACACTCAGGGCCAGTGACTGTCCCATCTTATACTGCCGGGCCGAGCGGATAAACAAACCACCATTTTTAAAAAAAGGCATATAGCAGCGGTACAACTCTTTATTATCAGTAAAGCCAAGGGTCAGCTCTTCCATTTTGCCTCCTGATGTTGCAACAAGGTTTTCAATTCAGTTAATAAACCGGACAACGCTAAAGCACTATTTTGCCCTATAATCCGGGTCGCGTCACGACACCAACGCTGATATGCCGTTAAAACAGCCTGCTGCCGTGAAAACTCCAACGGGCCGGCCAGCCTTTTACGTAAATAATAACCCAGCAAACCACTGAGTTCAGCGTTACCATCCAGCTGCTTTACGACACGGGCTAACGGCAGTTGGCCACTAACATACTCATCCAGCAATTTCAGACTGTCACCCAGGCTGTCCGCGGTATTATCCGCCAGCAAACTAAGCGCTTTTAACGGTGCGCCCTGACAGTAATCAACTAAAAAATCCGGTGGCGCTTGACTGGTTTGCTGGCGCAGCCACTGTGCTGTCTGAGCAGCATTGCCAGCAGCTAACAGCCATTGCTGACAGCGGCTACGAATGGTCGCTGACAACTGCGGATAGTTACTGGTTACCAACACAATAAAACAACCCGCTGGCGGCTCTTCCAGGGTTTTTAGCAGGGCGTTGGCCGCCGCTTCTGTCATCGTATCTGCCTGCGGAATAACAGCCACCCGGTAGCCATGCTGCTGTGCTGCGCCATGGGTAAACTGATTCAGTTGCCGGATAGCATCCACGCCAAGATGTTGGCTATCGCTGCGTAGCAGCAGTAAATCAGCATGGTTACCTGCTTGTCGCAATAAACAACTTTTACATTCACCACAGGCTCCTGCTGGCTGCCTGTTTTTACACAGTAACGTGGCAGCCAGCGCATCAGCCATTGCACCTTTACCAATACCCGCCGGGCCACTGAGAATAAGGGCGTGAGCCAGTTGGTCATTGCTGATCAGCGTCTGCATCTGCTTAAACTGCGCAAGTAACCACGGATACAGTTCAGTCATCTGTTTGCCCGGTAAAATGGTTATCCAGGGCGTTGATGATAGCCTGCTGCACCGCAGCCAAAGGCTGGCTGGCATCGATACTGACAATATTGGGTTCGGTTGCGGCAATTTGCAGGTATTTTTGCCGGGTTCTGACAAAAAATGCCAGCTGCTCCTGCTCAATCCGGTCCAGCTCACCGCGGGCGGCAGCACGGCTTAGCCCCACTGCCGGGTCGATATCAAGATAGAGCGTCAGATCAGGCCGGGTATTACCCAGCACCGTAGTGCGCAGGTTATTAATTAGCTGCTCATCTAACTGGCGACCGCCCCCCTGATAAGCGCGGGAAGACATATCATGGCGGTCAGCCAGCACCCAGTCGCCACGGCTCAGTGCAGGCCGGATAATGTTGGTCAGTAGCTGCACCCTTGCGGCATACATCAGTAGCAACTCCGTTTCCGGCGCCAGTTGTTCATTGCTATCAACCTGCTTTACCAGGGTTCGCAGCTTTTCAGCCAGCGGGGTGCCGCCGGGCTCACGGGTAGATACCACCTGCAGATGTCGTTGCTGCAGCCAATGAGTAATAGTTGTGATGGCACTGCTTTTTCCGGCACCTTCCAGCCCTTCCACTACAATAAATTTGCCGGGCTTAATCATCGTTTTTTCCCAATATGTACTTCCTTACCGCGGCATTATGTTGCTCCAGCGTTTCTGAAAACACATGAGCGCCATCACCACGGCTGACAAAATAAAAATAATCGCTGACATCCGGCTGCGCAGCCGCCTGCAAGGCACTGCTCCCGACAAGTGAAATCGGTCCTGGTGGTAAACCATGATGACGATAGGTATTGTACGGATGCGGATTGCGTAAATCGGCATAGGTTATCCGGCCGCTGTAGTCTGTTGAGCCATAAATTACGGTGGGATCGGTTTGCAGCCGCATATTATTGTTTAAACGGTTAACAAATACTGAGCTGACCAGCGGCTTCTCTGCCAGTAAACCGCTTTCTTTTTCAATTAACGAGGCCATGATCAACAATTGATAGCGGTTTTGCAGTGGTAATTCTCCCTGACGTTGTTGCCAGGCCTGGTCGAGTTGGCGCAGTAGTGCCTGTTGCGCACGTGTTATCAGGGCACTGGCAGGGCTGTTTGCGGTATAAAAATAAGTGTCAGCAAATAACAGGCCTTCCGGGTGCTGAGGTTTGCCCCCCCACTCGGCTGGCCAGTTTAACAGCGCCAGTATTTGGCTGGTAGTGCTGACATCCTGTTGTAAGTATGCTGCCTGCTGCAACCTCGCCAGGGCTTGCTGCACTGTTTCCCCGTCAATAAAAGTCACGCTGAACTGGGCGACCTCCCCACTGGCAAACAACCGCAGCAATGACAACAGTGTCGCACCATCCGGCGTCTGGTATGTACCTTGTCTGACTTTAGCTAACTCAGGCTGCCACTTTAAATACAATCGCAGTAACTGACAGTCGATATCGTTAAGCTGGCCCTGTGCCAGCCACTGCTGACAAAGGCCCCGGGCGCTGCTGCCGGCGGGCACAGTGAAATAGGGCTCAGTCAGTTGCACCGGCCGCTGTTCCAGTTGTTTAAAACCGTATGCCAGAATTAGCACAGCGCTAATAGCGCTTAGCAACAGAAAAACGAATAGTTTTTTAATCATAAATGCCCGTTACACCAGGTTTTCGCCAACGTCAGATTAAGCGGCTGATTATTATAAGACTGTACCGGCACTAATCCCATCAGAGCATTGGTCAGTACCATTGCATCAACCGTCGCTAACTCAGACAGCTGCCAGTTAACCAGCCCGATATCAGCATGCCGCGCTAACAGCTGGCTTCGCATAACACCGGCAACCCCTGCCCGGGTTAGCTCTGGCGTATACCAGCGTCCGGCGCGGTGCATAAACAGATTTGCAGCGATAGCTTCGGTAATAAAACCCTGCTGATCGCAGACCAGCAGATCTTCAGCCTGTCTGGCAATGGCTTCCTGTTTTAACAACACCTGTTCTAGCCGGTTACAGTGTTTTAAGCCCGCCAGCGCAGGTTGAACCGCAAGGCGCAGTTCAGCCAGCAGTAAATTAACACCTTGCCGCTGCCACTGGCGGTAATCTGGCAGCTGACTATGGCTGATAAAAATGCTGGCAGGTGCAATTCCCGCGGGGCTGTAGCCACGAAGGCCGTCACCGCGGGAAATCTGAATTTTTAATACCGCATCAGTCAGTTGTTCAGCTGCTATTGTAGCCGCAACGGCGTTAGTGACCTGGTGCCAGTCAGCAATATCAATAGCCAGCTGGCGGGCACTATGCTGTAACCGTGCCAGATGCAACGGCCACAGCTGGGGTATGCCGTCAGTTACCCGGACCGTGCTGAAAAAGCCATCACCGTATAAAAAGCAGCGATCGTTGATACTGATAGTGTTGGTCACGTGACTGATTAACAACCGGGAAATAAGGCCGAGTATGCCTTAAATTGCAGATAAAACAAAGGCTGCCACAGCAGCCTTTGTCAACGCTGAGTTGGAATTACACCCGCTTAAACAGGATAGAACCGTTAGTACCACCAAAACCAAAGGAGTTACACAATGCGTACTCCAGCTTCGCCTGGCGGGCCGTGTGCGGCACATAGTCCAGATCACAGCCGTCACTGGGGTTATCCAGGTTAATAGTTGGTGTCACCAACTGGTCCTGCAACGACAGTACAGTAATAATTGACTCGACCGAGCCCGCTGCACCTAACAAATGGCCCATCATTGATTTGGACGAACTGACCATTAAATTAGCAGGCTTAGCCCCGAATAGTGATTTAATTGCCATAGTTTCTGCAATATCGCCAGCCGGGGTAGAAGTACCATGGGCATTAATATATTGCACCTGCTCCGGGTTTACCCCGGCATCATGCAAAGCATTTTTCATTGCCAGTGCCGCCCCTTTGCCACTCTCTGGCGGCGAGGTCATATGATAAGCATCACCACTCATGCCAAAACCAACGAGCTCGGCATATATTTTGGCACCACGGGCTTTGGCGTGCTCGTACTCTTCCACGACCATTACCCCTGCACCATCACCCAATACAAAACCATCGCGGTCTTTATCCCACGGACGGCTGGCTTTTTCCGGCGCATCATTGCGGGTCGATAATGCTCTGGCCGCACCAAAACCGCCCATACCCATCGGAGTTGAGGCTTTTTCAGCACCGCCGGCAATCATGGCATCAGCGTCGCCGTAGGCAATCATCCGCGCGGCCTGGCCAATGTTATGCACACCTGTGGTACAGGCGGTAACAATACTGATATTCGGGCCCTGCAAACCAAGATTGATAGAAAGGTGACCGGCAATCATATTAATAATGGTTGAAGGTACAAAGAACGGAGATAAGCGCTTAGGACCGCTGTTCAGCAATTTAATATGGTTTTCTTCGATTAATCCCAGACCACCAATTCCCGAACCGATAGCTGCGCCAATGCGCGGGGCATTTTGTTCAGTAACTTCCAGGCCGGAATCACGAAAAGCCTGAATACCAGCGGCCACACCGTACTGAATAAATAAGTCCATTTTCTTGGCATCTTTTGCCGGGAAAAAGGGCTCAACATCAAAATTCTTAACCAGACCAGCAAATTTTGTAGTGTAAGCACTGGTGTCGAAATGCTCGATAAATCCAATACCACTTTGGGCCTGCTGCATAGCCTGCCAGCTACTGGAAACGTCGTTGCCCAGCGGCGTTAACATTCCCAGACCGGTCACTACCACACGACGTTTTGCCATCGTGTCCTCCGTCTTAGCAAATTATATCTGTCGTGAAACGAAAACGGGTAGCTAAGCTACCCGTTTTACAAGCTTTGCGCTTACTCAGCGTGGGCTTTAATGTAGTCAATCGCTGACTGAACAGTAGTGATTTTCTCAGCTTCTTCGTCAGGGATTTCAGTATCGAATTCTTCTTCCAGCGCCATTACCAGCTCTACTGTATCCAGTGAGTCAGCACCCAGATCGTCAACAAAAGACGCTTCGTTTTTCACTTCGTCTTCTTTAACACCCAGCTGCTCGATGATAATTTTTTTAACGCGTTCTTCGATGTTGCTCATCTTTTCTTCCTTTTTCTCATATAAATCGCAACAATTCGTGCAATTTTGTGTGGCGCTAGTTTATGCGTAAGCTGCAACTGTTGCAAGCATGCTTACCAGCATTTTTTGCTGGTCAAACCTGCTTTGCTTACAGCATATACATCCCGCCGTTAACGTGAATTGTTTCACCGGTAATATAGGCTGCCGGTGCCGAGACTAAAAAAGCGACTGTCGCTGCAATTTCTTCTGGCTGGCCCAGCCGGTTAGCCGGAACCTGAGAAAATATTGCTTCTTTTTGCTCGTCAGACAGCTCTTTAGTCATATCTGTGTCAATAAATCCCGGCGCTACAGCGTTAACCGTAATACCGCGTGAGGCCACTTCACGCGCCAAAGACTTAGTAAAACCCAGCACGCCAGCTTTGGCCGCTGCATAATTGGTCTGACCTGCATTACCCATTGAGCCAACCACAGAGCCGATAGTGACAATGCGACCATAACGTTTTTTCATCATGCTACGCAAGACCGCTTTACTCAGCCGGAATACCGATGTCAGGTTAGTCTGAATAATGTCAAACCACTCATCATCTTTCATCCGCATCAATAAATTGTCGCGGGTAATACCCGCATTATTAATCAAAATATCAATTTCGCCAAACTGGTTTTTAATTTCAGTTAAACATTGTTCAATTGAATCGGCATCAGTTACGTTCAGTACCAGGCCCTGGCCCTTATCTGCCAGATAAGCTGAAATAGCCGCAGCGCCTTTCTCTGTTGTTGCGGTGCCGATAACTTTGGCACCCAATGCCGCCAATTGCTCAGCTATCGCGCGGCCAATACCACGACTGGCGCCGGTTACCAGGGCAACTTTGCCGTCTAATGTGAGTAAGTTTGTCATCGTTATTCCTGTGTTAGCTGGGTTAATGCAGACTGTAACGATGCCTGATCATTAACTGAACTGCTATTAAGATTTTTATCAATGCGTTTTATCAGGCCACTGAGCACTTTGCCGGCGCCCAGCTCAATCACGTCAGTGACGCCATTGCTTGCCAGCCACTCAATGGTTTCAGTCCAGCGCACCGGGCTGTATAACTGGCGGACCAGGGCATCTTTTATTGCCGCACTATCGATAGCAATACTGACATCAACGTTATTTACTACCGGTAATTGCGGTGAATTAAAGTTCAGCGCCGCTAAGTCGGTAGACAACTGCTCAGCGGCCGGGCGCATCAGCGCACAATGCGACGGTACACTGACCGGCAGTGGCAAAGCCCGCTTAGCCCCCGCTGCTTTACATAATTCCCCGGCCCGCTCGACTGCCGCCTTATGTCCGGCAATAACGACCTGACCGGGTGAGTTGTAATTTACCGGCGCCACGACTTCGCCCTGCGCCGCTTCTGCACAGGCTTTGGCAATCAGCGCGTCGTCAAGACCAATGATTGCTGACATGCCCCCTACTCCGGCAGGCACCGCCTGCTGCATATATTGACCACGTTGCTCAACCAGTTTTACCGCTGCGCCCAGACTCAGCACATCAGCACACACCAGCGCAGAATACTCTCCCAATGAGTGCCCTGCAAAATAAGCGGGGGTCGCACCGCCTTGTTGCTGCCATAAGCGCCAGATAGCCACAGAAGCCGTTAATAACGCCGGTTGAGTTCGCTGTGTTTCGTTTAAATCAGCTTCCGGGCCGTTAGCAACTAATGCCCATAAATCGTAACCCAGCGCGGCAGAGGCCTCAGCAAAGGTGGTTTTAACGATGTCGTGCTGATATAAGTCACTTAGCATACCAACACTTTGTGAACCCTGTCCGGGAAAGACGATTGCAAGTTTTTGAGTCATTTTTTGTCCTGCACTTTTAACTTATAGCTTTTAAAAATAGCGTAAAATTAATGCTGTATTATTAGTAACGTACCAGGGCTGAAGCCCAGGCAAAACCGCCACCAAAAGCTTCCAGTAGTAAGGTCTGGCCCCGTTTAATCCGGCCATCCCGGATAGCTTCATCCAGCGCGGTGGGAACAGTTGCAGCAGAGGTATTGCCATAACGGTCAAGATTAATCACCACCTGGTCCATCGACATATCCAGTTTACGGGCTACCGCAGAAATAATGCGTAAATTAGCCTGATGCGGCACCAGCCAGTCAATTTCTGACTTATCCATATTATTGGCACTAAGGGTTTGCTCGACGACCTGGGATAGTTTAGTGACGGCCACTTTAAAGACGTCGTTACCTTTCATACTGCCCCAGGAATTGTGTACCGAGTTTTCATCACCGCGAATTGGGTTATCGACGTACAATAATTCTGAGTATTTACCGTCAGCATGGATATGAGTAGATAAAATACCGGGCTGCTCTGACGCTTCCAGTAAAACGGCACCGGCGGCATCCCCGAATAAGATCACCATGGAACGGTCTTCCGGACTGACTAATTGCGACAGGCAATCTGAACCAATCACCAGAATACGTTTAGCGATACCGGTTTTAATATACTGATCTGCCACACTTAAGCCATAACAAAAACCGGCGCAGGCAGCGGCAATATCAAAGGCAGGGATGGCTGGAATGGCTAATTCGCGCTGAATTTCACACGCGGCGCTTGGCAGCGCGCGCGAGGCACTGGTGGTAGCACAGATAATCATATCGATGCTGTTCTTATCTATACCCGCTGCGTCAATAGCTTGCAGCGCCGCCTGAGCGCCCATAGTCGCAACAGATTCGTCAGCGCCGATAATCCGTCGCTCTTTAATGCCGGTTCGCTCTATAATCCATTCGTCGGTGGTTTCCACCATGGTTTCCAAGTCAGAGTTGGTGCGAACCTGAGACGGGAAGTAACTCCCGGTGCCAATAATGCGTGAGTACATGCGAACCTATGCTTTATCTATTAATACGTGTTCCAGCCGATCTTTAATCTTGGCAGGCACCTGGCGTTCTACCTCGCGCACTGCTTGTCGGATGGCACTTAAAAATGCGTCTTTTGTCGCATTTCCGTGACTTTTCACTACAATTCCGCGCAATCCTATCAGACTTGCCCCGTTATAGTGGTCGGGGTTCACCCCCTGATAAAGACTTTTTATAAAAGGTTTCAGTAACCAGCCAAAAAACTGGGCACTGACTTTCTGGCGTAAACTGGTTTCAAACCGGCGTAATATCAGCTTGGCAACCCCTTCACAGGTTTTCAGTGCAACGTTGCCGACAAAACCATCGCACACAATCACATCAGCTTTCCCGGAAAAAATATCATCGCCTTCAATATAACCAATGTAATTAATGTCGTTACAGCTGGTCAGTAACTGCGAGGCACGCTTAATCTGATCCGAGCCTTTAATTTCCTCTTCGCCCATGTTCAGCAACGCAACTTTCGGGTAGCGAATGCCGACGACTTCTTCAGCCATTACCGCACCCATAACTGCAAACTGGAACAAGGTGTCAGCATCACAATTAACGGTAGCGCCTAAATCCAGCATATACACCGGATTACCTTTGCAACTGGGTAGCCCGCTGATCAGCGCCGGTCGTTCTACCCCGTTCAGCATTTTCAGCACATAATGGGCCATGGCAATTAAGGCGCCGGTATTGCCGGCACTGACACAGGCCTGAACCTGCTCCTGCTCAACCAGGTCCAGAGCCCGGCGCATAGATGACTCGCGTTTATTGCGCAGGGCAACAGAAGGCTTATCGGCCATACCAACATCATTATTGCTGGCAACCAGGCTGAGCTGCGGGTGTGGATAGCTATTATGAAAACGTAACTGCTGCTGCAACATGTCAATGTCGCCACACAACACAAGGTTTAATTGGGGGTATTCGCTAATCGCTGCCAGGGCGGCAGGAATAGTAGTAAGGGGGCCATGGTCGCCCCCCATCATATCTAAAGCAAGCTTAATCTTGATTGGCTGCACCAGGTGCATCCGGGCTTACTTTACTTTACGGCCTTTATAGAAACCATCGGCAGTAATGTGGTGACGACGATGCGTTTCACCAGTTGTTGAGTCAACTGACAGCGTAGGGCCAGTTAACGCATCGTGAGAACGGCGCATGTCACGACGTGCACGAGATTTTTTGTTTTGCTGAACAGCCATTGTTTTTCTCCTAAATCACTTTTTTTTCAGTTCTTGCAGTATGGCAAAGGGGTTTGGTTTTTCTGGTTCTGGCCCTATGTCTCCAAAGCTCATTGCCTCAGCACTGATATTACAGTCTGCTGCATCATGCATTGGAAACAGTGGTAATGCCAGAATAAGTTCATCCTCAACCAACTGCCGTAAATTTATTTCGCCATGCTCGTCGCGCACAATAACATCGTAACGCTCTGGTATTAATGCCAGCGCGGCGTCATCATCCCCTTTCACCGGGGTATAGACAAATTCACTGCCTAACGCCAGTTGCATGGGCTCGCCACAACGCTCACAGCGTACAGTAACCTCAGAAGCCGCCTCGCCGTTTAACACTGCAAGGCCTTGCTCATCTGTTCCGCACTCAATTCGTACTGCTACTTCGCCTTGTTTTTCAACCAGACTCTCTGTTAACCGGGTTAGATTTTGCAGCGGCACTATGCCGTCGAAAATCGACCGCTTTTGAGCAGCTTTCACCGGGTCCAGCGTAACAGGTATTTTCACTTTTTGCATAAGGCGCGCATCATATAGAACCCACCCCCTGCTGTCAAAGGGTTCCCACAGTTTTTTCAGCTTTTTCTTGGCTGAAAAAAAACCATGCTTTGAGAAAACCCGGTTCAGTTGGCATAATAGCTTTTTCTCAGCCCTTCTCTGAGGTTTTAATGTCTCAATCTCCTCTGCCTAAGCTGTATCTCGCATCCACCTCACCCTATCGCAAGCAATTACTGGCAAAATTAACCCCGCATTTTATTGCCGTCAAACCGCAAACGGATGAAACACCATTGCCGGATGAAGATGCAACCGCGCTGGTACGCCGGCTGGCAAGGGCTAAAGCACTGGCTGTTGCGGCGACATTGGATGAAGGGCTGGTCATTGGCGCTGATCAGGTAGCCGTATTTAATGGTCAAATTATTGGTAAGCCACATAGCCGCGCAAATGCTGTTGCGCAGTTAAGTCAGTTTAGTGGTCACAGTGTCACTTTTTTAACCGGCCTGGCCCTGCTGAACGCCGCAACCGGCAACTGCCAGCTAACCGTAGAACCTTTTACAGTCTGTTTCAGAAAACTGACTGATGCAGAAATTATTGCCTATGTAGAGCGGGAGCAACCGCTGGATTGCGCCGGCAGCTTTAAAAGTGAAGGGCTTGGGATCAGCTTGTTCAGCGCTCTGCGTGGTGATGACCCAAACAGTCTGATTGGTCTGCCCCTGATAAGATTACTGCAGTTACTCCGTAATGAAGACGTTAATCTGTTAACCGCCGGCGGCTAGATATGAGGCAGCAACGCCGGCAAATCATCAATGATGGCTTTTGGCTGAAACTGCCGTAAAACCTCGGCACCATGCACACCATGGGTCACCCCTACCCGCGGCATCGCAATCGCCTGCGCCATTTTCATATCATGGCTGGTATCACCGACCATAATCGCATTGGCAGGAGGCACCCCCAGTTGCTGGCTTATTTGTAACAGCATATCCGGGTGCGGTTTTGACTGGGCTTCATCAGCACAGCGGCTGGTCACAAAATAGTGGCCAAGCCCGGTTTGGGCAAACATTCTGTCCAGGCCCTTTCTGGCTTTACCGGTCGCCACCGCCAGCAGAATATTTTGCTCAGCCAGGGTTTTCAGCACCTGCTCAGCGCCGTTAAATAATGGTGTAGGGGTAGTGTCGTAAATAGTGTAATGATCACGATAGTGCTCAAACAACTGGCTGCGCTGGGTCTGGTTAGTGTCCGGAAACAATACCGCAAAGGCCGGGTCAAGACTTAACCCGATAATCTGCTTTACTGCGTGACTGCTTGGCACCACTAAACCGGTTAAGCCTGCTGCGGCCTGCATTGATGACACAATGCGGCCAATCGAGTCCATTACCGTGCCGTCCCAATCAAAAATAACTAATTTTACTTCTGTCATATAGCGCTTACCTAAACTACTTTCGGGTTAATCTGGTCAGGGCGTTTTCCAGTTGAGAATCAAGTGGCGCGTCAATTCGCATCGTAGTCAGGCTGTTCGGGTGGGTGAAACTCAGGCTTTTGGCATGCAAAAACAACCGGTTTAACCCCAGCTGGTTCATTTGACCGCTGAAAGCGTTATCGCCATATTTATCATCACAGGCAATAGGATGACCTTTACAAGCAGTATGCACCCGGATTTGATGGGTACGACCTGTAACCGGAAATGCCTCAACTAAGGTGCCCTGCTGATAACGCTGCAGGATCCGAAAGCGGGTTTCCGACGGCTTACCATTTATTTCATCAACTTTTACTACCCGCTCACCTGATTGCAGGGTGTTTTTACGCAGCGGCTCAGTAACTTTACGCACTTTGTTATCCCAATCCCCACTGACCAGCGCCCAGTATTTCTTTTCAACCGTTTTATCCCGTAGTTGCGCATGCAAATGAGTCAGTACTGAGCGCTTCTTGGCAATTAATAAACAGCCTGAGGTATCCCGATCCAGCCGGTGCACCAGCTCCAGCAATTTAGCCTGGGGACGTAACGCCCGCATTGCTTCAATAACCCCAAACTGTAAGCCGCTACCGCCATGTACAGCCATACCAGAGGGTTTGTTCAGCACAATAAGATCATTGTCTTCAAACAGGATATGGCTTTCCAGTTCGCTGACCAGGCTTAACTTAACTGACACTCTATCCGGCTCTGCCGCGACGGTTAACGGTGGCACCCTTACGATATCGGCCTGTTGCAGCTTATACTCAGGTTTGACCCGCTTTTTATTAACTCGCACCTCACCTTTTCGTAAAACCCGGTAAATAACACTTTTTGGCACACCCCGCAGCCGGGCAAGTAAAAAATTGTCTATTCGCTGACCGATAAAATCATCTTCAATTTCAATCATTTGTATCGGTAATTTGATTTCATCCGCCATGTGCTTTAAATACTCTGCTAAAATTACTTTTAAGTTGCTATCCGATGCACATTAGTGGGATAATCATCCGGCTAATTATGCCAAAACGTGGCAATTAGGGCGCTCAAAGTGACATAAGAGAAATTGTGCGGCACCGTCAGGGGATGTGATCATACCGAATTCGTGGTGAAAACCAACGTTTTTTATAGCCCCGGCGTTTAAATAACGCCATTTGCCTGAGGTAATGTTGCGTAATCTGTTACCAACAACGGCAAAACACAGTTTCCGGTTACCTGAGCAACAAGAATAATTTGCTATAACGCAACGCCGAACGGCGGTGTGTTTCAGATTCAAACGAAAACAGATAACTATACTGTAAATAGTGACAATTTGGTTCCCTCAGGTATCCCAGTCGGGAGATTGCATTATTTGATGCCTGATAACATCTGAACACCCAGGTGCCCAGTAAGGTTGCGTTGTGGCTGCATAACAGAGTCACCCAACAATGAAAAGAATGTTAATAAACGCAACGCAGGAAGAAGAAATCCGCGTTGCTTTGGTCGATGGCCAAAAACTTTACGATCTGGATATAGAAAGCCCGGGTCATGAACAGAAAAAAGCCAATATTTACAAAGGCAAAATCACCCGGGTCGAACCCAGTCTTGAAGCCGCTTTTGTTGACTACGGCGCTGACCGCCATGGTTTTTTACCGCTGAAAGAGATTTCCCGCGAATATTTCCCGAAAGGTTACAGCTTCGATGGCCGCCCCAATATTAAAGAGGTGGTTAAAGAAGGTCAGGAAGTGATTATTCAGATTGATAAAGAAGAACGCGGCCAGAAAGGCGCGGCGTTAACCACCTTTATCAGTTTAGCCGGCTCTTACCTGGTATTAATGCCGAACAACCCACGGGCGGGTGGCATTTCCCGCCGGATTGAGGGTGATGAACGTCAGGATCTGAAAGACTCTCTGGGCCAGTTAGATATGCCGGATGGTATGGGACTTATCGTTCGTACTGCTGGCGTAGGCAAATCTTATGAAGAGCTGGATTACGATTTAAAAGCCTTGCTCAAGCATTGGTCTGCTATCACCGAAGAGGCCGCAAAGCGCCCCTCCCCGTTCTTAATTCATCAGGAAAGTAATGTGGTATTTCGCGCCATCCGCGATTACCTGCGCCGCGATGTTGGCGAAATTCTGATTGATAATCCGAAAATTTTTGAAGAAGCCAAAGTTTATATTCAGCAGTTCCGGCCTGATTTTGCCCACCGGGTAAAAATGTATGACGGTGAAGTACCGCTGTTTATGCATTACCAGATTGAAACCCAGATTGAAACGGCCTTTCGCCGTGAAGTGCGCTTACCGTCAGGTGGCTCTATTGTCATTGATGGCACTGAAGCACTGACCGCTATTGATATCAACTCGTCAAAGGCCACCAAAGGTGGTGATATTGAAGAAACGGCCTTTAATACCAATTTGGAAGCGGCGGATGAAATTGCCCGCCAGCTGCGTTTACGCGATTTGGGCGGGTTAATTGTTATCGACTTTATTGATATGACGCCGGTACGGCATCAGCGTGAGGTGGAAAACCGCTTAAAAGATGCAGTAAAACACGACCGTGCCCGGGTTCAAATTGGCCGCATCTCACGCTTTGGCTTGCTGGAAATGTCGCGGCAACGGCTGCGTCCTTCGCTGGGTGAGTCTGCCGGACATGTCTGTCCGCGCTGTCATGGTCGCGGTACTATTCGTGGAACCGAAAGCTCTGCTTTATCGATTCTGCGCTTAATTGAAGAAGAAGCCATTAAAGACAACACCAGCCAGATCCATGCGCAGGTGCCTATCTCGGTTGCCACCTATTTAATGAACGAAAAGCGCGAATCGGTGCGACGCATTGAAAAACGCAATGGTATCCAGATTTTCATTATTCCTAATGAACACCTGGAAACCCCTAACTATGAAGTGTCACGGATCCGGATTGATGAAGAGCTGGATGACGTTAGCTACAACATGGTTAAAGCACCTGAGGTTATCAGTAAGCCTTATCAGCCCAGTGTTGAAGTGGTTAAAGAAAAACCAGCAGTATCGGCAATAAATATTGCTCAGTCGGCCCCGGCCCGCACAGCGCCGGCAGCGGCATCAGCAGCACCGGCAACTGCAGCTCAACCTGATTTATTCAGCAAACTGAGTAAATGGTTTAAAAGTTTGATTACCGGCAGTGAGCCGAAAACTGAGCACAGTAAAACACCAAGCCAGCAGCATACTGCCCGCAAAGAAGAGGCCAAGCCTGGCCGGGATGGCAACCGCACCGGCCGTGATAGCAGCCGCGACAATAACCGCGATGGCAGCCGTGCAGATAGCAAGAACGACAATAATCGTCGGCGTAACAGTAAACGCCGTCGTCCGGATCAAGCCGACCGGGCGGTAGAAAAAGACGAGACCATCAGCAATGCCACAGCAGCGCCGGTAAAACAAGAACGTCCGCCACGTCCTGCTCAGGATCGCAATCGGCAGCAAGACAGTCGCAAGCCACAGACCGAACGTGTTGCTGAAGCGGCAGAGCAAGCCGAAGAGCCGAAAGAGCGCAGTGTCGCCGCAGAACGCCGTCAGCGTCGCAATATGCGTAAATCGGTACGCCTGAATCAGGCTGCAGATAATGCAAACACTGATGCTGCTGCTACCCAGCCTGTGGCCGCCGAGCAGGTGCCGGCTCCTCGTTCCTACCGGCTTTCTCAGAAGCGAAGAAGGTGATGAAGAAGGGATTCACTGAGGAAACTGAAAAGCGGCATTTTTATGAAAGGGAGTGAGAAATGAAGCCGCGAACCGCACGAGCAGCACCACGAAAGTCAGACAGAGAGGAGATGAAGTGTGTTTATTTGAAATACATGAACTAAACTTATGAGTATGAAGATTTACAACACAACTTTACAAACTAAAAAAAGCCTTTTAATGAGATCTTATTCTGTAGTTCTCATAATGAAAACCAAAGCAGTTCATGAGACAATAAAGCGCAACGAACTCATGAACGCAAACTAAATATCAAACTATTTCGCGAGTGAGCTGAAGAGATCAACGAGGCTGACCAAAATATTGCAGCTGACAATGAACGTTAACAATGATCGCTGAAACAAGCGTAATTAAGCTGAAACATGAACGACAGCGCTACGCAAAAACTATAACAACAGACAAGTACGAACATACGCGCCGTGATGCGATATGTGTGAAACTAGAACATAAAGAATGAAGGTGATGAAAATTAAAAGTAAATGCGCTGTTCAAAGCGAAATAGTGAACGATTTTGCGCGAGACAGCCCAAACGACCGAGTTTTATGATAAACACGGATCAAACAGCTGACTGATTACCAGCGAAAGCTAAACCAATGCCTTTCCAAAGACGATCGGAAGCGATATCGACCATCGGTAAGAACCAGTTGTATCGCTGCGCGTGACTGTTTTGTATTCTTATTGCACGCGACAAGGCTGCGATTCTGCGAAGCAGCGCCAGCGACTAAAGCTGCGCCGGCAAAAACAGGTAGCCGCTTTGGTAACATGGTGGTAGCTGATATGGCGAAACCCGAGACCAGTAATACTGAGCCTGCAACTGCCAGCGTAACACCAGCAGCTGCAGCCAGTGCCGCAGAGCGCCCAGCAGTAAGCAGCTCAAACCGGCCTGCCGGTTCAGCGTTTGCCAGACAGGCCGCCAGTGCACCGATGACCAAACCAGAAAAAGCGGAATAAAAAAGCCCCCGGTTTCGGGGGCGGTTCTGTAAATTTTGCTTCGTAAAAAAACCAGCTTAACCGCTGGTTTTTTTTATTTAGAAATCGTACTTGGCACTAAACTGCAAGCGGTGCATATCGCCATCCAGGCCTGATTCTACCTCACGGTTAGCAAATTTATACTCAGCGCCAACCATCAGTTTTTTATTTACCTGATACAGTAAATTTGCACTATAGCTATGGGTATTCTTATTGGCGCTCATGCCTGTTAGCGCAGTATCATTGTCGATATCAAGCACTGAGTACAATACTGTTGACCGCCATTGCGCATTCCACAAATGACGGTAAGCCACAGAATACGACGTAGCATCAATAGTTTCTAAACCGGCATCTGGTCCGCTGCCTGTAAGCACTGCACCATTGGTGGTATTCAAACCAACATAACGGCCTAATCCTTTACCGGTATTAAAGGTAAAACGCAAATCGTTCATATTGGCAAAGTTAATTTTACCACTTACCGACAAGCCGTAAGATGTCACATCATCGTCGTAATTCACCCCACTGTAATCGCCGTCAATACTTAGTTGGCGTAACAGCCCGGCTACTCTTAAAACCCCCCAGTCAGTTGTTAAACTATAACTGGCTGTAAAATCGGGCGTTGCGTTGTCATCGGTCGTTATACGCGCCCCACCACCAAACGGCGTAATAGTGCTTTCCGGATTTTCCACAGCAAAAGCAAAATTACCATGAGTGTAACGAATCTGCGCCTGACGGATAAAGACAGCTGCATCCGGGTTGCCGACAAAATCGAGCGTATCAGGTAAGGATGCAAGATCCATAAAATTTGACCAGGTCTGGCCAAGTGTCCAGTTTTTATACTTTATGAACGCATGACGCATAACCGGACTGTAACCATTGGTAGTCCGTTCATCGTTACCATTATTGCTGGTCATAAAATCAAATTCGATATGTCCGGTTAACTTTTCGTCGTTACCTAAATCAGTAGAAGTAGCGAAGAAGAAACGTGACTGACGGGCGTGCATATCAAAACGGCTGGTACTATCACCGCCTATTGGTGTCAGCGACGGCACATAGAAATCGCGACCTAGAGCAATCATTTCACCGTCAGAGTCGGTAGCCATAGCATCAAGCTTAATGAAACCGCCATAGGTGACGTTAGTATCACCAATACTAAAGCCTGTATTAGCCTGGACACTGCCGGCAGATAACGCCAGCGCGATAGCCGCCGTCAGGGCGCTTAGGGTCTTTCTCTGTCTCATCTGAAGTTCTCCATCTTTATTATTGTAATAACATCTGGTTTGCGTTATTTGGATTTTGACGGTACAACTTTGGGTGACAGTCTGTAACTTCGCAATTAGCCTTTAGTCGCAGTTAGCGCAATGGCTGATGCTTGGCTAGACTATGGTCTAATTTCATTTGTAGTGTCATTTCGATAGAAAGTAACCAGTTATAAATTCTTATATTAATACTGCAGATCCACAGGGGAAACTATGTCACATCCAAGCTTTTATCCGGTGAGTGAGACGGCCAAAGCCAGAACACATATTACCGATGCCATTTATCAGGAAATGTATCGCCAATCGGTTGAACAACCTGAGCAATTCTGGGCTGAACAGGGTAAGCGTCTTGATTGGATCACGCCGTACAGCAAGATTAAAGACACCAGTTTTGAATTAGGTAAAGTTAACGTTAACTGGTACAGCGATGGCCTCTTGAACGCCAGTTACAATTGTCTTGACCGTCATCTGGCAAGCCGCGCCGACCAGGTCGCTTTTTACTGGGAAGGTGATGAACCGGGTGTGCAAAAAACAGTGACCTACCAGCAGTTGTATGATCAGGTATGTGCGCTGGCCAACGGTATGAAGTCACTGGGAATTAAAAAAGGTGATCGGGTAACAATTTATCTGCCGATGATCCCGGAAGCTGCGGTTGCCCTGCTGGCCTGTGCCAGAATTGGTGCCGTGCACTCAGTGGTATTTGCCGGTTTCTCTCCCGACGCCCTTGGTAACAGAATTGTCGATTGCGATTCCAAATTGGTCATTACTTCAGATCAGGCGCTGCGTGGCAACAGAGCAACCCATTTAAAAGACAATACTGATGCAGCTCTGGGTCACCTTGGCAGCGACAGTCCGGTCCAAAATGTTATCGTAGTAAAACACGTTGGCAAAAACATCGACTTTCATCCAAGCCGGGATGTCTGGTACCACGAGCTGGTCGCCAGCCAGAGTAAAACCTGTGAACCAGAACCAATGAACGCCGAAGACCCGCTGTTTATTCTTTACACTTCGGGTTCTACCGGCAAGCCAAAGGGTGTTTTGCATACTACCGGCGGTTATCTGGTTTATGCCGCAATGACCCATCAGTATGTATTTGATTATCATGATGGTGATATTTACTGGTGTGCAGCAGACGTTGGCTGGGTTACCGGCCACAGTTATATTATTTACGGTCCGCTGGCCAATGGTGCCAGCAGCGTAATGTTTGAAGGCGTTCCAACCTACCCCAGCGTTAAACGTATTGCCCAGATAGTTGACAAGTACCAGGTGAACATTCTTTATACCGCCCCGACGGCAATACGGGCGTTAATGGCCCATGGCGACAGCCCGGTAGAGGGCGCAAACTTAAGCTCACTGAAAATACTGGGGAGTGTGGGCGAACCAATAAACCCGGAAGCCTGGAACTGGTATTACGAGAAAATTGGCAGCAGCCAGTGCCCCATTGTGGATACCTGGTGGCAAACCGAAACCGGTGGCATTTTAATTACGCCATTACCGGGTGCCACAGCATTAAAGCCAGGTTCTGCTACCCGGCCATTCTTCGGGGTTAAACCGGCGATTGTCGACAATGAAGGCAAGCAACTGGACGGTGTTGCTGAGGGCAATCTGGTGATCCTTGACAGCTGGCCTGGCCAGATGCGCACCCTGTACGGTGATCACGACAGGTTCGAACAAACCTACTTCAGTACCTATGCCGGCATGTATTTTACTGGTGATGGGGCCAGACGCGATGAAGACGGCTACTACTGGCTTACCGGCCGGGTCGACGATGTCCTGAATATCTCCGGCCACCGTTTGGGCACTGCAGAAATTGAAAGCTGTCTGGTCGCCCACGATGCCATTGCCGAAGCCGCCGTAGTCGGTTACCCGCATGATATTAAAGGCCAGGGCATTTATGTTTATGTCACACCCAGAGTTGGGGTTGAGCCCAGTGATGAGCTGACTAAAGCAATCAGAGCCTGGGTGCGGGAAGAAATATCGCCGATAGCCACCCCGGATTTGGTGCAATGGGCGCCTTCAGGCTTACCGAAAACCCGCTCTGGTAAGATTATGCGGCGCATTTTGCGTAAAATTGCGGCGAATGAACATGACCAGTTAGGTGATATTTCTACTCTGGCAGACCCATCAGTAGTTGAAATTTTAGTGAATAACCGTTTAAATCGTAAGTAAGGCAAAAACAGCGTAAGCTTACGTTGTTCCAGTTGCAGCAAAAAGGCCGCTATTGCGGCCTTTATAATAATTACAATTCTGGACCTTACCGGAGGATTTATATGGCAAAGCTTATCGTTGCTGACGACCACCCGTTGTTTCGCAATGCACTGATTAACGCGATAAGCAGTACCTTTGTCACTAAGGCGACCATCGAAACCGACAGTTTCGATACCACCTGCACTGCATTGGAGCAACACCCCGACACAGATTTACTATTGCTTGATTTACATATGCCTGGCAATTGTGGTTTTCTGGGCTTAATCCAGCTTCGTAAAAACTACCCCAGCCTGCCGATAGTGGTGATATCGGCCAGTGAAGAACTGGACGTGATCAGACGGGTTATTGCGTTTGGTGCATCGGCCTATATTCCTAAATCAGCCAATCCGGTAGATATCAGTACGGCACTTAATGCCGTATTGGCCGGAGAGCTCTGGGTACCAGCCAGCTTGCACAAAGCAGTGTTTCAGGAACAAAGTGCCGGCGAGGATTTAGATTTAGCAGCCAAAGTAGCCCAACTTACCCAGCAACAGTATAAAGTTCTGTATTACTTAACCGAAGGCTGGCTGAATAAACAAATCGCCTACGACTTACATATTTCTGAAGCCACAGTTAAAGCACATATAACCGCTATTTTTCGTAAACTTGGCTGTACCAACCGTACCCAGGTGGTTATTCAGGCACAGCGCCTAACCTTAGAGCCGCCGGTGGACAGAGCCATGGCCCAGCAGCACTGAGTCAGCCGTTGACTATGGCTGCATTAGTCAGTGCCGGGCATCTGTTTACTGCGCTTAAGCATTTTAAAGTGGTTCAGGCTGGCTCTGAGCGCGCCTGGCTTAATTGGTTTGGCCAGATACATCAGGCCTGCGGCCTTAGCCTGCGCCGCTAAATCTGCCTGAGGTGAAGCCGAAACCAGAATTCCGCCGACATCACCCCACAAGGGTTTAATTTGCTGATATAAGTCCAGGCCATTGGCATGCTGGCCCAACTGATAGTCTATTAACATAACGTCGGGTGCCGCCGCAGTGCGGGCGTAATCCAGCAGTTCCTGCTCATCATAAAAACAACTGACTTCTGCAATTTGCCACTGCTCCAGCAATACCTTTAACGCGGCCAGGTTTGCTGCATCATCATCGATACACACCACCGTTAAGCCAGGCAAAGGCCGTTGTTGCGCCTGCTGCCCAGGCAACGGCAGCACAGCACGCTGTCGCTGTTGTGCCAGCGGCAGGCTGATGCTGAATAATGTGCCCTTACCGGGCCAGGAGCGGACAGTTAACGGATGGTCCAGCAGTTTTGCCATCCGGTGCACTACCCCCAAACCCAGACCTACCCCCTGCTGACCTTTAGCTGTGGCATCTATCCGGTAAAAATCTTCAAAAATCCGTTCTAAATCATAGGGAGAAATGCCGGGCCCGGTATCCCACACCTGAACAATAACCCGGTCTTTCCGCTTACGGCAACCGAGTAAAATTCGCCCTTTTACCGTATATTTAATCGCGTTTGATAACAGATTCTGCAAAATGCGCCGCAGATAAGTGGAGTCTGTCAGGACATTATACTTTGCCATTCGTACGTTTAACGCCAGGCCTTTCTGACTGGCGACCAGACTGTACTCGTCTGCCAGCTGCGACAACAACTCTTGCAGCGCTACGGGTCGCACATCGGGTTGCAACTTACCATCATCCAGTTTGGCAATTTCCAGCAAGGTTGAAATCAGCTCTTCTGAGGCTTTTAACGAGTTATCCAGTTGACTGAGGATCGCTTTTTGCTGCTGCTTTTCCTGAGCGCCACTCAGGGCAGCGGTAAATAACCTGGCAGCATTTAATGGCTGCAGAATATCGTGACTGGCCAGTGCCAGAAACCGGGTTTTGGAGGCATTAGCCGCTTCCGCTTCTGCTTTTGCCTGTAAAAGTTGCTGCTCAGTTGCACGTCGCCGCCCTACTTCGGCCAGCAGTTCGTGGTTTATATCTGAAATAGTTTGCGTTCGTTCCTGTACCCGCTCTTCCAGATGTTGCTTCGCCTCTGCCAGGGCCTGTACTGCTTTTACATGCTCTGAAATATCAGTAAAGCTGGTAACAAAACCACCACCCGGAATGGGGTTCCCGCGCATTTCAATGACCCGGCCATCAGGGCGTACCCGTTGAAACACATGGGCAGTGCCTTTTTGCATATGGGCAATGCGCTTTTCTACATGCTCATCCGGATCGCCAGGGCCACAAAGCCCGCGCTCTGCATTTAGTCTGACAATATCAGCAACCGGCCGGCCCACTCTGACCATTCCTTCAGGGTAACTGAACATTTCCAGATACGCTTTATTCCAGGCAACCAGTTTCAGCTCCCGGTCGACCACACTGACCCCCTGACTTAAATGTTCCAGGGTAGAGAACAATATTTTCCGGGAAAACTGAATAGCCTGGGTCGTATCATCAAATAAGGTGACAACATCTTCAAAACCAAGCTGCCGCCCCTCCAGCACCGCATTAACCATAGCCGAAGCGGATGACGCACCAATAACCCCGGCCAGTTCCCGCTCGACATGCTCCACCAGACCAACTGTTGGTAAGTCGTCCAGTTGCAGATTGAGTTTGTGTTTACGACCAAACTCTGCCAGACATTCTATCGCCCGGCCGGTACCAACAAAGCGCTCCAGTAATATTTTTAAATCCGCATTGTGGATACGGATCCGCCGGGCTGGCGTGTCCTGATGGTCAATTGGCAGGTTAGGCTTAACAAAAGCCACGGCCTGTAACCGGTCCTGCAGGTTGACGCTGCTGAGCAGCGATACCACCGTATAAGCCAGAATATTAAAACCGAGTGACAGCAGGACACCATGGCTTAAACTATCCAAAGTAATACCAAACATGCCGGTCGGTGACAGCCACTGGATCCCCAGTAACCCCTGCTGCATAATATCGCTGTTAATCACTCCGGCATTCACCAGTTGCGGCAACATTAAGGTATAAAACCAGAGCACCAGGCCTAAACTCAAACCGGCATATACGCCCCAGGCGTTGCCACGACGCCAGTACAAACCACCCAGTACCGCCGGTGCCAGTTGGATAGCTAATGCAAATGCCAGTAAACCGGTTTCTGCCAGTTCATAATTACGAGCAAAAATCTGATAGTAAAAATAGGACAAGCCCATCACCAGCAAAATCATCGCCCGGCGTACCAGCAAAATCAGTAAACTGTAATCATGCGGCATACCTTTGCGCCGGTTAGACTGCAACAAGCTTGGCATGACAACATCGTTACTTATCATGGTGCTAAGAGCCAGGGTGGCGATAATAATCATCGAGGTTCCGGCTGAGAAACCACCAATGAATACCAGCACACTTAAGCTGTTCCAGCCAGACTGCGCCGGGATCAGCAGGACAAAACTGTCAGCCTGGGACAGCATGGAAGGAAACATCTGCATACCTGCGACCGCCAGCGGTACGACAACGATAGTGACCAGCAGTAAATAACCGGAAAACCAGCGTCTGGCATGACGCAGGTGGTGATGAGACACGTTTTCAACAAAGGCTACATGAAACTGGCGGGGCAACAAAAAAACAGCGGCCATTGCCAACAGGGTTTTGGTAATAAACTCAACAATACCGGACGTGCTGTAATTGGCCTGCTGACTACTGGCATGGGCTGCAAAGGCCCGCAGCACGTTTTGGTCTTTATCCAGAATAAACACATAGACGGCAATGGCCAGGGTTAACAGCGCAAACAGTTTTACTACAGATTCAAAGGCTATCGCCACCATCACGCCGCGATTTTGTTCGGTTAAATGCAGCTTGCGGGTACCAAATAAAATGGCAAAAAATGCCATGGCAATTGCACTGAGTAAGGCACTGTCCTGATACCAGTTTTCGGCGATATCGGTAAAATCACCACCGAGTAACACCTGATAAGAGCTGGCTACCGCTTTTAACTGTAGTGAAATGTACGGAACAACCACGATAAGGCAGATAATTGCAGAAAACATCGCAATGTTTTTGCGTTTACCATAACGGGCAGCGATAAAATCGGCTATCGAGGTAACATTTTGCTTTTTGGACACGTAAAGCAATTTAAATAAAAATGGCTGGCCAAAAATAAACAGTAAGATGGGCCCGAGATAAATGGGGATATAGTCCCAACCGCGGGTTACCGCAGTACCAACAGCGCCATAGTAGGTCCAGGAGGTACAGTAAACCGCTAATGCCAGGCTATAAATTAATCCCCCATACTTTCGTATAAGCCGGTCATCGGCGTGGCGCTCACCCCAGTTGGCAATCCAGAATAAACCCCCGACGTAAATCAGCGCCAATAAGGCGACAGTCCATGCCGTCACTACTTTCTCCTGCTGTCTGAATAACGATACTTTGAGCCGCAATAACTCTGCTGTCAATCGCTGGCCATCAGGCTTCGACTAAAGTCGGGCTGGCGCCCGGGATAACTGCTGCTAGATTAACAATGCTCGATAAAAATAACTAAAGGAGAAATATGATGGCGGACCATACAAAGAACGCCCAGGCTTATTGGCGAGCGAACCTTCGCTTGATCATTATCAGTCTGGCGATATGGGCACTGGTGTCCTATGGCTTTGGCATTTTGCTGCGGCCCTGGCTGGCAGGCATTCCGGTAGGTGGCACAGACCTGGGTTTCTGGTTTGCGCAACAGGGTTCAATTTTAACCTTTATCGCTTTGATCTTCTTCTACGCCTGGAGAATGAACAAACTCGATAAGGAATTCGGCGTGGACGAGGAGTAAGCAGGATGAGTCAATTTGCAATAAACCTGATATTTGTCGGCGGCTCCTTCGCCCTCTATATCGCAATCGCAATCTGGGCCCGGGCTGGCACCACTAAAGAGTTCTATGTGGCCGGCGGCGGGGTTAACCCGGTAATGAATGGTATGGCCACAGCTGCCGACTGGATGTCAGCGGCGTCATTTATTTCAATGGCCGGCTTAATTGCTGCTGGTGGCTATGCTAATTCTACTTTCTTAATGGGCTGGACCGGTGGTTATGTCTTACTGGCCATGTTACTTGCCCCGTACTTACGTAAGTTCGGCAAGTTTACCGTGCCAGACTTTATCGGTGACCGCTTTTACAGCACCGGTGCCCGGCTGGTTGCCGTAGCCTGTTTAATTATTGCCTCAGTAACCTATGTTATCGGTCAGATGACTGGCGCCGGTGTGGCCTTCTCGCGCTTCCTGGAAGTCAGTAGCGACATGGGGCTGATTATCGCCGCGGTTATTGTTTTTCTGTATGCGGTTATGGGGGGGATGAAAGGCATTACCTATACTCAGGTAGCACAATATGTCGTGCTGATTATCGCCTACACCATTCCGGCGGTATTTATTTCATTGCAGTTAACCGGTAACTTCTTACCGCCACTGGGCCTGTTCTCTGAACATACCGAGTCAGGTATGCCATTACTGGCAAAACTTGACGAAGTTGTGCGTGAGCTTGGCTTCCAGGACTACACCGCTGATGTGGATAACAAACTGAATATGGTATTGTTTACCCTGTCGCTGATGATCGGTACTGCCGGTTTGCCACATGTTATTATCCGTTTTTTCACGGTACCCAAAGTTGCTGATGCCCGCTGGTCAGCCGGTTGGGCGCTGGTGTTTATTGCCCTGCTGTATTTAACCGCACCAGCAGTGGCGTCAATGGCCCGCTTAAACCTGATGAATACTATTTATCCGGCAGGTCCAACAGCTGATGCTATTCAGTACGCAGAGCGGCCAGACTGGATGAAAACCTGGGAAACCACCGGTTTAATCCAGTTCACCGATAAAAACAATGACGGCCGCATTCAGGTTTATAACGATACACCTGCATTTGCTGCTACCGCCACCGAACGTGGCTGGAATGGTAACGAGCTGGTAGTCAATAACGATATTCTGGTATTGGCGAATCCGGAAATTGCTAACCTACCAGGCTGGGTTATTGGTTTAATTGCTGCCGGTGGTTTGGCGGCGGCGCTGTCAACGGCAGCCGGATTACTACTGGCAATTTCGTCGGCAATCAGCCATGACTTGATCAAAGGCTCGCTCAAGCCCGATATCAGTGAAAAAGGTGAATTAATGGCAGCCCGTATTTCGATGGGGGTCGCTATCGTAGTTGCTACCTGGCTCGGCATGAACCCACCCGGCTTCGCTGCGCAGACGGTTGCACTGGCCTTTGGTATCGCTGCGGCGTCAATTTTCCCGGCGCTGATGATGGGTATCTTCTCCAAGCGGGTGAATAACGTTGGCGCGATTGCAGGTATGCTGGCAGGGTTAATTTCTACCTGTGTTTATATCTTCCTGTATCTGGGCTGGTTCTTTATCCCAGGCACTGCGACGTTTGCCAATACGCCGGATAACTGGTTGTTTGGTAGCACAGGTTATGGCATTTCACCGCTGTCTTTTGGTGCAGTAGGGGCAATGATTAACTTTGCTGTGGCCTTTACAGTGTCAGCGTTAACCGCGCCGCCACCAGTGCGTATTCAGGAACTGGTAGAAAGCGTCCGCTTCCCGCGTGGTGCTGGTCAGGCTGTAGACCACTAAGCTGACACTACGTTATAGTGTTAGTAATAAGATGTTGAAGTAGTAGCGGGCTTTCAATTGAAAGCCCGCCTTTTTAAAGCAAGATACTAAGCAGGAATACCCTATGTTATGGGAATTAATCGCGACCGTTTTTGCCGGATTGGGTGCAGCGGGCATAGCCCTGGCCATCCGCTTTATCAGCAGAAAAAAAGCACCACGCTGGCTGATCCCCGCGTTTGCCGGTTTGGGCATGCTGAGCTTTCAGGTGCAAAGTGAATACAACTGGTACCCGCATCAGGCGGGTTTATTACCAGACGGTGTAGTGGTGGTGCGAACCGTTGAGCAACAAGCATTCTGGCGGCCATGGAGTTATCTGCACCCGCAAACACTGCGTTTTATTGCCGCTGACATTGCCAATGCGGCCCCTAATCAACGAAATGAGGCCATCTGGCTGGTCGACTTATACTTTTTTGAACGCCGGCTGTCAGCCAAACGGGTACCTCAGGTTGTGCATTGTCAGCAACAGGCCCGCGCCGATTTCACCGAACAATTGCATATTCCCGCTCCCGGTGAAGCGGTAGGTAACGCCTGGCATAAGCTGGAAAATAATGACCCGTTACTGTTGGCGTTATGTCAACGTCAGGCAGTGTAACTTAACCGACACTATACGCTGAGGTCTTATGGAAGTTGCTGAGGTAACTACTTTTTTAGCTGGCACTACCCCATTTGACCAGCTTGATCATGCCCAGCTGGCCAGCCTGGCCGGCAATATCAGTGTGTACTACTGTCAGAACGGCGAAACAGTACAATTGAGCGCAGAGCGCTTGATGATCGTCCGGACCGGCATATTCGCGTTGTACAGTGACCAGCAAACCTTACTGACCAAACTGGAAGAAGGTGACTTTTACGGCTATCAGTTATTATTAACCGGCTTAAGCGACAACGATAAGCTGGTTTGTGAAGAAGATGGTCTGGTTTACTGGTTAAGCGCTGATGCCTTTCATCAGTTGCGCTATCAGTATAAGAATATTGATATTTTCTTTCAGCGCTTATTTAGCAGACGGCTCCACCAATATAAAGCGCAACAACAAAATTCCCGCTTTACCCTGAAAATCAGTGACATAGTCCAGGCCCGCAAAATCGCGATCAGTGGTGAGCACAGCGTGCAGCAAGCTGCGGCATTAATGACCGAAAAAAGAGTGTCATCACTGCTGGTAGAGCAACACGAGCGGCTGGTTGGCATTATCACCGACCGTGACCTGCGCAGCCGGGTACTGGCCGCTGACTTGCCGGCGCAAACCGCGGTTAAGCAGGTAATGACGGCTAAGCCACATACTATCGACAAACATGCTTATCTGTTTGAAGCCGTGCAGCTGATGAGCCGGCACAATGTGCACCATTTGCCCGTGCTGGACAAACAGCAAAGCTATTCAATGATCACCGCCACTGACATTATCCGCTCGCAGCAAGACCACCCCGTATACCTGATTGGTGAAATTCACCGCCAGACCAGTGTCGATGGCCTGGAACATTGTGCCAGTCAGGTCAGCAGCCTGGCCTTAACCCTGGGCAAGCAACAGGTGCCCGCACATGAGGCCGGACACATTATTACCACTATTACCGATGCGCTGACCCAGCGCCTGATCACCTTAGCTCAGCTTGAGCTAGGGCCGCCCCCTTGCGTATTCAGTTGGTTGGCTTTCGGTTCACAAGGCCGGATGGATCAAAGCTTAAATGCTGATCAGGATAATGCCTTATTACTGGAAAAAGAGCCTGTTGGCGAGGTTGCGGCTTACTTTGCCGCCTTGGCCGACTTTGTCTGTCAGGGGTTAGCCCGCTGCGGCATTATTCTGTGTCCTGGCAATATTATGGCGTCCAACAGTGCTCTGCGCTTAAGCTTAAAAGGCTGGTCAGGCCAATTTGCCAAATGGGTTACCAGCCCTACTCCCGAAGCGCTGCTTAAGTCCAGTATCTTTTTTGATTTACGGGTAATTGAAGGCAGTAAAGGTCTGTTTAACGCCTTACAACAGGATATTCTGGCCAGAACCACCGACAATGCATTGTTCTTATATCATCTGGCGCAAACCGCCTTGCAACGCACTGCGCCACTGAGCTTTTTGCGTAATTTTATTCTGGAACATGACGGTAAACAGAAAAAAGGTCTCGACTTAAAGAAACGCGGGATCAGTTTAATTACTGATATTGTTAGAGTATATGCGTTGTCAGCTGGGATCAGCGAAATCAATACCCGGCAGCGCTTAGTCCAGTTAGCCAATAAAGGCATAATGGACAGCAAGGATACCCAGAATTTATCAGACGCTTTCGATGTGCTGGCGCAGCTGCGCTGGGACAAACATCAGCATGATCTGATCCAGGGCCATGATGTCAGCAACCTGCTGGACCCTAATGTGTTATCAGGTTTACAGCGCCATCAGCTGAAGGACAGCCTGACAGTGATTAATGATGCCCAGTCGTCATTAAAACACCGTTTTTGCCGGGATTTATAACATGCTGGCCTGGCTATCAAATAAAACAGCACCGCTCAGCCACATCGTGCAGACATTTAATCAGACGGCACTGCCTGCCGGGGGCGTTCGCGCAGCCGACTGTCCTTTTTTGGTTATTGATTTAGAACTGACGGGTTTAAATGCAAAACAGGATCACATCGTCAGCCTGGGTTGGCTGCCGGTGCGTCAGCATGAAATTGTGCTAGCTGAAGCCCGGCATTATCTGGTTCATAGCCCAGTCAGTGTGGGCCAGAGTGCGGTTTTTCATGGCCTGCATGACCGGGATTTTGACAAAGCACTGGATTTGGCGGAAGTACTGACTGAACTGCTGCAACAGTATGCTGGCTACATTTTTGTTGCTCATCATTGCCAGCTTGATTGTCGGTTTTTAGAAGTCGCCAGCCAACGTATCTTCGGTAAAGCAGCGAAGTTCAGTTTTATCGACACCCTGAATATTGAACTCTACCGGCTGCAGAAACAGGGTATTGTCATGAAAAAAGATGCATTGCGGCTGCCACAATGTTTAAGCCGGCATAAACTGCCACAGAGTAATCAGCACCATGCGCTGGCCGACGCATACAGTTGTGCCTTGTTGCTACTGAGTCAGCTGAAACACAGCCATGCTGATATCACCCTGGCGGATTTGCAGCTGCAAAGCCGCTAACTCTGCCACTGGCGCTGCCAGCGTTACCTTGCGGCGTTACTTCGTGCAGGTGTTGCTTGGTCCAGGCTTTGCTACATCCAGGCTTTGTTACTGCGTTCCAATTGATACAACCCCTGCTCCAGTAACGCCCGGCCGTCAGCTTCAGCCATAAAAGGAATCTCCAGTGCACCGGATGCCATCACCAGTTTTACCGAGCACAAACCGGCGCGACGCATCAACCAGCTTTGCTTAAACTGGACCTGTTGCAGTTTGTATTTGGCGAAGCAGTAATAATCAACACCGAAATAACCCCGGCGAATATAACAGTAGTCATTGTCCTGTGCATAACCATAACGGTACCAGCGCATCACAATCAGCAGTGCCCAGAATGCCAGAGGCACACTACTGAGTATTGCCAGTGTTTGCTGTTGCTGCAGCCACAATAGCAGCGGAACAACTACGCCTGCAGGCAACCAGTACAACAGTAAATAGCGCCAGATAAAACGTTTGCTCACCGGATTAAAGGTTACTTGGTGCAGTTGATTATCCGGATAGGCATCATCAAGCAAGGTGGCGGCTTCGGCTGGGGTTACTGACGGCACCATAATTTTCTGCTCAGTAGAAAATTGTTGCTGACCGTTAATCTGTTCAAAACTCAGGTTAACCCTGCCAAGCAGCATATCCAGCCAGTCACGCTTCAAGGCAACCCACTGTAGACGAGACAACTTCATACTGACTTCATGCCGGGTCAGCAACCCACTGCGCCGGATATAATTATCCTGTTTCTTATGCAGGGTATAACCGTAATACGTTAATACTGACCCCAGTATTGAGAACAGGGTTAACAGCAGCATAATAAACATAGTTAACGATACGGCATAAAGGCCGATAACAAACCAGGATTGCTGGGTGGGGTCGAACATTGCGGGCAAATCGATACCGGCCTGAAGTAGTAATTGCAGTACTTTATCAGCGAGCTGATTATAAAAAGGCGCCACTAAGCCTAAAAATAACCAGACCCGGTTATTGCTGATACCATGAATAACCAAATCAGCCAGACTGCGCTGATTCAATAGCTGTTCGGCTTCACTGGCCTTTACCGGTGCAACCGGTTCAACACTGGTGTTATCAGGCGCAGTCGTGTCTGTTTGCCGTAAATCCAGTATATGCTGCTTTAGTGATTCAGCAAACGGCCGGCCTAGTGCCACCAACCTCGCCTCCTGATGCACGGAGCCCGCCGTATCCAGTTGCAGACATACGTAATCGGCCGGCCGATAAAAAAGCGGCTGCTCCAGTTTAATGTTCTGGATCCGGTTAAACGGCAAATTCAGGTATTTTTTACTGACGACGCCGGAGCGGATCTCTACCGTACCAGCCGACAACCGGTACTGAAAGTAATAATATTTCAGAACCGCCACCGTTATTGTCAGTAACAATAATCCACTTAGCAGACCAATGGCCAGGCCGGGATTTTCTTTAATCCGGTTAAACAGCAAAATAAAAGGCGGAATAAGGTAAACAAACTGGCCGACAAAAAAACGCAGCACTGCCACAGCAAAATATAAGATAGCAATCGGTGATACCCGGTGCCACTGTGCCTGGCTGACAGTCTGGTTCAGCTCTGCTATGGGTGCTGCCCCGGGCTCATTGAAGTTGTTCATCTTGCAATGCATCCTTGTGCTGCAACACAAACTGACGGATTTGCTGCGCCTGGGTCAGGTCAAGCCCGGGAATTTCAAAGGTGTGTAACGCCCCACCGGCGCTGAATAACTGCAGTCGGGCCAGCGAGGTTTTACGCTCCAGTGGCCCCTGTTTTAATTCGATATGCTGCACCCTAACTACCGGCTGCGTAATCATTTTACGGAAAAAAATGCCCGAACTGTAACTGATATCATGTTCACGCAGCGCAAAGGACTTATGTGTATCGGCCTGCCAGCAGTAGACTGCGCGCAGCAACCCCAGCAAAGGTATGACCCACAGCGCATGGGCCGTTATCTGTAGCAAATGAGGCGGTTGCTCCCACCAGGGCTGCAGCCTTGCCCCCAGTAACAGCAACCACACGACGCTGAAAAAGCCCGCATTGACGCCCTGGCGCAACAAGCGGTACCGTCTGGCCAGTGGCTCTGGTTGCAGCGCCTGCAGTGGGGTAAGTTGTTCACCTGGCAACTGCTTGTTGCTAAAAGCGCCCTCAGCGTTCATCAGCTTACTCCTGTGCTTCAGCAGCACCTGGTCGGTACTTCAGCTGTAACCCCTTGATAAAATTCCTAAGCACCTGATCCTGACACGCCCGAAAGTGCTTATGATCGGCCCGGCGGAAAAATGCACTTAATTCCGGTTTACTCAGCCGGAAATCAGCCAGGGTCATCACCTCAAGAATATCGTCGTCTTTAAAGTCGAGGGCAATTTTCAGCTTGCGGAAAATAATATTATTGTTAAGCCGTTGCTCGGGCTCTGGTTGTGGCCCATCCTTGCGGCCCCGCCTGTGAATAATAAGGCCATTTAAAAAACGGGCCAGATCAACATCGGCCATCGCTCCGAATTCACTATCGTCGTCTTTACTCAGCCAGCTAATCATTTGCTCGCGGCTGGGTGTCTGACCGCCGAGCGCCATAATATCGCTCATAGTGCTGTTATTGTATTCAAAAGCATACCGCAAGCGGCGTAACACGTCATTATTGGTCACAGTGCAATCCTGTTATGGGCTGTAAAACAACAAAAGGCGCACAACGCGCCCTTTGTTATCGTTAACGAACGAAGTTACTTCGCGCGGCTACGATATTCGTCAGTACGGGTGTCAATTTCAATCTTATCACCAATATCAACAAAGGCCGGAACCATTAACTCAAAGCCGGTATCCAGCTTCGCTGGCTTCATTACTTTACCGGTGGTATCGCCTTTGGCAGCAGGTTCGGTATAAACCACTTCCCGCACGACGACGGTTGGCAAGTCTACAGAAATCGCCCGCTCGTTATAAAATACCACTGAACATTCCATACCATCTGTCAGGTATTTCAGCGCTTCAGTCATGTTTTCAGCTTCAATTTCGTATTGGTTATACTCAGAATCCATAAACACATACATCGGATCAGAGAAGTAAGAGTAAGTAACTTCTTTAGTTTCCAGTAATACCTGTTCAAACTTGTCATCGGCGCGGTATACCGTTTCCATACCCTGAGCGTTAAGCAGGTTTTTCATTTTCATCTTAACGACAGCAGAGTTACGACCTGATTTATTAAACTCGGCCTTTAATATTACCATCGGTTCGGTGCCAACCATAATTACCTGGCCAGCGCGCAGTTCTTGGGCTGTTTTCATCATTATTGAAATATCTTCATTGTTGGGAAAAATTGGGCGTTATTATAAATTTTTTTTTAGCAAAGTGCACGAGGTTGCTGGCAAGATCTCCATTTGCCAGTAATTGCTGGCGCCACAGCCGGTTATATTCTGCAATTTGTGGCAAAAACGAATAAAATTTTTGCCAACTTAGCACCAGTTCACTCTCCGCATTCCAGGCCATATAAAACTGGCGGGTGGCGTCAGCCAGCAGCGCTGGCATATGCTGGCAATACCGGTCCAGAAAAGCCTGCAGCTTAACCAGATGGGCATTTTCCTGTTGGCGGTATATTTGCCAGACAAAGGGCCGGCCCGCCCAGTGCGCCCGGATAATCGAGTCTTCCCCCCTGACAAAATTGACATCGCAGGCAGCCAGCAGCAAATCGTAATCTGGCTGAGCCAGAAACGGTATAACTTTTATAGAGAGATTGTGCAGCGTTACGAGTTCACCGTTTAATAGCTCTGGAAACCGACCGCTGAGCTCGTTGGCCAATTCGCCTTGCGGGATTACACATAACACTTTAGCCGGATGTTGTTGCCATTGCTGCATTAAATTATTGAACTGACTATGGCTATAGGCAAATAGCGACATTTTAAGCTGAAACTCTGCAGCCACAACCTCTAATTTCTGCCAGAAAGCCTGCTGAGCAGCTTTATCAGCGATAAATTGGTCAAGTTTCTGTTGCAAGTTCTTTTCATACAACAGGCCGCCGGTTTTATTGCTAAAACCCGGGAAAAAAAAGTATTTGTTAAGGGCATACTGGCCTTGGGGGGAGCTTAGCGCATGACAACCGTCAACCCAACGCTCTGCCGACAGATATTCCAGGTTCAGCCATAACGGCGCTGGCTGTTGTCTGGCCATGTGCTGCTTATAAGCATCAGGAATAGTACATGCCAGGGCTTCAATTACCACTGCAGCTGGCGCTAACTGCTGCCAGTATTGCTTAGTGCCGGGTTCAGCCGGCCACTGCAGGATCTCTACCCCAGCGACGGTTTGCCGGCTTGACTGTGAAGATACTTGCGGGCAGATCCGTTTAAAGCTGACTAAATCATCAACCAGCAATTGCACACGGATGCCATGCTCTGCTGCCAACTGCCGGCTTAAGCGCCAGCAAATACCGATGTCACCAAAGTTATCCACTACCGAGCAGAATATTCGCCAAAGCCCGTACTCTGCAGCTTGATTGAGTTGTCGCAAATGGCTGCCTGTTTTAATTAAAAAATTAACGGCCCTATTATACCCACTGCAATGCGCAGGAACAGCCATATAATAATCAGAAACAAAATCGTTACCAGCCAAGCCAGCAGATACTGCATAAGCCAACGTAACCGTTGTTGGATTCTGCCCCAGAAATCATTCGCGTCCGCGGACAATGGCGGCCGGGCAAATAACAGTGTTAGCAATATAACATTCAGCATAAAAGCGAAACTGACTAATGCGGTTAACTGCCAACGCTGACTAACGTCAACCGGTGCCAGCAGCAATAAATAACCCAGCCAACACAAACTGGCCAATCCAAAAAGTAACCATAAAGGTTGTAAAGGCTGTAATTTGCCGGCCAAAGCGCGATAAAAGCTTAACATTGCATAGTTTCCTGTTGCCGTAATGCTGGCGGGTATAGTGGCAAAATGCCCGACTCCCCGGCCATATCACCCACCAGCCAGATTTCGTTAAAAGGATGGGATTTAGGCATGTGCAGCTTGTCACAGTGTGACAGCAGATCCTGGCGGGTCCATAATGGATTGGCATTGCGAATAACCAGCCAGACATTGTCACTCTGGTAGTGTTTCTGTGCTTTGCTGCTGATAATCCGGTTTAGCGCCGTCAGTAGCCGGTGCTCTGGTGGTGTTCGTAACAGCGCCATCAGCTCGCGGTGGGTTTCAGCACTAATGGCCCTGCCCAGAATATGCATGGCTTCAACTTCACTACCGTACAAATGCGCAATTTCTAAATCCAGTTTACTGCTCTCGTAATAACAGGAGACATCTGGCCTTGCCGGCTCATTATGCCAGATATGACGCATTTTAATGCCGAAACGCTGTTGGTACAGCCGCATAAAAATCCGGGCAGCTTCATGCTCCAGTTTTATTTTTTCTTCAGACCCGTTCATAACCGATACCTTAACAGGCTCAAGTTGCCGCTGTGAAGTAATAGCGCCAAATCTCAATCATTACCGGGACTACAGAAAGCAACAGGATGAAACCCATGCAGATATTAAAAACCCGCTGCAACAACGGTTTTGTCAGCACTTTACCTAAGCCCGCACCAAATACCAGCCAAATGCCTACACACGGAAAAGCGACCAGTAAAAAAGCCAGGGTTATCATCATAACCTGATACCAATATACGCCGGTGACTGAGGTAAACGCTGCCACGGCACCCGACGCCATCACCCAAGCTTTGCCATTAACCCACTGGAACAAGGCTGCCTGCAAAAAACTGAACGGTTTACTTTTACCGGTAGCAATCGTCTCAGGCCGGGCGCTGGCAATGCGCCAGGCCAACCAGATTAAATAAACTGTTCCGGCAATCTTAATCAACTGATGCAAATGAGGATAACGATCAAATATTACGCCGAAACCTAACCCGACCAGCAATACCATTAGCGGAAAGCCAAGGCATATACCCAGCCAGTGTGGCACACTTTGTTTAATACCGTAATTAACCCCGGATGACATAATCATCACATTGTTGGGGCCTGGTGTTATGGTGGTAGAAAATGCAAAAAACAACACGGCAAAAACAATTCCATACAAGGCCTCTGCTAAGCATTAAATTACTTTGCAGGATGATACCAGAGTCGATGGTCTTGCAACGGAGTTTGTGCTGGTAATAGTGGATTTTCCAGAATGATAAGTTGCCGCTGCTCAAGTTTCAATTCAGCTAACTGGCTTGAAAAAAACTGCTGAAACAACTGTTCAAAACTGCCATCGGCCAACATTTTTTCCAAGCCGTGCCTGATATCTCCTGCCAGTTGCTCATTATCTGATCTGACAAAAAAATAGCTGGCCGCCGGGTAATGAATTAACCAGTTTTGTTCAATCACAATACTTTGTGGCGCCAACACCGCCGCTTCATCGGTTATCTCCAACACATTGCGCGGCACCGCATCAACCCGGCGCCGCTGCAACATCGAAAAAAGATTCTCGTATCGAGCGGCATCCATTACGTTAAAACCGTTTAAGCGCAGAATTTTAGTGTCTACCCAATCGTGGCCCTGAGCGTATAACAACCGTCTGATAGCAACGGGCGCATGGATAGCAGCGAAGGCGTCCTGGTTTGCCTGATGAATTAATGCAACCCGGTAACCACTTAACCCTCTGAAAATTGGGATGCGAACAGGCAGTAATTCAAGCTCTCGTTCTATTGAGGTCATGGTCCAGATTACGTCAATTTCCTGTCCTTCACGCAAAAAAACCATAGCTCTGGACTTTGACATCGGCTCCGTGGAGCTTTGTAGCTGGTAACGGGTTTCAGCATAAGAAAGCGCCTGTTCCAGCAAGGCAAGCGGATAAACTGAGCGCGGGTCCTGCTGATTGGCAATAGCAGGATAACGAACTGGCTCTGCCTTAACGAGCAGACCAACGGATATCAATAACCCCAGCATGAGTAGCCTGAACACTTTCGCCACAGCTTTTACTCCATATTTCTTATGTCAGCTGGTACCGCCACTATTAGCAACCAGACAAGTTACCCGCATGGGGTTTGCCAAAGTGTAATTACCAATTGGCCCCGTTGCTCAATTAAACTATGATAAAACGATGATATTTAATAAGTTCTCTAATACCTGTAGGCATAGCTGCACTATAGTGGTGGTAGTATTTACTAGCAGTTAGTTATTTGCCTTTTTTATCATTTAAATAACATACTGATTTGCTTTAGTTAAATTATTAGCTAGACTGGTGTGGATAACAAAGGAGAACGTTATGAATAAAATTATTGGTTTAGCGTTATTAATTGTGGGTGCGGTACTACTTTATTTTGGTTACAACGCATATAACTCTGCAGCATCTGAAGTGTCAGAGTTTGTAACAGGCAGCCCGACAGACAATGCCGTCTGGTACCTGGTTGCCGGTGGCCTGGCTGCCGTAATTGGTATTGGTGTGCTGCTTAAAAAATAAGCCATTACACTTGCAGTTAAAATTACCAGTTAAAAATTGCCTTATATAATTACAAAGGCCACTTAAATTAGTTTAAGTGGCCTTTGTTTAAGACTGATAACGAGCAGTAATATCTACTCTTCAGACTTACCCCAACTGTCCCGCAACCCGACAGTACGGTTGAAAATTAACTTCTCTGCTGATGACTCCCTGTCAGCACAATAATAACCTTCCCGCTCAAACTGATAAGCCTGTTCAGCTTTTGCTGTTGCCAGTGAAGGCTCAGCAAAACCCTGTTTAATCACCAGGGACTCTGGGTTAATCACGGTTAAGAAGTCTTCAGCCGCAGCCGGGTTTGCCACACTGAACAACCTGTCATAAACCCGGAACTCTGCCGGTAATGCATTAGTTGCTTCAACCCAGTGAATAACACCACGTACTTTACGACCGTCAGCCGGGTTTTCACCCAGGGTTTCCGGCAAATAACTACATTTCAGCTCAATAATATTGCCATCGCTATCTTTAACAGCCTCATCCGCATGAATAACATAAGCATTGCGCAGTCTGACATCACCGTTCAGAACCAGCCGCTTATACTTTTTATTTGCTTCTTCCCGAAAGTCAGCGCGATCAATATAGACCACAGGCCCAAACGGCAACTGACGACTGCCCATGCTGTCATCTTTCGGATGATTCGGTGAATCAAGCACCTCAACGCCGTCAGCTGGATAGTTAGTAATAGTGACTTTCAGCGGATCTAACACTGCCATTGCCCGTGGCGCTGTGACATCTAAATCTTCCCGGATACAAGCTTCCAGTGCGCTCATTTCAATAACATTGTCTTGCTTGGTCACACCTATACGTCTGGCAAACTCGCGAATGGCGCCCGGCGTGTAGCCACGGCGTCGTAAACCAGCAATGGTTGGCATTCTTGGGTCGTCCCAGCCGGTAACCACATTTTGCTCTACCAGCATTTGCAGTTTACGCTTACTCATTACGGCATACTCAAGATTAAGCCGAGAGAATTCAATCTGTTGCGGATGGCAGTTGATACTGATGTTATCCAGGATCCAGTCGTACAAGCGGCGGTTATCCTGAAACTCCAGAGTACAAAGGGAATGGGTAATCCCTTCCAGCGCATCCGAAATACAGTGAGTAAAGTCGTACATTGGATAAATGCACCACTTGTCACCGGTTTGATGGTGATGGGCGAATTTTACCCGGTAAATAACGGGATCGCGCATGCACATAAAGCTGGAGCTCATATCAATTTTGGCCCGCAGCGAACATTCGCCCTCGTTAAAGCCTCCTGCGCGCATTTTGGCAAATAATGCCAGATTTTCTTCCACTGAGGTGTCACGGGTTGGGCTATTTTTACCCGGTTGGGTTAAATTGCCCCGATATTCGCGCATCTGCTCGTTGTTAAGAAAACAAACATAGGCCAGGCCTTTACTGATTAATTCAACGGCAAAATCATGCAGCGCGTCAAAATAATCAGATGAATAGCGAACTTCTCCACTCCACTGAAAACCCAGCCAGTTTACGTCCCGCTGAATTGAATTTACAAAATCGATGTTTTCTTTCTCAGGGTTGGTATCATCAAACCGTAAATTACATTGCCCCTGGTAATCATCGGCAATACCAAAGTTCAGGCAAATAGACTTGGCATGGCCAATATGTAAAAAGCCATTGGGTTCAGGCGGAAAACGGGTTTGCACCGCCTTATGTTTGCCACTGGCTAAGTCGGCATCAATAATTTGCCGGATAAAATTGCTGGGGCGATGTTCAACGTCCGCCATAATGTAAAATGTCCTTGTTAAAACAAATAAAGAAGATATTAATGGCCGGCATTATAACACTGCCAGTGCCAGTAGCTATTGCCAGTTAGCCAAAAAACCGCCAGCCAGCAGCATTGCCAGCTTAATGTCTTGCTAGACCCAGCCCCTGGGCTTATATGCCGTTGGGTATTCTGGCATACCCAGCACCCGGTTTAGCCAGATTGCGTGGGGTGGCAGTTTTTGCCGGGCCATTTGCAAGCGCTGCATAATGGCTGGATGCACACCGGTCGGTGGCAAGTCAGGCCCATAGCGCTGCCTACACTCGTCTTCCAAAAAGCCCATGCCATATAATATGCACTCATAACTCTCATGGTTCCATAAACCGCCTGTATCAACCGCTGCCCGGCTATCTGCAGTTTCGGACGAAACACTATCAGCGCCGGAAGTCGCCATACCCGGGTACCACTGATCCTGAAAATCATGGGCACTGGGTGGTTTAATCCGCCAGAACGCCAGTTTTGCTTTCAACCGCTCGGTGATCCGCTCCGGTTTTTGCACTTCCCGCCAGAATGCCGTATCGGTGCGTTTAGTCATGCAGTAATGCATGTTGATAAAATCAAGAATTTCATAAAAACGGTTTGCCATCAGTCGATTATAACGGCCAGCCAACACCTCCATACTGTCATCATCATAAGGAAAGTGTTCTGCCAATAGCACCGCACCTAAATCACTCAGATACAGACCGGTAGATTCCAGCGGTTCGATAAAGCCGCCTGACAAACCAATCGCCACGCAGTTACCGTGCCAGTTGTCTTGGCGCCGGCCAACCTTAAAATCAACAAATCTGGCCGTCAGATGCTCGGTACCCGGCCCCTGATAGGCCCGCATTTCCTGCTCCGCTTGCTGTTTGCTGATAAACTGACTGGAATGGACATAGCCGACAGAACGCTGGTTTTGCATCGGAATATCCCAAATCCAGCCGGCGGACAATGCTGTCGCTGTGGTATAGGGCCTGATCATGCCAGGGTAGAATTTGTCATAGGGCAGATGCATGGTCACAGCCCGGTCACACAACAACCACTGCGAGCAGTCTTCAAAGCCAACTTTCATTTGTTCTTCAATAAGTTTGGCTTTAAAGCCGGTGCAATCAACAAACAAGTCTGCCGTCAGCCGTTGCTGTTGATCAGTGGTTACCGCAATAATTTTTTCCGGGCCCTGCATTTCAACGTCTGTCAGGTTTGCCAGGGTGTGCACTACGCCGCGTGCGGTAGAAAAATCGCGCAGGTAGTCAGCAAATTTCTGGGCGTTCATATGATAGGCATAATTAAGCGGCGAGCCCATATCCCATTTACCCAGCATCAACGGGGCCAGGCCCATTTCACAAATAATTGGCTGGGCTGAGCAGGTTTCCATAAAGGGGATGCTGCGATCGCTTTGCAACCAGTCACAGCCTGCCCGGTCGATGGGTTGGACCCGCATACTGGTAAAGGGATGATGATAAAAGCTGTTATCGTTATGCACCCAATTGCAATACTTGATCGACTGTTTAAAGGTAGCATCAGTTGCCTGCATAAACTCACGTTCATCCACCCCGACTACTGCTAGTAAATGGCGCATTGACGGTATTGTCGCCTCACCTACTGAAATTCTCGGAATATCCGGTGATTCCAGCAGTTCAATCAGGACATTTTGTTCTTTACCCTGCTTGTTAAGCGCCCCATTCAGATAGGCCGCAGTCATCCAGCCAGCTGAACCACCACCGACAATCAGTACTTTTCGTTGTTGCATTGTGCGCTCCACAACTAGTTGCTTATTATTCTTCTAAAAGTAACCCAGTAAACGACGTAACCCCGGAGCCGCATATTCCACCAATTGCTTTTGCATATCGGGCAGCACTGCTGGCAACTCAACTTTTTGTCCGGCCAGGTTTTCCCGATAGGTACCGCTTTGCTCTTTATCAGCGCCGGCCAGTACCCGCTCCCGCCAGTCTGCGGGCAGCCCGGCTAAGCCCAATGGTTGGAGTAAATCAGTGAAAAAGGCTTCCGCCTGCGGTGTTTCCAATATTTTTAAATACTTCAGCACATCCTCAAAACGGACTAACTTGCTGCCGGTACCTAACCAGGCCACCGCATTATGGGTGTAGATTTCATTTAAAGTCGGTGCTTTCTGGTAAATACCAAAAATCATCATATTCAGCATTTGCTCTATTGATACTTTGCCGCCTTTTAAATGATCCATCGAGCCCTGAAAAGTATCAGACAGAAAAAAGCGGGCCCGGGCCAGCACCCAATCGTACGGATCACGAACTATAACCAGTTGCCTGACATTTTTCAGGGCGATAGCGGAGCTGTCGGAGAACAACAAATGGCCCCAGCTAAGTTTGGGTTTTTCGGTACTGAATGCAGCCAGATGCTGGTGCAAAATAGGAATTTGAATAAACTGTCGGTCATACTGTTGCGCTACCGGCACAAACATCCGGAAGATATTTTTCAGCAAGTGCGTACCGCATTTTGGTACGGAATTCAGAAAAACCGGCTGCATAAGCTCAGATTGTGAATAATTAGCGTTAATATCGTTTAACGTGTCAGGTTTGGCATGGATCGTAGGCATGTCACTCTCTTGTATTGTTCTTTGTATAGCACGTTGTATTAGAGTAAAACAACCGAAAAGGTTGAGCTAAGGTTTTACTCCGTTTTTATCTGCGCTGTAAATAAAAATGCCGACTTGCGTCGGCATTTTCTAAAAGCTTAAGCTTAGAACTCGTAAGAAACGTTCATAAACAAACGACGGCCTAACCAGTCATACTGACTGTAGAAGGCTGAGGTGCCGAGGCGGGTCACACCACCAATCGCGCTGACTTTTGGTGGTTCTTTATCAAAGGCATTGGCCACACCGAAGGTGAAATCAAGACCAGCATCCCGGAATTCTTTAGACACCGAGAATGAATGATAAACAAATGCATCTGAGTGTAATACCAGTTTAACTTCATCGCCACGGTATGAACCTGTATCACGATACTCACCAAGGCCATAACGGGTGTAGTTAGACACTTCGCCAGTGTATCGCGCAGTCCAGTTAAAGGTCCAGTCTTCATAGTCAAGTGCGACCATCAGGTTACCAACGTCTCTTGGCCGGCCAAATTCACCGGTTCTGTCAATTGGTTCACTGGTCGCAAATAACTGCTGTGATGCCTGTAACTGACGGGTATGCTGGTAAGTTGCACTTAACTCACCTATTGGCGTATCTGTGCGGTAGCCAATTTGCATATCAATACCGCGATTAACCTGAGTCGCAATATTCAGGTAGCCCCCCCGCACATCGGTGATCCGTAAATCGGTTGGATCCCGATCAAACTGAGTACATAATGGTTCTGAGCTGAAAGTTTCCGACACATAACAGTTACCAACGATCTGACCGGCGCTTAAGTTCGTCACTTCACCTGTTATTTCGATGTTGAAGTAGTCAATTGACGCACTAACATCAAGGTCAGTGAACTCAGGGATCCAGACTAAGCCAACTGTTTTCGCTACTGAAGTCTCCGCTTCCAGCTGACCGGCACCACCACCAGTGGTGACGGTAGCAGAAATTGCACCGCCACCGAAATCTGCCGGAATACCATCCGCCGCACAGTTACTTGCTACGATCTCGCTTGTCGTGCCGGCTTCTAAGCCGTCACCCCAGTTAATACAAGGGTCGATCGCCCGCTGACCAACAAAGCTTGTTTGGTTATTCAGATACAACTCGTACAGGGCCGGCGAACGGAATGACGAGCCACGTGACGCCCGTAAGCGGAAACCCTGCCCAACCTGCCAGTTTAAGCCAGCTTTATAGGTGTAATCACTGCCATAAGACGATACGTCAGTGTAGCGACCTGAAATTGCAAAATCTAATGCTTCTACGAAAGGTAAATCTCGCAGGAATGGGATTTGCAGTTCAGTGAATACGGCTTTAGTGCTGTGTTTACCTTCGGTAATACCGGCAGAAGTCTGACCCCAGGTATTAGCGCGCAGAGTTTCTACGCCCGGGGTATCTTTGATTGAATCACGCTGATAACTGGCACCTACCGCCAGACCGATTGGCCCTGCTGGCAATTCGAATAAATCACCGGTGATAAAACCTTCCAGAGTTTGCTGTTTATAAACCGTATTACCTGTTTGCTCACCGAACAGGAAATCGCGCACTTCACCGGTAATATTACCGGCCAGGAACTGCGGATCTAACCAGGGTACATCAACACAAGGCACACCACGAATAGGGGTTACTTCACCAACACAAGAGCCAGAGGCAAAGTTGTATGGCGAAATAGCATCTTCATAAATTAATTCAGACTGATAGTCACCGTCACTATGGCTGTCCTGATAAGACAGATCCCAGAACCAGTTACCGAAATCGCCATTCAGGCCTAAAACAAAGCGGCGGTAATCAACGGTAATTTTATCGCTATTATGATCAGTAATTGCTGTCGGGCTTAACCATTGGGCACCGGTCCAGCCAGCGCTTAACGGGTCACCGGCAAAAAAGTCTTCGTTGTATTTGTAGCTCCAGAACTGACGATAACCATTTGTCTCGGTGGTACGGCGGTTTAATAAGACTTCACCATACAGCATCATGCTGTCGGTCAGTTCATAATCACCCTGAGCATAAGCGGTAATCACCTCTGTTTCTGGAATTAACGTTTGGAGATCCTGAAATGGGTGGTCAGCGTTCGCCACGGCATCGGACGCACGATCATATGCTACCGGAAACCAGCCTGGCGGGGTAACCATAAAATCAGGGTTGGTTGGATCGGTTGCAAAGCCAGGAATATAGTTGGCTAAATCGGCATCGTAATCAAACTGGGCCTTGGCACCAGCTGGCACGTTACCGCCAGCCCCCTGGTAGTCATACAGCCAGACATGACCCCATAATAAGTCGTTACAATGATAGCTGCCGGTTCTCGGGTCTATCGGATCTGCCCGCTCACCACTTTCCGGGTCAAAAATATAACGCTCGGCACAATTAAAGAAACTACGTTGCCCCTGCGCCAGCTCTTCCTGTAGTTTATAGTCGCCCACTACCCGGAATGAACCGCGGCCGAAAGTCTTACCATAAGTTGCATCCAACTGAATGTTTTCGCCACCGCTTTCGCTTGGTTGTGAAGTGTAAAGGTTAACTGAACCTTCATCGCCCTTTTTAGTGATTATATTTATAACACCGGCCACCGCGTCAGAGCCGTACAGCGATGATGCACCGTCTTTTAAGATTTCAATCCGGTCAATTGCTGATAGCGGCAGTACGTTAGGGTCGAAAGACGAGACCTGGCCACGGGTACCGGCAGGGCCTGCCCGGCGGCCATTTAATAAAACAAGAGTACGGTTAGCACCTAAGCCCCGTAATGAAATATTCTCTGAACCGGTACCACCTTCAGTAACAAAAGCAGTCGACGCTGCCGCTGTGATCTGATTGGACCCTGCTGCCACAGTGGAATTACGTAACAACTCACCCAGGTTGCTGATACCCTGGCTGGCCGCTACGCTGGCGTTAATAACTTCTATCGGCGCGGCCTGATCCAGACCGTCGGTCCTAATACGTGAACCGACCACCTGAATACGTTCGGTTTTCTCTTCGGCTTTTTCTGTCTCATCCGTCTGGTCCTGCGCTTGCAGGCTGAACATTGACGACGCCAGCACACAGCTGACGGCTAACGACAGTGGTTTCTTCCTGGTAAATGGAGCGAAATTTTTCATATGAGCTTCCTGAAAGTTTTTTTATTATGTTCTTTATTATATATTGCGGCGGCGACGGACAACGCAAATTTGTCAAAGTTCAACCGACACCTGAATCTATACTAGTGGCTGCTAGGGGAATTGCAACGAAAAATTGATTTTTGCTGGCAATTGAATGGAGAAAAGTTGTTATGTACCGGTAATTATCCATAAAAAAAACCGCCTGAAGGCGGTTTTTTAAAAATATATAAAAGTTGTTACCAACCAGTCAATTCTTTCAGGGCCTGACCAATATCAGCAAGACTTTTCACGGTTTTAACACCAGCATCTTCCAGCGCGGCAAATTTCTCTGCTGCTGTACCTTTACCACCAGAGATGATAGCACCGGCGTGGCCCATCCGTTTACCTGCAGGTGCGGTAACACCGGCAATGTAAGACACTACGGGTTTAGTCACGTGCTGTTTGATATAGGCAGCCGCTTCTTCTTCAGCTGAACCACCGATTTCACCTATCATCACGATAGCTTCGGTTTTTGGGTCTTCCTGGAACAGTTTCAGAATATCGATAAAGTTGGAACCCGGAATTGGGTCACCACCAATACCAACGCAGGTAGACTGACCGAAGCCATGATCGGTCGTTTGCTTAACCGCTTCATACGTCAGGGTGCCAGAGCGTGACACTATGCCGACTTTACCTGGCTTGTGAATGTGACCTGGCATAATGCCAATTTTACATTCACCCGGCGTGATAACGCCCGGACAGTTAGGACCAATCAGGGTAACGCCTAATTCATCACATTTAACTTTAGCGTCCAGCATATCCAGGGTAGGAATACCTTCAGTAATACAAACAATTAACTGAATACCGCTATTCGCCGCTTCAAGAATAGAGTCTTTACAAAAAGGTGCAGGCACATAAATAACAGATGCAGTTGCACCAGTCGCGTCAACCGCTTCCTGTACTGTGTTGAATACTGGCAGGCCAAGGTGAGTCTGACCACCTTTACCCGGCGTTACCCCACCAACCATTTTTGTGCCATAAGCAATAGCTTGTTCAGAGTGGAAAGTACCCTGGGCACCGGTGAAACCCTGACAAATTACTTTGGTGTCTTTATTAATTAATACGCTCATTACTTACCCCTTATGCCTTAGCCGCTGCTGCAACCACTTGCTTGGCAGCACTGGTCAGGTCTGTGTCAGCGATGATGTTCAGGCCGCTCTCAGACAGTACTTTCGCTCCTAGTTCTGCATTGTTACCTTGCAGACGAACAACGACAGGGACTTTAACGCCAACTTCTTTCACCGCGCCAATAACACCTTCCGCAATCATATCGCAACGGACGATACCACCGAAAATGTTAATAAATACGGCTTTAACTGCATCATCAGACAGGATAATTTTAAAGGCTTCAACTACCCGCTCTTTGGTCGCGCCGCCGCCAACGTCCAGGAAGTTAGCTGGTTGACCACCGTGCAGTTTCACGATATCCATGGTACCCATGGCCAGACCAGCACCATTTACCATACAACCAATGTCACCACCTAATGCAACATAGTTCAGTTCCCATGATGCCGCATGAGCTTCACGTGGATCTTCCTGTGATGGATCCTGCATTTCTTTTAATTCTGGGTGACGGTACAAGGCATTGCCATCGATAACCAGTTTGGCATCTAAACAATGTAAGTCGCCTGCCGGGGTAATAACCAGCGGGTTAACTTCCAATAAAGCCAGGTCTTTTTCCTGGAACAGTTTGGCTAAACCCATAAAGATTTTTACAAACTGGTTAATTTGCTTACCTTCCAGGCCTAATTTGAAAGCCAGGTCACGGCCCTGGTATGGCTGAGCGCCAACTAATGGGTCGATAGCCGCTTTCAGAATTTTTTCCGGCGTTTCGTGCGCAACAGTTTCAATTTCCACGCCACCTTCAGTGGACGCCATAAACACGATACGACGTGAAGCGCGATCAACAACCGCACCTAAATACAATTCCTGTGCAATATCAGTACAAGGTTCAACCAGGATACGGCTAACCGGCTGACCTTTTTCGTCAGTCTGGTAGGTTACCAGGTTCTTGCCAAGCCATTTCTCTGCGAAGGCTTTGATGTCTTCTTTGCTTTTAACCAGCTTTACGCCACCCGCTTTACCGCGGCCGCCAGCGTGAACCTGAGCTTTGACAACAAACATATCGCCGCCGATTTTATCTGCAGCTGCTACCGCTTCTTCTACAGTAGCTGCGGCGATGCCTTTAGATACAGGCAAACCATATTGGGCAAACAGTTGTTTACCCTGATACTCGTGCAAATTCATGGCTATTTTCCGTTCATTTGAATATGGAAGCTGCCCGTTATGGTGCAGCCTGATGTTTTGATCGGCGCATATTATAGAGCCAACCAGCGAAATACAAAATGCTGTTGCCCTAAAACAACAGCATTTTTGTGCACTTTTTTTGAATAATTAGATATCCAGTAAAATACGGGTCGGATCTTCCAGTAATTCTTTAATGGTTACCAGGAAGCCTACTGACTCCTTGCCATCAATAATCCGGTGATCATACGATAAGGCCAGATACATCATTGGCAGTATTTCCATCTTGCCATCGACAACCATAACCCGGTCCTGAATTTTGTGCATACCCAAAATCGCGGACTGCGGTGGATTAATAATGGGCGTAGACATTAATGAACCGAAAACACCACCGTTAGTGATAGTGAAGTTACCACCGGTTAAATCTTCCATGGCCAGCTTGCCATCACGGCCTTTTAATGCCAGCTCTTTGATTGATTTTTCAATCTCAGCCAGGTTCATCTTGTCACAGTCACGCAAAACCGGCGTCACCAGACCCCGTGGCGTAGATACAGCAATACTGACATCAAAGTAATTATGATAAACAATGTCATCACCATCGATGGCAGCATTGACTTCCGGGAAGCGCTTCAGTGCTTCTGTTACCGCTTTAACATAGAAAGACATAAAGCCCAGGCGAATACCGTGGCGCTTTTCAAAAACGTCCTGGTACTGCTTACGCAAATCCATAATTGGCTTCATGTTCACTTCGTTAAAAGTGGTTAACATGGCAGTAGAGTTTTTCGCTTCCAGCAGACGGTTGGCAATTGTTTTACGCAGGCGGGTCATCGGTACCCGCTTCTGGCTGCGATCACCGCTAACCGCTGCAGGCGCTGAGCTAGCAGAGCCACTGGCTTTACTGCTACCTGCTGCAACAAACTTTTCCACGTCTTCTTTGGTTACCCGGCCATTTTTACCGCTGCCTTTAATTTTGCTGGCATCCAGACCTTTTTCAGAAATCATCCGGCGCACTGATGGGCTTAAGGCATCATCGTTACTGTCATCAGACTTAGCATCTGCTTTGGTTTCAGATTTGGCATCATCTTTGCCAGTTTCTTTGTCATCTTTTTTAGCTGACGAATCATCTTTCTTTTCGGCTGGTGCCGCACCAGCTTCCATTTTACCGATAACTTCTTCTGCGGTTACCGTTGCACCAGTGTCATGAATGATCTCACCCATGACGCCGTCGGCCTGAGCAACCACTTCAAGTACAACTTTATCAGTTTCAATGTCAACTAATACCTGATCGCGTGTTACGGCTTCGCCTGCTTTAACGTGCCAGGTGGCGATGGTTGCGTCTGCAACAGATTCTGGAAGTACGGGTACTTTAATTTCCACTTTTTCACCTTTTACCGGTTAGTCTTATTTCGTTCAACCGGCCCGTATTGCGGGCCGGACAATTTGTTATTTAATGGTCAGAGCGTCGTTAACCAGCGCTTGCTGCTGCTTATTATGTACTGATAAGTAACCTACCGCCGGCGACGATGAAGCTTCACGCCCTGCATAGCTCAGATAGCCTGCTTTAGGAATTGCAGCACGGAAATGGTGCTGGCTACAGTACCAGGCTCCCTGGTTCTGCGGCTCTTCCTGACACCAGACGAAATCAGTAACATGCTGATACTGGCTAAGTACTTCCAGCATCTCGTCATGCGGGAAAGGATACAACTGCTCTACCCGGATAATTGCAATGTCAGTCTGCTCCCGCTTACGCCGTTCTTCCAGTAATTCGTAGTACACCTTACCGCTACAGAATACAACTCGCTTGACGTCTTCTGATTTGATGTCATCAATTTCACCGATTACATTGTGAAATTTGCCTGAGGCCAGTTCTTCCAGGGTCGACGTAGCCTGTGGATGACGCAGCAACGATTTAGGCGACATTACAATCAATGGCCGGCGCATAGGACGCACAGTCTGTCGGCGTAACATATTAAACACCTGAGCTGGCGTCGTTGGCACACAAACCTGCATATTGTGATCAGCACATAACTGCAGGAAACGCTCCAACCGTGCTGAGGAGTGTTCAGGACCCTGACCTTCATAGCCATGAGGTAACAATAGCGTTAAACCACATAAGCGGCCCCACTTTTGCTCGCCAGAACTTAAAAACTGATCAATAACAACCTGGGCGCCGTTAGCAAAGTCACCAAACTGGGCTTCCCAGATAACCAGAGCACGGGGTTCAGCAGTCGCATAACCATATTCAATGGCCAGCACCGCTTCTTCTGATAACGCAGAGTCAAAAATCTGAAATGGCCCCTGCTCATCACTGATTTTATTCAATGGCGTATAAGTACTGCCATCTTCCTGGTTATGCAGTACTGCATGACGATGGAAAAAGGTACCGCGGCCCGAATCCTGGCCAACAAAGCGGATCCGGTTACCCTCAGCTACCGTTGCTGCGTAGGCCAGTATTTCTGCCATACCCCAGTCAATTTTTTTCTCGCCAGTTAGCATTAATGCCCGGTCTTCATAAACCCGGTTCACCTGACGTTGCAACGATACGTTATCAGGTACACTAATGGCTTTTTCGCCCAGTGCCACCAGCTTTTCCACCGCCAGGCTGGCATCATAAGTTGCATCCCAGTCATGACCGAGGAAAGGTGTCCAGTCGACCGAAGGTTCTGTCATTGGCCGCCACTCGTCCACAACACAGTCGCCTTTATCCAGGGCATCCCGATAGTCGCTGATCAGCGTTTTAACGTCATCCTCAGTACAAACGCCCTCTTCAACCAGTTTACTGGCATAAATTTCGCGTGGTGTCGGATGTTTCTTGATTTTCTGATACATCAAAGGCTGAGTAGCATTGGGCTCGTCAGACTCGTTATGGCCATTACGACGGTAACAGAACAAATCAATTACCACATCGCGTTTAAAGGTATTGCGATAATCAACCGCTAATTGGGCAACAAATACCACGGCTTCAGGGTCATCACCATTAACGTGAAAGATTGGTGCCTGAACCATTTTAGCGATATCAGTACAGTATGGTGTAGAGCGGGTGTCTTCTGGGTTCGAGGTGGTAAAACCTACCTGATTGTTAATAACAACCCGCACTGTGCCACCCACTTTAAATGCGCGGGTTTGGGAAATGTTAAAGGTTTCAGCAACCACACCCTGCCCGGCAAATGCAGAATCACCATGAATGGTAATCGGCAGCGCCAGCGAACCATCAGTGCAGCCACGGCGATCTAAGCGGGCACGCACTGAGCCAATGACTACCGGATTAACAATTTCCAGATGCGATGGGTTAAACGCTAATGCCAGATGAACATTACCACCTTTGGTTTCAAAGTCTGATGAGAAGCCCATATGGTATTTCACATCACCGGCACCAACAACTTCATACTTACCGGCAAATTCGTCAAATAACGTCGACGGATTCTTACCCAGCACGTTGATCAAAGTATTAAGACGACCACGGTGTGCCATACCAATAACAGAATCTTTGGCACCCTGCTCGCCGGCACGGTGAATCATCGCTTTGAGCATAGGGATCATGGCGTCGCCACCTTCCAGACCAAAGCGCTTCGCTCCAGGGAATTTAGAGCCTAAATATTTTTCCAGACCATCAGCCGCTACCAGACCTTTTAAAATCTGCAGCCGGGTTTCTTTATCAAAAACTGCGCTGGATTGCGTGCCTTCCAGCCGCTGCTGGATCCAGCGTTTCTCGTCAGTCGACACGATATGCATATATTCCGCACCGATAGAACCACAATAGGTTTTTTCCAGTGCTTTATGCAACTCGCCTAATTTCATCGTCTCCTGACCACTGGCAAATGATCCAACATTGAACTCAGTATCGTAATCAGCTTCAGATAAGTCGTGGAACGACAGCTCAAGGTCGCGGACCCTGGGTTGCTTCCAAAGATTCAATGGGTCAAGGTTGGCGTGCTGATGCCCCCGAAAACGATAAGAATTGATGAGTTGCAGCACTTTGACCTGACGTGTGTCAGTCGCACTGCCAGTATTAACAACCACCACTTCGCGGTGTTTGTTACGGGCTAAATCGGCAAATTGCTGACGAATATCAGCATGTCGAATTTCAAGATCGACCCCATCGATTTTTGGTAAACCGGCGAAAAACTCTCGCCATTCGTCACCAACACTGGTGGGCTCTGCTAGGTAGGATTCATAGAGTTCATCCACATAGGCCATGTTACCACCGCCAAGATGTGAAGACTCTAACCACGCCTTCATTACACCTTCGTGCATTTAGTTTCCCTTATTTCTGAGCACCTGGAAAAAAGTAGCAAAAAAACCGTCATTTCGCTCGCGAAATGGCCGGTTTTTCAAACATTAACTAAAATAAGGGCGCATTACAGCGCCCGGTTTAACAACATCGATTTAATCTGGCCAATGGCTTTAGTCGGGTTTAACCCTTTCGGACAAACATTAACGCAGTTCATGATGCCATGACAACGAAATACGCTGAAGGCATCATCTAAATCATTTAAACGCTGTTCTGTTGCTGTATCACGACTGTCCGCCAAGAAACGATAGGCGTGTAATAAACCGGCAGGGCCGATAAATTTGTCCGGATTCCACCAGAACGATGGGCATGACGTTGAGCAACATGCGCACAAAATACACTCGTATAAGCCATCAAGCTTAGCGCGCTCTTCCGGGCTTTGCAAAAATTCACCCGCTGGCGGTAACTTAGCATCGTTAATCAGATAAGGTTTAACTTTCTCATACTGGGTATAGAACTGGCTCATATCAACAACCAAATCCCTTACTACCGGCAGACCTGGCAATGGCCGAACTACTATTTTGCCACCTTTACCTTTACCCAGCGCAGACAATGGCGTAATACAGGCAAGACCATTTTTACCGTTCATATTTAAACCGTCAGAGCCGCAAACGCCTTCACGACAGCTGCGGCGAAACGATAAACTCGGATCCTGCTCTTTTAACTTTAACAGGGCGTCCAGAACCATCATATCGCGGCCTTCCGGATTTTCCAGAGTATATTCCTGCATCCGCGGCGCGGTATCCACATCAGGGTTGTAACGGTAAATTGAAAATTCCAGTGTAGTCATAATACTGCGCCTCTTAATACGTACGTGCTTTTGGCGGGAAAGATTCACGGAACTTCGGTTCCAGGTTCACTTTGCGCTTAAACATAGACTCAGTGTCAGGCGTATACACACTATGACACAACCAGTTCTCATCATCACGGTCCGGGAAGTCAAAGCGGGCATGAGCACCACGGCTTTCAGTCCGGAAATTGGCGGCTACCGCGGTTGAATACGCTGTCTCCATCAGGTTATCCAGCTCTAAACATTCAATCCGCATGGTATTAAAGTCTGAACTCTTATCGTCCAGCCGGGCGAACTTCAAGCGTTCACGAATTTCTTTAAGTTCAGCCAGGCCTTCGGCCATCGCCTCACCTTCACGGAATACCGAGAAATTAAGCTGCATGCATTTCTGCAAATCTTTCTTAATTTGCACCGGGTCTTCCCCCTGGCCGGCTTTACTTTGCTCCCAGCGCTGGGTGCGGGCTAAAGCGGCATCTAGATCAGATTGTGATGCCGGACGCGCTTCCGATGTGGCAGCTAATGCTTCACCGAGGTGTAAACCGGTAGCCCGGCCAAATACCACTAAATCAAGCAGCGAATTGCCGCCTAAGCGGTTGGCGCCGTGCACCGATACACACGCAATCTCACCACAGGCAAATAAACCCGCCACAACCGACTCAGAACCATCAGCTTTCGGGCTGATAACCTGGCCATTTACGTTAGTCGGGATACCACCCATCATATAGTGGCAGGTTGGAATAACCGGAATAGGCTCTTTAACCGGATCAACATGAGCAAAAGTCCGTGACAGCTCACAAATACCTGGCAAGCGGCTTTCCAGTACTTCTTCGCCAAGATGGTCCAGCTTCAACTTAATGTGAACACCCCAAGGGCCATCGCAACCACGACCTTCACGAATTTCTGTCATCATGGAACGGGCCACAACATCACGGCCGGCTAAGTCTTTAGCATTGGGCGCATAACGCTCCATAAAGCGCTCGCCGTCTTTATTCAGCAGATAACCGCCTTCACCACGGCACCCCTCTGTTACCAGCGTACCGGCCCCGGCAATACCGGTTGGGTGGAACTGCCACATTTCCATATCCTGCAACGGCACACCAGCGCGTAACGCCATACCAACACCGTCACCGGTGTTAATGTGGGCATTGGTGGTAGAGGCATAAATACGGCCGGCGCCACCGGTCGCCAATACAGTAGCTTTAGCTTTGAAGTACACCACTTCACCGGTTTCAATATCAATGGCAGTACAGCCAACAATGGCGCCATCCTGATTTTTGACTAAATCAAGCGCGTACCACTCAGAGAACACCTGTGTTTTATTCTTTACGTTTTGCTGATATAGCAAATGCAATAACGCGTGACCAGTACGGTCAGCTGCAGCGGCAGTCCGTGCTGCCTGCTCACCACCAAAGTTTTTCGACTGACCGCCGAATGGCCGCTGATATACCCGGCCATTTTCAAAGCGCGAAAATGGTAAACCCATATTTTCCAGTTCGGTAATCGCTTCCGGACCGGTCTTACACATATATTCGATAGCGTCCTGATCACCGATGTAATCTGACCCCTTGACGGTGTCAAACATGTGCCATTCCCAGTTATCTTCATGGGAGTTCCCCAGGGCAACCGTAATACCGCCTTGAGCAGACACCGTGTGTGAACGGGTTGGGAACACTTTGGATAATAATGCACAGGTTAAACCTGATTGAGTGATTTGCAGCGCGGCACGCATGCCTGCTCCGCCGGCACCAATTACAATGGCATCAAACTCTCTTACTGGAATATTCACTTAAGCACCCCACAACACAAATAAGCCGACCGCGACATAACCAAAGGCCAGTGCGTAAAGGAAGAATTGCAAAACAGCACGTAACCGAGCTGATTTAACGTAATCAGTCAGTACCTGCCACAAGCCTATACGGGTATGCACGGCAATAGAGATCAGCGCCAGCAGGGTAAAGACTTTCATCGCCATGTTAGCAAATAAGCCCTGCCACACTTCGAAGGTAACCTCGGGGGTGACTAAGAAGAAACCAAGAATAAATAAAGTATATAATGCCAACACAATTGCACTGGCACGTAATGATACGTAATCCTGAACTCCATCACGCTTCAGACTTGCCTGATTCAGAACCATAACCATACTCCTGCTAAAACTGCTAATACAAGCCACAACACCATGATGATATTGGCACTTAAGGTACCTGACTTCAGCTCTTCCCAATGTCCCATGTCCATCACAAGATGTCTGACACCTGCTAGCAAGTGATAAATTAACACTGTGATAGTGCCCCAGGCGATAAACTTCGCCAGATGTGAGGTCATAAGGGATTGCACATAGTCAAAGCTGGCCTGGCTTTGCAATGAATATGCCCATGCCCAGATAACGAACACAAGGGCGAAAAACATTGCGACACCGGTAACCCGGTGCAAAATCGATGCTTTGGCAGCTGCAGGTAATGAGATCGTTGATAAATCTAGATTTACTGGTCTTTGCTTTTTCACAGTTTCTTGCCTATCGATGCTCGTACAGAGCTTAGTTGTTGTTTTAGGTGCTGCAAAAACAGCTACCCGCCCTGGCGATATACTCGTTTTTGCTCAAGCTGGTTCAACAAAAACTATCTGGCTGGTGAACTGATTTTACGCCGGCAATAGTATATATTTCATAAGCGCTTATTACAATTTTTGTTTAGTTTTAGCCGGAAAATTCCGCATGCGAAACATTACACATTCAGGGGTTGCTGACAATACTACTAGAGTCGAATACTTATTAAGCAAATACGCATTAAAATTGACTTTTAGGGGCAGTTTGCGAGTAGAATAGCGGCAATACCCTTAGAATCCGAAACTACAACAATTAGGAGAAATCCAATGGCAGATAAAAAGGCCGTCGTGCAGATAGATGGTAAGTCATTTGAGTTACCGATTTATTCTGGCACGGCTGGTACTGACGTAATTGACGTTCGTACGCTCGGGCAGCAAGGTTATTTCACATTTGATCCGGGCTTTATGTCAACGGGCTCCTGCGAATCTAAAATTACTTATATAGATGGCGACAACGGCGTATTGTTGCACCGTGGTTATCCAATTGAACAGCTGGCGGAGCACTCAGATTACCTGGAGTTGTGCTACTTGCTGCTTGAAGGTGAATTACCTAAAAAAGAGCAATATACCGATTTCGTCACCACTATCACCCGCCATACCATGGTACATGAAAAAATCGCCTCGTTTTTTCAGGGCTTCCGGGTAGATGCCCACCCGATGGCAATGCTTTGCGGTGTAGTTGGTGCTCTGTCGTCGTTCTATCATTCTGATTTAGATATTAACGACCCGGAACAACGCAAACGCAGTGCCCACCGCTTAATTGCGAAACTGCCAACCATCTCAGCCATGGCGTATAAATACACCGTTGGCCAGCCGTTTGTGTATCCTCGCAACGATTTAAGTTACTCTGAAAACTTCCTGCATATGATGTTTTCAGTGCCCGCTGAAGATTACAAAGTCAGCCCTATTCTGGCCAAAGCCATGGACCGGATCTTTATGTTGCATGCTGATCATGAGCAAAATGCCTCTACCTCAACCGTACGTCTGGCAGGGTCGTCTGGTGCCAACCCTTATGCCTGTATAGCGGCAGGTGTTGCTTCACTGTGGGGGCCTGCTCATGGTGGTGCTAACGAGGCTTGTCTGAAGATGTTGCAACAAATTGGCTCTGTCGACCGTATTCCGGAATTTGTCGCCCGGGCGAAAGACAAAAATGACAGCTTCCGCTTAATGGGCTTCGGTCACCGGGTATACAAGAACTTTGACCCACGTGCCAAAGTTATGCGGGATACCTGCCATGAAGTACTGAAGGAGCTGAACGTTAAAGATCCATTGTTAGACGTAGCAATGGAGCTGGAGCGGATCGCGTTGGAAGACTCATACTTTATTGAGAAGAAACTGTACCCGAACGTCGATTTCTACAGCGGCATTATCCTGAAAGCCATTGGCATTCCAACCAGTATGTTTACGGTAATTTTTGCGATGTCACGTACCGTTGGCTGGATTTCCCACTGGGACGAGATGCTGGGCGAAAAAGGCCACAAAATCGGTCGGCCACGTCAGCTTTACACTGGCTACGCCAGCCGTGATTTTAAAAAGCTTGGCCAACGCTAATCGTTACTGAGTTAAAAAGCGGCGACCTTCGCCGCTTTTTTTATGGCTGAAAGCTGACCTGTAACCTTGCTATCTTTTACAGCACAACCGACAATTCGCTTAACCTACTAACCTTCTGAGACCTTATGCAGCCTTTTGACCCTGTAAACTTTCGTGGTCAGTTTGCGTTTTTTCAGCACAACCCGGCTTGGGTTTATCTGGATAACGCCGCCACCATGCACAAACCAAATGTTGTTGTGGATGCCATGGCCAGGTTCTACCAGCACAATAACAGCAATGTGCATCGCGGTGCCCATACGTTAAGCCAACAAGCCACCCAGGCATTTGAACAAGCCCGCGATGATATTGCGGCTTTTATTAATGCCAGTGCCCGCCAGCAAATAATATTTTGTAGTGGCGCTACTGCAGCACTGAACCAGATCGCATTTGGCCTGATGCATACCGTGCTCAGGGCCGGTGACAGAGTATTAATCACCGCGCTGGAACATCATGCCAATATCGTGCCCTGGCAGATACATTGCAGTCAGTACGGGGTCATCCTGGATATCGTGCCACTTACCGCTGATTATCAGGTTGATCAGCAGGCTTTTACTGAATTGCTGGCGCTCAAGCCTAAGGTGGTTAGTTTTAGTCATATCTCGAATGTGTTGGGACATATTCAGCCCGTTGCTCAAATGGTTAGTCAGGCAAAGGCTGCAGGCGCGCTTACTGTTATTGACGGTGCTCAGGGCATCGTCCATGACAAGGTAGATGTGCAAAGCCTGGATACCGATTTTTATGTCTGGTCCGGCCACAAATTGTATGGTCCGACTGGAATTGGAGTCTTATACGGCAAAACCGCAGCACTTGAGTTACTTACGCCACTTTTTGGTGGTGGCGAGATGATTAGCGAAGTTAACTTTAGTCACAGCTTATTTAACATTCTGCCATTCCGGTTGGAAGCCGGCACGCCAGACATAGCAGGTGCTATAGGCCTGGCAGCCGCCTGCAACTGGATACAAAAATTTAACAGCGAGCAAGTGAAAAGCTATAAATCAATGTTATTAAAACAGTTCTTTGCCGGACTGAATCAGATTGACGGACTGGATATTTTGTCTTCGCCTGTGCATAATGCCGGTATCGTAGCGCTGAATGTACAAGGTGAACATCCTGCAGATGTGGCAGAACTCCTTAATCAGCAAACCGTAGCAGTCAGGGGTGGGCAGCATTGCGCTATGCCTTTCTTCAGCCTGTTAGGGTTAGCTGGCGCAGTCAGATTCTCATTCGCGCCCTATAACACTGAAACAGATGTGGCAACCAGCCTGCAAGCATTAACGCAGGCCGTGGAGATACTAACGGCATGACCCTGGATCAATTACTCACAGACACCAAACCCGCGCTAAGTCAGATTTATGCCGAAGACTTACCAGAATTAACTCAGGCGAAAGACTGGCAAAGCAAGTATCGTATTCTGATGCAATTAGGCCGCAAATTGCCGCCAATTCCTGAAAAAATGAAACAGCCGTCGCTGCTGGTTAAAGGCTGTGAGAGCCGCGCTTGGCTGATGCATTACTACAATCAACATCAGGATCAGCACTTTTTCGTATTGGACAGCGAAGCCCGGATTGTCAAAGGGTTAATGGCGATCATGCTAAGCCTGGTAAATGGCATGAGTAACACCGAATTAAAAAAGTTTGAACTGGCGCAGGCGTTTGACAAACTCAATTTAAAACCCTACCTGAGCCAGTCCCGTGGCAGTGGCCTAAATGCCATGATGGCCAGAATTAAAGACTGCTGTCATTAAGCTTTGCTGACTGATTAGCTTTAGCTGCAATTTTCTGCAATACCCTGGATACCGCGGCTAAACCGAAGCTGGCCGTTACCACAGTAGTAGCACCAAAGCCGCCACTACAATCTAACCGCATACTGCTCACTTCACCGTCGCTTGTCACTTGAGGTGTTTTTTGCTGACAGACACTGCCATCCGGCTGGGGGTAAACCAATTGTTCGCTAGAAAACACACAATCTATGCCAAATCGGCGTTTCGGGTTTCTGCTGTAGTTATAATCGCGACGCAATGTATTGCGTACTTTTGCCAACAGCGGATCATTGATAGTCTGGGTTAAGTCGGCAATCTGAATTTGGGTGGGATCGGTCTGGCCACCAGCGCCACCGGTGCTAATCACGTTAATTTTGTTACGCTTACAATGCGCCAGCAAAGCGACTTTTGCTTTAATTGAGTCGATAGCATCCACGACATAAGTCATTTGAGGCGTAATCAGCTGGCGCAGGTTATCACTGCCAATAAAATCTTCTACCTGATTGACGATACATTCGGGGTTTATTGCGTTAATTCGCTGGGCCATCACAGCAACTTTATCCTGGCCTACAGTATCAGTTAGCGCATGCAGCTGCCGATTTATATTACTGATGCAAACATCATCAAGGTCGATCAGGGTGATTTCACCAATCCCGGAACGCGCTAACGCCTCCGCCGCCCAACTACCCACGCCACCGATGCCTATTACACAGACATGAGCCCGGCTGAATGCCTGTAGCGCAGAGATACCATATAGCCGGCCAATACCGGCAAACCGAAGTAAGTAATCAGACATTTTTAGTTTTTAACCTGTTGCGGTTGTTGATTGCGGTTGTTGATAGTCAGGCCAGTTCAGCAGCCACGGCTCAGCCCATTGCTGCCATGCCCCTGCCGCACCCAATTGCTGAAAGTAGCCACCTTGCGCTGGCTGTACTTTGTATTGATACAACTTACCTGCCAGGCTAAAACTCAGCGCATATGCATGTAAATAAACCCGATCTGCTGCTGCGCCCTGATACAGCACGTCACCGGCAATGGCCGCTCCGACGCTTTTTAATGCCACCCGGATTTGATGGGTTTTGCCGCTGTAGGGCTTTATCAGAAAGGCCCGCAAAGGCAAATCAGCAAAACCCTGGCTAATAAAATAACTTACAGCAGGATTCTTTTGGCTTTTTAACAACTTCCAGGCACCACGCCTGGCGACTGCCATGTCCCCTTTTACCCAACCCTGCTTTTTAGCAGGTTTGGCAAAACTCAGCGCCAGATAATATTTCTGCACCTGATGAGTACTGAACAGACGGGTAAGCTCTGCTGCAACTTCAGTGCTGCGGGCCAGCACAATTAAACCCGAAGTTACTTTGTCCAGCCGGTGCACCGCAAACAATTTAAAACCAAGTGCCTGCTCAGCCTGAACGACCAGGCCAGCCCCCTGCTCTGAGTGAAAGCTCACCCCGGCAGCTTTATTAAGCACCACAAATTCAGGTGTCTGCACAACCAGCTCAAAGGCCAGGCTCATTGACAATAACTCATTGTTGACTGCTCATTAAGCCAGGCTCAATGCATGCAGACGGGCTTGCTCCAAATCGGCTGGTGTATCAACCCCGACTGCGGGCGTTTCCAGTGCAGTATCAACATGAATGGCTTCACCTTGCCACAATACCCGTAATTGTTCGAGGCTCTCAATTTGCTCTAAAGCAGATGCAGGCCAGTTGACGTAATGCTGAATAAAGCCGGCCCGATAAGCATAAATGCCGATATGGCGTCGGTAATGACTGGCCAGATCATCTGCAACAATGCCGTCTCTGTCGTAGGGGATGACACTTCGGCTGAAATAGAGTGCATAGCCCTGTTTATCGGTTACGACTTTAACAATATTCGGGTTACGAATTTCTGCTGCATGGCGAAGCGGCACGGCCAGGGTCGCCATCCGGGCTTTTTGCTGACCTGCCAGGTTCTCGGCTACCTGGCGAATAATTAGCGGCGGAACAAAAGGCTCATCGCCTTGCACGTTGACAACGATAGTCTCTGGGCCCAGTTGTAATTTACTGACCACTTCGGCCAATCGTTCAGTGCCGGAATTGTGATCGGAGCGGGTCATGCAGACTTCGCCACTAAACTGGTCGACGGCAGCGGCGACCCGGGCGTCATCTGTCGCGACTACCACCCGGCTGGCGCCACTTTGCAGTGCCTGCTGATACACCCGCTCAATCATGGTTTTACCGGCAATATCGGCCAGTGGCTTTCCCGGCAACCGGCTGCTGGCATAACGGGCAGGAATAACTACGACGAACGCCATTTTTTAACCTCTTCCGAGCTTAACTGCTCTGCTTCATCGGCAATCAGCACCGGTATATTATTACGTACCGGATAGGCCAGCGCATCCGCCAGACAAATTAACCGCTGTGCGGTTTTATCGTATTTAAGTTTGCCTTTACATAACGGGCAGGCCAGTATTTCAGTAAGCGCAACGTTAATAGCCATATTCATTCCAGTAATTGGGTAATTTTATATATAATTTCAATGCTTTCTTTCGATGTAAAACTGGCATCGACCGGCAGAAAATACCAGTTGTCGCGGGCAAAATGCTGACATTTTACCGCGTCTTTTTCGGTCATCAGCACCGGGCCACTGATATCGTTAAAATCGGCGGCGCTAAAATGGTGATGATCAGCAAAAAAACGCTGACCAATCACATTAAAACCCGCCTGTTGCGCCGTTAGCTGAAACCGCTGCGGGTTACCTATCCCGGCTACCAGGGTCACGGCTGATGGTGCAAGCACCGTATCAGTAAGTAAACTTTTTGCCCCGGAAGTACTCAGCTGCATCTGATAATCAGCCTGGGCAATCTCACCTGAATTAGCGATAACCAGGTCCACATTCGCCAGCCTGGAGCGCCGCTCACGCAGTGGCCCGGACGGTAGCAGCAAGCCATTGCCAAAACCGCGCCGGCCATCTACCAGCACTATTTCTAAATCACGGGCTAAGCGGTAATGCTGTAAGCCATCATCACAAATAATAATATCCACCTGATAACGGGCCAACAGCGCCTGGCCAGCGGCAACCCGGTCCGGACAAACCACTACCGGGCACTTGCTTCGCCTGGCCAGTAACAGCGGCTCATCACCCACCTCACTGGCCAGACTCTGGGCGGTTACCGCTGTCGGCGTGTTAATTTTAGCACCATAGCCGCGGCTGATAATACCGGGACGCAGGCCTTTTGCCTGCAGTTGCTGGCACAGCCAGAGCGTAAAAGGCGTTTTACCGGTACCCCCAACACTGATATTACCAACGATAATAACCGGCACGGCGAGTTGGTAACGGCGCCTAAGGCCAAGCCGGAACAGCCATGCTCTGCCAACACTGAGCAGCCAATACAGGGCGGTCAACGGCAGGAGCAATACAGATAACCAATGCCCTTTTTGATACCAGCTTTGTTCCAGCAGGGTCATTGTTCAGCGCCAAACTGCATTTTGTAAAGCTGCGCATAAGCCCCATTACTGGTCAGTAACTCGGTGTGTGTGCCCTGCTCAATTATCCGCCCCTGCTCCATAACAATAATCTTATCTGCCTGCTCAATGGTTGACAGGCGATGAGCAATGACAATATTGGTACGACCTTTTAGCAATTCATCCAGCGCGGCCTGAATTTTTCGCTCTGATTCAGTATCCAGTGCCGAGGTGGCTTCGTCCAGCACCAGGATTGGCGCCTGACGCAACAGGGCACGGGCGATAGCGATACGTTGGCGCTGGCCGCCGGACAAACTGACGCCATTTTCACCAATAACTGTATTTAAACCGTCGGTTAACTGATTAGCAAATTCCAGTACGTGGGCTTTTTCCGCCACTTGTTGTATCTGCTCGGCACTCACCGGCTCTGCCATACCATAGCTGATGTTATTAGCGATGGTATCGTTAAACAGCGTAACGTGTTGCGACACTATCGCCATCTGGCTGCGCAGCGAACTTAACGTACACTGGCGGATATTCTGGCCATCAATGGTAATATCGCCACTGTTCAGCTCATAAAACCGCGGTAATAAGCTAGAGATGGTGGTCTTACCGCTGCCAGAGCGGCCGACCAGGGCAATCGTCTGGCCTGCATTAGCGCTAAAGCTAATATCAAACAGCACCTGCTTGTCATGACCCGGATAACTGAAGTTAACCTGATTAAACTGAATATCACCTTTGATATCCGATAACACTACGGTGCCGGTATCCTGTTCTACCGGTTGGTCTAAAATAGCAAATACACTTTTTGCTGCTGCCAGGCCACGCTGAAACTCACTGTTTACTGTAGTTAACTGCTTTAACGGCCGCAGCATAATTACCATTGAGGTGACAATAGTGGTAAAGGTGCCCGCAGACAGGCTCTCCAGCATTTCCGGGAAACTGGCCATATACACCACAAAAGCCAGGGCAAAAGAGGCAATAACCTGAATAGTGGAAACGCTGATCGCCCGGGTCGCTTCCATTTTCACATCTTGCTGCCGGGTTAAATTATTGACTTTAAAAAACCGCTGTTTTTCGATCTGCTGACCGCCAAAAGATAAAATAACCTTATGGCCATTAAGCATTTGCTCTGAGCAGGTCGTGACATTGCCCATCGCATTCTGAATATTGCGGCTAAGCAGCCGGAAACGTTTGGATACAAAACTGACCACTACAGCAATAACCGGCGCAATAAGCAGAAAAATAGCCGATAACTGCCAGCTCATCATAAACATCATTACCAGCAAACCGATAACAAAAACGCCTTCCTTAAGCAGTACCGATAACGAACGCGAAGTGGTTTGTTTAATTTGCTCGGTATTGTAGGTAACTTTAGAGATCAGCTCACCGGTCGAATGCTGATCATGAAAGCTGACCGGCAGGCGCATATAATGTTCAAATAACTGCTGGCGCAGCGTTTGTACCACATGGGTACCTACCCAGTTAAGACAATAGCTGGCAATAAAATTAAACGCGCCACGTAACATAAAAATAAGCACAATAAACACCGGTGCGTAACGCAGGTAATCGGTGTTTTTATCATTAATGCCAACATCAATAAAATCAGGCAGTTTCGAGATGAAGTACACGTCAATCAGCGCATAGCCCAGCATACCCAGCGCTGCAGCCAGAAAACCGAATTTGTAAGGGATAACATAACGTAACAGACGCCGGGCGGTGCCCGCCTGCTTAATTTCAGACACTGACAATGGTTAATCCTGCCATTTAGAATTTGCTGTATTCTAGCGTGTTGTTGCCAAGGTTTCAGCAATTGCCGGTGGCTTTTCCAGCCAAAAAGGTAATCTTTGCCGTCGCCAGCCGCTAACGTGTAGGTTTTTCGCGTCAAACTCAACGGTGATAGCACCATAGTCTGCGGTATTAAGCAAGGGTACCCGTAGCAGTGCCAGCCGTTGTTGCACTGCAGTTGCCGGATGTTGATAACCATTCATAAAGGCAGCCGCATTTAATGCCAGCACCGGCTGCACCCGTTCAAGCAAGGCCAGGCTATTCACTGCCGCACTGCCATTATTGGCCAGGATCAGCACATCTGCTGTCAGGTCTGAATGCCGGCTAATTAAAGCATGTTCCGTTGCCGGGTCAATTCTGCCGGGGATCAGCAGCCGCCATGACCCTATCGTCATCCGGACAATACAACTGTCAGCGCTGTCCGTTGTCAGTACTTCCAGCCGCACACTCCGGTATAGGGCGGGTAATTGAGCACAACCATCAATGCCGCGCTGTTGACTGAAACGTGTCAGGCTTTGCCTGCCGACCTGATAATGCGTCAGCAAGGTCCAATGCCGGCTGCGCTCCGTGCGCTGCTGGCGAAACAGCACCACGTCGAGCTGAAGAATGCCCAGTTGCCGCAATATGGGTTGCAATTGATTTTCTGCAATATCCTGAGTTGCCCTCCCGGGGGCCTGATCATACAGCAAGCCATGACGGCCATGCTGTAATAACACCAGCTGGCGCTGACCACTATCCAGTAAATGCAACTGCCATTTCTCGGCTTGCAGGCCACTACCAGTTAACAACAGTAAACACAATGGCAGTAACAGCAGACCGGCTTTTCTGTGATACACCAGCAACACCAACAGTAGCAGCACCATTAATCCAACGGTAATACCGGAAACCTGAGCCAGCGGCCACCAGAGGGGCAGCTGAGCGCTACGCTCTAACCACCACAGCATCGGCAACAACGCATAATCAGTGGCCTGCCATAGCCAACTGACATTCAGCCCCGTTACTGTTAACAGCAAACTAGCCAGTAGCAACGGAATCGCAACCAGACTGCACCAGGGCACAAATAGCAAATTTGATAACAGCATTAGCGGGCTGAACCCACCAAAAAAAATAATTCCAAGCAAGGTCATCAGCAAACTTAACAATAAATGAAAGCTGAAAAACCATTTAAGGCGGGCCCGCCAATGGCGGTCGGTTAACGGATAGCGCCACAGCGCAGTAAATATAATTGCCACTGCCAGCACCGACAGCCAGAAGCTGCTGCTCAGCGCCCAGAATGGCTGCATCAGCAATAACAACGTAACGAGTAACAACCAAAAACGGCTAAGTGGAATGGTTGCCAGCTGGCTGCGGCAGATAACCAGGAGCAGCAGCGCAATACTGGCTCGCAACGTTGGTATGGCAAAATTGGCCAGCCAGGCATACAACAGAGCAGCCCCTAACGCCAACACTAACAGCAGTAGTTGGTGGTGCCGGATAGCTAACAGGCCTTTACTCCAGCCACCCAGCCAAATTACCCAGCCAAATACTAAGCCAATATGTAAACCTGATATTGCAAGCAAGTGTCCCAATCCAGAATGCTGTGCCCCCAGCCACAGCTGGTCTGAAAATTCACGCTCGCCAACTGCCAGCGCTTTCATTAATGGCGCAGTGCGGTATGGTGTGATAGCGTGCGTCAGCTGTTCAACAAGTTGCTGGCGCAGCGAGTATTGCTGTTGTAACAAAATATGCGGACCAGGAGCGACCTGTCCGGACGCCACTATGGCGTTTATATAAGCTGAGGTTTCAGTATTAAAGCCAGCCGGGTTGGCAAAACCGTGTATCGGTTTAAGCTGCACGCGCAAACGCCAGTGCTGGCCAGCTGCTAAGGCCGGAGGTTGTTGCCAGCGTAACGACAACCTGTAGCCTCTGGCTGGCCCGTTTAGCACTGTTGCACTAAGCTGGGTATAGTCCGGATACACCCTCGGCGCAGCATCGATGTGGACCATTACAGCAGAGCCTGCCAATTCAAGCACCGCACGTTGGCCAATTTGATGCTGCTTGTACTGCCAGCTCCAGCTGGCCAGGAAGCAGCTGACACCCAATAAAAACAGAATTGGCTGGGGCCAGCGCCGGACAAATACCATTAAAACCAGCATTACAAAAAAAATACTGAAAAAAGGTGGCACTATCGGCAAAAATAACGACAATAGGCTGGCTGTAATAACTCCGATGCAGAATCCTAGCATGGCCTCTTTCTATACAGGTTAGAATGCCCAAAAAACTATTTAAGAAATATCTACCATCAGCTGAAAAAATCAAGCAACAAAAACTTATTAATTTATTTGGAAGTTTGCTACATGATGGTAACCTTTGGCATTTAAACCGACGCTCGGCGCGCGGTGCTTTTGCTGTAGGCTTGTTCTGGGCGTGGATCCCGATGCCCTTTCAGATGGTTGCTGCGGCCGCTACGGCCATCCCATTGCGGGTAAATTTACCGTTAACTCTGGCATTGGTATGGACCTCTAACCCACTGACCATGCCGATTATGTTCTATTTAAGCTATCTAATTGGCACAGTCGTACTCGCCAGACCCCTGGAACCTTTTGCGTTTGAAGCCAGCCTGGAGTGGCTACGCTACAGCCTTGATACTATTGGTAAGCCATTTTTGCTTGGATCATTATTGATGGCGATAACAGCCAGTATCAGTGGCTATTTTCTGATTGACTGGCTGTGGCGATTATCGGTGAAAAAAGCGCAGCTGGCTAAGTTACTGAAAAACAGAAAAACAGCAAAAGCTAGTGCTGACCAAGAATAGCAGCCGGCTCAACTTTGCTGGCGCGCCAGGCCGGATATAACGTCGCCAGCAAGCTTAACAGTAATGCAATGCTGAAAGTCAGCGCTACGTCCTGCCAACGCAACAGCGATGGCACAAAATCGATAAAATAAATACTCGGATCCAGCAGCGAACTGCCGAGAAAACGGGTCAAGCCAGCAAACAGTTGTTCGATGGTACTGGCCAGCAGCACACCAAAACCAACGCCCAGCAGCGAACCAATTAAACCGTTTAACCAGCCCAGCAGCACAAAGGTTTTTATCAACTGGCCGGGCGCCATACCCATGGTCAGCAAAATAGCGATATCCGCTTCTTTTTCCCGCACCGCCATCACCAGCGTCGCCACGATATTAAAACACGCTACGCCAATCACTAAGGTTAAAACCAGATACAAAATTGCCCTGACCATCTGAATGTCGTTGTAGACATGGCCCTGGGCACCAAACCAGTCACGCATATAAACATAGTCTTCTGTTAACTGCCCCAACTGGCGGGCTTTTTGCGGCGCGGCAAAAACATCATCTATCCGAAACGCCAGGCCATGCACCTCACCTTCTGGCACGCCCAACCATCCTGCCAGTGCGTCGATATCAACCCACACCTGACTGAAATCCAGCTGACCACCTATTGACACCACTGCACTGACGGTCAGATTTACCGTGCGATGACTGGCCAGGCTGCCATCTGCGGCAAACCGGGGCAGCATAAGTTGTAAATTCTGACCTACCTGAATCTCTAACGCGTCGGCGATCCCCTGTCCCAGTACTATTTGCAGGTCATTCAGCGTAGTCATACTGCCCTGACTGACATACTCTGCGACCGCGCTGATCTGCTGCTCATGGCTCAGGCTCACGCCCCGTACTTGTGCTGCTTTAACTGCACCGCTGTGGCGAAGCATGCCGTTGGCTTTAATAAAAGGTGCACCAGCAATGACCCCGTCGGCACTGGCCATGGTCTGCAGTTTGCGCGGCCAGTCGGCCAGGCTGTAATCTACGGCTTCTAATTCAATATGGGGGATCACTGACAGTAAGCGGTCTTTTAATGCTTGCTCAAAGCCATTCATCACTGACAGCGCCAGAATAAGAATTGCGACCCCCAACGCAATGCCAGAGGTCGAAGAAGCCGAAATAAAGCGGATAAAACCACTGGTGTGACGGGTCGAACGGTAGCGCTTTGCCAGTTGCCAGGCCAGACTAGCCATGCATCACCTCAAGCTGACCTTCCCGCATCAGGTACTGAGTATCAAGCCTGCCTGCCAGTTCAGTGTCATGGGTTACCACTACAAAACTGGTCGCCATGCTGGCATTCAGCTCGCGTAATAACTGGTATATCGACTCTGCGGTATGCTGATCCAGATTGCCGGTAGGCTCGTCGGCCAGCACCAGTGCCGGTTGGGTAACCAATGCGCGGGCAATCGCCACCCGCTGCCGCTCGCCACCGCTCAGTTCAGCTGGCTTGTGATGGCCCCGATGGCTCAGCCCCACCCGCTCAATCAGTGCTGCAGCTTTAGCCAGCGCATCGGTGCGTTTTTCGCCACGGATAAACAGCGGCATAGCCACATTCTCCAGGGCGCTGAAATCCATCAGCAAATGATGAAACTGATAAATAAAACCCAACTGCTGGTTGCGTAGCCGGGCCTTTTTTGCCGAACTCAAGCCGGCCAGTGGCTGGCCGGCGATATAAACTGAACCACTGTCAGCCAGATCCAGCGCGCCCAATATATGTAACAAGGTACTTTTACCCGAGCCGGAACTGCCAACAATGGCAACCATTTCACCGGCAGCGATACTCAGGCTGACGTTGTGTAATACCTGGGTGACCACTGTGCCGTCACGGTAACTTTTACAGATATGCGTCGCTTCTAATACTTTATTCATCGCGTAAAATTTCCGCCGGATTAACTTTAACGGCCCGCCAGGCCGGATACAGCACTGCCAGCAAGGTCAGCCCGACCGCGCACGCAAAAATAGTAACAATTTGCAGCGGGTTCACCGCCACCGGCAAAGCCATACCACTGGCCAGTTGCAGCCCAAACAGGCTTAACACTTCATTGAGTTGCAGGCATAGCAGTAAGCCGGCTACTACGCCCAGCACCGCACCCACCATACCATTCACCACGCCCTGAAACGCAAATACTGCAAACAACTGGCTATCCGTCATGCCCAGCGTTTTTAAAATTGCCACTTCAGCCTGTTTTTCAGTCACCATCATCACCAGGGCCGACACTATATTAAAAGCCGCTACGGCGACTATCAGTAGTAACATCAGCCACATCATGGCTTTTTCCATTGCCACAGCGGCAAACAACTTGCCCTGACTTTGCCGCCAGTCAGATACGTCACTGAAGCTGCCGCTCTGGCTCAGGCGCTCAGCCAGCAGCGGTGCACTGAAAGGTTCCACCAGACTAAGTCGCCAGGAAGGTTCGCGCCCGGAAACCGGCAATAGCCGTGCCAGATCATCTAAACGGGTGACTGCCAGCACGCTATCGACCTCGGACCCGGTATCGACTATACCCACCACCTCAAATAAGCGCTGGCGCGGTAACCAGCCAACCGGGGTATAGTTGCCCCCCTGCGCCAGCATAAATCGCAGTTGCTGGCCACGGCTTACTTCAAGCTGCTCAGCCAGGCCTCTGCCCAACACCACACCGTAGCGGCTTGTCGCAAAATCCTGCCAACTGCCCACCACCAATGCCTGTTGTAAAAATTGTGGAATTTGGTCCGGATTTATACCTTGCAACATTACCGCATTAAGTTGCCGCGGTGCCTGTACCAGGGCTTCAGATTGTAAAAATGGACTGATATCCTGCACCCCATCATTAGGCCGCAACAAACTCTGCCAATCCGTAATATAAGGTTCAGGCATGACCACAAGGTGCGGTATTACGCCGAGGATCCGTTTTTTCAAATCACCCTCAAAGCCATTCATCACCGAGCTGACCAGCGTTAACGCCATGACACCCAACAAAATGCCGGCAACGGAGAAAAAAGTGATAAACGAAATAAAGGCATTACCCTTACGGCTCTGGCTGTATCGGATACCAAGCAAAATGCTGACGGGTAATTGCATGTTAATATTCAGGACTTTGCCTCGGTTAGATGGTAAATTAGCTGCAAAAATCGCTGCTGATAATAGTGATTATTAGCCATAATGACAAGCAACCTTAATCGAGGCCTGCTATGGACCCAATATTACAGTCATTAACCGACGCCTATAACGACTACTTCAGCGTTGAACACGACATCACCGTCAATTGCCAAGTGTATTCCGGCACCCTGCCAACTGAACAGGAGTTTATCACCAGCATTCCCGAACCGTTTTTACTGGCAGGTGAAATGGGCAGCCTGAATATGTCAGCGCTACGCTCACTGAACCGGATAGGCGAGCTGGCCGATGAATTAGCCAACTATTTGCAGCAACAAGCCCGCAAAATTGATTTATTGCTACACTACGTCCTGCGCCAGCAAGACAGCGCAGAACACCGTCAGTTTACGTTAAGTTACGGTGGTGCAGGCTTATGTTTGCAAAGCTCGCAGCCCATCCCGGCGCTTACCCTGGTTGAGCTAAAAGTATTTCTGGCAGAAAATGAAGGTGCGGTTTATTGCCTCGGCCAGGTAATCAGTGCAGAACAGGCAGACAATGGCTGGCAAATAAAAGTTGTGTTCAGGCGGATTAGAGATCAAGATCGCGAGCTTATCGTCCGTGCCAGTTTGCATCAGCAGTCCCGGCAGCTGAAACAAAAAGCTGCACTGCGTCAGTTACCGGAATAAGCGCACACAGCCACAAATTAATGCGATACCTTTAATCGTGTTTTTTTATCGTCAGCATTTTGTATAGGGTTTCAGGTTTTAATGAGTTTTATTACGTTTTTACCCCGGATTAAACGCCCGCAGGATCAACTTAGCTGGGGTCAGTTGCATGGTGCTGCGCTACCCTATGCCATTGCCCAGCTGGTTCAGACAGAACCCGCCGTATATTTGTTAGTGGTGCCTGACACTCCAAGTGCCTTAAGACTTGAGCAGGAACTGGCGGTATTTCTGGATGATAGTAGCTGCCCGGTGCTAACCCTGCCCGACTGGGAAACCCTGCCCTATGATGTGTTTTCACCGCATCAGGATATTATATCCCAGCGTCTGAAAACCCTTTATCAATTGCCCAGGCTTAGCCATGGCCTGGTTATTGTGCCCGTCAGTACCCTGTTGCTAAAAATCAGTCAGCGCAACTATCTGGAGCATGCCAGCTTTCTGATTAAACAAGGCCAGCAAGTCGATTTAACGGCCTTAAAATTACAACTGACCGCAGTGGGCTACCGGGCTGTCGATCAGGTGATGGAGCACGGTGAGTTTTCAGCTCGCGGCTCCTTGCTGGACTTGTTTCCAATGGGTTGCAGCTTGCCGTTTCGAATTGACTTTTTCGATAATGAAGTCGATGGCATCCGCACTTTCGACCCGGATAATCAGCGTAGTTTAAACCAGGTTAACGCCATTGAATTACTGCCGGCCCATGAGTTTCCTACCGATAAAGCCGCTATTGAACGCTTCCGGCTGCGCTATCGGGAGCGCTTTGCCGCCCGCAATGAGAAAGAATCGTTATATCAACAGGTAACACAAGGTATTTTCCCGGCGGGTATTGAATATTATTTACCGCTGTTTGCCGAGGACACGGCAAGTTTATTCAGTTTTCTGCCCGCTGGCTGCATCGCTTTAACTTATGGTGACGTTGAACATAGTGCCAACCAATTCTGGCACGAGCTTAAACGCCGCTATCATGATCGCGCCATTGATACGATGCGGCCAATTCTGCAGCCGCAAGAGCTATACCTGCAAACGGACGAGTTGTTCAGTGAGTTAAAAGATTTCAGTCGGATCAAGCTCAGCCGCGCCACATTACCAGCCAGGACCGGCCAGGTTAACGCTCCGGTTGCAGAGCTGCCAGAGCTGAATATCCAGCATCAGTTAAAGCAGCCACTTAGCTTGCTAACTGAATTTTTACTGACGTTAAAACAACAAAACGGCCGGGCGATATTCTTTGTAGAGAGCGAGGGCCGCAGAGAAAGCCTGCACCAGCTGTTTAGTAAAGCGGGGATCCGGGCGCCTGAAATAACTAAACTGGCCGATTTTACCAGCAGTGATGCTGATCTGGTGATGCTGGTTGGCGCATTGGAACAAGGCGCCCTGCTAAGCACGACACCCCCCTTGGCACTCATCAGTGAAAACGAGTTATTTGGCCAGAAGATCAGCCAGCGCCGGCGCCGCAAAAAAAGCCAGCAGGTTTCCTCCGACACCATTATCCGTAACCTGGCAGAATTAAGTGAAGGTCAGCCGGTGGTGCATTTACAGCATGGTGTTGGGCGTTATCAGGGGCTACAGGTACTGGACGCCGGCGGGATCAGTGCCGAATTTGTGACCATCGAATACGCAGGCAGCAGTAAGTTGTATGTACCGGTTTCATCCCTGCACCTGCTAAGCCGCTATTCCGGCAGTGATCAGGAACATGCACCTCTGCACAAACTTGGTAACGACAGCTGGGAAAAAGCCCGGCGTAAAGCAGCAGAGAAAATCCGCGATGTCGCGGCCGAATTACTGGATGTTTATGCCCAGCGGGCTGCCCACAAGGGCTATGCTTTTACTATTGATCAGGAACAATACGCTGCTTTTGCTGACAGCTTTCCGTTTGAGGAAACCGCCGATCAGCAGGATGCAATTACTGCTGTGCTAAACGATATGCAAACACCACAACCGATGGACCGGCTGGTATGCGGTGACGTGGGCTTTGGTAAAACCGAAGTGGCCATGCGTGCCGCCTTTATTGCGGTTAACGATGGTAAGCAGGTGGCCATATTAGTGCCCACTACCTTACTGGCACAACAACATTTCGACAACTTTAAAGACCGTTTTGCCAACTGGCCGGTGCGGGTTGAAGTCTTATCCCGCTTTGTCAGCCCGAAACAGCAAAAAGCTATTTTAGAAGATGTGGCCAATGGCAAAGTCGATATTTTAATTGGTACCCATAAATTACTGCAGGATGACATTAAGCTGCATGATTTAGGCCTATTAGTCGTGGACGAAGAACATCGCTTTGGCGTGCGGCAGAAAGAAAAAATTAAGGCGCTTCGGGCCAATATCGATATATTAACCCTGACTGCCACCCCCATTCCGCGTACCCTGAACATGTCGATGTCTGGCATGCGTGATTTATCAATTATTGCCACCCCTCCGGCGAAACGGTTGGCGGTGAAAACCTTTGTCAGAGAGTTTGAAGCCAGCTTGCTGCGCGAAGCCGTGATGCGGGAAATACTGCGCGGTGGCCAGGTTTACTTTTTACATAATGACGTGGCAAGCATCGAAAAAATGGCCGCTGACCTTGCGGAACTGGTGCCCGAAGCCAATATCGCTATTGCTCATGGTCAGCTGCGTGAGCGCGACTTAGAACGGATAATGGCCGATTTTTATCACCAGCGTTTTAACTTACTACTCTGTTCTACCATTATTGAAACCGGTATCGATGTACCAACTGCTAATACCATTATCATAAACCGCGCCGATAACTTTGGTTTGGCACAGTTGCATCAGCTACGTGGTCGGGTTGGCCGCTCGCACCATCAGGCATATGCTTACTTGCTGACGCCACCACCAAAACGCTTGAGTAAAGATGCTGAGAAACGACTGGAAGCCATTTCATCACTGGAAGATTTAGGCGCCGGTTTCGCATTGGCCACCCACGACCTGGAAATTCGCGGCGCGGGCGAGTTATTAGGTGATGAGCAAAGCGGTCAGATTGAAACTATTGGCTTCACCCTATACATGGATATGCTGGAGGAGGCGGTAACGGCCCTGAAAGAGGGCCGTCAGCCCAGTCTGGATATGATGTTAAGCCAGCAAAGCGAAATTGATTTAAAAATTCCGGCGTTGTTACCCGATAGTTATATTCCTGATGTAAACTTGCGGCTGTCATTCTATAAGAAACTGGCCAGCGCCAAAGATGAAACCGAGCTGGATGATGTCCAGGTAGAATTAATTGATCGCTTCGGCCTGTTACCCGATGCAGCAAAAAACCTGGTAAAACTGACTGAGTTTAAGCAGCAGGCGCAAGTTCTCGGGATCAAACGAATTGAAGCCAATGCCAAGGGCGGCTTAATTGAATTTGCTGATAAAACCCGGGTTGCACCAGCGTATATTATTGGCTTAATTCAACAACAAAGCCGGATATTTAAGCTCGAAGGTGGTCAGAAATTGCGTTTTGCCATTGCCAGTCCCGATGCCAAGGACCGGCTGACCCTGGTTGCCAATATGCTGGCTGATTTCAGCCAACATCAGCTGGAGAAATCATGAAACTAATTGCAGTACCAACCTTATTCCCTGTTATAAAAAGAATGTCGGCCCTAAGTAAGGCATTAATCGGGGCATTGCTGCTCACAGTCAGTGGCACAACTGCAGCGAATACTGCGGCAGAGCGCTGGTTTGAAATAGAACTTATTGTTTTCAGTCCTGCCCGCAGCGTCGAGCTGAAAGAACAATTTGATAATGAAGTAAAGCCAATTCGCCTTAGTAACAGCTTTGATTTAGTTACTGCTAAATACCAACCAGACATTAAGCCGTTACTTAATGCACTAACGCAATGTGAAGGCACTGAGGCCGCACAGAGCCCGCTTTTACCGGCAGCCCTGCGCAACTGGCAGCAGTGGCAACCAGCGTTCTACCCGTTACTTTGCCAAAGCGAAACCCAGCCTCCTGCCTGGCAGCGTACTGCATTGTTTCCGGAGCAGTTATTAAATACCCAGTTGCCAATGCCCGACAGCCTGCCGGTAATGCTTGCAGGAAAATCCGACCTCCATCAGCCTGGGCCTTATCTGGCACCGAAGTCAGCATTTGGGTTAACAGAACTGGCCACTAAAATCAGTCGTCAGCCAAATCAGAACCTGCTGTTACATACCGTATGGCGCCAGGCGCCGGTAACCGAGAAACGGGCAATACCCAGCCGCTGGTTTGGCGGGTCGAATTTTTCAGAATTAGTCGATTACTGGGGCCGTGACCGCAACCAGGATGCCACCGATGATGCCGCCGCTGCAGCAGAAGCGTTATTTCAAAACGAGCAGCAAGATGATTTGTTTAGTGCGATAGATAGTTTACTGGATCAGCTTAATGCCGCCGGCAAACTTGAAGCCCTGCAGCGGCACGATCAACAATTGCCACAAATCAGTGACAGCCTGTCCAACCTGCCGGACGATATCTGGCAGCTTGACGGTCTATTTAAACTTCACCTGGACCACTACCTGTTTATAAATACCGATTTTAACCTGCGTCGTTCTAATCCTGACGGTAGTATACAAAGTATTAATGTCAAACAGAGTCGACGGGTTATCAGTGGCGAATTGCATTATCTCGACCATCCTTATCTGGGTATGATTATACAAATCAGACGCTTTCAACCACCTGAACCTGAGGCAGAACCAGAGGCAGAACCAGAAACGAGTTCCACAACTAACGCTGTAGCACCGTTATCAGCACCGGGCAACACGCAGCAATAATACCGGCCGGCCAGCCTGATTACAGAAAATCTGAACAAGGCTGTTGCTTTATTTAAAAAAGGAACTAAACTAGCGCCCTAGTTACATATTTATACAAATAACAACGGGTAAGTAACATGGATTTTTCCTACATTACAGTTACCCGTTAACCACAGCCAGAGATCAATGGACGATTTAAACTTAAATCCGGAATTTACACCTGGGCACTATGTGCTGTTATTGCTGTTACTGATCTTTGCCAGTGCCGGCAGTACGCTATTCGGCTGGATAATGCCGGGTGCGGCAGATAGCCTTTGGTTAGATGTATTACCGCCACTACTGGGTTTATATAGCCTGATGCTGTTGTTTAAAGGGCTTGGTATCATTCGTTTGCCTTCGGCTGCTGTATATTCAGCCATTCTTACCCCGATAACCCTGGTTAGCTTTTATCAATTTTTGCTGTAGCACGTTACCACAATAGAGTATGATGCGCCCCTGATCGCTATTGAGGATAACTGATGTCAATTAACTGGTTTCCGGGCCATATGCACAAGGCCCGCAAAGAAATTGCTGAGGTAATGCCTCAGGTTGATATCATTATTGAAATGCTTGACGCCCGTATCCCCTTCTCCAGTGAAAACCCGTTGGTGCCGCAGCTACGCGGGAATACCCCCTGCATTAAGGTATTGAATAAAGCAGATTTAGCCGATCCGGCACTAACTGCAGTCTGGGTTAACCACTTTGAACAACAAACTGGCGTACGGGCCATTCCGATCAGTCAGCAACATCCGGAACACATTAAAGCCTTGTTAAAGTTATGTAATGATATGCTGCCAGAGCGAAACCTGGATATTCGCCCGGCCCGGGCGATGATTATGGGTATTCCGAACGTTGGTAAATCAACGCTGATTAATACCTTAGCCGGTCGTACCATAGCCAAAACAGGCAACGAAGCCGGCGTTACCAAGGCCCAGCAGCGTATTAAGCTGGAAAATAATGTTGTGCTAACCGACACCCCGGGCTTTTTATGGCCGAAACTCAGCCCGCCTACTTGCGGTTACCGGCTTGCTGTAACCGGTGCCATTAAAGACACCGTGTTCGAATATGCCGATATTGCCCTGTTCGCTGCTGACTACTTGTTACAAGTATATCCGCAGGCCGTAATGCAGCGCTTTGATTTAACTGAGCAGCCTGACTCTGATCTTGCCTTGCTTGACGCCATTGGCGTGCGCCGAGGCTGTATGCGTAAAGGCGGTGTGGTCGACCTGGAAAAAGCCGGTACAATACTTATCACTGAACTGCGTGCAGGCAACCTCGGGCCCGTTACTCTGGAAACGCCAGACATGGTCAGCCAGGAACAAATTGATGCTAAAGCGGAAGAGGCTGCGAAGTCGAAAGATAAAGCCGAACGCGAAGCAGAGCGCAAGCGCAAAGCACAGCGCAAGTATCGCTAACAATGACTGAAATCTGCAGGCTAGCTGAGTTTATAGTTAGCTAAGTACTGCAGCAAGCTGCTGTTGATATTCAGTAAACTTTTCCTGCTGCTCCGGCGCAAGCTCTGCATACTGCAATTGTTGAACAACACTGTTTGCCAGGGCAATATGCCCGGCATCCAATGGTTGCTGCCCCTGTAACGCCACCAGCACCTTCAGAATATTCAGCGCTACATTCATATTATTCGGGGTCAGCGAAAATGCCTGCTCCAGCGAATTAAGGGCAGCATGAAATTTGTCGCGCTTAAAAAACTCTACCGCCATCCGGTTTAACTGCTGCGGGGTAAAATGCACCGCCGTGCGCTCCGCTGCTTCTTGCTCGATATACTTGCCCACGACCTGATTAGTTAGACCGCTGCCAGCAATTTGCCGTTTGATCGCCTCGAGTAGTGACACGGCTTCTTCGCGCCGGCCGAGTTCATGCAGCGCCTTAACTTTGTCCAGGTTGTCATCAACTGACGTGGTCGGCCGTAGGCTAAGATGATTATCGACAATACTCTCTGCTTTGGTCCGCTCTTCCCGGGCCGTGTGCAGCCTGGCTCTGACCACCAGAAATTGATCTTTCAGCTGGTTTGCCAGTGGTAGTTGTTTCTCCAGCTCTGTTAGCACCAACTCTGCCTGATTCAGCACTTTCACGGCGTCGGCTTTATCAAGCGTCGTGGCGTAATCTATACCCGAGCGCACCACATTCAACCTGAGCAGCGGCGAGTCATGAATTGAGTTTTTGGCATATTTAGCCATAGCGATAGTGGCCTGATACTGGCCGGCATGATCGTGGTTCAACCGCGCTAAATCGAGCAGACGCTTATTCCGTTCAATATTACGCGGCGCCAGCTGGCTGGCTTTTTTTATTTCCTGATAGGCTTGCTGGTAATCCTGCTTGCCAATGTAATAATGGGCGAGCATATCGTAGGTAGCGAAACGGGTGTCGGTTTTGTCGGTAAGCTGTGCCAGCAACGCCTGAATATCCGCCAGTTTGTCCTGTTCCAGTAGGGCTTTGATATAGCCCAGATACACCCAGGATATTTTATGGGTTTGCAGCAAGTTGTTATAGTACACCGCAGCGTCAGTGAACTCGCGCAAATGCAGCAGACACTCGCCTTTCAGCCGTTTCATTTGCATATGGTATTTACTAAGCCCGGTATTGAGCAAATGGCGCTCAGCAAAATAAATAGCTTTGCTGTAATCCTGGCGGTCCATTGCCTGATAAACGTTAAACAAGGTGCGTTTTATTTCCAGGGTTACCGGCAAACGGTTTTGCACATGTTTGCTGCTTAATGGTTTTACCCAGAAGTCATCCGGTTGCAGTTCAACAATACTATTTACCAGATGTTCACTGGTTTCCGCGCTGAGGAAAATCAACACAGTACATTTAGTAACGTGACGCTTAAATTTCAGTTCTTCCAGCAAATGAAAGCCATCTTTGTCGCTTTTAACATTAAAAGCGCAAATCACTACATGAAATGTGGTTTGTTCACAAAGCCGCAGCGCATAATAGGCATTCTCAGCACACTTAACATTTGCAATGCCCAGCTCAAACAGCGCCGATTTAATAACATTTTGGACCAGTACCTGATCATCGATAATCAGTACATTTAATTTATCAGAGGCAATTAATTCCTGTAGTTCCATCTGGGGCATTTACGTCCTTGTTAATAGCAGCAAGCTGCCGGGCAAGCAACTTATACGCTTATGTTAGCAAGCCCGAATGCAAGCAGCATAGCGCCGCCTTATTAGGAACGCCAGCGATTTAATTAGCCGACTAAAACAGCCTTTAACGCTCCAGCACGACCCGATAACGGGCCTTACCGCTTTTTAAATGGGCGATAGCATCATTAATTTTGTCAAACTTAAAAGTTTCTACCACCGGCTTAATATCATGCTGCACCGCGAATTCCAGCATTTTCGCGATGGTTGCCGGGCTACCCACCGGCGAGCCTGATACGCTGCGCTGGGCCATAATTAAATTAAAAACCCCGATATCCAGTGGCTCCAGTGTGGCACCAACAAAATGCAGCCGGCCTTTTGGTTTTAACGTCGACAGGTATAAATTCCAGTCGAGCGCTACGTTGACGGTAGAAATAATAAAATCAAAACGGCCGGCAGCCTGCTCGATATCCGCAGCATTGCGGGAATTAATACAATGATGAGCGCCCAGCTCTTTTGCTTCTTTCGTTTTACTGTCGCTGGAGGTAAAGGCGGTGACCTCACAGCCCCAGGCCCGCAAAAACTGCAGGCCAAGATGGCCAAGACCACCAATACCAATCACCGCCACTTTATCGGTCGGTTTAACATCAAATTGCACCATCGGGTTAAATACGGTGATACCGCCGCAAAACAGCGGCCCGGCCGTTTTGGCATCCATGCCCTCAGGTAGCGGCACTACCGCACTGGCATTGGCCCGCACCTTATCGGCAAAACCACCATGGTGCCCTACTATGGTACCTTGAGCACTGGCACATAAGTTATGGTCGCCACTGCCACAGGTACTGCACACCTGGCAGTAACCTGAATGCCAGCCCAGGCCAACCACCTGCCCTGCTTTAAGATGGCTGACAGCCTGACCAACCGAGGAAATTCGCCCTACCACTTCGTGGCCGGCTACCAGCGGATAGGCCGACATACCCCATTCGTTATTCAGCATGGACACATCTGAATGGCAAATGCCACAGTAATCCACGTCTATCTCTACCTCGTCGCGGCCAAGTGTACCAGCCTCATATTGCCATGGTACCAGTTTGCCCCCGGCATCCATCGCGGCATAAGCGTTTATCTTGTTGTTACCTGACATAATCACTCCTGTTGGTTTTATCCGTTTAACGTAGCTATACAGCTAACAGTATTGACCAGATCTGCCATTGTGCTGGGAAATATCTGCCATTGCTCATTTTTCAACCAGCAATACCTGTTTCTTGCGCTGCTTTCAGGTATAATCCGCCGACTTTTTTCAGGCCGCACCCATTTTAAGAGACACTATGACAGTACAAACCTATGACCCAAGCCAGACCACTACGCTGGATACCTCTGCCAAATCCATCGCACAGCAGGCTAATGCCGGCAGCAGCAAAGGTAATACTATCGGTTTTGTGTCACTGGGCTGTCCGAAAAACCTGGTTGATTCTGAGCGGATCCTGACCCAGCTAAAAAGCGAAGGCTACAACATCGTGCCAAGCTATGACGATGCCCAGCTGGTTATTGTTAACACCTGCGGCTTTATCGACAGTGCGGTACAAGAATCACTGGATACTATTGGTGAAGCGCTGGCAGAAAATGGCAAGGTGATTGTTACCGGTTGCCTGGGCGCACGCGAAGATGAAATTCGTCAGGTGCACCCGAATGTACTGGGTATAACCGGCCCGCACAGCTATGAAAATGTGTTAAAGCAGGTGCATGAGTTTGTACCCAAGCCAAAATACGACCCATTTACCATGCTGGTACCGGATCACGGCGTTAAGTTGACGCCGAAGCATTATGCCTATTTAAAAATTTCCGAAGGTTGCAACCACCGTTGTACCTTCTGCATTATCCCCTCGATGCGCGGCGATTTAGTCAGCCGGCCGGTCGGCGAAGTGCTGGATGAAGCACAGCGCTTGAAAAATGCCGGCGTTAAAGAGCTGCTGGTTATTTCACAAGACACCAGCGCTTACGGTGTGGATGTGAAACACCGCACCGGTTTCTGGAATGGTGCGCCGGTAAAAACCTCGATGCAGGCACTTTGTGAAGCCTTAGGCGAGATGGGTATCTGGGTACGCTTGCATTACGTTTACCCCTACCCGCATGTGGATGACATTATTCCGTTAATGGCAGCGGGTAAAGTGCTGCCATACTTAGATATTCCGTTTCAACACGCCAGCCCGCGTATATTAAAACTGATGAAACGTCCCGGTCAGGCCGAGCGGGTACTGGAGCGGATCAAGAAATGGCGGCAAATTTGCCCTGAGCTGACGATCCGTTCAACCTTTATTGTCGGCTTCCCGGGGGAAACGGAAGAAGATTTCCAGATGCTGCTCGACTGGTTAGACGAAGCCCAGCTGGATCGCGTTGGCTGCTTTAAATACAGCCCGGTGGAAGGTGCCAAAGCTAATGAGCTTGCTGACCCGGTACCGGACGAGGTAATGGAAGACCGCTACCATCGCTTTATGCAAAAGCAGCAGGCAATCAGCGCCGCCCGGCTGCAGGCTAAAATTGGCAAAACTATTAAAATATTAATAGACGAAGTAGACGATGAAGGCGCCATTGGCCGAAGCTTTGCCGATGCGCCGGAAATTGACGGCGCGGTGTACCTAAACGGCTTAACCAGTGTTAAACCCGGCGACATTATCGATGCCGTGGTAGACGAAGCCGACGAATATGATTTATGGGCCTCATTGGCTGAGTAAAGCCAGCGCAGTAGTAATTAACCCAAACAGGCAGCTTCGGCTGCCTTTTTTACGGCTAAAATGCCGCTGTGCCACTCGCACAGCAGGTTTCACTAGTGCTAAGCAGACACTATGCTATGTTTAACTGATGCTAAATCAGCCAGGTAGCCATAGCCTATGAACCTTATCCCAGAGATTGACTGGAGTATTGCGGCATTACATATCCGTGACTTGCTGATTGCTTTTATCCTTGCGATACCCATTGGTTGGGATCGGGAAAAGCAGGAGCGTACCGCCGGTCTTCGCACCTTTCCACTGGTCGCCGTTGCAGCTTGCGGCTATATGCTGGTTGGTCTGCAGATTCTTGAATCAACGGAAGCTGAATCGCGCGTAATACAAGGTATCATTACCGGTATCGGCTTTATTGGTGGTGGGGCGATATTAAAGAATATTGTTAAAGGTGAAAGCTATGTTCGCGGCACAGCCACGGCAGCAAGCTTATGGTTGACCGGCGCGATAGGATTATCCGTTGCCGCAGGTCTGCTGGAAATTGCGCTGGTGCTTAGCGTGCTGACGTTTATTACCTTACGAATGTTGACTGAAGCCAAAACGATGGTAGAACAACCCAAAGATAAATAGTGTGAGCTTGCGTTGTCATTCTCAGTGACAACACTTCCACCGCTCCCAAAGTAATTGCCGTTTATACCAAAGCTTCGCCATTAATGTTGTCGTTGGATATGAAACTAATCGATAACTGGCTGGATGAGAGCACCCTGAGGGTTTTAATTTATAGGTTTCATTTGCGACAACACGTTCCTGTATGTCTGCCCTCAGGGTCTGGTAAATCACTTGCCTTTGTATACATCAGAGCGATGCCCGATTTTTATCACTTGCACGACTAACTGGTTATCTTTGATCTCATAAATAATTCTGTAAAGTCCCTGCCTGATACGATACAGCGCTTGTCCACTTAGTTTAATAGCACCTTCTCTTCGTGGGTTGTCGGCAAGCGTATTAATTTTGGCTAATATTTTAGCTATGTCTGCTTTGGGTATCGCACTTAAATCTTTGGCTACGGACTTTTTGAACGTTATTTTATATTTTTCCATCAGCTTGCAGACTATTTAACAATTCTTCGTACGATATTTCAGGTTCGTTGGCTCTTTGCCTTACCGCCGCAAGATCTTCCTGATCCTCGCGCATAAGTAATCTTACGGCTTCATCAACAAGTTCAGATATAGAAGTGTCAGAAGAAGCCGCTCTGAGTTTTAACGCATGGTGAATAGCTGGTTCAAAGTAAACAGTTGAACGCTTGGATAAAATGCTCATAAATCACCCCAATCATAATGACGTAACAACATTATAGCGTTATAACATTAATTTCGCGAGACGCCATTTGTATGAGGCTATAAGTTTAGTGGCACCGGCTATGCTTTTGTCATAATCCACAGAATGCCTAAGCGCTGGCCGCTATCACCTATTCATACCGTAAATCTCTTAGCGACAATAGCCACCCGTTGCCCCAGATAATGGGCGGTAATTAAATCAGTTTCGTTTAGTGCACCATCGGTGGAATGAGCTATTAAGCCTGATTGCGCACCAAGCCGGTTGCGCTGCTCTGGGTCATAGTTACCGGGAATGTCGAGGCCTGTCCACAGCATGCCATGTTGATTAGCAAAAATTTGCATATATTGAAGGGTATGTAGTTGATCACCACAGAAGTTTGAACCAATAGTAAAACCGGCAGCAACTTTATCGGTCCACTTTTTTGCTGCCCACAGATCACCGGTCGCATCGGCGAATGCTTTAAATTGCGCCGACACAGAGCCCATAAAGGTTGGTGAGCCGAAAACCATGGCATCGGTATCTGATAACCGGTCAATTAACGCCGTGTTGATATAACGCCCTTCGACAATATCCGCGCCCAGAATTTCCAGGCTAACCACATTAACCCCCTTAACAGCAGAGGCGCCGGCGGCCACTGCATGGGCCAGCTGTCTTGTGGAGCCCGTTGCCGAGTGAAATATAACTGCAAGTTTTGTCATAACATTAAGTTTTCTCATTTTGTGATAGTTGAACAAGCGTTTTGACAATTGTTGACAGCCAACTGCCCTGCCCTAATCACTCAACCAACCGGATAAAACCACGCATTCAAAATCAAGCCAGCTTGTACTTCATACACCACCACAACGTCATAAGGCTGTTCAGCCATACCCCATACCCGTTCATGGTCTATGACCTTATTACCGACCACCATTCTGTTGAGTACTTCGGCGCGTAGCGCAGCGATGGTAAAGCGCTCGGTTTGGTAAAAAGCGGCTAGTGCATCGCGGCCACGCAGTGAGGGAGCGGTGGCCGGCATACGGTAAATGGCGATGTCTTGATGATAGCAGCCAATAAAGGCGGTTAAATCTTTGGCATTATAGGCTTCCAGCTGACGCTGTACCGGTAAGGCGGCTTGTTTGTCCTGCATCCTGTACTACCCTTAGCTTACGGTTTTGGCATGTTAATAGTTGATTCTGCCAGTTTTACACCTTCATTATCTTTAATTTTCAAAAAAATGTCCGTATAGCAATTTTTTTGCATCCAATGCAGGTTGTAAGTCGTAGCTTGATGTGTAGTTGCGTTCTGAGTTCTTCGTTATGAACTCTTTTATAATAACAGGAGTTTTAAAATGAAAAGATTACTTTATCTCGCACTCCCTTTGTTTGTCCTCGGCGGGTGTTTTGATGGCTCTGACGATGATGAGGTGATAGTCGAACCACCACCGGTATTTAGCGTTGACCAGACCTTTGAAGTCAGTTTGTCTGGTGTGCAGCAGGTCCCTAACGTTGATTCGATGCAAATGGCAGTGGCCACCGTCGAGCTGGACACTGATTTAATGCAAATCAGGGCGAGCATGGACCTGTCAGATGTTGAGAATGTTGAAGCTGCGCATATTCACGATGGCGACTTAGGCTTTAACGGTGACGTCGCCTTTGAATTTACCGCCGGTAACGATGGCGTTTACAGTATTGCCGAAACAGATATTACTGCAGAACTGATGGCCGACTTACAAAACGGTGAATGGTATATCAATGTCCATACCACCGAGTACCCGGACGGTGAAATACGCGGTCAGATCGTGAATGAAGACACGGTAATTGTCACCTTCCCGCTGTCAGGCCAGCAAGAGGTACCGGCCGTGATGACCAGTGCCAGTGGTTTTGCTTATGCCGCGGTCGATCAAACTGACTACGAGCTTACCCTTACCGTAAGAACCATGGGTGTTGATGACGCCGAAATGGCGCATATTCATACCGGCCGGGTTGGTACCAACGGCGATGTATTGGTGGCCCTTGAAGCCTATGAAGATGAAGCCGGTGTCTGGGTCATTCCTGCTGACACTATGATTGATCAGGCCACCTTTGAGGTCCTTGCCGGTGGCGGTCACTATGTTAATGTTCACACCCCGGCTAACCCGGGTGGTGAATTAAGAGGCCAAATTCTCACTGATAACTTTGTGCTGGCAACCTTTGGGTTATCAGGTAGCCAGGAAGTGCCAATGGTTGATACTCAGGCGTCAGGCGACGGTTATGCCCTGGTTAATACTGACGACTATATGGTTGAGGTAGTAGCAGTAACTAGCGGCGTTGATTTTGCCACTATGGCCCATATCCATACCGGCCGGATTGGTAACAATGGTGACGTGCTGGTGGGCCTGGTGCAATCTGCCGATGATTTAGGTACCTGGATGACCCCGGAAGACACCCAGATTGACGAAGAAACCTTTGCTGTGCTGGCCTCAGGTGGCCACTACGTCAATGTACATACTCCTGATAATCCGGGTGGCGAGCTGCGCGGCCAGATTTTAACCGACAACTTTGTGTTAGCGACTTTTGCACTTAGTGGCGCCCAGGAAGTCCCTGCGGTTAGCACAATGGCGTCAGGTGAAGGCTACGCGTTGGTTAACACCGCAGATTACAGTGTCGAACTGGTTGCCCTGACCGAAGGTGTTGACGATGCCACCATGGCGCATATTCATACCGGCCGCGTGGGTAACAATGGCGATGTGTTAGTGGCGCTGGAGCAGGATATGGCGGAACCGGGGTAAATGGGTGACCCCTGCCGATGCCATGCTTGACTCTGATATCTTTGCGGTACTGGCCTCTGGTGGACACTATGTCAATGTGCATACGCCTGCCAACCCGGGTGGTGAATTGCGGGGCCAAATCTTAACCGATAACTTCGTGTTAGCGACGTTTGCGCTAAGCGGCTCGCAGGAAGTGCCAGCAGTAACCACTACCGCATCGGGTACCGGTTATGCGTTAGTGAACACCACTGACTTTGGTATTGAGCTGACTGTGCTGACCGAAGGAGTCGATGATGCCACCATGGCCCATATTCATACCGGCCGTATTGGTTTAAATGGTGATGTTCTGGTTGGGCTGGAGCAATCTGCTGATGATGCCGGCAAATGGTCTACGCCAGAGGGCGCGATGATTGATGCCGATATTTTAGCGGTACTGGCCTCAGGCGGTCACTATGTCAATGTACATACCCCCGCTAACCCGGGTGGCGAGCTGCGTGGCCAGATTGTCGCAAGCGATCAGTATGCGTTAGTCACCTTCCCGTTATCGGGTACCCAGGAAGTACCGGCAGTGGACACCACAGCAATGGGTAATGGCTATGCGCTTGTTGGTTTAAGTGATTTCCGCCTGGAATTACAGGTACTGACGTCAGGCGTAGAAGATGCCACCATGGCGCATATTCATACCGGTATAGCGGGCGAAAACGGCCCGGTACTGCTGGGGCTGGAGCAAGATGCTGATGATGTAAACCGCTGGATGGCGCCCGCTGATGCGGCGTTAACCCAAAGCATCTTCGAGGTGCTGGCAGCCGGTGGCCACTACGTTAATGTTCACACCCCGGCGTTCCCGGACGGCGAAATAAGAGGCCAGATTGAGTAGCACCTGCTAGTTAAGCTGTTCATCTGAAGCACAACAGGTCAGTTGCAAAACTGGCCTGTTTTAGTTGGGACAAATTGCCTTTTCCAGTGTCATTGCGCTCAGCGCAGAAAAGCTGTTGCTAAAATTAAATAACACGCCTGAATCTGTGTTGTCAGTTCTGATCGTTAAACGCTTTGTTAAACCGACTGGCTAATGCCAGCAAACTTTTGTCATGCGTCCAGAGGCTAGTGCCCGGAGTCAGTAAGGTTGCGCACAGCAATATCATTTCAACCGAACCACAACCCTGATTATAAAGCTGTTCTCTCTCAATAAAATCAGCGACTTCCTGTAACGCCGGCTGCTGTGTCGGGCGCAGCAAACGCAACGCCGCCAACGTTCGCTGACGAGGTGCCGGCGGTGTGCCACAGTCAATTTCTAATACAATAAGCGGATGAATTACAACCAGATCAGACTGCAGCAACATAGCCAAAACTACATTGTGCTGCCGAAAGTGACTAACCCATACCGATGTATCAACTAGTACATTCATGCTTAGGCCAGCTCTGCTCGCCGCCGCTTAGGTTGTGGCATATCGGGTGCGCTACCGCCAAGTGCAGCAAGTCTGCGGGCTGCTTGCACCCGAATATAGGTTTTGATCGCCTCGCGAAATAATTCCGCTTTGTCCATATCCGGTTCAGCCAGTGCAAGTGCCTGCTGATATAACTCATCGTCAATCGTTACGGTGGTACGCATATCGCCCCCAACATCAGATAAAGCACAAGTATGCATCAAAAATGGCATCTTCGCTAATCGCGTTGTTGAATTGGCCCCGAAAGCTAGCGCAGCACCTTGGTCATAAACATACTATTCGGATCATCCGGGTAATCAGCAAAAGGGCCACAAAACTTAAAGCCCGCGCTTTGGTACAAGGTGCGGGCTGGCAGGAAAAAATTCATTGAACCCGTTTCAAGATAAAGCTGACGAATACCGCTGTGCTGCGCTTGCTCAAGCAAAAACTGCAATAAGGCGCGCCCTACACCCTGCCCCCGCGCCTCGTGAGCCGTTCGCATTGATTTAATCTCGGCCATCTGAGCACTGTGCTGCTTTAACGCCACACAGCCCACTAAAGTATCACCCTGCCAGGCACTCCAGAAACGGATATCAGGTGCTTGTAGTTTACTGATATCCAGTGCATGCACACTCTCTGGCGGTGAGGTGGCATACATATCGTCTAAGTGGCCCTGCAGTAATTGGCTAACCGCTGGCGATTCCAGCCTGCCCGCAACAATGTTCAGCATCTTTAATTAACCGACAACTCAAATACCGCATCAACCGTGCTATTGAAGCTTACCGTTGCTTGCAGATATCGGCCTGGCGCCGCATCGGAGGCATTTAGTCTGGCACCGGTTACCTGGATCATCTCATAGCCACCGCGTTGTCGTTGGCTGTTGGAGTTAATGCTGTAAATTCTGCCCAGCTTGGCATCAAAGGCATTGGCCAGTGCTTTACCGTTGGTCTTAGCATTTTCTGCGGCCATTGCTGTAACTTGTTTACGCAGTTCATCAGCTTTGGACGACTGCAGCTGAATGTCCTGCACTTCGTCTATACGAACGCTCAACGCATAATCAAGCAATTGATTAAGCTGCTCAAGGTTAGTCAATTTTAACTTCAAAGAGCGATTGGCACGATAACCGACGAGTTGCTGCTGATTGCCGTCGGTATAAATATACTCTGGCTCGGTTAGCAGGTTGCTGGCAGTAACATCGTCGGTTTTAACTGCAAAATCATCCAGCCCGTCCAGTAACTGATTGACCCGCTTATCAACATCGGCTTTGGCCTCCAGTGCACTTTTTTGCATACTGGTGACTTCCATTGAAATAACAGCAATATCTGGTGTGGTAGTTAGTTCAGCCGTACCCTGCACCGCAATATGCCGGGTAGCGGGTAAACTGCTGTTGGCGGTTGCCGGCAAAGTCATAAGTAGCAGCAAGCTAATACAAAGTGTTTTCATAATACATCCTTATTAAGGCGGCTGGGGAATAAAGCTGTATCAGGCAGCAAAATGGGCTTGAGCACAGCCTGTAACTTAGCTTTGACAGCATGGATAAAAAATTAGCGACCGACAACATTTTTTCCCTGCAAATCTTTTTAAAATCCTGTATATTGTCGCACTATTTTCAAACCCTAGCTTATTGAGATTACTATGTCAGCAGATTTATCCCTATACAGAAACATTGGTATCTTCGCCCACGTTGATGCCGGCAAAACCACTACTACCGAGCGTATCCTGAAACTGACCGGTAAAATTCATAAGTTAGGTGAAGTTCACGAAGGTGAATCTACTACCGACTTTATGGAACAGGAAGCGGAGCGTGGCATAACTATCCAGTCAGCAGCCGTTAGCTGTTTCTGGAAAGGCTACCGTTTCAACGTTATCGATACCCCGGGCCACGTTGACTTCACCGTTGAAGTATACCGTTCATTAAAAGTACTGGACGGCGGTATTGGTGTATTCTGTGGTTCTGGCGGTGTTGAGCCTCAGTCAGAAACCAACTGGCGTTATGCCAATGACGCGGAAGTATCACGTCTGATTTTCGTTAACAAGCTGGACCGGATCGGTGCTGACTTTATCCGTGTTACCGAGCAGGTTAAAAAAGTACTGGGCGCAAACCCGTTAATCATGACCTTGCCTATCGGTCGTGAAGACACCTTTAAAGGTGTAGTAGATCTGTTAACTCAGAAAGCTTACATCTGGGACGAGACCGGCCAGCCGGAAAACTATGAAGTTACCGACGTACCAGCTGATATGGCTGATGACGTGGAAATGTACCGTACCCAGTTAATCGAAACGGCATTAGAGCAGGATGATGACTTATTAATGGCGTACATGGATGGCGAAGAGCCTTCAGTTGACGACGTTAAGCGTTGTATCCGAAAAGGTTGTCGTGACCTGGCTTTCTTCCCGACTTACTGTGGTTCTGCCTTCAAAAACAAAGGTATGCAATTACTGTTAGATGCAGTTGTAGAATACTTACCATCACCAACTGAAGTTATTCCGCAGCCGCTGACTGATGAAGAAGGTAATGAAACCGGCAAGCACGCTATTGTGTCTGCAGATGAGCCGTTCCGCGCCTTAGCATTTAAAATCATGGATGACCGTTTCGGCGCCCTGACCTTTATCCGTATTTATTCTGGTGTACTGAACAAGGGTGATACCATCCTGAACTCTTTCACCGGTAAAACAGAGCGTATCGGCCGGATGGTTGAAATGTACGCTAACGACCGTATCGACCTGACTTCGGCCCAGGCGGGTGACATCATCGCCTTAGTTGGTATGAAGAACAACACCCAGACCGGCCACACCCTTTGTGATCCTAAGCACCCTTGTACCCTTGAGCCAATGGTATTCCCAGAGCCAGTAATTTCTATCTCTGTTACGCCAAAAGACAAAGGTTCAGTGGAGAAAATGGGTATCGCTATCGGTAAGATGGTGGCTGAAGATCCAACCTTCCGGGTTGAAACTGACGTTGACTCAGGTGAAACCATCCTTAAGGGTATGGGTGAATTACACTTAGATATTAAAGTAGATATTCTGAAGCGTACTTACGGCGTAGAATTAGTTGTAGGTCAGCCACAGGTAGCTTACCGCGAAACCATTACCCGTGAAGTAGAAGACAGCTACACTCACAAAAAGCAATCTGGTGGTTCTGGTCAGTTCGGTAAAATCGATTACCGCATTCGTCCGGGCGAGCAAAACTCAGGCTTTACCTTCAAATCAACGGTTGTTGGCGGTAGCGTTCCAAAAGAGTTCTTACCTGCTATCGAGAAAGGTTTTGAGTCAATGATGTCAACCGGTACCCTGGCTGGTTTCCCGGTACTTGACGTTGAAGTTGAAGTGTTTGACGGTGGTTTCCACGCTGTTGACTCCTCTGCTATCGCGTTCGAAATCGCTGCTAAAGGCGCTTTCCGTCAAACCATGCCAAAGGCCGGCGCACAACTGCTTGAGCCAATCATGAAAGTTGACGTGTTTACCCCGGAAGATCACGTAGGTGATGTAATCGGTGACTTAAACCGTCGTCGTGGCATGATCTCTGGCCAGGAAGCGGGCGTTACCGGTGTGCGGATTAAAGCTGACGTGCCATTGTCAGAAATGTTCGGTTACATCAGTACCCTGCGTACTATGACCTCAGGCCGTGGTCAGTTCTCTATGGAGTTCTCACACTACGCACCGTGCCCGACCAACGTTGCAGAAACGGTTATTGCTAAAGAAAAAGAAAAGAAAGCGGCTGCTGCTAAAAACTAAGCATTAACCAAGCTTAAAAAGCCCCGCCCGTGCAAACCGGCGGGGCTTTTTGTTTTACGTATTAATTTTTAAGCAACAGGAGTATGGTACACACCTACCGGAGTTGGCCCTATGGCACATGCCTTGCTACAGTTAAAGACTTAACTTAACGACTAAAGCGCATTGCGCCACTGCGCAGGACAAGGAGTTGCCGATGAGCGTAACCAGTTTTACCCAGGGCGGCTATCCGCTGACTGCTGACTGTTTTGACGAACTGGTCAGTGCTAATGGCAGTATTCGCCGGCCCGCCGTTGCTATTGCCCGCTTTATTGATAAACATGGCGCCAGCGAGCTCACACATAGACAAAGGCAGATTAATCAGACAATTAGCGATATGGGTGTCTGTTTTACCCTGTACGCTGACGGCGATAATATTGACCGTGCCTGGCCATTAGACGTGATGCCACGTACCATTCCCAGTAGTGAGTGGCAGCATACCAGTGCTGGTTTAAAGCAGCGGCTGCGCGCACTTAATCTGTTTATAGATGACTTATATAACGAACAGAAAATTCTGAAACAAGGCATCGTTCCGGCAGAACTGGTGCTGCAATCCAGAAATTATCTAAAACCCTGTCAGGGTGTTTCGCCCCGTTTTAAGGCATGGGCGAACATTTGTGGCACCGATTTAGTGCGGGATGGCAGCGGTAAGTTTCTGGTACTCGAAGACAACTTACGGGTGCCATCCGGCGTGTCATATATGCTGGAAAACCGCACGGTAATGAAACGGGTATTTCCGGAGCTGTTTGCCGACTCAACCATTTTCCCGGTTGATGACTACCCGCACCAGCTGTGGCAGATGCTGGCGTCATTATCACCACGCGATGGCGATGTGCCCTGCATCGTGCTGTTAACGCCGGGCATTTACAACTCTGCCTATTTTGAGCATACCTTTCTGGCGCAGCAGATGGGGATTGAGCTGGCAGAAAACCATGACTTGTATGTGGAAGATGACGTCGTCTGGCTGAAAACCCTGCGCGGCAAACGCCGGGTAGATGTTATTTACCGCCGGGTAGACGATGTATTTATTGATCCGCTGGCGTTCAGGCCTGACTCGGTGCTTGGCATCCCCGGCCTGATCAAAGCCTGGGCCAAAGGCAATGTGTCGATTGCTAATGCTCCCGGTTCTGGCGTAGCAGACGATAAAGTCATTTATGCGTTTGTGCCGCAAATTATTGAATATTATCTGGGCGAACAACCGCTGCTGGATAATGTTGAAACCTTTTTGTGTCTTGACCCTAAACAGAAAAGCTATGTGCTGGCCAACCTCGACAAACTGGTGGTAAAACCCGCCAATGAGTCTGGTGGCTACGGTATTTTAATCGGGCCGCGCTCAACATTAGCAGAACAACAGCAAATGGCAGAGGCCATCGAGGCCAACCCCCGTAACTTTATTGCCCAGCCGACGTTAAATTTATCGACCGCACCAACGTTGTGTGGCGAGGTGCTGGAGCCACGTCACCTCGACTTACGGCCGTTTATTCTGCAAGGTGCAGAATTGTACTGTACTACTGGTGGTTTAAGTCGGGTAGCCCTGACCCGGGGTTCCTTAGTGGTTAATTCATCGCAAGGCGGTGGCAGCAAAGACACCTGGATCATCAACGATGAGGTTTAAACTATGTTATTAAAATCCGTTGAGCATATTTTCTGGCTGGGTCGTTATCTGGAGCGGCTGGACAATACTGCCCGCCTGGTCAATGCCACCAGCCATCTGCTGATTGACAGCCACAAGGACACCAAATTCAGTTGGCCGGTGCTGCTGGATGTCATGGGCCTGAACAGCGCAGAGGCGCTGGATTCCTATCAACTGCCGGCCGACGCTAAACCGGAGCAATCCAGTATCGAAAACGCGGTGATGGCGCATTTAATCAGCAACAAAGACAGCACCGTGTCAATTCGCTACACCTGCAGCCAGTTAAAATTTAATGCCCGCACCATCCGCCAGCTTATTCCGCGGGATATGTGGGAAGAGCTGAATAAACTCGATCTGTTTTTACAGCAGCACTGCCAGCAGCTGCAAGGCAGGCAGCACCGTTACAACCTGATGACCGAAGTCAGTCGGCGCTGCCAGATGGTGGTTGGGGTGCTGGATGGTGTCATGCTGCGTGGCGATGCCTTTGATTTGTTTAACAGTGGCCGATTGCTGGAACGGGCTGATATGACCACCCGGATTATGGACGTGTTGGTACTACAACAACTGCAGCCCACTCAGATTAAACGGCCAAAGTTTCGCTGGACCTCAATTCTTAACGCCTTAGGTGGCATCGAGTCTTATCATTATTATGTAGCTGAACAAAGCGGTGATGTTGACGCCATAGATTATCTGCTGACCTATGCTGATTTTCCGCGATCGATAGCCTACTGTTTGAACCGGGTCGCTGCCTCGGCCAGAGGTTTACCGCACAGCAACGCTATTTTGCAGCAGGTTCATGCCCTGCAGGCACTGCTGAAAGAGCAGCCGCTGACTGACTTATCAACCGAACAGCTGCATGTATTAATTGATCAGATCCAGGCCGGCATTATTCACTTGCATCAGGTAATTGTTGAACCTGACAATAGCCAGCAAAGTCAGCAGCTTTCAGCCTGAACCAGCAAAACACAGGATCCTTATGTCCCTGAATACCGGGCAACCGGGCTACAGCGAGCAGCAACACTGGCAAACGCTTCCCCAGTGGCAGACCCTGCAACAATGGTGGCACCGGCAGGATGACCGTCAGCGCAGCCAGTTACACAGCGAACTACAGCACCAGCTGCGGGAAAATGGCGCAGCAGTTGATCCCTGGCATACCTCAGCACGGCAACTTGACCTGTTACCCTGGCTGATTGACGATATGCAATGGCAGAAACTCGACGCGGGGCTGGTGCAGCGTCACCGGCTGCTTAACGCCATGCTTGCTGACTTATATGGCCCACAACAGTTGTTGCAGCACGGTATTGTCCCAGCCGATGTCATTTATCTGAATGCGGAGTTTCTGCTGCCCTGTGCCAACTTAGCCCAACCCTATCCATGGTTATCGCTGCTGGCTTGTGATGTCGGCCGTGACAACAATGGCCAGTTCTGCGTCTACAATGATGTCAGCCAGGTGCCGGCCGGCCTGGGCCATGTGCTGGAACATCGGCTGGCGTTTAACAACACCACCACTGAGCTGAACAACCAGATAAAGAAAAGCCAGTTAGCTGGTTTTTTCCGGCAATTACAACAATTGTTGCAACAACCGGCAGCAGACAGTAACCAGCAACAACTGGCGGCGTTGCTGACTCATCAAAAGCGTGACACTGCCTATTTTGAACATGCATTTTTAGCAAATTATCTGGATATTGCGCTGGTGCATGGCGCCGATTTAATGTTTAAAAATGGTCAGTTATGGCTGAAAACCTTAAGTGGTTTGCAACCACTGCATAGTATACTGCGTTATCTGGATGACAACAGCTGTGATCCGCTGGAGCTGGCGCCGGCCAGCAGCGGCTGCGCTGGCTTGCTACAAAGTATCCGGAGTAATCAGCTGTTTTGTGCCAACCCGCCGGGCACCAGATTACTGGAGTCGGGCGCGCTGCTACCTTTTATGGATAAAGCCTGTCAATTCCTGTTGGCTGAACCGCTGCAACTGGCCACAGTCCCCACCCTGTGGTGTGGCGAGCCAGAGGCGCTGGCCTTGGTGCAGCAGCAGCCTGAACGTTATTGTTTGCAGCATTTAACCAGTAACCAGCAGTTTTTGCCGGCGCTGCTCAGCACTGATCCGCTTAGCGACTTGTGGCAGCAAATTAAGCAACAGCCGCAGGCTTATATTGCCCGCGAAATCTTGCCATTAAGCCAGTTATCCTGCTGGTCTGCCAACGGCGGCTTGCAGCAGCAGGCCGGCGCCCTACGGCTATTCAGCCTGCAGGATCAGAAAAGTGCTATCCCCGAGGTGTTGCCCGGCGCGCTGGGACGAACCGACGTTAACCCGCTTATTCTGCAGAGCGGGCTGCGAGAGGGGTTCAATCAGCAATTTAACGCTAAGGATGTCTGGGTACTGGCGGAAAAAGCTCACAGCAGCAGCTTATTACAAAGTGCTGGCAACCGGTTTACCTTGTCACGCCAGGCCGGCTTGCTACCCAGCCGGGTGGCAGATCACTTATTCTGGTTAGGCCGCTATAATGAACGTTTAAACCTGATTTGCCGGGCATTGCGCGCTGCTTTGCCGCTGTTAAGTGGTGATGATCCTCAGCAGGGCCAACATGATGCCAGAACCCTGTTACGCTTTTGCCTGCAGGCCAGCGGCGCAACCCCAGCGCCGGATGGTGATTTAAGCCTGTTACTAAACCCGCTGTTTTCAGCGGATAACCCGCATGGGCTGATGGCCATCTTAAAAAACCTGCTGTTTAACGCCCAGTCGGTTCGCGAATACTTTAGTGAAGACACCTGGTACGTGCTGGACAGGCTGCAAAGCGCAGTTTATAGCTGGCCGGCACAGCCCGACTGGCAACATCCGGCTGCGTTGCTGCGCAGCATGGACGAGATTATATTACTGCAAACAGCTATTTACGGTATTAATAACGAAACTATGAGCCGGACCCATAGCTTACGCTTTATGGACCTGGGCCAGCATCTGGAACGGGCACTGCAAACCAGCGGCCTGCTGCATGCAGTGTTTTGTCAGACCACCCCCGGCGCCAGCCTGCTCGAAGCCCTGTTACGAATGGCTGATACCCTGTTAACGTATCGCCGGCGTTACCACAGCGCACTGCATCCGGTACCGGTAATGGATTTGTTGTTGCTCGATGACAGCACTCCCCGCTCGGTTGCTTATCAGTGCACAATCTTATTGCATCAGGTGAAAAAGCTACCGCCCCAGCAATTTTCGGCGGGCGACACAACGCAGCGACCGGGGAATGAAAGTCAGCTGGCCGGCGAATTGCTGGCACTGTTGCAACAAACCGACCCACGGCAGTTATTTGATGGTCTGCAGCAGGCACAGCCTGAGCTTAGTCAACTGCTGTTACAATTGCAGTTAAGACTGCGTCAGTTGTCTGACCGCATTACCCTGTCCTATTTCAGTCATGTCGACTTCCATAACCAGTGGCAACGTTTCTGATATGAAATACAGCTTACGACATCTTACCCAATACAGTTACCCGCAGCCGGTAGCCAACAGCTATAATCTGGCCTGCGTTACGCCGCGCCAGCTACCCTATCAACAGGTACTGCAAACCCGGCTTGAGGTAATGCCCCAGCCCTCTGAAATACAGCAGCGGCTCGACTATTTTGGCAATACGCAGCATTTCATCCATCTACAAAGCCCACATGATCAACTTAGTGTCTCTGCTGACAGTATCGTTACCGTGCAGCCAAGGCATAATGTGCTGAAAATTCAGGATGCGGTCAGTCTAAGTCAGTTGCACAACCATATGGCCGGCGAGCATGACCCAGCTACCCTGCAGGCCAGACTTTGCTTACATGCCAGTCAGCTTATCCCGCTGCTCCCCCAAGCCAAAGCATTAATAACGCCGTTACTACGCGAAAACCAGAATGTGCTGCAGCTGGCGCAGGCATTAAATGGTTTTATCTTTAATGAATTTCAGTACGATCCGGAGTTCAGCACCGTCGTAACGCCACTTCGCGACGTGATCAGTCATAAGCGTGGCGTTTGTCAGGACTTCGCCCAATTGGCGATAAGCTGTTTGCGGGCTGTCGGTATTCCGGCCCGCTATGTCAGTGGATACCTGGAAACCCGGCCGCCAGAGGGACAACCGAGACTGGTAGGTGCTGATGCTTCCCATGCCTGGTTCGCCGTATTTGATCCTTCATTAGGCTGGATAGATTTTGATCCGACCAATAATCTGCTGGCCGACGAACAACATCTTACCGTGGCATTTGGTCGTGACTATGCAGATGTAGTGCCACTGAAAGGCTTACTGCAGGGCAATGGCGAGCACACCCTGACAGTAGCCGTCGACGTCGCACCGCTGGCCGATTAGCAAGCGATGGCGCTGTTAATGCTTCAGAATGACGTAAAGCGCATGAATAATACCGGGTATAAAGCCCAGCAGGGTCAGTAAAATACTCAGCCAAAAGTGACCTTTTAAACCGACTTCCAGAAATACCCCGAGTGGCGGCAGAATAATAGCAAACAGTATTTTAATAGGGTCAGTTGCGGTAACAGCCATAAAAATCTCCTTAGGTTCAGATTGACTCCATTTAACTAAGCAGGAAACATGCCGACCAGGCAATAAATCACAACTTACTGATATTGTTTAAATTAAGAAGCTAAAAAGCGGGCAGGTATCGGTAAAAATAGCATCAGGTAACTGCCAACCGGTAAAGTTTACCGGCTAAGGCGTCGGGTCAGTGTTGGCGGCCCTGCCAGTTAACCAGCGATACCCCAACCAGGCAGCAGCCAGCAGGTATGGCAGGCCGCCGGGAACCCACATCAGTAAACCGGCCAGTTGCTGGTCTGCTAGCTGATGCTCAGGATAATAAAGAAGGGTGTCAGCAAATGTCAGCAATGCCCCCAGAAAACCGGTATGCATCAGAGTAAACAAGAGCGCCAGCAAGGCCCAGCTGCGGGTGCGCTCGCTACAATTAAGCACGGCCCACCATAGGATGGCAGCGCTGAAGATAAAACAAAAATGCTCCACTAAATGCCACCAGGGGTGCTCCAGCGCCAACACATAAAAACGGGGCGTATGCCAGAACCAGACCATAGCCGCATGCAAATAGGCCAGGCGTAGCGGAAATGCAGTCAGTTGCAGCAGGGGTTGCCATACCAGCCGGCCCCAGTGACCGCTGGCAGCAGCAAATTGCGCTAATGGCATGCTCAATGCCCACATTGGCGTTATTACTACCATAAACAGCATATGCTGGATCATATGGGCACTGGCACTGGTTTCAGCTAACTCATCCAGCGGCCCGATCACAGCAACTGCGCATAACACACAGCTGCTATGGAACAACAGCGCCCGCCACCGTTGCGGCGGCCTTTTTATACTACCGACCAGATAAAACAACCAGAATAATGCCAGCAGTATTACCGCTACCAACGCGGCCCAGAAAGTCGCACCGTCGCTTTGCAAGGGGTTATGCGCCTGCAATGGCAAGCTGGCACTGCCCAGTAACAACGCAACCAACCTGAAAACAATGTGCTTCGGGTTCAATTGCATGGGCTGAGCACCAGAACAGGCAGGCCGCCGGCCAGGGTGGCAACGGCTGCAGCCAGATATAACACTGTGCTGACATAGCCGGCAAACTGCGTTACGCCAGCGTCATGATGTTTAGCCCGGCGCTGCCGCAGACAGTAGCGGCCACAGCGCCAGGCCAGCAATAGCAACAACACCACAACCAACACCGTTAAGCCAAATAAACCGCCATTCAGCCAGGTAAAGGGGCTGTGCTGAGTAGCCGGTGGGGCAAACCGACACACCACCGATAAACCACCATACATGGCAATAAACCAGATGCTCCAGATAGTCAGGCCCACGACCAGCTGAACCGGATGGCCCGGATCTGACCAACGGGCCTTTTGTCTGCGCTGAGAGCTCATGCCAGTACTTTTCACTTAAGCGCCCCCCAGCCAAGCGGCAACAGAAAGAACAACGCCACACTGAGCCAGTATACCGCCAGATAGTAAAACCAAAAGGGTTTAACGACCTGCGGTTCATACGGCAAGCTGGCGCTGACATAGCCGCGGGCCACCCGAATTGCCTGCAGCGCTGTCAACACCATGGCCAGCGCGGCATGGCCTAACAAATATAATAAAATAACCTGTAACACCGCGTCGTGGGCGCTGTTCGAATAATCCAGCGGTGCCATCATAAATAGCGCCAGAACCATAATAAAATGCACTACGCCACAAGCAGCGCTAAACCATAACTGGCGCTGCAGCGTGCTATCATTCCCTTCAGCCAGACGCTGACACAAGCGTTGAAACAACCCCACCGCAATACAAACGGGTATACCGGATAGCAATAACAGCCACAGCGGCAAAGGCCCCTGATCCGGCGCAGACCACTGCGGCGCGGCTGTCCACAAATAAAACCAGCCAAATAACAGCGACATATACAGGGCACCATTGGCCAGCAGCGTGACTATCATGCCCCAGCGACCGGGGCCGTCAGTGGTGTGCGACTCCGGTAATAATGGTTGCTCACTGCTTACCTGAGCTAAGTGCAACGGCGCCGCCGCCGGATGGCCGCCATTCTCCCAACTCCAGCGCAGTAGCAGCACAACGCTAACAACAAATGCCAGCAAAGCAAATGGGTACCAGCGGCTGAGCAGGCTGATACAAACCACAGCCAGTGCCAGCGCACTGTATAGCGGCCACCAGGAATTAGCGGGTAGCTGCAAAATCTTCTGTAATTGGGCACTTACCGGCGAGGTACCATAGGTTTCACGCAGGCCGCTATTGGCATTGGCAAGCCCTTCCCGGCCACTGGCTATCCGCTGAGCCAGCTGCGGGTCCTGCCACAACGGCTGGCGGCTGCTAACTGTTGGTATGCTGGCAAAATTATACTGAGCCGGTGGCATATCCAGCGCCCATTCCAGCGTATCGGCTTGCCAGGGGTTGGCGGCAGCGCGTTTGCCAAACCAGAAATGCAGTAATAAATCCAGCAGCACCAGCGCTACGCCAATGGCCATGATAAAGCCACCAATCGATGACAATAAATTCAAGCCATCCCAGCCCAGCCCGGTTTCATAAGTGTAAACCCGGCGCGGCATGCCCAGTAAGCCAGTCAGATGCATTAATAAAAAGGTCAGGTTAAAGCCGCCAAAGGTTAACCAGAAGCCCCAGCGGCCAATCAGCGCTGAGGGCATTTTGCCTGAAACCAGCGGTAACCAGTAATAAAGCCCGGCGATTAACGGAAAGAACATGCCACCCACCAATACATAGTGCATGTGGGCCACCACAAAGTGCGTATCATGCACCTGCCAGTTAAACGGCACCAGCGCCAGCATCACCCCGGTCAGGCCACCACAGACAAAAATCACCAGAAAGCCACTTATCCAGAGCATTGGCAGGCGGAATACCACCTTGCCCCGCCACAGCGTGGCCAGCCAGGCAAATACCTGGATTGCGGTAGGGATGGCGACTAGCATACTGGCCACCGAGAAAAATGCCTGGGCAAGTTGCGGAATACCGACAGTAAACATATGGTGCACCCACAGCCCGAAGCTGATAAAGCCGGTTAAAATAATAGCGATGACTACCCAGCGATAACCAACGATTGGCCGGCCGCTGAACACCGGGATCAGGGTCGAGACAATGCCGGCGGCCGGCAGAAAAATTATGTAAACCTCAGGGTGGCCAAATAACCAGAATAAATGCTGCCACAGTAACGGATCGCCCCCTGCTGCCACCGTAAAAAATGGCATACCGGCCGCACGCTCCAGCTCCAGCAGAATACTGGCCAGAATGAGTGGTGGAAAGCCAAATACAATCATCAGGGCCATCACCAGAATGTACCAACAGAATAAGGGCATCCGGCTCAGGGTCATCCCCGGGGCGCGGCTGCACAAAATAGATACCGTCAGTTCAATACCCGCCGCCATCGCCGATATTTCAACAAAGGTAATACCCAGCAACCAGAAATCAGAGCCCGGCCCCGGTGCATAGTCACTGCTGCTGAGTGGCGTATACATAAACCAGCCGGAATCCGGGGCAATACCCAGCAGCAAGCTGGCCATAATAATAATGCCACCAAACAGATAGCAGTAGTAGCCGAGAGCGCTGATCCGCGGGAATACCAAATCGCGGGCGCCAATCATTTTCGGGATCAGATAAATCGCCAGCCCTTCCAGTACCGGAATGGCAAATAAGAACATCATCACACTACCATGCATGGTAAACAGCTGGCTGTAGGTTTCAGCGCTGATGATGTCCTGTTCTGGCAGTGCCAGCTGGGTTCTTAGCAGCATCGCCAGCACGCCGCCCACCAGGAAAAACAGCATACCGGTAACCATAAAACGCAAACCAATGGTGCCGTGGTTTACTGCTGCCAGACTGCCCCAGCCGGGTAAATTCGCCCAAACCCGGGCCAACTGTTGCTTAAAAACAGCTGGCGAAACGCCAGACTCGTGCTCAGTCATCAGCGTTACCTCCGTCAGCTGCAGCGCCTGCAACAGTTTGCTCCGCCAGCAACCTGGCAAAATCTTCAGGCTGATGCGCCGTTACGGTAAATTGCATATGCGCATGGCCCAGACCGCAGTATTCAGCGCACTGGCCACGGTATACACCCGCAGCGGATGCTTCCAGCCGCAGGACATTGGTGCGCCCAGGCAACATGTCCAGTTTTACGCCAAGCCGCGGTACCCAGAACGAATGAATAACATCGGCGCTGGTTATATGCAGATGCACCACAGTATTAACCGGAATATGCAGCTCATCTGTCAGCTGCCAGTTATAGCCCGGATACTCAACCTGCCAGTACCACTGATGGCCGGTCACCTTAATCTGGATGGCGTCTTCATCTTCTATCGGCATCATCCGTTGCCCTATCGGTATGCCAATAATTAATAGAATGGTAATGCTGAGCACCGGCAAGGCCAGTCCGCCCCAGATAATCCAGCCACTGACCCCGGTCACCGGCAGCTCAGGCGCCCGTCGTTTTATCGCGTAGTGCCAGAGCAGCACCACAATAAGTAGCACCAGAGAGAAAAAGCCAAACATTAGCCACCACAACAGGGCCACGTCGGCTGCGGCCGGCCCCTGGGGATCCAGGCTGGAATAAGGCCCGCTGCAGCCGCTGATGGCGGACAACAGGATAACGGGCCAGAACACTGCTACACTTTGCCTCAATATGGCCCGGATGCAGCGCAGTAACGTCGCCGCAGGGCGTTTAATCTGCAGAGGTAAACCATGTCGATGGAACCCATCACCAGCCAGATCAAAGTATTTGGCCACCCCATCCACCCAGGACTTATTCATTTCCCGGTGGCCGCACTGCTGGGACTGATTGCCACCGATTTGGCCTTTATGTACAGCACTGATCCGTTCTGGGCCCGCGCCAGCTTGTGGTTGTCGGGGGTGGGCGCGGTGGGCGGCTGGCTGGCCAGCAGTGCCGGGCTGATGGATTTGTTGCTGGTAAGCCAGATAAGACGGCTGATCAGTGGCTGGTGCCACGCTATTCTGGCCGTGATGTTGTTGTCGCTGGCTACCTTTAACTGGTTGCTGCGTTTGCCGGACGCCGCGGCTCAAATCATGCCGAAAGGCTTGTATTTGTCGCTGCTCAGCGGGGTATTGATTATTGCAACCGGTTACCTTGGCGGCCGGCTGGTTTATGAATATGCGGTTGGGGTTAACATTGACGATATGCTGCAACAGGATGCGAAATCGTAGCGCAACCGTGCGCCATTTAACGGTTTTTATCAGGCAAACCATCGAAATGCCTCCAGCTGCGGCTTTAGTAGCACCACAGTAATAATGCACAGTACCAATAATAAAACCGTACAGAGCAAACCGATGCTTTTGCCGCTAATACCCCGGGCCCCCGGGCGCTGGCTGTATAAAATCAGCAGTCCGGCCGCGACATGGCAGACAACCAGAGCGGTTACCAGGGTAAGTTTTAATAACAACCAACTACTGAAATTACTGCTAAAAGCAAAAATAGCGGTACCGGATATGATAGCGATCAGACCTGCCGGACTGGCGAGCCGGGTAAACCATACCCGCTCCAGCGTATCCACCTCACTGCCGGTTTGCAGACCAGCATCGGTGCGGGACATCAATATTAGTAAAATACTCAGCGCCGCGGCCCAGGTAACCAGGCTCGCAATATGCAAAAACAACAACCAGACCATCAACCTATTCCATTAGCTGCAGGCAAAATAAGCAAAACCTCAGATAAAATGTTAATCAGATGAATATTTTAATTTATGCAGTTAACTGTAGCAGACAAAATAACAAGCGCAGCCCGGCAGCCATAAAAACTTTAGCCGCCGGGTTCAGACCCTGGCAATGGTTGCCAGAGCGGCCACGCCGGATAAGCAGCCACATTAGCTGTTTTGAATTTTAAAAACGCTGCAATACAGTACCGGTAAAAACAGCAGTGTCAGGAGCGTGGCAAAGCCCAGACCAAACATAATAACCACCGCCAGACTGGCAAAAAATACGTCTCCCAGCAACGGTATCATCCCCAGAATGGTGGTAATGGCCGCCATCGCAACCGGCCGTACCCGGCTGACCGCACTGTCAAATACGGCATCAAATGCCGCTTTGCCCTCACTCAGCTCCAGCTTTATCTGTTCGACCAGCACAATACAGTTCTTTATCAGCATGCCGGATAAACTTAAAAAGCCCAACAGCGCAATAAAACCAAAAGGCGCCCCTAACAGCAATAAACCAAAACTGACGCCGATAATCGCCAGTGGCACACAGGCCCAGATCACCAAAGCACTGCGCAGCGAATTAAACAGCAGTACAGTTACCACAAACATCATCAGATAACCGAGCGGCAACGAGCTGAACAAAGCCTGCTGGGCTTTTTGCTGTGCTTCAAATTCGCCGCCCCAACTGAGGAAATAGCCGGTAGGTAACACAATAGCGTCAATCTGAGCCTGCACCCTGGCCTGTAAAGCTGAGGCCGTGTCATCAGTCAGGTTGTTGTGATCAGCCATAACGGTAATGGTGCGTTTGCGGTCACGCCGTTGAATTTGCGCATCTTCCCACACCAAATCAAAACCGGTAACCACCTGGGTTATTGGCACATAGCGCTGCAGTTTATTGCTGTATACCTGTAAATCATACAGGGCATCCAGATTGTCACGCTCAGCCAGCGGCGAGCGGGCAATAATCGGCAACAAATGGGTGCCATCCCGATAAATGCCCACCGTGCGGCCAGCCATGCTGGTTAGCAGAACTTCGTCGATATCCTGCTTGCTGATCCCCGCCCGGCGGGCCATTGCCTCATTAAAACGCGGCCGGATCACCTTTGCCCGCTCACGCCAGTTATCTCTGATACTAACGGCCTGACCATCAGAGAGTAAGATTGTTTTGGCCTGCGCCGCCAATTTTCGCAGCACATCCGGATCACTACCGCTAAACCGGGCTTCAATTTTTGCCGGCGTAGAGGGCCCCACTTCTAATCGCAATAATTTATGCTGCACTCTGGGCAACTGTGCAGTGATGTAATCGCGGGTCTGTTGCATAAGTTCTGGCAACTGTTCACGTTGCTCCGCCCGAACAATAAGCTGACTGTAGGCTGCAAAATTTTTCTCCGGCTGATAAGTCAGCATAAAGCGCTCGGCGCCGCGGCCACTGGTGCTGGTGACATGGCTAACCCCAGCCAGATTGGTAAGGTAATTCATCAGCTGCTGCGCATCTTCACTGGCATGGCGAATATCGGTACCTTCTGGTTGCCACAGGTCAACCAGAAAAATCGGGGTATTCGACGGTGGAAAAAACACCTGTTTTACGTTGCCAAAACCAATTACTGCCGCGACTAACAGTACTACTGTCAGCAGATAGGTGCTCAGCCGGTGGCGCAGGGCCAGGTTCAGCATTATGCGGTACAGGTTAAAAATAGCCCCCTGATATAACGGTGCCGGTTCATTGGTAGTAGCTTGCACTTTGTCTTTAAACAAGATGCTGGCAAAAAACGGCGTCAGGGTAATAGCGGTTACCCAGCTCAGCAGCAATGACACCAGTAGCACCCAGAACAGGCTGCCGGCAAACTCACCGGTAGCGTCACTGGATAAACCAATGGGTGCAAACGCAGCTATGGCAATAACGGTCGCGCCTAATAACGGCCATTGGGTTTGCTTAACGATTAAACTGGCGGCGTCTGCCAGTTTTAACCGGCGCTGCATCCCTATCAGAATACCTTCGGTAATGACGATGGCGTTATCGACCAGCATGCCAAGGGCGATAATCAGCGCCCCCAGTGACACCCGCTGTAGCTCAATATTCATTTGCTGCATAAAAATAAAGGTACCCAGTACCGTTAACAGCAAGATAACCCCAATTAAAATGCCGCTACGCAGCCCCATAAACAGCAGCAACACCACAATAACAATGGCCACGGCAGCAGCCAGGTTAACTATAAAGCCACTGACTGAACTGGCTACTTCGTCCGGCTGGTTATAAATAGTGCTGACAGTGATCCCCACCGGTTTGTTGTACTCCAGCTCTGCCAGGCGCTGACGTACCTGGTCCCCGGCTTCCACCACATTAACGCCACCGGAGAACGATACCCCGAGCGTCAGGGCAGTCTGACCATTAAACCGAATAAGCTGATTGGGCACCTCGGCATTTTCAAGATAAACCTGCGCCACATCACCCAGATAGATTAGTTCTGTTGAATCAGGGCTGGAAATAATCAGGTTCTCCAGCTCCGCCACCGATTCAAATTCACCGGTAGGAAAGATCCGCAGCCGGTCCGGCCCCACTTTAATAGAACCAGCATTAGCGACCATATTCTGGCTTTGCAATAAGGCAGATAAGGTTTGTGGCGCAATGCCCAGGGCGGTTAACCGCGGGCGGGAAATTTCAACAATAACCTGTTGCTGCTGTACGCCCCCTACTGCCACCTTGCCGACACTTGGCACCAGCACTAACTCGCGCCGCAGAAAGTCGACATAATCACGCAGTTCATCCTCACTGTAGCCATCGCCGGTTATTGCATACAAAATGCCGTAAACGTCGCCGAAATCATCTTTAACCTGCGGGTTTTGCACACCCGGTGGTAATTGCGGTTGTAAGTCGTTAACTTTATGACGTAGCTCATCCCAGATTTGCTTCAGTTCTTTCGCCCGGTAGGTATCTTTCATTTCCACCATCAGTTGCGATAGCCCTGCCGATGAGACCGAACTGACATGATTTACATAGGGTAATTGCTGAATAGCGTTTTCCAGTGGATAGCTTACTTCCTCTTCCACCTGCACAGGCGATGCCCCGGGATACTGGGTGATGATTAGCGCTTGCTTTAAGGTAAACTGCGGATCTTCTAACCGGCCAAGCCCAAGATACGAGACGATGCCGCCAAATAATAATATTGCGGCAAATAACCAGGACGAGGTTCGATTGCGAATAAAATAACGGGCCAGATCCATGGTTACAGCCCCCGCTCACGCACCCATGGCCGTACCTGCTGGCCCTCATTCAGATGATGTACACCGGCACTGACAACTTGTTCCCCTACTGCCAGACCTGAGGTTATCGCCGCGCCGGCACTGGTTAAACTGCTGACAGTGATTTCGCGCCGCTCAACCAGACCGGTATCGGGGTTGTACACCCAGACATAGCTTTGCTGGCTGTTTAACGTAGCGTCATCAGGCAGAAAAACAGCGCTGGCCGGAATAAATAACGCATCAACATAAGCGGCGTTAATTTTACTGACTTCGGCTATAACATTCGCTGTCATGCCCGAGAGCACGTTAAATTCGGTCGGTGTCGCCATACTGAACACCACTTTAAAACTGTTGGTTGCCGGATCGGCACGGGTATCCCATTCGCGAATGCGGGCCCGGTAGCGGTACATTGGATGCGAGTCGAATACCACTTCAGGCTGGTAATCAAAATCTTTGCCGACATTGGAAATCACATCTTCCGGTACCTGAATGACCACATCCACCTGATCCCGCACCTGCAACTCCATTATCGGTTGCTGGGCAGCGATGTTTTCATGATTATCGACCAGCAGACGGGAAACAATACCGGCAAAAGGGGCCTGCAGCCGGGTATAACTGAGTGCGGTTTCAGCCGTAGATAAATCTGCCTGAGCAACCTGTAATTGGGCTTTAGCCTCATCAAACACCGCTTGCGACACCAACTTCTGGGCAATGAGTTGTTCTGCACGGGTGAATTGGGTCTGTGCCAGATCGTACCGCGCCCGCGCTTGATCCAGTTTTAAGGTAAAGTCGGTATCGTCCAGCCGGGCCAGTAATTCCCCTTTCTGAACCTGTTGCCCGGGCCGGGCCATCAACTGCACTAGCTTGCCAGTGACCCTGAAAGTTAAGTTGGCCCGTACTGTCGGCTCAACCACGGCAGGAAACTGACGCACTGCGCCGCCGCCATCACTGCCAACCAGATGCAATTTTACCGGCCGAATTAACGGCTCAGGGTTATCAGCTACCGGTTCGCTGCAGCCCGACAGCAACAATCCACAGCATAGTAACAGTAATAAGCTTGAGTAACGCCGCATAGTAATCTTCCTGAAAGCTGACAAAACCAAGGCAACAATAACTGACCTGCCATTAATGGCGGCCAATCACATCTGACCAGTGAAGCTTATTAAACATCAAAAGCCCGAGCTTAACAGCAAGTTTTTTAGCTGACGATTAAATTTCCAGTAATGCCTGCTTTAACTGATGCAATTCGTCCCGCAGGGCTGCCGCCTGTTCAAACTCCAGATCTTTAGCATGCTGCAGCATCTTCTGCTCCAGTTGCTTCATTTGTGCCTGTAGCTGGTAAGGTGTTTTGCCTTTAATCAGCTTAACCTGCTCGGCCACTTTACGCAGCGCAGTTGGTGCTGTGGGGGCCTGACCTAAATCCATCACATCCGATATCTTTTTGCGAATTGCCGTGGGCTCGATACCCTGTTTTAAATTGTGGGCAATTTGTTTGGCGCGCCGCCGCTCTGTCTCATCAATGGCACGCTGCATTGAGCCGGTTATCCGGTCAGCGTACAAAATCGCTTTACCTTTCAGGTTTCGGGCGGCCCGACCCATGGTCTGAATTAGCGAGCGGTCAGAGCGCAAAAAACCTTCTTTATCGGCGTCGAGAATAGCAACCAGCGACACCTCGGGGATATCCAGACCTTCACGCAGTAAATTAATCCCCACCAACACGTCAAATACACCCAGGCGTAAATCCCGGATAATCTCCATTCGTTCCACGGTATCAATATCTGAATGCAGGTAACGCACCCGGATCTGATGGTCGTTCAGATATTCGGTTAAATCTTCCGCCATCTTTTTGGTCAGGGTGGTGACCAGTACCCGCTCACTCACGTTGGCCCGCTGCAGCGCCTCTGACATTAAGTCATCAACCTGGGTAGCAACCGGTCGTATTTCAATAACCGGGTCAACCAAACCGGTAGGCCTTACCACCTGCTCGATAACTTCACCACCCGATTTTTCCAGCTCATACTTGGCTGGAGTGGCCGAAACATATATCCGCTGCGGCGCAATTGCTTCAAACTCATCGAATTTTAACGGCCGGTTATCCAGTGCCGATGGCAGCCTAAAACCATAATTAACCAGATTTTCCTTGCGTGAGCGATCGCCTTTATACATGGCGCCAATTTGCGAAACAGTGACATGTGACTCATCAATAAACATCAGGCCATCAGCCGGGAAGTAATCCAGCAGGGTTGGTGGTGGCTCGCCATTGGCCCGGCCCGACAAATAGCGGGAATAGTTCTCAATGCCTGAGCAATAACCCAGTTCCACCATCATCTCAATATCGAACTGGGTGCGCTGAGCAATACGCTGCTCTTCCAGCAACTTATTATCACTGAGTAAATCGGCGCGGCGGGACGCCAGTTCGGTTTTGATATTTTCAACCGCAGCCAGAATTTTCTCCCGCGGCGTAACATAGTGGGTTTTCGGATAAATCGTATAACGGGTTACAGTCTGCTCTACCGCACCGGTGAGCGGGTCAAAAATACTGATCCGTTCAATTTCTTCGTCAAACAACTCAACTCTTACCGCCAGCTCGTCCGATTCTGCCGGAAAAATATCAATCACATCGCCCCTGACCCGATAGGTAGCACGCTGAAACTCAATATCATTGCGGCTGTATTGCAGTTCAGCCAGCCGGCGCAGAATAAAACGCTGATCAACAATGTCACCCACTTTTAAATGCAGTAACATCTTCATATAAGATTCAGGGTCACCCAGACCATAAATCGCTGACACCGAGGCAATAATCACCACATCACGCCGCTCCATCAGCGCTTTAGTGGCCGACAGGCGCATTTGCTCGATATGCTCATTAATTGAGGCATCTTTTTCAATAAAGGTGTCGGTCGAAGGCACATAGGCTTCCGGCTGATAGTAGTCATAATATGAAACAAAATATTCAACTGAATTGTGAGGAAAGAACTCTTTCATCTCACCATACAGCTGGGCTGCCAGGGTTTTGTTATGCGCCATAATCAGAGTTGGCCGGTTTACTCTGGCAATCACATTGGCCATGGTAAAGGTTTTACCCGAACCGGTTACCCCAAGTAATGTCTGGTGAGCCAGCCCGGCTTCCAGGCCATCAACCAGTTTAGTAATCGCTTCCGGTTGATCTCCTGCAGGCTGGTAGTCTGAAACCAATTCAAATGGACGGGTCATGCGGACTCCTTTAATTTAAATAAGCTGACCCGGTTAAACCAACTATAGGCAATGGCCGCAGTAAAAATATTGGCAATAACACAACCGGCAAACACGCCAACTACCCCAAATAGCTTCCCGCCAGCCCAGGCGAGCGGAACATAAAATACAAATAAGCGGATTAAACTAAGCCACAAGGCATTAGCCGGTAAATGTAAGGCATTAAACGACGAGTTCGTTAATATCGTGATGCCCTGCAAACCATAAGCCAGCGGCACTATCCACAAAAACCAACGAATATAGCGCGCCACATCCGGGTCCTCAGTAAACATCGCGGCAATGGGCCAGGCCAGTACCGCAAGTAACAAATAGACGGCAAATTGCCAGCGGATAATAAAAAACGTGGTCAGCTTATACGCCTGTTGCACCCGCTGTAACTTGTCGGCACCAAAATTCTGGCTGATAAAAGGTGGCAACGTCATTGATAATGCCAGCACCACCAAGGATGCCAGACTTTCCAACCTGGCCCCGACACCAAATGCTGCAACAGCAGCAGCGCCGTAACTGGCCATAATGGCGGTCAAAATCGCCATGGCTAAGGGCGTCAGCATATTTGCGCCTGCCGCAGGCATGCCAATTCGCAGAATTTTACGATAAATCGGTAGCGCAATAGTAAAGGGTTGCCATACCGAAATTAACAAACCGCGTTTAAACAACAACCAGATAATCAGACCACAACCGAGCGTCCATGCCAGAACAGACGCCAGAGCAGCGCCCTGCATGCCCATCGCCGGCACCGGGCCAAGGCCAAAGATAAACACCGGGTCTAAGATAGCGTTAACGACTCCACCAGAGGCCATAATCAAACTGGGGGTTTTAGTATCACCAGAGGCCCTGAGAACCGCATTGCCCACCATCGGCATGACCAGCAATACTGCACCGGCAAACCAGATAAACATATAGTCCTGAATATAACCTAAAGTCTCGTCGCCCGCCCCCAGCAGGCGGAACATCGGATTAATCAGCGCCATACCCAGCAGACTTAATGCCAATACTAAATAAGTTGCCAACCATAAAGCAGCTAGTGAATCCGCCTGAGCTTCTTTGTTATGGCCCGCTCCCAGCGCTTTGGCAATAATAGCCGAGGTGCCAATACTCAGGCCAATGGCCAGACTTATTACGGTAAAGGTAACCGGAAATGTAAAGCTGATAGCCGCAAGCGGTGTGGTACCCAGCATACTGATAAAGAAGGTGTCGACCAGATTAAAAGTCATTAACGTTAACATGCCGGCTAACACTGGCACTGTCATACTGCGCAAAGTACTGCTGATATTACCCTGTAAAATCTGATTGGCGGGCGACGCCTGGTTACTCATACATCCGGCCTGCTGAACAATAAGCCGCTATTGTAGTGAAAAGCACTGATCCATACCATGGTAAAGCCTTAAAAAGCGTGGCATTAATGAAAATCTGCCGCAATAAACGTGCGGCTGCGACAAATAGTTCACAATTCGGCCCCTGCTTATTTTATGCCAGTTTGGATTACTTTAAGGGAAACCAGTTTTTGCTGCTATTTTCTCATCTTATTGTTTTATATAGGTATTATATTTTTCACTTTGCAGCTTGACCCCCTTGAAAGGCAGAGAATACAAGGCTTAGCCACGCCAAATACAGAGTAACACACAGACTTATCCACAACTTCTGTGGGTAACTTTTGTGAAGCCTGCAACCACCTGCTCTGGCAGCAACTACGGAACGATATATTGACTTATTACGGCTAAAAATAATCGGTTATTTTGGCATTGTTATCACCAAAATAACCGGTATTTGCTTAAACAATATGCAAGTAAACCAGACATAGGCAAAACTGAGCAGCAAAGTGTTGACAGGGTCCATAGCTGGCATTAGTATTGCGCCCCGTTGAATGCTGTTCCCCAATAGCTCAGCTGGTTAGAGCGGCGGACTGTTAATCCGTAGGTCGTTGGTTCGAGTCCAACTTGGGGAGCCAACAGCAGCAACAATTGTTCTACATTTCCCCAATAGCTCAGCTGGTTAGAGCGGCGGACTGTTAATCCGTAGGTCGTTGGTTCGAGTCCAACTTGGGGAGCCAACCGCTTGATCAATATTTTACTTTTCCCCAATAGCTCAGCTGGTTAGAGCGGCGGACTGTTAATCCGTAGGTCGTTGGTTCGAGTCCAACTTGGGGAGCCACAAGCTGCTTCTCAGCTGTTTTTCCTGCTGTCTGTCGTTATTTATTCCTTTCTCGGTATTTTTTTGATTTAATTAGCTTTCTATTCTTTTTGACTAAACTATATTAAGCGTTAGACAAGGAAGCAAATTATGTTTGGTGGTCAGGGCTTATGAAGATATTTAAAACCTTATTAATGGCACAATTGCTTACTGCAATATTACTGGCAGCGGTTACCGTGTCAGCTCTGGTAATATACAGTCAACAACTGGTGGAGATTCGCGAACGGAATGCGCGTAATACCATTGAACAAATTTTAGCCCATCATCTTTCAGGCGATGCCAAAGTACTTAGCAGGCAATTAGACCGGAGTTTTGATTTACAAAGCCTACGCATTAGCCAGCTTGATGGCACGGTTTTACACGAACAGAATAGTGCCCGCTCTGCTACTACTGCCGCAATGTGGGCACTGCAAACGGCTGGCAGCCAGTTCAGGCCGGTCTTGCTGCGAAGTGAAGAACACGGTATTCAGCTTAGCTATCAACTTAATCACAAGCCGATGCTGGCCCCCCTGCAACAACTGGGTTTTATCCTGCTGTTAGCCCCTTTTATCATTGGCTGGTTAACCGTTATTATTGCTAAAAGCAGTATTAACCGTAGTTACCGCAAAACATCTAAAGCCGTTAACCAACTGATTGATGGCTTTATTCAGGACCCGCAAAAAGCTGAGCCAAATTGGAACAATATTCCACCTGAGTTTTCGGACATTAATGTTGCTTTACAAAAACTGGCCAATTATAGCAAAAAACAATACAGTGAGATGACCACTGCGGCTTATCAGATAGCAGAAGAAGCGTATAAAGATCCGGTAACCGACCTGCCCAATCGCAACCGATTCGTCCAGTATTATGAAGACCATTGTAAAGTATCCAAGGAAACTGACTTTGGGGTGTTTGCAATTACCCGCTGTACCGAGTTACAGAGCCTGAATCAGACCCGCGGTTATCAGGAAGGCGATCAATACATTAAAGATGTCGCTAATATTGTGCGCAAAGTGGCCGACGCTTACAAAGACGCCCGAATATTCCGCTTAAACAGCTCTGATTTTGGCATTCTCCTGCCCCGCATAACGCCGAAAGAAGCCGAGAACTTTGCTCTGCAACTGCAAAGCCGCTTTAACGAATACCAGAAAAATGCCGAGCTCGATTCAATCGCCTATACCGGTCTGGTAACTTACGAAAGTGGCAAAGCACTGGGGGAGTTGCTGGCCGTTGCCGATACGTCGATCAGCCTGGCGCAAACCAAGCAGACCAACGCCTGGCATTTACAAAAAGACTCGGCCGGTCTGGAGATGGCCAGCAGTGGTTATGGCAATCAGAACTGGCGCAATGTGATTGAAGACGTGTTAAATAATAACCGGATCGCGTTACTAACCCAACTTATCCAACCGTCAAACCGCTCTGCCAAAGCTTATTCTGAAATTCTGGTACGGTTTAAAACTCAGGAAAATCAAGTACTGCCAACTGCATCGTTTTTAGCGATGGCGGAAAAACTGGATAAAATCATTGCCGTCGACCGGTTAATTATCGAAACGGCATTAACCACCATCAAAAACCGCAATTTGCAGGATCAGTATTTCGGTTTAAACTTGTCACCGCGCTGTGTCCATGATGATCAATTTGTTATCTGGCTGGAACGCCGCTTGTTGAAAGATGCCCATATTGCAGCAAAACTGATTTTTGAAGTATCGGAGTTTGGTTTGCAGCAAAACCTGAAAACCAGTAAGCGCTTTATCGATATGGTCCACCGTGCCGGTGCCCGTATTACGGTAGAAAAATTCGGCGTGGGTATTACCTCGTTTAAGTTCTTCCGAGATTTAAAACCAGACTTCGTCAAAATGGACGGCAGTTACACCCGCAGAATTGATGAAGATAAAAATAACCAATATTTTATGCGCTTAATGATCGATCTGGCGCACCGGATTGGTGTAGGTGTATTCGCTGAAAGCGTTGAAACGCAGGAAGAGAAGCACATGCTGGAGTCGTTGTTTATCGATGGTAACCAGGGTTACTATGTCGGTAAACCGGCACCGATTTAACTACGGCTAGTTAGTGGCAGTTAACCTGGTTATACCGGCCCGGTTAACTGCCATGAAAACCTGACACTGTAAGGGGCTGGCGTAATAACCCTACAGTTTGTTTGGTTGTAACCACTTAGACATCATTGCATAATACCCGCCTGTTAAGTGTCTGAGCGCAACTACCTAAGCCCAACTATGACTGAA
>NZ_JAGYIM010000018.1 GCF_018402695.1 Arsukibacterium sp.
TGTTGCTGAGTACAACACGAAGTCTTAAGCCTGCCATTGAATCCCTTACTCTCAGATGCCGAGGTACAAGTGGTGATAAACGCCTGTAATGCGTTTAAGCCATCCACTGAGGAAGTATTATGATAAAAACATTGTTATTCGGTGCTGGCGCCGGTGCCCGTTTATTTATTGAAAATGAACAACGTGAGCGCGATTTTATTGCCTTTATGGACAACGACACACGTAAATACGGCACCGACTTTGCCGGAATACCAGTAATGGCACCTGATGACGCCATAGCGCTAGAGTTTGATGAAATAGTCATTACCACCCAATGGGTACAGGACGTTCGCAAGCAACTGATTGAAGACTTGGGCGTAGCACCCGACAAAGTAGTAGTGCCGTTAAAACAACAATTAAAAAAGCTCGAGCCATTTCGTCATGAACCCACCCATGAACTGGCACGCCAGTTAGTGCGGGGTATTGGCGAGTTAGCGCTACGCGATAATATTCCCGTGACCATAGATTTTGGTACCTTGCTTGGTATCGTTCGCGACGACGACATTATTCCCTGGGACGACGACGTGGATTTCGCAGTGCCAGCCGAAGCCGCAGAGCAACTAAAAAATTGGTTACCAACGGCACTGAAGCAATTGAACATTCCCTCGGGCTGGTACATTGAAGTACTGCGTGACAAAACCGGCTGCGCCATCAGTGTGTTACTAAAGTGGCCTTCCGAACAAAGTGAAGTTCGCCCTTTTATTACCTCGTTCAGTGCTCGCGAAAACCGCGCCGGTACTTCCTACCATATGCCTAGCTTAGGCATGTGGTACGCGCCCGCCCAACATTTTGAAACTATTGAAACTTTTCGCTGGGGAACCACAGATGTTCCGGTTCCGGCTCAGCGCGAAAGCTATCTTGAATTTGTGTACGGTGACTGGCGAACCGAGAAGAAAGACATGAAATTAACTGATTACAACCATATCGGTGAGTCGTCGTTTGAGGATTTTCAGCAAGCGCAGCTCAGCGTTACGAGCTCTTCGTCATGACCTTTAGCAAGTTAAAACAACAAGTTGCTTTTAACATGGCTTACCGACTATTGTCGCACCAGCCGCGGGCAGCTAGTCGTAAATTTGGTGGTGTTGATTTAAAAAACTATCCGCACACGAAAAAACATGAAAAGTGCTTAGTCATAGGTAACGGCCCATCACTGAAAAACAATCTGGCAGCACTAGCCGAACAAAAGCAGCAAGCCGATTTTGTTACCGTAAACCATTTTTCAGAAGACCCGATATTTGCTGACTTAAAGCCAACCAAACACGTACTGTTAGATGCGTATTTTTGGGCTGCTGATGCGGCGGATGAACTGAAACAAAAACGCGAAAAATTTTATACCAGCCTAACCATGGTTGATTGGCCGTTAACACTTTACGCACCAAGTACGGCGGATCAGGAATACATGCGACGCATGGTCATCAACGAGAATATAACACTAATATTTTTTGGCGGTTGTCCGGTAACCCGTATCCCGCTTAAAATCCCAACCTCAGTCACGGCGAATCTTTACGAAACAAGTGACCTGATACCACCGGTTTGTAACGTACTAATTTACGCCGTTTTTATTGCGGTTTTAACGGGCCATGCTCAGATTGATATTTACGGTGCGGATTTAAGTTTCCATATGGATGTACAGGTTGATCAGCAGAGTAATCAGCTACTGATGTCATACACCCATTATTATGGCAAAACCGAGCTGGTCCCCTGGCGGAAAAATCCTCAGCGCACGCAACCTTTTACCATGCACGAACTGATGTCGCTTACATCCGATACTTATTACGCACACAAATCTATTTATGCAATGGCGAAAAAACGACATATCAGTATTTATAATAAGTCATCGTTTTCCCTTATTGATGTTTACCCAAGAGCTTGAAGGCGGAAATCACCATGTTGATTCTTGACTGCACCCTCAGAGATGGCGGCTACTACAATCAGTGGAACTTTGGCCATGATGTGGTCAATCGCTATCTGCGTGCCATGGCCGCAGCGCAAGTTGATGTAGTTGAACTGGGATTACGCTCATTAAAAAACCATGGCTTCAAAGGCCCCAATGCTTTTACGTCCGATGCTTACTTAGCCCAACTGGACATAGCTGCAAGTTTACAAGTTGCGGTGATGGTGAACGCTGCTGAGTTCGTCGGCTCGGACAATCTGTCACAGACTTTACAGCAGCTATTCCCTAACCCTGCCTCACAGTCATCCATTGATATCGTGCGCCTGGCCTGTCATAGCCACGAAATTGAAGCAACACTGCCGGCGGTTTACTGGCTGAAAGAACAAGGCTATCAGGTTGGCCTGAATATGATGCAAATATCGGAGCTCAATGCGGATCGTATTGGTTCTTATGCCAAACAAATTACCTCAGCGCCGGTGGATGTTCTCTACTTTGCTGACAGCCTGGGTAGCATGAATGCCACGCAGGTGCAGGCTGTTATTCAGGCACTACGCCAGGGCTGGCAAGGCGACCTTGGCATACATACCCATGATAATATTGGCTTAGCGCTACAGAACTCACTCACAGCTATGGCCGCCGGCACCCGTTGGCTGGATTGCACAGTTACCGGCATGGGCCGGGGGCCGGGCAATGCCAAAACCGAAGAGCTGGTTATGGAAACCGGTCGCGCGGCACCGGGTGACATGGTGCCGCTGCTAAAACTGATCGGCAGCTACTTTGCGCCATTGAAACATCAGTGTGGTTGGGGCACCAATCCATTTTATTATCTGAGTGGCAAACTTGGCATACACCCAAGTTACGTGCAGGAAATGATGAGTGATTCCCGTTATAGCGAAGAGGATATTATTGCTGCGTTAGAGCAATTAAAAGGCCAGCAAGGCAAAAAATTCGATATGCGCCAATTGAGCCGCCAGCCGCAAGCAACAAGGGACGCACAATATAGCGAATGGTCACCGGAAACTATTTTCGCCGGACGAGAAATTTTATTACTTGGCACTGGTCCAGGCGTTCACGAACATCGGGTCGCCATTGAAAATTACGTGCATACCAGGCAACCCGTGGTGGTCGCTTTGAATACGCAATCAGCCATTGGCCAGGAAGATATTGATTATCGCATTGCCTGCCATCCCATCCGGTTGTTGGCCGATCTAGAGCAGTTGCTTGAATTACCGCAACCTCTGATCACTCCATTGAATTTACTCCCGGCGCAGGTAAAAACCCGGTTAGAGCAAAATAAAAGCTTATTGAATTTCGGCATGCAGGTGAGCACAGATTCGTTCCAGTTCTCGCGCACCCACTGTCAGGTTCCTACCAGCCTGGTCATTGGTTACGCACTTGCAACTTTTGCTGCCGGTAAAGCCGAACGCGTGCTTATGGCCGGGTTTGATGGCTATGCCGGTGACGACCGGCGCAATCTTGAAATGAATCAGTTGCTTCAGCAATATCAGGCAACGAAGGCAGCAAGCCCGTTGCTGGCCGTCACTCAAACTCGCTACGAAATACCGCAAGCTAGTATTTACGGTTTTAACGGAGCTAACGCATGAGCATGACTGCATTTTTACCTTGCCGACAAGGTAGTCAGCGCATTCCACATAAAAACTGGAAGCCATTCGCCCATGTGCAGCATGGTCTGATTGAAATTAAGCTTGCTCAGCTGCTGGGTTGTCAGGCCATTGACCAGGTGGTGCTATCCACCGACGACGCCGTTATTCTTGATTATGCCCATAGCTTAGGGCACACCAGGTTAGTAATTCATGAACGTGCGGCTAACCTCAGTCAAAACACCACAGAAACGAATTCGTTAGTCAGTCACGCCGCAGGGTTGATCCCAAATGGAGATATTCTGTGGACGCATGTCACTTCGCCGTTTGCCAATAGCGATAGCTATACGGCAATGATTAAAGCCTATAAAGACGCTCTTCAGTATGGTTATGATTCATTAATGACGACTACTGCTCATCAGGGTTTCTTCTGGTTTAATGAACAGCCGGTAAACTACAATAGGCAACAAAATAAATGGCCACGCACGCAAACACTTGAGCCGGTGCATGAAGTAAATAGCTGTGCTTTTATCAGCTCCAGCGCCAACTACCATCGCTACGACGACCGCATTGGTACCAAGGTGAAGCTGCATCCCATTAGTCGCTTTGAAGGTTTTGACATTGACTGGCCTGAGGATTTTAAGCTGGCCGAGTTAATGCTGAAAGAAAATCTGGTTAGCCTATGAAATCGCACTACCAGCACTACCTGTTCGATTGCGACGGCGTAATTTTAGATGCCAACCGTGTCAAAACCGACGCTTTTGGTGGTTGCGCAGAAGTTTATGGTAGCGCAGCAGCTGCCGATTTGGTGGCTTATCACCAACAAACCGGCGGGGTTTCCCGGTACCAAAAATTTCGTTGGCTACTGGATAAATACGCACCACAGGCCGGTGAAGAGGACTACCAGGCACTACTGGATTGTTATGCACAACGCGTTTACGAACAGCTCCTAACTTGTGCCAGCGCGCCGGGCCTAACTGACTTTCGTGCGCAAACCTCAGCAAGTAGCTGGACTGTCATTTCAGGCGGCGATCAAACCGAACTGCGTGATATATTCGAACAGCGCGACCTGGCTACGCTATTTGACGGTGGCATTTTCGGTAGCCCTACCGACAAAATGGCGCATCTGGAACAGCTCATCTCCGCCGGGTTGAATCCAGAAACCTCGTTGTTTATTGGCGATAGCATGTACGACTTACAATGCGCAAAAGCCTTCGCTATTGATTCAGTGTTTGTTGCTGACTGGAGTGAAGTAAGCCCGGCAACGGTGCGAAATCAGGCCCCGCAAACACCTATATTCGGGAACATCGCGGAACTGGCAACAGCTTTATCGGAACGATCAATGACCACCGCAACTTCAGGTAACAAGGATAGTGAGCATGGCTAACGACACCACTAAAACCAAGAGCTCCGAGTTGCCGCGCGTGTCGATGTTTTTATTTGTCTTTCAGCAGCAGGACTACATTGAAGAAGCTATTTCCGGAGCGCTTGCGCAAGATTACGGCAACCTGCAAATCGTCATTTCCGATGACGCTTCAACCGATAATTCAGCCGCAATGATTGCTCAGGCCATCCGTGATTACCAAGGCCCACATGACATAAAAGTGAATGTGAACCCTACCAATTTGGGTATTGGTGAACACTTTAAACATATTATGAATAATCTGATTGATGGCGAGCTGGTGGTTGCCGCCGCCGGTGACGATATTTCATCGTCTAAACGGGTGAGCCGAATTGTTGAAAGCTGGCTGGAAAACGGCAAACCCGATGTGATTGCACACGATCTTCGCGAGTTCGACCAGCACGGTAATAACCTAGATTCTGACCGCACCATTCAATACCAGTGGCAACAGAATCCGCTGGACGTGCAACCTTTACAGCGCATGACCAACTACTTACAAGACCCCTTTCCACTGCCGTTTTTAGGCGCTGCGCTGGCCTATACTCGCGAGCTATATCAACGCTTTGAAGCACCTAAATGGGCACCGGATTACGAAGATCATTTGATGTATTTTCGTGCGCTGCTAGGTGGCAGCATTCACTATTTCCGCGAGCCGCTGGTGCGCTACCGTCGCCACACGGCAAATTTCACCAATCGTGACAAAAAAGTAAGCACCGCCGTTAAACGCGTACCGCTTGGAACAACACCATTGACTGTTCCAATGGCGTCGTTCGGGCAATACCGCATGCATCAGTTGGTTTGCCAGCAATTTGAAGACTACCTGAAAGCCATACAGTTAGACCGAGTGTGCCTGGACGTGGACCACTTTTTTAAACTGTGGCAAAACCTGAATCGCCGTCATGATCAGCTACTGTCGTCTTATGCTGGCTGGCGGGGCAAGCTGGCTCTATTAACCAGTGATATTAAGCATTTTGTTAATTATTTACCCTGGCGATGGCGCTACGGCGTACGCCAACGTGCTGCGCGAATAAGCTATTTAAGCCCTATTCGCATTATTATTTTTGGTGCCAGTGCTGCCGGACAGCGCGCGCTCATGCAATTACCTGAGCAGTTCGAGGTGGTTGCATTTGCCGACAACAACAGCAAGTTGCATGGTCAGAAGGTACTGGGCATTCCGGTTATTTCGCCGGCGCAAATAGGTACTCGGGCTTACACTTTCGATTCTGTGCTGGTGGCAAGTATTTACTATTTTCCAATCAAGCAGCAATTGGTTGAGCAATTACATGTCCCAATTTCAAAAGTCGCTCGAGCCTCGCAAGCACTAATTAGCGAACCCAGCAGCGCCCACACTTTCCGACGTAATAGTAAACTAGTGATGGTTGTCCTGGCAGCCATCATTGGGGTTACTATTACCACAATAGCCGCGTTCTAATTTCAGGGCATCAGGACTTACTCTATGAGCTTAAAACGTAGTTATCGGAATTTCTATTTGGCCATTCGCAGACGCCTGATCAGAGCAGGATATATGCCAGTGCATCCAAACCCGCATGGCTGGGTGCCACGTTTTAAAACCTGCCTGGACGCGCTTATTTTTGGTCGTAGCAGTTACTCGCAACAAGGCGAAGACTTAACGCTTGATCGCATCCTGGTACGTAAGCTGGGTTTTGATTTGAAAACTTATCAGGGCCTTTATGTGGACGCCGGAGCCTATCATCCGGTGTCGCACTCAACCAGTTACCTGCTTTATCAGCGGGGCTGGCAAGGTGTTTGTATTGATATTGCTACGTCCAGCTGCCAGATCATTTCGCGTCGACGCCCCCGCGACTTAGTGCTCAACTATGCCACCTCAAACCAACACGAGCGTTTGGCATTTAAAGATCCCGGGCTAATATCACTTATTCATGAAGCCAAACCAGCAGCGTCCGCAACCGACCCTCAGCACACCATTGAGGCTTACTCGTTAACCGAGTTACTGAGCAATAACGGCATCACGCGCGAAATTGATTACTTAAACATTGATACGGAAGGTGCCGAGTTAAAAACCCTGCAAGGCTTAGACTTTGACCGCTATAAACCTAAGGTGATTTCGGTAGAAATTCATGAAGCTAATGTACCCAGAGCGTTGCGAACTGAGGTTGCAGAATATTTAGCTCAGCAGGGTTATGACTGCGTGGCCTGCAATGTTATTACTTACTTTTTTATCCGCACAGAGCTCAATAAATAATTAGCGTTGATGATAAAAGGCATGGGTTTCCGCCAGAATATTCTGCAGCAGCACCGCATCCACCGGCATCACAAAGTTACCCGAGCGCTGTTTTACGTCCATTTCGGGTAACAAGGCTTCAATTTGTGACCATTGCACGTAGTTTTCCAGCTCCGCCATAATCGGTAATTGAGCCAATAACTGCATGGCCGGTTCGTACAAGTTGTGCAGCAGCTCAGCAAAGGTTCCGTCAGCATCTTGTTTTAATACTTGCAGCACACCCGGCAAGGTGTAGCTGCAAGCAATGCCATGCGGCACCTGGTAATGACTGGTTAACGGGTACGACATGCTGTGTGCCACCGCCGTGCGGGTAGTGGCTATCGCTAAACCCGCCAACAGACTAGCTTGCTGCATCATTGCACGGCTATGCATATCAGCAGAATTAGCTAAAACATCGGGTAAAGCCTGCACAATCAGTCGAAACGCCTGGCGTGAATAGGCTTCAGAGATTGGCGTCCGATTGGTATTCCACAATGACTCCATACTGTGCGAAAGCGCATCCAGTCCTGAATAAAGGGTTTCAAAGGCGGGCAGACTCAAGGTTAGCCGCGCGTCGAGTAACGCTGCATCAGGCACCACCGCAGTCCCAGTCAACGAATACTTACGTTTTTCAGCGTCATCCCACACAGTGGCAAAAGGAGTGACTTCCGCACCAGTACCGGCAGTAGTTGGAATGGAAATTAAACTGCAGGTACGCGTAACTTCAGTTGCATTATTGGCTCTGAAGCGCTGATGTAAAGGCCTGCTAGTGGCGCCAGCTAACGAGCAGGCAACTACTTTGGCCGCATCAATAACACTACCGCCACCAAAACCAACCACTACGTTAAAGCCCTGCGGGCTCAACTCGGCTAGAAGCGCGTCTAGGGCATCTATGTCCGGGTTTGGCTGAATGCTATCGATAACAGTAAAGGGATGCGGATGTAACTGCTCCAACAAAGGCTTTAGTGAGCCTCGCTGATGATGCCCCTTGCTGGTTAATACCAATATGTTTAACTCTGCGCCCTGCTGCTGTTCGCAGTAACCACGCAAATTGGCAAAGGCATCAGCACCGGAAATAATAGTTCCCGGCTGCTGATGTTGATAATCAAAGCGCACCGCGTTACCCACCGCAATGCTCCATAAAGGCTTGCTTGTTAGCTACTGGAGTACTGGCCGGGCGGCCTAAATCGGCGCGCGAGCCGGTACGAATTTTCACTTCCAGCAATACGGGGCCACTTTGTCCTTGTACTTGCGACCATATTCGCTGCAACGAAGCAGTGTTGTCCGCCACAAAATAGCCTCGATAGCCAAGGGCTTTGCTAAGCCCGGCAAAATCAATACGGCCCGCGACAGTGGGCTGGCCACCCACCGATTCATGCGCTTGGTTGTTCAGTACCACATGAATCAGGTTTTCCGCACCGCTGGCGGCAATAATAGCGGCACCACCCATATGCATTAAGAACGAACCGTCGCCGTCTAAGCAGATCACCCGGCGGCTGGGTGTGCTGAGTGCCACACCAAGGGCAATAGAGCTGGTATGCCCCATAGCACCAACGGTTAGGAAATCACGCTGGCTTTCGTTGCGGGCTTCTCTGAGCTCGTATAATTCGCGCGAGGTTTTACCAGTGGTCGACACTATGACGTCGCTGCTGTCGCTACACTCCAAAATAGTAGCCAGCGCGTCTTCGCGGCTTAAACTGTCTGGCTTAGCGGCTGGTTTGGCAAGCTTGTAGTCAGCGAAAGTATTCTTGCGTACCAGTAAGGCCACTGGGGCACTGGTGCGTTCTAAATCAGCAAAGCTCTGCATCAGCACGGTGTTAATGTCACTGTCGGCTTGCAGCACTTGCCAGGGAATATTCAGGTTGTCCAGCATACCTGTCGTTATACGCCCTTGCTTCACGTGCTGTGGCTCGTCTTTTACATCTGGTTCGCCACGCCAACCAATAATCAGCAGCGCCGGAATGCGATAAACTTCTCCATCGGTAAGTGATGTAAGCGGGTTAACTATATTCCCCAGCCCAGAATTCTGTAAATAAACCGCAGCAGTTCTGCCTGTACCTAAATGGTATCCGGCGGCTAATGCCAATGCATTACCCTCATTAGCCGTAATAATGTGCTGGTCAGCTGGTAGTGTGGCGCTAATATATGCACAGAAGCTTTCCAAAAGTGAATCTGGTACTCCTGCGTACATAGTCACGCCATGATCAGTAAGCGCCTTTGAAAAGTCAGCGGGTTGTATCACTAACGACCTCCAGATTATTTGCCACCAGGAATCAGTTCTAAAATCTGTTTTATCGGCATCATATCAGCATCAGCCTCGGCGGAGCGTCCATGAGCAAGAATTGACTCGGCCGTTTTAACCATTGCGGGGTAAGCACTACGCAGAAGCTGATTTGCATAAATTACAATGTTGACGCCATGTGCGGCCAGTTGAGTTTCTGTTATCTTGTTATAACTTGATGGTACAGCAATCAGTGTCTTACGGTTATCTAATTTGTTGTATATGTTACAGAACTCAATAACTTCGTCTGGCGTTTTCTGTCTACTGTGAATCATAATGCCATCGGCACCAGCATCAAGAAATGCCTTTGCACGTTCAATAGCATGCTCAACACCTTTACCAAGGATTAAACTTTCTATACGGGCAATTATCATAAAGTCGCGTGTTGCCTGGGCATTTTTACCTGCACGAATTTTGGCACAGAAGTTTTCGATACTATCTTGTGTTTGTTCAACCTCGGTACCAAATAACGAATTTTTTTTAAGGCCTGTTTTATCCTCAATAATAACGGCTGACACGCCGAGCCGTTCCAGCGTCTTAACTGTAAACACAAAATGTTCGGTTTTACCGCCGGTGTCACCATCATAAATAATGGGTTTAGTGGTCACTTCCAGCACCTCGTTCAGGGTCACCATTCTAGACGACACATCCACAGCTTCAATATCTGGTTTTCCTTTCGCCGTTGAGTCAGTGAGGCTGCTGCCCCACATACCGTCAAACTCCTGTGGGCCATTTGGGGTATTTACCCGAGTGTTTTCGATGATAAGACCAGAAAGTGCATTATGAATATCAAGAAAGCGAACTAAAGGTTTAGCCGTTAACATTCGGCGTAAAGAGCGAAGACGAATATCAGGAGTTGTACCAATTTCTTTCATTGCAGCATGTAAGCGGGTGGACGAAATACCGTGTGTGTAGGGTACTTCAACCAGTTTCCCTCCCCATTGTGCCAAGGCATCAATTACTCGTTGGCGTGTCTTAGCTTGCACGCCGTCTTTCCAGTCATCACCGTGCACGACAAAGTCTGGTTTTAGCTGCGCGAGGTTAGATACGTAGTCTAAGGTGGTTTGCGGTATAACTTGGCTGACACCTTTGATATTTTCAATAACAATTTTACGTTGCTCAAACGTCATGAAGGGCACACGCTTGTAGCTAGCAATGGCCTGATCGGTTAGTAGACCTACCACAACGTCGCCAAGCTCCGCTGCTTTTTTCAGTATGTTTAAATGCCCTGGGTGTACCAGATCAGCACTCATACCGACGTAAACCGTTTTAGCCATGTTGAATTCTCACATATTATCAATTTTTAATTTTATCGGCTGATTTTGGTAAAAACTTACTTTTGATTTCAAAGTTTTGCTTTCATTGAGCTTTAGCTTCGGGATTTGTTTAAGCCGTACTCCCGGCATCAACGGTAATCGTGGTGCCGGTAACTGCTACAGCTTGCTCACTAAGCAAATACAGCACGGCTGCAGCTGCGTCATCCGGTGTCGCCAGCCGGCCCAAAGGACTGCGCCGTTTTATGCTTTCCAGTTTTTCACCTTGTAGGCTCTGAGTCATTTCTGTTTGCATATAGCCCGGCGCTACACAGTTCACGGTAATACCAGCTTTCCCCACTTCACGGGCTAATGATTTACTGAACCCCTCAAGCGCGGCTTTACTGGCAGCGTAAACACTTAGGCCGTTAAAGCCGGTACGGGCGATAATCGACGAAATATTGACGACCCGGCCGGTTTGATTCAGCAGCATCGGTCTTAGCAGGTATTTACTTAGCAAGATTGGTGCCTGCACGTTAATATTTAGCAAACTGCTGATTTCACTATTATGCATTGTTGCTAACACGCCATCATAGCCAACGGCAGCATTATTAACCAAAGCGTAAGGGCGGCCATAAGCTTTGACGATACGACTACAGAGCGCCGGTATTTCGGTAAGCTCCGCCAGGTCGACAGCTAAAAAGTGCAAATTAGGTTCATTTTGCTGCAATTGTTGTAGCTCGTTGCTATGGGTTCTGGCTAAAGCCAGCACCGTATAACCAGCTTTGCAGGAGCTGGCGACATATCGCCAAACCGAGGCCGCGACTGGCGCCGCTTACCACTACAAGTTTGCTCATTGTACCGTCCTTGGCTGTTTACCACTGGCTGCCAGAGGCAAGGCGGTTAGAAGTTGAATTTTAAAGGAAGCTGATGGCGTTGTAACTGCTGCTGACAATGCTGGGTCACTCGCACAACGAGTTCTTTTTCATCTGTAGCAGGGCTGGCGACAATTTGTGCCATCACCAACTGGCCCAGAATACTACTGTGTTTGCCGTACACTCTGGCCGCCACTATTCCCGGAACCTCCAGAATCACCTGCTCAACCTGCTCCGGGTGCACTTTGTTGCCACCCACATTAATGACTCCGCTGGCCCGGCCGAGGAACAGTACCCGCTCAGCGCTTAGCCGGACTAAATCTTCTGTGTCGAGAAAGCCATCGCTATCTACTCTGTTTGCCAGTTCAGGCGCATACTTTGCCGGACCTTTCAGCCATAAGTGTTGTTGCTGATCAACCTTAAGCTGCAAATCATAATAACCCTGCTCCAGATAGCGACGCGGAAAACCGGCTTTACCATCAGTTACCGCAAAAGCAACGCCCGCTTCCGTTGAGGCATAGATATGGCGCAACTGTGTACCGGGAAACAGCTGCTGCAGCGTGTTTAATAATGGCTGATCGGCAATTTCACCGCCCAGCGTCAATTGCTGTAATGGCAAAGCGGCTAATTTACTGCTGAACAGAAACTGCCGCCATAACGAGGGGGTAGCAGATAAGGCATTGACCTTTGCCTGGGACATTACATTGAGGCGCTGCTCAACTTCTCCATCGCTGACATCGACCAGGCAGGCACCAGATAACAGGCTTTGTAATACCACCTGTAAACCGGCAAAGCGATAGGGTTGATACACCAGGCCCCAGCATAAGTCGCGACTGGTGGCTTTGGTATTAACGGTTTTGGTCAGCTTTTGCAGGCTATGCTGGATCCACTTCGGCTTACCGGTGGTACCTGATGTGGCCAGGTACCAATTGCTGGCAAGAGCATGCTGTGCCGCGGAAGGTGTGGCATCGTCTGTTGACGTAGTCTCAATTGAATCGTCAACTGGCAAATCTGCACCCTGCGCCGGCAGCAGATACAGCGCCGAGCAAAAGCCGTCATAAGCCAGCAGGCTGCTGATAAAATCTTCAATATGCTGATAGGGCAGAGTAACGGCTTGCTGATACAACTTGCTGGCTTGCTGGCGTTTTAACAACGCGGTTTGTATAAGTTGCTGATAGCTGATACTGACCAAGGGCTCACCTGCACCCTGGCAATACTGCAATGCAGGCGCGTCGCCGGGGTGGTGTTTTATCTGCTCCAGCAAACAAGCAGTCATTTATCCTCCGGCGTGTTTAGCCTGATATTGCTGGTAAATTCCAACAAACTCGGCAAAAGTACGCGGGTAAATGGCAATTTCCATCTCACTGAAGGGGTCAAACCCCAGTTCTTCATCCAGTTGTGCGACCAGCATGGCAAACCCCAGCGAATCCAGGCCACTTTGCAGTAACACGGTATCGTCGGTAACAGGCTCAATCAGCTGGCAGTTGGCGATTTGGGCCACCTGCTGCAGGCAGTTTCTGATATGTTGTTGCAGTTCTGATGTGGTCATTAACTAATCCTGAAAGTGAATGTAATCGGCTGCAGCGCTGATTTGTTTTGGTAGCCTGGCTAGTATGCTACTACGCTGTGCCCGCCAACTGGCAGTCTGGTATTCAAATACTTTAATACAAAATGGTTCGGCAGCTGAGGTTGACGCTGTTGCCGACGCTGCTTTCAAACTTATTGCCGGCTTATCCGGACAGGTTTGATAACCGAACAACTGGTGCATTTTCAGCACACTTTGGTTAAAAGACAACACCTCAGCATGCAAGTGGCTGATGTGGGGCTGGGCAGCGGCATAATCTAACGCGGCAATCTCCAGCAGTAAGCCACTGCCAGGCCAGACGTCAGTCTCGCCCACATAACAACCCCATTCCAGTTTTCCCGGGCCGGCCGTGTCAAAATAAAGGGTTCCAATGGCCCGATTATTCTGATGGAATATATAAAAAACTTTTCCCGATTGTGGCAATTGTTCGAACCAGGCCTGATGCTCCGCCCAGCTGATTGTTTTGCTGTTATGCATATTCTGTCTGATCGCAGGCTGATTACGCCAGTGCCAGACCTGCTCCAGATCGGTTTCCTTAAGCTGAGTGAACTGGCTGTCAGGATACTTTTTGTTGCGGACGTCACTGTTGCTGTTGATTGTCATGTTGCTGCTCATGGCCTGACCCTGATTTCCCGCTCAACCATAAAAGCTTCGGCTGCTGCCAACCCGACATTGCTGCCACGCCATTGCTGGCGCAGAGTAATAGCTTGAGTTGAACGGCTATGTGGCCAGGGCCTGAGCTCAGCAGCGTAGCACGCTAATGCGTCATTTACCTGGGGTTGCACTGAACTGATATCAACAAAAAGTTGTGGCCTGAAAGCCGGCTCCTGCTGTGCGGTCCACTCAGTACTGCTGGGCACTTCAAAGCAATATATGCTCTGCACGCTCTGGCCGGGTTGTGGCCGGCAGGCGGTCAGTACCGCTTGATAGGTCAGGCGGTGGTCAATATTTAAATCGCCACCAAAATGAGTATAAATTCGTTCTGGTTTAAGGGGTTGCAAGGCTTTTTCCAGCGCCTGCACGATATTTAACAGCGGCACGCTATCCATAGCGTTATCGGCGAAGTCTAAAAACCGGACTGACTGCACACCCAATATGGCGGCAGCGGCATGGGCTGCCTGCTGGCGGGCGGGCAGTTCGGCTTGCTGGCCGGCTCTTGATATTTCACCGTCGGCCATAAATATCAAGTGAACCTGGTCGCCGGCAGCACTGTGCAACGCTATCGTGCCGGCACAGCCTAGCACTTCATCATCGGGATGCGCCGCTACCACAACTACTGATTTCACGTTGGTTCTCCCTGATTGCTGTTGGCAGCTATAAACCTGACTGTGGCGGTGAGCTGGCCATTACCGTCTGGCCTGGCCTGGGTAAATTCCAGCCGCCAACCGGCGTATTCTGTAAAAGCGGGCGGATAGCCTTCGCCATCTAACATCCGGATAAAGTCATACAATTCTGCCACATTTGCAGCCTCGGGTAACTGGCTTTGCGCCGGAGTCCGTCTGCTAAAGTATTCAGCGCCCCCCTGTTGTGGACGCGGCGTAAGTCGTTGGCTGATGATCTGAGCAATCAGCTGATACACCAGAGGTGCAGCCCGTTGAAAAATTTCGGTAGCGGTCCCGGCCAGTGATAGTGGTGCTTTGCCAAATACCGGACCGGCATCCAGTTGCTCTGTCATTTGCAAAGCCGTCAGCTGCGTACTGCTAAAACCACGTAAAATAAGGTTTTGCAGCGGGCTGCCGCCGCGGCCAAAGGGCAGATCAGTCATATGAAAGCAGACACAACAGTAGCGGCTGGTTATGTCGGCCGGCACTTTCCAGTTCCAGTGCGGAAAGAAAATATACTCAGGCTGCAATCGTTCTAATAGTTCAGCGGTCAGTTGCTGTTGCTGGGTAATAAGATGCCAGCTACCTGATAAATCAGCAGTATATTTTTGAAAAGCTTCAATATTCCAGCTTTTAACTGTTGCTACCAGGTAGTTTGCCACGCTACGATTTACCTTTAGTTAGAGGGGCTAGGTCATTATTGCTTGATAATTCGGCAATCATAAAAGGAGGG
>NZ_JAGYIM010000019.1 GCF_018402695.1 Arsukibacterium sp.
AGGTGAACTGAAAGCATCGATACCAAGTGAGTGGGCAAGTTCGAATAGTGGAGCATGCCATTCCCAAGGCATATAACCTTCGGAGTAAACGGAATGCAGAGTGCGTCCGTCCCATGTTGTTCCGTGGTCAATACGAAAAATCGGAGAATCAGACTCGAAGGTGATGAGGTCCGGGTGATAGGTCTGAAACTTCACAGCATTGGCGCCTGCAGAGGCAGCAGCACGAACGGTTGCTTGGGCTCTGCCGAAATCCTGCTGGTGATTCGCGGAGACTTCAGCAATGATGTAAGTCGGCAAGCCTGGACCAACGTCAGTGCCACCAATTTTCAAAGACTCCATGAGATAACTCTATGCACCCAGCTGCAAGTACCAGGTAACGTCATCAAGAGATTTCATGGGTATGAGGAGTGCATGTTCGAGAGTGTCCGGGTGACTGCCGAGGAGAATCGTAGTTATTTCCGCAGCAAGTGAGGCTGCTGCACCTTTCGCTGAGTCCTCGACCGTGATCGCCTGGTCTGGAGTCACATTGAGTTTCTGGAGCGCAAGTAGATATGGATCAGCATGCGGCTTTCCAAATTCGGTGGAATCCGCCCCAATGACACATTGGAACATGGATTCCAATTGATGCCGGTCAAGCCATTTGGAAACCCGGTTCACCGGGCTAGAGGTAACAATTGCAAGCTCGATGCCTAGGGTCTGCGCTGCAGTGAGGAGCGATCCGGCTCCGGGTGCTAGTTGTAGTTGTGTGTCACTTGTGTCAATAATCTCCAAATATCTATCGAAGAGCTCTAGTTCAGGCTCGCGGAGGTCATATCTTTTTTTCAGTTCAGCAACAACGATGGGCAGTGGCGGCCCATTGAACTCTTGGAACTCAGCAGTGGATCCTTCGATGTTGAATTCACGGAGAAATTGGAGATACGCCGAGTGCAGTGCCGAAATGGAGTCAACGAGTGTTCCATCGAAATCTAGGAATAGGGCAGTTTTCATGATTTCTTGTGAAAGATGAAGAGCCTGTTTTGACCGAAGTCACCGAACGGGGATCCTAACTCTGTGTGGTGGGCGATCTCTAGCTTTGTTGCGGCTTCTACTAGCGGATGTTTGTAGTCAATCTGTCCCGCCGTTAGTCGATGGCGCAAGTGCGTATAGCACCGTGTCATGCAAACTTGAAATGTCAACAATCCCTTGAAGTGTGAGTCCGCACTCCTTGGCGAACTCAAGGAATGACACTTCATCGATGAAGTGATTAAAGGAAGCCGGAGTGCGAGGTTGAAGTCCCAGAGTTGTGCGGAGATTATTTTGGCGTGCATACGATTGTTGACTATTCTCAATCAGAAAGATGTAACCGTTAGTAGCAACTCGCTCGGCAATGGACTTCAGTCCTCGCCTCTGGTTCTCATCAGACTCTAAATTGATGAGACAGCGAACGGTGAAGGCAATATCAAAGTCGGTGGGTAAATCTTCAATTTCCTCAAGTTGCATGGCATCACCAACGCGGAAAGTGCAACGTTCATAGGTGTGCGCGGATCGTGCAGAACCGCGAGCATGTTCCACCATCTCGGGAACAAAATCGATACCGAATATTTGACTCTTTGGAAAACTTGATGCAATGTAGACGCAGTTAACTCCGTTTCCGCACCCTACTTCGAGAACAGTGGTTGGCGTTGCGTCAACTGACGTGTACCGAGCAAATGCACTGTTCAAGGCAGATAACTCAATGGATTTGGCGCTCTGGGTTCGAGTGGTCGCTTCGATCGCTTCACCGTGTTCTTGAGCCCAACTGGTCCAATGGTCGTATATCTCTTCCTTATTCATGCTCGACCTATCTCTGCCATATAGTCTGTAGTTATGCGTGGCAATGCCAGTATCCTATGGTCATCACCGCCGGCACTTGAACTCGTTCCTACACCGGACCCCGAAGTAGACATTGGTGCCTTGTCTGATGGAGAGTGGAATGGATCGTTATTGCGAGTCACTCAGTTTTCTGAAGTTTCACTGACAGTAGTCCCTAGCTCCTATGGGCATCTGGCCGCTGCTAGGCGGGGGGGTGGGCCGAGTGATCCCCTCTTCCTCGCAGTGACCGGTGTAACCCGAATTGGTGAGGGCCTTGTCCTCGGCAAGCGGGCGAACGATGTCACTGATGGGGGTATCTGGGAATTCGCTCCATCCGGGGGGGTGCAGAGACTGCCCATTGAGCATCAGATTCTTACAGAAGCGACGGAGGAGCTTGGTGTCTCGGTCGATTCATTGTCCATTGGTAGCCCTGTGGCACTGTTTGTAGATTCCAGTGCATTCACCGCCGACCTGATCATCCCATTGCGGGTTAACCTCAGTGTGGCACACTTTGTAAGCACATTTGTGCCGGGTGAGTACGAAAGAGTTGAGGTTGTGCGTGCTGGTCAAGTTGAGGCTTTTCTGAATCATAACTCCGCAGACTTGAGTGCCGTAACACCTTTCATTTCGGGTCTCATCGATGAAGGAAAATTAGGTATTTTTCAATAGTAAATGCTGACGTCATTCGGTGACCGCGGTCAGCGCGATTCCACGATCCATGGGCAGTGGCCCATCGCTTGCCCAGAAGTATAGATTTCTACGTTGCGGGTGCACGGTTTCCAAGACTTGAACGTTCTTAAACCATGGTTCAAGGAAGCGAACAAGATCGGATTTGTCGTGGAATTCGTATTCGTGCTGGTGCAGGTGCTTGCCACCGTCGTCGGGCTCAATGATGGTGTAACCGGAAAGAATTCCGCCCTCAGCCAACCGCGACTTTATGGTTCCCATCAGCGCCTTGATTTCAGTTTCCGTGAAATGCTCAATAGCCGCGTCCCAAATAACATTGTCGTAGAACCCCTCAGGAATATCGGTTCTGATGTCACCGAGGAGGTAGCGAATATTTGAGTAGGAGCAATTCTTCTTAGCTGTCGCGATCGCCGAGGGATCAAAATCGATCGAGGTAATTGATTCGGCTTGAGCACTGTAGAAGTGATAGGTGTTGAAACCGTCGCCACAGCAGAGTTCCAAAACCTTGGGCAGTCGGCTCCCACAACGGGTTGCTTGCAGGGCAAGCGAGGAGTAGACACCGCGCTCCCACGGGAATGACTGTCTATTCGCTGACCACTGCCAGTGTTGGTCAATGAAGTGATCAAAATATTCGGGGTTATCTGCTCCCCACTCCACTTGGAATTGCAGTTTGTGGGCAGCTGAAGCAGCCTTGCGGCTAGCCCGGCTCAAACCACGGGAGATAGGCACCAGGGGGAAGGTTCGTTTCGCTTTAGCCAACAGGCTGTTATCAACGTGCTCGTCGTGATCGTGGCTCACCCGCGTGTACCCCTTAGTTCTTTGGATCGCTCTACTGACTTCGCTAGTCTAGGACGGGACAACAATTGTTTAAACGGTGTACTGAGACCGTTTTGACCTAGTTAGCCGTGAATCCTGTAATCTGAGAGAGAGCCAAAACTGTGGCGAAGTTGAAGAACTGTCGGGTCTGTGACACAACGGACCTCATTGAAGTCCTCAATTTCGGTGATCTGGCCCTAACAGGGGTGTTCCCCGCTACTCGTGAAGAGGAAATCTCCTCCGGTGAAGTGCGCCTCATGGTGTGTAATGACTGCGGTCTGGTTCAACTCGGCGACACCTTCCCACCCGAGGAAATGTACGGGGACAACTACGGCTACCGCAGCGGGCTAAATGCCTCGATGGTGGCTCACTTGGCCAGAATTGCCCGCCGACTGGAAGTCCGGGCCAACCTGCTCCCCGGCCAAACGGTTCTCGACATTGGGGCAAACGATGGAACTTTGCTCCGCAGTTACAGTGTTTCGGGGCTCAAGAAGATCGGAATTGATCCAACTATTGCTAAGTTCAGTGAGTTCTACGAAGCAGAAAAGGCCACCAACCCGGTCACCACGGTTCCCGACTTCTTCAACGCCAAAAACTTTGATGCGGTGAGTCAGGACCGGGCGAGCATCGTCACCTCAATTGCCATGTTTTATGACCTTGATAACCCGGTGGCTTTTGCCCAAGACGTGAAGCATTGCCTAGCTCCTGAGGGAATTTGGTATTTCGAGCAAAGCTACATGCCCTGGATGCTTCGCAGCGGCGCCTACGACACGATCTGCCACGAACACTTGGAGTACTACTCCCTGACCACAATCAAGCGAATCCTTGATGAAGCCGGGCTGTATTTAATTGATGCAGCAACCAACGCGGTTAATGGCGGTTCTGTCTCAGTACTCGCCTCACCTTCACCAGGGGCAGGGATTTCTATTTACGCCCAATGGCTCCTTGAACAAGAAGAGCAAGCAAAAGTCCATGACCCGCAAACATGGGTCGAATTTCGCACCAGGGTGGAAGAACGTCAACATGACCTTAAATCACTACTCGAACGACTGAAAGAGTCCGGAGCTACCGTCATGGGACTGGGAGCATCGACCAAAGGCAATGTTCTTGTTATGACTACGCCGGTAACCAAGGAACTCATGTCCAAGGTTGGTGACGTTAATCCTTATAAGTTCGGACGGTTCCTGCCCGGGTCCCAGATCCCCATTGTCAGCGAAGAAGAGGTGCTCGCGGAGAACCCGGACTACCTTTTGATTCTGCCGTGGCATTTCCGTGAAACTTTCATGGATCGCTTGCAGCCCTATCTGGCTGGCGGTGGCCGCTTGATTTTCCCCCTTCCCGACCTTGAAGTTGTTGGCTACTAAAGCTGTGTCAATGGAAAACTTTGGGATCATGCTCAAGTCGTATGGTCCCGACCTGCCATATGCCCAGCGTTTTCTTGAGTCCTTTCTTGCATATGCAACTGAACCGATCCCGCTTTTCATTGTTGTCCCCGACCAAGACATCTATGCATTTACCGAGATGTTTACCAGTCATGCAACAGTGTTGCCCGAATCAATGTGGGGGGATCAATTAGTGGACTACTCAATCCACGGAAATAGTCCTGGTTACATCAATCAAGAGATCATCAAATTAGCTTTTGCCGAAAGTGGATTTCTCAGAAACTATCTATGTGTCGATTCGGAGGCTGTCTTTATTCGCCCGTTTAGTTCCCGCGACTTCATGGACCTCACCGGAGTCCCGTACTCATTCATTACCGAAGACCATGAATTGCACGTTGATCCGGTTTACTTTGACACATATTGGCAGCATAGAGATAAGTGGCTCAAGACATTGAGAGAGTTTTTCCAACTTCCAGAGGACAACTACCTCACTTGTCACGGCTTCGCGGTCTTGCACAGCGAATACGCCCAGAGTCTGTTGAGCTACCTGCGACAGAAGAACATGACAATTGCAGGCGCTTTAGAAATTTGTCCTTATGAATTCAGTTGGTACAACTTTTGGGTGGAAAAGAACTATCCAAAGTCCCGGATCATTAGGGAGCCAATCTTTAAAACAGTTCACATACAGAGTGAGTATTTAGCACTTGCCATAAAATCGGTCTCGCAAGAGGATCTTGCGCGCGGTTATGTTGGTGTGGTTATCAACTCTGGATTTTCGCGTTCCTCAGGTGAAGGACAACTCGATGCGCCGCTGGAGAGGGTTCTGGGTAGTTACGTGGACTATCGGGATTTGATGGGTGCAATATTCGAGAGAATGTTCGTACGCGCGCCACGTGTTCGCACTCTCCTTGGCAAAGGACGCAGGACAAGTTCTAGTTGATCAGGTACGCATGGGCGAAGCTGTCAACCGGTTCACCGTTGATGAGATGGTGATCACGCAAGATCCCTTCTTGGGTGAAACCGAAATCCTCGAGTATTTCAATCAATTTTGGCCGAATGCTGTACGTCTCGGTGGTGAGTTTGTGAAAGCCAATTCTGCGAGCAAGTTGCACAAGAAGGCTTAGGTACATAGACCAATCCTGCGAAAATACATTTTGCTCCGACCGATCCACGTCGGTTAAGAACGACACTTCAGCGCGGCGATCAGACCAAACAATATGCACGAAGCCGCCGTCACCAACAAGTTGGGAATCCTCGAGGAAAGCAAACAGAATTTGCTCAGGCTGCTCTTGAGTAAGTTGCGGCAGAACTAAATTCGAAAAGTAATTATCTTGTTCACTGGTCGATAAAGGATTTTGTTGCCGCAGGACGTCAATCTGTGCATTGCGCCATTCCCGGATTGCATCGCGATCATTCCAGTGAATGGGTCGCAGTAGGTATCGGTTATCGGCACTTGTGGCGGCGAATTCGGGGAAGAAGTGATAGCCCGAATCCCACTGGGGGTCATGCTCAACCATGAAGTTCCAGGACGTCTGCCAATGTTGCAACCACAATGTCCTGTTCTAATTCGGTGAGCCCAGGGAAAGTAGGAATGCTGATTAGCCCGCTATAGACGGAGTCGGCGTGCGGGTAGCCACCCGGTGGCATCTCGATGTCAGAGCTCACACCGTGGTGGTGAACGGGGACGTAGTGCACTTGGACACCTATTCCACGTTTGCGTAACTCAGCGAATACTTCGCGTCGCTGGGGAACCCGAATAGCAAAAAGGTGGTAGCCGTGCAGTGCACCTGCAGGTGCAGCTGGGGGTAATTCAAGTGGTAGTACTGAGAGTTTCTCTCGGTATCGCTCGGCAATAGCGTTACGTTCGGCAATGAATCGGTCAATTTTCCCTAATTGACTCAGACCCATAGCGGCTTGAATGTCAGTCAACCGGTAGTTGTAACCGAGGGTAGCCGCGTTGTATTCCCAAGACAGCGGATCCCTATTTGCGTTGATTCCGTGGGAGCGGAATTCTGTCAGCGCTTGTGCGTAATCCGCGTTGTTGGTGGTGACTGCGCCACCCTCGCCCGTGGTGATTGGTTTGACCGGGTGAAATGAAAAAACACACATATCACTATGTGTTGTGGAGCCAACCTTTTCAGTTGTGCTGCGCGCACCGAGAGCGTGGGATGCATCTTCGATGATCACGCGAGGGCGAGTGGGTAGAGCGCCCAGTTCCACCGGGAGTCCCGCATAGTGCACGGGAATCACGGCTTGAATGTTGTCGGTGATTTGGTTGGTGTCAATATTGAAGGTTGATGGATCAATATCGATTAACGCCGGTGTTGCGCCGACATACCGCGCACAATTTGCACTGGCAATGAAAGTCAAAGGACTTGTGTGAACCAGATCTCCTGGTCCCAAGCCTGCAACAGCGCAAGCGGCATGCAGGGCCGCGGTGGCCGATGAAAATGTGACCGCGTAGTTTGCGCCAACGTAGTCGGCGAGAGCCTCTTCAAATTGGGTGACAGCAGGACCGCTGGTCAGCCAGTCGCCTTTAAGAACTTTTTCAACGGCGGCAATGTCAGCGGCATCCACCTGTTGCCGGCCATAAGGAATCATGGATTGGCTCACTTAGCCTTTAGCGATCCAGTTTTGCAATTCTGGGATCGTTAACCATTGGTCATTAGTGTGGGAGGAGTAAGAGAAACCTTCTGCAACCGGTTCTCCCTCTGAATCTTTGAACCACCACTCTTTGACCGTTGGTTGCACCACGTAGCGATCTGATTGGCGCAGTGTCCGGTAGCTATCGTCAGAGGCAATCATTTCCTCGTGGAGTTTCTCACCCGGGCGAATACCAACAACATAAGTTTCGGCGCCAGGTTTGAGGGCTTCGACCAGATCCATGATTCGCATGCTGGGTATCCGTGGGACGTACAGTTCTCCACCGTGCATTGAATCAAATGAGTCAATCACAAACTGAACTGCTTGTGGCAGGGTGATCCAGAACCGGGTCATGTTGGGATCGGTAATGGGTAGGGGTTTGTTCTCGGCGATCAATTTTTGGAAGAACGGAATCACTGACCCACGGCTGCCCATTACATTTCCGTAGCGCACAACGGACATTGCGGTGTTGTAGCTGTAGCTGTAGTTGTTAGCTGCAATAAATAATTTGTCGGCAGTGAGTTTCGTTGCCCCGTATAGGTTAATGGGTGAGGACGCCTTATCTGTTGAGAGTGCAACGACTTTTTTCACACCGGCATCAATTGCGGCGTCAATAACATTTTGACTACCGAGAATATTTGTTTGTACGTACTCAAATGGGTTGTACTCAGCGGTGTCAACTTGTTTGAGGGCTGCCGCGTGGACCACGTAGTCCACACCGTGGAAGGCCCGAATCAAACGATCCTTGTCGCGGATGTCTCCGAGAAACCAGCGCATCCGCTTGTCGGTGAAGTGTGCCCGCATCTCTGATTGCTTGAGTTCGTCGCGGGAAAGGATCGCAACCCGACGAGGATTGTGATTTGTCAAAATCTCTTGGAGGAAGGCCTTGCCAAAGGAACCCGTGCCCCCGGTGATCAAGATCGACGATTCATCAATGACTGACACTTGGTCTCCTTATTTGTATTCTCCGTGCTTGCTAAGACTATCGGGCGCCTGTGCAGATGCGTTTTCTCGCACCATGAGCAGCGTTTCAGCCCTTGCCCAGTCTTCCTCGGTATCGAGGTCCACAGTTTCGGAGTGTGGAAGCGGGAACCCATGGGCTCTGGTTAATGCGGGTTCGCTCTGTGACCAAGTGAGTGCACTGCCCCAGATAAATGCCCCTGCATCGTGCCAACGTTCGGGCAAATCTTGGGTGCGCGTCGAGGCGTATTCCGGGGAAAGCATGGTCAACTCTCCATTGGCTTTGATCTCCAATGCCCGTTGGATGGGATGCGGGTAACGCACAACCGCCGTGAGGAATGAATTGGCGCTGGTGGGATCAGCCAGTATCGCCTCAAAGACCTGCCAACTGTTGACAAGTTCACCGGGGTTCACAGTGACTGCGGTGGCGTAAAAGCAACAGATTGGTGTGGTCGGGTCATAACCCACCGTGGCCTCTGCAATTACCGGCATTAGGGGTGTGTGGTCATCGGACAGGTCAGCCGGCCGTTTGTGAACCTGGGCGCCTGCACCTCGGGCTAGGTCAGCGATCTGCTCTGAATCGGTGCTGACCACAACTGATTCGAATATCCCTGATTCCTGGCAGATTCGAATCGACCGGGTAATCAAGGGAATCCCGAGCATGGATCGAGAGTTCTTCCCCGGAATCCGCTTGGATCCGGCGCGTGCCGGAATAACGGCAATCGGCTGAGCGGTGATCACCCCACTAGCCTAGGCGGGTGGAGCAGGCTGAGTTGTATTCGCGCGGGTTCAACCCGCCCGAAACACACCGACTTTGGCGGGATCAGATTTTGCCCCGATTGGTTATTCCCTTATTTTGGGTCTATTGGGTGGTTCTACTACCCGCTCGGGTGCTGGGGGCGGGTGCTCGTCGCCGCAACCGCGACCAAAAACCACAAGTAGCGATCGAGTCAGGAATCATTGGCTGGACCCACGTGTACTTCGAGGAACTTCTGGGTTCGGCCCAGGATTTTTTTGGATCGAATCAAGTGCATAAGCAAGTGATTGACCGTGATCAGCCGTACTACCCGCAATTTGTGGCTAACCAAGGGCAAAGTAACGCAAATACCGTGGTGCTCGACGTACGAACTCCTGGACAGAGTTGGCCACGGTCATTGTCCGAGGGATTTCGGGTGGCTTGGTACCTGAACCGACATGGAATCACACCAATTGTGGTTCTCACCGATGCCTTTTATCGTCGGCATCGCTGGCAGGCCGCGGTACTGACCGCTTTCCACGGGTGCGTTGTTACTTTTGCTCATACAGATATTGCGGGCAAAATTTTCCCACACTCTCGAATACGTGGCCCCCTATTCATGCCAATTTCTCGAAAACGTGTCGCTGAATTGGAATTGGCAAAAGCTCGTTTTAAGGCCAGCCGTGATTTGACAACACCATTGGTCGTTCAATTCATCGGCTCTATGTATTCACCCCGGGATGAATTCCTTCAGGTGGTTAAAGAAAAACTGGCTGAAAAAGGAATAGAGCTCACGATCAATTCAGATAAAGCCGGAACATCCAATGACGATTACTGGCGGGTTTTGGTCGAATCGGACATTATTTTTACCACCACACTGCAAGGTCCCACCCGTGCATACATGGATTGGATTTGGGTCCGCCAGGCAGTGTTCCGCTATGCCGAGACGATGGCTGCAGGAACGGCGATAGTTGCACAGTGTGTTGAAGGTGGATTTCCGTACTTCACCAAGGACGCGGACTACCTCGAGTTTGAGGGTGTTGATCAAGCCGTTGCCGCACTCACTGCCCTTGCAACGGATTCCGATTTTCGTCAGCGAATCGCAGACACCGGTCATGCCACCATGACGCATTACGTCAACAACAGTGTTTTCTGGAAAGTCGTGACCGAATGTTGTCAACCGGATTGAACGAATCGTCGCACACCGGGAATCTTCAAAGCGATTGCACCCAACCAGACCCGGAGTTTGCGCAGTGGTGTGCGTCGAATAAAGACGTCGCGCTTCAATTTGAAACCGAATGCCCGAAGTAACTGTGGCAAGGGAACATAGGCAGCGAGAGTGTCCTTCAGTAAGTTCTCCGCATTCATCACACCGTGTCCGCGAGAGTAATTCGAGTTCACCACTAATGCCAAAAATCCGCGCGCTGCATCTTTCTTGCGAATTCCACGGAGTTGATACTCCAAGTGTTGATGCGCATTATGAAAAGTTTTGACAATTGGTTCGCGAGGAAAAATCTCAATCACACCCGTGTGCAGCAGCCACGTGTTGTACCACGTTGGTTCATAAGGTGAAATTGCGAGTGCATCTTTGTAATCCCAGTCGCGTGGTTCTAGAAAATCTGAGACGAAGGATTGCAAGACTTTTGCGGAAAATACTGCGTGACCGTGCACGGTGAACAGCCACGGTCCGGTGTATCCAATGTTTTCACGGATTTTTTCTAGAGAGTTCATGCGGTTCACCCACGTGGATTGGTAATATTCGGGTTCAACAACTAGATCACGGTCTTCCGTTAAAAAGGTAAAGGGAATTCCCTGTTGCGCCATAAAGTCAGCGCGGGTGAAGTCGCGTATAAATTCCGCATCTGAATCGACACAGAAATAGTTGTCACACAAATTAAGTTCCCAAAATGCAAGTTTGATTATCTCTTGATTAATGTAGCCAGGTCGAAAGCCTGCAGTTTCCTCGTGAACTAAGTGGTTAGCAAATAGGTTTTCACTCAAAATTTTTGTGGTGTCACTAGCAAAAACATTGAATTGCTGAAGATCGTTCTCGGGAACAACAATGTAGACGGGTAACGCATCAACATTGTGATCATTGATCGACTGCATTAGGCGCTCGGCATACTCGAAGTCGTTGTGATAGCTCTTGACTAGCAGAGCCAATTCAGTCATTGGCTTTCCTTTGGGCAATTAGGCCATCCCAACTGAAATGAATACCATTTTGTGTGTGACCGGCCGGCTCAATTCCGTCAAATTCCGCAACGATTTCCCATCCTGCAAATTGATTGCGCAGCCAGGTGTTTGAGAAAATCCAAGCCGGGTAACTGCCTGCATAGATGTGCTGTGGCACTACCTGTAAGCAGGGAACATTGGAAGTCGCGGTACTAATGGGAGTTCGGTCGAGAATCACGGTGTCTGCAGGGGTTGCGAGTAACTCTCGCAAAGTCTGCTCCGGATTTGGCAGATACTGCAGAACACTGGAGAGGAGCACCACATTGGGAGTGACCGATTCCAAGTATTCGGTGACGCTGCAGAAAAACTCAATAGTACTTTGATCCAAACCTTTACCGACAGCAACGAATTCAGGCTGCTCTACCACACCCCATGAAACCTTGAACCCTGAAAAAAATTTGCGGTGTTGCCAGTACAGGGATCCCAGAGAGCCACCAAAATCCAGCACCTTCAGTTCACCGTCACGCGCAGCCACTTCAAGCAATCCGGCCAAAACTGGCCAGCGGTATTGGGGTGCAGTGAACGCAACACCATCTCGCTCAAAGGCAGCTTCTGCTCGTAATACCGCCTGGGTACTTGTCGTAACCCTGCTGAGAATTTCACGGGAGTCATACCCAGAGCTCTGAGCTTGCGCCGCTTCCCACGTACCGCCGGAATCATCAAATTGAGTGAGGTATTTGCTCCGCTGTGCTGCCCAGTCGCTGACACCTGCTGGCACCACCCAGGATCGCCAGCTCACACACACCACCTATTTCTTTTCATGCGCATCACGGTTCCAACGGCGGGAACCGATTAAGCAAAATCCCGAGGGATTCAAGGCCAACCACTTGACGGTCGTTGTCCAACAGGATCAGGTTTCGCCTTTGAATTTCCGGACTCAGGGCACTGAACTGTGGGTGGACTTCGCTCCACATGGTGCGATTCTGCAGCCACTCATCCAGTTCCCATTTCACTATTGGTGCAGCGAGAGTTTCCACTCCGGCCACTCCGGCGAGGAGCCTGGTGCAGGTGTAAATAAGTTGTCCTTGCGGCAACCCGGTGGGAGCGATCGCCCCTCGTGGAAGGAACACACAACCAATGGGATTGCTGGCAAGTGTTTGATCACCGGTGTCGCGCACTTCGGCTGGGTACCAGTAGGGCGATCCGCTAACACCGGGCCAATTTGTCGGTTTGAGTTGTAGAACTGCCCGAGGAAAGAGTGTGTCCAAGGTCAACATGATCACAATCAACGCGACAGCACCTACACCGAGACCATTTACCTTGGCCGAACCTCGGTGGAAAGTCATGAGAGCAAACGGAAGGGAACACACCAAAATTGGGAGGAAAACGGCGAAACTGATTTTGAGTGAACCGTAGTTGGGGCCATCGCCCACAGCCCAGAAATCCGTAAAGGCAATTGCCAAGGCGTAGCCGCCAGATAACACAATGGGAATGAATGGTTTTAGCCGACCGCGGGTGAATGTATTTCGGCCAACGCGTACCCACACAAGTCCCAGGATCGAGACTAGCGTGAGAACGAGAAGCAGAGTCGTGATCTGTTCGGTGCCTCCCGGGTCGTCAAAGAGGGGCAGAGTCGGTGCAGTGATCGTGCGCACCGCAGTGGAGATTCCACCGGCGAAGCCAGTATCGGATTCACCACCAATGGGAGCAGCACTCGCACTGTCTACACCGAGGGAGTAGCGCAATGCACTGTTGAGAAATTCGATTGTTAAAGCACCGAGTATCAGGCTCAGGGTGAAACTAATCGCAGAGTTCTTGCGTGATTCACGGGGTCCGCTGAAAAGTCCTCGCCCAAAATAAACTAAGGCCCCCAGCAAAATAACGAGAGAAAGTCCAGCGAGGGGGAACCACACCATTGAGGCCGCTACCACGGCCAAGGTGGTGAATAAACGTGCAGGGAAACGTGAAATGGGCGCTAGGAAAGCACCTATCCATAGGGTTATGGCAATGATTGTAAATTGAAGTGTGATGTGACCGTAGGTCAGCAAAACTGCATTGCTAGCGCTAATAATTGCGATACTGAGTAACGAGTACAACATGGGAAGTTGTGCTCCGCCTGCTATTTTCCTATATGTTCTCTCAACAATTGGTGCTAGTGCAAAAGGTGCAATAACAACGAAAAAGATTTGGACAAAAATAACTGACCCAGCGGAGACTGCTACTTCATTAACGGATCCATACAGTAGAAATGAAACTGTCCCGATCATGATCCCGGCGAATGACATGATGAGCAGCATCGGTCCACCGACATTTGCCCAGGTATCGATCACACTTGCATCGGCAAGTTGTGAAGTTGCGTTGAGCCATTTGGCGTTGTCTTCGGCTGCGACTTTTTGAACAAAATATCCGACCGAACTCAACGGCGCCAATTCCCCGGGAGCGAGAAGTCGGGAGGTGAAGAAGGCCACGGCGATCAGTGCCGAACTCCCAATGAGAACTGTGTTACTGGCTCTGCTCCACAAGGCCGCCTGCCCGCGGGCTCGGCCGTAGTAAATGGACAGCAGTGCCAAAACCAAGCCCGTTACCAAAAGCCACCATTGTGTTAAACCAAATGTGACGTCGAGCGAGTGGGAGCTGAAAAACTGCAGTATGGCCCCTGACACCATGACCGTAAATAGTGTCAAGATTGCGAATCGAGCCAAAGAGCGACTGGCAATAATTGCGACCGCGAGAATGCCGATCAGGCCAATGCCAAAGATCAGGTTGCTCACAAGTCGCGCCTCTCCAACCAGTTCAACGGACGTTAATTCGTGAAAGCGTACCTGTAGCGACCGCTCCGCTACAGTTCCCATGTGGCCACCGAGGTGTTAATTGTCATTCCTACCCTGGGTCAGCGAGTCGACTACTTAAGGCAGACGCTCGAGTCCATCAGGAACCAGCACGTGCAAGCGGACATCACGGTCGTTACTCCAGTGAGTGCAACGGCGGCCCGAACACTGGCCCATGAGTTCGCCGCCAAGGTGATTGATGACCCCGGTTCACTCCCAGCTGCAATCAATCAGGGGGTTTCCGAAGCCGGTATGCAGCACCGTTATGTGAATTGGTTGGGTGATGACGACCTCCTCACCGATCAGTCCCTTGAATCCACAGTCGGAGCGCTCAGGGCCAATCCACGTGCGGTGGTTGCCTATGGATCCTGCCGGTATATCGACCCCCAAGGAAAAGAACTCTGGGTGAGCAAGGCCGGTAAGTGGGCTGGCCGCATCCTTGTCTGGGGACCGGACTTGATTCCGCAACCCGGCATGTTGATACGTAGGGAGGCATGGGACTTGGTGGGTGGCGTGGACGAAAGCCTAAGTCACGCATTTGATCTGGATCTACTTTTGAAGTTGAAGAATCAAGGTGAATTCACACCTGTCGACCATGTTGTCTCGTGTTTTCGGTGGCACCCTGAATCACTCACGGTAAGTGATCGCAGTAAGTCTCTCGAAGAGAGTGAAGCGATTAAGCGCCGCTATCTAACTACAAGGCAGAACAAATTCAAATGGCTTTGGGAGCAACCGGTGAGGGTTGCCACCAGGATCGCTGCCCAACGATTGAATAAACGCGCCTATCGACGCAGTGCGGCAAAAACTTCTGGGTGATTGTGTTTCATGGTGTTCCAGTACTCATCCTGGTAGTCGTCCAACGACACTGTTGCTAGGAATGGAACATGACCAAAAAGGGTCTGGGCGTATTCAAACTGCAGCATGAGACGGTGATCTCGTTGCAGAGGGATTCCTTTGTGCAACCCGCGGGTATCCTCAAGCAAGATCGAACCGGCAGGCGCCACCATGGATTTCCAAGCGTCTTTGGGGTAGAAAGCCTCAACTTCCGGGTCTTCTAGTCGGGCATACCCCTTAGCCAACAGATCAGAAGAGATCCCACCATCTCGTTGGGTTCCCGGAATGTAAACATGCGCCCCAGTGTCAATTGTTTGATCAGTGAGCAGCAGAAACACCTTGAGCCAGCGGACGCGGTCCAGATCAAAATGGAAAAGTTGCGCTGCCTCGTGACTTGGATTCGCTGAGGGGAAGGAATACCAAGCCGTAACGATGTCCACAATGGGGGTTGAACCCAGATACTCCTGCGCAATCTGAAGCAGCCCGCGATCAAGCAGCATCTTGCGCACCGTGGCGTTCATTAACAATGTATTCGTATCAACGGAGTACTTCACCGCTAGCGGATTCTCAAAGTCAACGACGACGCGATCCTCAGGGGCCATGTTCAACTCTTGATCCGAGGTCAACGTGCAGGGAGCAGATGCAAAATAGGTGGAAAGCTCCTGCACAATTTCGGGGTCAAATTTAGTATCCAAAATCGCGTAACCATCATTATTTAGTTGGCTAAGGGCGCGCTCCATGGACCCTGGCTCCTGCCACAGGTGGAGAAAGTCCTGCGCATCGGAGAAGTCAGAACGGCCATTATGGGTTGCGATATTGCGTGAACCCTGCGTCAGCCAAGCTCCAGCGGACTTAAGAAAGGCATCGTTCAAGGATTCAGCGTCACCGGGGGCACTTTTTCCCGTAGCTGTATATCTTTCTAGCCTGTTCTCGAAATCGCGCTTAGTGATGCGGCCGCCGGTTGCTCGATCCGCTAGTTGAGTGATGAGTGACACGTGGGCTCCTGATTCACTAGGCTCGACATTTACTACTACCGAAAAGGGTACGCCGAATGATGGGAGGAATGCGCGTTGACTCCTGATTTACCCTCAGAAAAGGGCAGAGTAAGCACCCTCGATGCGGTTCGAGCAATAGCTGTGTTGGGGGTAATTGCTACCCACTCCCTGAGTGCCTCGGTCGCAGTAACGCAGAGTTATGACTTCCCAAAATCTGTTTTCATGCTGTTTGACTACGGTCAATTTGGTGTACAAGTATTTTTCGCTCTCTCAGGATGGCTAATTTTCAGTCTCTACTACCGGAAATCACCACAGGTGAGTGGCTCGCATTATTGGGCCCGCCGGATAGCCCGCATCTGGCCTCTATGGGCCCTATTCGTTCTTTTATATTTCATTCTTTACGACCAGGACACGGCGGGGCTGCCCACGTGGCTGGCCATCGTTCTATGTTTACTTTTCCTCGGGTGGACCGTGGGTTCGTTAGTGGCTATCCCCACCGGTGGACTCACGATTCAGCAGGAAATGGGCCATTACGCCTTGTTTTGGCTTTTCCGAAAGAAGAGTGTCGACTTTTTCCTTGTATCGGTGATCGTGGGATACCTGACCTTTTTCTTGGCAAAGTGGATGGTCACCGCCCTAGCCGGGGAGACATATATTCAGAGTGCCGCAACAGCTTGGTTGCGGTTGAGCCTGTTTACCTCGTGGCCGTTTTTTGTGCTTGGTGGGTTAGCCTATTTGGCATTTACTACCTGGCGTGCAAAATCCTCATCGGGGCAAATGGATTTCAGTTTCAGAACTGGTGTTCTCGTTCTGGTCACTGTTCTGCTGAGCACTCAAATCCTTTACTCCATGGAGACTCCGAGCTATTTCGTCTTTGGGTTCGTCATTTTTTCCGTACTCCTGGGTATCGCTATTGATCGCATCCCTCATGTGAATTCTGTTTTTTGGAGTATTGGCCGCTATTCATATTTTATGTACTTTTTTCATTTTTTGGTCTTGCGTCAACTGGAGGTCATTTACCGAAATATTTTCGGTATTGAGCCCAGCGCCTCATCCTTTTGGAATATCTTGGTACTGCTCGGAATGTTTATTGCGTCTACCGCGATTTCATGGTCCGTTGCCTTGGTTTCCTGGCGTATTTTCGAAAGCCCGATACTACGTATTGCTAGAACAAGATTTCAATAGTTGATCATGCAGTTTTGACGCAGGTCGTAAATACTTATATTCCCAAAAGTTTCAGAGGCAACTACATCATTGGGTGGAAAAGATTCATCCGGCGATTCGATCCAGGCGAAGTCAATTCCCTCTTGACAAAGGGTGTTCAATAACACCGGAGTTAGTCCCGCCGTCAGACTTCGAGATAGAAGCGAACGCCGTTCTATTTCCGCCCGTTGGTCTGCTGCGCCAAGCCCGTATTGGTACGGCTCACCGGCTAAATACATCTGGTTACCAGTAAATGCCGGAATGAAGGAGATGTCAGGGCGGTTTGTGACAACAACGTTCTCAACTTGTGAATTCTCTTTCAACCAATCCGCCGCGTTAATCCGGGGCTCGAGTCCCAGTGAATCAACTGTGCGCTCAGATGTCTTGTTTTCGCCTGCTCTAGACGGTTCACTTGGTTTCACTGTCCCAAACCCCGTTGTCAATGGACGGGACTCTGTCCATAAAACGGATGGTCGAGTGAGAATCGATGTCAGCACCAGTGCGCTAACGCTCACGGCAAAAATTGGCAGTGCAATTGAATGAAGTGATTGTTTCCCTGACTTGGTCAGTTTTCGCAAGAACAAGAATGCGAGTGCGGGTATTACGACCCACACCGAGACTATCGCTAACCAAAACAGGACACCTGGCCACTGAAAAAACGGGGAGGGGATTGATTCGAAAACCCAATTCCGACTTAGTATTAGTGAACCTAGGGAAGCAATTCCGGCAATGAGAAGGGTTATCGGCACGGCTTTGCGCATTCCGATTCTGCCAATAAGTGAAATTTGCGCTTGACCCACCCCGTACGCAGAGATCACTGCGATAGGTGCCGATGCCGCAAGTAGGAACCACAATTCGTTGATCCCTTCCCGCAAAAAAAGCAGTGCGAGCGCGCCTGTGAGAAAGGCGCCCAAAGAAAATATAAGTTCAGGTAACCTTCTTCCACTGGCGCTTGTGAATAACCAAGTAGTTCCTGCGAGGCGAGCAAATATTGCCAACAGCATTGCAATGGTTCCGAGCAACGGACCCCATCTACCAGAAACAGGATCGAGGCCTTGCCAGGTAGACGCACGTACCGCAATTACTTCTGAGAGGTTCTCTTGAACTCCAACCCCAAACAGAACCCAGAAATACGCAATTCCGACTCCGAGGATGGCAGCCAGTCCGAGTGAAATAGCTCTTTTCCAATCACTCTTACGAAACAGCAGCGAGGTTATCACCACCAGTCCAATCCCACCGAGCCCAACAACGGCGTGACTGGCTTTCCCTCCGGTTGTCCCAAGAGCTAGCAGACCAATTGCGAACCAAATAAAAATAAGTGCAGGTCGTGATTCCGTTCTTAAACCGTGCAAAAACAGAAAGACCAGTCCGAGGAGCCAAACGGTCGTGAGTGATTGTGAAGGCGAATCGAAGTTGAGAATCACACCATAGAGGGCACCGGTGTAGCCGCCGACAACGATCAAGAGGACGGCTAGGGACGGAACCCACCAAGGGCTCGCTTTACCATTAACTCGAATCGATGCCGCCCACGAGGCAGCAATCAGGATCATTCCTAGTAGTGCGACAAGGGGTAGGAATCGCGTGAGGGCCACGAAAGAATCTAGGCCAGCTACTTGGGTGAGTTCTCCAGCCCACCCATACGTGAACCAGTGGTACCTAAGAGCTCCTCCCGACATCAAAATACTGTGCTCGGGGCCAAATTGACTGATCCCCCGCGAGAGCGCCTCTAGGAAATACATGTCAACTGATGACCCGGCGCGAATGGAACTCAGTGGTACGCGAATCCAATTGACCGCAAGCAATATCAATCCTGCAGCAAGTCCGACTACAACTCCAATAGATTCACTTCGCTGGGCCTCAAGTTCGCGCGATTTTTCACGCAGTGCGGTAATTCTCAGCGTGCAGACCAAGCCCACCAAGATGGTCGGAATTAACCAAGCTATTGAGCCCAATATGGTGGGGTTAAGTATTACTGAAGAGAGCATTGACAGCAGAGTTCCGAGTGCTAGACCAAGTCCCGTGATTGCATACTTGCTTCGAATGTTTATCTGAGGTACGAGCAGAAGTAAGAGAGCTCCTGTTGCGATTTGGACCAAGATCACTGCAGAAGCGAGGAGAATAGACACGTTCAGCCTTACAGTCCCAGAAGCTGTGCTTGGCGCTCAAAGTCAGGAGTGCTGGCACGTACTTCATCGAAGGATCCTCGTGCCTCGATCACGCCATGACGCATAAACACAACTTCGTCGGCAAATCGAATTGTGGCGAGTCGGTGGGCAATAGTGATTGTGGTGACGTCACCTTCGAGTTCCCGCAGTGTCTGGGTAATTGCCTGTTCGGTCTCGGCGTCGAGAGCGCTGGTGGCTTCGTCGAGTACGAGTAAACGTGGTCGTGTATACAATGCGCGCGCAATCCCCAGTCGTTGGCGTTGCCCACCACTGAGGCGAACCCCTCGCTCACCAATCACGGTCTGAAGGCCTTCGCGCGTATCTCGCAAGAACTCAGCAAGGTGAGCCCGCTCTAGCGCTTCCCAAACAAGTTCGTCATCGATTGCAAGGTCAGGCAAACCCAAAGCAACATTTTCACGCACTGTCCCTTCGGTCAGGCCAACACTTTGGGGAACGTATGCGATTGCTCCAGGCCAGCGAACGACCGCCTCTCGGGGTGTGACCCCACTGATTAGCACTTCACCTGAGTCAGGTTCCAAAACACCCAAGATGAGATCAGCGAGTGTTGATTTCCCAGCACCAGTACTCCCCACCAGCGCCAGTGATCGACCCGAACTCACCTTGGCAGAGGCGTCCTTAACTGCCGGTCGTTCAGCATTGGGGTAGATCAGGCTAACGTCAGTAACAACAACCTCGGCATTGAAGTCACCGTGACCTGCGGCAATTCTTTCGCGGATCGCCCGAGCTTGTGAATCGCTGATCTGGTTGTTGGTTTCGCCTTGTCCGTCTTTGAGGCCGAACCAAAACGCCAATTCAAATGTCTTGCGAGCAGCTGCAGCCGCGGATCGAATCGAGATTCCAGCACCTTGAAGTCGCAGAAGTGCCGGAATAATTCGGAATCCGGCGGCGAGGAACAAACCAACTGTTGCAGCTGCCGCGGCAAGATCTTTGGTAAGGAACTGAACAATCGCCAACACGAATGCACCTACAACCAGAGCAGACTCCAGAACATATTTTGGGATTTCCGCAAGAAATGAATTTGTTGCGCCCGCTCGAGCGGATTCACGTGCTAGCCGATCAAAGCGATCGATATAAAAATCACGTCGGTTCAATACGGTGGTTTCCCGGTAGGTGGTGAGAGCTTCAGAAACCGTAGTGATGGTGGACATTCCGCGGTTGGCTTGGATCGAAGCATTGCGCGCGGACGCGCGACCCAACCAGATTTGCAGGAAGTACACGATAACTGCAAAGAAACCGGCGGCGCTGATGGTAAGTACTGGGTCCACAATGAAAAGACCAATACCAATAATCACAAACAAGAAAACCTCGGTGGCAATGATGAGTGTTGACCCCAACAAACTTGTTATTGCTGCTGAGACACCACCGGTGAGCGCATAAAGCACTTCTGATGTGCTCCACCTCTGCACTTCAAGAAGTGGTCGACTCAGGATTTTTCGGGCAAGTCGGGCCGAAACATCTGCCTGACGGTTAGCAAGGAATCGGAACATTCGTCGGGTAATCAATGCCGAAAGTAGCGTCTTGGTTAACAAAAGCACAACTGCAGTTGCGGCCAGCAGGCCAATGAGTTGTGAGGCAGTCAAACTCTCTAAGCCGAATCTTTCTTTCCAGTCAAGCAGTGATGCAGGGAGAGCGTTGGGGTCAATGCCGGAAATAGCTACGGCCCCGATAGCACCAATTAAAAGGATTCCTGCGAGGTCAAGAATGCTGAGCAGCATCTGAGCGACGGTGGCCAAGCCGAATAAGCGACGATCCCGCTTTGTGAGTAGCGCGAACGACGCGCGTACCGACTCGATTAACGTTCGATCCCGGGGGGTGTCACTCACTGGCGTGCCCGTGACCGGATCGAACTCCACGTTGTCGTCAATCATTGATTTACCAACGACACGTATTTTTTAATTTGCGCGGTTGTCGTGGCGCGAGGATCAGTTCCGGCATTGACGCTTTTGGTCCACTCAACGGTCCATTCAATTGCCTGACCGAAGTCCAATCGATCCGCCCAAGCCAGTTTTTGCCGAGCCGGGGTGGCGTCGAGTGCGAGCAGTTCGGCTTCGTGTGGGTGGGTTTGTGCAGGCACCGACCAGGAAGCTGGTGAACCCCACATCTGTGATGCGAGGTCAGCAACTTCACCAACTGTTCTCAAGTTTTTAGGGCCTGGGCCAAAATTCCAGGTTGGTTGCCCCAAGACTTTGGGATTATGAGCCAGTAGTTCCTGCATGAGAAGTTGATACCCAGTGAGACAGTCCAAAACATGTTGCCATGGTCTGACCGCCTCGGGGTATCGCAAGGACACTTCAGTACCCTCTGAAAATCCGCGCATGAGGTCGGGCATGAGCCGGTCCCGGCAGACATCGCCGCCACCGATCACATTGCCGGCCCTAGCGATTGCCATGGGTGAGCCCGGGAAACTCAGCATCCATGACTGAGTTAGAATGTCGGCCATTGCTTTTGAGGCGCTGTAGGGGTCGTGGCCCCCGAGTGGATCAGACTCGATGTACCCCTGGATTTGATTCACATTTCGGTACACCTTGTCGGTCGTGATAATTACCGAGGCTTTAATCGAAGGAACAGTGGAAATGGCCTCTATGACGTTGTAGGTGCCCATCACGTTTGTCTCAATGGTGGTCCTTGGATCTAGGTAGGACTCACGAACAAGCGGTTGGGCAGCCAGGTGATACACGGCATCAGGTGAAGTGGCCTCAAGGGCTGTTCTTACAGTGCCAGCGGATCGGATATCTCCGCGAATATCCTGCTGGACAAGTTCGCCAACCGCACCGACTACGTAGAGGGATCCCGGCTCAGGATCCAAAGAGAGACCCGAGACCTGATGACCCTGCTGGGTTAGCATCAAGGTCAACCAAGCACCTTTGAAGCCGGTGTGCCCGGTGATCAGGTAATGCATGCCCTCAATACTAGGGGCAGGCTAGGGCTTGACATTGGGATCGTTCACGAACTCGGTGATGCTGTGGGCAATGTAGTCGAGCATGGGTTCGGTCAACCCCGGATATACCCCCACCCAGAAGGTGCGGCGCATGACAATGTCGGTGTTGGTCAAATCACCGACAACCCGTGCTTCGACGTTCTTATAGGCGGGTTGCCGCAAGATGTTGCCAGCGAACATGAGTCTGGTGCCAATTTTGCGTGCGTCAAGAAACCGCATGAGTTCTTCACGATCCACGTCAAGTTCGGGATCCAAAGTGAGGGGGAAACCGAACCACGAGGGCTTTGAATGCTCCGTTGCTTGCGGCATGATCAACCCGGAAACGCCAGAAAGTTTCGCATATAAGAAGTCGAAGTTCTTTTTACGAGCAGCAACGAAGCCGTCAAGTTTCTTAAGTTGGGAAAGACCTAGTGCGGCCTGCATGTCGGTAGCTTTGAGGTTGTAACCAATGTGACTGTAAATGTATTTGTGGTCGTAGCCTTCGGGTAATTCACCCAACTGCCATTCAAACCGTTTCAAGCAAGTGTTGTCGCACCCTGTTTCGCAGTAGCAATCTCGGCCCCAGTCCCGGAAGGATTCGATTTGCCGTGCCACCAAGGGCGATTTGAAAAAGACCGCACCACCTTCACCGGTCGTTATGTGGTGAGCGGGATAGAAGCTGGCAGTGGCTGTGTCACCGAAGCTTCCGGTGCGCTTGCCCCGATACTCGGAACCCAATGCGTCGCACGAGTCTTCGATCAACCACATGCCGTGTTCCTTGCAAAGTTCCTGCACAGTATCCAGATCAAATGGATTACCCAAAGCGTGCGCCATCATGATCGCGCGAGTCTTGGGACCAACCGCCTCACGCATTCGATCTGCAATAGCGTCATAGGTGCCTAAATTGACGTCGACCATCACTGGTTTTAAACCATTTTGAATAATCGGATTAATTGTTGTGGGGAAACCCATTGCGACTGTGAGAACTTCATCGCCTGGCTTCAAAGCCTTCTTGCCTAACTTGGGACTGGTCAGAGCACTCAACGCAACCAAGTTTGCGCTCGACCCACTGTTTACCATCAATGCTCCGCGCGATCCAACGTACTTAGCCAACTCGCGCTGGAACTGTTCATGAAAGCGACCAGCGGTCAACCAGCCATCGAGACTCGAATCAACGAGTGCACTTAAATCACCCGGATCCAATACCTTTCCTGACACGGGAACAACACTTTCTCCGGGAATAAACTCAAAGGTCGCAAGTGACTTCTCTCCGTAGGACTGAACGAGCCGCAAAATTTCGGCGCGTTCCTTGGCGAGGTTGTCTGACATACTTTTACTCCGAACTGAGGCGGGAACCGTATGGTATCGGTTAACTGAAGCCAGAGACCACAAACAAGGCTGCGTTTCCATTTGTGGGTCTAGATTGATCAATCAATCGTTAGTCAAGACCACATTGTCGTCAGCTCCCATTCGAAGTACCTAAATACTTTGGGTTCACTGACCTGAACGCTTCAATCAAGTCACTCGAATCGAGATTGGCGTGCACATGGAACTGAGGAATCCGAAGATAATTATGCCCGAGGGCCTTCGCGAGTAGCCAGAACACATCGATGGCCTCTTCTGGGAGTGGTGGTTGAATTTCAATAACGGTAGAACCTTTTTGCATCCAAATCATGTGCGTCAATCCAGCTCCATGCTGACCAACTAGCACTTGAGAATGTTGAGCAAGGGAAACCTGCAATTCCGGCGCGATTGTCGCCATGTCTGCGAATACAAATGATCCTTGAACAAGAATTTCGTCACAAACGTCACGGAGGTTGGGGGTTGATCGTCTTTGGGCTCCTGACATTTCCGTTTCAGACATTGAGCTGCTGTGAAAATCATCAGTTGTGGTTCTATCGATAATGAGAATTGGAGTTGAACTAATTTCTAACTTGGGAAGAAAAGACTGCATAGCCTCAATCGCCACAGGTAGCTGTTGTTTCTTGTGTTTGCGTGGGTAGTCTAAGCCGGTTACCACGTGGTGACGACTCCTATTTCCTGCGAGTGTGTGCAGGGCGACACCCGGTTTTACAATCTCCACGCTTATCTCGGGTTCGAGAAACTCGAACCATTGGTTCATTGGACCGCAGTCGCGAACAGCAATTGTCTTGGTTCCAGTCTTTCGCAGCCACAATGCGAGTGGGGCAAAATATCCAAGCAAGAAATGGTAGAAGACTTGAACGGAACCATCCCAGTGATTTGAAACAACGAGAACTCGTTCTTTATATGCAGTTCGTCGATTTCGCCAAATAATTAGGTCAACATATTTTCTGTTGCCCCATGCTCTCAGCCGATTAATCACTGCATACTCCCGATGTCGATTCTCTCTATTGCCTAAGAACTAAACAACACTATTCCAGCCTTCTATACAGGCTGGTTACACCTGCGATTCCAATCAATTCATAATTTTTGGAACTGAGAAATTCGGAGACTGCGGTTTTCCTCTGAATTGGTGGTGTGAGGTCCTCGATTAACAAAAAGTCGGGCCTGAATTTCACCCAGTCGTTCATTACCAGAACACCCATCTCCTCACCTTCGACATCGACTGTCATGACTGTGGGACCAGGTGGAATCTCAAGTGGGAGAATCTCTCGTAGGGGAAGAACCCTGACCGAATATCGGGCTGCGATTTTATGACCGAGTGCAGAACCTCTGCAGCGCGGGACTCTGATGTTGTCGAATACTGGTACGTCTCGAACTCAATGAAATTAATTGATTCTGAGTTACTCAAACCAATGGCGGCATGAATGGACTTATCTCCAGGTCGGACCCTTCGAGACAAATCGACATTAGCGCTCACCGGATCAACAAGTATTCCTCTCCCACCCAATTGGTACAAGGCGTATGTATTCGACCCAAGAATCGGATGACCAGAACCAATGTCAATATAGAACCCTGCTTTAGCGGGTAACAGTGCCTGAAGCATGGCATCTTCACCGAACTGTCCGTAAGAGTCGAGAGGTCTGATCTTTCTCAAGCTCTTGGCGTGCCTCCGCCAAGAAATGTGTTGATTGATTCGATAACGCAGACCTGAATTTTGACTCAGTCCCAGGGAGTCCAAGGTGGCTGTCACAATCCTTGGGCCCAGCATTCATTGAGCCTACAGCTTTTTGCATGCGAAATGGAACCGTCCCTGAACGCATGTCACTGAATACGATGAGTTTTCTCCGCTCCGGATTTGGTGACAATGGAATACTTTCGATTCAGGAGCAGGGGTAGATTCACGGTAAAACTTGACGTTCCAAAACCCACTCCCGCTGATTGAGAGCATTAAGAATCGAGCACAGTCGTTGCGCTGTGATAGTTGGGGCAATTTGCTCCAACGTTCTGCTGGCTTCGTTGAGACACTCTTCAGGGTTTCCCAAAGTCGATGAATTAGCCACGTCCCTTTGCCTTTCAATCGTTGCCATTCCTAGCGAACTTGTTCCAATATGCCAACCTGAAAGGATGGCTGCAGCTATGACGACTCCAAGGACAAGATTCCTTATGAGAGCCAAATTTAGGTAACTCAGCCACGAAAACGCTGACAGGATCACCAGGATCGCAATAGGAATCCACAGTGATTGATATCGATGAATAAAAGGTGTACGAGCCACGGTGATGAAAGCCATGGCGGTAAACAAAAGCCCAAATAGCAGGACGAGTTGCCTAGTCGGAAGGGACTTCTTGGAAGCGTAGATGACTCCGAGAATGATAAATAGGATGCCAACAACAAAGCCCAAATAGTCTCGAAAGGCGATAATGAACCAGGAGTTGAAATCGTTACTGTGAAGGGGGGCTGCGATCAAGACGGATGCAAGCCCTGCAAGTGTGGCGGCAAGTGCGAGGAGGATTGAATCCAGCGGATTTTGTAACAGGATGCTGTCGAATACCCCCTGAGCACTCCCAATGAGCGGGTTTGTCGGCGGATTCAGGGCAGCTATTCGAATCCCTGCAATAGCCAGAACCGCAGAGGCTGAGAGAATTGCAATGGAAAGTTTAATGTGTAATGACGTACTGAATGAGCGATCTGGGCCCCGCGGCGCGAAATGAATAAGGCCCACGATTAACAACGCCATCAATATGATCGAACTCGAAAAAGAAGCCCAAGACAATATGAAAAAGAGCGAACCAAGAATGAGCATTTTGGTTTGACTACGACCTTCTTCTTGGGATCGAAGAAAGAAAGCTGCCGAAATGATGGCAAGTAGGGGGCTGAGCCCCCATTTGAGCATGAAGCCCATGCTGGAGGCGAAGAGAACTCCGGTTGAAGAAAGATAGATCACGGCAAACGCACTCAGTGCTATCCGTCGAATCTTGGTGCCGTCGTCCAACAGCAGATTAAATGCGAAGGCGGTACTGCCAAACAAGAGGCTTGTTACAAGCATGTAGCCGGGGTACCACGTACCAAAGATCACGAGCTCAATTCCAAAAAATATTCGACTGAGCGGGAAAAGTTTCCGCCATTGTCTTGCAGAATCCCGAAGTAAGGGCTTTCAAGAGTGGCCGATACAACGTCCCACTCATCCCAAAAGAAAGTTAGGCCGCGATTCTGCCATGTCACGACGACAGCGAAAATGATTGCACCGCTGGCCCAGCCAACGGCCCAAGGGTCAACCCGCTTTTTTATATTTTTTGTAACCCCCACGGCATGACATTAGCACCGGAAATTGAACTAACCGATACCATCGACTTATGAAAGCGCTTCTATTGGCAGGTGGTCTGGGTACAAGAATTCGTGAAGAAACTGAGTTCAGGCCAAAGCCTATGGTGGAAGTTGGTGGGAGACCAATTCTTTGGCACATCATGAAACACCTTTCTAGTTATGGGATCAAGGATTTCATTATTGCGACCGGCTACAAGAGCAATATGATCAAGGAATACTTTCTCAATTACGAACCGTTGGGGAATGATTTCACCATTTCACTGGGGGATCGGGAGTCACTCCAAATTCACGGTGAACACGATGAATCTGACTGGACCGTGACCGTTGCTTTCACAGGTGATTCCACCGAAACTGGTGGTCGTGTTCTCAAAGCCTCACAATATTTGGATCCGGACGAAGACTTCTTTCTGACCTACGGGGATGGTTTGGCTAATGTCAACATTGATGCACTGAAAGCCAGACACAGGGAATCAGGCAAACTCGCAACACTCACAACTATTCAGCCAACAAGCAGGTTTGGCGTTCTTGACCTCGACGCAAATGGAGAGGTCATGTCTTTTCAAGAGAAGCCCCGATTAGAGGGATGGATAAATATTGGTTTCATGATTCTTAAACCGCAGACACTGAATTATTTCACGGAAAATTGTATTCTTGAGACGGGTCCACTTTCAACACTGGCTCGGGAAAACAACTTGAGTTCCTATAAGCACAGTGGCTTCTGGCAGCCCATGGATACTCTTCGGGAATCAAAGATTCTCAATGATCTATGGGACAGCGGCGCTCGTCCCTGGCTCGGCCGTTAAGCCTGTTTAGTCACGGTCAGATCAATCGCGATACACATATTTTTTCGAGAAGTAATAGCGTGGTAAAAATAATATTAAAGCCACGAGAAGCGAACTAAGAAGAGCAACTTGCGTTGCGGAATAAATGAGTGAAAAGACTAGAACGTTTAAAACATACGAAATGACAATGAATACGAGAAATCGGATAACGGTTTTCCAATTTAGATTCTTTTGGAAGACCCATCTTCCCGTGAGTGCGTAATCAATGATGTAAGCACTCCCGAGAATAACCGCATAGGAAATGCGCGCGTTTGTCTCTAAAAATGAGTCGGCTAGCCAGAGAAATACAAAAATATATGCGTAGATCATTCCACTGAGAACGACGTATTTTATGGGAGATGCGAATCGGCGAATCAGATCGCTCATGTTGAAGATACGCCGATACCCCTGATTGTTCGCGCCAACAATTCAGGATTAATGTCAATCAGATTGCAATAGTCAACGAACTCTTGAACATTTGGATTGTTGTCCCGCTGCAGGTTTGACAAGGCTGCTTCACGTGACAATTGACCGGCTCGAATCTGGTTGCTGCGAAAGGTGTCGAATTCGGTGAAACCCACTGCACTGAGGTAGACATAATTGTAGAAAGCAGCACTGGCATCCCCGACTCTCCAAGTGGAACGATTCGGGCTTCCCGACTCCCAATCGTATTCGGATTTCAGAACCTGATTTACGTGGTCTTCGTCCCAATCAATGTAATCAAATAATTGTTGGTAATCCATTTTACTCAAATAAAACGACGAGAATCCTGATAGCGAGTCTTTGATGCTGGAATTTATGTATTTCGGATTTGTAAGAAACTGTCCAATGTAGTAACGAATAAGCTTCAGTTTATTGAAGTTCGAAATACCGTGTGTCTTGGTGTGCACTGATTCGTCACGGACACCCGCGAACCCAGTTTTAAAACCGGTTTGTTCGTACCAATTCATCGAGAAAACCGTTAGTGAGGTATTCCTTTCCAGTCTCAACTTGGAGGCGTATTTGAAGAAGTGTTTGTCCCCAGCCATAAACAAGGGAATCATGCCAAGCTCTGGCTTGCGTATCCATGCTTCCACGTTTTGGTGGACATTAGCGCGCTTCATGTCAATGTCAGCCGCTACCAGGATGTGCTCAACTCCCAATGTCCCACACATCCTGGATATATTCCTTCTAGCTAAATCTGTAACGAAGCCCCAGTCGTAGGTGTAAGCAATGGCCGGAAGCCCTAAAACTTTCGTCACGTAGTGAAGTCCATAGCAGCTGTCCCTGCCCCCACTGAGCGGAACAAGAACTTCTTCACTCATGCCACTCTTTACATTGGCCTCGTAGAGCCGAAGAAATGAATCAATACCCAAGGTTGTTCGCGTAATTGAATGTTGGCACTTGCTACAAACTCCGTCAAGATTAAATGTCAGTCCCGGGAATGTGTCTGGAAGTAGGCAAGAAGTACATCTCTTGAGATTAGCGATTCGGTCCCAATCAACTGGTAGTGTGAATTCTGTTGATGGAAAACTCCCATTTGCGCGGACGGGGTTTCGTGGAGTAACCGTCTGTACTTCCCTATCGAAATCTTGGGGGACGCTGCCAACTTGGAAAGTGAATGACTCATTAGGTTCAAGCTTCATAACATTCTCAAAATACTCTGGCCCAAGATTCTTGAGTGCTGATTGTACGACCTTTGGTTCGGAACCAAAGATTAAATTGGATCCCGTGGTGTCCTCTGCATAGAACATGGAGCCATTTGTTGTCGCTAAAACAAGCGAATAGAGTTGCTGCGAAATACAGCAATAAGTATTCGCACCTTCGCACTGCTCTTTGGCAAAATTGATGGCATCAGACAATTCCATGCCTGCACTTAATTGCGATTCAACCAACAAACCAAATACCTCTGTGTCAACATCCATCTCTCTGACCCAAGGGGCAAGCTGTGTAGAAAGAGATTGCTCATTAACAATTATTCCGTTGTGAAAAATAGACATACGAGGCATCAGAACAGGTTGATTGTTTTCCGAGCAGGTCCTATCACCGTTTGTGACCATACGGGTGTGACCGATCAAAACCACGGGTTGATGTGAAACTGAATCAATCATTGGTTTCAGGTCGGAGTAAGCCTTTGATTGTAGAATGTTGGCTACGCGTGATGGTGATTTGAGTATGAGCTCTTTTCCGTTAACCCAGCTAAGAATCCCTGATGCATCTTGTCCCCGCGACTCCGATAGCTTCGCCATTGTTTCAAATGCTTGGCGTATCTGGGTTGTGTCGAGTTGTGAGGATGGCCAAATTACGACACCAAAAATGCCACACATTTAAGAGTAATTCCATTCGTCTTTGTCTGGAATGGATCCACCCGAAGAACGCAGTATGTATAGAATTCTTTCCTGATTGGTTCGAGTACGGTCTAGCATGTCAGCAAGGAGTCCAACAACAAAGAAGAGAATCCCCAGGGACAAGAAGAAGGCCCCCGAGAAACCGAGATAGAGATTCCCACTGAATAAGCCCGTTGCCACGTATAACGCAAAAAAGACGGCGATAAGTGCACCACCAAGGATAAGCAAGATAGCGCTTATACCCCAAAAGAATTTGAGAGGAAAGTAGTCTCGATATCCCCGGGCCAATATTTTGAACGACTTAATAGCGTAGGCGGCGAGATTACCTGCAACTCTTGAGTTTCGATCCGGAAAATACGTAACTCGAATTGGTATTTCCGTGATTGCGTAGTTTTTTGCGGCAAAGTCAAGAAAAGTTTCATGGGTGTAAGTGAATGATCCGTGAAGGTTCATGCGTAGGAGAGCTTCACGGCTGTAGGCGCGGAACCCACAAGAGACATCGTAGTGTTTGTGCCCCACGAGGAAACTGATGAAATTAGCTAACATTCTGTTGCCAAACTTCTTCGTAGAGCTAATTCCGACCGCTTGGCCACCGGGAATGAAGCGCGATCCGGTAACTATTTCGGAATCCCGCATCACTATTGGTTGCACGATTCGGGAAATGTCATCAGGGTCAAATTGTCCGTCACCATCTATGTTTACAAGGACGTCGTATCGTTGCGCAATGGCGTAATCAACAGCCGTGCGAAAAGCTTCACCAACACCCCGGTTTGTTATGTGCGAAATGAGCAACACACCTTTATTTTTTGCGATTTCGGCAGTGTGGTCGGTCGAGCCATCGTCAACGACCAGTATCTCAACTTGGTCAAACCCTCTAAGAACCCTTGGCAATGAGTCGATGACGCCGGGAAGGTTTTCTTCTTCGTTAAGGCAGGGCACTGCTATTAGGAGCCTCAATGAATCTATCCCTGTTGGGTGTTCTTCTTCGGGCGGCACCTAATCAGAGTCCACGGAAGTGGAGACCGCACCTCTAAAACATCCGCTTGTTGCGAGACGAAATCTACAAATGATTTTTTAGTCCAGTGGTTGTAGTGACCCGGCGTGTTTCCGAGTGCATTCCAATACTTCCCCCGAGACATATTTAGAATGTGCCAGACCGGTTCGCGAGGTACGCTGAGGATTAATTCGCTTTTTGTGACAGAAAGCAGTGACTGAAGTGCCTGATCAGGATCCACAAGGTGTTCCAAAACTTCGCAGCAAACAATCAGATCCGCTGAATCATCCGTTTGTAGTTCATAAACACTACGAACATGTAATGGAATATCCAGTCCATACTTTTCAATTTCGCGTTTGGCTATAGCAAGGGAGGACTCCGAGACGTCACTTCCGCGCAGTGGCTTATTCAGTTCGCTGAGGGCGGCTAAAACGTGCCCTTCACCACAACCCACTTCGTGTATTGACTGAGGTTGCACACTTTGTGCCATCTGGAATATCTCAAACAGGAAACGCCTAACCAATCCGTTGGCAATTTTGTTCCCAGAGTTGTACTTTTCTGCATGAGCTTCTCCAGCGAACCAAATATCTCTAGTCAATGGAAACAAGAACCTCTCGTTATACTATGCTCTCAGGATCATACCTTTTAGTGGGTAGTTTAGGAGCTCCATAGTATGTCACGGGGGAGATACGCGACATCCTTTGCTGCTCTTTTCCTAGTCTCATTGGCTTTCACATTCGGCACAGCTTTAATGTTTGGCGCCCCCGAGTTCGGTTATGACGGCTGGCAATATATCTCCTCGGGAAAATCCATACTGACGGGGACAATGCCGGAAAATTACTTTTGGGTTCGACAGCCACTGTGGCCACTTCTGTTAGCAGTCCCCATTTATTTTGGCGCGAACGTCTGGTTTGTGGTCCTTTTGAGTTGCATCCTGATATCACTGGGGTGGTCCGTCTTCGTGCTTACTGTTCGCGGGTCCATCGGATCTAATGTGCCAGCGAAGTCCTTCTGGTTGGCGGCCTTAATTCCGGCAGTTGGACTCTGGCTTTACCTTGGTGGTTATGTCACGACCCCACTGCAACAGGCAGCGCTGGTGGGATACCTGCTACTTCTCAGTTCCCTTTCGATAGTGACTTTTTCGGCGACTTTTGATTCAAATTCGAAACTGAAAATAGCCATCTATGCCTTTGCGTGGCTCTTTATGACATCAGCTGGGTACTTATTAACATCTGTTTATGGCCTGATTGCGGTGGGCTGCGCGTTCGTCATAGCGGTTATGCGTTTGAGTAAATCGCGTGTTTTAAGGCTTAAAAATCTCTATTCAATGTTTTTCGTGATCTTACTCATTTTAGGTTCAGCCGCTGGTCTTGTTGCAAGCCACTTGGCTTGGAATTCAGTTGTCTCGAATGCGATCAGTTCACCCGATTTCAACGAAGAGAACACTCTCGACCCTTTTTGGAAGATAGATTATGTGGGCAATATTCGGGAGCGGGTATACCAGCGAACGACGTATTACGCGCAGGAGGTTTTTGTCTCCGTCTTTAGTTTGCTCGACATCACGCAATCCCGAGGTTGGAGAGGAATTGACAACAATCCATTTCGAGACGATGAAGTAAACATCAATTTCGCAATTGGTTCAAGGCCGTTCACCGATACTGTTTCTGCTTGTGCAGAGTCACTTCCTTGGGAGTATGTTCAAACATCTTCCGATGCAATGCCGACGCAACCAAAGATCATCACGGTCGACCCGGAGTTCGTGAGTGAATTCCAGAATTCACCGCAATGCAAACTGACCACACAAACGTTGCCTCAATGGTTTTCTTTATTAGGGTGGGTGATGTGGATTTCACTTTTAGGAGTGGCGATTCTTGGCTTAATCCGCAAGCCATCGAGGCTGAAATTTGCTCTTCTTACACCGCCAATTATTCTTATCTTAGCTTATGGAGTCACGGGTGGCGCTATTGCGCGGTACGGAATTCCGGCCTACTACCCCATAGCATTACTTGGAGCCTTGACTTTGATTGAATTTCTAGCAGGACGGCGGAAATCTGGTGAGGAAGATGACGTGGATAAGCATTCAATTGATCAGGGAACGTAATAGTAATGCCCGAGATGCTAAGGAATAACTCTGTGCTTGCAGGACAACGAGTAGCTGTTTTTGGCCTTGGATATGTGGGTTTACCTTTAATCCGTAGTTGCCTCAATGCTGGTTTTGCGGTGATTGGCTTTGATGTCGACAAAGGCAGAGTCAAAAGCCTGAGGAGTGGGTTTAGCTACGTTGATGACGTCTCCGACATTGAGATTCAAGAGTGGTTAAAAGGCGGTTTTTATCCAACAAGTGAAGTTGCTGACCTGCTTGACATCGATGTTTTTATCATTTGTGTCCCAACACCATTGACAAAAGCTGGCGGACCCGATTTGAGTTCGGTTGAAGCTTCCACCAAGGTGATTGAAAGTTGCCTCACCGGAATTCGAGAAAGTGGGAAGAAACCTCTCGTTATCTTGGAATCCACAACTTATCCTGGGACCACAGAGGAAGTTGTTCGACCCATTCTGGAAACAAATGGACTGTTGGTTTCAGAAGATTTCCATTTGGCCTTCAGTCCTGAGCGAATAGACCCAGGTAATCAGCGTTGGACCTTTGAAAATACCCCCAAAGTGGTAGGTGGGTTAACCAAAGAGTGCGGTGACGCTGCCGAGGAATTTTATGCACAGGTGACAAAAACGATTGTGAGGGTTAAGGGGTTAAAAGAGGCAGAGATGGCCAAGTTGTTGGAAAACACTTACCGACACGTGAATATCGCACTGATAAATGAGATGGCGAAAATCAGTCACGAACTTGGAATTGATATTTGGGATGTAATTAGGGCTGCTGAAACCAAGCCATTCGGATTTCAAGCATTTCGACCAAGTGCGGGCGTTGGAGGTCATTGCATACCGATTGATCCGAATTACCTGAGTCACCGAGTCAAGACCGAGCTTGGCTTACCCTTCCGATTCATTGAATTGGCTCAGGAAGTCAATTCAAGTATGCCGTCATATGTAGTCGTTCGATTGCGTGACCTGTTGAATCTCAATGGGCTGTCTGTCAACGGAGCGCAGATTTTGGTGGTGGGCGTTACCTACAAGCCGAACATCGCGGACACGCGAGATTCACCGGCCATTGGTGTAATACGAAATTTACTGAAGAGCGGAGCCAACGTTTTCTTTCTAGACCCTCTGATCCCAGAATTTAAGGTCGATGGCCAAGCAATACCTTCAAGTCAGTCTCCAAATGCTCCAACTAAATATGATGCCGCCGTGATACTTCAGGCTCACGAAACATTTTCCTATAAGGGGATGAGTCCTCTATCGGATTGTTGGCTGGATGCATCAAGTGCAAAGAGTCTCTCCACGGGGCCCGAATATAGTCGCATTTAGTGGGCTGTTGGCTGCGCAATTTCGACTCATGTGAATCATTGGTATTTAAAGAGGGTCTGGCACCGCCTAGGTAATCGAGAAAGACATAATTGTGGTTGAAAACGCGGAGGTGAAGTCGCCTCAGTAACTAAGGAAAATATTGGACACAAAGCCAAGCACTACGACAGTCCTACGAGCCATGCTTCTGATCGGCGTGGTGCTAGCGGCATACACAGGTTTTAGATTACCTAATCTCTGGACTGTAACGCTGTACAACATTTCTGTTCAAGATGGCGGCCTCCGACGTTCCTTGCTTGGGACAGTTTTGTCTCCATTGTGGGGGGCATTTGATTATTCCTATTGGGTATTTGCCGCTGTAGCATTTGCAATTCTTGTCGCCCTACTGATCACGATTGCAGTCGTCGGGTGGAGAGTTAAGAATGATGCGCAACGATTTGTAATCGTGCTTTGGCTTTTTGCGCCAACGGGTGCCTATCTTTTTCACGAAGTTGGCTATTTGGATCAATTGCTGTATTCGTTACTGTTTTTTAGCGTATGGATGTGGAGCAGGTGGAATGCTTTTGTTGCAATTCTTCCGGTGACCTTATCAATTTTTGTCCATGAAAGCGCCATGGTGACAACCGTTCCATTACTGCTGTTCCTCGCAATTGTAAAAGACGGGCTCTCAAGGAAACTTCTTGCATTCACTCTTCCCTTAGCCGCCGCAGTGATTGTTGCGCTGCAGGGGTCGTGGAGGGATGGGCAATCTGCTTCGACGATCGAAAGATTGTCGAGCACACTTCCGTTCGCATTCCGTGAAGATGCAGTTCTCCTTTTTGACATGGGTATTCGAGACACTTGGGTTTATGTGAATCAAGTCCCAGGACTCAATATCGCTGCGCCATACACGATCGCAATTGGCTTGTTCTGGCTGTTACAAGGGTTGAGAAATCGTGGTGTAGGTAGTAAGCCCTTCATGATTCCTACTCTCGCGTTTATTGCATCGATCGCTCCGTTTATTTTGATAGCGGGAGGGTATGACATCTATCGCTGGGTTTTCCTAGTGTTGGCTAACTTTGCGATTGTCGTGTACTGGTGGTTGGGAGAGAGTGCAAGGTCGCATGATCTTGCTGATATGGCATTGGGTGTATTGCCATTTGTGTTGCTCTTTTATGCACCCCTCATGTATTTCGATGAGTACGCGCCGCGGTCACTGTTGTTTTGGACCGTGGATGATCATGGCTTTTGGAAATTCCCAACGTCTTAAGTCAACAGGGTTGACTGATTCCACCGTGGAACTGTTACTAGGGAATCGAAGAGGAGTTTCACCCCTTGTGAGAGTGGCATTGGGGTGAAATGCAGTCCTCGATCGAGCCAACTTGGGTGCATGCGCAAATCCTTTGGCTGCAATGGCGAGATTGCCAATTGTGCCAAGGTAATGGGAACCTTTCGGCGAGCTACGTGTGAAACGGTGGAGATCACGGTTCCCACAGAGTTATTTTCACCCGATCCTATCAGTGAAATTGCTGAAGGGTCGGCAGTGATCTCAAGAAGGAGGAGTTGAGCCGCATCTGATACATAAATGTAGTCACGAACTGTGTCCAGCGGGACAAAAATTTGTAATGCCTCTCGGCTGGCTGCGGCAGTGCAGAGTCGATTTATCAATCCTTGACGCGGCCCGTACCAGGGTCCATAGAGGTTCGTCACACGCGCAATATGCACGCGAAAATCGGAAGACAGTCTGCTTATCCCCATTTTTTCTATTGCAATTTTGTCTTGACCATATTGATTTATGGCATGAACCGGTGTGTGAATATCAAAAGGTGGCGACTCGGATCCACCCATCACACCTCCTGCGCTGGAGACTATTGCAACCGTTGATCCTTTGAGGTTTTCAACGTTTGAGATTGCTTGCACAAAATCCTCAAACGCATCGAGTTCGCTGCAGCCCGTTAGTTGTTTTCTCCCTACGCCCTCTGAACCTGCTGCCCAGATAATCGTTGCAGGGGCTTCAGGTGCGACGTCACTGAATTGTTGAGCAAGCTCCCTGAGGGCAAAGGCTCGGTCACCTGGTGAGTTCCAAGGAATCCTTGCGTGAGGAAATACATTCACATGTTGGCGAGTTGCCGCATGTGCAATTGCCGAGCCGAAAAATCCACCCTGACCTAATATCCACATGGATTTTGCGGGAATGTGTTGCGTCAAAGTCTTTTACTTCTCGTGAGGGGAGATCTGTGGAAAATGCTTCAACGGGTCCTCAACGACAACATAGAGGGGCTTTCCCAATGACATGTTGACTGCCGTGCGCAGATACTGTGCAATCACTCCCAATGACAAGAGGATTAGTCCACCAATAACCAGTGTGGCTACAAAACTTGATGTCCATCCCTGTGGAGTCGCGTCAGCGAATAACCGTTGAAAAAGTACCCACAATGAAATAAGTATTCCGAGCATGAAGAACACGAATCCGATTACGGAGACGTACACTAATGGTCTCGTTCCGGAGGAAATCACAAGGCGGCCAAAGTGCGCCAAAAGTTTCTTGAAAGAATAGGTGCTCCCCTCGTGGCCTTCATTTCGCATGGGGATTGGTGTGACCGCACTGGATGAGACAACCCAGGACAGGGCGACATCGAGGTAAACTCCGGGTCCCGTGTAAGCGGCAGTCCCACGCGCTACCTCACCGAGCATTAGACGGAAACTATGGAATTGATCAATATTGTTATCACCGACCAACTTCATAAACGCCCAGCGAGCACTTGCCGAACTTGCATTACGAAATAATCCGTGGGGCCTGCCATTTGATGGTGAGGCGTACACCAGTTGAGTGGAGTTGGACAAGGCGCAATCGAGGAGTTGCCCGATGTACGAAGGATCATGTTGACCGTCCTCGTCCATGGTGACCACCCACTCACCAGCAGTGGAAGACATGCCAGCCAGAGTTGCCGCGTGCTGGCCGTAATTGCGTGAGAGCCAAATGGCTCTCACCCAGGAGTATTGGGAATCTAGATGGCGAACAACGTCGGCGGACCGTTGTGATCCACCATCCCAGACCAGGAGCACCTCACTGACCACAAACGAGTTACCCAGCGGAGAGTGTTGAGGTGTCACCTGCCCGGCGATCTCTTGCAATAGTGCGGTGAGAGTGCTGGATCCGTCGTAAACGGGAATCACAATGCTTATGTTGTGAGTAGTTGTCCCATTCGCCACAGTCACGGACATAGCCTATCGTTGAGTAACCCTTGGGAGTTTGCCCAATACACTCGATTCGTGCTTACTCCTTGGACCCTGCAGTCGATTCCAGGCCTGTATCGTGTGGGGAACCCTCAGTTTTCTGATTCGCGCGGAACTTTTAACAAAATTTTGGCAATGCAGCCCGAGGATCAAGTCCCTTTTCTCTGCGATCAGGTGTATTGGTCTCAATCGCGACAGGGGGTGGCACGAGGCATGCACCTTCAATTGCCTCCCCATGATGGCCGCAAACTGGTGTTTGTCACAAGTGGACGAATCCAAGATTTCGTGATCGATCTACGCATGGGAAGCCCGACATTTCACAATGTATGGAGCGACGAACTTACGCCGGCAAGCATGGGGGTTTTTATCCCAGCTGGTTGCGCACACGGATTTGTCACCTTGGAAGGAGAAGCATGTGTTGTTTACATTCAGGAAGGGGACCACCATGTGGATACTGACGCAGGTGTGAACATGTCCGAATTAGACCTCGGCTGTGATATGAATACCCTCACCTTCTCTGAGCGTGACCGAGCACTTCCACTCCTGGGTGAATTCACATCACCGTTTATCTTCGATCAGTAGGCGCTGCATCCTGGTGCCTGGTTTCGCTGTGCCCACTCATTAGTGTGGGATGATTCACCATGCGGATTCTGATTGCGGGTGCACGTGGCGAGGTGGGCCTAAGTGTCTCTGAAGCATTGACGAATGAAGGTCATGTGGTTACCCCCGTGAGTAGCAGGAGCTCATACCAGAAACCTCCTGCGTTAAGTCTTTCCCAAGCAAGTGACCTGATCCATCACGGTGAAGTTGACCTTCTCGTGATTGCTTCTTCCCGCGGTGATCATCGCGGGGTTGCCGTTTCAGGAACTAACACGTGTGAGGCGTTAACGCCCGCTGTCTCGGCCACGGGATTACCGTCAGTGCTTTTATCCACCCTGCGGGTGCTTGAGGGTCACACGGAGGCAACCTCCGAGGATGCCCCAGCCTTGCCAACCTCAGAATATGCTCAAGCCAATGCCCGGAATGAAGAAGTATGGTTGAAGGAGTCGGGGCCAAGTGGTTCGGTTCTTCGAATCGCAAATTACTTCTGCGTTCCACAGGGAGTGAATTCACCTCAAAACAAACTACTTCCTTGGTCCCTCATGACAGAAGCGGTTGAGTCAGGTTCGATCACTGTTAGGTCTGGGCCCAGGACCAGCCGAGAATTTGTGAGTGCAAGTGATGTTGGCCAAGCCTTACTGCTGCTGGCGACAGAAATCCCTCCATCAAGGATTTGTGCGACTCTGCCGGGTCATGTAGCCAACATGGGGGATCTTGTCTCAGACGTGAAAGAGGCGTTCTCGATGATTGGTCGACCAGATCCGTTAGCCAGCTTTGGAATTGAAGATGTAATTCCAACAAAAGTGAGCGCCTCGTGGTTGGCTTCCCTCGGGTGGATATCCACGCTAGATCGAACTGAGATCGTGCGTGGAATAACGTCTCAGTTGTTGCATAATTACTCTGGAAACACACAATCAAATGTTTAACCCAATTTGCTCGAACTGAATCTTGCAAACAGTAGTTTGGTCACTTATCAGCGAGGAGTTTTGGCAGCTAATGCCTCCAAAAGTTTCAATTGTGATCCCGGTGTACAACGGCATGCCCTACGTTCAGTCCGCTGTTGATTCCGCATTAAATCAGAGTTATCAAAACACAGAAGTCATTGTGATGGACAATGCCTCAACCGATGGCACGACGGAGTGGTTAAAGTCCCTGTCGAATCCAAAGGTGAGGTGTGTATTCCGGGACACAACGCAGCCATCTGCAGCAAATTGGACACAAGCGGTTGAATCTGGATCAGGTGAGTTTCTCAAGCTCCTGTGTGCTGACGACCTCCTAGATCTCGACATTGTGGGAGATCAAGTCCGCTTGTTAGAAAAGTATCCAACAGCGGCAATAGCCGCAAGTAAGCGTCGAATTATCGACTCCAACGGAATCGTGCGAAAAAAGCATCATGGGCTCAATGGATTTCGAGAACTTGAGAGTGGGGAGTCTGCCTTAAAAAAGTGTCTGATCGCAGGTACTAATCTGCTAGGCGAACCAGCATCGGTGATGTTTCGATCAGAGTTAGTCAAAGAAGTTATGCCATGGCCTTCGGAGTGGCCGTATCTGACAGACCTTGCGATTTACGCAGACGTGATGCGGTTTGGTCCAGTAGCTTGCAATTTTAAGGTTCAGTCATCATTTCGAGTGAGTGCCCACTCGTGGAGTGCGTCACTCCTTGGCCAACAGTCCGCCCAGTTTTCAGAGTGGAAGCGACACGAACTTGATCGCCAGTTCGTGACACTGTCTTCGTGGGAGGAAGGGCATGCTCGATTGAACCTGAAGGCACGAACAATCGGCCGAAGGATTTTCTTCGCAAGGGAGATTGGTGCCAAGGGGCAATGACCTCCTAATACACTTCCTCCATTGGAGTTTCGGGGACGTTCAGGAGCAGATGTGAAACACAACAGTGAACCACCCGTTATCACCATTGTTTCTCCCATGTGGAATGAAGAACAAGGTGTTGATCAATTCCTCAGTGAAGTGATTGCAGAAGTGAACAAGATTGCACTCGAGTGTGAAATTCTGATTGTCGATGACGGCTCCAGCGATGGCACGTCCGAGAAACTTATGGCGTGGACTGCTCGTGAGTCGCGTCTTCGGGTGATTACCTTTTCCCGCAATTTCGGTCATCAGGCCGCGATTAGTGCGGGTGTCTTCGCAGCACATGGGTCGGCGGTTATTGTCATGGACTCTGATTTACAGGATCCGCCGGCGGTGATCCCTGAATTAATCAAAGCCTGGGAAAACGGCGCCGACGTTGCGTACGCGGTCCGTCGATCTCGGAGTGGAGAAAGTGTTTTTAAGCGTTCCAGTGCATCTCTTTTTTATCGATTACTGGGAAAACTGTCCGATACACCAATTCCCTCGGACACGGGCGATTTTCGAATCATGAGCCGGCAGGTCGTTGAGGTGCTTCGCTCCATGCCAGAGCGAGACCGATACATGCGAGGGATGGTGGCGTGGGTTGGCTTTAATCAGGTTCCCGTGTATTTTGATAGAGCAGAGCGATTTAGCGGCGACTCTAAGTACTCCATGACCCGCATGGTTCGCCTTGGCTTGGCCGGAATCGTGGGCTTCTCCGACAAACCTTTGTACCTAGCGGTCGCATTTGGTTTTGGAGCCATGGGCTTAGCTGTTCTCGGGTTGATCTTCGTCCTTTTGTCGATCATATTTAGTTGGGGAGATCTTGTCCGAGGGTGGGCTTCGGTGGTGGTGGCAGTCATGTTCTTCTCGGCTGTTCAGTTAATTTTCTTGGGGTTGTGGGCCTGTATATTTCCCGGATTTTTGTTGAGGCTAAGCAAAGGCCGCTATACGTTGTTAAAGCGGATTCAAACGACGATTAGTCCATGCTCCCTTTCAGAGTGAGCCAGAGATAGAGCGGATCTGCGAAGCAGTGTTGTTTTTTCATTGTTCACAAATGCAAGAATGTGATCTTGGGCGCGCGCATTCCCAGAGTACACAGCGGCCTGCTTCTGCCAGGCACGAAACTGCTTCCTTTGCTCACCCACGAGTCGAGTGGACCATGATTCGGAACTAATACGAAAAGCCCCTATTGCCTCCCTGCGAACAACTGCCGGATGATTTCTCAAAATCTTGGAATAAAAAAACATATCAAGTAGAAAAGGGTGCGTGTCATCCCACGGCAGCTCGGCGGACATGGCCTCTCGGTCAAACATGACAGCTTCGGGTTCGCCAAAAATATTTGTTCCGGAGCGGTACCCGATAAGTAGTGCTTCTTTGCCACTGATAACCCCATTGGGCATACCTTGACACCCGCGGGACCTGCTAAGGATTTGCCCAACTGGTCCAATAATGTCTCGTTGTGCAAAAGCGATTTTTGCCTCTGGGTAGTTTATAAAGTCTGAGACTTGATCAGCGATTGCGGTTGGGTAAATCACGTCGTCCTGACAAAGGAGTTTCACAAATCTCCCGTGAGCAAGTTGGCAACAGCGCGTCCAGTTAGCAGCGGCCCCAGAACCTGCAGGCAGAAAGTCTTTGACGACTGAGTCAGGCAACTGTTTCACCCAATCGATAGACCCATCGGTTGAACCACCGTCCACGACGACCAGCTCTACGTGTGGGTAGGTTTGAGCCAAGACTGAGTCCATGGTTTCTTGAACATACGCCATGCCGTTAAAAACCGGGATTACAACGGAAACTAGTGGTGTCTCGCCCGTGTTGATCACGGAACAACAGTAATGCAGGATCAATACACGCAGATAACTCACCGTGATCAACCGTGATTCCATGTATCTATTCGGTATGTTTTCCTTCGTGCCACTGTTTGTGCTTGTTGCCCTTGCAGGTGCAGTAATTTCACTGTCGAGAATTTTGGTAACAAACTCAGCAGCTCTATCTGAACTCGTGTGGGCTGAGGATGGACTTTTCCCGCTCTGCATCAATAGTTACGGGTACTTTTCCTGCTTGGTAGATCCCTTTGCGGGATACCTACTCTTTCTCTCCAGAACTTTAGCGTGGCCTGTTTCGTTGTTTCCACTGTCGGAATGGCCACTTGTAACAAATCTTGTTGCAGCGATAGCAATTGGTCTGGGCTCAGGTTTCATTGCGTGGCTACTGGTCCGAGCGAATGTTTCTCGAGGAGCAGCAGTGATCGCTGGGCTGATCCCGGTCTCAATCCCAATTGTAGGTTTTGAAGCAATAAATTCCTCAGGCAGCGCCTACATGATCATGCTTGTCATTGCTGCAATTCTTGTCTCGTTCAGGTTTTCCCCATTATTACCGGTGTGGCTGACTCCAATATTTCTCTTAATGACTTCATTAACCATCCCTTCAAGTGCGGTGCTTGCCATTCCTCTTGTGTTTTTCTTACTCACCGCAAAAGTGAATCGACGACGAAACCTTGTCAACTTATTCTTTCTCGGAATTGGATTACTGGTTCAGTTCCTTGTTGTTATTACCGCTGAGAACTCTCGCCCCATTGCCATCACATTTGACAGCCTGACGCAGTGGGTGTCTCAGATTCCGGTGGCGATCGCCACGTTGGCACCAGCCTTAACACGACTTTCTGGCTCAGGGCTGATCGAATCAGACTTGGTGTCTCCCAACTCTCTGTGGGGAGCGGGAATTCTGCTGGCCCTTGTTCTGGCTGTCGTGTTTCTCAATCTCAAAGGAAATAGCAAGCAAGCAGCAGCCGGGTGGCTAATTTTTGTTGGGTTTCTCATGGGTCTTATTCCTGCATTGGCGGGTTACTCGAATAATCGCTATTTCGTGGTTCCGCTCGCAGTTCTATTAATTGGTACTGTCGTAATCGCGGATTCCTTAATTCACAAGCGCAACGCGATTGTGTTCACCCTTGTGGGAATACTTTTAGCTGTTTTATAGGCCTGCCAGCTGTCTGGCGCTTCGGTTTCCGTTCCCAAGCAAGGCCAGCCTGGGAGCCAATGTTGCAGGGCGTCGTTGAAGGTTGTCGATCGAACCCGAGTGGCACCGGTGCGATTGTATTTTCACCCGAGTGGCCCTTTTCCGACGCAATTTTTCTCGGTCCCACATCCAACATTATTGAATGTACTCAATTATTAGGCACCGGCTGATTGATTCGCCACAGTTCCAGTCGTTGATCCCCTTGATCGGTGGAGTACTCGACGCTGGAAAATTGTGCGACACCGGAATTACCGGCCGGGTACCACTGGGTGGGGCACCCTGTGTCCGTGATCAGGTAGGAGACGCCGGCGGCCCGCATTAGTTCAACGTCAAGTACGCCAGCATTGTTCGCTTCGATCAACGCGTCAATCTCATTCTTATTCTCAGGCCACGCCAAGCCGAGGTTGTAAAAGGCAACGGGGGCTGCGGTGACGACCTTAAGGTCGCGCGGGTCCAGACAGGGTTCTGCGGTAAGAAGTCCGGCAGCTAAAGGCTCCGCGGAGATAAGTTCTGCGAGCGCGGTGAATCGAGGAGAACTGAAATCGATGTTTCCCTGCTGACCGACATATTCCCTGAACCCTCCCACATTCCACAACGAGGCACCCACTAACACAGCGGCGAGTGCTGCCAAGATCCGAAGTGGAATATTGGTCCGCAGGGCGGGTATCAGTCCAACGGGAAGGGTAAGGGCGGCAACGACCACAAAGACAATGACGGAGTTGATCCAGAAGCGATAGGGCTCCTGCCCAAAACCCCACGCGCCATTGAAGGAAAGCAGTACAAAGGAAATGAACCAGCCAACCAAAAGTGCAATTTCCGCGTTCCCCTTGCGTTTAACTTGAACCCATAGAATCAGTGCCCACGTGGCCAAAATGGGCGAACCAAGAAGTACAAATGCCCACAGAGGCACTCCTAGGTCACCCGACTGGTCGACTCGAAAGGTGAGGAACGGGTCACGAGCGAGTGTTCCTGAGAGCATGGACAAAAACTGTGGAGCAGCACCTAATACAAAAAAGAACAATCCAACGGCAATCAAGAGCACGCGTCTCTGAGCAAAACACCACAAACCGGGCAACGTCGCGATCAACATCAAAGCAAAGACCGGCAATGCCCCGATGGCTTCGCGGAAAAGTGAACCGGCAATCAAAGTCACGATAAAGAGTGAGGCCGTAAGGATGAGCATCTTGCGTGACTGTGCTCGCAAAAGTCCAGCAACAGCGAGCGACCAGAACATAACCGTGGTGAGTGTAAGAAAGGAATACGTTTGTAAATTGGCTGTGATTCCTGATACCGATTCCAGCTATACCGAGCAAAACAACTCTCCGCCGCTGACTCATCTGGCAGAAGGCTCCGCTGTGGGGTATTGATGGCAAAGTAGACACTGGCAAAGCATTTTTGACCGGCTTAATGTCGCTGATGGATGCCATTTTAGATGAACCCATTACCAGTGTAATGGAGAAGTTACCACTGGCTAAAGAAATTAAAGATGCGCTGGTGGAAAACAGCGGCGTGCTTGCCGACTATATGGCCCTGATAAAGTATTATGAAGCTGCGCAGTGGCAGCAGGCAAATCAGGCAATGAATCAACTTGGTATTGCCAGTGACAAAGTACCAGACGCCTATCACACCGCTGTGCAGTGGGCTAATGAGCAAATGAAAGCCTTAGGAGATTAACCCTAAGGCCTGGTCTTTAATCGACAAGCTGACGCTCAGTTAAAGCTGACATACTGGGCAACTTTTGCTGCCAGTTTGTCGCCTATACCTTTAACTTCTGTCAGTTGTTTTTGGCTTGTTATCGGGCCATTTTCCTGAATATAGTTTAATATGGCTTGCGCTTTGGCTTTACCAATACCCGGTACGGCTTCCAGCTGTTCAGCACTGGCGTTATTAAGATTCAATTTCTGCTGTTGCTGAGCAGTAGCAGTTTGTTTATCCAGTGTGGCACCCGCTTTAGCGGCCAGAGTCTGGTTTGCTGTTAAAGTAAGGCCCGTTAGTAACAATGCTATCATTACGTTTTTCATAGTTTCTTCCTTAATATTTTTTGGTTGCATCCCTGCAAAGCTATAGGTAAAAAGTTTAAGCCACTACAACTGTTTAGATTGGTCCTTTAAACAGTGACCTGGCGTAAGACCCAGAGAAGCAACATTTTTAATACCAATCAAATATAAATTAGGACATATTTTAACTTTTGCAATATATTTGCAACTTTAATTATCAATTTTAATAGTGTCTCTATTCAGCGACAATTAATGCTGAGTGGCATAGGCTGGGTGTTCATTGCATTACTAAGTTTATTGTTGCCTACGATATAGTTAGGTAACATACGACTTAAACCAAATGTGGAGAATCGCATGCGTCGTTCACTGCTGTTGTTGCTCATGTTGTTAGTGGTATCACTGACGCCAGACGCGGTGGCACTTGGTAACAAACAACCCGACGTCACAAAGGAACAAGCGGCAACGCTTGCTCAACAACGTTACCCGGGGAAAATTTTAAAAGTGCAGACTGAAAGCCACCATTATCGGATTCGGTTAATTCAGGCTGATGGCAGGGTAATTACCGTACTGGTCGATAATCGTACCGGCCGGGTTGAAAGGGATGATAAATAATGCGGGTATTAGTGGTTGAAGATGAAACCTTATTGGCTGATCAGATAAAACAACAGCTGGTGCAGCAACAGTTCAGTGTTGATATCGCAAAAGATGGTGATGATGGCTGGTTTAAACTGGCTGAATACCCTTATGACCTGGCCGTTATTGATTTGGGTCTGCCAAAGATGGATGGATTGACGCTGATCCGCAAAGCCAGACAAAAGGAAATTAAAACGCCGATTATTATCCTGACTGCCCGTGGCAGTTGGCAGGAAAAAGTAGAAGGACTGGATGCCGGAGCAGATGATTACTTAACTAAGCCTTTTCACGGCGAGGAATTGCTGGCACGGTGTAACGCATTAATCCGCCGTGCCGCAGGACAACCCGATCCGACACTCAGTGCAGGGCCGGTTTCGCTTAACAGCCGAACCCAGCAGGTATGGGTAAATGATGAAGAGATCAGTCTGACCGCATACGAATATAAGGTGCTCGAATACTTTATGCTGAATCCAAATAAAGTTATTTCGAAAACTGAGTTAACCGAACATATTTACGATCAGGACTTTGATTTAGACAGTAATGTTATCGAAGTATTTGTCCTGCGATTGCGTAAAAAACTCGACCCTGAGGGCGAATTAAAGCCGATAGAAACATTACGTGGTCGTGGTTATCGCTTTAATCTGACGATCAGTTAAGCATGACACTGTCACTCAAGCTGCGGCAGGGCTTGGTAAGTATAGTATTGCTAATGCTATTATTACCCAGCTCTTTCGTGGCGATTGATCAGGCATTTTTCACACAGCTGCTAACCAATGCCGAGCAGAAATTAGAAGTACATATGTACGCTATTTTGTCAGATTTGAAAATTAATGATGGCAAAATAGAACTCAGCAATAATACGTTATCGCCGGATTTTTTCCGGCCTGACTCCGGTTTAAGTGCTTATATTACCAGCAATGACAGCATTGGTTCTGGCGGTGCGGCAAGTGACAGTATGTCAGTCAACAGTAGCAGCTTTGAAAGCAATAACACTGACAGTATTGTCTGGCAGTCAGACTCATCGTTAAGCCAGAAATTCAGTCCTCCTGACACCACTCTGGTTCCGGGTGAGCACCTTTTTTATCCTTATGTCAGTGACGCACAGGAGTACTGGCTACTGAGTATTGCCCTGTTATTCGATTCGGGCGAGCAAACCCGGCCGTTAACCATTCACATCGTGCAAACTGATGCCATGTTAACCGCGCCGTATCTGAGCTTTCGCAATACCCTGCTTACCTGGTTTGTTTGGATTGGTGCGGCCCTGGTATTATTTAGCGTCCTGGCATACTACTGGACTACCAAACCGTTGAGTAAACTTGATCAGGAAATACGTAAATTAGAAGGGGGTGAGCAGGACCATCTTAATGGTAACTACCCGGCAGAGTTAACCACAATTAAAGAAGACTTGAACCTGCTACTGGCCAACCAGAACCGGCAAAAACAACGTTACAGAAACCATCTGAGCGATCTGGCTCATGCCTTAAAAACACCGGTAGCCGTGTTAAATACCTCCGTGCTAAGCCAACAACCAGAATTGAAAGAACAGCTTGATCGGATTAGCGCCATGATTGATCATCAGCTGAAAAGAGCCAGTAGTTCTGGCCAGGATATCTGGAAAAAGCAATTTGAAATTATGCCCCATATCGATAAGCTCTGTAACGCTCTGCAAAAGATTTACCGGGATAAAGACTTAGATATCCAGATAGACTGCCCGGCTAATGCCACATTCCGGGGCGATGAGACTGATTTGATGGAAATGCTGGGTAACTTACTCGACAATGCATGCAAAGCCTGCAGACACCGGGTAAAACTGACGGTAAGCCAGAACCCGCTTAATCTGATTATTGAAGATGATGGTCCGGGCATCGCCAAAGATGACAGAAAAAAACTATTTGCCCGTGGTACCCGGCTTGATACCTACAAAGATGGTCACGGCGTTGGCTTGTCAATAGTTGCAGAATTAGTTTCGTCTTACTCCGGAGGAATGCAAGTTACCGAAAGCCCGCTGGGGGGCGCCAAATTCGAACTTATATTTCCCGAATAATAAAATTTTCAACAACCAAGTTATAAACTATCACTGATCGCCCCGCCTACTGCTACCGTAAAGCAATGAAATATTTTGAGGAAAAACCATCATGGAACTTAACCCTGCAACCATTAAGATAAAAAACCTGCGTTTACGAACCTTTATTGGTATTAAAGACGATGAAATTAACAATAAACAAGATGTAATTATTAATGCCAGAATTCAATATAGCGCAAACAATGCAGCCAACAGTGATGACATGAATAATGCACTTAATTACCGCACCATTACCAAGCAAATTATCGAACTGGTAGAAATGAACCGTTTTAGCTTACTGGAAAAGTTAACAGCAGATGTGCTGGCGTTGGCTAGTGCGCATCCTGCTGTCCGCTTTGCTGAAGTTGAGATTGATAAGCCTCATGCATTGCGGTTTGCTGACTCTGTGTCACTCACTTTATCGGTAAACAAGTAAAATAGTCACTATAAAGGGCTATACTTAGCTGCAGTTTGCGGATAAACAGGAGCACACAATGCATATTTTGGTCACCGGTGGAACGGGTCTTATTGGCTCTGCCTTGCTCAAATACTGGCGTGATCAACATCAAATAACGGTGCTAACCCGGCAAGCTGTTGCCAACCTGCAGCAAACTTCAGCACTACGCTATGTTAATACCCTGCAACAAGTCGACTTTAACCAGCTCGATGCGGTTGTTAATTTAGCCGGTGAACCGATAGCAGATAAAAGATGGACGGACAAACAAAAGCAACGTATCTGCGACAGTCGCTGGCAGCTTACGGAACAACTGAGCGAGTACATTCAGGCAGCCACCACACCACCGGCATGCCTGATCAGTGGTTCTGCAGTGGGTTACTATGGCCGTCAGGGTACCGAGTTTATTTGTGAAGAACACAGTGCCTTTTATCCCGAATTCAGTCATGACATATGTGCCCGCTGGGAGAACCTCGCCCTGCGGGCGGCCAGTGACAAGACCCGGGTTTGCTTATTACGCACAGGCATAGTGTTGTCTGATCAGGGCGGCGCCCTGGCAAAAATGTTGCCAGCATTCCGCTTTGGCCTGGGAGGCCCCATCGGTAACGGTCAGCAATATATGTCATGGATCCATATTGATGACATCGTTAAGTTAATCGACTTCTTGCTGCAGTCTCCTACTTTGCAGGGCCCCTTTAACGCCGTTGCACCAAAAGCCGTAACCAATAAACAATTCAGTCAGGCGTTGGCCGAGCGGTTGAACCGCCCCGCCAGGCTAACGATGCCAGCTTTTATGCTACGACTGATGTTCGGTGAAATGGCAGATATTTTATTGTATGGGCAACGGGTAGTGCCACAGCAAGCGCTGGATGCTGGTTTCAAATTTCAGTTTCCAAAGCTGCCAGCTGCGCTGGCAGACCTAGACTTATAGAAACAGATTTATAGCTTCAGGCTTGTAACCTCACCCGTTAACTTTGAATAACCCGTCGGATCAATACCGCTCCCGGTATCTGTAGCAGGCGACGCAATTGCCACCAGCCCAGAGCGCTTACCGACACAATACCGATCACGGGGCCCATCCACCACAGCGCAAAATGAAACTGAAAGGGCATCTCAAAAACCCGCTGCTGCAGTATCATCAATAGTAACTCAGCCAGCACAGTCGCAAATAAACCGGCCAGGGCACCCAGAAAAGCAAACTCAAGTAACAGCGCATTTCGCAAGAATACGTACTTAGCGCCAAGAGTCCTCAAAATGGCCAGCTCCTGCTCCCGTTGTTCTAATGTCGCCTGCACCTGAGCGACCAGGACTAACGCCGCTGCCAGCGCGATAATAACCAGTATAAAGCTCAGGGCAACAGTCACCTGGGCAATGATATCGTTAACCTGATTAATAATGGCATCAACGCTTATTACCGTTACCGTAGGCATTTGCCGGGCCAATTGATTAATCAGATTACCGCTGCCCTGCTCCAGATAAAAGGCCGTAATATAGGTTGCCGGAAACGTTGCCAGGACATCAGGGCTCAGGATCATATAAAAATTGGGCTGCAAACTGTTCCAGTCGACCTGCCGAATGCTGGTTACCGTTGCATTGATTTGCTGGCCACCGATTGAAAAATCCAGCTTGTCACCAAGTGTTATTTGCAATCGCTCAGCTATTTCCTGTTCAACTGATACTTCAGCCTGGGTATCGTCATTAAACCATTGCCCGGCAAGAATCTTGTTATTGGCGGGTATTTGCGCCAGCCAGGTCAGGTTCAGTTCGCGGCCTACGCCCACACGTTGCTCGCTGCGATCCTCTTTAGACGCCTCCTGCTGCAACTGTTCACTGTTAATACTGGTTAACCGGCCCCGTACTACCGGATAAAACGGCTCTGGCTGCAGATTATTTGTCTCAGTAAACGCGGTGACCTTAGCACGCTGCTCGGCGCTGACATTGACTAAAAAATGATTGGGTGCGCCATCCGGAATTTGTTGCTGCCACTGACCAATAAGTTCGGCACGTAAAAAATACAATAACAGAGTCAGGAAGATAGCCAGACTAAAGGTGATTAACTGAAAACTGTTTGGCCAAAGTCGGCGGCGTAAATTCGCCAGCGCCAGCCTGCCGGCACTGCTTTGTCCTGCTGCTACCGGGCGGGCCAGCTTCACCATAACAGCTGCAAACCCCAGCAAAATGGCAGCAAATAGTGCACAAAGTAAAAACAAGCCGACGCTTATCAGCAACTCGCCACTGAACAACCACATCAACCCCCAGATAGCCGCGGCACCCAATATGAGTTGCCACTTATCGAGGTTTATTGCAGCAGCGGGCTGCTTTAATACCTCAATAGCCGGGGTTTTGGCCAGTTGCCATAATGGTCTGGCTGCAAACAGCAGCGCGCAGATAATACAGGTCAGGGTGCCAAGCAGCAGTGGCCTGACGCTGAATTCGGGCCGATAATCGCTGATATAGTGACCTATACCCAGCTCTGCAGCAAAAATGGCTAACTGGCCACCCAGCAATCCTAACACCAGACTAAACACTACCACTAACAGTAAATGGCTGCTGTAAAGCAACCTTGCTTTAGCGGTGGTTGCACCAAGCGCCTTAATAATCGCGACGGCCTGAGTATGGCGCTGACTATAACGACTGGCAGCTACTGCGGCAGCACAAGCTGCCAGAACTATCCCCAACAGCCCTGCCAGCAGTAAAAAGCGCTCTGCCCGCTCCAGTGCGCTACCAATCGCAGACTCCCGGTCAAGGTTACGCCAACGCTGATGAACGCTTAACATAGGTTTCAGGGTGGCAGTAAGGCTATCCAGCGCCGTGTTGCTACCCGCAAACAAGTAACGATAACTTATCCGGCTCCCAGGTTGCACAATATTGGTTGCGGCAACATCGTCCAGATGCATTATAACTCTTGGCGATCCGCCAAAAACACTCAGAGGTGCATCCGGTTCATTGACAATAACACCGGCTACCACCAGCTTTGCATCGCCAAGCTCAACCCTGTCGCCCGGCTTCACTTGCAGTAAGTCCAGTAATCTCGCTTCAAACCAGACTTCACCCGGGGTTAATTGGCCAGCAGGACCGGAGGTAATACTGGCCGAACGGTGTAACACTAAATCACCGCGCAGCGGATAGCTGGCGCTGACCGCTTTAATCGTCGCCAGTTGCATTTGCTCACCAGCAAATAACATTGAATCAAATTGCATTTGGCGGGCAGAAGCGACTTCAAGCCCGTTTGCCACCTCAAAAAAACTGTCATCAAACGGTTGACTCGAGCCCAACACCCTATCAGCAGCAGTAAACTGCGCACTGCGCTGCTGCAAGGCACTTTTCACACTTTGGGTAATACCGCTTAAGCTGACAACTGAGCCCACGGCCAGAAACAAAGCAAAAGCTATCACCCATAACTCGCCCCGTTTTAACTCGCGCCAGAACAAGCGGCCTGCAATTCTAGCCAACATGAGCAGTTTCCTCTGTCGCCGCGTCAGATGTGACAAAACTACCCGAGCGCATCTTATGCTGGCGCTGACAGCGTTGTGCCAGCTCATTGTTATGGGTCACCAGCACTAACGTTGTGCCCTGACTATCATTCAGTTCAAATAACAAATCCTCGATCATTTTGCCGGTTACCGCGTCCAAATTAGCCGACGGCTCATCTGCGAACAAAATGGCCGGCTTAGTAATAAAAGCTCTGGCTATAGCCACCCGCTGTTGCTCACCGCCGGATAACTGCGATGGAAAAAAGTCGGCCCGGGCACTCAATCCTACCTGCTCTAACAAGGCCAGACCCCGCTCCCGGGCTTTTCTGTCACCCGATAGTTCAGCAGGCAACGTAACATTCTCCAATGCAGTTAAACTGGGTAACAATAAAAACGACTGAAACACAAAACCAACATCCCGCGCTCTTACCCCAGCCCGCTCGTCTTCTGACAGTTGATGCAAAGGTTTACCCGCCATATAAATTTCACCTTCGCTGGGTGTGTCCAGTCCTGCCAGTAAACTGAGCAGGGTTGACTTCCCTGAACCTGAGGCACCGACTATCGCTACCGTTTCCCCACGATTGATTGTAAGGCTGATATCATGCAGGATAGTCAGTGATCCCTCCGGGACCTTGACGCGTTTAGCAAGGTTTATTGCTTTAATATGTAATTCAGGTGTTTTATTCATGCGCATCATCTTTTTGTTGTTAATCAGTTTAATCAGTAACGTCACTTATGCCGACAAATTACTTATTCTGGGTGATAGCCTCAGTGCAGCATACGGTATGCAACAACACCAGGGCTGGCCAGCGCTGCTGCAGGAAAACACCCAATGGCAGTTGGTCAATGCCAGTATCAGTGGGGAGACCACCTCAGGTGGCCTGGCCCGGCTACCTGCCCTGCTGACAGAACATCAGCCGGATGTTGTGCTGATTGAACTTGGCGGCAACGATGGCCTGCGGGGCTTTTCGGTTGAGCTGATTCAGGCAAACCTGAGTAAAATCATTACACTGGTCAAGCAGCATAATGCTCAGCCGCTGCTAATGCAAATACGGATCCCACCCAACTATGGACCACGCTACGTCAGACAATTTACTGCACTTTATCCACAGCTTGCCGAGAAACATAACATTACCCTGTGGCCATTTTTTATGGACAGCATTGCGATAAACAGCGAATTAATGATGGCGGATGGTATTCATCCTAATGTTGCAGCCCAGCCGATGATTAGTGATTTTGTAGCGGATTTACTAAAAGACTTAGAGATTCAAAATAAATAAAAGAAAGAAATTATGCCACCGCCCTCACGGCGATAGAAGAAATAGTGTAGGAGTTAATTGAAAATTGGATGGCGTCCCCTAGGGGATTCGAACCCCTGTTACCGCCGTGCCAAAGTGTTTAGCGCGGTGTTCCAACACCGCCCTCACGGCGATAGAAGAAATAGTGTAGGAGTTAATTGAAAATTGGATGGCGTCCCCTAGGGGATTCGAACCCCTGTTACCGCCGTGAAAGGGCGGTGTCCTAGGCCTCTAGACGAAGGGGACATAACAGTAAATAACGTAACAACAAGTTGAGTCTATGACTAAAATGGCGTCCCCTAGGGGATTCGAACCCCTGTTACCGCCGTGAAAGGGCGGTGTCCTAGGCCTCTAGACGAAGGGGACGCTGTATTCAGTCAAAGTGTGCAGATTTAAGTGGCGTCCCCTAGGGGATTCGAACCCCTGTTACCGCCGTGAAAGGGCGGTGTCCTAGGCCTCTAGACGAAGGGGACGCACTGGAAATCTTGGTGGAGCTAAGCGGGATCGAACCGCTGACCTCTTGCATGCCATGCAAGCGCTCTCCCAGCTGAGCTATAGCCCCACACTTTAGCATCAAGCGATTTCGTCGTAACGTTATCGCTGAACACGGGGCGCATTCTAGGGTGACACCGTAAATGTGTCAACAGTTTTTTCTGGCCAAAATGTTGTTCGGCCAATTTTTAAACTCTCTGCCGGAAATTCCAGCATTCAGCCAGTCAGCCTGCTGATTTTCCAATAACTTATTATGATCAGCTAACGAAAATAACTAACCACTACTTTTAGTTAAATACCGTTGTCAGCAGATACAAAAACCAGTGCAGTTATCGTCTTTAGCCACGATTTTGTATACACTGCAAGCATAGTGCATCTGCTGGGCTGTATGCAGAGATTAAGGATTTCTACTTCTGCCAACCGCTCACTAACTAATAAGGACATTTCTATGTACGAATCCCACTACGGTCTTAAAGAGCGACCTTTTCAGCTAACCCCAAATCCCAGCTGGTTTTTTGCCAGTAAACTGCATAAACGCGCTCTGGCCTATCTGCAATATGGGTTAACTCAGGGTGAAGGTTTTATCGTTATTACCGGCGATGTTGGCACAGGCAAAACCACTATCGCTAATCAGCTACTCAATCAACTGAATCAGGACGAAATTATTGCCAAGCAAATCGTTACGTCCAGGTTAGCACCAGATGACCTGATCAGAATGATTGCTTCAAGCTTTAACCTGGTTGTCACCGAGCACAACAAAGCCAGCTACCTGGATGCTATATACAGCTTTTTAAAGCGCCTGCATTCTCAACACCGTCGCGCCCTACTGCTGGTAGACGAGGCACAAAATCTGCCACTGGAATCGATTGAAGAGCTTAGAATGTTGTCTAATTTTCAGGTCAATGGTAAACCGTTGTTGCAAAGCTTTTTATTGGGACAAAACGAATTAAACCCAATCATTCAGGCGCCTAATATGGAACAATTTCGCCAACGAATTATTGCGTCCTCTAATTTAACGCCATTACAAACCGACGAAACACGCGCTTATATTGAGTTCAGACTTAATCAGGCAGGCGCAAAAGCTGGCCTTATCGCAGACGACTGCTATCCCCACATCCAGCAATATAGCCGCGGAATTCCCAGAAAGATAAATTTGCTGATGGACAGAGTAATGCTGTATGGCTATCTGGAGGAGCTGACCACGATCGGTGAGCAAGATGTGCGGGCTGTCATCACAGAGTTATCGCAGGAAGTTGCCAATCAGGTTGCCCCGCACCCCGTGGCTGAACAAAGTGCTGCACAAATTAAACCCACAGTGCTGACAGAAATTAATGCTATGCTCGATAGTTCGCTGGAGCAGAAAGTTAAGCTGGCAAAAGAGCTTGATCAGTTACTGAAAAAGCAAAAGCAACTGCTGGACACCCAGCACAAAGAAAGCTAATTATCAAAACGGTTTGGCTAACGTTTAAAAACTATAAATATAGGTTAGCCAAACTCTGTTTTCACTGCCGTTAAATCTGTCAATACTGGAGTTGCGCTCGGTCCTGCGCAGCGACAAAGACATTTCTGAGTGTTCAGAAAGTGTCATCTCATACCCGACTGACATCAGAATATTATCATCTTTCCGGTCCGCAAACTGGTAGTCAATCTGGTAAACCCGCAACGCAGCATTAATACTACTTCGCTCTGAGAAACGCCAGCCTGTACGTAAACTCATACTCAGATTACTCTGCTCATCGTTGCGCTCGACATACTCAAGATCCGTGGCATTCAGTAGCAAATTGACACTTAACCGTCGTTTGCTGTAGCCAAGCGCAAAACTGGCTGAGCGACGAAGCACTAATTCCTGGTCAAGTTCAACGCCGACATCAAACACCTGCTGATAAGACTCACCAGGTTGCGGCGTATAATTAGCATTTGGGGGGCGGTAACAGTCAGTAACCTCAGCAGCGGTATCAGGACAAACGAAAATCCCCAAATCAGTTAATTCGCGATCTAATGATGTCTGGGTTTGCACTGAGTCCGTCACATTCAGCCGCACTGTGACTGCTCTGATATTATATTGTCCCGCCAGATTCGCAGTACGACCAAAATACCGGCGATCGTAAGCGCCTTCCAACGAAGTGCGACGGGTGGGCGCCAGGTAAAACGACGTCGCCCAGTAGGTCTTGTCTTCGTCTTCTTCCTCAAATCGCTTTGTGGTCGAACTGTTAACCGACACATTTATCCAGGATACCCGGCCTAACTTAAGCTCAACACCAGCCCCATACGAGGAAAATTCGTTCTGGTAAAAGTTATTGTTGTCGGTATATTCATAGCTGCCACGACCTATTAATGATAACCGCGACGACAAGGGTAATCCAAACGTTGCCTGGGCGGCTCGGCTGTCGTAATCACGAAGCTCCTGACGCCGCGTTTTACCCAGTGCACCTTCCAAACGATAGAATGCGGTTCTTGAGCGGTCACGGCTGGCCAGCAACAGACCGGCGCGATAGCTGTCATTATCAAATGCCGGTAGCCCATCATCAATCTCAGGCCGGTCATATTCACTGTGATTATATTCAAGCCTGAGCGCAGCATTCAGATCGCTGTAAGCTGCAGTAGCCAGGTTTAAAAAACTGCCATACGAGGTCGCTTCGCTAAGCTCGCCGCCGGAAGTGATCTTATCGTTAAAAATCCCGCTTTGAGAGTTGCGAACCTGATAGCTGTTGCGGGCGTTAACGCCCCACGTCAGCCGCTCATTGTATAACGACAACACATTGCTGAAATCAAACTCATTGTAACTACGATTGCTGCGCTGGCTATCTTCGTAAAACAGAGATTCGTGTTGCCAGCTAAATCGGGTTTGCAATACTTTAGAGGTTAACAAAAAGTCAATTGACGGCGATACCGCTAACGCCAGGCCCTCGTCTGTACCATCAGTATCAAACTCGTCAATCTGATACGCATAGCTACTGGTCCGGATCTGAGGCCTAATTTCTGTTTCCACAGCCAGTGCTGGCCGCACAGCTAGCGCAGTTACCAGTAAGCCTGAAGCAGTTACAACGAAGCGCCGTTTAACTTGCGCCATAGTAATAGCCATAACCATAACCTTTTCCCTGGTTCCGGTGTGCTTTATTAATCAGAAAACCCACTGCCATTTCTTTTGGCAGCAGTGACACAGACTGCTCAATTTCAGCCAGACGGGTACGGTTTTCTTCGACCACGACAACAGCCTGACCACACATTGCCGCCATGACTGCCGTTTCGTTAACCCCAAGTAACGGCGGCGCATCGAAAATCACAATGCGGTCTGAATAACGGGTCGCAAACTCATTAACCAGCTGTGACATTCGCTCACTGGCAAGCAGCTCAGTTGACAAATGATGGGGCGAGCCAGCAGTAATTATCTTCAGCCGTTCAATATTCGTGCTTAGTAGAATGTCGGGCACGGTTACGTCGGTTGACTGTAAATAATCAGTCAGCCCTAAATCATGACTGATATTAAGCGTTTTACTAACATTAGGTCTTAACACATCAGCGTCAACCAATAGCACCGTTTTATCCTGCTCCAGCGCAATACTCAATGCTAAATTAATTGACGAAAATGTTTTACCCTCGCCGGGTCTGGAGCTACTTACCAATATCAGATTGGGGTGCTGCAGTGTTTTACTGAGCGCGCCAAATGCATTATTAATAAGTTTACGTTTGATTACTCTGTACTCTTCGTTGATCAGCCTGCGTTCTTTAGATAACGATACAAAATTGTTTTTCTCCAGCATCGCTAAATCAAGCTGTACAGTGTGTACGGATGTGTCACGTTGTTCCGCATGCCCCCCCAAACCCTGCTGAGAATTAAGGTCCTTCCCTGTCTGATGGTGCGGCGAAGGCTGTTGCCCGCGTTCTTCTGTCCGGGCGTTGTTATCTCGATTTAACTTGGTTACTGCTTTTTCAATAGTACTCATCGGATCACCCTTAACAACAACTCTGCTGACCGGCCAAACAGCATCTCATTACTCAGCAACGCTAAGTAACACAATACCAGAGCACCACTTAACGCAGTAAAATACACAAAGTGAAGCCTTACCTGCTTTAGAATAGCGTTTTTCTCGGTATGAGATACCACACCAAATACCGGTAGATCGGTAATGCTCTGTAATTGTGATGCACGGGATAACACAGGAGAAATAAGACTGCGTAAAAATGCCATGGCAATACCCGCTGCTACACCTAACAACAACACAGCGGTATAGTATAAGCCCCGCGGCGGGCCCGATGGTGTCAACGGTACCCGGGGGGGTTCAATAATGTTAAATTGTACGTCTTGCTCTGTTGCTTCAGCGCGGCGTGATAATTCGGCCTGCTCCCGCTTACCCAACAACGCTTCATATTTTGATTTTGTGATTTGATAGTCCCGGTTCAGACCGGTAAACTCTGCTTCGATTTCCGGAATAAGGTTTAGCTTACTTTCCAGCTCATCAACCTGATCGGCATAGGCTTGCACCCGCACCCGGGTCGATGCCACTTCCGTTTCCAGCCGCGCAACATTGATGCGTAATTCCTGATAAACCGGATTCTGATTATAGCTGCTGGTGCCTCTTCCCTCCGGCGCGCTGTTAGCAACTAACTGCAGCTCTTCTTCGCGCTGCGTTTTTAAGCGCTCAAGCAACCGTTTTGTTTCCTGAACATCCGGATGATTCTCCGTGTATCGGATCAGCAAGCCGTCTAACTGAGCAGATAACGTTCTGATCCGATCATCAAATTGCGTCGCAACACCGCCTCCCCCACCGGCAAATGGCATAACCCCGAAAACCGGCTCCTCGCCTGTTAACTGGCTTCGGGCGGAGGCTAAACGTGTTTCCTGTTCCCTTAGCTCCAACCTCGCCGCCTCTAACCGGCGCTTTTCTTGAGTAAGCTGGCTGTAATAATCGCTTTCGTTACCCTGCAACATCGCCATCCGGTTCTTTTTAAAATCCGACAGACGTAATTCAGCCTCAACTAAACGGTTTTCGTATTCTGCAATTTCACTATTCAGAAAGCTCTCTGCGGCCTGAGAGTCAGCCCGGCTTGAACCCAAACGGTTTTCAACAAAGGTATTCAGGGTTTCCTGCACCACACTCAATGCCCGTTGCGGTACTGGATTACTGTAGGAAATGACGTAAATATTTTCCCGGCCAGAACCAGAAATTTTAATATTTTTTTGCAGAGAATCAATCAAGGATTCAAATTGCTTCTCGTCTTTTGCCTGAATATCCAAATCCGTTGCTCTGGCAATCTTTTCCAGATTAGGCCGACTTAGCAACGTCCTTGCCATCAACTGTATTTCCTGGTCAGTATTGCCTCTTAATGCCAGACCACGCAGTAAGGGCTCAAGAAAAGTCCGGGTTTCGACAAAAAGTCTGGCATTGGCTTCATACGTCGGTGGCAAACTATACACATAAAACCAGCCTACCGGGCATACTAACCAGGCAGTAATAACAATATATCGCCGGCGTAACCAGATACCCTGTATATAGGTATGAAGTAACTCTATCGCCTGTTGCAACTCTTTCATCTATCCTCCGTGAACAACATATCCATTACTGCCAGCAGACTAATTTCTAGAACCATGCTTCAGGGATAATCACAATATCGCCCGGTAAAATATCAACGTTAGCGCTGATGTTGCCGTCGCGGATCAAATCGTCAAGTCTCAGGTCATAAGTAACCTGGCCGCCACTGCTGGTCCTCACCAGCTTAGCACCGTTGCCGTCGGCAAACTCAGTCAGGCCGCCAACTGCAATCATCAGGTCAAGTACCGTCATATATTCCCGGTAACTTACAGCCTGTGGATTGGTCGCCTCACCGATAACCCTTACCTGCTCGCTGTAAGGACCAACAAAGTTTGATACAGAAACGGTAACAACCGGGTCACGAATATACTTACCCAGTATTTGTTCCATATCACGGGCTACCTGGGTGGGTGTTTTACCACTTACAGGCACATCTTCTACCAATGAGGTGGAGATTTTGCCATCAGGTCTGACAATAAAGCTGCCTGATAACTCCGGGTTGCGCCAGACAAAAATACTCAGACTGTCGTTGGGGCCGACCAGATACTGATAATTTGATACAGAGGTGGTCAGGGATTCCTGTACCGTAGCCCGGGGAAGTTGCCGGCTACTGGAACAAGCCGTGATAGTACTTAGTGAAACCAGCACCACTACCAGTGCCGCTAAGAGTCGGTTTGCAATCATAAAACGCGTCCTTTTGTTTGCTGCGGGCTTAATATAACGCAAAACTTTACCCTTGTGCTGCATTTTTTGAAAATTAAATTTATATTTTATTCTAGAAAAAGCACGATTTTTAAGCTAGATTAGTCCTCACAGTGCAGCAGTTGGAAGCTCTGCACAAGCAACAAACGCACAAGGAAGTCGTTATGGGCACGTATCGCCGACACGGAAAGAGTACCATCGCAGACAAGCTGTTCCTGATTAGCGAAGTTTCTCTGCTATGTTTGTCAAGTTTAGTTGCCAGTTATTTGTACAATAACCTTAATCCGCATATTCCTCTCGATTACAGACTTATTAATGCCGCCTTATTTGCTGCAACAGTTATGTTGTGTGCTTTATCTGTCGGTTTATACGATCAGAAATTGAGAGAAAGCCACAGCGGTATAATCAAACGCGTTCTCATCACGTTGCTTTTTAGTGCGGTAATGCTGGAAGGTATAATTTTTAACCTGTTCCCATTTTTACACATCAGCGCCCTATACCTTGCTGTGGCATCAGTCATTGCACTTTTCAGCCTCACCGGGTTCAGGGCACTGTTTCATTACAACGACATTACCCGGATTAGTCGCCGCCGCGTTCTGGTTCTTGGCGCCGGTGAGCGTGCATCCATAATTGAGCGCAGAATGCGTCGGAACGTCGATAAGCGTTTTTTCGAGATTGTGGGTTTTGCACATATTGATGGCGACAGGTCGGCAAGTATACCGGCGGAAAAACTGATCACCTTCGACTACAAAGAAAACCTGTTTCAGTACGTCATTGATAACGGCATTGACCAACTCGTTATCGCCTGTGACGAGCGTCGCAATATGTTACCGGTTGAACATCTGTTTAAATGTAAAAGCCGTGGCATTGAAGTCATTGAAATACTGGATTTTATCGAGCGGGAAACCGGCCAGATTGCAGTTAATCTCATCTACCCCAGCTGGATTATTTACGGTAATGGTCTGGATTTAAATCAGCGTTTTAAAACCAATCTTGATTACAAACTTAATTTGATACTGGCCGTCATGTTACTTGCTGTTACCTGGCCCATCATGCTGCTTACTGCCTTACTTATTTATCTGGAAGATGGTCGTAAAACCGGTGCGTCGGTGTTCTACCGGCAGGTCCGGGTAGGATTCGATGGCAAACCTTTTTACATTCTGAAGTTCCGGAGTATGAAACCTGATGCTGAGAAAAATGGTGCTCGCTGGGCCAGTGCCGATGACGACAGGGTGACCCGGGTTGGTAAGTACATTCGAAAATACCGGATAGACGAGCTGCCACAGTTAATGAATGTTTTAAAAGGTGAAATGGGCTTTGTTGGCCCAAGACCAGAACGGCCGGAATTCGTCAATGAACTGGTAAAAGACATTCCTTACTACAGCCAGCGCCACAATGTTAAACCGGGCCTTACCGGTTGGGCTCAGTTGAAATATCCTTACGGTGCAACGGCTGAAGATGCTCAGGAAAAGTTAAAATTTGACTTGTACTACATTAAGCACCGCAGTTTGTTGCTTGATCTGATGATTCTGATCCGTACAGTTGAAATTGTGTTATTTGGTAAAGGGCGTTAGAAATAATGAACAAACGTAGTTCCGTGTTCAGTGCCCTGACAGTGGATGTTGAAGATTATTTTCATGTTGCCGCTTTTGAGCGCAATATTGCACCAGCTGACTGGGATAGCATGCCAGCCCGGGTAGAATACAATACCAATCAGTTGCTTAATCTTTTTGATACCCATCAGGCAAAAGCCACTTTTTTCATGCTGGGTTGGGTCGCTGAGCGCTTTCCGGGACTGGTCCGGGAAATTCATCAACGCGGTCATGAAGTGGCCAGCCATGGTTTTAATCATAGTAAAGCCACCAGTCAGAGCCCGGATGAATTTCTGCAGGATGTCAGCCGCGCAAAAAACCTGCTTGAAGATATAACAGGTAACGCGGTGACCGGCTACCGGGCCCCCAGTTTTTCGATCGGTAAACAAAATGAATGGGCTTTTGCAGCCTTAACACAAGCCGGCTATCAATACAGTTCCAGTACTTACCCGGTCATCCACGACTTGTACGGTACGCCCGATTGGCCACAACAACCTTATTTACGCGACGAAGGGATTTGGGAATGCCCAATGCCAGTACTATCGATGCTGGGGCGGCAATTGCCCATCGCTGGTGGTGGTTATTTCCGCTTACTGCCCTACTGGTTAACCCGCCGGCTTATTTCGCGTTATGTAAAGCAAAAAGATATTCCCTACATGTTTTACTGCCACCCTTGGGAAATTGATCCCGAGCAACCGCGGATACAAGATGCGCCTTTAAAATCGCGATTTCGGCATTATGTTAATTTAAGCAGAATGGAAGCGAAAATAGGTTGTTTACTGCAAGATTTTAATTGGCGGTCAGTAAACGAAGTATACCAACCTTATTTTAAAAGCTAAGGATTAGCATGTATCAGGTATCAGGCTTAGCGCTGGATGACAAGCGCAATGCAGATTGGGACAAATTTGTAAAAGACAGCTCTGAGGGTAGTTTTTTTCATCTTGCTGGCTGGCAGCAGGTACTGGCAGATCTTGGCCATCAGGGTTTTTATTTATACGCTACCTGTGAGCAACAAATTGTTGGTGTGTTACCGCTGGCAAGAGTTAAAAGCCGTCTATTTGGTGATGCTTTAGTATCCACCCCTTTTTGTGTTTATGGTGGCGCTATTGGTCCGGATGAAGTTAAACGCTTGCTGGAGCAAAGCGCAATTTCTCTGGCCAGCGAGCTTGGGGTCGACCATCTTGAGTTACGCTATCGTTATCCTCAGAACAACCAGTTAACTACCCGCATTCAACATGCAACTTTCCAGTGCCCGTTAGCCGACAGTGACGCCGAAATTCTAGCCGGAATTAAAAAGAAACAACGGGCCGTCATCCGGCAATCGTTGAATCAACAGCTCAGTTTCACCCTGGATAACAGCTTAGATAATTTCTATCAAACTTATTCAGAAAGTGTCAGAAACCTGGGTACACCGGTTTTCAGTAAAACCTATTTTCAATCCCTGTTAAAAGTATTTGGCGATGATGCTGAAATCCTGACCGTACGCAAGGACGGCAAAGCTGTCTCCAGTGTTCTCAGCTTTTATTATAACCAGCAGGTTTTACCCTACTATGGCGGAGGTATCAGTGAAGCCCGCGAGCTGAAAAGTAATGACTTTATGTACTATCAGCTAATGTGCCACGCCAGAGCTGACCGAGATTGCAACAGTTACGATTTTGGCAGGAGCAAAGTTGACTCGGGTGCCTACAGTTACAAAAAGCACTGGGGGATGATCCCGCAAGAGCTGCATTACCAGTACCAGTTAATCAATGCCAGTGCTTTGCCAAACCTTAGCCCGAACAACCCTAAATATCAGCTGTTTATTAAGTTATGGCAAAAGCTGCCCCTCAGCATTAGTCAATGGCTGGGACCTAAAATTTCCCGGTATCTGGGGTAGCCAATGAAGAACAAAGTCAGCATGTCTCATTTATCAAGTCCGGCACGCAGCTATGCTATTACCCTGACAGTGTTTTTAGTTGTCTGGCTGCTTAGTTTTGCGGAAACCTTATGGTCCATGGTTACTATCTGGTTGCGGTCCGATACCTATGCCCACGGCATATTAATTTTCCCAATCAGCCTGTATCTAATCTGGCGAAAACGCCAGCAAATCGCCGCTACCCGACTGAGTCCATCTGCCCCGCCTATACTGTTTTTGTTTATTCTGGTTACGGTCTGGTATTTTGCTAACGCCGTGGCCGTTAATGTCGTCAGTCAGCTTGCAGTAGTACTGATGCTGCCGGTTCTGGTTTGGCTGTGCTGTGGCTGGCCGCTGTTAAAGCTACTGCGGTTTCCGCTGTGTTACCTGTTGTTTGCAGTACCAATGGGTGAAAACCTGGTGCCCTGGCTGCAAGACATAACAGCAGACATTACCGTGGCGGCACTGCAACTAAGTCAAATTCCGGTGTACCGGGATGGATTGTACCTGACAACCCCCACCGGGTTATTTCTGGTCGCTGAAGCCTGCTCTGGTATTCGCTATTTAATTGCCTCTGTCGCCTTAGGCACCCTATACGCTTACCTGACCTACACCAGCAGAGTTAAACAACTGGTCTTTTGTCTGGCTGCGATAATTGTTCCTATTGTGGCTAATGGCCTGCGTGCCTACGGTATAGTGTTAATCGCCTCCCTGACCGATATGAAACATGCTGTCGGCGTTGATCACTTGATTTACGGCTGGCTGTTTTTTGGTATCATCATTTTTATAATGTTTTATGTTGGTGGTTTTTTTGCAGATAAAAAACCACCACAATCCCAAAGCCGCTCTGCACAGCTTAAACCTGTTTCAGGTACCATACTGTTGAGCGGGGTCAGTGTTATGTTGTTACCGATGCTCGTCACGCTGCTATTACCCCCCCTTGCACAGCAGCCCTTGTTCAGTACCAAACAACTTGAACAAAGTCTGGCTCCGGCCGGCAACACCATTGCATTACCTCAATTTACCGATAGCTCAGCAAAGTTGGCTGGTATCTGGCAGCGCGAAAGCCACGATATCTGGTTTTATGCGGCTTTTTATCAGCATATAGATGATAAAAAGTTAGTCAGTTGGCATAACCAGCCTTATCAGACGGCAAAATGGACACCCGCTACCAGCCAACGCCGGAATTTACAAATCGGTCAGCAAAGTCTGGTGTTGCAGGAAGTGGACCTGCGAGCCTCAAACGGCCAGAGAAGAATGCTCTGGTATTGGTACGGTAGCGGTAATTATTTCTCAGCCGACCCATACCTGATTACCGCAATGCAGGCACTGGGCAAGGTGTTCCACTTCAGTCAGCATGGTAGCTTTTACGCACTAAGTGTTTACTATGATGACGACCCGGAACATGCCAGCCGCATCTTAGAGCAGGAACTGACTGAACGGTTTAGTTTAATTGCCACGGCAAATTCGTCAGAACCAGCAGAACTGAGTCTGGCACAGCAGGCTCAACAGCCATGACAGTTCATATTTGTCATTTGCTGTGGAGTTTCAGAACCGGGGGGCTGGAAAATGGTGTGGTTAATTTAATTAATCAACTTGAGCCAGGCGAATTCCGGCACAGCATCATTTGCCTGACAGACTATGATCAGGCGTTTTTCTCCCGGATACAGCGGGACAATGTGCACATTTACTGTTTGCATAAACGTCCGGGCCACGACTTATCCTCATTCTGGCGATGTTGGCGGTTGTTACGTCAGCTTAAACCGGATATCTGTCATAGCCGTAATCTGGCTGCTATGGAGTATCAGGCCGCGGCTATGCTGGCCAGAATACCGTTGCGGCTCCATGGTGAGCATGGCTGGGATTTAACTGATCTGGCGGGTCAGAATAAAAAATATGTACTGCTAAAGCGCTTGTTTAAAAAAATCATCCATCGCTATATCTGCCTGTCAGAAGAAGGCCGCCACTACCTGCAAAACGTGGTAGGTGTCTCGTCAAACCGGCTCAGCAAAATCTGCAATGGTGTAGACACGCAGCGCTTCACCCCCGAAAGCCCTGAACTAAGCGTTTTACCTGAGCCTCTGGTGACAGGTGACAGAATTATTTTCGGTACCGTTGGCCGGATTGCCGATGTTAAAAATCAACAATTGCTGGTGGCTGCCTACATTGAGCTGTGCCAGCAGCACAAAACCTTTCAACAAACAACCGCGCTGGTCATAATCGGCGATGGCCCGACAAGAACGCAATTGCAACAGCAACTGGCAACTGCAGGCCTGCATAGCCAATGCTGGCTACCGGGAGACAGAAACGATATTGCCGCCATTTTGCCGGATTTGTCAGTATTTGTGTTGCCCTCACTGGCAGAAGGCATCTCCAACACCATTCTCGAAGCAATGGCTTGCGCCCTGCCCGTTATTGCCAGTAACGTTGGTGGTAATGCCGAATTGGTAGAGCCGGAGCAAACTGGTTGGCTGTTTAGCAGTAACAACAAATCACAGTTGCAGCAGTTAATGTTGCAGTGTCAACAAGCGCCGACGGAGCTGCAGCGCCTCGGCAGCAATGCCAGGGCTGCAGCAGAGCAGAAATTTAGTCTCGGTACTATGGTAGCCGCCTATCGGCACTTGTATCTTGATGGTAGTAAATAACAGGAAGGTTAAACAGATGTGCGGTATTGCCGGAATTTTACAGCTAAACAACACCAATCAGGTTAACCAGAGCGTCCTGAAAGTTATGAATACGCTGCAATCACATCGCGGCCCGGACGATGATGGTTATCATTTTGAAGCGGGTGTTGGCCTTGCGCACCGCCGCTTATCAATTATTGACATCGCCGGTAGCCATCAACCGCTGTTTAATGAAACCGGTGACGTGGCTGTTGTTTTTAATGGTGAAATTTATAATTTTGCTGAACTCACAGTAGAGTTAAAAGCGCTTGGCCATGTTTTTGCCACTCACGGCGATACCGAAACGATTGTCCATGCCTGGGAAGAATGGGGAGTGGACTGTGTTCAGCATTTTCGCGGCATGTTTGCTTTTGCAATATGGGATCGCACTAAACAGCAGCTTTTTCTGGCACGCGACAGAATGGGCATTAAACCTTTATTTTATAGTTTACTTCCCAGCGGTGAATTGCTGTTTGGCTCAGAACTAAAAGTGCTGACCGCCCATCCGGAATTTGATAAAGGGCTATATTATCAAGGCATAGAGGACTATTTTACTTTTGGTTATATTCCTGAGCCGCACACTATTTATGCCAATAGCTATAAGCTAAACCCCGGACATTACCTGTTGATCGATAAAACCAGGCCGGCAACGCTGAAGCAAACTCAGTACTGGGATGTTGACTTTAGTCAGGCAGTTTTAACCGAACAACAGGTAAAAGCTGAATTGCTCGACCGGTTAAAAGAAGCGGTCGATATCCGGCTAATCGCTGAAGTACCGCTGGGCGCTTTTTTATCCGGTGGGGTCGATTCCAGCGCTATTGTCGCCCTGATGGCCCAGTTACAGCAGGATAAAGCCGTCAACACCTGCTCCATTGGCTTTGACGATCAGCAATTTGATGAAAGTGACTATGCCAGTCAGGTTGCCAGGCAGTATCAAACCAACCATCGCAGTGGTATGGTCGACCGTGATGACTTCTCGCTTATTGACAAACTGGCTGCGCTTTATGACGAACCTTATGCCGACAGCTCTGCAATGCCAACCTACCGGGTTTGTCAGTTAGCCCGTAAACATGTAACAGTTGCGCTGTCCGGCGATGGTGGTGATGAGCTGTTTGGTGGTTACCGTCGCTACCGTTACCAGTTACATGAAGAAAAAATGCGCAGTATTATGCCCCAGGCCATCCGTCAGCCGTTATTTGGTATGCTGGGCAAGGTTTATCCGAAACTGGACTGGGCACCGCGCTTTGTCAGAGCAAAAACCACCTTTCAGTCGCTGGCAATGAATGCCGTTTCCGGCTACTGCAATACTATGTCGATTATGCGCTCTGATGCCAGAGCTGCGCTATTTTCTCCACAACTAAAACAGAAACTAGCCGGCTATCAGTCAGTAGAGGTATTTAAACGCCACGCGGCCAACGCTAATACCGATGATCCACTAAAGCTGGTGCAATACCTGGATATGAAAACCTATCTGGTAGGCGATATCCTGACTAAAGTGGACCGGGCAAGTATGGCCCACTCCCTGGAGGTGCGGGTGCCGCTACTGGACCACAAATATGTGGAATGGGCCAGCCGGCTGCCAAGCAATATGAATATCAGTGGTAATGAAGGAAAAGCCGCCTTTAAACAAGCACTGGAGCCCCACTTACCGCATGATATTCTGTACCGCAAAAAAATGGGCTTTGCTGTGCCGCTGGCCAGTTGGTTTCGCGGCCCGCTGAAGCAAACTCTGCAACAGGCCTTAAATTCAGAAGCGCTGGCCGATTCCGGTTTGTTTAATCAGAATTATATTCAGCAGTTATATCAACAGCATGTTTCGGGTAAACGTGATCACAGCTCAGCACTATGGACGCTGCTAATGTTTTCCCAGTTTTATCGCCAGCAGTTGGGGCAGTAACTATGTGTGGTATTCATGGCGTTGTTGCCTTAAAACGACCGCAGCAGTTTCCGGCACAATGGCTTGACCTGATGGGTGATATTACCGCCCATCGCGGCCCGGATGACAGTGGCAGTTATCTGAACAACAATATTGCGCTGGGTATGCGCCGGTTGTCGGTTATCGATTTAAGCGGCGGCCAGCAACCTATCAGCAATGCTGACGGCAGCCTGGTACTGGTATGTAACGGTGAAATATATAACTATCGTGAACTGCGGACGCAACTGGCCGACAGTTACCCCTTTAAAACCCAGTCCGATGTTGAGGTCATTCTGGCGCTGTATCAGCAATACGGTGTGGAGTGTCTGCAGCATTTAAACGGCATGTTTGCCTTTGCGCTGTGGGACAATAACCTACAGCAATTGCTGGTGGCACGGGATCGACTTGGTATCAAACCCTTATATCTGTGCCAGCACGATGGCTATCTGGCCTTTTCAACCGAAAGCAAAGCTATCCTGGCGTTACCCGGTATTGAAGCGGAAGTTTGCCCGCAAGCCCTTGAGCAATATCTGCAATTGGGCTACGTTCCTGCCCCCTACTCCATGTTCAAGGGAATTCAGAAGCTCGAGGTCGCCAGTTATCTGCTAATTAACGACAAAGGAATGCAGCAGCACCAGTATTGGCAGCCCGACTTTGCACAAAGCGAGCAACTAAGCGAGCAAAGCTGGGCCAGGAAAATCCGCATCCAACTGGAAAGCTCGGTCGCCATGCAAATGGTTAGTGACGTGCCAATAGGTGCTTTTTTATCCGGTGGTGTAGATTCCAGTGCTGTGGTTGCCCTGATGTCAAAACATAGTAAGGGACCTGTCCAGACTTACGCCATAGGTTTTGACACCGGTGATGCCGCCAGTTTTTATAATGAGCTACCCTATGCCCGCGCCGTGGCTGAGCAGTTTGGCACAGAACACCGTGAAATCCTGGTAAAACCCGACGTAGTCAGTCTGCTGCCAAAATTACTCTGGCACATGGACGAGCCTATTGCTGACAGCGCCTTTATTACGACCTATCTGGTATCTGAGTTTGCCCACAAAGACGTTACTGTTATTTTATCGGGTGTCGGTGGCGATGAACTGTTCGGCGGTTATCGTCGCTACCTCGGTGAACACTATTTACAGAAATACCGTCGACTGCCGGCGTGGATACGACAAAAACTGCTGGTGCCTGTGGCAGGAAAACTCCCCAGTGACCGCCACTCAAAACTGCTCAACACCCTACGCCTGACCAAAGCTTTTATCCAGTCAGCGGAGCTGGATGATGCCGAACGTTATCAGCGTTACATGCAGGTATTCAGTCAACAGCAAACGGAGCAACTGTTAAACTGTGACAAACCAGTCAGTATTGTAAAACAGCATTATCAGTTCAGTCATGCCAAACAGGGGCTATGGCGCATGTTTGATACCGATAGACAAAGCCAGTTACCAGACGATTTATTGTTATTAACCGATAAAATGACCATGGCAACTTCGCTGGAATGCCGGGTACCCTTTCTTGATCATCAAATGGTTGAACTGGCGGTAAAAATTCCACAAAGCCTGACCATGAAAAACGGCCGGCTAAAGCACCTGTTAAAAGAGTCGCTAAGCGACATTTTGCCTGCCAGTATCCTTGATCGGCCCAAACGCGGTTTCGGCGCCCCACTCGGGGCCTGGTTAAAGCAGGAATTGGCAGCAATGTTGCGGTTATTTGTTAACCGCGAAACCATAGAAAGCCGCGGTTTACTCAACTGGCCCATTATTGAACAAACACTTAATCAGCATTTCAGCCAACAGGAAGATCACACCGATCACTTGCTGGCGCTGATGAATCTGGAGATCTGGTGCCGCTTATATTTAGACAAGCAAAGCGCCGGGCAAATATCAGAGACAATCAGGACGTCGTTATGAAAATACTATATGTTTGTCACCGTTTCCCTTTTCCGCCGAAGCGCGGCGGCAAAATTCGCCCTTTTAATATGATCCGCCACTTTACTGAGCAGGGTCATCAGGTGTATGTCGCATCACTGGCCCGCAGTCCGGAGGAAGCGGCAGACGGTGAAGGCATTAAACAGTATTGTCATCATTATTATGCGGCCGTGGTAAAGGAGCCAGTCCAGTTTGCCAGGATGATCCTGCGGCTACCGTTGCTGACCCCGTCATCAATGGGTTATTTCTTCAGCCATGATTTAAATAACCATATAAAAGGCTTACTGGCAGAACATAAGTTTGACCTGATTTTTGTTCACTGCTCATCTGTTGCGCAATATGTCGCCGGGGTAACGGATACCCCTAAGTTACTCGATTTTGGCGATATGGACTCGCAAAAATGGTTAGCTTACCGGGCTTTCAAACCATTTCCGCTTAGTCTGGGCTATTACCTGGAAGGTCAGAAAATGTTGCGGGCGGAAAAACGCCTGGCCCGGCGCTTTGACTTATGCAGCTGCACCACTAAAGCCGAACTGGCCACCCTGCAAAGCTACAATACCCAGGTGCCAACGGCCTGGTTCCCTAACGGCGTAGACACCGACTACTTTAACCCTGGTACCGCATCTTACGAGCATCACAGTATTTCTTTTATCGGCCGGATGGATTACTACCCCAATCAGGAAGCTATGCTGCAGTTCTGCCGGCAAACCCTGCCATTAATCCGGGAGCAAATACCTGATGTTAAGCTGTATATCGTCGGCGCAGAACCCAGTGCCGCAATTCGGGCATTAGCCAATTTACCTGGTGTTGTGGTTACCGGCTCAGTGCCGGATGTCAGGCCCTATATAATCAACACTGCAGCTATGGTGGCACCGCTTAATATCGCCCGCGGCACCCAGAATAAAATTCTGGAGGCCATGGCCATGGCCGTGCCGGTTGTCAGTAGCAGCCAGGCCGCTGGTGGTATAGATGCAATTGTTAATCAGCATTTTTTAATTGCCGACACGCCCTCTGAGTATGCCAATGCTCTGGTAAAACTGATGCGTAATCCGTCATACCGGCAGCAACTGGCAGAGGCAGGCCGGCAGCGGATGCTGACTCATCATCAATGGCACTTGTCCATGCAACAGTTAGACAGCATAGTGCAACAATGTATAAACTTACATCAGGAAAAACAGCTGACACAAAGGGAAGTGCAAATATGAATATCAGTATTTTTGGTTTAGGTTATGTCGGTGCCGTGTCGCTGGCGTGTCTGGCTCGTGATGGTAATAAAGTTATCGGGGTAGATATTGACCCGGTAAAACTGGAACTGATTAAAAGTGGTCAGTCGCCGGTAATCGAAGAAGGTATGCCAGAGCTGATGGCGGCGATGGCTGCCAGTGGCCGGGTCAGCGTAACTCAAGACGTCCAACAGGCCATTGATGACAGTGACGTGTCGTTTATCTGTGTCGGTACACCGTCTCAGACTAACGGCAGTCAGGATCAGTCAGCAGTACTGCGTTTAGCCGAGCAGCTTGGTAAAGCGTTAGCCACTAAAAGCAGTCGCCACACTATCGTATTTCGTTCTACCCTGCTGCCAGGTACGGTAGAAGGCAGTTTAAAAAACTTGTTAGAACAACATTCCGGCAAACAAGATGGCGTAGATTTTGATATCTGTTTCCAGCCCGAATTTCTGCGTGAAGGCAGCTCCATTAAAGATTACGATAACCCGCCTTTCACTATCGTTGGCGCTAATAACGAAGCAGCCCACCAGCAGATGCAGCGATTGTTTGGTCATTTGCCCGGTCAGTATCACCGTACCGATGTAAAAACTGCAGAAACCGTTAAATATTTTTGTAACATCTTTCACGCCCTGAAAATAACCTTTGCCAATGAAGTGGCCAGATTGTGTGAAGGCCTGACCGTCGACCCGTTTAAAGTCATGGATTTAGTCTGTGCCGATAAACAATTGAATATTTCACCGGCCTATTTAAAACCCGGCTTTGCGTTTGGTGGTTCCTGCCTGCCAAAAGATTTACGGGCCATGCAATATGTTGCCAAACAGGCAGATATTGAAATTCCGATGTTATCTCAGGTGCTGTCATCTAATCAGGTACATCTGCAACAGGCCTATAAAAAAATTCTGGCGCTGGGCTCACGGGATATCGGCATGATCGGTCTGAGCTTTAAATCAGGCACCGATGATTTGCGGGAAAGCCCGCTGGTTGACCTGGCCGAACACCTTATCGGTAAAGGTATGCATTTAAGTATTTTTGACCCGGAAGTTAACCTGTCCCGGCTGCTTGGCGCCAATAAACGCTTTATTGAAGAATCTATTCCCCATATTGGCCAGCTGATGACCAGTGATATTGAACAGCTGCTGGCAAATAATAAGGTAATAGTGCTGGGATTAAACGACAAACATATCGTTGAACAGGTATTGGCAGGGTTGACACCTGAGCATATTCTGGTTGATCTGGTACACCTGAAACAAATTGCCGACGTTCGTGGCCGCTATATCGGGTTATGCTGGTGAACAGGTTAATCAGCTGGCGCAGCTGCCTGGTAATTGTGACGATGATGGTCTTGCCGGTGGCACTGCTGGTGGCAAACTTCAATTCAGGTACCGAGCTGGTGCGGCTGCGTAATGCTATGGTATTTAATGTGATCAGCATTGAGCAAAGCCAGTGGCCCGGCGATCAGTTTCCGGCGTCGTTTAAACAGGAAAATGCGCCGCTGCCTGATGCGATTGCCAAGGTGGTGATCAATCCGCAACAGACTGGCAACCAGCAAAGTGCTGCCGAGCCGCTGGCCTTAATGTTGCAGCAAGCTGCAGTGTTAAACCTGGATCAGCGCCGTCGTGGCGGCGCCATTCAGGCCGATGTCAGCACGACCCTGGCAGAAATTCAGCAACAACGCGGCTACTGTGCCGACTACACTGAAGTTATTAATGTATTTGGCCACGCGCTGGATATTCCGGTACGGGAATGGGCACTGGCATTTGATGGTTTTGGCGGCCACGGCCACGCTATCAATGAAATATGGGACCAACAAGCGCAGCGCTGGATTATGCTCGACGTGTTTAACGGCTTTTATCCGGTAAACCAGCAACAGCAACCGATGTCGGTACTGGAGTTTAAACAGCAGCTAATTGCCGATCGTAGTCAAATCACGCTGGTCAGATTATCCGATCAGACCTTTGGTTTTAAAGATGACGCCATGGCGCTCGATTATTATCACAATGGCCGTCATCAGTTTTATTTGTGGTGGGCCAATAACAATATCAGTTATGACGAGCACCCCCTGATTAAACTGGCTGCCAGTGTCTCCCCTCACCTGGAGCAAATGGTGGCCATTATCAGCGGTCAGTTCCCGCAACTTATGGCGATAGCAGAGCCAGAAAATCTGCATATGATCAACAATATGCAGAGGCTGAAGTATATGCTCTGGGTATTGTTCTTCTATGAGGTATTGCTGGCGCTGTTGTTACTGGCCATGCTGATTACGCTGTTCACCCGACGACGCTCAAGGAAGTAATATGGAGCAGGAAAACATGGTGCAGGAAAGTATAGCGCAACCCCAACAGAAACAACAAGACGTGGCGCAGCAAGCACAATTACAGGTTTTACATGTATTTGACCACTCTGTACCGCTGCACAGTGGCTATGCATTTCGCAGTCTGGCCATTTTACAACAACAGCAGCGACTGAATATCAGTACCCGGCAGCTTACCAGCAGCAAACATTATTTAGCCGGGCCCGCTGAAGAGCAGATAGCGGGTTTAACATTTCACCGCACTAAACCGGGTTTACTGGCAAAACTGCCGGTACTAAGCCAGCTTGATGTTATCAGTCAGCTGGAACGCCAGCTCACCAGGATGGTAAAGCAACAAAAACCGGATATCATCCATGCCCATTCGCCTTCCCTCAATGCACTGGCGGCGGCCAAAGTGGCCAAACGCTTTAATATTCCGCTGGTATATGAAATGCGCGCCTCCTGGGAAGATGCCGCGGTCAGCCATGGCAGTTGTAAAGAAGGCGACTTGCGCTACCGGCTTGGCCAGTATCTGGAGAAGAAGGCGCTCAGAAGTGCCGATTACGTTGTGACCATTTGCCAGGGTTTAGCTGATCAGATTGCACAATGGGGCGTTGCCAAAGATCGGATTGCCGTCGTCGCTAACGCGGTTGATATCAGCGCGTTTAACCCGGTGGTCAGCAAAGATCAGGAACTGGAACATAGCCTGAATTTACAGGGTAAAACGGTATTGGGCTTTCTGGGCTCATTTTACCGTTATGAGGGGCTGCACATTCTGCTTGATGCCTTTGCTCGTTTGCAGCCGCAGCACCCGGATCTCAGACTATTACTAGTCGGCGGCGGCTTACAAGAAGCGGCGCTCAGAGCGCAGGCAAAAGATCTGAATATCAGTGACTACATTATATTTACTGGCCGGGTCGACCACCACACCATCAGCCGCTATTACAGCCTGGCCGATATGTTTATTTATCCGCGCCAGGCCATTCGTTTAACCGAGATGGTTACGCCGCTAAAGCCGCTGGAAGCCATGGCCCAGCAAGGCCTGGTAGTTGCCTCTGATATCGGTGGTCACCGGGAGCTGATCCGTCACAACGACACCGGCATCCTGTTTGAGCCGGATAACCCGGCGCAGTTAGCTATCGTGTTGGACGAGTTGCTGAATAACCGTGAAGACTGGCCAAGAATAAAACAAAACGGCCGCAACTTTGTCGCCCAAGAACGAACCTGGCAGCATACCGTAGCGGCCATTCTGCCGGTTTATCAGCAGGTGTTACGTGAACGTAACTAAACAGACCGGGCGCGTGAGCTCGCCGCTGGTGGTAACTCTGGTGGGCCCCGTGCCGCCGCCGGCAGGCGGTATGGCCATGCAAACCGCACAATTATTACGCTTGCTGACTGAAACCAGCCAGCTTGAGGTCAAGCTGGTGGCAGTGAATCCGCCCTACCGGCCAGGTTGGATTGCCAACATTCCGGTACTGCGGGCCTTGTTTCGCTTAGTGCCCTACTTCTGGCAGTTACATAAGGCCTGCAAGCATACTGACGTTATTCATTTAATGGCCAATTCCGGCTGGGCCTGGCATTTATTTGCTGCTCCGGCTATCTGGATTGCTCACTGGCATAAGGTGCCGGTTATCGTTAATTACCGTGGCGGTCTGGCTGCAGACTTTTTAAAAAAACAACAGCGCTGGGTTCTGCCCTCGCTCAGAAAAGCTCACGCTATTGTCACACCCAGTGCGTTTTTACAGGGCGTCTTTGCGCAATATAAGCTGAAGTGTCAGGTCATCCCCAACATCGTCGATACCAGCATTTTTAAAGGCGAAATAAAGCCCGGTTTAGCCACTGCGCCACATTTAGTGGTTACCCGCAATCTGGAAGCGATTTACGATATTGCTAGCGCCATTCGCGCCTTTGCCATTGTCAGCAAACAGTTGCCGGAGGCCCGGCTGAGTATTGCCGGCAGCGGGCCTGAACATGCTGCGCTACAACGCCTGGTCAGCCAGTTACAGTTAACCGATAGCGTAGTGTTTTGCGGCAAACTCGATCGCCGGCAAATGGCAGACTTGTATGCCAGCGCTGATATTATGCTCAACCCCAGCACTGCCGATAATATGCCAAACTCGCTTTTAGAAGCGATGGCAGCGAATGTGCTGGTCGTCTCGACCAATGTCGGCGGCATTCCGTTTATGGTGGAAGACCAGCATGATGCTTTACTGGTAGCACCAACAGCACCTGAGCAAATGGCCGCAGCCGTGCTATGCCTGGTACAACAGCCACAACTAAGCCAACAACTAAGCAACGCCGCCCGCCACAAAGTCAACCAGTACCAACCCGACCAGGTGCTACCGGGTTGGTTGCAACTTTATCAACAACTCGGATGTGCTGATGCGTGACATAGCTCTTTTACTCATTATTATTGCCTGTATTCCACTTATTTTACGTCGGCCTTTTTTTGGCGTACTGGTCTGGTGCTGGATAAGCTATATGGTACCGCATCGCCTCGGCTGGGGTTTTATCCAAACTATGCCGGTTGCAGCAATTATTGGTTTAGTCTTTTTAGTCAGTTATTTATTCAGTAAAGAGCCAAAAAAGATCCCGCTAAGCAGCCCAGTGGTCTTTCTGCTGCTATTTAATATCTGGATGGTTATCACCTTTATTATGAGTGTGAAAGACCCGTACGTACTATCCCAATTTGAAAAAATCATGAAAATTCAGTTTTTTACCCTGATTATTCTGGCATTGCTTACCACCCGGCAACGAATTGAGCAAGCGCTATGGGTGGTAGCACTGAGTATTGGTTTTTATGGGGTGAAAGGCGGTATTTATACCATACAAACCGCCGGCGGTGGCCGGGTCTGGGGCCCCACCGGAGGCTTCTTTTTCGGCAATAACGAACTAGCCCTGACCCTGCTGATGATCTTGCCAATTCTGTTTTATTTACGCTATTTGGTGCCTACACATAAACGCTGGCTAAAATGGGGGTTGCTGGCGGCCATGGGTTTGTGCGTACTGGCAGCCTTAGGCACCCAAAGCCGCGGCGGCCTGGTCGCCTGTGTCTGTGTCGGTTTTTTCCTATGGTTAAAAGGCCCGAATAAACTCGCCATCGCTCTGGCAATCATCCTGGCAACACCGGTGGTCTACCAATTTATGCCGGACAGCTGGCATGATCGAATGGCCACCATTATCGAGCCGGATCGGGAAAGCTACGATGGCTCAGTGCAAGGCCGCTTTAACTCATGGGAAATGGCCTTCAATATGGCAAAAGACCGGCCTTTTGGTGGCGGCTTCAATGGCTTTAAGCGGGAACATTTTTATCTTTATGCCCCTGAGCCAGAACGTGTTCATGACTCGCATAGCATTTACTTTCAGATCCTGGGCCATCATGGGTTTATTGGTTTTTTCTTATGGTTGGCGATCTACCTTTGCACCTGGCGTAATGCCAAAAAAACCATCAAGCTAACTAATAAACGCGATGATTTAAAATGGGCAGCCTTGCTGGCTAAAATGCTGCAATGCAGTTTAATTGCCTATGCTGCCGGCGGCGCCTTCCTTGGTTTAGCCTACTTCGATTTACCGTATCATCTGGTAATTACTGTGGTGGCGCTTCAGGTGGTAGTGAAAAAACAATTGGCTGCTGAAAAACAACCAGAGAATGGCATGCCACATCGTCATGGCCTGAAGCCACAACTACGAGGCAGCCATGACTAGTCTGTACACTAAATTTGTAAGCAAACTGCTGTTCCGGCTGCACGAGCGGCTAAAAGGCCATAGTACTTATCAGATGCTGGCCCGGCTGGAACGTAGCCAGTGGTTAGACTCTGCCCAAATAGCAAAACTGCAGCAACAACGGCTACAGGTATTTATCACTGATATCAGCCAGCATTGCCCTTATTACCAGCAACTTTTTGCCCACGAAGGCCTGAGCGCAGCAGATATCAACAGCGTAGCCGATTTGGCAAAACTGCCCTTTTTAAGCAAACAACTTATTACCGACAATCAGCAGGCCCTGTGCAGTGAACCGCAAGACAAACTGCAGCGCTACAATACAGGCGGCTCCAGCGGCGTACCGTTAATTTTTTATATGGGTAAAGCACGGGTCAGCCATGACGTTGCCGCCAAGCTCAGAGCCACCCGCTGGTGGGGCGTGGATATTGGCGATCCGGAAGTGGTACTGTGGGGCTCACCGATTGAGCTTGGTAAACAGGACCGGATTAAAAAAATCCGCGACAGTCTGTTTCGCTCCTACCTGCTGCCCGCTTTTGAATTTACCCCTGCACATATCGAGGCTTATCTAAAGCAATTACAGCAGTTAAAACCCAAGATGCTATTTGGCTATCCGTCGGTTATCCACCAGTTAGCGTTGGCTGCTGAAGCCCGCCAACTTTCGTTGGCTGAACTTGGAATTAAAGTGGTATTTGTTACCTCGGAAATGCTGTTTGAACATCAGCGAACAGTGATTGAGCGGGTATTTAATTGTCCGGTTGCTAATGGCTATGGCGCCCGCGACGCTGGCTTTATTGCCCATCAGTGCCCGGCCGGCAGCCTGCATATCAGTGCTGAAGATATAATCGTCGAGATAATTGGTGACAATGACGAGGTGTTACCGGTTGGTGAAACCGGTGAAATCGTTGTCACCCACCTGCAGACCCAGGCATTCCCGTTTGTGCGCTATCGCACCGGCGATATGGGGCAGCTTAGCAACACCCCTTGTAAATGTGGTCGGGGCCTGCCGGTGCTAGCCCATGTCAGCGGTCGCACTACCGACTTTATGCTGACGACCGCCGGCGATAAATTGCATGCCTTATCACTGATTTATGTGTTACGGGATCTAAGTGAGATCAGACAGTTTAAAATTATCCAGCATAGCCAGACAGAAGTTGAAGTTCAGCTGGTTACTGTCGCCCCGCTCTCCCCCTCGTTGGCTGAGCAGATTATCAGTCAGTTTCAGCAGCGCCTTGGGACTGGCTGCAATATCACACTTAAGCAGCTGGACAGTATTGCCAGCTTGCCAAATGGGAAACATCGTTATGTTGAATCAAAAATGGATAGTTAACGTAAGCTGCCTGCTACTACTGTGGCTGTTGCCGATAGAAGCAGCACAGGCAACCCCGCTAGCCCCTGCTCAGATTATTGCAGTCGATTGGCATGAAGGCGATAAAAAACTGTCTGGTGCCGGTCGCAGCTATAGCTATGCCGCCGCTCATCTCAGCTGGCCTGAGCAGCAAATGGGGGCTTGGGTCGATAGCAACATGGTCTTTCTCGGTAAACAGGCTTTTGCAAAGCAGCAAATTAACGGCTCACAGCAAGGTCAAAGCGTAACCTGGCAGGTTACGGAACTGGTTAGGCGCATTGTTAATAGTGATCATCAGGCTATAGACCTGCTACTGCATGGGCAGGAAAGCAAAGGTAACAGCGTTTTTCATAGCAAAGAGTCCGCAAACAATAAAGCGCCTAAATTAATCATCACTACTTCAACCGGCAACACAATTGAATCCAGCGCAGCAATGGATACTTATCTGGATAGCAGCACTTTTCGCTCGCTTGGCCACAGTAAGAATTTAAAAGCAGGCCGCCAAAACGTTGTTTTGCTGCAATTTAATAAGCCCAACTTGACTGCTGATGAGACCATTGTTTCTGCAGAGCTACAACTCGTTTTAAAAAAACAATATGGTTCAGGTGATCTCGGCGTATTCTGGCTTGCTCAACAGCGCCACAAACCAGCTAAACTGGCAGAATTTACTACGAAGCAAATTATTTTTAAGGAAGAATTTTCTGACAGTAACTGGGCCGCTAACTGGAGCAGCCTGGACCGGCGCAGCCTTGCTGAACAGGCAAAAGCACCCCAGCGGACCGATAATACAGCGCTGAAAGTCGAGTTTAACCCAGCCCAGAACACCGCGCTTAATCTGGTTCTGCTGTTAAAATCAATTCAGGCTGAAGAGCCGGAAGCCTTATATTTCCAGTACGATTTGTACCTTAATGACAACTGGCTGGCAACCAAAGGGGGCGGCAAATTCCCCGGCTTAGCTGGTACTTATAACAGAGCGGGCTGGGGCGGCCGCTCCGCTGATGGCAAAAATGGCTGGTCGGCCCGCGGTCAGTTTGGCGATACCATAGAAAGTGATGATAAATTTAACAACAGCACCCCATTAGGCTTTTATGCCTATTATCCGGACAATGGCCAGAACCATGGTGCAGCCTTGTACTGGGATACCGGCAGCAACCCGATAAAGCCCGGCAAATGGTACCGGCTCACCCAGTACGTTAAGCTTAATACCCCGGTGAGCAAAACGGTGTACTAAAAGCCTGGGTTGACCAGCAGCAGGTGTTTGAGCGCACAGATATTCGCTTTCGGGACACCAGCGATCTGAAAATAGAGCGGCTATGGCTGAATTTCTATCATGGTGGCACAGCTAAACCCGTCCAGGAAATGGAGCTGTATATCGATAATGTAATACTGGCTACCGATTAATTGTTTTAGCCGCTAAATCAGCAGCCAATTTAGCCTCGCTACTGGCTATTCCGGTGCAATATTGGTATAAATGCACGGTAATTTACTCAATAAAATGGATTTTTTGTAATGCCCTCCCCCTCCGGCCAGGAAAGCCAGGAACAACATAATAAAACTCAGAATAAAGTTTATTCTGGTTCCGTTTTTATGCTGATTACCCGCTTAAGTATTAAGTCTATTGGCTTAATCAGCACAATTTTTCTAGCACGTTTACTTACTCCGGAAGATTTTGGGGTGGTAGCTATTACAGTGGCAATTTACGCCTTTATTGAGCTGTTTGGTGCGCTGGCACTCGGTACCGCTCTAATTCAGCAAAAGACCAATAATCTGGACGACTACAACAGTGCCTGGACTTTTAATGTGTTATTTGGCGTTGTTGCGGCAATCAGTCTGACGCTGGTCGCTCCATTGGTAGCGGAATTTTATAGTGACGAGAGACTCAGACATGTTCTTTATGTGATGGCTTTCGTCAGCATTGTGTCAGGTATACATAATATCGGCGTTGTGAATTTCAGAAGAAATTTAAATTTTCGGAAGGAGTTGCAGCTACAACTAGTACCAAAATTAATAAGCTTTGTAGTTACGCTCACCCTCGCCTTTATATTGCGTAATTATTGGGCGCTGGTACTTGGCGTTCTGTGCAATCAACTAGTGACTACCGTTTACAGTTTTATGATGCATCCATTCCGGCCACGGATATGTTTTAGTTCGTTTAATAAACTATTTAAGTTTTCCCGCTGGCTATTGTTAAATAACATAGTTCATTTTATTAATGATAAAGTCAGCCAGCTGGTAGTGGGTAAAGTACTGTCACCTGCGGCGTTAGGCTTTCTCTCGTTAAGCAAAGAAATAGGTCAATTACCTACATCACATATGGCGGTACCGATTAATATAGCGACCTTCCCGGTTTATTCGCGGTTTCAGGATAATCCGATTGAGCTAAGAAAGGCCTACTTAAATACTGCTGCCTTGACGGCCAGCCTGACTATTCCCGCTTCCATTGGCATAGCCTTGATCGCGCCACTACTGGTTAGTGTATTGCTGGGTGAGCAATGGTTAAATATGGTACCGCTGCTGCAATTGCTGGCATTAGCTAATATGTTTTTTAGCATTACCTCTAACAATAGTTATATTTATTTGGCGGCCGGTAAGCCACATATTTCATTTTTAATTAACTTCAGCCGGCTGGCCGTTTTTTTTGCGCTGTTTATTCCGTTACTCGAATACAATGGTTTAATAGGTATCGGTCAGGCCCGGCTTGGCGCGACCCTGTTAATGGTGTTGATAGTGCAGGCTGCAGTAATCAGGTTTCTAAAACTACCTGTACGCGATTTACTTAAAGCGTTTATCAGGCCGGCATTAGCAGGACTAATAATGGCTTTAGTAGTTTGGGGCGTGCAATCGTCTATAAGTTTAACTGTACCACTGCTGCAATTATTGCTGGAAACCCTGACTGGCGTTATCAGCTATAGTCTGATTACCTTGGCTATCTGGCATCTACAGGGCTACCCCGAAGGGTTTGAGCATAATATTTTCAGTCGATTGCGCTTAAAGAACTTTCCGCCAAAAGCTGGTGGGCCATTGCCATGACCGATACTTTGGCTAATATTCAGCAAACGGCGCTGCAGCAATTACAGCTGAGCCCGCTGTTACAAAACAATGAAAGCAATGAAGTGTTACAACACCTACAGCAACAGTGTTATTCGATAAGAGCTTATCAGGCATACAATCAGCGGCCTGACTTACTGACAGAGTTAAATAACCTGCCGGCACAGCTTGGCTGTAGTAAGGCTCAGCTGGCTAGATTACTGATTTTAAAATTGCTAACAGAGTTTTCATTGCAACAATTACCAGTGGCCATAACTAATGATATAAGTAAGAACTACCAACGCAGTATCCAACGAATTTTTCAGCTGTGGGCCCACCGCTCAGAAACCCAACTGCCAGCGACAGATGACCGGTTTCTAAAAGATATTGGCTTATTAACCGGTGCTCTGCTGCCTTGTGCTGAACGAGTTGTTGAGCCGTTTTCCGCTATACAGCGTTCATTACTTTACACTCATGGTATAACTCAGGCTGTAGGCTTTGTTCGGGCGTTAATAGCCGCCAGGGGCAATAAGCCGGTTTGCCGGCTGCATATTCATTTGTCAGAAATAAGTCAGTTGACCGCCTCCGGCTGGCGCCTCACATGCCAGCAGTTGGGTGAGTTATTGCTGCTTAATCCACAACTTAAGGGCGTGGTTGGTGCCTGTTGGTTTTATGATCCGGCTATCGCTACCGTCAGCCCAAAACTGGCTTTTATCAGTGAACTGCTAAACGAAATGCAGGCCAGCTGGTTTTATTCCCATGCAGAGGGTGAAAAAAGTGGCGCCTTCAGCCGCTCCGAATCACGTAAACAAGCCTATGAAGCTGGCCAGTACCAACCGAAAAACTATGTTATTTTTATTCCCAGAAAACGGCTGCTCGCCTGGCATAAAAGGCAGACCACCTGATGAAAACGATTATTTTAACATTATGCCAATGGCTTGGCCTGTTTAGCCTGGCAAAAATACTTACTGCCAGAAGGCCACGAATTCTTTGTTACCATGGTATTGCGGTAGAGGATGAGCACCTTTTTTCACCCGGGGTGTTTATGCAAAGCAGCACCTTTGCCAGACGCATGGCGCTAGTGGCGAAATGGGGTTATAAGCCGGTATCGCTCGATGAGTTATACCGGCAACATCATGCTGGCCAATATGGCAAAGATACCCTGGTAATTACCATAGATGATGGCTGGGCCGCCATTGAGTACGGAATGCTACCGGCACTTAAAAAGCATAACTTTCCGGCAACCTTATATTTATGCACTTATTTCGTTGTAAATCAGAGGCCGGTATTTAAGCTGGCTGTTTATTACTTATTCTGGAAATATAAAGGCCCTTTAACCCTTTCAGACAGCAGCTGCTTAAAGCCTTATACAACTCTGCAGCAATTAGGTATTAATGAACTATTAAAACTGGCTGCAGAACTGGGCTCAGCTTTCGAGCAACCCATTTTGCAAGAGCTGGCAGATTGCTTTGATGAAGATCTGACTAATTGGCAATACACCTGCAAATTAATGTTTCTTTCTCCCGAAAAAGTCACAGCGCTGGCTAAGCAGGGGCTTGCTATCGAGCTTCATACCCATCGACATAAGTTCTTGAAGCTTGACTCAGCTGAAATGACTAAAGAGATAATCGATAATCAGCACGTGATATCACAACTTACTGGCAAAATTGCACAACATTTTTGTTACCCAAGTGGTAATCATCGGCCAGAGCAGCTGCACGTGCTAAATAACATGGAGTTAAAAACTGCTACAACCACGGAAAATGGTCTGGTCAACGCTCGGAGTCACCCTCTTACACTTCCCCGCCTGATGGACAGGGATAATATTAGTGACCTGGAATTTGAAGCAGAGTTATGCGGTGTAATGACGCTACTGCGCGAGCTAACGTCTTTTTTTAAAAGAGGCCGACAATGATCAGCGGTAATTACAAAAGGTTGAGCGATACCCTGAAGATGTTAAGAAAGGAAGCAAAACTGGCCGGTATTTCATTTTCAAAAATGGTTTGGCAAACCTGTATGTTTTGCATGAAAACCAGACTGGGCCCCCGCTATTTCGTCGTCGCAGGGATGGCCAGAAAAAACTTTAAAGAAGCCGATAAGTGGCTGCATATCTCAGCCCGCGAGTATTACAACGCGCTAGATAAACTTAACCCACCGCTTTATCGCAAACTAACCCAAAGCAAGTTATCAGAGAAAGCATTATATCAGCTGCTACATATACCCACCGCACCAATGCTTGGCTACTTTCACCCTGTTGTCGGTGTTACCAAAAGCGGCGAAGCTCTGCAAACAGCCAAGTCACTGCGACAGTTCTTGCAGAAGCTTAACGGTAGTACGGTGATGGTAAAACCATTGGAAGGTTTTGGTGGCACAGGGGTACTGGCCCTTGCCATCCGTTCTGATGGCGAAGAGCTGCAACTGCAATCGGTGGGCGAGCAGCAATTATACAGTGCAGAACAACTAATAAGCGCCTATCAGCGCAATGGCATGCAGCCGGAGTTTATGCTGGAAGCCTATATTCAGCAATCGGCTCAGTTCGCCAGTTTTAACCCATCCAGCTTAAATACTCTGCGGTTATGGGTGCTGGAAACTGCGCCCGATCAAGCTGAAGTAATTGGCGGCTACTTACGGATTGGCCGGGCCGGCAAGGTTATCGATAATGCATCCGCAGGCGGTATTATGTGTCCGGTTAATCTTGTAACCGGAGAGCTGCAGCCGGGACTGATTAAAAAAACCCCGCACCGGGACGATATCTGTCAGCACCCCGATCATGGTGCGCCTCTGGCCGGGGTTGTGTTGGAGCAATGGCTCCAGATTAAACAGTTTGCTGAAAAGGTCCTGTTAACGCTACCACATACCCGCTTTGCCGGTCTGGACATTACCATGACTGAACAGGGTCCATTGCTGATTGAATCGAATGTAGCACCCGATAAAGATGGTGCGGCCCATGGCAATATACCATCCATTAAACTTCAGTTTGCTGCCAGGAAGCTGTGTGCTAAATAACTTAGTTAGAGCGATAAAGCTGTCCTGGGTAAACCAACATAATGAAAATGCCCTGTCGTTTCTGCAGCAACTGAAAGAAATGCTGCTGCTGCAGATATTAACCGGATTTGGGCCAGGTAATTACCATAAATACCGTTTATGGCAAAAAGATATGCCCTGGCAACAAAAACTCGGCTACTGGCATGACCAAAAGTATTACCGCTTTCTCAACAGAGTGAATCCACTTCACTATCGTATGTTGGCGCGAAACAAAGTCATCGCCAAGGCAATGCTAAAATTTTACAACATTCCTGACGCTGAGTATCTGGGTTATTTATCTGCGAAAGGTAGTTTTAGTGCAGATGGCTCTCCTCTCAACACTGCAGAAGAGTTAAGCAGATTGCTGCAACAACGCCCAGAAATAACCAAAATATGCTTTAAACTGGTTGAAGGCTCAGGTGGCGATGGCTTTAATGCAGTACAAATAGTACGGAATAGCACTATATCGTTCAGAGCGTTAGGCACAGATCTGCATTTATCAATAACTGACTTTATTAACCAGTTGCTTAATGTCAATAAAGGATGTGATTATCTCATTGAAAAATACTTGGAACAGCATCCTGATTTAACAGCCTTTAACTCCAGCAGTCTTAATACTGTCAGGGTATGGGTGGGTAAAACAAAAGCAGGCAAACCAAAAATCATCGGCACATTTTTAAGAGTTGGGCGTGCTGGCAGTTTGGTGGACAACAGTATGAATGGTGGCTTAGTCATCGCCATTGATCCACAGAGCTTTACGACGACTCACGTGATACTGCAAGAACAAAGCTGTCCCCTTTTCAATTACCATCCAGACAATGGTTTCGACATGACGAAACGACAGCTACCTTTCCAGCAGCAGGTCATTGATTTGGCAGAAAAAGCAACAAATATTTTACCAAACACCCGATTCGTGGGCTTAGATATTGCTTTTACCCCGAAGCAACCAGTAATTATTGAAATCAATTTGGCACCCAGTGCTATCGGCGCTTGCGGTATGAATATGAGCCACCAAAAGCTTCTGGGGTGGATTGAACAATAGCTAGAATTTTCAGTGCACGCACAAGATATTTAAGAATTTTTTATTACATATTTGTAAATTTCGAATATACCATCTACACTACAGTAAAATTATAGCGGCAATAGCTTTTTGGTTATCAGTTGTATCTGCTAATTTAAGACGCTTACTTTCTAAAGGAATAGAAACGTTATGGTATTACACTCTATCAGTTTACATCTTTTTGTAACTATTAAATCTTCATACGCTTAATTGCCATGCTAAGTACAATAAGCAACGCGATTAAACGTTCATGGGCGCTTCGCTACGCCCCTGACGCCTTGCCCTTTATACAGCAAATTAAAGAGATACTGCTGCTACAGATAATGACCGGATTTGGGCCGGGTAACTATCATAAATACCTCTTGTGGCAGAAAAATATGCCGTGGCAGCAAAAGTTGGGGTATTGGCATGATCAAAAGTATTATCAGTTTCTTAATAAAGTTAATCCGTTAAATTACCGGATGCTGGCCCGCAATAAAGTGATGGCTAAAGCGATACTGAAGTTTTACAACATTCCGGACGCCGAATATCTTGGTTACCTGTCCACCACTGGTGGATTTAAAGCAGATGGTTCGCCATTAAATACGGCAGAGCAATTAGCTGAATTTCTGCAGCAACGGCCAGATCTCGACAAAATCTGTTTTAAACCAATAAATGGCTCAGGTGGTGAAGGCTTTTGTGCTGTTGAAATAGAACGTTCCAACACCATACTTTTTCGGGAACTGGGCAAATTGACATCTAAATCTATTGCAGATTTTCTCAAACAGTCACTGACGTTACAGCAGGGTTGTGATTACATTATCGAGAAATATTTGCAACAACACCCTGATCTTGCAGCGTTTAACCCTAGCAGCTTAAACACGTTGAGAGTCTGGATAGGTAAAACAACCGACGGCAGCCCGAAAATTATTGCGATATACCTGCGGGTTGGTCGGAGTGGTCAACTTATCGACAATAAAGCAGCTGGTGGTTTTGGCGTATCAATTGATATGGATAGCTTTAAAACTGTCATGCTACTGCCGCCGGACAACAATGACCACTGCTACCATAATCATCCTGATAGTGGCGAGAATATGATCGACCGTCAATTGCCATTCAAGCAAGAGGTAGTTGCTTTGGCTGAGCGGGTTATCAGTATTTTACCTAATACCCGGTTTGTTGGGCTGGACATAGCGTTAACACCTGAACAACCGGTAATTATTGAATTTAATTTTGCACCAACAGCTACCGGCACAACAAAAATGAATGCAAGTCATCAGCAATTACTGGGTTGGCTAGATAACAGTTAGCCACTAATAATCTAACATTGAAAAAGTCTATTTATTGATAAAACGTGCAAAAGTACTACCTTTTTGCACGGAAGGCTTTTGGCGTAAAGCAATTTTAAGGTCGTCATCCATCAGCCCCTTACCATGCAATTGCAAGATATCTGTGCCGCCAATATCATTTAACTCCAAAAATACAGCTCCTTTCTCAGTAATCACCACATCCCAATGCATTGCTCCCATGCCATTGATAGCGCCTGCTGCCCTCAGCACTTCTGCAGTAACCTGCTCCCATAGCGGGAGTGTAAAACTACTAAAATCTCGCCCTGATATCGGATGTTGGGAATAAAACTTCGCCTTAGGCCAGTAACTGCTAACTGCACCACTTAACTTACCCGTGGTCGGATTAACTTGGACCAGCATATTGCCATAACCACCTTTATCAAAGTTGTCACTGATATTACCCGGAACAACTACTTTCCAGATCACCCTGTGAATATAAGGCCCCTTACCGGTATTTATTACTAAAATACGAAAGCCGGAAGGTGAGTCATTCTGAGTAAACTCAGTAATAAGCGGATGCTGGACAATAGGTTTTTGCAGTAATACTCCGGACTCAGCGTTATAGTGTTTTGCACCAGTAAGCCCAATCGTTCTTTTGCAAAACGCATCAAAACTAATAGCATTACCGTTTTTATCAATTACCAGCTCACCATTTTCTGCGACTTCTGCAACATAAAATGCCCCCTGCCCCAAAGACCCTTTCACTGGTTTTACAAAAACAGGAGCTCCATATTGAACTAAAAAGTCTTTTAATTCTTTGGCATCGCAGATCTTAGCTGGAACAAAGCCTGGAATAAGTCCTGCAGGCTTGTATACGGCTAACAGTTCTGGCGTTTGCAGATTATAAGCTTTACATACGACCTCAAAAACCATTTTATCCCAGGCTGGAGTTACAGCCGTACGGGCGTTTAAGCTGCGGCTAAATGCTTCATGTCCACTAAAACCAAGAAGTTCTTTATAAAGAGCAGAACCACGTGCTTCCGCAAATAATTTGTAAACGTAGTAATCTGAAATATTGCAAGTAGGATTAAGTCTGTACAGCTTAAGTATATCAAGCCCCTGTGCAATCAACCCGCGTTTAAATTGTTGTTTTACATAGCGAGCATTGATTAAAACAGAAAATACCTTTTTCAATAATTTAGACATTGTAGTAATTTCCATTTACATATAATGACTATCAGATAATTCCCCGCCATACTTTTAAGGAGAAAAACCAAGGATTGCAAAAGCACTAAGCATTTGATAGAAAAAACAAACTATAAAACCATTCTCTAGTACTGAAAGGAGACAATACCCTTTTATTGCTACTACCAACTTAGCCCTTTCTCGGCCAATCGCTGACGCAGAGTCGGTACGGGATAGTTTAAAGCATAAGCACGTTTTGCATACTCGACGGCAGCTTCAATGTTGTTTGCCTCCATCTGATACCATCCCAGAAAATAATTAATTTCTGCAGATTCATTTAACAATAAGTCTGGTGCCCTTTGCAAAGTTGCAATAGCTTTCTCTAATTGATTTTCCCGCTTCAGATAGTAAGCAAGGGCAGTATAGGCAAGAGAATTTGTTGGATGACTTGCAATTAGTCGATCAAGTACAGCAAAAGCCTCGTCATTTTGATTGTTTGTATAGAGAGCCCGCGCATAATTAACATGAATATCTGGGTACCATGCATGTGCAGGCTTAATTTTTCTGACTGTAAAGCCCATTTCAGCAACAGCGCGTTTTAAATTACCTTCGCGCTCCTGCCCTACTGTGGAAGCACCGCGCTGCAAATAGATCACTCCAGCACAGTAGTGCCAGGCACCACCTGCTTCCTCACCAAAGCGACCCGCGTCTGCACGCTCTTGATCAGACATATAGCGATAAAAGCCAGAGCTACGCCCAGCTCCACTCCCAGCAAACGCCTTTTTGCATCGCTGGTCCCAAGTATTGAATTCAGCTTCAGACAATGTAAAATTAAAAGCAAAAGCAGGTATTGCCACGAATAGGCCGATTATCGCTGTAAAAAACCTTTTCATTTAAACCTCCATGTTAATTCACTCTGGAATGCTAGCTTACAACATTGCATACATGCTGGTAACTATAACACGCAAAAAAGTCTCTCGGCTGCCTCAAATACTTAAAGTTTCATTGCTAAAACGAAGTTGCTAGGGGAAAGAGTTTACCCATAAGCAATGAGTTTTAGTAATTTCACCTTGCTATGTCCTTTCTGTTGTTGCATTACCAGTAGCAAAACGTTTAAATACGTATGTGTGTAACGCGGTTATGCGTCAGATATCGAGTAATACAAGGAATGTATTTTGAAGCTGTACTACTTTAAAGATGACGAAGGCAATTTTGGCGATGACCTTAACCCTTGGTTATGGCAACAGCTTTTCCCAGATTTTTTTAACGATTCTGATGAAAATTTATTTGTCGGTGTTGGCACCCTTCTAAATCATCGCATCCCTGCGGCGCCAGCCGTTACGGTATTTGGTTCGGGCCACGGCTACGGCGAACTTCCGAAAACCAATCCAAATTGGACATTTTATTGTGTCAGAGGGCCACTTACGGCTAAAGCACTGGGTCTTAACGAAAATTTAGCGATTACTGACCCGGCATCACTAATTGCTCAATTTTATACACCCCCGGTTATTAAACAGCATAAAGTCAGCTTTATGCCGCATTGCGACAGTGCCCGTCTCGGAGACTGGGAAAAGGTATGTCAGCATGCAGGAATAAATTATCTTGATCCCCGAAAACCCTATTTAGAAGTTTTTGATGGCATACGACAATCTGAGTTGCTGTTAACTGAAGCTATGCACGGCGCGATTCTTGCTGATTCATTTCGCGTACCATGGATACCGGTAAAAGCTTACTCACATATCTCAGAATATAAATGGCAAGACTGGATGTCTTCAGTCCAACTTACTGCAGAATTTAATGCAATACCACCTGTTTGGCGTGGCGACAACTCATCACCAATTAACGTTAAATTTAAAAACAACGTAAAACGTGTCTTAGTAAATACGCCATTCTGGAAGTCAACATGGGATAGCCCCCCCAAGCGAGCATCTTCAGAATCAAACAGTATCGCAAGCGCAGATACGCTTAAAAAAATTGCTGGCAGTGCAAAACCATTGTTAAGCAAACAAATTGTCTTGAGCAACAACACCGATAAGCTGATGGAAAAAGTCCATCAATTCAGACGAGATTTTGGTATCTGATATGAGTATGCCTCTAGTTAGCGTTATTATGCCATGTTACAACAATGCAAGTTACGTTGTAGCTGCGTTGGAGAGTGTACTTTCGCAGGACTATCCTAATTTTGAAGTAATAGTGGTTGACGATGGCTCTTCCGATGACAGTGTCTCTGTGCTGAGACAATTTGGAAACCGAATTACTCTGATCCAGCAAGCGAACCAAGGGCCTGCTGCAGCACGAAACAACGGAATCAAAGCAGCTAAAGGAAAGTACATCGCTTTTAATGATAGCGATGATTTTTGGCTTCCTGGCAAATTAAGCGCCCAAATAACATATTTGGAGCAAAATCCGGATATAGGACTTTGTTATTGTCACTGGGCGGTATGGGATAGCCCAGTTACTTTCAAGGAAATTTCAGATCGGTACTCGTACAAAGATCAACTATTAAAGACGGACCCGAACTATACTGGTTGGCTTTATCTGAAATTGCTTAAAGACTCAATAATTCATACCATTACTGCCGTTATTCGGCGTTCTGTATTAGACGATATTGGTTTATTTAATGCTAATTATCGCATCGGCGAAGATCATGATCTATGGTTGCGCATTTCGCAGAAGTATAGAATTGCCAAGCTAAACAATGTATTTGCAATTTATCGCGACAACCCTACCAGTATCACCAAGGGAGTACACAGCCAAAATTTTAGCTTAGTGGTATTACAAACTGCACTTAACAATTATGGTCTTAGTTGTCCCTCCGGCGAAAAGATTTCACAAAGTCTGGTGAACAGCTACCTTGGTGCAAGGCACTTTAGCTATGGATATAACGCGATGATCAAGGGGCATCGGGATAAAGCTTTAAAATCTTTTCAAGGCTGTATTAGCTGTAAATACAGGCTATCCAAAGCGTTAGTTTTTTGGTTCATCTGCGCTCTACCGCCGGTTTACCATTTGTTTTTAAAGCGAAAAAATGCTCAAGTATTAGCTAACCAGTGAAGTTTAACTATTTAAAATTTGTATATAAAGCAAAAGGTAACTCAAATGTGGTGTAACAATGGAATTAGCACCAATAAGGCCAATGCAGACAGTGCTACTACTGTTGCAAACTTCAGCCTGAACAGAAAAATAGAGGGTTTTCCTGATAATATTAAATTTATCAGTCTGCATGAATTTGATATTGCAGAAAATAATAATGTAATAGTCTGTGTTTCTGGCCGTTTAAGGCCATACAACCAGGATTACTTGGTGGGGAATGCTGCCGAGTGGTTTTTACAGCTGTATCAACAGGAACCTACTGACTTCTGCTCACATATTGCCGGCTTTTTCCTGCTGCTTATCTTCGATAAAAACGCTGGCACAGTGCAGATTATTAATGACCATGTTGGCAGCATACCCTGCTATGTTGACCAGCGTAATAATACTGAATTATGGATAAGCGACAATATGGCGTCGCTGCAAGCTTCAGCAGCAAGTGTGGAACTGAACCCGCAGGCCATCTTCAATTATTTGTTTTTTCATTGCATTCCATCGCCGCAAAGCATTTATCAGGGGATCAGTAAGCTGGAACCCGGGGTTATTGCGTCTTTTGAACGTAGCGGCATGTTAACTCAGCATGGCTATTATACCCCTGCTTTTACCAGCGCAGCGCAGATATCAGAGCAGGATGAGCAGCAGTTAATGGCAAAGTGCCGGGACCTAATCTCTGAAGCCGTCCGGCGCAATATCAGTGATGATTGCGCGGCATTTTTAAGTGGTGGACTGGATAGTTCTACCGTGGCGGGTATGCTGGCCAAACATAGCAACGGCAAGGACCAAAAAAACGCTAACAACCAGCGAGCAAAAACTTATTCTGTCGGCTTTGAAGCAAAAGGCTACGATGAGACAGAATATGCACTGCTGACCGCCAGCCACTTTAATACCGAACATAAGGTGCACTATTTACAGCCGGAAGAAATTGCCAGCCACTTTACTGAGGTGGCTGGTTATTTTAACGAACCCTTTGGTAACTCTTCTGCCATGGCAGCCTATATATGTGCCAAAGGTGCGCAGCAAGATGGCATTAAAGTGATGCTGGCAGGCGATGGCGGCGATGAAATTTTTGCCGGTAACGAGCGCTACTTTAAACAAAAAGTGTTTGAGCGCTACGCCGCCCTGCCTGGCCCGCTGCGCAGAGCACTGAACCTTGGGCTGGATAACCCTGTTGCCGATAAAATACCTGGGGTTAAAAAGGCCAGTAGTTATGTGCGCCAGGCTAAAGTACCACTGCCTGATCGGCTGGATAGCTATAACTTTGTTAATCGTTTTGATTTAAACCGGATGTTCAGTCAGCACCTGCTCCAGCAGGTAGAGCCGGAGCTGCCCGCCCAGCAAAAGCGTCAACGTTACAATGCCTGCCTGGCAGATAATGCAGTTGATAAAATGATGTATCTGGACTGGAAGTTTACACTGGCAGACAATGACTTGGTTAAAGTAAACCAGATGTGTCAGTTAGCCGGTGTTGAAGTGCGCTTCCCGTTATTTGAAAAAGAGTTAGTCGACTTTAGCTGCACCGTACCTGCCAGCCTGAAAGCTCCCGGCCAGAAATTGCGTGATTTTTATAAAAACAGTTTCCGCGGGTTCTTACCGGATGAAACCATATCGAAAAGTAAGCATGGCTTTGGCCTGCCCTTTGGCGTATGGATGAAACAGCGGCCAGACCTGCAGCAAATAGCAATAAGCGCTATGCACAGTTTCAAACAACGGAATATATTGCAGCCGTCGTTTGTCGATGAGGCAATAGCTACCTTTGAGAAAGGTCATTCGGGTTATTATGGCGAGCTGGTCTGGATCATTGTCGTTCTGGAACTATGGCTACAACAGCACCGGAGCGCTTATGATTCATAGCGCTCTGCAACTGGCAGGCAAGCTGCTTAGCCGCAATAAATTAAGCATCCTTATCTACCATCAGGTACTGGCAGAGCCAGACCCGATGCGGCCAAGCGAGCCAACGGCAGCGGTTTTCGACTGGCATATGCGGCTACTCCGCGACTACTTTGCCCCCTTGTCACTGGATGACGCTTTATACCACCTGCAGCGTAACAGTCTGCCGGCCAATGCGGTTTGTGTAACCTTTGACGATGGTTATTTGAATAACTTAACAGTTGCCCAACCCATTCTGGCTAAGTACAGTATTCCGGCAACAGTCTATATTGCTACCGGTTTCAGTCATGGAAGCAATATGTGGAACGACCGGGTTATCTTTTTATTCTCTGCTACAGAGCGAAAGCAGTTGCAATTGGATGATGAAATAGTGCAATTGGGTGATTGGCGTGACAGACGTATCAAAGCACAGGAATGTCTTAAAAAACTAAAATACCTCCCTATTGCACAGCGACTGGAAGCCGTTGACCGTTTCTATCAACAAAATAACGTCACTGAGCAGCCATCCCTTATGATGTCACCCAGTCAAATTAAACTACTGGCTGAACATGGCATAGCGATAGGCGCCCATACAATTAATCATCCAATATTAAAAGTGATGTCAGAAGAGCAGCAGAAGCAGGAAATTAGCAGCTCTAAACACCAACTGGAAAGTTGGCTTGAAAAACCAATAAATCATTTTGCCTATCCAAATGGTGGCGAAAACGTGGACTTTGACGAGAGAACGGTAGAAATAGTTAAACAAAGTAATTTTAAAAGTGCAGTTGTTACTGATTGGGGCATTTCGACTCCCGCAACATCGCGACTGAAGCTCAAACGCTTTACGCCATGGGATAAAACGCCAGCACGTTTTCATTTTCGCTTGTTAAAAAATATTACCGGATTGTGAAAGAATGAAATGGCAGGTTTTTCTACAGCACCAATACCCCGGTAACCTTTGGGATGAATGGGATACTTTAAATAATATTTGGCACAATAAAAATCCAATGCTAAGCAGCAGCTTCATTCGTCTGATTAGCAGTTACCTTAACCCACTTCTGTATGTCGCATTAGGAACAGATTCAGACAACTCGAAGACAATGCTTTTACTGGAAAGAAAAAAGCCGGGAATTTGGCAGGTTTTCAAACCTAGCCAGGCAACCTTAGCCTGTATAGTATCTACACCAAATTCTGACTTTTCGTGGAGTGAGCTTTTCCGATCTATTCCAACACTGTGTTACAGAATTGACTTTATAAGTCTGGACCCCAATGAATGTAAAGATATTATTGACTCACAGACCTCTTCTGAATTAATTACCAAAGCAATAAATATGCAAATTAATTTGGAGTCTGATTTTGATCAATACTGGGAGGCTAGACCAAAAAAACTTAAGTCGAATATCAAACGGTATCAGAGCAGGATAGAAGAAGAGCAAGGCCAGGTAAGATTTGAGCATTTGATGTCGGTTCCCGATATAAAAGCTGGCACTGATCGTTATGGTTTGCTCGAATCAAAAGGCTGGAAAGGTAAACTTAAGACAGCACTTCATCCCGGCAATTTCCAGGGCCAATTTTATCGTCAATTTCTGTCGGCTCAGGCGGAGCAACAAGCCGCACTGATTATTGAAATGTATGTTGGGAACAGGATGATTGCATCTCGTCTCTGCTGTTTTCAAAATGGATTGCTGATTGCTTTAAAAACCACTTTCGATGAAACTTATAAAAGGTATGCAGTTGGTAGACTATTATTAAAAGAGCTTATCCGCTGGGGGTTTTCCAGACACGATATAAAGCTAATTGACTTCTATACAAATGCGTCATCCGAGCAGTTGGAGTGGGCGACCACACGCAGAAATATGTTCGATGCCAGTCTTTACTCACTTAGTTTACCCGGAAAAATGTTGTCAACCCTGTCAAATGTAAAAAAACGACTAAAGGGTTCTGAAGATTTATTGAGTTCAGATTAGATGACTATTGAAACTATTGGAGATTCTCACCAGGTGGATGATTCGACATACAACTCATCCACTATACCCGGTGAAAAGCAATCAATCTTTTTAAGGCGACATTGGTTCGAATGTTTTGAAAACCATATAGCTTCTGAAAATTCATCAGTTTGGCTTAACCTGACTGAACATAAACAAAAGAAAATACTACCTTTATTGAAGGAAAATAAGCAGAAAGGAATATTCGGGATTAAAAGCCTGCACAGTATGAGTAATTATTATTCACCTGTTTACGGTATGCTTGATAACGATATTAATGAAATAATTTCAGCCGAACATTTAGATAAATCTTCGATAAAACTGTTGACAGATTTCGATAGCATTAATATTTCGCCCCTTATTCACTCTCAAGCGACTGGTTGGCTGGCAACCTTTCGTGAAATAGGCTTTTACGGCCATCTTTACCAACATTCAGTTAACTGGTATCACGATAATATAGTAGATATTGACCATTACTGGTCGCTTCGCCCTCCTAGGCTGTTGAATACCTTAAGAAGAAAACGTGACCAAATGACCAAAGATGGAGGCTTTGCCACCAAAATTTATAGTAGTGGAACCCTACCTGAACTGATCACTGCTCTAATAGACTATCACCACGTATATTTTCATAGCTGGAAACAAAAAGAACCCTACCCAGCTTTTATTGATGCGATCGCAGAGCAAGCATGGGACAACAATGAACTTCGTCTAGGTGTTATTTATCACAACGAGAAACCAGTAGCTGCCCAGATTTGGTTTGTGTGTAACACTTCAGCATATATATTTAAACTCGCTCATGTTGAGGATTATACAAAATTCAGTCCAGGTACTGTTCTAATGGCGGAACTACTAAAACATGTTATAGAGATAGACAGAGTAACTTGTGTCGACTTTCTTACCGGAAACGACAGCTATAAGAAAGACTGGATGTCTAATCATCGCCCTTTGTATGGTATACATCTGTGTAATACTAGGACGTTAAAAGGCCAGCTTTTATCGCTACTTAATTTCGCTGGAAAACTAGGTAAAAAACTTCATTTATTACGTGAGAAACATGCTGATTAACCTCCTCACTCATTTCGTACCAACACACTAGCTATTTTTTCAAGATCTTTGTATTTTAAATTTTGGTGACAAGGTAACTGAACTAACAATCCTCTGAAGTTTTCTAACATCTTATTTTGTACACTTGCAAGTTCTTCCCATCTTAGAACTTGAATTTGTCGCATTCTTAACTTGGAAAACCACGTTAAATCATTGAGTAAAAATGGCAACACGTACGGCATGTCATCGTCAGCTAACTCAGGATAAATTACTTTGCCAGCAGAACTATCCAGTAATTTTTCGGCAAGATATTGGTAATTTTCACGGCGTTTCTTTCCAATCGCTTCGTAATTTGATTGTGTCAGCAGCAAGCGGCTTGAACGAAGACAGTCCTCCTTGACCATAGCAGGCTGAAAATAACGAAAACTATCTGCCGGCTCATTCCCCGTTTTTACGGGCCTGAAACCTGAGACGAGTGATTTTAATTCGGCAATAAAATCTGGTTTCTGAAGGTTGGCTTTGAATCCTGGCAAATATAAAACACCACCATCTACTGTTCCTAGGGTTTTAGAGACGCTACTTACACTAGCATTTATGAATTCAGATTTTTCAGTACATGTTCGCCAAAAATGTGACAAGCTATGCGCATTATCTTCAATAACTTTTTTCCCTGCGTTAAATGCAGTATTCATCAGCAACTCTGCATTCTGTGAAAACCCAAAATAACGAACCACTACAACATGAGTAACATCAGAGGACAGGAAGCTCTCGAAAACAGCTAAATCAGAGCTCAAATCATTTGATTGCGGATAAAATACGATATTGTAGCCAGCATAAATAAAAGGTTCGACTAAAGCCGGGCAGTGATAAGCTGGCAATAACACGGTGTTTTGCTGGTTGGCGTATTTCAAAAATATTGCCGCGGCAGCCAGCGCATAACGGGCCTTGCTGAACGTACTTACATCACTGACCGGCAAGTTATTATGCCGCAGTCGGCGAGCACTTAATTGAAATACAGGCTGAGCTTTAATTAATGACGGTGGAAAGTGTTTTGCATCCATTAATGGCGCGGAAAACGTGACTGACATTGATTCGTTCCATGAAACCCGATTATGTCATCCTATAGCAGTATGTCGGCTCAGACAACAGAACAACGCTATGTAGAAAAGTACTAAACCAACTTGGTGAGAAGCCAGGTAAGGGTTATTATGTTGCAGATTGAAAATTGAGTCCATGGAAGGTAATGTGCATAATCGACTTGCCAGCGGTTTTATCAGTCTGAATAATCGTCAGTTGTTTCTTCGTACAACAGGGAATTCACAAGGCAATAAAAATGCAATTCTAATATTGCCCCCTTTCGCCGAGGAGATGAATAAAACTCGGCATTTAATCAGTGCGTTAATGCAACAGCTTACTGCGGCTGGTTGTAATTGCTTTATGCTCGATAACTTTGGCACGGGTGATAGCGAAGGTGATTTAGATCAGGCCTCTGTCGATATATGGCGCAACGATATTCAACAGCTTATTAAGCTACTGCAGCAACAGGGTTACCAACGTTTAAGTATTATTGCCATTCGCTTTGGCGCTTTACAGCTGTTTGATTTACTGAACAACACCGAGTTATCGTTGCAGCACATAGTATTGTGGCAGCCAATATTCGAGGTAAAAAAATTCTGGCAACAGTTTGCCCGGATAAAGGTAGCTGAAGCGATGGCCAGCGGTAATAAGATCAGCCAAAAAGAGCTTGAGCAGCAATTACTGCAGGGAGATACGCTTGAAATAGCCGGCTACCCGATAAGCCCTGAGTTTTACCAAAGCCTGCTGAACATAAAAGCTTCGATACCGTCTCAACTTTCCGAATGCAAGCTAAGCTGGTTTGAAACGTCGCAACTGGACAATACCGCGGCGCCGGTACAAAAGATGCTGCAGCAGCTTCAGCAACAAGGCGATTTAAATTTTGTGCAATTAAAGGATGAGCCTTACTGGCAAACAATTGAACTGGCCAACGCTGATAAGCTGATATCATTAACGGTACAGCAGCTTGTTGGAGCGCAGAAATGAGCGAGCGCTTTATAATTGTCCAAAGTGGGGATGACAAACTTAGCGCCATTTTGCATGATACGCCGGCCACTAACGCAGATGAAGCGTTAGCTACCGGTGTATTGATAATAGTCGGTGGGCCGCAGTACCGGGTAGGAAGCCATCGCCAATTTGTTAAGCTAAGTAGAGCGTTAGCAAATGCCGGGATAAGCAGCTTGCGTGTTGACTTTAGTGGCATGGGTGACAGCGAAGGTGAATTGCAGCCCTTTTATGCTAATAAGCAGGCTATTCAGCAGGCCATAGACACTTTTATAAACCAAAACCCCACTATCAGCCAGGTCGTAATCTGGGGCTTGTGTGATGCAGCTAGTTCAGCACTGTTATATTTCCATCAACAGGAAGATAATAGAATTGCAGGGTTAGTGTTATTAAACCCCTGGGTAAGACAACAACACAGCCATGCCCAGGTGATGCTGAAACACTATTACTGGCAGCGCTTCAGCTCTAAAGCCTTCTGGCAAAAGTTGCTGGGCGGCGGTCTGAATCCGTTACAAAGCCTGAAAGAATTACTGCGTACCTACAAAAAAAGTAAAACTAACCAGCCAGAAAATACAGCTGAACAACAAGGTAGCAAACAGCTAACGACCGCAGGTAGCACAACAGCAGAAAACTATGTGCAGCATATGCTGGCAGGCTGGCAGCGCTTTACTGGCAGTACGCTAGTAATAACCAGCGGCAATGATCATACTGCGCAGGAGTTTTTAGATTTATGTAGCGAGCAACCAGACTGGCAGCAGTGTTTAAACCAGGCACAGCATCAGCACATTGCCGCCGCTAACCATACGTTTGCCAGTGCTTTGTGGCGCGGCGAAGTTGAGCAGTGCTGTATTGATTTTATTAAGAATTTAGAATCGAAATAATATACGCCGTTACTACATTATCGCCCAAATATACGCTGCAATTTGCGAGTTACTTTTGGTAATATCGGTTCTCTTTTTGGATAAAGTAGCTCTTCACTAAGATCGAAATCCTCAAGAAAACGGCGTGTCCATTCCTTGTTGAGATTGTTGCTTTGTTTCTCTGTAGCCTGCTCCGTTGGAAAATGCTTCACCTCAGTTTCAACGAAACGTGCAATAGTCGAAATCGAAGAAACCAGATGATGTTTTATCTGGCTGAAATCCATTTCAATATAATTTACTCCACTCGCAGCGAGGATATAGCGCCAGGATGCATTATTAAGAATAGTTTGTCGTAAACAATGGTTAATTTGTATTGCATTATAAACGGGGTTCTCGTTGACAGGTTTCTGGCCAGAGATCCATACACCAGTCTGATTGGCAATAGCCAAGGAGACCGCTTGCTCTAAAACATCATGCCGGGAAAGCAAAACATAATGCGCATCAGGGAATATATTCATCAGATTTGTGAAACTACCAAACTGCTTAATATGATTGTAGTGAATTTTAATGCTGAACAGACCATTTTCAGAGGTACGATGCCTTTTTATCTGCAACATCAATTTATCCACGTCTTTAATCCCAAAGCGTTCTTTCCAACGTCTTAAATTTGCCGGATTAGCATATTCCAGAGGAAATCCAAAACTATCAGTTTTATAAAGCGCATGCCCTAACATGTGACTACCACAGCGGGCTGTCGAAGCGATTATTAACGTCTTACTCGCTTTGTCTACAGTAGGAAAATCGTGTTCCTCTAAGAACTGGTCTTCATACAAATTCATCTTAGTCCCTTAATCATATTCGCATCCGGCCAAAGTAGAAGACGCATTTTATTTATCGGCCCTAAATATTAAGCCACCGATCTGTGACTGTGGCCACGGTTAGCATCAATTCAAAAGCTACTAATAGCCAAAAATTTGTTGCTTACAACAGTATCTCAGCCACATTCGGATGGCCTAAGAAATCCTGCGGACTGGCCGTAGGACCATAAGCACCCGACTGATACACTACTACCCAGTCACCCACGTCGGCTTTGGGTAACAACATTCGGTCGGCTAAAATATCCAGTGGGGTGCATAAGGGCCCTACTACAGTTACCAGCTCTGTATCGGACTCGCTGAACTTGTTTGCTATGGCGACCGGATAGTTCTTGCGAATAACCTGACCAAAATTACCGGAATTAGCCAGATGGTGGTGTAAACCACCGTTACACACCAGATAAGTGGTGCCACGTGATTGTTTTTTATCGACTACCTGACAGGCATACAGGCCGGCTTCGGCAACAATATAACGGCCCAACTCGATAACCAGCTCTATTCCGGCCAGTTCTGTGTCGTACTGTTGCAGCAACCCCTGTAAAGACTCACCTACCGGTGCCAAGTCAAGCCGGCGCTCCCCGGCAAAATACGGAATACCAAAGCCACCACCCAGATTAATCATCTCGGGCCGATACGGGCAAGCCGCCACCAGTTTCGCCGCCAAAGCAAAGGTATGCTGGTGTGCTTCCATTAAGGCGTCAGCTTTCAAGTTTTGCGAACCGCAGAAAATATGAAAACCACGCAACTTTACCGGCATATCGGCAATTTTACCCAGGGTTTCCAGCACCAGCTCTTCGTCAATACCAAATGGCTTGGCACCGCCAGCCATTTTCATGCCCGATGCTTTTAATTCAAACGCCGGGTTAACCCGTAGTGCGACCTGTGGGGTATGGGTGGTTTGCGCGCCAAGCTGACTAATACGCTGTAATTCGCCCAGTGATTCGACATTCAGGGTCACCCCGGCAATAATGGCTGACAGCAACTCAGTATCGCCTTTGCCAGGTCCGGCAAAACTAATGTCGGCGACCGGCATACCACTTTGCAGCGCCAGCAGCATTTCTTTTTGGGAGGCGACATCAAAGCCGTCAACTAACGGCTTTAAATACTGCACTACAGGCCAATAGGGGTTAGCCTTGACCGCATAATGCAGTTTAATCCGGGAAGGAATATGGGTTCTGAAGCTTTGAACCTGCTGCGCAATAATCTGCCTGTCGTAAACATAAAATGCCGGCCGGTTTAACAGCTGGCTGATTTCAGTCATGGTAAAACCGGCCGCCACCAGTTCGCCCTGCTTTACCCTGAACTGACTCATTTGTTCATGTTGCGGCGCACTTGTGCTGCTCGCGCTGGTACTGCTCATGTTGACGCTCCTGTCATGCTGTTATTACTGTCAACAAAATAATCCTGGTACTGGCTGGCCAGGGTTTTGCGATCAATTTTGCCGTTAGCATTTTTCGGCAGACTGTCCAGGATAATAATTTCCCGGGGCTGCATAAAATTAGGCAGACTGCGTTTTAACTGGGTTTGCCAACTGCTTACATCCGGAGCTGCCCCTGACGTCGCTACCACGACCAGAATGGCCTGATCGACGCCATCGTAAACGCCCATGGCTGCAACATCAACCAGCGCCGGGTCCAGCCGGTAGACCGCTTCCTCAACTTCAGTCGGGCTTACCCGGTAGCCAGAAGTTTTAATCATTTCATCTCGTCGGCCAATAAAGTACAGGTAGCCTTCTTCGTCGGCCTTAACAGTATCGCCCGACCACACGGCCGGCGTCGTCAGCTGAATACCTGACGGGGTCACCGGGTCAAACTTAAAGCGTTCTGCGGTTTTCTCCGGTGCGTTCCAGTAACCCAGACTAACCAGCGGCCCGCGATGCACCAGTTCGCCCGGCTCATTTGGCCCGCAAATACTGCCATCTTCTCGCACAACTAAAATTTCGGCGTTGGGTATGGCCTTACCCATTGAGCCCGGTTTGCGGGCTAAATCGGCTGGTGGCAGGTAAGTTGAACGGAATGCTTCCGTTAAACCATACATCAGATAGGGTTCAGCGTTAATAAAGATATTCTGTAACTGGCTGAGTAACGCCTGCGGCATAGCGCCACCCGAGTTTGTTAAATAGCGGACACTATCGGCGCTGCCATCCGGCCATTTGGCTTTGGCTAGCTGCGCCCACAATGGCGGCACTGCCGCAATACCGGTAACACCATGCCGGCTGACAGCCCGAACCACATCCTGCACCAAAAAGAAATCCAGTAATACCACACTGGCACCGGTTAAAAAGGCGGTAGTCAGCTGGCTTAAGCCATAGTCAAAACTTAACGGTAGTAATGCCAGAATGACATCGTCTGGACGGTTTTGCAGATAACTTGCCACACTACTGGCACCAACCAGCATATTGCGCTGTGATAGCACCACCCCTTTCGGTTTACCAGTACTGCCCGACGTATACAGGATAGCAGCCATATCGCTGTCAGTGACCGCGCCCTGTGGCGCAGCATTAGCGGTGCTAAACTCTTTTTCATTGGCAGCCGGTATTAATGGTTTAACAGCTAGATGGCCAACCACCTGCTCTGGCTGAGCCTCATCAGTTAATAATATTGTATGCAAATCCGGACAGTCTGCCAGTACCTCAGTTAATGTAGCTAACCGGTCTTTACTGGTTACCAGCACCCTGACATTACAGTCCTGCAGAATGTGCTGTACCTGCACGGCTTTCAGCGCCGGATTAACCGGCACAAAAACACCACCACACGCATTGGCACCCCAGATGCTGTAAATCGTTTCAAACTGCTTCGGTAAATAAATTGCTACCCGATCATAGCGCTTAACGCCCTGCTGTTGCAGGCTAACAGCGACAGCATTTACCTGCTGTAGCAGTTCAGTGTAACTTAAGCTTTTGTCTTTAAAGTACAGCGCAGTATGCTGAGGAAATGTTCGTTGAGCCTGTTGCAGCAATTGATATAGATTTTTGGTCATTGTGTCCTCTAGACCTTTCACTTTTAATCCCTTTGTGTGCAATAATAAAACAGTTTCAGCAAGAAGCCGATAAGAAAATTGAGGTTGTTATTAATTTATAGTTTGCTTACCGCAAACTGAATTTTACCTCAGCCAGGATATAGGTATTAAAAGGACGCACTGCATGCCCAATCAACAACTACTCGCCGACATTTTACGCACTGTACTACAGATAGAGAAAGATTTCAGCGCCGACACCCCATTGCTGGGAGCGATTCCGGAATTTGATTCGATGGCGATTATTGCCGTTATTACTGAACTGGAAGATCAACTTGGCATCGAGTTTGATGATGATGAGATTTCAGCGGAAATTTTTGAGACTTTTGGCCAGCTCAGTGCTTTTGTTGCTGAAAAGCAAGCAGCCTGAAGCAAACCCAGATTTTAAAAAGGATTTACTATGTTGCCATTTAACCGGGTATCTGTGATTGGTTTGGGTTATATCGGCTTGCCCACCGCTGCCGTTATCGCCTCACGGGGCGTTGAGGTATTAGGTGTTGATGTATCAGAGCACGCTGTTAACACCATTAATCAGGGTAAAGTGCATATTGTTGAACCCGACCTGGATATGCTGGTGCAAGCGGCGGTTACGACCGGCAAGTTAAAAGCGGCCCTGAGCCCGGAGCCTGCCGATGCCTTTATGATAGCGGTACCTACGCCGTTTAAAGAAAATAAAAGCCCGGATCTCAGCTATATTAAAGCGGCGCTGGAAACTATTGCGCCGGTGCTGGCCAAAGGCAATTTAATTGTATTAGAGTCGACCTCGCCAGTGGGGACTACTGAACAGATTTCCCAGTGGCTGGCTGAACTGCGTCCTGATTTTAAATTACCGCACACCGATGGCGAACAGGCTGACTTGTTTATTGCCCATTGCCCGGAACGGGTTTTACCAGGCCGGGTGCTACAGGAGTTAGTCAGTAATGACCGGATTATTGGCGGTATAACCCCGCGTTGCGCTGAGCGGGCGATTGAGCTGTATCAGCTGTTTGTGCGTGGCGAATGCCTGCGTACCACTGCCCGGACTGCCGAAATGGCGAAACTGACTGAAAATGCCTTTCGCGACGTCAACATTGCCTTTGCCAATGAGCTATCTATCATTTGTGACACCCTGAAAATTAATGTCTGGGAGCTGATTAAACTGGCTAACCGCCACCCCCGGGTAAATATTTTAAGCCCCGGCCCCGGCGTTGGCGGCCATTGTATTGCAGTAGATCCCTGGTTTATTGTTGACTCGGCCCCGGAACAGGCGCAAATTATTCGTAAAGCGCGGGAAATTAACGATAACAAACCATTATATGTAGTTGAAAAAATCCGCCAGGCCGCTGATCAATTTAAAAAGCCGGTTATCGCGTGTCTGGGCTTAGCGTTTAAAGCTGACATTGACGATTTACGGGAAAGCCCGGCGCTGGACATTGCTAAACAACTGTTAAGTGAAAATATCGGTGAAATTTTATTAGTAGAACCGAATATTAAGCAACTACCTGCTAAACTGGCTAAATATAATACTGAACTGACCACGCTGAATCAGGCGCTGGAAAAAGCCAATATATTAGTAGTACTGGTAGATCATAAGCAGTTTAAAAGCCTGCAGCCAGCGGATGTCACTACTAAGGTTGTTATAGATACCAGAGGTATATTTGGCTAAACCGTACTTAATGTAAGCACGATATGCCACATCCTCGTTGTCACCGCCCAAATTGTAACCGCAATGGAGTGTAGTAACATGAAAAAAATGTCGTTAACCGCCGTCGCCCTGATAGCCGTTTTAAGTGGCTGCAGCGGCAAAGATGCTGCTGAACATTATCAGGACGCACTGCAATACAGCCAGAACAACGAATATAATGCAGCTGTAATTGAACTGAAGTCTGCTATATCTAAGGAGCCGGACAACAGTGAATACCGACTATTACTGGCCAGAATATATCTGAAAGCCGGTGATGCCGTATCAGCAGAAAAAGAGTTTGATCGGGCACTACGCAATGGCGCTGACCCGGAGAACATTGCCATTGAAGTGATTCAAGCCAGTTATCTGGCAGAAAACTATCAGAACGTGCTCAGCCTGTTTACTGAAACCGAAGGTCTGTCGTCGAAAACTGAGCACTTCCTGAAAATTTACCGGGCACTGGCCGAAGTTGAGCTGGGTGCTGCCGAAAACGCTGTGGCTATTTTTGATGAACTGGTAAACAGTGAGTATCAGGATTTAGCCGCTTATGCTGAAGCCGCACTGCTGTTAAACGCGCGCAACATCGCTGAGGCACTCAGTATCGTACAACAAGTCACCACAGACAGCGCTATAGCTAAAGAAGCCTTGTTACTGACCGCTCAATTACAGTTGCTGAATAAACAAACAGACGATGCGATTACCAACTTACAGCAGTACATTGAGCAGGTGCCGGGCGCCCTACGTGTACGATTATTGCTGGCGCAAACTTATGTGCAACAGCAAAAATTTGCTGAGGCAGATGAGCAACTGGTATTTATTTTGAAGCGTGCGCCGGAACACGGACTTAGTAATTACCTGAAGGCCACCATTGAATACCAGAAAGAAGATTACCCGAAAGCTAAAGAGCATATCGATAAAGCCATTAGCGCCCGCTTCACCAATACACCGAGTCGTATTCTGGCAGGTATTGTCAGCCATCAGCTTGGCCTCGAAGCCCAGGCGCTAAGCCACCTCAGTGCAGTTAAAAATAGTCTGCATACCTACCCACCCGCTCAACGCCTGTATTCATTGTTGCAACTACGCGCGGGTGAAACTGCCGATGCAGCCAGCAGCCTGAACGAAGCCGATCTCACCGAACAGGATTTATCACTGGTTGCTGGTACCGCGTTTCAGCTGATAAGCCAGGGTGATGAAAGTCTGGCAGCTGAAATTATCAGTCGTTATGAAAACATGGTGGTACCTCAGGACGGTCAGTCGTTAAGTACATTAGGTAGCATTAAGCTGGGTTTGCCAAACCGCAACGCAGAAGGGATTAAAAACCTTGAGCAAGCGTTAATGATGGACCCGGGCTTACATGATACCCGGCTGGTTTTAGCGGGTAGCTATATAAGACAAAAGCAGTTCGACAAAGCGGCAGAGCTGGCAGATGAATGGCTGAAAGCAGCAGAAACCCGCAATGCCGGTTATAATCTGAAAGCGCTGACCTATTTATTACAGCAAGATATGGAAAACGGCAAGTTAATGCTGGCTGAGGCACAGAAGGCAGACAGTGAAAATGTGTTTACGATATATATGCTGGCAGCCGTTGCCCGCGATGAAGACGATATAGAGAAAAGTGACGCTTTGCTTGAGCAGGCTATTGAATTGCGATCTGATTATGTCCCTGCTCTGATTGCCTATTTTAGCTCGATGCAGCAACAAGGTACGCCACAAGTGGCGCTGGATGTTGTCGAGCGTTCACATAAGGCTCACCCGGATAACAACCAGATCAGAATGTTACTGGCCAATCTGTACCAAAGCCGGAATAAATTTGCGGATGTGATCACGCTACTGAAACCCATCAGCGATACGCAGCAACAGTTCACCCCCGCCTTCTATAATCTGCTGGTCACTGCATATGTCAGAACTAACCAAACTGATCAGGCACTCGCGCTGGCAGAACGCTGGTTCAACACCGATGATAAAAACATCCGGGCCGGCTTAGCCTATGCAAACCTGCTGGCAAATGCCGGCCGCTTTAAAGATGCGATAGCCGTGTTGGATAAACAACTTAAAGTTCATCCGAAGGAGCCAATTTTATTGCGCACCAAAATTGCGGCGCAATCGGAAAATGGTGACCAAAGAGGAGCATTGGCAACCTATGAGCAGCTGCCTGAGGACGTTGCCAACAGCGCCGAAATGTTATACCACAAAGGCCGCATTCAAATTCTGAACGAGCAAATCAGTCCGGGACTTGAAACTCTGAATAAGTCTTATAATATTGAACCTCACGCCGCTACAGCGATTGCCATAGCCGGGGCTTATGCCAAAGATATTTCATTTCGCAGGGCAGTAACCTTTATTGAAGATCATTTTGCCAAGCACGGTAAAAACAACACTGAACTGCATGCTTACTACGCTAACTTACTGATTGAGGACGATGTCAATAAAGCGGTTTCGGTATATGCGGAGATTGTGCAGCAGGCACCTGACAACCTTATTGCTTTAAATAATTATGCCTGGGTTCTGTTAGAGGTTGGCAACGTAGCTGAGGCTAAAACCTATGCAGAGCAAGCATTGAAACTTAACGACCGCCATCCGGATGTATTGGACACCTATGGCAGAGTATTACTTGAGCAGGGCGAGCACGCAAAAGCAAAAGTACAGTTTGAGCAATCGCTGGCATTACGGCCGGGCCATGCCGAAGTTCAGCTTAACCTGGCACAGGCACTGATCAACAATGGTGAACAAGAACAGGCGGGTAAAATTTTGGCTGCAGTTAAAACCGATAAAGTCGAGTATCTGGACCGGGCCAAAGCATTGCAGCAACAGCTGCAGCAATAGTCGCCTAGATTCAGTTTTCGGATTTATGCCGATATCACAGTAAGTGTCAGGATAGCTGACACCGCGATTGTAAAAAAGCCGGGTAAACCCGGCTTTTTTGTCTGTTTTTTTTACACCTAAAGTTCACCAGCTGAAGCTTCTTATTTTTTTCTATATATATCATACAGATAAATTTATTTTAATTTCGGCATGATAAATGCTTTAACTATGACAAGTTGCGAATTATCGTAGTAACTACAAGGAATGAAGTATGAAGAAGTTAACCACTCTGTTAGGCGCGTCAGTTTTAGCACTTGCCACTTTTGCTGCATCAGCAACTCCAATTAATATTAATGGCGTAACCTGGGATCCAGCTGCTCCTAATGATTTTCGGGCACAATATGATTTTGCTCAACAATTTGATGGTTCGCCTGAAATCGCCGGTACAGAACTTTTTGGTTATGGCATCGTTAGATCAATCAACGGTACAAATGAAAGTGTATTTTGTACGGCTTGCGAATTAACTTTTGAAATTGGCGGTTTCTTTACTGATGGCGCTGGTGGTTTTGTACAGAATCAAGGTTTTCTAAGGATCTTCGCTGACTCAACGCCAAACTATGATTTTACCAATAGCCCAATGGATGCAGGAACTGCTACCGACGGTAACTTGTGGCTTGAATTGCTTGCGCAGGACATAGCATTCATTACTTTGTCACCTGATCCGTCTACTCCGTATGATACTGGTATACTTAGCGTCAGCTGGTTACTGGGTGACACCAGTGCTTCGGCTTTTAATAACTTTGTACCAGGTACTATTAATGGTAACGATGCCTCAAGCGTATCTGAAGCCTCGCTGGTAGTAGGTAATACATTTGATGGTTCAGGTACCATACGCGCAGCGACAATTCCAGAACCAGCCTCTCTGGCTATTCTGGGTTTAGGTTTACTGGGCATGGGTGCACTGTCACGTCGCCGTAAAGCCTAATCAGTTACCTGATTATAAAAAACCTCCTTAACGGAGGTTTTTTTATGGCTGTGGATCAGGCTTGGGGCAATGGTAAGCCGGCTGATAGCGGCCGGGGCTGATAATATTATCCGGGTCTAAGGCCTGCTTGATTTTGCCACTTATTTGCCAGAATGGTGTGTCAGGATCAAGTAAGCTGGCTTGTTGCGCCAGGTTCAGCCGGTAAGGCACCCAGCCCTGGCGTAAGCCCTCACTGACTAACGCTTCCAGACAGGCATGTGCCTGGGTTACCGCTGCAGGGTCGGCCAGGTTAAACACAATGGGAATGGTACTGTCGACCGTATCATGTTTTAAACTGGTGAAGGTAATCATCGGTTCAATGCCGTATTTTGGGCACACGTCTCTTACGTGGCCAATAAAACGGCGCATGGCTTCACTTCTCATTGGTACCAGCGGCGCATACCACAGCAAGCCACAACCATCGGCCGCCGGGTTTAACGCTTGATCTTTCGATGGCTGAATGCGGGGGTTACGCCAGTAAGCCAGCGGCAACGCTACCTGATTAGGATAGCCACGCATTATTTCAATACCCCCGTCGAGTGAGCTTAACATTTTTCGCTGCTTACTTAGCATACCTGAGGGCAGCAGCTGCATAACCATTCTGCCAATGTTGATGAGCCAGCTATCTGAAAAAATCATTTTACTACATTGACCTGCGGCAAAACGTTTAACTTCTGCTTTAGCCGCTTTAACAACCGTTTTCTGGCCGTAAAGGGTGCCGGCAATGGTCCAGGCCGGTATATCGTAATCTTTAGCAAGCCTGGCAACTTGTTGCTCTGTCATCACCTGATGCGCGGCGGCACCATTAGGGTTCGGCGCCATCATCGCCGTTACCCGGCGCTGGTCCATAATATTAACGGACCCCACGACGCCTTCCAGCTTCTGCAAAATAGTAAATACCAGCTGTTGTGCCTGTTCGAACTGATGCTCACTGGCAAACTGCAGATAAAACGCACTGAATGCCTCCGGCTCCGCTTTTAATCTCAGGGTTATCTCGGTGACAACCGCCAGATTGCTTTGAGTCCATAAACCGTCAAGATAGGGCCCAAGCCCATATTTATAAGTCTTATCAACTAACTTATCTTTACTTTTATCAAGTTCGGCCACTGCGGACTGAAATTCGGTACCATCTGCCAGAAAACCTTTAATACTGTTTACGGCAGCAAAATGGTCGGTATACGGGGTAATGCCATAGCCGCGCTCCAGGACATTACCCAATATACTGCAACCAGGCCCTGCGCCAGTTACCGGCACCATAAACTTCAGCTGCTGGTCATTTAGATAGTCACGAAGTTGTTGCTGAGTGACGCCCGGCTCTACCGTAAAAATGCCAAGTGTTTCATCGTCTTTAACAATATTTTTTAGTCCGGATAAGTCGAGGATAATCGCGTTTCGATCATTAGCGCGGGCTGACGAGTAACCCCAGTTGCGGCCAGTGCTGAGCGGATGAACTGTAAACGCTAGTTTGGTATTTTTATGATCAGAGGCTAGCTTCAATACCACTGCAATATCGCTTTTATCAGCTACCCTTAGCACTAACTGAGTTTGCGCCGCATCACCTTCACAGTTGAGCCGGTACGGTGCTAATTCAGTTTCCGTTGTTAATATACGACTGTCGGGACTAAGCTTTGGTTGTATTAAGTTGGCAATAGCGGCAAAATCAGCTTTCACAGACGAGGTATTCAATAGCTTACTCCCAGCTTTCCAGCGAAATTAATACCAAAACGGTTGTCGCCATCACCTTTGTCCTGTTCAAATAAATCACGCTCAATCGACTGCAGTAACCGGGTAAAACCTGACGAAATACTGGTTCTGAACATATCAGAATTAATATAGTAAGCTGCTCGTTTGCCATGGTATTCGACAGGTTTACCCAGCTGTTTAAAATTAATACCAATAAAACTTAAACTCCGGGCCAGCCTGGGCTCCATCATCACATAACCGTGAAAACGATTAGAGTGAAAGCCCATGGCTGCGGCTGACATATATAAGCATACCGCAATGTAGGGGAAGCAACGTAGCTCACTTTCCGAGTATTCCCGTTCATTAAAAGCACCAGTCGCCGCCCCTTTAAATTGATCTATTGCCCGCTTCCGGAAATTTTCAGGCACTGCTAAACGGGAGATCTCACAGATACTCTCCCGGGGGAAATTCCAGGGAGCAAAGTCGTTATCTTCAATAGCATGCGAGCAGAATTTTTCGATGGGTAACGGCTCATCGGCACTGGCAGAGGTTATTAACCGGACCGTGCCGGCCAACGCGTTTGAGTTAAGGTGTCTGATAAAACAATGAATTGAGCGGTCGTCGAATTCGTCGAACTCTTCATAACCTTCTTTAATATCTTCGAAATGTAATTCTTCGCAATATACCTGATGGCGTAGACGATACACTTCGTGCCGAAGCGCGTCGGTATTAGCAATTTGAGGCCGCAAATACTTGGAAAAGTGCGCAGAAATGGTCTTAGCATCATTACTAGCAAGGCCAGCCATCGCTTTTTTAACCATACCACCAATAATGGGTTTATCTGCCAGAGATTTAAGCCTTCTCATAGACCCCTCTTCTACCTGTTTTCATATACCTGCCACTGCACATTTGCTGAAATAACACACTGACATAAAACACTACAGATTTAAAAGATTGAATGGTGTGAGGTACTCAATCCGATATCAGTCAAGTGTAGATGATCCTTACAGAATAACTGGCTAAAACGCCAATAAAATTCCGTAGTCAGATTAGCACCTTTGACAGGAAATGGTTATTTAATAATCGCTTAAACAAATAATTCGGCTAATTTTACCGGTACAATTTCTGAAGCGGTCTGATATCCAACATCATATAACCATTGTTTTTGTGCCAGTGTCATATCAAAGTTAACAGAAGATATCAGCCCGGTGTTAACCACGATAGTATTGTGCCAGTATTCAGCATGCACATATTCCCGTGATATCGCATTCATAAACGTCTGAATTAACATGTATATATAAGACAAAACCGGAAAGTACCTGCTGGTAACGACAGGCTTACTATCGGCTTCACTTTTTTAATCGGAAACAGACCAGCGGTAAGCCCTCGCCTGACCAATCCCGGTGTAAGGCATCTTCAGATAAAATAACGCCATCTGTCATAACATGATGCTTGAAACGTTTAAAAGCAAAAAACAACGGAATAGACATCGAAAACCGGATAGCTTGTGATACTTTTAATTCAGGCGTTAACTGCCGGTTGAAAATAACCGGCCCTCCGCCCTGAATATCGGTTGCCAGTACATGTAAATCGATATCCAGATCTGCAAAACATTTACCTTGCAGTAAATGATCGAGCCATGCTTCAAACGCATTGCCATCACTAAGGCCGCCCAGTCTGACTAACTTGGTCAGTGACATTCCCCGAAACTGGCGAAAATCTGTGGTCATCGCCAGTTGATGCATTTGGCTTAAGCTCCAACCTGCCGCATATAAGGCAGCAACGATACTACCACCAGATACGCCAACTAAATGGCGGAAGGTCAGCCCCTGCTCCTGCAATGCTTTTAATATACCGATGTAACAGGCTAACCGAGTGCCACCTCCGGATAATATTGGCACAATTTCCTTTGGCATCGGCAACCTTATCAGCTGAATTACAAGTTCTGCTTCAGTATGGGCTAATATCGGCAAGTTTCCAGCACCGACTAGAGCAATTTGTAAACAAATACGCTAGTATGACAACGTTCACTATGGAAAGGGAAAGCGCTATTGCTATGGTTAAGCACATATATTTTTTGAGCATTTTGCTACTATTTAATTTACCCGCCCAATCAACTGAACTTGTGGAAACGCTGCAAAAAGTTAAACCGTCTGTCGTTGCCATTGGTATTTCTAATCCAACGGGTTCGCCACGCATCAGATTAATAGGCAGTGGTTTTGTGGTAAGCCCGGGTAACCGTGTTGCAACAAATTATCATGTCATTGCTAACCCGCTGGATGAGAGTAGGCTTGAACAATACGTGGTATTATCCGGCCACGGTACAGTATTTAAAGTACACCCAATTCAGCAACAAAAACATGCACCAGCCCATGATTTAGCACTGTTAACCATAGCTGAAACCTTACCAGCTTTAACCGTTAGCGATGCGCCCTTAACTGCCGAAGGCTCGCCAGTGGCTTTTACCGGTTTTCCTATCACCCAGGTGCTGGGGCTATATCCTGCTACTCACAGCGGTATTATTGCCGCGCAAACACCCATCGCTATTCCTGTAGACAATGCCCGCAACTTACAACTTGCTGTACTTAAGCAACTTGATAAACCCTACCTGGTGTATCAACTGGATGCGGTTGCTTATCCCGGCAATAGCGGCAGTCCGTTATACCACCCCGACAAAGGTGAAGTTATCGGTATCATTAACCAGGTTTATATTAAAAGCAGCAGAGAAGCCGTCCTTAGCGACCCGAGTGGCATTAGTTATGCTATTCCAAGCCAGCATTTGCTGAATTTAATGCAACAGCCCAACTAAGCAGACGATCGCTTATGGATAATTTTTTGAGCATTGGCTTAGACAAAATTGGTTTTATTCTGGCAGCGGTTGCTTATCTTTTTTTCTTTGGATTATTGCTTACCACCAAAGTTTCTAACCTGCCCAAATACCTGCTACTGGCATTGTCGGTTACCTGCGTTGGCTGGGCAAGCTATTACAGCTGGTCTGCGGCACTGCCATTTACAACACTCAGTTCACACCTGATTGAAAACAGCAAAAATGCCATACTGTTATTGTTTCTGTTTGCGGCGTTGAGCCAGGCAAACAAAACAGTCAGTCAGTTTTTCCGCCAGCCCCATGTCTATGGCTTACTGATTGCTATTGGCAGTTGGACTTTGCTCTCCTCCACCTCATTGCTTAGTGCCAGCAATATTTTCACCGGTAACTTAGCTATATCCATTTTACAGTTAGCCTTGCTGGAGGCACTGTACAGACGCTCAGGCGAGGCAAAATGGCAATATAAGCCGTTAGTGCTGGCGCTTACAGTGACCACCTTGTACGACTTTGCCTTGCTGGCAGAGTCCGCTTTGTTTGGCCGGATCGACGATCAAATCTGGATGGCCAGGGGTTTTGTTTATTGCGCAATGTTACCGCTGATGATCATTGCGGTACGGCGGATTAAAGCATGGGGAATTAATGTCTATGTTTCCCGGGACATTGTGCTGCAAAGCTCACTGGTACTCGGCGCTGGCGTATATCTTTGTTTATTGGCTATTACCGGTTTTTACATCCGCTATTTTGGGGGGGACTGGACAAATTTGATTCAGGCAACCTTTATCATCCTCGGAATCGCCACCCTTATTTTCTTAATGTTGTCAGGAACACTGCGACGGAAGCTTAAAGTGTTTATCGAGAAACATTTTTTCGCTAATAAATTTGATTATCGTGAAAAGTGGTTGCTGCTTACCCGGACATTACAAGCAATAGATATTACCCAGCCTGACGACCACTATAAAAGCCTGTTGCTGGCCTGGCTAAACAGTATTGGTTATAGCCGGGGAGCAATTGTCAGATTTAAAGCGACCAATATCAGCACCCTGGCACTGCAACAGCGCCCTTCCCTAAATACGGATGAACGTCGGTTAATCAGCGCCTACCAACAGCATTTCAGCAACCGCAACTGGCTGGTTGATTTGTCAGACAATTCCGACCCTTTTGTGCAGAAAAATGTTGCGACAACAACAGTGGATATTCAGCTTATTATTCCAATTCATACCAAAGGTGAGCTATGGGGGCTGTGTCTTATGAACGCCCCTAAGGTTAACAAACTAAGCTTAAACTGGGAGTTAAGAGACTTTCTGACTATAGTCTCTGAGCAGATATCCAGCCAGCTGCTACTGATGCAAGCCAGTCAGACGTTAAGTGAGAACGCCCAGTTTATCGCTTTTAGCAGAATGTCGGCTTTTGTAGTACATGACCTGAAAAATGTAAAAGCGCAAATCGACCTTATTCTGAAAAATGCCGATAAACACCGGCACAATCCGGAGTTTATTGACGACAGCTTCAGCACCCTGGCGGCAATGCAGCAACGCCTGCAAAATATGCTCAGCCAACTGACCAATAAAAGACCGGACCAGCAAAGTGTCAGTCTTGTTTCAGTCGGCCGTCTGGCCCAGGACGTAATCGACAACCGTTGTGCTGTAAGGAAGCCGGTGCCTACCCTACTGATTGAGCAGGATTGCGCCCTTTACATCGACAAAGAACGTTTTAGCAGTGTGTTATTTCATCTTATCGACAATGCCCAACATGCTACCGCTGTTGATGGCACGGTGTCGGTAACCGTGTCAGAAAAAAAGGGACAATTGCAATTGATTATCGCCGATACCGGTTGTGGTATGAGCGAGGAATTTATTCAGAACCGTCTCTTTAAAGCGTTTGACTCAACCAAAGGTAACGCCGGCATGGGAATCGGGGCTCACGATGCTCTGCATTTCGTTGAGGAACAAGGTGGTCAGCTCATTGTCAGCAGCTTACCGGGACAAGGGTCTACTTTTACACTGCTACTTCCGTTAAAATCTTCGTTTAGCCTGGCTGAGCCAAGTGAAACAGTAATACAAGGAATGTAATATGAAAACTGTACTGGTCGTTGAAGACGACATGGGTATCCAAAAGCAATTAAAATGGAGCCTGAGCGACTATGAACTGGTTTTTGCTGACGACAGGGCCAGTGCCCTGACTCAGCTAAGACGCTATGAACCAGCCGTTGTTACCCTCGACTTAGGCTTACCGCCAGACCCTGCCAATGCCTCAGAAGGCCTGGCTTGTCTGGCGGAAATTCTTGCTATTCAGCCCGACTGTAAAGTCATTGTCCTTACCGGTAACACTGACAACGAACATGCCCTGAAAGCTGTCGCTTTGGGTGCGTACGACTATTATCAGAAACCAATAGATGCCGATGTGCTTAATATCATTATCCAGCGAGCATTCAAACTAACCGGGCTGGAGCAGGAGAACCGGGCCTTAAAAGCCAGTAACAGTGCCCAGCTGGATATTATCGGCAACAGTGATGCCATGATTAAAGCCTGTCGTACCGTTGAGAAAATCGCACCAACCGAAATTACCACCCTGCTACTGGGGGAAAGCGGCACCGGTAAAGAAGTATTTGCCCGGGCGATTCACAAACAAAGCCAACGGGCCAGTAAGCCGTTTGTGGCGATTAACTGTGCATCAATTCCCGAAAATCTGCTGGAAAGTGAGTTATTCGGCTATGAAAAAGGGGCCTTTACCGGAGCCAATAAAACCACGCTCGGCAAAATTGAATGTGCCAATGGCGGTACCTTGTTATTAGACGAAATTGGCGATATGCCATTAAGTTTGCAAGCGAAAATGCTGCGTTTTTTGCAGGAGCGGGTAATTGAGCGCATTGGCGGCCGGCAGGAGATTGAAGCGGACGTCAGAGTTATTTGCGCCACCCATCGTAATTTGGCCGAAATGGTGGCAAGCCAGACCTTCCGGGAAGATCTTTATTACCGGATCAGCGAAATTACTCTGACTATTCCGCCACTGCGCGAACGTGGGCACGATATCATCATCATTGCCAAGGCGTTGTTACATAAGTTTAATAAAGAATATCATTCACAAATCCATGGCTTTACTGACAGCGCAATTCAAGCCATGTTAGCTCACAACTGGCCGGGCAATATTCGCGAATTACAGAATAAACTGAAATCGGCTGTAATTCTGGCTGACAATAAGCTTATCGATGCCCCAGACCTTGGCCTGAATGGTAATAACCACAGTAAAATTGATACGCTGCGAAAAGTACGGGAACAGGCAGAAACCCAGGCTATTCGCCATGCCTATGCCGTAGCAAATACAAACTTATCTAAAACTGCAGATTTACTCGGTATTACCCGGCCGACGCTCTACGCCCTTATTGATAAGTACCGCTTGCACGACTTACGCCACACGGACCCTGAGCACTAGGCTATCAGCCCTGCTGATTAATCGCAGCTTGTGACCCATTCCAGTGACAACAAAGCCCGCGTAAAACGGGCTTATTTCTTGATTTAAAATATTAAAGCCCGCATTCAGCGGGCTTATCTCTTAATTAAAATATAAAAAGCCCACATGAAGCGGGCTTATCTCTTAATTAAAATATAAAAAGCCCGCATGAAGCGGGCTTTTTTAGGTGCCAGAATTAAAGGCTGATACCTTTGGTTTTAGCACGGTCTTTTATATAAGACTCCCAACTTCTTGTTTGACGAGAGGTTGACGGGTCTTTTTTCGCTTGTTGCAGTGCGGCATACGCTTCTTTCAGTTTACCCTGATAGAAGTACGCTTCCAGTATATTCAGATGAATACTACCAGGGCGATCAGCATCGCGGCTCAACGCAGCATTAAAAGCCGTAATAGCATCCGGGTAGCGCTGCACAGACATTAGTGCCATACCCTGCCGGCGATAAGCGTCAGCTTCGTTAGTCAGTTTAGCAAGCTCACCATAATACTCAGCAGCCTTACTAAACTCACGGGCCGCCTGGAAATTCGAAGCAATGGCCGTCAGCATAGTCTTATCTTTTTTGATCTGACCACTCTTAACGTACTTCTCATAAATGGTAGCGGCTTTGTATGGAATATTGTTATTCGCATACATCTGACCTAACGCTTTAAACTCAGACTCTTTCTCAAGGAAACCTTGCGAATAGGCAATCTGAAAGGCGCTTAACGACTTAGTATAGTCTTCAACCAGAGTGTAAAAGTTACCCAGATAAACCCAGTACGTTTTTTCCTCAGGGAATAACTGCACCATGGTTTCTACCGTGGCAACCGTCTCCGGATAACGCTTAAGCTCATAGTACGCACCCATTTTCATTAAATAATGATTTTTATTAGGCTCGTCTGAAAAACGAATCGCGTTATCGGCAGCCGGTACTACCTTGTCAAACTCACCCAGCTGAAAGTGCGCATTAGCTATACGTAAGTAGGCATCAGGATCGTTTTCACCGGTAAAACGCATCCAACGACGGTAGCTTTCAATCGCAACCTTAAAACGGCCTTCCTGAATTTGCAGGTCAGCTAATATTTTAAGGGCTGCGGCCTGGTCATTAAAACCCAGTACATCAGGTTTTACTGCCATTTCCAGATACTTAATTGCCTGCGGGACATCTTTAAAAGCGTACAGATTACCAAGGAACCGATATAGAAATGCTTTATCAAAATCACCACTAGGATCCGCGTCAACTAACACTGCAATAGCTTCGTCGACTTTCTCTTCGTTGTATAACTCAAGCGCTTTAGTGATTACCCGACCTACCCGTTCTCCGGGCAACTGAGTTTTAGCATTTTTACGCGCTTCAATCCGCTCGCGGTCAGCGGCAGTTAAATCCTGCGCCGCTGCCGGAAGCGAAAATATGCTGAAGCTCGCCGCTAACACTAAACTGGAAGTTAATAACGTTAATTTTTTCATAGTTAACCTCCGGCCATGTCTAAGGTAAAGTCTAGCTGAACCTGCTGGCCTGGTTGCCGCTGTGCTTTACCATCTACAACTTTAGGGCTGTATTTCCAACGGCGCAGCGCACGAATCGCTTCCCGGTCAAAGACCCGACGTGGTTCAGCTTCAATAACCTGAACTTCATCGACGCTGCCGTCTTCCATTATGGTAAAGCTTAAGCGAACCCAGCCTTGTAAGCCATCACGGGCAGCTTGCACCGGATAACGCGGTTCAATCCGCACTATCGGGGTCGCATCGCCATCACGTAACAACGAACCAGGATTATTTAAGCCAACATTTGCACCTAAGTCCATGCCTGGCATGTTAAAACCAACCGCACCGGCGGTATTAGTCTGCTCAGGCTCTGGCTGTGGCGTTTTTGGTGGCTCAGCCGGTGGTGGCGGTGGTGGTGGCGGTGGAGGCCGCCGCACCTGTGTATCTGAATCAGGCGGCGTAGTATTGATTTCAACAATAATACGCTCTTGCTCAGGCGCCCGACGTTTGTCGCTGCTTTCAATAAGCAGCGCCATAATCAGAAACAACAGAAACGTTACCACTGCACCGATAATTAACGATGTTAGGAAACGCATCATAACTAGTTTTTCTCCCCGGCAATGGTAATTACAAGCGACTGATCAGCAGCTTTAACCTGATCCATTACTTCCATTACTACACCGTGTTTAGCGCCAACATCAGCCTGCAGAATAATAGTATCTGTAGGCGACTCAGCTCTTAAACGTTCAATGTTGGCAGAAACCCGCTCAATATCAACCATCCGCTTATCCATCCATACTTCACCATTCTCACGAATAGCGATAAAGATAGTGGCCGACGGTTTTTGCTGCGCCTGGGTTGCTTCCGGCTTGTTTACATCAATACCAGCTTCTTTGACGAAAGAAGTCGTTACGATGAAGAATATCAACATAATGAAAACGATATCCATCATCGGCGTGATGTCGATTGCCGCTTCCTCGTCTTCACGAATACGTTTACGTGCCATAAAATTCTCTCTTAATGATGCGGTAAGCTGTCAACGAGATCTGCTTTTTCCCGTTTCACTTTTGTTTCAAGCCGCGAACTGAAAAACAATCCTGATAACGCTGCAACCATACCCGCCATTGTCGGAATTGTTGCCATCGAGATACCAGCAGCCATAGTACGGGGGTTACCGGTACCTTGGGTTGCCATGATATCGAATACCGCTATCATGCCGGTTACTGTGCCAAGCAAACCAACCAATGGACACATTGCAACCAGTGTTTTAATCAGTAACATCCGCTGATCAAGGTCATTTGTCGCCTCAGAAATCCAGGTATCACGGATTTTATGGGCATACCAGGACGTGGTATCTGCTCTGGCATCCCATTTGGCAATAATATCCTTTTTAATCTTAGGAAATACTGCCGATACGTACCAGTAGCGCTCTAACATCAAAAACCACATGATGAAGAGAACCACGGCAACAACGTATAACACGTTGCCACCGGTATGAATAAAATCCTGTACCGATTCCCACAGCCCTACTAGCTGGGTCATCATTAGGCGTTCTCCTTCTCCGCATGAGCAGCAACAATACCAGCGCTTTGCTCATCTAACACGTGTAAAATTGATTTTGCTTTAGCCTGGACAATGCTGTGAACAAACAACAATGGTAACGCCGCAATCAGACCCAGAGCGGTTGTTACCAACGCCAGAGAGATTGAGCCTGCCATCAGTTTCGGGTCACCGGTTCCGTACAGAGTAATTTGCTGGAACGTCAGAATCATACCGATAACGGTACCTAACAGACCCATTAACGGTGCTACAGCAGCAAACAACTTAATTAAACCGATACCGCGGTCAATACTTGGTGTTTCACGCAGGATAGCTTCATCCAGTTTCAGTTCCAGGTTCTCAACATCAGCAGAACGGTTCTGATGATACACATTCAGAATACGACCCAGTGGGTTTTTATCTGATGGGTTAGACAGGTTTTTCAGCTGTGAACGCATTTTACCGCCAACCATGGTTAATACCAGGAAGCGCTCAAGCGCAATAAGTAAACCGATAAACAGTAATACCGTGATCAGGTAACCAACTGTGCCACCCTGGTGGTAGTATTCCATCAGTGTGCTACGTTGCTGGTTTAAGCGCAGTAAGCTGTTGCCTTTGGTAGGGTCAACATATAAACCGGCTAACTCGCCTTGTGCGGCGTTGTGATACTCCGCAACTGATCCATGAATTTTACCTTGTGGCTGACGCCCCAGAGGTTGGATCTGGTCAGTGTCTACGTTACGGATCAAATACTGGTCGTCAGTCGTCAGGTGGAAAGCACCGAAACGGGTAACCCGCTCAGTTGAACTACCGCCATCTAACTTAACGACTTCAGCATCAAATTTTGCAATTTTGGCTGATTCAGTCATTTCAGTCAGCATGGCAACCCACAGGTCTTCCATCTGGCTTAAGGTTGGCAGCTCAGTTGCAGCAGCAATTGCACGTAATGGCTCTTCACGGCCGGGGTACTGAGCACTGATTAAAGAACTGGTAATCACACCGATGGCCTGGTTGGCAGATTGACGTACCACACCAAACACTTCACCCATAGTACCCTGAGCACTTTCCAGCTCCTGGATTTTCTGGGCAATTAAGATGTCATTGTCAGAATACTGCTTGGCTAAACGGTCGCCGCGAGCTTCTTCATCAGCAAACTGTCTTTTCGCAGTGTTAAGTAAAGCTTGCTTGTCAGCACGTTCAGCCAGGAAAGCGCGCTCACGCTCCTGGTTCATCCGGCCTTCAACAGCCCGCTCTTTCTTAATTTGCTCTAGTAGCTGGTCAAGCTGCTCGGTGTTAGCTGCAGCGTTAAATGCTACTGATGCAGATAAAGTAACCGCAGCAGCAACAACCAATGTTTTAATAGCCTTTCTCATTTATTCTTACTCCGCTGCGAAAAGTGGTACACGGTCCATATCAGGGGTCGCTTCACGACGCGACATCTTGATAAGGTTGGTGATTGAATTCATGTATGAATCAGGTAGCTCTTCCCAGCTTTTCGTTTCTTTGTTGTAAGCCCAGGCTGCATTGCCATCTAAAGACTGCGCAACTAATGCCAGGCGGCCAACATTCAGGTAATCAACTGTGATTTCCTGACCTTCAAAATTCAGTGTACCCTGGTACGCAGCCATTTCTGAGCCATAGCCCATCTCGATGCTATATGCTTCCAGGATCTGGCGATATTGCTCTGAACGTTGCACGTCAGAACGGTCCATCAGTTCACGTAGTTTTTCAACACGTTCTAACCGGCGCTCGGTGCGCAGTGGAATATCAGCATTAACAAATTGCTCCAATGCATCAATCATCCGGAACATCAGAGGCACAGTACCTTTGTTGGTATTTTCCAAATCATCCATCTGACGCTGTAAAGAATCCAGTTGACGTTGTTGGTCGTTAACCAGTGTTTGCAAAAAGTCGTTGTAAACTTTTAAGTTTTCAGTTTGCACCACGACAACACGGTACTCGCCCAGTAATTCCTGAGTTTGCTCGTATATGGTGTTGATTTTTTCCTGAGACTGCAAAGCAGCACGTTGGATCTGGCTATTCGCCTGGTGTAGATCTTTTAAGTCTGTTGCAGCGGCAGAACCGGCAAAAGCTAAGCTGCCAGCCAGCGCTGAGGCAACAAGACTCTTTTGAATTTTTTTGTTAAACATAGTTCCCAACCAATTATTGCTGATTAACGTAACCTGATTAGTGTAAGGGCTTACGCTGAAATATTAAGACGCAAAATTCAGATACAATAAGCCCTCGGTTAGAGGGTAAACCGTCCGCATCATTGCAGTTAAAACTCAGGTTGTCAACAGCATGCAGCTGCCTGAACCTAGGGTTTACCACGATGATCCGGCCGGTTTATCACCAATTTTAAGCGTCATTAAACCTATAGTTGTTAATATTTAATGACGCATTAAATATTTTGGTTATTTTATATTCGGTGTCAATTTTCCAGCCGTATATAAATCAACCATGGTATCGAGCGACAAGGCTTTAATTTTACTGCCATTGCCAGCACAACCAAAGGCTTCATAACGGGCAATACAGATATCTGCCATCGCTGTTACCGAAGCCTGTAAATACTTACGTGGGTCAAATTCCGCCGGATGCTGCGCCAGATAACGACGAATAGCACCAGTAGACGCTAACCGTAAGTCAGTATCAATGTTAATTTTCCGCACCCCAAACTTTATACCCTGCTGTATTTGAGCCACTGGCACGCCATAAGTTTCCGGGATTTTACCCCCATACTCATTAATAACTTCCAGCCAGTCTTGTGGCACTGAAGAGGAGCCGTGCATTACCAGATGGGTATCCGGTATCCGTTGATGTATCGCTTTAATCCGGTCAATCGCCAGAATATCATCAGTAGGTGGCCGGCTGAATTTGTATGCACCATGCGAGGTACCGCAGGCAATAGCCAGCGCATCAACCTGCGTTTCACGCACAAACTGTGCCGCTTCTTCCGGATCAGTCAGCATTTGATCATGGGTTAACACCCCACTTGCTCCAATACCATCTTCCTCACCGGCCTCACCGGTTTCCAGCGAGCCAAGACAACCTAACTCTCCTTCAACGGAGACGCCACAGGCGTGCGCTATTTCAACAACCTTGCGCGTTACATTAACATTATAAGCATAATCCATCGGCGTTTTACCATCTTCGCCCAGTGAGCCATCCATCATTACCGATGAAAAACCAAGCTGAATTGAGCGCTGACATACCGCCAGTGAAGTGCCGTGGTCCTGATGCATGACCACCGGAACATGGGGAAACTCTTCCACCGCGGCTAATATAAGGTGCCGTAAAAACGGAGCCCCCGCATATTTGCGTGCACCTGCCGAAGCCTGCACAATCACCGGACTGTCCGTTTTATCTGCGGCCAGCATAATGGCGCGCATTTGTTCCAGGTTGTTTACGTTAAATGCCGGGATGCCGTAACCCACTTCGGCGGCGTGATCGAGCATTTGCCGTAATGATATCAGTGCCATGAAAACCTCTCTTTTATACTAAGGTACAGTTTGTAGGTAAAATGTCGTCTTTATTTTATTATGAATTTTTTATGACATCGCATTAGCGCGATGCTTTGCAAACTTAATTTTTGGGGCTATTAGCTGCCCGTTGTTCCAGTATAGCGACTGCCGGTAAGGTTTTGCCTTCTAAAAACTCTAAAAACGCGCCACCACCAGTAGAAATATAAGATACATCACCGGCAATACCATATTTATCAATAGCTGCCAGGGTATCGCCGCCGCCAGCAATCGAGAAAGCATCACTGCTGGCAATGGCTTCAGCCACTGCTTTGGTGCCGGCCGCAAATTGCTCAAACTCAAACACCCCTACCGGACCGTTCCAAACGATAGTACCGGCATTTTTCAGAATATCGGTTAACTGGCCAATAGTTGCCGGGCCCACATCAAAAATCATCTCGGTGCTGGCGACATCGGCAACCAGCTTTAAACTGGCCGGTGTCTGCTCATTAAATTCCTGCCCCACTACCACATCAGTTGGCACAGGTATTATGGCGCCGCGCGCTCTGGCCTGTTCAATAAGCCGCTTCGCTTCCGGGATGAGATCTGGCTCGTACAGAGATTTACCCACGTTATTGCCCTCTGCAGCGATAAAGGTATTGGCAATACCGCCACCCACGATCAGCTGGTCTACCATACCTGACAACGATTCCAGCACGGTCAGTTTAGTTGAAACTTTTGAGCCGCCAACAATGGCAACCAATGGCCGTTTCGGGTTCTTTAACGCGGCACCCAACGCATCCAGCTCTGCTACTAATAATGGCCCGGCACAGGCAACGGGGGCAAATTTTGCCACACCATGCGTAGATGCTTGTGCCCGGTGGGCCGTACCAAAGGCATCCATCACAAACACATCACATAAGGCGGCAAGTTGCTTTGCCAGCTGGTCATCATTTTTCGCTTCACCCTGGTTAAAGCGCACATTTTCAAAAACCACAACTTCAGCCGCACTTACCTCGACGCCGTGTAAATAATCGCTGGCCAGTCGCACAGGTACCGTTAATGCCTCAGCCAAATAATCAACAACGGGTTGCAGGGAAGCATCCTCTGCAAACACCCCCTCCTCAGGCCGGCCCAGGTGAGACATCACCATGACTTTCGCGCCTTTATCCAGCGCCAGCTGAATAGTAGGTATTGCCGCTTTTAACCGGGCATCCGACGTTACTTTGCCCGCTTTAACCGGCACATTTAAGTCTTCCCGGATTAATACCCGCTTTCCTGCTAAATCCAGATCACTCATCCGAATAACGCTCATTCTTTGCTCCTTGTCATTAATGTTGTTGCAGCATGGCCCGCGCTGTATCGAGCATCCTGTTGGCAAAACCCCATTCGTTGTCACACCACACCAGACATTTAACCAGCCGTTTATGACTGACCCGGGTCTGAGAGCCATCGACAATGCAGGAGTGCGGGTTATGATTAAAATCAACGGAAACCAGCGGCTCTTCAGTATAATCCAGAATACCCGCCAGGATGCCGATCCCGGCGTGTTGCAGTGCTTTATTTACCCGGTCAATGCTGACATCCTGATGCAAGGTAACACTTAAATCCATGGCCGTGACATTTACAGTGGGTACGCGTACGGCGATGGCTTCAAACCTGCCGGCAAACTTGGGTAAAATTCGTTCTATGCCCAACGCCAGTTTGGTATCAACCGGTATAATCGACTGACTGGCCGCCCGGGTCCGGCGTAAATCCGGATGGTAAGCATCGATAACCTGCTGATCATGCATTGAAGCATGAATAGTAGTAATAGTACCGCTTTCTACGCCAAAATGCTGATCCAACACCTGAATAACCGGCACTATGCAGTTAGTGGTGCAGGAGCCTGCCGATACCACGGTCATCGCATCAGTTAACAGATGCTGATTAATACCATAAATAATGGTGGCATCAATATCCGTATCCGCCGGATGAGAAAACAATACTTTTTTTGCACCTGCAGTTAAGTGCCAGTTGGCATGCTCACGACTGTGAAATACCCCGGTACACTCCAGCACCACATCGACATCCAGCTCTGCCCAGGGCAGTTCCAGCGGATCCGCTTCGCTGAATAACGCAATCTCGTCATCGGCTACCCGGAGTCCACCGGCAAATGATTCCACCTTACAACCGAAACGGCCATGTGAGGTGTCATACTTTAATAAGTGCGCTACCCCTTTCGCATCGGCCAGCTCGTTAATAGCAACAACCTGCAGTTGCTGTTGCCATCCATTTTCGTATATTGCCCGCAAAATATTGCGGCCAATCCGGCCAAAGCCGTTTATTGCCAGTTTAATTGCCATATCACCACATAAAAGTGGGACCGCTAAGCGGCCCCGGGATTGTGTATTAGTAACGATTAGCCGTTCAGTTGTTTGGCCGCAGCGTCTACAATAGCATCAACGGTAATACCAAAGTGCTTAAACAGCTGCTCGGCTGGTGCCGACTCACCAAAAGTGGTCATACCGATAATATCGCCCGTTAAGCCTACATACTTATACCAGCTATCAACAATACCTGCTTCTACCGCAATGCGGCTGGTTACAGCAGCAGGTAATACCGCTTCACGGTAAGCCGCATCCTGAACATCGAATACATCGGTAGATGGCATTGATACCACCCGTACCTGTTTACCTTGGTCAGTTAAGATTTTCGCTGCCTGCACCGCCAGTTCAACCTCTGAACCTGTGGCAATAATAATCAGTTCCGGCTGTTGCGCGCTGTCAACCAGCACATAACCACCGCGTTTGATATTGCTGACAGTCGCCGGATCACGCTGCTGTTGTACCAGGTTCTGCCGGCTGAAAATTAATGTGGTCGGACCGTCGTTGCGTTCAATTGCTGCCTGCCAGGCAACCGCAGACTCAACCTGATCACAAGGCCGCCAGTTCATTAAATTAGGGGTGGCACGTAAACTCACTAATTGCTCTACCGGCTGATGCGTCGGGCCGTCTTCACCTAAACCAATTGAGTCGTGCGTATAAACAAAAATCACCCGTTGCTTCATTAATGCGGCCATTCGCACCGCGTTGCGGGCGTATTCCATAAACATTAAAAAGGTGGCGCCATAAGGCACAAAACCGCCATGCAAGGCAATGCCATTCATCATCGCCGACATACCAAACTCGCGCACACCATAATAAATGTAGTTGCCGCTGGCGTCGTTAGCTGTCAGTGGCTTAGAGTTGTCCCAGATGGTCAGGTTTGAGCCAGCTAAATCAGCAGAGCCACCCATCAACTCAGGCAACAAAGGGCCAAAGGCGTTTAATGCATTTTGAGAGGCCTTACGGCTGGCAATAGTCGCCGGGTTGGCTTGCAACTTTTCGATGTAAGCCTGTGATTGCTCGGCCCAGTTAGCCGGTAACTCACCGGCGAGTGCGGCGGCTGAACTCGGCAGCCAGTTCCGGGTGCGCCTTTTTATAAGCAGCAAACAAAGTGTTCCACTGCTGTTCTGCTGCGGCGCCTTTACTGTTGGCATCCCACTGTGCGTAAATATCCGCCGGTATCTCAAAAGGTGCATGGGGCCATTGCAGATAATCACGCGACGCCGCTATTTCAGTATCGCCTAACGGCGCACCATGACAATCATGGCTGCCACCTTTATTCGGTGAGCCATAACCAATTACCGTTTTACAGCAAATAAGGGTTGGTTTGTCCGTCTGGGCTTGTGCCTCGGCTATTGCTGCTTTAACGGCATCACTGTTGTGACCGTCAACATTAGCAATAACGTGCCAGCCATAGGCAGCAAAACGGGCCGGGGTATCGTCGGTAAACCAGCCTTCAACATGGCCGTCAATCGAAATACCATTGTCATCCCAGAATGCAATCAGCTTATTTAAGCCCAGGGTACCGGCAATCGAACAGGCTTCATGCGAAATGCCTTCCATTAAACAGCCGTCACCTAAAAACACATAGGTGTGGTGATCCACTATCGGGAAGTCTGGCTGGTTAAACTGGGCTGCCAGTGCTTTTTCTGCCAGCGCCATGCCGACTGCATTGGTAATACCCTGCCCCAGCGGGCCCGTGGTGGTCTCTACGCCTGGCGCATAGCCATATTCCGGGTGACCCGGAGTTCTGGAATGCAACTGGCGGAATTGTTTTAAATCGTCAATGGTTAAATCATAACCGCTGAGATGCAACAATGAATACAGCAGCATAGAGCCATGGCCATTTGACAACACAAAGCGGTCACGGTCGGCCCAGGCCGGGTTTGCAGGGTTATGCTTCAGGTAATCCCGCCAGAGTACTTCAGCAATATCTGCCATGCCCATAGGGGCACCAGGGTGGCCTGATTTTGCTTTTTGAACGGCATCCATACTTAGGGCACGGATTGCATTGGCGAGTTGTTTACGAGATGGCATTGTAGCTCCTGCTAGTGTCTTTATTGGGGACGGCATAAAACTGGGCCTTATTTTCACTTACTGCCAGCCAGATGGCAAATGATAATCCGCGGCAGCGACTATTTTCCGGCCTGAAGTGATCGGCCTGTTAACTTTACCGTAAACTTTGGCATTAAAGACGTCTGGGCGTCAAATATTACTAGCCAAGGCCGGTCTGTTTCACTAAAATAAGCGGCTATTTTTCTGGCGGCGACGTGCAGGCTGAGTTTCAGCTATATACACAAAAGTATGCACACTAGTATTTTGGCCCCCAGCGTGATGAATTAACCAACTTTGGTGGAACACAACAGATGGCACAACATATTTTTACTTCTGAGTCGGTATCTGAAGGACATCCGGACAAAATCGCCGATCAAATCTCCGATGCAGTATTAGATGCAATTCTGGAACAAGACCCGAAAGCCCGTGTTGCCTGCGAAACGTTTGTAAAAACCGGTATGGTGCTGGTAGGTGGTGAAATTACCACCACCGCCTGGGTCGATATTGAAGAGCTGACCCGCAAAACCGTGCGTGAAATTGGTTACACCCATTCAGATATGGGCTTTGATGCCGATTCCTGTGCAGTACTCAATGCCATTGGTAAGCAATCACCGGATATTAATCAGGGCGTGGATAAAACCGACCCACGCGAGCAAGGTGCCGGCGACCAGGGTTTAATGTTTGGCTATGCCAGCAATGAGACCGACGTGTTAATGCCAGCTCCTGTTACCTATGCCCACCGCTTGGTGCAACGTCAGGCGCAGGTGCGTAAAGATGGCACCCTGCCCTGGTTGCGTCCTGACGCCAAGTCACAGTTAAGTTTTATTTATGAAGACGGTAAGCCGGTAGGTATTGATGCCGTGGTGTTATCTACTCAGCACTGCGACACCATCAGCACCGAAAACCTGCGCGAAGCAGTAATGGAAACCATTATTAAACCGGTATTACCGGCAGAGTGGTTAACCAGCAAAACCAAATACTTTATTAACCCGACCGGCCGTTTTGTTATTGGCGGCCCAATGGGCGACTGCGGCTTAACCGGCCGCAAAATTATCGTCGATACTTATGGTGGTATGGCCCGCCATGGTGGTGGCGCTTTCTCGGGTAAAGATCCGTCAAAAGTTGACCGCTCAGCGGCATATGCTGCCCGCTATGTTGCGAAAAATATTGTAGCAGCAGGCTTAGCTGACCGTTGTGAGTTGCAGGTGTCCTATGCAATTGGCGTTGCCGAGCCAACCTCTATCAGCCTGGAAACCTTTGGCACCAGCAAGCTGAGCGAAGAGCAGTTAATTAAACTGGTACGCGAACACTTCGACCTGCGCCCTTATGGCCTGATTGAAATGCTGGACCTGGAGCGGCCTATTTACGGTGCCACTGCGGCCTACGGTCACTTTGGCCGCAGCGAGTTCCCATGGGAGCAAACCGACAAAGCTGATTTACTGCGCCAATACGCCAAATAATCGTTGAAAGACGAAGGGTAAAAAGGAGAGCTCAGGCTCTCCTTTTCCGTTTTTATTAGCACTTCAGCTTATTTTACGCTTACCAATACCAACGTTTTGTGTATGATAAAGGCGTTTTACCTTCCAGGGGTAAGCTGCAAGCGATAGCAGCTGACAAACTAAAAAGATAAGAAAGACAAAAAGGTCAAAGGAAAATCTATGTCTGAACAAATTACCGCCGTAGAAAAAAACGGCTGGATGAATCGTGCGCTCAACACGATAGAAGTGGTGGGGAATAAATTACCCGATCCAGCAGTATTATTTGCTTTATTGATGGTTATTGTCTGGGTACTGTCCTGGCTATTGTCTGGAGTAAGCTTTAGCGAACTTCACCCGACTACCGGTGAACCCATCCAGATTGTCAATTTACTATCAGGCAACGCCTTAACTAATTTTTCATCAAACATCGTCAATACTTTTGTTACTTTCCCACCATTGGGTGTGGTGTTAGTTGCAATGTTAGGTTTAGGTGTGGCGGAATACACCGGCTTTATTAATGCCGGCTTACGCTCTATTTTAACTGTTACGCCGAAAATGTTGCTTACCCCGGTGCTGGTTGCGGTGGGTGTGTTAAGCCATGTCGCTGTAGATGCCGGCTATGTGCTGGTTGTGCCGCTTGGCGCAGTCATTTTTTATGCGGCCGGCCGTCATCCGTTAGCGGGTATTGCTGCTGCTTTTGCCGGCGTATCCGGTGGCTTTTCCGCAACCTTCTTTGTGCCATCAAGTTTAGACCCGTTGCTAGCTGGTTTAACCCAGGCCTCGGCGCAAATTCTGGACCCGTCAGTTACCGTCAACCCACTTAACAACTATTTCTTTACCACGGCATCAACCTTTTTAATTGTCGCTATTGGCTGGTTTCTTACCGATAAAGTCATAGAGCCGCGCTTAAAAGCGACAAAGGTGGACGGTGATACCTCACAAATGGTGACGATGGAGGCATTAAAACCCAACGAATTACGTGGTCTAAAAGCTGCAGCGCTCTCGATGCTGGCAGTAATAGGGTTATTGGCATTAAGTATCATATTGCCGGAAAACACCCCCTGGGCCGCCAAACCAGAAGAAGTATTACCCGGTGTTAACCCACTGCTGACGGCTGCCGCACCATTAATGAAGTCTATTGTTACCATTATTTTTGTGTTTTTCCTGGTGCCGGGCATTGTCTACGGCTATGTTTCCGGTTCAGTAAAAAGCCATCGTGATGTGGTCGCCGGTATGAGCCATGCCATGAGCGGCATGGGCTACTATATTGTTATGGCGTTCTTCTGTGCCTTGTTTTTATATGCGTTCAGCCAGTCTAACCTGGGTGTACTGATGGCGTTAAAAGGCGCAAATGCCCTAAAAGCAATGGGTTTACCCTTAGGCATGACGTTGGTAGGCATCGTGTTTTTATCGGGCTTTGTTAATTTGGTCGTGGGTTCTGCCTCGGCCAAGTGGGCCTTAATTGGTGCCATTATGGTGCCCATGCTGATGGAGCTGGGTATCTCGCCCGATCTGACCCAGGCGGCCTACCGGGTAGGTGATTCTTCAACCAATATCATTACCCCGTTGTTGCCATATTTTCCATTAATTGTGGTGTTCTGCCAGAAATATGTCAAAAATAGCGGCATTGGTACCCTGGTTGCATTGATGCTGCCGTTCTCCGTGGTGATGCTGGTTTTATGGACCGCTTTCTTACTCGGTTTCTGGGCTTTGGATATTCCACTTGGTATTGATTCAAGTTACGAGTACCTGCCAGGTCGATAACCCAAAATATTGTCGACCCTTCAACGCCGCTGCCATTGCAGCGGTTTTTATTTTGGAAAGCATAATTCCCTGCTACCATTAAGCACTTTTAAGCAAGAGCAGTTGCTATGCGGATCCCCCGAATTTATACCCCCCAAAGTCTGACAGTAAACCAGTCGTTGCAACTTGATGATGACGCTGCCAACCATGTCGGCCGGGTGCTGCGGATGCAAGCCGGTCAGGCGCTGCAACTGTTTAATGGCGATGGCCATAACTACGCTGCCACTATTACTGAAGTCAGTAAAAAGCAGGTATCGGTTAACATTACTGATGCGCAGGCCAACCCGGTAGAGTCACCTCTGCATATTCATCTGGGTCAGGCTATCTCGCGCGGTGATCGGATGGATTTTGCCATTCAAAAAGCCGTTGAGTTAGGGGTAACGGAAATCACCCCGCTGTTTACCGAACGCTGCGGCGTAAAACTGGACGGGGAGCGGCTAAGTAAACGCAATGAGCAATGGCAAAAAATCGCCATCAGTGCCTGCGAGCAGAGCGGTCGCAGCGTTGTTCCTACGGTACACCAGGCTGTCAATTTAGACCAGTGGCTGGGCCAAAGTACAAATTCATTGCAGCTGACCTTGGATCCACGGGCAAGCGCCACCATTAAAACCTTAACAGTCAGCCAACATATCCGGCTGGTTATCGGCCCGGAAGGTGGCTTTACTGATACTGAGGTTGCGGCAACCAGCAACGCCGGTTTTACCGGTATTCAGTTAGGGCCACGGGTACTTCGTACTGAAACAGCAGCGCTGAGCGCAATCAGCGCCTTACAATTGCAATTTGGCGATCTCGCCTGAGGTAAGTATGACCGCAATTAAACTGGGGGTAGTAATGGACCCCATCAGCCAGATTAATATTAAAAAAGATTCCAGCTTTGCCATGTTGCTGGAAGCCCAGCATCGCGGCTATGAAATCCATTATATGGAAATGGCCGACTTATACCTGTTGGAAGGGGAAGCCCGGGCCACCACCAAAACCCTGACATTGCGGGAAGACAAACACAGCTGGTATCAGTTTAATAAAGAACAGGACATCGCCCTGGCCGATTTAAACGTCATACTCATGCGTAAAGACCCGCCGTTCGATACCGAATATATTTACGCCACGTACATCCTGGAGCGGGCCGAGCAAGCTGGCAGCCTTATTGTTAATAAACCACAAAGCCTGCGTGATGCTAACGAAAAACTCTATACCGCCTGGTTTAGTCAGTTTACCCCGAAAACCCTGGTCAGCCGCGACGCTGCGCGCTTAAAAGCGTTTTATCAGGCCGAGCAGGACGTTATTTTAAAACCGCTGGACGGCATGGGCGGCGCGTCTATTTTCCGGCTGAAACCCGGTGATGCTAATGTCAGTGTGATTATTGAAACCTTAACAGAACATGGCAGCCGCTATGCCATGGCACAACAGTATATTGCCAAGATAACTGAAGGTGATAAACGTATTTTGGTGGTTGACGGCGAGCCGGTGCCCTACTGTCTGGCCCGGATCCCGGCCAGTGGTGAAACGCGGGGCAACCTGGCAGCCGGTGGCCGCGGTGAGGCCAGGCCCTTGTCTGACTCTGACTGGGCCATAGCGCGGGCACTGGGGCCGGTGTTAAAAGAAAAAGGGCTTATCTTTGTGGGTTTAGATGTAATTGGTGATAAGCTTACTGAGATCAATGTCACCAGTCCCACCTGTATTCGTGAAATCGAGGCGGCTTACCCGGTAAGTATTACCGGGATGTTATTCGATGCTATCGAGCAACGCCTGGCCGCCACCCCTGCACTATAACTGCAGTGCGATAACCGCATTACTGTAACGACAATACAGTAATCACAACAGTGAGGTTGCTATGCAAGATTTCCAGGATCATTTTTTAATTGCTATGCCAGCGCTGGACGACCCGATGTTTAAGCGCAGTGTCACCTACATTTGCGAACATAGTGCCGAGGGCGCGATGGGCATCGTCATTAACCATCCGCTGAACGTGACGGTAGCCGATTTATTACAACAGTTACAAATTGAATTTGACAGTAAAAGTCCGGTAGCGCGCAGCGCGGTATGCGCCGGCGGCCCGGTGCAAAGCGATCGCGGCTTCGTGTTACACAGCCCCAAAGGCGGTTACAGCAGTACCTTAGCGTTAAATAACGGCCTGATGGTTACCACGTCAAAAGACATTTTAATCGACTTAACCACCCCGGCCGCGCCAGAGAAGTTTCTGCTGGCACTGGGTTATGCTGGCTGGACCGCTGGCCAGTTAGAGCAGGAAATTGCTGACAACAGCTGGTTAGTGATCCCTGCCGATAACACTATTATTTTTGATTTGGGCCATGCCGAAAAATGGCAATCTGCCACCGCGAAAATGGGTATTAAACCCTGGCAGTTAACCGCTGAGGCTGGCCACGCGTAATGAGTAGCAGCAGAACCGTACTCAGTTTTGATTACGGCACTAAAAGTATTGGCGTGGCGGTAGGCAACGAGCTTACCGGCAGCGCCACCTTACTTAACGCCCTAAAAGCCCAGGATGGCATTCCGAATTGGGATCAAATAGCGAAGCTTATCGCCGACTGGCAGCCGCAATTGTTGCTGGTGGGCTTACCGCTGAACATGGACGGCAGCGAGCAGGACTTTACCACCCGCACCCGAAAATTTGCCAACCGGCTGCATGGCCGCTATGGTTTGCCGGTTGAGCTGCATGACGAACGGTTATCTACTGCCGATGCCCGTAGTCGCTTATTTGCCGAAGGTGGCTATCGTAAACTGACCAAAGACAAAGTCGATAGTTTGTCTGCGCAGATTATTTTTGAGGGCTGGTATGAACAACAGTCTTGAACCCGTTAACGCTGCTGAACCCGCGAATGCTGCTGAACCCAAAATCGTTCGTGGCTATTATCAGCATTATAAAGGCGCCTATTATCAGGTTATTGATTTCGCGCGCCATAGTGAAACCGACGAATGGCTGGTAATTTACCGCGCTTTATTCGGCGACTTTGGCTTATGGGCCCGCCCGGCCAGTATGTTTAGTGAAACTGTCGAGATTGCCGGTGAAGAGCTGGCCCGCTTTCAATATATCGGCGAAGAGTCGCCACTGTAATTTCTTACTCAATACGCCCTACTCTTATTTCGCAAATTCTGCCGAAAATCACCGTAAATAACCGCTTATCATTTTTCCCCCTCTCGCCACAGTAAATAGTTTTACTCTTGTTACCGTTGCTTATGACAAAAGTCGTTACATTTAACTTTTTTGTTAACTCGCAGGAGCATGTTATGTTTGAATCCACTGAATGGTTACATTTATATCAACAAAGCAGCGTCGGTTTTTTACTCTGGTTTGTACCATTGTTTCTGGCTATCTATTTTATTCCAAGCCTGATTGCACTATTTTTCAACCGCAAACATCTTGGCAAAATCGTGCTGGCCAATATTCCGGCGGGCTTATCGGTTATCGCCTGGTGTGCGCTGATCGGTGTGGCGTTCAGTGGCAAGCTGCTGGACAAGAACTTATTTAATAAAAATAAAACGTCACAACAAATGGAGAACAGTCATGAGTAAAAATGTCGGTCAGGCGCTGCTGGATATCTATGTCGCGCCCAAACAAGTATTTAAGGTGTTACCAGAAAAAAAAGGCTGGAGCTGGGTAGCATTGTTAGTCATCCTGGTCGTTAACGTTGTCGGGATCTGGTACTTTTACTCGGGAATGACCCCGGAGTGGATTGTAGAGCAGCAAATTGCCCAGACCGCCCACAATATGACCCCGGCAGAGATTGAACAAAGCCGCGCCGTTATGGGGCAAATGGCCGATAAAACCGGCATTATTTCAGTAGCGGCCATTCTGGTGATGACCCCGATTATTATGGCCATTATGGCGCTATATCTGATGCTGGTAGGTAATCCGGGCCAGAAGCGGCCGTATGGTGACTGGTTCGCTATGACCGTCTGGAGCAACATGCCCGGAGTGTTAAATATGCTGGGCCTGATTATTCTGGTGCTGATCAGCAGCGATCCTAACTTACCGCTAACCACCGCCAACTACCTGTCATTAAACCAATTGTTGTTTGGTCTGGAGCCGCGCCACGCCTGGTATGCCTGGGCTGAGAACTTTAACTTAATTTATCTGTGGATTGCTGGCTTATTTGCGGTTGGCCTGCATTGCTGGAGTGGCTACAGTGCTGTTAAAAGCGCCCTGCTGGGCTACGCACCACTGCTGGTTATTTATGGTCTGTGGGCTGTATTTATCTGACCTTGTTAAACGGAATTAACTAATGAAAAAGCTGCTGATATTGCTGGTAATTGTCGCTGTACTGGTGGGGCTGCTGAGCCTGAGCCAATACCGGAAACAACAACAAACCACCAGCGTCACGACGGCGCTGGTCAGTGAGGGATCGCTGGCCGACAGCATTCTGGCGTCGGGTAACCTGGAGTATAATACTCAGATCCAAATTCGCTCTGAGGTGACCGGCCGGGTGCTGGAAGTGTTAGTTGAGGAAGGCGACACCGTTGAAAAAGGCCAGATGTTAATGCGGCTTGACGATACGGCTTTTGCCGCCGACGTTAACCGTAACCGGGCCATGGTGCAAAGCCAGCAAATTGATATTGCCCGTACTAAAGCGCAACTGGCTGATTTGCAGCGCCAGTACAACCGGCAACAGCAGCTGCTTAAAAACGGGCTTATTCAGCAGGAAACCATCGACAGCCTGCAAAGCCAGCTCGACATTGCCGACATTAATGTCCGCTCGGCTGAGGCGGCCTTGCAACAAGGCCAGGCTATGCTGGCAATGGCCGAAGATAACCTGAGCAAAACGGTATACCGGGCACCGATTGCCGGTTTGCTGTCCACCGTTGATATCAAGCCAGGCGAAACAGTCATAGCCGGCAGTACCAATATTATTGGCAGTCCGTTAATGACCCTGGCCGATCCCAGCGCCATTCTGGCTGAATTGCGGGTAGACGAAGCGGACATTGCCAATGTTCATCTTGGTCAGCACGCTGAAATTTATGCCGCGGCTTATCCGCATCAGGCTATTCAAGGCGAAGTTATCCAAATTGCGACTTCAGCCCGTTATCTGAACCAAAGCCAGAGCTTATCATTCCGGGTAAAAGTGTTGCTGCAACCGCAGGATATTGCGCTGTACCCGGGTATGAGCTGCCGGGCCGAAATTATTTTGTCGCAAAAACAGCAAAGCTTGCAGGTACCGATTGCCGCCATTCAGCAAGGCTCGCAGCAGCCGGAAGCGGCTTATTTTGTCTGGAAAGTAGTGGATGATGTCGCAGTAAAACAAACCGTTAGCCTTGGCATGGCCACCGATATTGCCCAGGAAATATTAACTGGCCTGCAAGCGGGTGACGAAGTCGTTGTCGGCCCGGCCCGTACCATGCTTGGCCTGGTTGAAGGGCGCCGCCTTACCACCGAACAGCAGGAATACTGAGATGAGTAACCCGGTTATTCAGCTGCATCAGGTCAGTAAAAGTTATCAGATGGCTGACGAAACCTTTTATGCGCTAAAGCACGTTGACCTGGCCATCACAGAAAATGACTACGTTGCAATTATTGGCCCTTCAGGCTCTGGCAAATCAACCTTAATGAATATTCTGGGTTGCCTTGATACCCCGAGCGCCGGCCATTACCAGCTGGCAAACCGCGACGTATCAACCCTGAATGAAACCGAGCTGGCCGAACTGCGTAATGAAGCGGTTGGCTTTATTTTTCAGAGCTTTAACCTGCTGCCGCGCGCCAGCGTACTGGCAAATGTGATGCAACCGCTTATTTACCGGTTAATGGCGAACAGCCAGCGCAAAGCACTGGCGCTGGAAGCCCTGCAACGGGTTGGTCTTGCTGATAAAACCAGCCACTTACCCAACCAGCTATCGGGTGGTCAGCGCCAGCGGGTTGCCATTGCCCGGGCGCTGGTAACGAAACCGCGGATCCTGCTCGGCGATGAGCCAACAGGTAACCTGGACAGTAAAACCACCAAAGATATTATGGCGTTATTCGATCAGCTGCATCAGGAAGGTCACACCATCATTCTGGTTACCCACGAGCAGGATATTGCTGATCATTGTCAGCGGGTGATCCGGCTGGTCGACGGGGAAATTGAACAGGATTTTCGTAACCCGCAGGGAGTGGTCAGACATGCTTAAATTACTGCATGCCGGTTTTGAAGGCAGTAAAGCGGCCTTTGCGTCAATCCGCGCTCATGGCCTGCGCAGCGCCCTGACCACCCTGGGTATTATTATTGGCGTTGCTGCGGTCATCACAGTTGTGGCTATTATGCAGGGGCTTAGCCACAGCATTACCAGCCAGCTGGACGATTTAGGCAGTGACATGATCACCCTCAGGGCCTATACCCCGACCAACCAGCAAATGCTGGGTATTCAAAACCGGCTGCATTACGACGACTTTTTGATGCTGAAAAGTCGGGTAAGTAACGTCGAAGATATGACCGCCAGCATGCAGGCATTCAGTATGGGCTCGCAGGTGCAATATGGCCGCAACAGCGCCCAGTCGCAGATTATCGGCACCGACAGCAGCTATCAGAATGTGGTGCGGGTATACCCGGAAGCGGGTCGGTTTTTATCAGGCAGTGACGATGATCGCCGCCGCCGGGTCGCTTTTATCGGCTCGTCGCTGATTAAACAGCTCGACTTACCCGCTAACCCGGTCGGTGAGTTTATCAATTTATCCGGCGACTGGTTCCGGATAATCGGTGTGGCAGAAACCCGTGGCAGTATGTTTGGCTTTGATCAGGATAACTATATTATTGCCCCGTTCAGCACCATTCGTTCGTTAAGCGGCGAACGGGCGGCCCGCAATATTGACGTGATGTTCCGCCCTGCAGCCGGTGCCGACCCTCAGCAAATACAGCAGCAAATGCGCGCTTTATTGCGCCAGCACTTTAAACTGGCTGCAGATGAACCCGACCCCTTTGAATTTGTCAGTGCCGAACGGATGATTGAACAGTTTAATACCATTACCCGCACCATTACCCTGGTTGCCGGCGGTGTGGTCAGTATCAGCCTGCTGGTCGGTGGTATCGGCGTGATGAATATTATGCTGGTATCGGTTACCGAACGGACCCGGGAAATTGGTATTGTCAAAGCACTGGGCGCTACGCCGCAATTTATTCTTATTCAGTTTCTGGTTGAGGCGCTGGTACTGTCTTTGTTTGGTGGCATTATTGGTTTAGCGCTGGGCGCCGGGGTGGCCAGTTTTATCGGCTTAATGATGCCAGCCATGCCCGATGCATTAATTCCGTTATGGGCGGTGTTGCTGGCAATCGGTTTCACTACCTTAATTGGCGTAGTATTTGGCCTGGCCCCTGCCATTAAAGCCGCCCGCCTTAATCCGATAGATGCGCTTCGTTATGAATAAATCCCTATCTTACTGGCGCCAGCATTGGCAACTATGCTGGCAGACTAACCGGGCATACCGGATTGGTCAACTGCTGACCTTTGTGCTTTTTGTCAGCTTTTATTTGCTGTACAGCCTGCCTTTTTTGCAGAACGAGCAGCAAGCATTGCTGGTAACGTTCTTTATCCGCTACCTGCTGGAAGCCACGTGTTTTGTGCTGGTTAGTCACTTTTTACTCCGGCCACCACTGAGAATTTATTATTACCGCGGTTTTAGCTTTGGTGCCGCGCTGAAGTTTGCCTTAATGCTGGTGCTGGCGGCTTTGCTATTGGCTGTAGTCAGTGTTTTTATCTCGTTTTTACCTGCCCTTAGCAGTACAGATATGCAGCAAATCGCCATTGTGGATAAGGACAGCGCTGAAGGCCTGCAGATGCACTTCTCGCTCACTACCCTGGTGGTGATGATGTGGTCAATGCACTTGGGCCTGTATATCCTGTGGAGTTTGTTTTACATCGGCTGGCAAATGCGCCAAAGCCGCAAAGCGCTACAACAGGAAATGCAACAGGCGCGGCTGCAGCAACTGACTAACCAGCTAAACCCACATTTTTTATTTAATGCCTTAAACAGTATCCGCGCACTGATTTTTGAAGATCAACACAAAGCTGCTGATACCGTTACTCAATTGGCTGAATTATTCCGGGTCCATTTACAGGCGCATCTACGCCCTACCGCCAGCCTGCAGGAGGAGTGGCTGCTTTGCCAACACTACCTGAAAATTGAGCAGGTACGGCTGGAGCAGCGACTGCAGCTTCACGTAAGCATTGCCGATGACGTTTCGCAGCAACTGTTACCGACCTTGTGCTTACTAACCTTACTGGAAAATGCAGTTAAACATGGCATCAGCCCTAACGCTGCGCCTGGCAGTATTGAAATTAGTGCCGCCAGGCAAGGTAACCGCTGGCAATTATTAGTGAAGAACACCATTGGTGTGCGCTCAAGCAGCCAGTGTACCGGTACCGGTTTAAGCAATTGTCGTAAACGGCTGCAGCTGATGTTTGGCGAACAAGCCAGCATAACGACTGAGCAGAACCCAACCCATTACAGCGTGCGCCTGGAGCTGCCGTATGCCCACAGCCTTTAAAACCTTAATTGTTGATGACGAGCGGCTGGCCCGCAATGAACTAAAACGGTTATTGCGGGCGCATCCACAGTGTGAGATTGTGGCCGAGGCCGCCAGCGCTGCTGAGGCCCTGGCAATATTGGCAGAGCAGCAGATAGACCTGGTATTTCTGGATATTCAAATGCCGGAAGTCAGTGGTATCGAGCTGGCACATGACATCCCGGCCAGTACCCGCTTTGTCTTTGTTACGGCCTTTAACAGCTATGCGCTGGATGCGTTCTCGCTAAACGCTATTGATTACTTACTAAAACCGGTCGCGCCAGAGCGGCTGGCAAAAACCATTGGCCGGTTGCCGGTTGCCGGCACAGCAGAGCCACCAGCGCCCGGCACCCAGCCTGAACCAACTTTGCACCAGCAGCACGCCCAGCAAAATTGGTTACCGGAGCATCATGGTATTTTGCTAAAATTCGGCGACATTAACCGCATTGTCCGCCTGCAGGAAATTTACCGTTTTGAAAGTATCGGCAACCATGCGGCGGTTTACACCGCTTATGGCAAAAGTTACCTGCACAGTTCATTGGCCAAAATTGAACAAAGGCTCGACCCGGCCTATTTTTTTAAAACCAGCCGCGCCGACATTATCCGGCTCGATGCCATTGAACATATTGAAGCCGGGATCAGTTCCGGCTCTATGCTGGCGATACTGCGCGATGGCCAGCAAATCGAAGTAAGCCGGCGCCAAGCCCAGCAGCTACGTCAGCTTTTCAGCAGTTTTTAATTTGCAGCTGATATTATTCGCCGTGCTGGCGGTACCACTCGCCTACTATTAAGCTGGCCGCTACGCTGACGTTTAGAGACTCTACGTTGCCGCTGCCCGGTATTTGCAATGCAATGTCTGCGCTTTTGGCGACGGCTTTTGATACGCCAGACATCTCTTCACCAAATACAATCACCACCTTTTGCGGCAGTGCTGTTTTATACAGTGACTGGCCACCATGGCTGGAGGTAGTCACCAGGCTGTAGCCTGCCTGCTTACACAGCTGCAGCGCCAGTGGCATATCATCACAGCTTAGCGGGCTGATAAATTCGCCACCGCCCTCAGCTGTGCGCAGCGCCGCCCCCGACTGCAGCAACTGCGGCTCGCGCATAAGAATGCCGGTAACGCCAAAATGCGCACAAGTGCGGGCAATCGCACCTAAATTATGTGGGTTACCTACGCCATCCAGCGCCAGTAAACATTCCCGCCGGGCCGTTGTTTTACTCAGGTAACTGGCAATGCTGCTAACAGGCTTACGTTTAACCAGCAGCACGATGCCGCCATGGTGCTGGCTGGCGGCGACCTTCTCCAGCTCGGTGTCATCAACGATATGGTAGGCTTTTTTCTCTGCGGCCAGGTACTTCATCATGTCAGCGAATTTGGGGGCCATTTGTTGCGAGATGTATAAGCGGATAATCGCCTCTGGCCGCTGGCTGAACAACACCCGGCAGGCATTGTCGCCGTACACTTTGCTCTCATCAGTATAAGCAGAGGGACGAGCGGCCTTGACGCTATTTTTATCAGCATTCTTATCGCTGGCAGCGGCCTTACTGACTGGCGCTTTTTTCAGCCATGGCTTTTGCAGCGGGTTTTTCTGCAACTCGTTGTTGGCGGCTTTGGGGTGACGCTGCTGGCTGCGGCCAGCGCGTTTTGGCTTATCTACCATTGAAATTTACCATTAAAATGTTCTGCATCGCGCGAAATGGCGCCAATTTTAGCATCGCTATCGCGCTATTACTTGTATTTTTCCGCTACCCCAGTATCCTTGGCGACATTATTTAAAGGTGTCAGCAAAACAGGGCCAGAACAGCATGCTCAGTTATCGTCATAGTTATCACGCCGGCAACCATGCCGATGTGTTAAAACATCTGGTGCAGGTGACTATTCTCGACTATTTGCTGCAAAAAGATAAACCGCTGTGCTATCACGACAGCCACGCTGGCGCCGGTTTATACAGCCTGGGCAGTGAGCATGCCCAAAAGACTGCCGAGTACCAGCAGGGTATTGGCCGGCTGTGGCAGTATCAGCCAACTTCAGCGCCACTGGCCCGTTATTTAGAACTGATTAAAGGTCTTAATCCGGATAATGAGCTGGCGTTTTACCCCGGCTCACCGAAAATCGCCGCGCTCATGCTGCGCCCGCAAGATACCATTCAGGCTACCGAGCTGCACCCGAGCGACTACCCCATTCTGCAAAGCCAGTTTGCCCGCCGCCGCTACAGCCGGATTGAAAATATTGATGCCTATGCCGGCTTTAAAGCCATGTTGCCGCCCTTGGTGAAACGCGGTCTGGTGCTTTTGGACCCGCCCTACGAGCTGAAAACTGAATACAGCGACCTGGTTGCCGGCCTGAGCGAAGCCTATCGCCGTTTCCCGCAGGCGACATACGCTATCTGGTATCCGGTAATTGAACGCCCGGCCGCAGAAGCCTTTATTTCAGCCATAGTAGCAACCGGCATTAAAAACCAGCTGCGAATTGAATACTGTCCCTGCCCTGATAAAGCCGGCTTTGGCATGAGCGGCAGTGGTATGCTTGTCATAAATCCACCTTACACTTTGGCCGATGCAATGCGCGAAGCATTAACCGAGCTGGCCCCATTACTGGCCGAACCCTTACCGGCAAGCCCTGAAGCGGCCAGACTTTTGTGGCAAGTCAGCCAGTTAGTTGGAGAGTAAATAATGATGTTTGTCCGGGTTGTTTCCAAAATGGCGGCTTATATTATCGCCGCTACCCTGTTACTGGGGATATCTGCCGACAGTCAGGCGTTTGGTCGTACCGGTCATATTATGATCTGCGACATGAGTTATCAGCTAATCCAGCCTGCAACCCGCCACAAGCTTGATAAGCTGTTACAGGCAACCCCTTACCAAAGTTTTGGGCCGGCCTGTGTCTGGCCTGATGAAGTACGCTCAGAAGATGAGTATGCCTGGACCAAACCACACCATTACATCAATTTGCAGCGTGGCGAAACGGTGGTTACCCGGCAGCACTGCCCAAAAGTCGGCTGTGTGGTATCAGCCATTGAAGATATGCAGCTGCGGCTGCAACAAGATCAGCAAGACTGGCAGGCCTTATTGTTTTTAAGCCACTATATCAGCGACTTGCACCAGCCACTGCATGTCAGCTTTGCTGATGATTTAGGTGGCAACCGTACCGCGGTTTATTTTTATGGTGAGCCCTCTAATTTACACGGGCTGTGGGATACCGCCATGCTGGTGAAACTGGGCTATGAAGCGCCTGCCAAACAACAGCAACTGTTTGCCAGCTTAACCCCAGAGCAGCAGCAACAATGGCGTGACAGCAGCTTAATGGACTGGACCAATGAATCAGCAGCGATCACCGTTGGCCTATACCAGGACTACCGGCCAGGCATGCTGATTGATGATACCTACCTGACAAAACACCAGGCTACGCTGGAGCAGCGCCTGCTGCAGGCGGCAGTGCGCCTCGCTGCCACTCTGGACACGCTATTTGCAGAATAAGCTATTTGCAGAATAAATCAGCCAGCTTGAATTAACGGATCCAGCCCTTACTGATCTGGCGAAAGCTCTCGTGATCGCCGCGTTCCAGCCATTCAAAGGCCAGCATTTCTTTGCTGATTATCTGACAGCCGGCCTGCTGCATCCGGCTTAGCGCCAGTTGTTTGTTTTCAGCGGTACGCGAGCCAACAGCCTCAGCCACCACAAACACCTGATAGCCGGTGGCTAATAAATCAAATACCGTTTGCAGCACACAGACATGGCTTTCGGTACCAATCACCACTATCTGGTGCCGGCCAAGGGACGCCAGTTTCTGCTGGATATTCAGATCACGGCAGGCACTAAAGTGAATTTTTTCTACTACTGCGTCATCTGGCAGTAACTCCCGCAAACTGGCCACCGTCGGGCCCAGCCCCTTAGGGTAATGCTCTGTCGCCAGCAAGGGCACATCCAGTTGCAGTGCTACCTGCAACACCCAGGCAGCCGCCTGCTCTACTTCTTTGGTTTCATATATTGCCGGTGCCAGTTTCTGCTGAACATCAATCAGCAGCACCATACTGTCGTTAGCCTGTAATAACATTAGCCGTCCACACTTGTTAGCTCTGTCTGTGAATGAAAGTTGCTACTGCCGTCCTGCACATTACGTTGCCGGGCACTGGCCGGCAGCTGCGGTTGGTTTCAGCGCAGCAATGGCCAGAATATGGCCGCTGGGCGCAAACTGTAGTTCAACCCACTGCGGTTGCGGCACCGGCTCAAGCTGCATCAAAGCATTAAGTTCCTGTACCAGCTCAATTGCCACATTAAGCTGCAGATTATCGCACATTGCAATCTGCCACGAATCTTTATGCCGGGTCAGCACCCCTACCTCGCGCTGCATTGCACTGCTACGCTCACCAGCGCGCTGTAATTGCTTTTGCTGAGCCTGCAGCGTCTGTAAACGCTGCCGGGCAATTGTTGTTTCACTTTTTATTTCAGGATCGCCAGCTGCCGGCGCCGTTAAATGGTGCCACTGTACTTGCGTTGCCGCACTGTTATCAGCCGTCAGATGGGTAATGGTATCAATCTGATAGTACGTCGGTAGCTTAGCAGGGTTAACCCAGCTAAGCACTAAGACTAAAGCCGCACAGCCAAGCGCCAGTTGCGAAAAATACCACCATGACCGCCAGTTACGCTGGCTGCGTGCTTGAATTGCCTGGCGCATAATCCGCTGTTTTACTGCGCCAGGCAGGGGCTGCTCAGCTTTTAGTGCCTGATAAGCTTTGCTTAGCTGCTCGTCAGGCAATCTGGTGTCAGAATCAAACTTTGACATTATCCTCTCCCATAAAGTGGGCTAAGCGCTCCCGGGCATAGCGTAAACGGCTTTTAATGGTCTCTGGCAGTTCGCCGGTTATCTGGGCGATATCGTCCAGGCTAAACTCTTCTAACTGCAACAATATCGCTTCACGTTGCAGCAGCGGCAGCGCCGCTAACCCCACGGCCAGCCGCTGTTGCTGTTGCAAACCTGCCAGCTGGTCGGCAAGAGTATCCTGGTGGCTACTGTCAGCCGGTCCGCCAATCTGGCCGTCCTGCCACTCCGTTAACTGCCAGCGCTGTTGTTTACGTAACTCATCTACCAGGGCATTTCTGGCCAGGGTAAACAGCCAGGTTTTAAAGCGGCTTTCTGCCCGGTAGCTCTGGCGGTTTTCCAGTACTTTTAACCAGCATTGCTGACTGATATCAGCTGCCAGTTCGGCATCGGCCTGCCGCAATAAAAAGTGATATAAATCATCACCGCATTGCATTATCAGCTGCTCCAGCCATTGCAACTGACCACTTTGCTGAAACTGTTGCATCAGCTCATCGGCACAACTGCTGCGGTTAAACCAGGGCGGAAGTATTACAGACCATGCCATAAGCCACATCCTTCTGTTAACGACTGCTGACCATTGCCGGTCAACAACCTCTGGTGCCTGTTCTGAGCTTAGCCAGCATCAACAGTAAAATCGAGTACTACCTGCAAATTTGTCTGGCGAATTGCTTTACCATCAATTACTTGTGGCTGATACTTCCAACGGCGCAGTGCCCGGGCGGCTTCGCGGTCAAATACCCCTCTGGGCTCGGCTTGCAGTACTTCAACATCCGTAACGCTGCCACTTTCATCTATGCTGAACCGTAATTTCACCCAGCCACTAATGCCATCCCGCAGCGCCGCTACCGGAAAACGGGGTTCAACCCGTACCACTGGCGTTGCTGTTTGATCCCTACCGGCGCCAAAACCTGTTAGATCAGTTTTCAGTTGCGGTGGCGCGACTTTAAAGCCGGGCCCGGGTATAGCAACATTGGTTACTTCCACTGGTGTACGGGGTGCCTGCTCGGGCGGTACCACAGCCGGTGGCGGTGGCGGCAGCGGTTTTACCACTACCGGCGGGTCTTCCGGGTTAACAAACAGTTCAACTATTGGCAATGCTGTCATTACCGGGCGTTCTGCAAGCGGTGGCTTTATCAGCAGGTACATAATAACAAACAAGCTGAACGTCACTAACGCGGCCAGCAGCATACTGCTAATCATCCGGTTGAAGGTGGTGAAAGGGTTGGCGCAACTGATATTTTGCATAGGGCATCCTCCGTGTTTAGTGATTAGACGCCGGAGGATGGAATAAGGGGTTAAATTATTTTAGTTTTTTACTGGTTACGCCACTCTTTATTGATTACGCCATTGGGCATGACACAAGCCATCGTGTTTTTCGCGGCTGAGTAAAATACGGGCCAGCACCTTATCGGGGTTACCATCCAGTCCGGTTAAGCCTATTTGTGCCTCGTAATGCAGCTCTGGCTCTAAATCCTGCATTATCAGCTCTACCCACTCTACTCCGGGCAATACCAAATCCACATAGCCCCGCTGCTCATATTGCTGCTGATACTGGGTATAGTCTTCGGCGCTGAGATTATCCGCGGCCAGCTCTTCAAAAATATCAAACGCGTGATCGCACAGCTCATCCAGCGACCATAATTCTAAACCTTGCATAGTTCCTGCCTTGGTAAGTTCATTTACTCAGGTAATAATGCCGGCATTATAGCAAGCCTTTGCGCGCAAAGCTGCCAAGCTGTTACACTGCGGCCGTTTATCACAGCGGATTTTAACATGTATATTTGTCCACTTTGTCGCCAGCCACTTACGTTAACCGGCCGCCAGTATCGCTGTGCCAGTAACCACAGTTTTGATCTTGCCAAAGAGAGCTACGTTAATCTGCTGCCGGTACAACAAAAAAACTCGAAAGATCCCGGCGATAATAAACTGATGATCGAGGCCCGCCGGGCATTTTTACAAAGTGCAGCGTATCAGCCGTTATCAGATGCAGTGAATAAACTGGTAATGCAGGCTGCACCGGCAACCGTGCTGGATTTAGGCTGCGGTGAGGGTTATTACAGCGGTCGGTTACAACAGGCATTAAAACCGGCTGTGCGGCTATCTGGTATTGATATTTCCAAAGCAGCAGTCAAATATGCCGCCCGCCACTATCCGGCTATCCGGTTTGCTGTGGCCAGTGCTTACCAGCTGCCGTTTGCTGATAACAGCTTCGACAGCATAATCCGCATTTATGCCCCGTCAGATAGCAGCGAGCTGCAGCGGGTTATTAAGCCACAGGGCCGGCTAATCAGTGTTAATCCCGGCCCAGAGCATTTAATTGAAATGAAGCAAGCGGTGTACCGCGAGGTAAAACTGCACAGTGATCAAATTAAAGACCAGCCGGGTTTTCAGCATATTCAGCGGCAGCAATTAAGCTACCCGCTGCATATTACCGAGCCAGAGCAGCTGGATAACCTGCTGCAGATGGTGCCACTGGCCTGGAAGTTTAGCAGCGACACCCGCCAGGCTTTTATTGCCACCACCCGCACTATCAGTATCGACTTTCTGCTGGACGTATATCAGTCAGATAAAACCGCCGATAAACCCGGTTAACACTGCGTTTGGCCATCGCTATTCACGGTGCACTTAGCCAGCCGGGTTTTATCCTGCTGCTGCAACGTGGCAAACATGGTGGCCCAGAATCGGGGTGTCAGTTCATTTACCACATTCGACTCAGCATTCAGTAAGATTACCAGCCCCAGTTCACGCTCACGCGAGTAGGCCAGTTCAGCCCGAAAGCCCTGCACCCAGCCACCATGATAAATAAGTTGCTCGCTGCCAAACTGATATACCCGCCAGCCCAACGCATAATGGGCGTCGTTAATGTAATTACGCCATTGTGCCCGGCGCAAATCACGCGGCGTTTTTACCCGCTTTTTTACAATTTTATCCAATACCTGTTGCGGCATCACCTGCGGGTAATAACCCAGCTGGGCAATCAGCCAGTGGCTTAAATCAATAACACTGGCATTCACCCCAGCCGCCGGGGCAAACCGATAGTAATTTTGGTTTACATTGCGTGAATGCCAACGGCCACGGGCCCGGATATGCGGGCTGGCCCGGTTCTCATTCAGCAAATAAGCTTCTAAGCCGACTGACGCTGTCGGCAGTTGCAATGGCTCAAAAATGTTTTTCTTCAGTAAGCTGGCGTAATCACTGCTGGTGGTCTGGCTTATTATTGGCTCAATTAAACTAAACAGCACATTCTGATAACCATAACACTGGCCCGGGTTACACAACGGGTCTATTTTCTGAAACTGCGGCATTATCCGCTCAGGCAAAATATTCGCTTCAATCAGGTTATCGTAGGCATTAGGCATAACGCCACTGCTTTGCGACAATAAATGCTCAATTTTCAGCTGCGGATTGTACAGTGCATTTTTAAAGGAAAACTCCGGAATATATTGCACCACCGGCTCGTCCCACTGAAAATGGCCCCGCTGTTCCAGCAGACTGGCTAAACCGGCAGCAAAAGTTTTTGACACTGAGGCAATCCGGAATACGGTGTAGGGGTCAACGGCTTCATCGCCATCAATATCTCGTACCCCATAACCTTTGGCACTGATAATTTTGTTCTGATAGACCACCGCATAGGCAGCACCGGGAATGCCATGTTCAGCCATCTGCTGATTAAAATAGCGATCAAACTCTGCTAATTCGGTTGCAAGTAACCCTGTCGCCACCGTTTGTTCAGCAAGCTGCCCACTAGCAGCTTGCTGCGCCTGGCTTGGTACCGGCCATGCCAACATTAAATTCATCAGTACTACAGCTGAAAATACCCGAATCAAAATCACCTCAAAATTGTTTATACCGGCCGCCTCCGGCACCTCGCCAGCCTACCCGGGCTCTGGCGCCTAACAAAAGCAGTAGTACAGCAAAACTTAAGCTGCCACCACTACCCTGGCTGCCGTCATCGCCAGTACCACCACCGCCGCTACTACCTGCAGGGTTTATTTGCACCGTGGTGTTACTGCTGCTTTGGCTGACACCATCATCAGCAGTAAAGCTAAACACCAGGCTGCTACTGCTGCTGACTGTTGGCGCGGTAAAACTGGCCGTCAGACTGGTCGCATTGCTTAATGTCACCGTCGGACCGGAAAGTTGCTGCCAGCGATAACGTAAAAAATCATTATCGCTGTCCGTTGCCGTGGCCTGCAATTGTACTGTGCTGCCGCTGTTCGCCGAAATACTCCCGGGCGTCGTTACCTGCGGGCTGCTGTTGGCGCAATTGGTGTTGCGCTCCAGCGTGGCAATAGCCGCCAGCCAGCTGGAAAACGCCAGATTGCGGGGCGGGCACAACTCAGTATTCTGGTAACTAAAAGCCGTTAAACGGGCCAGTTCAATAAAATTCTGCGGCAAGGTACCACTAAAATTGTTATCAGCCAACCACAGTACCTGTAAATTAGTCAGTTCAGCCAGTGCTGCCGGCAGTGCGCCGGCAAGCTGATTAGACTCAACAAACAACCGCTGCAAACCCGTTAACTGGCCAATGCTGGCTGGCAAGCCACCGCTGAAATTATTAAAAGACAGGTCAAGCTGGCGCAAGCCGCCAAGCTCACTGATGGTAGCGGGAATAACGCCGGAAAAGCCGTTTTGCCAGAGGCTTAAACGTTGCAAAGTCGTCAGTTGCAGTAGAACCTCAGGGAAACTTCCGCTCAGGCTGTTAAAGCTTAAGTCCAGCTCGGTTAATTCGCTCAGGGCGCTTAATGCCGCCGGCAATTCACCGCTCAGGTTGTTATTACTCAAATCGAGGGCGGTTATCTGGCCATTACTGCACGTGACGCCCCCCCAGTCACAGACGGCGGTATCCGGGTCCAGCCAGCCCTGGTTATTCAGCCAGCTCTGACCCAGGGTATCGTAATATAGTTGCACCAGCGCGTTACATTGGTTTTGCGGAACATCAAGGTTGCTATGTTCGGCGCAAAAGTTGTCATTGCGTGGCAGCACCCTCACTACCGAGTCGGCGAACTGCAGTTCGGTAGCCTGGCCGCTAAACAACCACTGGCCGCTGAAAATGCCATCCGGATTATCAGCAGTCTCAGTCAGCGCGATCTGCTCGCCGCTCTGGCTATCGGTTACCGCCGGCAACAAACTGTTACCATTGCAATCAATGCTTAGCACCTTAATATCCAGAGTACTACCGGGTAGCAGATACACCGTGTCAGGTGCAGGTGAAATACGCCGCGCAGCAGCTGGCTGACACGTCAGCACACCGCTATCAGCCGCCGGACTGGCTTCGCTGCGACTGGCCAGCAGCAATTTACCGCTCAGGGTATGGTCTCTGATCAACGGATCATCGCTGACTTTACCACTAAGCAACAATCTGGCCCGCAGTGCTCGCCAATCCAGCCCCGGCTCTGCCGCCTTTACCAGCGCAACCAGACCCGTTACCACCGGTGCAGCCATTGACGTACCCGCTACCGCCCGGTAGCTGTCCGCTAAATCAGTGGTCAGAATGGCAACACCAGGGGCAGTGACATCCACCCAGTCCCGGCCATAGTTACTGAATGATGCTTTAGTTTGCTGCTGATCGTGCGCCGCGACACTAATAATGTTAGCTAAATCGTACGCCGCCGGATAAAGCGGGCTCTGGTTGCCACTATTGCCGGCACTGGCAATAAATAAAATACCGGCATCTTGCTGACGTTTAATGGCCTCATACAATGCCTGCGACTGACCGGGCCCACCCCAGGAGTTATTGCTGGCAATAATATTAACGCCACTATTCTGTTTTAAGTCTGTTACATAATCCAGGCACGCAATGGCGTCACTGACAAAACCACTGCCGGTCTCATCCAGAAACTTACAGTTAAGCACCTGCAACTGCCAGTTAACCCCGGCAACGCCCAGGCCATTATTGGTTGCCGCGCCAATAATGCCGCTTATCTGGGTACCGTGACCGTCTTCATCTAACGGATCACTGGTGTTGTTTGCACTGTCAATGCCGAAAATATCATCAACGTACCCGTTACCGTCATCATCCAGACCATTGGCGCTTTCCTGTGGGTTGCGCCATAAGTTGGCCTGCAAATCCGGGTGCTGGTAGCTCACCCCGGTATCAATTACCGCAACCACTAACTGCGGATCGCCGGTTGTTTGCTGCCAGAATTGCGGCGCATTAATGCCTTGCAGCTGGCTCAGGTGCCATTGCTGGCTGAACTGCGGATCGTTTGGAATTTGCTGCTTGTGCAGCGGGTAGTCAGGCTCGACGAAGCGAACCCCGGGCAGGCGGCGATAATACGCCAGCGCCTGCGCCAGCGTTGCCCCGTCATCCAACGTAACCCGCAGCAAGCCAGATACTGCATGCTGCTTCCCAGATACCCCGACAGCCTCAACCCGGCTGGCATATTTGCTGGCGAACTGGCGCTGAACAGCTGGAGCTGACGGCTGGTTAACTGCACTGTACTGCAGATCAGTGGCAACTATTAATCTGGTTGGCTGTGCCGTCGCTGGCAATACAACCATGGCTGCAAAAGCCAGTAGCAATAACTGTGTCAAAAACCTTGGCATCAGATCACCCCGCTATCGGTTTATTATTTGTACAGTAAGCTATACGCCCGAACAAGCTTATCCGATGCATCAGGGTATACCAGCTTAAATAAACGCCAGCACCAGCAAGCGAATCCAAATAAGCCATAACACCAGGCAGCCAAGCAAAAACACCCGAAAACGCAACCGCACATTGTTACTACCGGTATGAATAATGGCATGCCAGTAACGCAACGCGACAAATACCGTACTCATAACCAGAAAAGTTAAATCAGCCAGGCCAAACTGTAAGCAGAACAGCACACTGAAAATAAATAGCATCGGCATCTGAAACTGATTATCAAAATTGCGGCTGGTGGCAATCACTTGCTCGTTAGCTCCCGTTAAATCCATGGTCCGAAAGGCGCTCATATTTATTTCTTTGGTTTTCGCCGCCTTAATCCGCCGCCGTCCCATTAAAATCATCACTATGCTGGTTAGCAATACCTGGGCAAACACCGGCAGTAACATCAATTTTTCCATCAGATTTTCCTGTTTGTTAGTTAATTAGCGGTTATACACTTAATAAAGTCACCGGCAAAGTATGCCTGTTAGCGCCGTCAAAGCCAATCGCCGGCAGCCAGCGTTTACAGTTATGCTTGCTTTCGCTATTCTTAGCCGTCAATTTTCAGGGTTATTTTCAGGAGCCTGGCCAATGGCCCAACTCTATTTCTATTACTCGGCAATGAATGCCGGTAAATCTACTTCCTTGTTGCAAAGTGCCTATAACTATCAGGAACGGGGCATGACCGTTGCCATATACACCGCCGCGCTGGATAACCGCTTTGGGCTGGGTAAAGTCAGCTCGCGGATTGGCCTGGCGATGGACGCCCATATCTTTGACCCGCAGTTTAACTTTAGTTCGCATGTGCAGCAGCTTAAAGCTGAAGGCAGGCTGGACTGCGTGCTGATTGATGAAGCGCAGTTTCTTAGCAAAACGCAGGTGCGCCAGCTTACCGATATTGTCGATGAGCTGAATATACCGGTACTGGCGTTTGGCCTGCGCACCGACTTTCTGGGCGAAACCTTTGCTGGCAGCGAAGCCCTGCTGGCCTGGGCCGATAAATTAATCGAGTTAAAAACCATCTGCCATTGTGGCCGCAAAGCGAACTTTGTGGTGCGGCTGGACGCCAATGGTAACGCCGCCACTGCCGGCAGCCAGGTACAAATTGGTGGTAATGAAAGCTATGTCTCCATGTGTCGCCAGCATTTTAAACAGTTAGTCTGGCAACAGGCGTAAACCCTGTTCGTCTGTTGGCAAAGTTGCCTTAAACGCTCAATCCGTTATAGTTAGAAAAAACAGATATAGTGATTTATGGCTGACAACTCTGACCCTTACCCCCATTTTTGGGCCATCCTCGAACAACTGCCGGTAGCGTTGCTTTACAAAGAGAGCGCTAAGGCAGATATATTTGCCAATGCCGCGGCACGTGCATTGCTGGGCAACATTGCGCCGCATAAGCCGTTGAGCCTGCCGCAACTGTCTGAGATACGGCTGCTGGATCAGCAACAGCAAAAAATTAGTTTATTAAATAATCCGTTACTGATGGCGTTAGGAGGTACTGAAGTTAGCCAGCAGGTCTTGCTCGATAATAAAGGCACTACCGCACCTTATATGTTGCAGAGCCAGCTAATCAAATTACAATTCAGTCTTGGCAATACCATTATCGTCACCCTCTGCCCGTTACAGCAGACAGCTGACAGCGCAGCTATCCAATCATCTGCAAAAACCACGACTACCGATATCGCCGAATTAGAGGAAGCCCTGGCATTCGATAAATTAATGTCGCTTATTTCTACAGAGCTAATCAATGTCAGCAGTGACGCGCTCGACCAGCATGTCGAAGACGCCCTGGCAGCGCTCGGTGAATTTTGCCATGCCGATCGTAGCTATCTGTTTCAGTTTAATGCTGACTTAACCGAAATGAGTAATACTCATGAGTGGGTGCGCGACGGTGTCAGCGCCCATAAAGATAACCTGCAGCACATTCCGGACCATGCGTTACCGTATTTCTTTGAAAAAATTCAGCACGATCATATTTTTGCTGTCGCCGACGTCAGCCAGCTGCCGCCGGAAGCAACGAATGAACAGCAAGAATTTAATAACGAAGATATCCGCTCTGTATTATGTATCGCTATGCTGGCCGGCCAGCAGCTGATTGGTTTTGTCGGCTGTGATATGGTCGCCCGCCAGCGCAACTGGACCAGCAACGACTTACGCCGGATTAAACTGGTTGGTGAGATGATTGCCAACAGTATTCAGAATGTTAATTACCGGATCTCGTTACAACAAATTCAGCAGGAGTTGCTGGCCGCCAATCAGGAGCTGCAAAAGCAAGCTAATCAGGATGGCCTTACCGGCCTGGCAAATCGTCGGCATTTCGATGAAAAGCTGCTGGAAGAGCTGCAGCGTAGCGCCCGCAGCAAGTTACCGCTGAGCTTGATATTGCTGGATATCGACTTATTTAAACCCTTCAACGACCATTATGGTCATCAGGCCGGTGATGAGGCGCTGCAACAGGTTGCCACAGCGCTTCGCAAAGAAGCCCGTCGCCAGGGTGAAGTGGCCGCGCGCTATGGTGGCGAAGAATTTGCCCTTATTCTGCCAGGCTGTGATACCGACGCTTGTCTGGAAGTCGCTGAGCGGGTACAACAACACATTAAAGCACTGCAAATTCAGCATAGCCAATCCGATGTCGCCCGTTATCTGACCGCCAGCATAGGCTGTTACACTGTTATCGCCGATAAAAATACCAGCGCCAAACAGCTACTCAGTAAAGCCGACCAGGCGCTGTATCAGGCCAAGGCAGCGGGTCGTAATACTATTATCAGCGCAGCATAGTGGATCAGCGCCAGTAAAATCACCGGCGCTGCTGTATGTTCATCAATTACCGCGCTGCGGCTTAATCATAAAACCCAGAACGGGGCTCAGTCATATCTATCAGCTTAATTGGCCGGTTCAGGGGCTGGCCACCATCGCGGGCAATGGGCACCCAGGGTAAACGGCCCCGGCCTTTCGCTGGTTTCACCGCAAACAAATCAAACGGCAGCGACAAATAAAAGCCTTTGGTAAAACTGCCTTCACCATAGTCCTCTGACGATACATTGGTAATTGCCGCATAGGCACCGATAATAATGCCACTGTCAAAGCGCTTGGCAAAATCAATATTTACCCCCTTATCTTTCGCCAGAAACTGGCCAATATTAAAGGTCAAACGGCTATCGGGTAAAAACTCCGGCTGCCAGTACAGGTTAATATGGCCAGTCAGGGCTTTATAATCAAAAAAGTCCAGGTCGTTTTCGTATGAGCGTTGCCTGACATAGTTCAAATCAAAACCAAAGGCAAAATTGCTATCCACCGGCCGGTACAATACTTCTGTGCCTACCCCGCCAAACATGGTTTCCAGGTAACCACCATAAGCCTGAGCAAACCAGTTGTCACCCATCTGTTTTTGCCAGTGGCCATACGCATTTTCCATGCTGAATTTACTGCGGGTTACATATTCCCGCACATAGGTCCGTACCCGGGGTAACGGCGTATCCATTGCATCAACTTTAAAGTTAAACTTGTCGAAGTTTTCCAGCAACGTCAATTTACCAGTAGCATTAACACTGAAATTTTCAGTAAAGCGGTAGCCACCTCCCAGAAATAGGCCCCCCTGATACATATAGAAACTTTCCGGGTTACCAAAAGACTGCACCCAGAACACTTCCATACCATTGTAAAAGCCCGTGTCGTAAGGTAAATCTGAGGCTGTCAGACTAGCATGGTCTGGCGCCCGGCGAACATAACTGGACCTGACATCAGGCTGGAGCGTCTCATAGGCCGCCGCTTTAACCATGGCATCGACATCGATCACCTTCTCAACTAACGCCAGATTGCCATTATACTCAATAACCCGAATTCGTTTAATATGCGAGGGTAACTGGCTCAGAACCACCCGGGCTAAACGTTCAGTAGCTTCGTCATCGTTACGGTAGTAAAGCTGATGGCCATATAGAATAAACTCATCATCGGTCATCCGCGATGTTTTTAAAAAGAATCCCGCATTGGACAATAACTGTCGTAATACAACATTCATATCGGTAAAATTGTCAATTTGACCTCGCGGTGACGCCACAGGTAGCATAGCCGGTTTTATTTTCGGCTGATCGGTACTGTTAAGATCCAGCTGATAATGAATACCAAAACCCAGGGTATTGCCACGCTGGTAATTAACATCAAAACTAAAGTCCCGCCACCGGTATACTGCGCCAATATTCCATCTGCTATCCTGCTCCAGCTCGCCGGCACGGTCGACAGAGTAGTCATTACCCTCATATTCTAATTTCAGCGTTAATGGCTGCCAGGGTGTCTGGTATTCAATACCACCAAAAATTGATGCGGGACCTTTAAAAAAACGCTGATAATCAATTTTTCCGCCCCGGCCACTGAAACCTCTGGGGCGGTCACAAAAGGTGTCCTGTAACTCACAGAATGGGTTAATGGTGTTACCCGCTGTTCCTAAGTAGCCCCAGCCCATCCCCAAGTGAAAATCAACATTCTGCCAGCGTTTGCTTAGCGCAATAAATTCGCTTTCAAAGAATCCTGTGCCGCCAAAATCACGAAAACCTAATGCCACCTGAGGCAAATAACGGCTTTCCTGTAGCAGTCGGAATTTGACATCAATCCCTTTGTCTTTCAGTGTTTGATCACCACTGAAACCTGGAGAGCTGCTGTATAACCGGGTACGGACATCGGTGTAACGTGCTGTTGCTTCCATCCAGTCAAATAACTGAATATTAAGCGACCACAAGCGATACTCTTCATTATCAGTGTAATTTGCTGTCATGGCGCCTTCAGCATGCATCCGGGCAGTCGGCGTTTGAATTAAGCCAACGCCGCCATGCGCAGTCTGAGTCACTCTGCTGGGCGATTGCTGCCAGTTAAATTCAGACTCATCCTGCGAAGCTGATACCCCGGTAAAAGTGAAAACCAACGCAATTAAGCTACAACTTACAATACAACCTGTTAATTTCATTGTTCTACCCGATGTAAAGCCAGAGCCAGCAAGTTTTCGTTCAATTGTTTCATATCAGCGCTAAACCAACTGCTTGCAAAAGGAATAAATACCTGGCCACCAGGCATAACCTCAGTATGCTGCCAATTCCATGCCCCGACACCGACCTCCAGCATGCTGCCATCAGGATTAATAACAAATACTGTTGATTTATCAGCAGATGTAGTGCGAGCAATATCAGACAAATAATCACCTACTGCCACAGCTCCCTTGTGGGGTAAAGTAACTGGTGCAGGTATCGCTCCCCAAAAGAGCACCTGGTCAGGCCGCTCCACCAATTGCAGCTTGTAATCACCCGCATCAAATAGCGGGTTGAAAGGTGCTTGGGCTCTGGCCAGATCATAATCGATGGGGATCAGTATTCGTTTCGCCAGCTGCCAACTCTTAATCTGCAACTGCACTGCAGCAAGTTCTGACTGCAATGCGGGTTTCGCTGATTGCTTTAAATCTTCTATTTGTTGCAAAACCAATGTTCGAAGCTGTTCTGGCTCACTACTATTTAGCCGGTAGAGTCTTGATCCCGGCCAATACCAGTTTTGTTGTAAAGCAACAGGAGCCAGCACAGTTGCCAGCCTGGGTTTAGTGTCGAATGGGTAAGTAGTGTTATTAATCTCAACTCTAACAGCAGCACTCTGAGTAGCATCAGCAAGGGTAACAGCCTCAGCCTGCCCGACAAGCAACAAACCGGTCGTAAGTATTATCTTAAAAATTCTCATACTGCATCAGCCGCCACATCAACACCCGCCCGACGAAGCTGTCGCACAACTTCACTGATAAAAATCATTTCAAAAGCTTCAGCGCCGGGAACCAGCGTTTGCACACTTTTCAATACCACACCGGTTTTTGCATCCAGCCAGAACCGGTTCTGCCATTTATCGTCAAACCGGACGAAGTTTGCATCGGCGGCATATTGTATATTCTCAATTAGCGGCACTACATCCAGTGGCTGGCCAAAAAACTGCAGCGTTTCAACCGGGCCGTACTGAAAGGTCGAACGTAATGGATAACCATATTCATGTTGCTGCCAGTCAGCAATCCGGCTCCAGCTTGTAGTGGACGTTGAACTTAATTGCTTTTTTAAAGGGTCACTAGCGGTGTTAGTCAAATGCAACAAGTCGTTTTTCAAGCCAACAGTGCGGACAATCCTACCCTGTTCAGTAACCAACACTACCCGATCTGCCGACACCCACTTAAACTGGCCCTGTTCAATAAACATCAACGCCATAGCAACCTGTGCCTGTTCTCCCTGCTTTACATATAAGTAATCATGTTCTGCTTCAGAAAAAAAAGAATACGGTAGTTGCACATCAGGCGTTTTGCTAAACGCTAACTTAAGCATATCCGCGTACGAATGGTATGTACCAGAACACGACATGAGGGAACCAAGGCAAAGTAGCAACACAAGCTTTTTTAAAAGCACCATCTGACAAACCTTTAAAAAAATAGCCACAAAAACAAAAAAGCCGCCTGAAGGCGGCTTCTGAAAACTTACATTTTAGTTCACTGGTTGAACAATTGCCGGATACGTGCTGGTAACCGGTACGGTAATGGTAGTTGTTGCTGTACCAGTGCCAGTTCCAGTCACGGTAACAGTGCTACCTACAGTAGTACAAACACCATCAACCGGCGCTGCATCACCTTCGTTACATACCAGCTCAAATTCCTGCTCCGGCGGCAAAGTTACACCAGAGTTGTTTGAAATAATGGCAGCAGCAACAGCAGCGGAAACACCCAAGGCTGTCAAACTTGCTACAGTTAAACCACCAAAACCAGACGCACCTGCACCACCTGCATTAGCACTATCCTGAGCGTTAACACCAGCAGATAAAGCCAAGGCCATAGCAGCGATTACTAATTTTTTCATATTCTGTCCCTCAATTAACAAATAAAAATTCCAGATGCTCGCAGCATAAACCAAACAACCGTTATACTCAACTATATTTTGCTGGCGCTGAACACTAACTTAACCTGAATCTGTTGATCATGCTGTTTGCTTTTTTACTCTGTTCTCATCCAACGATATCAGTTTTCTGTTTGTTGTCGCTGCTGTCTGATTTAAGGTGCACGCAGCACTTACCACCAAATCACTATTGGCATAACTATAGGTAAAACCGGTTGGCACTGCTCGCATTAAATCCAATATTTCTTCTACCGCAAATTCATCACAAAGCAGTTCAAGTTTTTGCAACACGCCTAACATCTCTGCCCAGCTAAGACAGGTTTCATCAGTAGACATAATTCTTGGATGAGCTGTCTGGCGAACATTTTCGCCAATCAGCAGTTCTTCGTATAGCTTCTCACCAGGCCTCAAGCCGATATAGCGAATTTCTATATCCCCTGTTGGGTGGACATCATCTTTTACCTCTAAGCCCATCAGGTGAATCATTCGCTTAGCAAGATCGGCAATTTTAACCGGTTCGCCCATATCCAGTACAAACACGTCGCCGCCCTGAGCCATGGCGCCAGCCTGTATCACCAGCTGAGCCGCTTCAGGGATCGTCATAAAATAACGGATAATTTCGCTATGAGTAACAGTTACCGGACCGCCCCGCCGGATTTGCTCACGAAACAAAGGCACCACTGAACCACTGGATCCCAACACGTTACCAAAGCGAACCATACAAAATCGAGTAGCTGTCTGCCGTTGCGCTAATGATTGCAATACCAGTTCGGCGAGACGCTTCGATGCGCCCATTACATTGGTCGGCCGTACCGCCTTGTCGGTCGATACTAATACAAAGGTACCAACGCCAGCAGCAATGGCAGCTTCAGCCGTGTACCAGGTACCAAAAACATTATTTCGCACACCCTCTGCAACATTATATTCTACCAGGGGCACATGTTTATAGGCAGCCGCATGGTAAACGGTATTGACGGCAAAACTTTCCATCACACTTTGCAAGCGATTCTGCCGTTGCACCGTACCCATTACCGCTTTTACTTCTACCTCTAGCTGATCCTTTTCAATGATTTCCAGCAGTTCCTGTTCAATGTTATACAACGAATACTCTGATTGTTCGAACAACACTAAAATCTTAGGTTCATAGTGAATAATCTGCCGGCAAAGTTCTGCGCCAATAGAGCCACCTGCACCAGTAACCATCACTACTTTACCCTGGATATTGGCATGCATAAGTTTTAATTTCGGCTCAACCGGATCACGTCCCAACAAATCTTCTATCTTCACATCCTGCAGTTCGTCAATGCGCATAGCACCATCAACTAAATCACTCATACCGGGAATAGACTGAACCGGAATTGGCAAATCTTCTAACGCATCAAGTACTTCACGGCGTCTGGAGCGACACACTGACGGCAACGCCAACAGAATACGATTGATACTATACGTTTTTATGATCAGGCCAACCTGTCCCGGGCTGCCAACAGGAATTCCCAAAATGGTAGAACGCTGTAAAGTAGTATCATCATCAACGAACGCGACCGGGTGATACTGCTCACCGTTCATCAATGCCTGCGCTAATTGACGACCGGAAGAGCCGGCGCCGTAGATTAATACCCGCTCTTTTCGGCTGTTATTGCGTTGCACCAGAAACATTCTGGCAAGCAAACGCAAACCACCAGCACTAATAAGCGCCAGCACTGCATAAACAAAAATTAAATTGCCTTTATCAGCGATCCCAAGTACAGAAAATAATAATGCCAGAATAAAAGCACTACTTACTATACCAGTCAGGACCGCACCCAACGCATGCTGACCAATATAGCGAATAACCGCTCGGTATAAGCCAAGCTTAATAAAAATAAACAGGGTAATAGGCAGGGTAATTGCAAAAGCAATAGCTATATGACCAACATCACTGCGCGAGCCCGCCTCCTGAGTAAGATAAAAGGCAGCAAAAATAGAGACCAGCAAAAAACAAATATCGGCAAAAACTGACACTAACCGTTTAATTGAACGAGGCAAGCTGAGTAACCACTCAAGCATATCGCACTCCGAATAAAAAAAAGACGTTAAGTTTAGCTGAATTAACGGTATAAATCACCCACGTTGCCAAACGGCATTTACCTCTCAGGCAAACATCGATCAACCTCATAATTTACCGCCAGTGTCTGAACAAACGCTTAATGATAGTTAATTTTATCACCTTTGCCCTTACCCATTACTGTCATCAATAAATACTTGCAGTAATTTTTTACAGTTAAAGTGTTTAACATTGTTGCATCCGTCTGTGCCAAAAGCTGAGGAGTTGACATATCAATTCCTTGAATTTGCGCTAACCCAGTTATCCCTGGTCGCACATTTAGAACGCCCAACTGTTGCCTTGCAGCAATTAATTCAGTTTGACTGTATAAACAAGGTCTGGGGCCAACCAGGCTCATTTCACCCACTAGCACATTCCACAATTGCGGCAGTTCATCTAACTTAGTTTTTCTTAAAAAACCACCAAGCCGGGTTACCGATGCGCCCGATGCCAAATGCGTTGCCACCGATGCTGTATTCACGTGCATTGTTCGCAGCTTAATCAAAATAAACGGCTGTTGATAACGGCCAACCCGTTGCTGACAAAATACCGGGGACTTCGTATCGAACCAGCCTAAAATCAACAACACCAACAGTAATGGCCATAGCAGCAATATCCCTGCAAGTGACAGGACAATATCTAACACTCTAAGCAACGGTTATTCCTTTTTATTGTTAGTCACAGTTATCCATTAATCCAGCCGTACCGAAATCAACACACTACTCCACGCTGTTGCAAAAAAGCCACAACCTGTCTGGCAGCCTGTTCAATACTTAAGTCTGCCGTTTGCAAATGAATATCTGGTGAGGCCGGCGCTTCATAAGGCGAGCTGATGCCGGTAAAATGGGCAATGTCACCGGCGCGGGCTTTCTTATACAAGCCTTTCGGATCGCGCTGCTCGCAAACACTTAACGGCGTATCGACAAACACTTCAATAAAGGCATCACCCGCCAGCGCTTTGGCCTGAGCACGATCGGCAATAAAAGGTGAAATAAACGCGGTGCCGACAATTAACCCGGCATCCAGCATCAGCCGGCTGACTTCGGTAATGCGGCGGATATTCTCCACCCGCGAGGCATCATCAAAGCCTAAATCGTTATTCAGGCCATGCCGTACATTATCGCCATCCAGTAAATAAGTGTGGCAACCTAAGTCAAACAGTAGCCGGTCTACTGCATTGGCAATGGTCGACTTGCCTGAGCCTGACAAACCGGTGTACCACAGTAAACAGGGTTGGTGGCCATTGCGGGCCCGGCGTTCATTATGGCTGACTGCGGCATTATGCCAGACAATATTTTTGCTCATCTTCAAATCCATCATTGTTTGCATTGTTGCATCTATCGAGATGTTCATCGTTGTATCAGAGGTTGCTCATCTGCTGTACCTGACCCTTAAAATAATAATCTTAAAAAGGAAAAAATTTTAAAATGGAAAAATCAGCGGGATCAGCAGCACACTCAGCACCACATAGGTCAGCGCCACCGGGCCACCGACGATTAAAAAATGTTTAAGTTTATAGCTGCTGGCATTAAATACCATTAAGTTTGTCTGATAGCCATAGGGCGTCACAAAGCTGGCTGATGCGGCAAAGGCCACCCCCATTACCATTGGCATAATGTCCACGCCCATGCCTTTAGCCAGACTATACGCCACCGGAAACATTAATGCCGCGGCGGCGTTATTGGTAATAATTTCAGTTAGCAGATAGGTTACAAGGAATATACCAATAAAGGTGACCATCGGCGCCTGGCCCGCTAAGGCACTACCAGCAAAGTCGCTGATACTCTGCGCCAGACCAGTATGGCTCATGGCGCTGGCGATACATAGCGCGCTGGTGACAATCAGCCAAATCTCAACCGGAAAGCGCCGCTTAATCTCGTTAAGGGTTAAACAACCACTAAACAGCAGTGCTGCCAGTAAATAAATAGCAGCCAGCAACAACGAAGTACCGGTCAGCACCGTGCCGGCAATCATTGCCACAAAGCCCCACCAGGTTAAACGCTCGCGCCAACCGCTGAGCATATGCTCTGGTTCAATTCCCGATAACAGGTAAAAGTTCTTACTGATATTATGCCGGCTGGCAAAGTCGGGACCGGTCGCCAGTAGCAAAAAATCACCGGCTTTTAATTCAATTTCACCCAGCTTACCATTTACCCGCTCACCCTCACGCCGCACTGCCACCACGGCTGCATCAAACCTGGCCCGAAAGCCAGAGCTTTTCAGGGTTTTACCGGTTAGCACCGACTCTTCTTTAATAATGACTTCAGTCAGGTTCTGGGTGGCCAGGCCATTTTCATCGGCAAACAAACTAATACCAGCAAACTGCTTCAGCACATTAACTTTATGCACATTGCCGGTAAAAATCAGTTTATCGCCGGCTTTCAGCACATCATAACGGGCCACCGGCCGGATCACTTCGCGCTCGCGCACAATCTCGGTTAAAAACAGCTCATCTAAATGGCGCAGCCCTGCTTGCTCCACACTCTGGCCGATCAGGGGCGAGTCGGCATTTAGTTTCGCTTCCAGCAGGTATTCGGTAATAACGACGTCTTGGGTTTTCTCATCTGGCAGGGCGTAACTCATAATAAACAACACCAGACTACCGCCGGCCAGCACGCCCAGGCCAATTAAGGTAAAATCGAAAAAGGCGAAACCGTTCTCCCCTGCCTCTACCAGCATGGAATTTACAATTAAGTTGGTAGAAGTGCCAATTAAGGTCAGGGTGCCGCCCATAATGGCGGCATAAGACAGTGGAATAAGTAACTTGGTTGGCGCCACTTTTTTATTGGCCCGCACCGCATTTAGCATGGCGGCGACTACAGCAGTATTATTTAATACCGACGACGCCAGCGCCGAAAAACCAATAGTGCGCCAGATAGAACCAGGCACCGAGCGGGTAAATAAAAAGCGCGATAAGCGCCTGAGCAAACTGGTTTTTTCCAGCGAAAACGAAATAAGCACCAGCAACACCAGCGTGGCCAGGCCAGGGTTAGCCGCGTTACGCAGTAACACCGCACTATCAATAAAGCCCAGCGCCAGCAAAGCCAGCAACATCGCCGCGAAAATACCGGCCGAATGCGCTGAATAGCGCACCAGTGCGGCCACCAGCAGCACTAACAACGCTATCAGCACAAGGGCCGAAAGGCTCATTTACGGCCTTTTTGCGACAATTCCGGAAAGTGCTTACGCAGCAGCTGAATAAACTCCAGCTCAAAGCTGCTTAAACCGGTTATTTCCTGCTCAGGCTGAGGTTCAGTCTGGGCAACCAATGCCGCATCGACCATGCCAGCCGCCACCGTCAGGTTGCTTAAGCGGTCAATCACAATAAAGGCGCCGGTTTGCTTATTTTTTAAATAAGCATCAAAAGCCACTGCTTCGGTCAGGTTAATATCCACCAGACCTATTTCATTCAAGCCCAGGTTTTGCGCATCGCGCTCTTCCAAGGTGTTGACATCAATCCGGTGGTGTAGCTTTGCTACTTCGCCACTTACCAGTTTGCAGGCAAACTTAAAGTAGTAATCGCGCTCGGTTTTCATTGGCTGCTCATGCATCCAAATCAACTTAGCCCGCAGCCGTGATGACACGTGCGCCAGCACATCTTTTTTCACCAGCATATTGCCGCGGCTGATATCAATCTCGTCATTCAGAGTAAGAGTGACAGCCTGCGGCGCATGCGCCTCATTAAGCTCGCCATCAAACGTGACAATTGATTTCACTGTCGAAATCGTGCCGGCGGGTAACACCCGAATAGTATCGCCTACCGCCACACTACCCGCGGCAATAGTGCCGGCAAAGCCGCGAAAGTCAGAGTTCGGCCGGCTGACCAATTGCACCGGGAAGCGAAACTCCGGGCTGTCGGCCGAGGCACTGATTTCCATGGTTTCCAGATATTGCATTAAGGTTGAACCGCGGAACCAGCTCAGTTTTTCGCTGGGGTTAACCACGTTATCGCCTTCCAGCGCCGAAATCGGCACAAAACGGATATCCGGAATATCTAGCGATCCGGCCAGGGTTAAATATTCTTCCTGAATTTCTTTGTAGCGCGCCTGTGAGTAATCGACTAAATCCATTTTATTAATGGCTACAATCACATGTTTAATACCGAGCAAACTACAAATAAAACTATGACGGCGGGTTTGGGTTTGCACGCCTTTGCGCGCATCGACCAGAATAATCGCCACATCACAAGTCGAGGCACCGGTCGCCATATTACGGGTGTACTGCTCATGGCCCGGGGTATCGGCAATAATAAATTTACGCTTATCAGTTGAGAAATAACGATAGGCAACATCGATAGTAATGCCCTGCTCGCGCTCTGACTGCAGGCCGTCAACCAGTAGCGCTAAATCTACCCGGCTGCCCTGCGTACCCGACTTTTTGCTGTCTTCGGTAATCGCCGCCAGTTGGTCTTCAAAAATCATTTTACTGTCGTGCAATAAGCGGCCAATTAAGGTACTTTTCCCATCATCAACACTACCGCAGGTAATAAAGCGCAGCAGCTGTTTGTTCTCGTGTTGGTTTAAGTAGGCTAAAATATCTTGTTCAATTAAGGCGGATGCGTGGCTCATCAGAAATAACCCTCCATCTTTTTCTTTTCCATCGAGCCACTGCTATCGTGGTCTATCACCCGGCCCTGCCGCTCTGACGTTTTGGTCAGCAGCATTTCCTGAATAATTTCCGGTAAGGTCGCAGCAGTTGACTCCACTGCGCCGGTTAACGGGTAGCAGCCAAGGGTGCGGAAGCGCACTTGCTTCAGCATTGGAGTCTCGCCATCGTTTAATGGCATCCGCTCATCATCAACCATAATCAGAGTGCCATCGCGCTCGACCACCGGCCGCGCTTTAGCAAAGTACAAATCGGGAATGTCGATATTTTCTAAATAGATATATTGCCAGATATCCAGCTCAGTCCAGTTCGACAGCGGGAACACCCGGATACTCTCGCCTTTATCCACCCGGCCGTTATATATATTCCACAGCTCCGGCCGCTGGTTTTTCGGGTCCCAGCGATGGTGTTTATCCCGAAACGAATAGACCCGCTCTTTCGCCCGCGACTTTTCTTCATCACGCCGGGCGCCACCAAAAGCCGCATCAAACTTATATTTGTCCAGCGCCTGCTTCAGGCTCTGGGTTTTCATAATATCGGTATGTTTAGCGCTGCCATGACTGAACGGGCCCACATTCATCGCCAGCCCTTCCGGGTTAATATGCACCAGCAAATCAAGCTCGAGCTCGCTAGCCACCTTGTCACGAAAGGCAATCATTTCCTTGAATTTCCAGGTGGTATCAACATGCAGCAGCGGAAACGGAATTTTGCCCGGGTAAAACGCCTTACGCGCCAGATGCAGCAGCACAGACGAATCTTTACCAACCGAATAGAGCATTACCGGGTTATCAAACTCGGCAGCTACTTCGCGGAAAATCTGAATAGACTCGTTTTCCAGAGCCTTAAGGTGGGTCATCCCTTTAGTTTGCATAGAGTTTTGCATAGGGTTTTGCAAAGGCGTTTGCATAAATCACTCCTGTTGATTCGTTGCCATAGCTTACAGAAATAGTCATTGCAGTACCAGATATTAGCTAACGATATACCACCGGCAGTGGCAAGTTAAAGCAGCGGTGTAGACGGCTGCAGCGGCAGAAATATACCGCTGAGCGGGGTGAAGGTTCAAGGAATGGTTTGGTATAAGATATGCCGCGCGGCTGCGCTGCAGGTGACGAGGCGGCAAAGCCGCCGGTGACTCGCGACTTCGTCGCTGGTAACGAGCTGCCGCAGGCAGCAGTAACCGGCCCCCAGGGCCTGGTGACCGCTCGCTATGCGAGCTAGTCACCGTTCGCGTAGCGAACTCGTCACGGCTTACGCAGTAAGCTAGTCACCGCTAAATTATTCACTCCGACCCATTAAATTATTCACTCTGACCCTTTTTATTTAAAATCGCCAATAGCGCTGCAGAAGACGCATCAGCTGACGCTTAATGCCAGGTCGCCGATGTTGGCTGCGCTGTTGCTCCAGCTCTGTGATCACCCGTTCCGGCGTGGTAAAGCAACCTGTACTGGTGCTTATATAAGTTGGGTATAACAACAAGGTGGCAGCTACCAGTTCGCTTAGCGCTAATTTACGCTGCCTGCGCTCGTTCGGGTAAATATCAGTCGTCAGGCCCCACCCTGCGTAAAACGGCTGGCCGTAGCAAGTTACGGCTACCCCACGCAGCAACGCTTCAAAACCGGTAAGTGAGGTCAACGTATGCACCTCATCAACCTGACTTAACAAGTGGGCCATATCTTCATTGCCAAGCACTTCATTGCAATATTGGGCGGCTGCGCCACCATCAGCTTCACCCGCCAGGCGCAGACCAGCCTGGACATCAGGGTGCGGTTTATAAACAATATATGCAGCCGGGTTCGCCGCTCTGACCTGTTGCAACAATGCCAGGTTAGATTTAATGACTGGTGAGCCATACCGAATAGACGCATCGCTTTCTACCTGACCGGGCACCAATATCACGCGGTCAGCGTCCGGCCGCCGCCAGCTTCTGCTGCCAACATTGTATTTCGTTACTTTTAACGCCAGCAGCCGGCCAATCAACTGGGCAGCGCGCTGCCGTTCTGAAACAGTAAACGAATGTGTCGCCAGCAGCTGTTCTAATTTTGACGGCGTTCTGGCGTCATAATACATGCCTGTTTCATCTACCACCCAGGAAGCCGGTTGCGTTAAGTCAGCGCCCAGGCCAACGGATCGGATAAAACCATCTTCCACCCGGATCAGCTTGTCACCCGCTTTAGCACCCCACACCAGCTGCCAGCAACCCTCTGGTATTGCTTGCTTTCTGGGTACAATTTTTACGTCGCTGCCCTGAAAAAAACGCTTAAACGCTTGTGTTTTCCAGTAAGGTGGCCGCTGCAACCATAAGGGCTGAACAAAGCGGTTTCGTTGCTGACGTTGCAAACCGAGCCAGCTGAGCAGTTGCTCCGCTTCACAACGCTGGCCGGTTTCAGGATCCAGATAGCGCGGATAGGCCAGCATTGCCGCATAAACCAGCTGGGTAAAACTCACAGGCTGGCGCCGAGCCGGCGCCGTGAGGGCATCGTTCGTCAGGCCCCATCCTGCATAAAACGGCATGCCAAAGGTATATACCGGTTTTTGCCACAACAGGGCTTCAAAGCCCATTTGCGACGTAACACAAAAAACGGCCGACGCTTTTTCCAGTAGTGCCGGCGCATGAATATCTTCAGTCAGTACCTGTATTCTGGGGTGTTGCAACTGCTCTGCAGAAAAATGTCCCTGCTTTTTGCCGGCAAACACATCGGGGTGGATTTTCAGAATAACCTGATGCTGCGGGTAGCGCTCAAGCGCACTTTGCAGCATTTGCTGAAAACTGGTGCTTGACGCCAAACCATACTCAATAGAGGCATCACCAAAAGTCTGATCCACCACCAACACATAAGGTTCTGCCGGCACAGCATGTTCCTTACTGTGGTTGTACTTGGAAACCCTTGCCTGGCGCCAGCTACCGGCGAATTGTTCAGCCCGTTGCTGTTGCGCTGCGGTTAATGGTTGGGCTATTAACGACTCTAAACGCGATGGCGAGCGCGCATCGTAGTAAATACCCACATCGTCCAGCACTATTGAATAAGGCGGACAATCTGCTCCCAGGCCAACTGAACGTAAAAAGCCGTCTTCAAGCCTTAGCAACGGCAGCTGATGCTCTGCTGCTAACTGTTCACCTTTGCGGGCCGAGGGTTTCTGGCCCCATACCAGCACAGCATGACCGTTCGCTGCCGGTTGCTGCCAGCGATAACGACACAGAGTGATTGGTGCGTTAGCCAGTAATGCCGTTAAGCCTGGTAAACGGGCCAGCGCCAGCGACTGGGTAACCAGCACCGTATCAGTATTCAGCCGGTTAATCAGCTCTGACATGTCAGTGCCCGGATATGTTCGCATTTCTCTGCCGCTGCCCGCTGCATCGCTAACCGCTTGTCCGGTTCATTCACCAGCATTTGCACCGCTGCCACCCAACTATCTGGTTTATTGGGTAGTAACAAACCGGTGGTTTGATCGGTCACCACCTCACTGTAAATACTATCTTCGGTATACAAGCCGACACCACCAGCCCGGCTAATGTCAAAAAATTTGGTATACGCCCGGGCGTTATTAAAATTACCTGCCAGCAGTGGTGCCAGGCCAATATCACGCCCGCCCCTGGCCAGCAGCGCCTGATAACTTGGCCAGCTCATCGGGTGCAATACATGTACCCTGTCTAACATGCGATAGCGTTTATTAACTTCGCTACCACCAATAATCTCAAAACTGACCTGTGGCAACAGCTGCAGTATTTCTGCTACAACCGGGTACAGCCAGGCAATCTCCAGGCGGTGCGAAGCCGAGCCATGATAAAACATGGTTAATTGTTCGGTGCTTTGTGCTGGCGAGCAGGCTTGCACCAGGCGGGGCTGCCATTGCTGATATTTTGCCTGCAAATAAGGGGTCGACACCCACAGCTCAGCCCCGACGGCTTTTAACCACTGGCGCCGGCTAAATGCCAGCCGGGTCAGTTTATACTGATACCGCCACGGCAAGCCCTTGAACGCGGCCAGATCAAACAAGTCATCATCCATAAAATAACTGATCTTGCTGATTTGCGAGCGGTGTTGCTGTACCCAGCGTAACCAAATTTTTGACACGTAGCGCACAAATACCAGCACCACTTGCTCACCTGTGGCTAATTTTGGTGGATTAACAAAATTAAAGTATTCAACCGGCCCGCCCAACGCGACCAGTTCCGGTGCCACAAAAAAATCGGTAGAAGGATTCGTTCGCTCTTCTACTACTAATATCCGGGTAACGCTCAACTCTGCCATGGTTTAGTAACTTCCGGTGCCGGACTTATTCTGAAGTCCGGCGTTTTAGAATTCAAATTTGGGTTATAAAACGGGTCACCCTGCATAATACCGGCCCAGCGCTGCCGCATATACTCAGCTTCCTGTGCCGCCCGGCGCTGCTTGACCGGGTTGTCATCTTTGCCGCGTGACACCGACTCATAATGGTACAACTCGGCCAACGGCGTATATATAACCCGCTTGCCCTGCTCTCGCACCTTTAAACAATAATCGACATCGTTAAAGGCCACGGTTAAATCCTGCTCGTTTAACCCGCCCAGCTGCAAATACAATGCTTTTGGCGTTAACAAACAGGCGGCGGTAACTGCAGATAAATCCTGTGACACCACGGCCCGGGCCATATAACCAGGCTCTTCAGCCGCCAGCCGAAAATGCATGTGGCCGGCACAGCCCCCCACGCCTATCGCATCGCCGGCGTGCTGCACCCGATTATCAGCAAACAATAAGCGGGCGCCAACCGCCCCCACTGCTGGCTGTTGCAACTGACCGACCAGCTGGCTTAGCCAGTCGGGTCGTATCACTTCAGTATCGTTATTCAACAAGCAAATAAACTCGCCGCGGGCTTGTTCAACCGCAAAATTATTAATCGCCGAATAGTTAAACGGCGCATCATAGCGCAATATCCTGACCCCCGGATGTTGCGCCATCTGCTGCATGTATGCCAACGTTGCCGGGTCATCGCTCTGATTGTCGACTATCAACACTTCAAAATCGGGGTAATCAGTACGCTGTATCACGCTATCAATACAAGGCTGCAATACTGCCAGCATATTGCGGGTTGGCACAATAATACTTACCTGTGGCAAAGGTGCAGCTGGCTGGTAATGAATGTCCAACTGCCCCCAACGGTTTTGCTTAACCTCAGCGCTAAGCTGCAAACTGGCAAAATGCTGCTGTAGCAGGCGGGCGTCGGGCAATAACACCGTAGTCTGGGGCTGGTGATACAACACCGCCGGAATATGGCCGGTAGACTCAGCCGTTAGCGTTGCTTCTATACGCAGCAACAACCCATAGCTGCCCTCTGCAGTTGCGTGGTCAAGCCAACCCGCTGCCAGCAGCTTATCAACCGTTATACGCAGTGCCCCGCCAATATAATGACCACTGCGGCAAAGCTCAGGGTTCCAGTCCGGTTTAAACTGCGGCTGGCAACGTTGCCCGCCGGCATCAAGCACATCATGGTCTGAGTAACAGACAGCAAAACCCCGAAACCGCGGGGCCAGTAACCAGCCCAGCGCATGTTGTGCCAGGGTAACACCAGCCGGCAACAGCAACGCATGCTGATAGCTGGCCAGTTGCCGGGCAATCTCTGCGGTATTATCTTCTCGCAACACATAAGCCGGCACTGGATTATGCTGGTACAACGCGGTAACAGACTGCACAGAGTGTTGCACATCCGCCTGGCTACAGCTGGCAGTGGGATAAATCAGTACCGCCAGTGATGTCGGCGTTTGCCATTGTTTTAACGCCCTGAGCAGCTGTTGTTTACTAGCGCCAGTTAAGGTATCAAACCGCGCCAGCCACTCCGGGTATGGCAACGTTGGCGCACTGGCTTTTAACTGGCCAATACGCTGATATAGAGCGCTCACCCCGTGTTTAAATAAACCAGGGGTAATCGCTGCCCGGGCCCGTTCAGCCGCAGTTGTCTGCTTAAAATACATTGCCACCCGGCGCCACATTCGCCACAGCCGTTTAAGCTCTGACAACGGTTGCAGTGTAACGGCGTGCAAAATAAAGCGCCCATCAGTGGTTAATGGCCGCAGCGCCACACCAGTTGCGCCTGCTGGCACCGCCACAACTTCATTAATCACGCCCTTTAGCGACATCGGCAAACCAACCAGTGATGATTCAGCACCACTAAACTCCAGCTGCACACCGGGCTGGCCATCAAGTAATTCAAGTTGCGCGGTGATCGCCAGCCAAGATGTTGCCGGTAGCGGCATGACAATCCGGCTCAGTTCACTGCCATGCCATATCTGTTCAGGGCTCAGCTGCGGGCTTTGCAAACTAGCATTCTCTATCTGCGGCTTAACTTGCAGTATCTCACTGTTATTAAGGCTCAAGCTGTTTCTCACCCTGTTGAAAAATCTGAAAAAATTGCTCTAATCTCGCGGCCAATTGCGGTTTACTGTAATGTGCATTCACATAGCTCTGGCCAGCAGCACCAAACTGGTTAATAAGCTGGGGCCTGTTATACAGATTAATAACCGCCTCAGCCACCGTCTCTACCTTTGAAAAAGGCACCAGGATCCCGGTACTGTTGTGTTGAACAAGTTCGGTTAATGCCCCCCAGTCATAACATATTACCGCCCTGCCGGCAGCCATCGCCTCTAACACAGTACGGCCAAACGATTCCTGGAAATGCGACAGATTAAGAACAACATGTAAATTCTGTAGTGCGGTAATCACGTCTGGCACATAGCCCGCAAACTCAATAATATCGGGCAACTCACCGCGCGCACATGCTTGCTTTAACCGTTCAGTGTATTCATTATCAGGCCCAATCAGGCATAACTTAATCCGATCACGATAAGCCGCCAGCAACCTGGCCAGTTCGCCAAAATCAGCCAGGCCTTTTTTCGGTAGATTACTGCTAATTAAGCCAATCCGCAGTTGCTGGTTATCAGCAAACTGCGCTGGCTGGCAACTAATGAACAAATCGGTATCCACGGCATTGGCAATAACTGTGGTTCGCTCTGGTGCGTTGATATAAGCGGCAACACTGGCCGAGTTGGCAATACAGTAATCCGCCAAGCTAAGCATATGTTGACGAATCTGGGCCGGAGATGCGGCCAGGCGTCGACATAAATCTTTATCAGCCTCGGGCAGCTCACGGACATGCACGATGGTCGGGATCGCCAACGCCTGGGCGGCCAGCAAAGGCTCATTTAATACCAGCGTATTACAATAACAGGCAGCAAAAGGATAGTTGGCCATCAGCGCTTTAAATAAGGCCACCGTGCGCGGCTCAGCCGGCTTATCCTGACGCCACCAGCTGTAAGGCATTACCACCACTTTAGTGGCGTTGTCTTGCACGCTTTGTAGATAGGGCTTTGAGCAAACTGACGGCAGCACCACTAATAAATTCCATGGTAACTGTTTTAAGCCGTGCAGCACATCCAGCAAACTGCGCTCGGCCCCAAACAATTGCGGGCCACTACTATGGGCGCAGATTAGCAACCAGGGCCAGTCTGCATTTAGCTCGTTAACACCGTCAACACTCACCTGGGCAAACTGGGTTAGCTGGCTCATATCACCTGACCCACCGTTTTTTGCACTAACAGCTGCAGCACTAAACCGGCTAATCGCATCCAGCAGCGGATTAGTTATCTCAGCTGCTGACGGCTGGAGTAATTTATAACCACTGCTGCTAAAGCATGGCCCCGGGTCGCGATTTTCTGCTGCGCCAAAGCGCAGGTAATGCTCTGCCGGGTTATGGTGCCAGTGACTATCACTGGCAACATCAGGATAAACACTCAGATACCAGTCAGGATCAAAATAACCCGAGCGTGTGATTAGCTTCAATTGTTTGTCCCGGGTAAGACGTTGTTGCCGATGATTACGCCAGCTTTTGAACTTGCTGACTAATGTCCGCGGTAATGAAAATACACTCATCGGCTTCTCGCAACAATATGGCCAGCAGGAGTATGCCGTAAAGAGCTCGCTGTTAATTTAACCATTTTTCGAACTATACATCGCATGCAATACAGCAATCAGCGGATCATCAGCAAACGGATATTTTTGCTCCAGCGCTGCAGTTTGCTGTGCGAGCTCTGTTGCCGAATAGCCGTTAAGCTTTTGGGCAATAGCATCGGCGACTTTATAATCGATTGTCGGCGCACGCACGGCGAATCGTTCATTAGTCTGACCTACCAGATAGTCCGGTTTTAGCTGTCGTACCAGCGCTGCATCGGTATTACCGGCACTATGAACAAGAGTCAATGTTGTAAATACCCGGGTTAAGTAGCTCAGCATTGAGTATGATGATGATGAGCCAAAAACAAGGCAATGCCCCGGCGCTATAGCAGCTTCATTACGAAAAACCTGGATCCGGCCAAAATTTGGCAAACCATTATCATACACCCGCTTTTTCAGGTAATGGTAATTATCTAAAAATGCTTCTTTCGCGCTTACCGGAGGAAACACCTTATTACCTAAATCGCCCACAACCATCGAATTGTAGTAATGGTCGCGGCCAAATGTCTGCTGTAACGCCATTTCTTCAATGCCCAGTTCAAGCGCCAGACATTCAGTGGCTATTCTGGCCCCATAAGTAGACCAGTGAGTATCAGTCAGCTTGTAACTACGCTCATTGCTTTGCAGTAGCGGCTGTACCGGATATACCAGCTTAAAATCAGCCGGAAAAATCTTATACAGTTGGTTAATTATTGTTTTTTTACCACGTGCGTACGGATAATGATCTGCATAAACAGACTCTTTCCGACGGAGCGATCAGCAACGCATAGGGCACCTGCTGCTCCCGGGCAATCTGCTGCAAGCCTTTAGCGTACTGTAGCCATTTACGCCGCTCTCTCCAACCCAGTAACTTTTTGCCGGTAAATTGCTCAACGCTGTTGTTGTTATCATTATCCAGAAACAACCAGCCTTCGTCGCCCTGCAATACCTTAAGTTGCCCGACAACCTCCACATTGGCCAACACTACAGGTTCGTCGTCAATTAAAACCCCAATATCAAACTTATCCTGGCTTAGCGGTACACTAAATGAAAAACCGCACATAAGCTGTCGATGCTGCTCTGCAGGCTGCTTTAACAGCCTTTGCACTACATCTGCCCGCTTAATGTTTACCGGAAACAGCAACTCTGCCTGCGATTGTTTAACAAACATCTGCAGGTTCGCGTTCTGCTCACAAAGCACCCAGCCACGTATCAGCAAGCCTTGCTGCAACGCCGCATCGCTATAACGTTGCTCTTTTGCAGGCTCATCAATACACCATCTTAACTTTTTCTCTGTTGCTCCCGGGTTGCGGGTAACCAATAATGAGTAAATATCCAAATTAGTTCTCTTGGCTATACTTAGCCACCCCAAAACAAGCCAACATCAGGCAAATTCCCAGTCTAACAAGGTTGGGCAGTAATGGCGTATCGCGGCAATAAAGCCTGCTCTTGCTTCCCGCTCTGCCGGACTCTCCCGCATAAACGCTTCGTATAGCCGGCGTGAGTTGTAGCCGGCGAAAGTGTTGGCAAATATATCGGTTTCAGCAACCCCCAGTGCAGCCCAACCACTCATTCTGTGTTCCCAGTAATACAAATCGTTAACTGCAATACCATGAGTCTGGCTAAAGTCAGAACACTTAACGAAATGCTCAAATGAATCCTGCACATAGGCGGTACCAGCCATTAGCCCATACAGGCTGGCAAAATGCTTTGCAGTTGCTGGTCCTTGCCGATGGTAAAAGCCGCGCATAATTTCACCACCAAACCCTCTGGAATAGCTGGTTTTAACCTTGAGTAACTCTGGGCCAAACTCATCAGAAAACTGGGCGTTGGCGACCACAGCATTACCACGCATGTGGCCGGTATTGGCCCGTAACACCTGCATACTGGGTGTAAAGCTCTTACTGCCAAGACGTTTAAAATCTACCTGAACTTCGCGGTGCGGTAAGGAAAAGTGGGCACACATTGCCTTCGCCATCTCCATATCAGCTTTGCTGCCGCCACTTGGGTCCCCTCGCCGCATGGTAAAAACCTGCATTGGCATGCCTTTGGCAATCATTACAGAAAACAGTACCCGGCTATCCATACCCGCGGTCAGGCCGAAAAACTCCTGATCATAATGCTGTTTAATATAATCAGCATAACCATCCAGATATTGGATCAGGCTCTGTCCTGCATCGTTATCAATTTGCGTGCCAGCCCGCGGCCAGTATCGCTCAGTGGTATGGTCGGCCATCACTAATCGGTGATTCGCCGGGCAATAATATAGATCACAATATAACGTGCGCCGACCCGGTAAATACTTCACATCCCGTGCTTTAAAATCTGCATGCTGAACGAAAGTCAGACAATCGTAGTCTACGCTGGCTTTTACTGCGCTCGCCAGCAAGGCCGCATGAGAGGCAACCAACCCGCCGTGCGCTCATCATGATAAAAAATGGAACACGATGAAAAAGCATCATTGTATAATTTCCAGCCATCATCATGGCGAGCCAACAACACAAACTTTCCTGACAAATTATCTAAGGCATTTAAAAATGCACTCTCGTTACCTAACTTGCCCGCTAAATGCTGTAACAGCTGTTGCGGCTCAAATATTTTATTGTAAGGGTCAAAAGCGGTACCAATGATGGCCAACCTGTTGCCAAAAAAGTGCCACAGCTGCTTATTTTGCAAGCAAACATGCCAATCGGCCCATTCCAGTTTCACCCAATCAGCGATGTCAGTCGTTGCTGTCAGCGCATGTTCCGCGCCATTAAGTGCGGCAATAAAACCATTTTTATACAAATTCTCTTTAACAAATTGCCGGTTATCACGCTGCCATTGCGGTTCTGGAAAAGGCTCAAAAGTTGTACGCTCAGCAAAAAGCGCAGCAATCGGCGGCGCTTCGGGTAATTCTGTTTCTGTTGACGCTAACGCAGTGGGAGCGTCCACTTCGGCACCACTTTGCCATAAGCGACACCAGCTTTGTTGCTCATCCAGCTTCTCACCCGATAAATCAATCACCGCTTTCACACCCCGAACCGCCACAACCTGGTCTGGAATATGCTCTAACAAGCGCTGGCCAGCGATAACAATTTTGGGGCAGTTGATTTCTATGCCGGCGTGGGCAAACTGCACGCCATACTGCTGACAAAAAGCAAATACATCATCATGAATTTCTGCCCCGTGAAACTGCATAAAACCCGGCCAGTGAAAAAAACATAACTTTTCTTTAGCAGTAAAACGCCGTTTAGCTTCCATTAAAATTTGTTTTAATTCGCCATCATCAGCAGTCGCAAAATCTGCAACCAACAGGCTGTCAAAATGGCGGGGCGAGCCGCGCACTATGCCAAGCGGCAGCGGGAACGGCCGCTGGGTGGCATCCATAAAACCACCGCTCTCACTTTGGCGGTGCCACCAGCGGGAAGCCTCGCGATACAAGCGGCGCAAGCCGAAATGAATGGTCTTCACATGGCTGGCTTTGGTGCGGGTTAAACTTGAGTCGTCCGACAGCGCAAACGACAACGGCGCTCCAGGCAGAATATGCTTAATCGCACTCTGGCCAAAATGATGCTCCAACCGCCACAGAAACTCGGTGTCGGCCGCCACATTTACGCCGTCCCACAAACCGGTTTGCTCTAAGGTACTACGGCGCAGCAGCAATGATGAGTGGTTTTTCTCGACAAACACATCATTCAGATACCAGGAACCGACAAAGGTCATATCCGGCAACACCCGTACCCAACTACTGTATGTTGCTTTTACTGCCGGCTTATCCAGCATTGGGGCCAGCTGGCGGGCGATTTTCTCCGGATGCGACCAATCATCACTGTCATGCACCGTAACAAAATCACCTGCGGCTTGTTGCATACCATTGTTCCGGCTTGGATAAGCCCCCATATTTTGAGGGTTGGCCAGATAGCGTATGCGTTTATCCTGCTGACACCACTGCTTTACCACTTGTGCCGTATTATCAGTACTGGCGTCATCCACCACCAGTATCTCCAGGTTCTGCCAGGTTTGCTGGGTCAGACTATGCAATGCAATACCTATAGTCTGCGCTGCATTGTACGCCGGAATAATCACCGACACTTTAGCATCGCCGCTTAGCGCTGCCTGCTGCGCGTTCGCTTGCAAATTCTCCAGCAACAGCGGCTTTGATTCATCCAGCAATGCCACTTCGGCTAAATCAAACTGGGCAAACAACCGGTTTACCGCAGCAAGCTGACCAGCCGTATCATTTGCCAGACCGGCCGCATTCGCTTCGGCGTACGGTAACAATTGCGCCAGTTGCTGCTTGGCAGGTAATTTCGTCAGTAATGCCTGTAGTGGCTTAAGCTGCTTTTGCTGGCTTAAACACTTCACCAATGCCACCAGTTTGCGGCGGCTGGCGCCATGCTCACTGTGCTCAATGTCTTGTTCAATAAAATTGATGGCTTTATTAAAATCGCCATGGGCGTAGTGCCAGGCAGCCAGATGCCAGTTGGCATTGCTTTTTTGCTGCTCAATAGCTTTTTGCTCAAGCAACGGTAAAGCATAACGGGCATAGCCAGACCATAACTTAGCGCGTAAGGTTTCAACTTTATTCAGGTTGACTGTCGAGCCACGTTTTCTGGCCTTGGCATTAGGTAAGCGCCCTTCATCCATACCATGTAAAATATAATGCACCAACGGGTTCATACCCGCCTGCTGGACGTCGGGGTTTTCCCGCAAGTACCATTGGGTTTTAAACTCTGCCGACGGGTTACGGCCTTCGCTGGCGCCATGGCGTAAATAATGGCCAACCGGGTCGGTAGCCCATTTATAATGGCTGGCAATATCCGGGTATTTAGTTAAGTACCAGCTGTGGTCAAAATAGCCGCTTTCAGTTATCAGTGCATGTAAATGTTCAGGGCTACCACTTCTTACCGGCTTTCCAAAAATAGTTTGTTTAAACTTTTTAATGTGTCGTATTACCAAAATGTTGCCCTTACCTAAAGCCGGCCCAGAGTAGATAGAAAATGCGTCTGGAAAATTACCAACAGCCACAAGCGGCCAAGTATACCCAAATCATCTGGCTACACCAATAAAGCAGGTTAAAGAAATGTTGGATAAACAGTGACTAGTTGCCGTAGGCAACAGTGACCGGCCCGAAGGGCCTAGTGACCGCTCGCATAGCGAGCTAGTTACCGTCGGCGTAGCCGACTAGTTACCGCTTACGAAGTAAGCTCGTTACCGCTGCCAAAGGCAGCTAGTCACCGTTCGCGCAGCGAACTCGTCACCGCTTGCTCCGCAAGCTCGTCTCACCAAACCTTAAACGGATGTGGCCGGAAATTGGCGTACAAGCTTACCCGCTCTGCATTAGCCTTACCATCACCACGGCGATGAAAGCCGCGAATATCGGCCAGCACTAAACTGTTGGCCGGTACCGTCATCAGCTTCGGTTGCTGCTTATACAACTGACACACTTCCTGCTCGTCAATCCTAAACGAGCCGCCAGCTTTGCGCTTTGCCGCATCAACAGACTGACGATACTCCCACGCCAGCCGGGCTTTAGTTAGCCGGTGACTTCCGGGTATGTAAGCAAAAGGCCCATGTTCAGCTGTAACGTCCTCGGTGAAGTACCACATCTTTAACGCCGGCTGAAACGTATCACGATGCCAGTCTTTCTGGATATCAGGGTTATCCTGGCCTGCACCATGCACCACTTTATACAACGATAACTGCTGCGGCTTAGCCGCCACGCCGGCCAGGCAACTAAATAACGACAAAAGCCGTTCCGAATGGGCTAGCGCAGATAACGCCGTATCCTCTGGCTGTATCTCATAAAAGCGGTTCAGAGTATTGCCATCAAAGCGATCAAAGCCACCGCTAAAAAAATGCTTTTTACCAAAACCGTGCTCATTGAAGAACTTCATCGGGGTTTGGCTGTCAACAGCGGCTATTTTCTGGCGAATTTCCTGCTGCAACAGGCTAAACTCAGCATCTGGCAAAAAGTTCGGCAGCACGACATAGCCATCGCGCCGCAACTGGCGCAGCGCCTGGCGGTGTGCCCAAGCATAATGCACTAAACGGCGCCAGCCAAAACAACCCGAGGCTAACTGCAGCCGCAGCAAATGTAAGCCGGCCTTGTTAAGCCCGGCATGGCCCAGTACCGGGTCAGAAAAATGTTGGTTACGGCTAAATATGGCTTTCATAATATCCTTTTAAATGCGGTGACTAGGCGGCGAAGCCGCCGGTGACGAGCTGGCGTTGCCAGCAGTGACCGGCCCGAAGGGCCTAGTGACCGCTCGCTTTGCGAGCTAGTTACCGTCGGCGTAGCCGACTAGTTACCGCTTACGAAGTAAGCTCGTCACTGCTCGTTTCACGAGCTAGTCACCGTTGCTTTTAGCAACTAGTCACCGCTTGCTCCGCAAGCTAGTCACGTCGGCAAAACCGACTCAACCACTCCCAAACAAGTCCTGGATATCCAATTTACCCGAGCCACATTTCAATGAGTAAATCACTTTGACCGGTAACGCCATCACTATTTTTTCTTACTTAACCTTAATCAGAATCAGCCAGATAAAGAGCTCGTACTGCGCGTAACACTGTAGTTGTCAAATCTTCTGCCTGAAATTCCTTATTCGCCTCAGAGTAACACCTTATCTCAGGTGCATTACCCGACGGCCGTAAATGAACAATATCACCATCAGTAAAAGTCAGTCGTAAACCATCGGTTTGGTTAACCAATTGCAGTTTTTTCTCTGTTAAATTCAGTGCTGTAATGGCCGACTCCGGCTGCAGAGCAAGCTTTTCTATAAATTTTTTACTCCAGGCCGTTGGAACATTCTGGATCCGATCGCTCGCGGTGAAACGCTGCGGCAGCATAGCCAGCAGGGTAGATAGTGGCCTGTCACCAGCCATAGTCAGCAACGCCAACACGGGTAATAATGCATCCCGGGTCGGCAGCGCTTTAAGTTCTTTATCAGCCAACATAATGTCACTACCTAACAAAAAACCACCATTGGCTTCAAAGCCTGCCACGTTTTTTTCTGCGGCTAGGTTTGCAAAAGCAGCTATCACATAGGGTGAGCCAATTTTAGTGCGAATTACCTGGCTAAACACCCCACTTTTTTCTATTGCCGTATTGCAACTTACCGGCACTGCTAGCGCATCAACCCCTAGGGCTTTGGCACATAACAAACCCACAATATCACCACGCAGCCAGTTGCCTTGCTCATCGGCAATTAGTGGCCTGTCACCATCACCATCGGTAGAGAAAATGGCGTCGAACTGATACTGCCTGGCCCAGTTCAGGCCCTTTAATTTATCGGCCTCACTTACCGCTTCGGTGTCGATAGGCACAAAACTATCACTGGGCTCTAACCGGGTAACGGTGGCACCAAACGCTGCAAATACCCGGTGATATATTTCCCGACCTGCACTTGAATGCTCATAAATACCAATATGTTTACCCGCCAATATATTTGCCGGATAAATGCTTAAATAGCGATTAATATAGTTCTCTGTCGCTACCTTGCTGACAACAGGTAGATGTGCAGTAAAAGAAAGTAACGGTTCATGCTGGGCTAAAATGGTGCTTTCATCCGCTTTAGTGATTTCACCGTCTGGCCGGTAAAATTTAATGCCATTGCGGTCAAACGGTATATGGCTGCCTGTTATCATTATTGCCGGTATTTTATCCTGCATAGCCTGGAACGCTAATGCCGGGGTGGGTAAAACCCCATAATAATCTGCCCCAATTCCCATTGCTTGTAGAAGGCCTATACATGCCGCCGCCATTTGCGGGCTGCTGGGCCGGTTATCAATACCAATAGCCACCCGCTCAAATTTAAAATTTGTCTGAGTGCTTGTTATAAAGCTCTGGGTAAAAGCGGCACAAACCTCAGCATTAAAATCGGTTAGCAGACCACGTGCGCCACTGGTGCCAAACGCAACATGGCTATTAGCAATAATTTGTGAAGTGTTAACAGTCATTGTCAGGCCCGGCCATAGCGGTCAGAAAAACGCACAATATCATCTTCACCCAGGTATGAACCCGACTGCACTTCAATTAATTCAAGCGGTATTTTACCCGGGTTTTCCAACGCGTGCACAGCGCCTAACGGAATATAAACTGACTGGTTTTCACTTAATAATGTATCTTTACCATCCACCGTCACATTAGCGGTACCAGATACTACTATCCAATGCTCGGCGCGGTGGTGATGCATTTGAATAGATAATTTTTCACCAGGTTTCACGGTAATTCGTTTTACCTGATAACGCTCACCGTAGTCTATTGAGTCGTATTTACCCCAGGGTCGGTATACTTCGCGGTGTACTTTATGTTCAGTACGCCCCGCTGCTTTTAACTGCTGCACTATGGCTTTAACATCCTGCACTTTATCTTTTGCAGCCACGAGCACAGCGTCTTTAGTTTGCACCACAACAACATTATCTAAACCAACAGTCGCCACCAGGCTGGTTTCTGCATAAATATAGTTGTTGCTGCTGTTTACCGTTAATACATCGCCCTGGTGCACGTTACCAGAGCCATCTTTTTCACTGATTTCCCACAATGACGACCAGGCCCCCACATCACTCCAACCAGCATCTAAAGGCACTACAATAGCAGACGCGGTTTTCTCCATTACTGCATAATCTATTGAGTCATCCGGGCAAGCCAAAAAGGCCTCTTTATTTGCCCGAATAAAGTCTAAATCCGGGTCAACTTCAGCCATGGCCTGCTCACAAGCGGCGTAAATATCTGGCCGGTGCTGTTTAAGCTCAGCCAGGTAAACACAGGCTTTGAACATAAACATACCGCTATTCCAGTAATATTCACCGCTTTTCAGGTATTGCTCAGCAATCGCCATGCTGGGCTTTTCTACAAACTCAGCAACGCTGTATGCAGTATCTACTGCATCGCCGCGTTTAATATAACCATAGCCGGTTTCAGCTGCGGTGGGCACTATACCAAATGTTACCAGTTTATCGTTTGCTGCAAAGCCAGCTGCTTTTTGTACCGCTGAACTAAAAGCATTTTTATCGGTAATAACATGATCAGCTGCCAATACCAGCAACAGCGGGTCCGTGCCTTTTTTAACCGCAGTAAGGGCAGCTAAAGCAATGGCCGGTGCAGTGTTACGGCCAACTGGCTCTAATATAATATTGTGGTCTAACTGCTTTATCTGGCGCAGTTGCTCAGCAGCAATAAATCGATGCTCTTCATTACAAATAACCAACGGCGACAAGGCATCCACGTCAGCTAAACGTTTAACCGTAGCCTGCAACATAGTTTGCTCGCCATCCAGTTTTAAAAACTGCTTTGGCATCAGATCACGAGATAAAGGCCACAAACGACTGCCAGTCCCACCGGCCATAATCACAGGTAAAATCATCATCACATCAATTTCATTTTTAATTTCAATTAATAGAATTACAATCCAAATAATTTCATATCTGGCCAACTTGCGGTTTTATCTTTAGTTTTAGCGGTAAACAACGCTTTTTCGGTACTATGATCGTCGGGAACCCGAAGGATAAACCTTTCTGCCTGTAAATTCATTACAAAATGAGGGTTTAATAATTCAATTGCTTCCCATTCGAAGAATGGTGTATGCACCACTAACATATAACTGAAAGACTCTGCAAGAAAGCTTTGAATTTTCCAGCCATAAGAATCCATAAAAATAACCGCTCTGGGCAATGACTTATTATGGGAGTTAACCCAAAGGCCCATATAACCGCGGTTGTTTATACCGTTATTCCAAACCGCTTTAGCGCCAGGATTTTTTATTGAACAGCTTGTTTGCTCGCCAAGTAATTTAACTGAAAATTTATCACCTAAATCACCAGTTACTACCTGATGTTTAACTGACACCTCGTCAAGTTCAAACTTCTTAAGCATTGCAGGAAACTGTCTTTGTAATTCGTTATAAGCAATAAAAGCGCCATAAGGGCTCCAATGAGAATCAACCGTATTACATACAATTCCATTGTCTCTGGCGTCGGAAAGGGCACAAAGCGGATAAACAGGCTTAAAACTGGATAGTGACGCGAGAAGTTTCATTACGGGTCTTAATGCAGCGTCTTGATCAAGAAAATCGTCTATGTGAACAGAAATAGTGTCAGGGCAAATTAAATAAGCATAGGTAATATCCCGAACGGCACACCAAGCATGCCTCAACTCTAGGGTATGTTTCCAGCGGACCACTTCACTATCAGACAGGGTTACTAAACCTAAATGTTGGTTTAAGTAATTGTTGGTACCCTGGCCCAGAGACAAGCGTCCTCCCTTCCCTACAACAACATCAACCCCTTGCTCACCCTCCTGGCTATACTGAATAACCTGTCTGGCTATAAACTCCCGGCACTCAGCAACATCGGAGAATAAACCTGCAGCTAGCCAAACTTGCGCCAACAAAAGTGATTGCTCACCTGATAACTGCTTATACCTGTTAGCGTGAACGCCCAGACTGTAAACCTTAGGATGTTCAGAGCGCTTTAAAACTAACACAACGTCATCGTGCTTCTCTGGCCATCTGGCAAAAAGTGTTGCTGAAGGCCGGGGTCTCGCTGCATAAAAACGGTCAAGTTCGCCTATAGCAAGCAGCCAACCAGCATATAATAAGAATTCAGTATGTCTACTATTGCTGGCAATAACCTCATATAGATTTCTATGTTTAGAAGCTGTAATAGCAGCAAGCATTTGAGTAACCTGCTCAGTGATCAGCAGATACGGCGTTACAGTAGGCAAGCACTTCTTATCATCGGCAAGTTTTACCTTCCAAAAATTAAAACTATGCCGCCTGCATTGCTCTAAATGACCAGCATGTTTAACAAATTCGCTAAGCGGCCTTCCGTCATCACTAAACAGTTGAGATTTATCTAAGCTGCTTATTAAGTGGTTTTTAGCATCAAGAAGCAGATAGTGAGCGTTTTGGACTATTTTCGAAACCTCGAGCTTCAAAACTTGCTGCGTTCTGTAACCATCGTCTCTGGATCTTAAATCAACACCCAACTCAGTCGCGTATACATATTTCACAATACCGGCTAATTTCGGCATCTCGCGTGCTACTTTAGCCAGAAATCTACTTTTCAAATCTGGTTGATTAAAAGAGTTATCGACAAATATTATCTCGTCGCAAACATCATCACTTAAAAAGATATTGATACTGCGAGCTAACAAAGCCAACATATCTAATTCTTTTTCATAAAAAACTATAGCTAATGAAATTTTATTTTTAACAGTCAACATACTAAACAGCCTGATCGGTAAAAATTTTTCTTAAATCACTTACGCAATTAACCCAGGAATACTTACCATTAAAATTGAGAAGATCAGTATCATCAGTTATCGCTTGTTTACCTGAAGCAATATTCATCATAATATCCTCCATCTCATGGTAACTATTAAATAGGAAACCGAGGTTTTTAGTAATAAACTCTGGAAGGATACCATCTTTGGGTGCTATTACCGGACGTGAAAAGGTCAAACTAAGAACGGCCGAACCTGAAGTCAAAATCTTTTTAAATGGAAGCACAGCATAATCTGAAGCACTAAATAAATATTTAACAGTGCTATCTTCTATAAAACCCAACCTGAATCTTATAGCTGGATGAGCGAGGTAATTACTAACCATTTCTCTGCTATCGTCATCAGTAATATTACCAGCAACAATAAGCACTGCTTTGTTATTTTTACTGTAAACCCGCTCAAAAGCCTGAAGTAAATTACCCAAGCCTTTGTAGCCTTTAATATTACCAAAAAACAAGAAAACTACAGCGTGCTTATCTATATCAAACTCAGATCTTGCTGTTTCCTTGTCAATAAGGTTGCCGTAATAATTACCATACGAGCCGTGCGGGACTTTATAAATCTTTTGTTTTTTGATATCAATTTTTTCTATTAAAATTTCTTCGGCTTTGTCACCACTGAACTAACGCATAGTCAAATAACTTCGCTACCTTTTTGCGCAACACAACTTCTCTCTCAGCAAACTCTGTATCATGAGATGTAATATTGTGCGCAGTATATATTATTTTATACCCTATACTCTTAGCATAAGTGAGTATGGAAACCAGGTTGTCTGCACCCGCATCATCAGAGAAATCTATAAAAGCCTGCAGCCAGTGTAAATGAATATAATCATAACTATTGCGCTTTTCTTTTAAAAACCTTTCACATAGTGCTTCTTTTGCATGACCCGAAACTGAAATGTCATTTTTTTTATTAATAGCTTCGTAAAGCAGCTTTTGGTATGGATTATTACCTACCCAGGCAGGGAAAAATAGAATCCCATTTTTACTGCCCTTAAGAGCAAACTTAGATTCAACAGTACTTTTGTACTTTTTTTCTTCAGCTTCGTGTCTTTTCTTCTCAAGAAATACTTGCACCTCAACTTCATTACCATCAGATACAGTTAAAAACTCTTTGTAAAGCCCACCATTTTTTATTATCGATGCAGAATTTTTTAAATTTAGCTTTATTTATCTTATTAAATGCTATTTTTATCTTTTTCAGGAAGTCGCTGAAGTGATTTTTATTTATCAACCCAAGCGTGTAAAGTAAAGAGTTTATTAGCTTAACATTTATAAGCTGCTTATAGTGTTCAGTAACATTAACATCTTCAGACCAGCTCAACACATTTTTATAGGACTCAAACTCAAAATCACAATTCGAATTTTTACGATGGGCAACCGTAACTGAGGATTCACTCTCTCTTCGGTAGTTGTAACCAAACAGGCCGTCTGAATACGACACCGTCGCACAATAATAGTATGCTTTAAAAATAAAGGGCACATCGACAGCAGCCGGTGTTTCGCCAAGTTTTATGTCAAATGTTTTAATAAGTCGACGATGAAAAACTTTGTCCCAAATCATAAAACTATCATGGAATTTATAACGCGTTGACTTAGGGTCATTGAAACCTGCGTTATTATATTTTCTTACTGACACCTCACCCGTTCTGAGACAATTTTTAAAACCATTTGAAAAGACTATATCTGGGAAACCAGCAAGTGCTTTTTCCATCAAAGATGAGTAGTAATCATTATCTAACCAGTCATCGCTGTCTACAAAGCCAATGTATGCGCCCTTACATATATCTAACGCCTGGTTCCTTGGTGTGCCCGGGTTACCGCTGGCTTTTTTGTTTTCAATTACCACAACTCTGTCGTCTAACTCTGCAAACCTGGCAATAATCTCTGCCGAGTTGTCAGTTGAACCATCATTAACTATTATTAATTCGAAATTTTTAAAGCGCTGGTTAACTATGCTGTTCAGGCATTTCTCAAGATATTGCCCGGAATTATATACCGGGACAATAATACTCAATTCCGGGCCTTTATTATCGACATAAAAAACTTTATTCAGGTGCAAGTTAATTTCTTTACTAAACACCGACTCCGGGTTTAATACAGAAAGCTCGTAAGCTGTTTTGCTTGCATCTGTAACCATACCCTCTTTTAAATAAGACATGCTCATATTGAAATAACATATCTCTGGCAGGTAATGGGTGTCAGCCATTGCTTTGTATGTGCTCTATAGCGGCAAAGTTGTTTTTATCCCTAAAAAAATTATTCGCTTGTAACAATCTGTTATTTTCAAAACTGACACATTTGCCTCTCTGCTAAACGCTACAAACTCTATGCATAGCCAAGTAATACTAACTGCAGTTAACAGGCAGTTGCTTACAATATACCTTAATCACTGCCAAATAAGTCCCGGGTATACACCTTATCCAGCACATCAGCCAGTACATCACTGTGGCGGTTGGCGACAATCACATCACTGATGCGTTTGAACTCTGCTAAATCTTTAATTACCCGGCTATGGTAAAAGTTGTCTTCTTTAAGCTCTGGCTCGTATACCACTACTTCAATGCCTTTGGCTTTTATCCGTTTCATAATACCCTGAATGGCAGAGGCGCGAAAATTATCTGACCCTGACTTCATTACCAGCCGGTATACCCCAACAATTTCAGGCTTGCGCTTTAAAATCGACTCAGCAATAAAATCCTTACGGGTACGGTTGGCTTCTACCACCGCTTGGATCATATTATTGGGCACGTCTTTGTAGTTGGCTAAAAGCTGCTTAGTGTCTTTTGGTAAGCAGTAACCACCATAACCAAAACTCGGGTTGTGGTAATGCATGCCAATCCGTGGATCTAAGCCAACACCTTCAATAATCTGCCGGCTACTTAAACCATGGCTTTCGGCATAGCTGTCCAGCTCGTTAAAATAAGCTACCCGCATCGCCAGGTAGGTATTGCTAAACAGCTTAATGGCTTCGGCTTCGGTGCTATCGGTAAATAGTACTGGTACTTCCTGCTTTATTGCACCTTGCTGCAACAGGGCTGCAAACTGCTCTGCCCGTTCGCTTTGCTCACCCACTATAATCCGGCTGGGGTATAAGTTATCGTAAAGCGCCCGGCCTTCGCGTAAAAACTCAGGCGAAAAATCAGATTATTTGTGCCAAACTTTTCCCGGGCACTTTTGGTGTACCCCACCGGCACGGTCGACTTAATAATCATTACCGCTGTCGGATTTACTGCCATCACGTCCTGAATAACCGCCTCAACACTTTTAGTATTAAAATAGTTAGTTTCAGGGTCGTAATCGGTAGGTGTGGCAATAATCACAAAGTCAGCATCACGGTATGCCAGGTTTTTGTCCAGGGTAGCGGTAAAATTCAGCGCTTTATTCGCCAGAAAATCACTAATTTCCTTATCTTCAATCGGTGATTTTTGCTGTTAAGCAGCGCGACTTTTTCCGGCACGATATCAACCGCCGTAACCTGATTATGCTGCGCCAGCAACATAGCGTTAGATAAGCCGACGTAACCAGTGCCAGCAATGGCTATTTTAAAATCTGACATTCAATACTTTCCAAATATTATAGGGCTTTATCAGCCGGTAAATTGTCACCAAACCACCACACTTTGCGCTGTGTCCAGGGTTCGTCTGGTGCTCGCCAAAATTCATCATCTTCGGGTAAACCTAGAGGTAAAAATATCACCGAAGTTAAGTATAAACTACCAGTAGAAATGTAATTTTCACCTATATCAGGCTGATGACTATTCAAACCTATTGTCAACCAACCATTTTCATCATAATTTTCTGGTGCCAAAAGTGTCTTTTCAATTACTGACCATAGAGCACATCTAACCTGTGCTGGTTTTAATGATTGTGGCAGTTTCTTGATTAAAGCTAACTGAGCTAATAAATGGAATGCCGCGCCACGATAAGCCAGCGAACGCCCTATCGGAGGAAAGGTGCCATCAGGCGATATCATACGCTCTTGGATCTCGGCATACCGCTGTGCACGCTGTAAAACCCTTACGCCTATATTGTCCCAGTCTTTTACCTGACCTTTCAGGGTCTCCGTTATTTGCAACAGAAAAGGTAAAATCACATAACTATTATAATAGTCAGCCCTGAACAGTGAACCATCGCCATAATGACCATCGCCCAGGTACCATTGCTCGTGCTGTCGAAGCGCATAGTCTATGCGCATTTTGTCATAATCTTCGCCTACCATAAAAAAGAAGGCCTCGATCATGGCAGAAAATAACAACCAATTGTTGAAATGTGGCTTAATTACGCGTGTACTTTTTAACGAAATCAGCACTTGATGTTTTGTATTATCTGGCAGCTGCTTCCAAAGTATATTGGGCGAACGAAGAAACGCTAAAGCCAAAAACGCTGCATCAACTAAAGGTTGTGTTCCCTCGTTAAAGTTTAGGAAATCTGCATGACGGTTATCAGTAACATTTACCAAGCCCTGAAAAAATTTAGGTGCATTGGCCTTTGAAAAACTGCCTGCAAGTTCAATACTGGAAGATAAGCCACACAACATTCTGCCTATGCATTCTAAATACGTACTTTTTTCGTATCGATGTAAATCGTCCCGTCCTCTTACAGGAAGGCTAGACTTTAACCGCCCCTCAGCAAAAGCATCTATAACTTTCAAAAAGGTTTTATTAAGTACAAGCTCCCATGAGCTTTTAGCCATTTTATCAACCTATTTAATTAGTCAGACCTGGAGCAATTTAGTAAAATCAAAAAAATAAATATAAAATAACTAGCAAAATATCAATAAACTTGAATTTTAGGTCAAGATTACCCAATATATTCAATATCAATAATATTAAGTGCTAAATTTACTCTGGTCCCAAAGTTTCATTTGATTGATTTCTTGTTGAGTCATAACTCTGAAATTATCATTAACAACTTTAGTAATTTTTTCTTTAAGCTCTGGAGGTGAAAAATCTATACTTTCAGGATTAAACCCTAAACTGAAAGAATTGTCTTTAGGTAAAAATGCCAGTCTATCTCCAACAAAACCTGGGGCCTTCCATCCAGATGAAATAAGTGCTGAGTATATGTGTCCAAAATAAAGAGGTTTTTATTCAGAATTAGATTTACAGCATTATTATCAAATCTACTGAAATCTATCTGCTCCCCAGTTACATAGTTTTCTATGCAGCTTCTTCTGAAACATTTTGGACACACTCCACATGCTTTTCCGTTATCAGCGGTGCAATAGGATATTTCATTTTTATTCAAATACTTTAAACTAGCTTGCATTGTCAGTATTTCTGAACAACCCATAAGTGGCTGCACTAAAGGCAAACCTATATCCCAAAATAGTTGCTGCCAATAATTACCTGAGGGCCCATGCCACTTAGAACTTGCATGACGATCAAAATACTTTGCACCATTCGACATAAACGCAGAGCCCAGAATAGTCCCCGCATATATATATTTAGCTCTTCTTTTACCAGCTTCTAGTAAGGCAGTAACGATTGAACCAATCCAGACGTGCCAACCTCCGGGATTTGAGATAAACCGTGAATTAGTCTCAACTAATGAACCTCGGCCCTTAGACTCTAGGCTAGCAGTTAACTCGTTTGCATCATCTGCAACTAAAATACCATTTTTTATTGAAGCCTCATGGACAACAAACGCCTCTGGAAATAACGCTCTGATTGCAGAACTATCCATACCACCGCCAAATGCAAGTACTTCGCCTTGCTCTCCCAGATAAGGTATTAAATCTTGAGATACATTTCTTATATTAAGTTTTTTATGTTTTAAAAAAATATCTCTGTTAATTGACTCTGCAAGCTTAGGTGTAATTGGTTGTGGAAAAGTCACATCACTACCTATGAAAGGATAGAATATTGCCAAGCAAACTAAACCAATAATGTCGGGGTGAATATCAGAATACTCTTTGTTAAAAAACACCAGAGGATTTCTATTAGATATTTCGACACCTACACCTTCGAGTCGTTTAGAAGTTTTGAGATCATTATCTTCAAAGATAGCTTCTATGAAAGTACAACCTCCAGATACATAATGTAAAAATATCATTTGGTCACTTCCTTTATTACGTACTTGCGACATGCATCGTCGTTATTACTTAAGCTTTCGTATTTGTGGCTTTTGATCATCTGTCTTTCGAATGATAAATTAACAACTTTAAAGTGATTTTCTTTTTGTAATCCAAGCTTTTTTATAGACGTGTTTTCACCATGGAGGACTCTGTTGTAGCATATTTTATTAATGTGCTTGAACGGACCAACTTCGCTTAATTTTAAGTACATGTCATAGTCAACTGCGTTAGTTATTTTCTCATCAAAACCAGTAGTTAAATTCCATGCTCTTACAGTAAACATTCTAAAGTGATGACATATCATTGCTGTTGTTAGCTTTTCACGCGAATACTCTGGCCAGTTATAGCCATTAGCGATAAGCGAACCATCAGGATTAACATTTCGGTTAGTAGTGTATACACAAGCCAATTTTCTGTCGGCAAAAAACTCTTTTAAACATACCTCAACCGCGTCTGGCTCAAGATAATCATCTGAATCCAGTTGGCCTATGTAAAACCCCGGCACATTCTTACCGCTGAGTTTGAAGCCTTACCAATACCACCGTTGGTTTGTGTCATAAAACGAACCCTGGGATGGTTGGTATACAACTCTTGTAACAATGCTAACGTTCCATCGGTAGAGCCATCGTCACAAATACATACTTCTAGATCTGTAACGGTCTGGTTCAGTGCGCTGTTAACGCAACGTTCTATATACTCTGTACAGTTGTATGCAGGTATATAAATAGATACCAACGGCACTTTTTTAATAGTTGCAGTTTCAATTGGTTCTAACTTCCTGTAAAAGTACGGTACCTTTTGCTGCACAATTTTAATTGTCACTGCTTTACCAGCAGCGCGATCTGTCTCGTTTTCTTTTCCTGGAGGTTCCTGGTGATAGGCCATACCGCCGTCAATTGACTTAAAAAAACAACCAGCTCTGTAAAGGCGATATCCAAACTCATTGTCTTCACCACCCCAATGAGTAAATTCTTCGTCAAACCAACCTGCAATATCCAGCCACTTTTTGGCAAAAGCTACATTACCACCACTAAAGAAACGAAATGGCGCATCACATAAACGCAGATTATCTGTGTTTTTAAAATGTTCTAAGCGCCAGTCTACCGACTTTTCACCAGTGCTTGAGCGCCCAACTGTCTCTGTAGTTAAGACCTCTGGCAATGAACTTATAAGGTTAGCATCAGCAAAAATTTCGCTAGCAGACAGCATAGAAGTATCGACATATTTACGTGGGCCCACTAAAGCAACATTATCGTTGTTACGTAGTTCATCGACATAACTTTGCACCCAAATAGTACCGGGAGCCATATCACAGTCTAATATAGACACATAATCATATTTAGCAGTTCTTAAGCCTAAATTTCTTACGGCACAAAGCTGATAACCATAGTCTTTTTGCCTGACGAATTTAATATCTAACATCGATTCATATTTACGGATAACGGGAGTTAAGTCTTCTTTACTTCCATCATCGGCAACGATAACTTCAAACTTATAGCTAGTACGCTGATTGACAAGACAAGCTAGTGTCATATCAAGAATATTAGAACGGTTAAAAGTTGGCACTATTATACTAAGACCAATTTCGCCAGAGTTAAGCTTACCGGCTCGATTTTTACCACCATACCAAGAATAGTCATTTGTAGACTCTGGTAAAGGTGCTAAAACCAAATCGTCAGGCCAGTCTGATGGAATTGGATTTACTTTTTTAACTTCTAACTCGGCAGACTTCGTTTTCTTAAGTCTATTATAAAAATCGAGATAACTTTGAATGGCTTCAGGCGCTTCTTTAGCCTCAGCATTAGATATTAATAATTTAGTGATAACATCAATAGAAGGCACAAACTCGGGTTGGCCTTCGAGTTTATCCAGACATTGTTTAATATTGAAAGCTACTATTTTTTCTCCAAAAGTCTCACCAGCTTTTCTATAAAGCTTCAAAGCCTCTCTATAGTTGCCCTCAATGAAGAACTTCCGTGCCCGTTCAAAATAACTCATCTTACTATTCAATCACCTATTGTAAAGCCAATACAGCTAAACCCTTTTCACTTGGAATTACTTCCACTTCAGGATTTAAGCACCTATCTATTGCTATTTTTTTCCAAAGCTCAACAATTTCCTTCTCTTCAGCCCTGTTGTAATCATCCATAATTACAGTAAAAGTGTGTTGCGATAATTCGTTTAATAAATGCGGCATTGCCGGGAACCTTGCATTTTTATTTGTTGCACCCGGTGGGCCATCTACCAGTACCATAATATTCGCTTTGCGGTCTTTAAACACCCTGGCAAGTTCTGCCAGCTTGTCAGCACAACTGTAATACAAATACTGGGTTCCGTCCTTGTGTTGGTAATCGACCAGCGGCGCATGTACTAAATCCACCAAATTATCTACGCCATTGTCCTGCAACGCCTTTAAGGTTTGCGCATGGTATTTACTATTATGCTCAAACGTTACTATCCGTGCTGGCAAAGCTGAAATGTCTCCTTCAATGACTGCGATATCTGTGCGGGCACTTACTTCGCCTTCATGTTGCAACTTCTGCGCTCTGCTGCGATGTTTAGCAATTAGCGCTTTGGCCATTAATACCGTTGAAGTACCACTGCCAAACTCGATAATGACATCGTAATTATTGGCATCAATTAAACCTGCTATATACAGGCCAATGTCCGGACTTATTGGCCAGCCATGGAAGCTTAACGGCTTAATGCCTTTTTCCAGATAGCTTTGAATTCCCATAAAGGCTTCAAGTTGCTTGGCTGCATTACCTAAGCCGGTATTAACGTGGTTTTTTAAATTACCAACCGCTTTGTTTAAATCTTGCGCCTGAATTTCAGCAAGCTTTTGGATCTTCTCATCCAGCATTTTATCAAGCTGAGCAGCTTGCTCAGCTTGCCCTAGCTGTTGTTGCAGCAAGGTCTTGGCCTGCTCTAGTTTTTTTACTTGTTCTGTAACAGAGGATAATTGCTGTTCAGCTGTTGCCAGCTGTTGACGGGCTTTTTTAAGCTCAGCATCCATGCCTGTAATACGGCCGTTTAGTTCAGCCTGCGTTTTTTCGGCCGTCACTTTAGCAGTGCTAAACTGCTGTTGCAACGTTTCATTTTCGGAAACGCTGTTAGTTAATTGTTTACTAATTTCGGCATGTTTTTGTTCATATTGGAGTTTTTGCTCAGCAATTTGCTGCTGTACCTGTGAAACTTTTTCAACAGCTTGTTGTTTTGCTTTTTCCAGCTGTAAATTCTTATCTGTTAATTGCTGTGCGTTATGCCGGGCATCCTGTAATGGCTGCCATAACACATTCAACTTAAAACAAAGACGGGGCAGATCCGGGTCGGTATTGTCCTGACTAATTAAATCGTAGCCTTGCCACGCTAAAAAACTGCAAATGGCACTGACATCAACTGCGCCCTGATACAACGGCTGGGTACTACTTTGTATTTCCAGTTGACTGAATTTGTTTAGTAGCTGACTGCTGGTCAGCACTTCTAGCAAAGTTAACCCCTGGTCGATAATATCGATTACCAGTTTATGTTGCTTGCTGTCTTCAAGGCCCAGACTGACTATATAGTCATCTATGGCTGTCGTACTTACCTGTTCTATTCGTTCAAGCCTGATGCCGGGAAACAACTGTTTCAGACCACTAAGCTGACTTAATGCTGAGAACTCTGGCACACTGTAGTGGAAAAAATCACTATTAGTTGCTGTAGCAGCGATACAGGCTTGTTGTAACTGCACATTATTACTTGGGCCAAACCGCTGGTTTAGTTTATCAACAGCGCTTTTTCGCGCCTCGACCAAAATAATCCGCTTCGCAGACAACGCCGCCTGACTTACAGACTCACCACAGCCTAACCAAACCAGAGTCTCTACACTCATACTTTAGATCCCTTATTATTTTTTTTTGCGCTTTTATTGGCGGTAGCCTTAGCAGTTGACTGCTGTTTATTTGCCAGCAAAATAGGTGACGCTGTGCGGCCTTCGGCACAACCAAACTTTATAAAGTGTAATAATGGATTAAGACCCGCTTCGGCGACATCAGCATAGCGCTGCTGATACCAGTTACCATCGAATAAGGGACCGGGGTAGCGACCCTCTTTCGCGCCAAAACGCAAGTAGTGTTCTGCCGGGTTGATGCCCGACTCGGCAACATCGGGGTAACTTTGCAAATACCACTCAACATCGAAGTATTCAGAGGTGTATATTAACGCCGCATCTTGCTGCATACGCTGACGTTCACGCTCACTTTTACTTAGGACACTGGCTAACTTTCTTACCGGCGCACCGCTTTTCCAGAGGGTTGAACCTTTAATCGCAGCCAATTCGTTACTGAAGGCCGCAGCCTGTTGCCTGGCCCGGGCAGCTTCTGCTACCGCTACTTTTAACTGCTGCTCCAGTTTACTTTGACTACGTTCATTCTGCTTTTGTAACGTAATAGTTTGCTTGTGCTCTGCCTGGTAAGCGTTCGTGGCCTTATCCAGATTGGCTTGAAGCTGCAGATTTTTCTGATGAAATTGCTCCATCTCGTCCTGTACATTAAGCAGCAACCGCTGGAACAAGTCGCGCTCACTATTGCTGACGGCCAGCGAAGATTCAGTATCAGCATGTTGTCGTTGCAACGTCGCATGCTCCTTTTTAATAGTAGTATGTTGTTGCTGCAACGACGCATGCTCAGAATCCAGGCGTTGCAGTTTTTCATTCTGACTGGCGATTTCTTTACGGAAGTCTTGCTCTATTTTAATGTTCTGCTTTTCGAGCGCTTGTTTTTCCGTTGCCAGCTGTGTCGACTCTTGCTGAAGAGCATTAAGTTGTTTATCCCTTTTTGCTATTGCTTGCTCGGCTTGTTGCAGCTTTTCATTCAAGCTGGTTACCTCAGTGCGATAACCTTGCTCTAACGTGTCGTGCTTACGTTTTAATGCTTGTTCTTGCAAAAATAGCTTTTCCAGCTCTTCCTGAACATCTAGTAACTGCTGCAGTAAAAGACCACGCTCATCATTACTGGCGCTTAGCTGCTGCTGAGTTTGGTTATGCGCTTCGGTTATCCGGGTAAGTTCATCCTGAAATTTATGCAGCTGCTCTGCTGTTTTCTCAACCGTTTGCTCGCCATTCTGCAATTGGGCTGTCAGAGTCGCCATCTCATTACGATAATCCTGCTCAAGCTGACTGTACTGCTGCTTTACGTTTTGTTTTTTCTGAAACAGTTGTTCTAACTCTTCCTGCACATGCAGTAGTTGCTGCAATAATAAATCACGCTCTTCGTTACTGGCATTAAGCTGGCTTTGCAGGGCATCTTCTTTGGAGTTATTAGTTAGCTGCTGTTGCAGATTCTGCAAATCTAAAACCAAACTGGTTTGTTCAGTTAACGGCAGGCTACAGGCAATAAGCCGCTGCCATAACTGGTAAGCCTGGTTATCCTGACGCAGCGCCTGGGCAGCCAGCAATACATAAATATCTGGACTTGACGCAACGAATGGCTCTGCTATTTGCTGTGCGGCTGCCTGTGGTTCTGCTGCTGACTGCTGCGCCGTAGCTAGCCAGTCTGGCGCGGCAGCCGGGTTTTGCAGCAGCGCATCCGTTTGCAGTAGCTGCAGTTGGCGCCGGTATTGCTGTTGCACTTGCAGCAGCACCGTGGTTTGTTGTTGCCAGCTGGCAACAGCCTCTTTGATGCTGTTGCCCTGCTGTAATGAACGACCAATAACCATTTCCGGCGCATCAAAGCATAGGGCAACTTGCGCCGGGTTTTGCTCTGCTGCCTGTTTAGCCTGTCGTTGCAACAGTAATTGTAACTCTTCCAGGCTAATACAACTTTGCAGCAGGGCAGCTGGATACTCAGCGCTTAACTCATCATTAAAATTACTAATTATTGGCAGCTGGCAATTTGTTATCAGCTGTTGCCATAAATCACTTTGATGAATACCTGCTAAAAGCTGCATCGGACACTCTCTTTTTTTGATTAATTTTTATTGGTACCACGTTGCCGGTAATTTATTTACCAGCATTAATATTTAGCGATTAATTGCTTAAGTTCTGTTTTAAAATCTGCACCTAAATTTTTATCGCGCAGGCCAAACTCGACAAAGGCTTTCATATAACCCAGTTTATTACCACAATCGTGGCTGCGGCCTTTAATATGGTAGGCATTAACCTGCTGCTTGCTGCGCATCATTATAGCGATGGCATCGGTCAGCTGCACTTCATCTCCAGCACCCAGCGGAGTATATTCCAGTGCTTCCCAGATTTCCGGGCCAAATACATAGCGGCCAACTACGGCTAAATTAGACGGGGCTTCTTCTACCGGCGGCTTTTCAACAATAGCGGTCATTTGTACCGACTCACCGGCGGCCATTTTATGCCCTTCGACATCGGCTACACCGTAGCTGCTGACGTTTTCCAGCGGCACCGGCTCTACCATTACCTGGCTGATACCCGATTCAGAAAACAAGCTGTTCATCTGGGCCAGGTTGTCTTTTTTCAGGTTACTGTCATAGCCATCAATTAACACATCAGGCAGCACCACGGCAAAAGGCACATCGCCAATTAATGGCCGCGCGCACAACACGGCGTGGCCGAGGCCTTTTGCTTCGCCCTGGCGCACATGCATTATAGTGACGTCTTTCGGGCAAATATTCTGCACTTCGTCCAGCAACTGGCGTTTTACCCGCTTTTCCAGCATCGATTCCAGCTCAAAACTCTTGTCAAAATGGTTTTCAATGCTGTTTTTTGAGGAGTGCGTTACCAGCACAATTTCTTTTATTCCGGCGGCAATACATTCCTGCACCACATATTGGATAAGCGGCTTATCGACCACCGGCAGCATTTCCTTTGGAATAGCCTTAGTGGCAGGCAACATGCGGGTGCCTAAGCCGGCAACCGGAATAACAGCTTTAGTAACTTTCACTTTTATATCCTTATTTGGGTAAACCTGAAATTGTACTTGTTAATAAACCGCAGATTGTAGCAGTTTAGCCGCTAAACTGGCAGCCGAAAATGCCAGGGAAATGGGCTGGATACGTTACGACACTTCTGTGAGGTAGTTGTGACATTGCTTATTACTGTAACTGAAGCAGTTTCATAATTCTGGCGTTGGTTTTATGCACGTCGAAATGTTGTTCTGCCAGCAACCTGCTTTGCTGGCCCATGATACAAATTTGCTGCGGCTGTTGAATAAAATATAACATGGCTTGCTCCAGCGCGGCCTGGTCGTGCACCGGCACTAAAATACCATTCCTGCCTTGCTCTACCGTTTCCCGGCAACCAGGGGCATCGGTAGTGATGATAGCGCGGCCAATGGCCATCGCTTCCTGGGTACTGCGTGGCACCCCTTCCCGGTAGTATGACGGCAGCACAAACACACTGCTTTGCGCCAAAAATGGCACAACATTACTGACTTTGCCCGGATAACAAACAATATTTTGCCGTACATAGTAATCCAACTCAGCAGAGGATAGCGCATCGGCCCCCGCGTCTGGCTGGCCTAACACCACAAATTCCACTTCGGGGTAGCGTTTTTTAAGCTGCTCAGCGGCCGCCAGGTAATAGCGAATGCCTTTTTCGTTTAATAACCTGCCAACAAAGATAAACCTTACCGGGGTCGCAGAAACCGGTATAACCGGAAATTTATTTAACTCGACACCAATACCTTTTAACACGCACAACTGGTTAAGCTTGATCCGGTAATGGTCAATTAAATCGGTTTTATCGTCCTGGTTTAGCAAAAACACACAATGAGTAGTGGGTAAACTAAGCTGATATAACGCGACTTGCAATCTGCGCACAATTTTAGCTTTAACGGTTAGCCCCGCAGCAGGCACGGTAAAAGCCCGGCCCAAACCTTCTATTTTAGCTACCCGCAATGGCACCCGTGCCAGCCAGGCTGCTAAACTGCCATAGATAACCGGCTTGGCAAAGTAACAAAAAGTAAGGTTAATTTGATACTGTTTAAACAATTTATACAGCTGCCAACAGGTTTTTAAATCGGCCAGCGGGTTTAAACTAAAACGGCTTAATTTATAACATACCGGCGTTACGCCCAGCGCTTGCACGGCCGCCCGGCTTTGCTCGTCATAATCGGTGGCAAAGGCATATACCTGATGACCTGCCGCTACCATGGTTTTTAACAGATCAGCTCTGAACCCTAACATGGTTTCAGCCAGAGTTCCGACTACGGCAATACGTCGCTGGGGCCTGTTTGGCTCGCCGTAGCTGCTGGCGACCTGTTACATTATTTTGGTTTAACAAAATTATTTAGTCCCCACCTTAGCCATTGCCAAAGTTTACTGCTGAATGTAGGTTTCTGCTGGCGCCACTGCTGCAAATCTGCCAGGGTAGCCAGTGCATTAGTGTAATAGCCGGTGTGGCGGCAAATATAAAGTGGATATAACAGCAATGTCGCCGCCACTAATTGTTGTAATGTCAATTGCCGGCCACGGCGCTGACATTGGTACTTATCTGTGGTTAAACCCCAGCCGGCATAAAACGGCATACCGTAACAAGTTACTTTTACCCCGCGGATCAAGGCTTCAAAGCCGGCCAGCGAGGTCAACACATGTACCTCATCAATCTGGTCAAACATTGCGACTATGCTACAGTCGGTTACCTGCTGGTCGCAATAGTCCAATGCCTGCTGCTCGTTCTCGCCCCGGGCCCGGGCGCCGGCTAAGACGTCAGGGTGTGGTTTATATATCAGCCAGGCGTCAGGATTGGCCTGGCGCACGGCCTGTAGCAGCGCCATATTCTGCTTTATGCCGGGCGCACCGCGAGCGATAGACGCGTCGGTTTCAACCTGGCCCGGCACTAAAATTACTTTTTTAGCCGTGACCGGCCGTTGCCAGTTGGCAATGCCGGTATTGTACTTACTGATACCGCTGCTTTGCAGCTGGCTGATCAGTTCAGCGGCTTGTTCTAACAAAGGCTGGCTGAACGGATGCTGAGCAAGCAAGTTTTCTAAATCTGAAGGTGCGGTTGCGTCAAAATACAATCCGCAGCTATCGGCCACCCAGGATAGCGGTTTAACAAACTGGGCACCCAGACCCACTGAGCGTAAAAAGCCATCTTCTAAGCGGGTAAGGCTTACCGACTCTGCCAGACCCGCTAACGGTTTAAAGCCCCAGCTAACCGCATGGCTATTCGTTGGCACCTGCTTTGCTCGTTTTACGAAGTGTAACTTACTACCCTGGATAAATTGTTTGACCACGGGCCGCCAAATCCGGTTAAAGCCAATGGCATACAGCTCGGGTGCAAAGCGCTGGCGCTGCTGGCGTTGCCATGAAAGCCACTGAATAGCCTGCATACTTGTAATAAAACCACTGCCAGGCTCAAGCTGAGCGTCATGGCTTATTTTCGTTAACCTGCCATCTGTAAGTGCACTGTCTACCTTAGCGTCGGAAAATATCTGCCACACTAATTTACCCAACACACTGTCATCGGCTGCAGTCGGCTCCGCTTCAGATGGCGAGCCACAATAATGGGTGCCATCCAGATAAAATGACGGTAGAAAACTATAAACGGCTTTGCGCCACAACAGCGCCTCAAAGCCCAACCAGCTGTTAGCAGTAATAACGGCAGCAGCATTAGCCAGTAATTTTGCATGGTGAACCTGAGGTGGGCATAACTGTACCAGGCTATTGTTGCAATATGCTGCGGCTAGCTGACAGCTGGCATGCTGATCATGACACACCAGCACCACCGCATCACTTTGCTGCGCCAGGTGCCGGGCTTTAACAAACATCTGGCTGACAACTGCTTTGGGCATGTTGGTTTGCAGCACCAGCAGCACATAAGCCGGCGGTATAGTATCAGCATCCGGATAACGGTTGTACCGTGATACCGCAGCTTGCTGCCAGCACTGAATAAACTGCGCTGTCGTGGCATCCTGGGCAGACAACAAAGGCTGCAGCCGAAAACGTTCCGGTGCGGTGTTACTTACCAACATCACCGGTTCTTTGCCGTTCAGCGGTGGGCAGAACAGCAAGCCTTGATCACCTGCCATAGTTAATCCCGGTGATCCCGGATAATGGCGCGGGTTAAATGAGCAATAGCGGCCAGAAAAATAGCGAAGAAAATAACGATAACGATATTATACCAACGCTTGGGCTCAGTTGAGAATTCCGGAACAGTTGGTTGTTGTAGTATTGATACCTGCTTAAGTTTACGGGCGGCTTCAACCCGGGTATTTTCCAGGGTTAATAAGGCATTGGAATAAAGCTCGAGCGCAAACTGGGCTTTCAGTTCCAGGGTTTGGTACTGGGCCGAAATCCGGTTCAACGAATTACCACTGGCAGTGGCCATTTTTTGCTTTTCTGTGTCAATTTGCTGGCGCAAGGCGTTAATTTCACTGTTAAGGCGGATGATCTCAGGTGACGTGGGGCTTTGAAAGCTGGCGGCAGAACTTTTTCGGGCTTCTAAAACAGACAATTGGCCCTGAAGCTGTGAGACGATGGCAAAGAAACTTTGCACCGTACCGGTCGGCGATACCATGCCCTGTTCGTTCTGAAAGGTAATCAGTTCTTCGCGGATTGAATACAAGCGCTTTTCCAGGGTTGCCACCTGCTCTTCGATAAAAGCAACTTGTTCCGCCGCTAAGCGCTGCCCCATATCGTTCATATGCTGCTCGCCTTCACTTAACAAGGTCTGGGCAATAGCGTGGGCCATATCAGGGCTATACGCCTGCACTTTAATCCGCAGCACACTGGCATATTCATCAAAATGAATTTCGATTCGGTTTTGAATATAGTCATACAGTTTTTCAAGCTCGACATCGGAACTACTTAAACGAGACCAGTAGTCGATATCGCCATTAGCATAGTGACTGCGAATATCCAGCTTTCGCTGTAACTTTTGCAGCATATCAACAGATTGCAAATGATCTTTTAACAGAAGCAAATCACCGGAACCGCTGGTGCCAGCCAACAACGACGAGACATTAAAGCCTATCGGACTGATTTCCGGACTTTGTAATACGATATGGGTTTGTGACACATAGCGGTCGGAGGCCATAACGCCCCAATACAATACCGCTAACACGATAACCACAAAACTTAATGCCCAATGTGGCTGAGACCTGGCAAATTTTTTAGCGCGTAGCACCCTATTCATTATTCTTTCTTACCTATGCTTTGATGATAATCGTTAATCGCGTCTGTTAGTTTGTCATACCAGATAGCCTGGCCTTTGTGTAGCCAGATACCCGATTCACACATCTCTCTGAGGATGCCGGTACTGTGCGACACCATGATCAGGCTGGAACGGCCAACCCGATCTCTGAAGGCTTTTTTTGCTTTTTCTTTAAAACTGGCATCACCTACTGAAGTGGCTTCGTCTGATAAGTAAACATCAAAGTCAAATGCCAGCGACAGCCCGAATGCCAGCCGGCTGCGCATACCACTGGAGTAGGTTTTTACCGGCTGATCGAACGCCCGGCCTATTTCAGCAAAATCTTGCACGAATTCAATAATTTCCGGAATTTTGTCGTCACCGCCGTGAATGCGGGCCACAAACTTTACATTCTGTCGCCCGGTCATGGTGCTTTGAAAACCGCCGCCTAAGCCGATAGGCCAGGATACTTTACAGTTCTGAATGATTTGGCCTTTATCGGGGGCATCCATACCACCTAGCAACCGCAGTAATGTGGACTTGCCGGCACCGTTGCGGCCAACCAGACCGACACTGACTCCTCGCGGAATATGAAAGTTAACATCTTTTAATACCCAGTCACCGCCGAAGGGACCGTGGTAACGTTTATAAAGATTTTTAACTTCAATCATTGCGCCATCAGCCGTGTTTTTAAGCGAATATGCAGCATTAAACTAAGCAACAGTATCGATGCAGTCCAAAATTGCAGGTATAGCAAGCTAATACCATCTACAGTGCGATAGTGCTCAAAAAAAGCCAGCCGCAAAGCTTCAACGCCATGTAACACCGGGTTGTAAAGCAAATACTCTCGTATGTAATGAGGCGTTAACTGAACAGGAAGAATAACTGCAGATAAAAAATACAATGGAAAGGTGATCATGCCGATTATTTTGGCGAGCTCTTGCACCAGCGTAATCGCTACTGCGAATAACAAACCAAAGCCCAGACCGAGCAGCCATATATTAAGCCATACCCAGCCAACCATAATAGCGTCATGCGGCAAAATATCATGCCCCAAAAACGAAGCACCCAAAACCATTAGCACCAACACTATTGATTTTAATACCCCTTCGAGCACTGCCCTAATAAGCACAGTATCGAACGGATGCACCTGGCGGTAGGCAAATAAACCACGGTTAGCGGCAATCGCATTCATGCTGCGATTCATGGCATTGCGAAACAATAAGAATGCCATGATGCCGATAATAAGCCAGGGGATAAATTCTGCACCGGAGGTCAGATTCAGCCGGCCCATGAGTTGGCGGACACTAATTAAAATAATCAGATGAGCAATAGGTTCGACTAGCAGCCAGGTCCAGCCAAACCGGTCACCACTTATTCTGGCCGTCGTTTCACGCATAAACAATGCATGCCAGACGTGAATAGATACCTGCCAGGGTGAGCGTAATTGCATTTTTACAGGTCCAATACCACTTTGGCGGCAATTGCTACCTGATATAAAATCTGGGTAATGCTGGCAGCTAACTGCAGGTTCTTAGTCGTCACGGCGGGTAACACTAATATTTCATCACCCGGGCGCAGCGTAACATCGCTGGCGTTCCGCACTTCGCCATTCTGGCGCACCACTAATACTCTGTCTTCATCAGCGTGCTGGCTGAAACCACCGGCACCTTCAATATAATCCATGGCTTTGCGGCCCGGCACATAAACTACGGCCTGCGGAATATACACCTCGCCACTAACCAGAATGGCATCGGAACGGGATGGAATAGTAATAATATCACCGTCCTGCAACCGCAAGTCGACAATGTTATCGTTATGTGCCAGCACCATGCGGCCGTTGGGCTGAATTTCCCGCGCCTGAGCGACAAACTCACTGATAAGCTCGGCTTCGCGGGCGCGAATTGCCGACTCTTCGGCAGTAGCCGATGGTGCGCCTAAATAGGTGGTTTCCAGTCGGCGCAGACTTTCATCTAATGCCTGTTTTTGCCGTTCAGCGACACTGAGCCTGCGCAATGAAATATTCTGAAAATCGGTAAGTTCAGGCTCAATCGCCACAATATTTAACAGTTCATGCAACATGGCATCTTTGGGCAACACAAAATGGGAAGGTCCAAGATATTCGCCTTCCAATTGCACGACGATGCTATTTTGCTGATGATCAGCAAAAAACATTACCTCATCACCGTTGGCTACCCTGGCCTGATTAAATTCTGACAATGGCAGATAGCGGGCTATCGGCCCACTGTCGCGCATGCCGCGGATCAGGGCGTGGGAGACACCAGCATTGAGCTGCGCCAGTTCGGTTAACACTTCACCTGCCAGATACTGCTGCTGTTCAGTTTGATTTAATTCATAATGGTACGGCCGGCCAACATCACCGTGAACCGTAACAACCGGGCCCCGTTCTTCTATCAAAATGGTGTCGCCACTTTGCAATTGGTCGTGAGCAAGCTCACCATGTAATAAAAACTGATACAAATCCATCACCGCCAGCGTTTCGCCGTTACGGATTAATCGGATATTGCGGTAACTGCCTAATTGGTTATCAACGCCCGAGGCTTGATCAATAAAATACAGGATTGAATCGCTGGGAACCCCGGCATAGCGCCCCGGCTTATTAACAAAACCTGTGACAAACACCGCTACCGGCTGCACACCCTGCAAGTTAGTGTAAACACTAACGTTATCAGAATACACCCGACGCACTGCATTGCGGACGATACCGTCTAACTGGCTATGACTGGCCCCCATCACTTTTACCGGGCCAATGGTAGGGATAAAGATATTGCCCTGAGCGTCAACCGGTAAGATACGGTCGATGTCTATTGCACCCCATACCCGCAAGGTAATCTGATCGCCTGGCAAAATCTGGTATTGCGGGTTTAAGCCGTCAGCCCGAACCCCGCGAAAGCCACCGCTGAATAACTCTGCGCCAAAGGGTTGAATCTCATCCTCAAGCTGATTGCCATCTGGTCCAAGTGGTCCATAGGTACCCTGCTGCCAGCTGGTTTGACTGGGTTGCTCACTCAGTGGAGGTGGCAGTCGGTTAATCTGGCCATTTTGTAACTGTTGCAGCTGAATTTGCTGAGAGTCTGTTTGTTGTGATTGGGCTTGTAGTGCCTGAGCCTGCTGCGCTGCGGGTAAATCCCCAAAACTCTGGCTTGCAGCCGGCAATGCAATACTGCATGCAGCCAGAGTGATCACCCAGCGGCTGAACGTTAGACGACAAAATTTCATGGTTATATTTATTCCTGCGGCAGGTTAGCAACGGTAAGTTCACGGTTTACAGCCCATTGCTGCTCATTATAGCGACATATAACAGCGCTGTCGGCGCTGTTACTAGTCAACTGAAGCTGCAGGCACTCACGGCCGGCAGCGGAAAAGTAACGACTGACAACTTGTGCAGTTACCTGCTGTCCCCACGGACTATTACTGAAAGTGAGTTGCTGACCGGCCCGGGCCTGAACCAGCTGACTGGCCATTTCTGCTGCGATAAATTGCGGTGCTTTGGCATATGACGAGTAAGACGCAGGTGCGGACGATGTGGTGGCACAGCCAGAGAGAAACGTTGCTGAAACAAAAAAACCTGCCAGTAGCACGGCCGGTTTAGGTAGTGTCAGTTGCATAAAAGAGTGCACACTTAATTGCATGGTTAAGTCCATCTAAACGGTATAAGCGGAAATTAGCAATAATTTATCATAGGCCCGCACCAGGGTGCTACCAATAAGTCGGTTTGTTGCCATAATCGCTGTTTTTAGCAGCAATTGGTAGTTTATTCGACCGCAGCTGACTGACACATTAATGCCAACTGCTGCTTCATTGTTATTACCGGTTGCCAGCCAAGTTGCTGTTGGGTAGCACTGATATCCAGCTGCATGGCGCTTGTCAGGCGCGAAACGGCGCCACTGTGGCCGGTAAGCTTGCCAATTGTGCCGAGCAACCAAAGCGGTACGGGCAACAGCCGCGCTGGCTTACCCTGAGCGCGGGCCATATTACTGATTAACTCGCGGGTTGAAATATCAGCGTTATCAGAGAGCTGCCATGGCTGGTCAGCCGCTTGTGGATGAGTAATACATAACTGAATAAAGTCGGTCAGGTTCAAAAGTGCCAGATAGCTGCGTTTATTATGCTTTAATCCACCCAGCGGCAACCAACGGCCACTAGCCACGGCCTGTTGCAGCCGGGCAAAATTGCCTTTGACACCTGGCCCGTACACTAATGGCGGCCGGATGATAACCAGTTGCATACTGCAGGCTCCCTGCTGGCACAGCGCCTGCAATGCCTGCTCTGCAGCCAGTTTGCTTAACGCATAACTATCCTGCGGATTAAATGACTCTGACCCCTTTATTGCCCCCTTTATTGCGACAACCTGAGCGCTGCTTAAAAAGATAAAACGTTTTACCCCGGCTTGCTGGGCTTGCTGCGCCAAAGCAACACTGGCATCGACATTCAGCGCTTTTAATGCAGCGGCTGAGATACCGGCGGCCGAGGCGTAAGCGGCCAGATGCACAACAAAATCAACATTATTAAATAATTCCGGGGTGGGCGCGGCAGCGACCAAGTCTTGATTCACGCACTCAAGTTGTTGCGGGTAGCGTTGTGCTAAGTTTTGCAGAGCAGCTAAATTGCGGCCAAGTGCTTTTACTGCATAACCGGCCTGAAGCAGCTGCTGGCACAATGCCAGGCCAATAAAACCGGATGCGCCACTAACCAGCACTTTATTAGCGGCGGCTGTCACTGGTGGCCCTTTGCCGGCGCCTTTGCAGTAACACTATCAACAAGTGGCTGCCACCATTGCCGATTATTCAGATACCACAGTACTGTTTTGCGTAAACCACTGGCAAAGGTTTCCTGCGGCTGCCATTGCAGCTCACGTTGTATTTTGCTGGCATCGATGGCATAACGCTGATCATGCCCCGGCCGGTCGGTAACGAAGCGGATTTGCTGACGGTAACTGCTAAATTCGCTCAGCTGGCAAAACGCTGCTGGTGCCAGCTCATCCAGCAAGTCGCAGATTTGCTCTACGACACTGATATTTTTAACTTCGTTATGCCCACCAATATTGTAGGTTTCACCCACTGTGCCCCCAGAAACCACCTGATACAATGCCCGGGCGTGGTCTTCAACATACAGCCAGTCACGAATTTGCTCACCTTTACCGTAAACCGGCAAGGCTTTACCCGCCAGCGCATTACTGATAACCAGCGGAATAAGCTTTTCCGGAAAATGGTAAGGCCCGTAGTTATTGGAACAATTGGTAATGACCACCGGCAAACCATAAGTACGGTGCCAGGCCCGGACCAAGTGGTCTGAACTGGCTTTACTGGCAGAATATGGGCTGCTGGGCGCATAGGGCGTGTTTTCGGTAAATAAATCTGTACTGCCCTCTAAATCGCCAAACACTTCATCGGTAGAGATATGATGAAAGCGAAATGCCCGCTGTAGCGCCGGCTTTAGCCCCGCCAGATAATGTCGGGCACTTTCCAACAGCGTATAAGTACCCACGATATTGGTTTGGATAAATGCTGCTGGTCCGTCTATTGACCGGTCAACATGGCTCTCTGCGGCCAGATGCATAATCCAGTCGGGCTGGTATTGGTAAAACAAGATATCCAGCGCCGGCCGGTCGCAAATATCCACCTGGGCAAAATGATAACGGGGATGGTCAGCGACTTCAGCCAGCGACTGTAAATTACCGGCATAAGTTAGTTTGTCGACGTTAATAACGCTGTGAGGTGTTTCGGCCAGCAAATAACGGATGAGTGCTGAGCCAATAAAGCCGGCACCGCCGGTAATTAAAATGGTTTTTTTCATCATAACTCTGTTGCTAACTCAGTAAGACAGCGCCGCAGGCTGTCGCGCCAGTACGGAATAGGAAGTTGCAAATCCTGACGAATTGCTGCGGTGTTTAACACACTGTAAGCCGGCCGCCGGGCTGGCGTCGGATAGGCTTCAGTTGTGATAGCCTGCACCTGGCAGGGCTGGTTGCTGAACTCGAAAATGGCTTTGGCAAAATCAAACCAACTGGCAACCCCCTGATTGGCATAGTGATACACTTTAGCTGGCGTAAAGCGCTGACAAAAATCAGCCTGGTTTGCCAGGGTTAAAATGGCTTGAGCAAGATCGCGGCCATACGTCGGGCTGGCAATTTGATCCGCCACTACACCAAGCTGAGACCGTGAACGGGCCAGCTTTAGCATCGTTTTTACAAAATTGTTGCCAAACTCTGAATACAGCCAGCTGGTACGTAAAATGACCCCTGCCACCCCGGCCTGCAGCAGCGCCTGTTCGCCTGCCAGTTTACTGGCACCATATTGCCCCACTGGCGCGGCCAGATCGCTTTCCTGATAAGGGCGGTAATGTTGGCCATTAAAGACGTAGTCGGTGCTGATATGAATAAGCCCGGCATCTTGCTGCAGACACAGCGTGGCAATATCGGCCACCACGTCACAATTCAGTAAATAAGCATTACCAGGGTCTGTTTCAGCGTTATCTACTGCTGTATAAGCGACACAATTGATCACGATAGCAGGTTGCACCTCTGTCATGACCTGCTGCAGCGCAGCCAGCTTAGTAACATCCAGTTGCTGGTGGCTAAAGCTGACAAGTTCAAGCGCAGCAAACTGGCCTACTTCAGCCTGAATGCACTGGCCAAGCTGACCGCCAGCGCCAAGCAACATCAGTTTAATCTTTTTCATAACGTTGGTGCTTGTTGATATAAGTTGTTGCCAACTGCAAAACCTGACTGCAGTTGCGCCAAGCCAGGCTGACGCTGATCTTTGGCCGATAAAATAATATCTGCCGCTGGTAGCTGCCAATCAATAGCAAGTGCCGGATCATTAAAAGCCAGACCTGCATCATGGCTGGGGGCATAATAATTATCGACCCGATAGCACAACGTGGCAAACTCTGATAGCACCACAAAACCATGGGCAAAACCGCGCGGAACCAGCAACTGATATTTATTATCACTGCTAAGTTCAACGCTGAAAGTCTGCCCGAACGAAGGGCTACCCTGGCGTATATCTACCGCGACGTCGAGCACTCGCCCTTCGGTAACCCTAACCAGTTTAGTTTGCGCATAAGGCGGCTTTTGATAATGTAAGCCCCTTAACACGCCATAACGGGAACGTGATTCGTTATCCTGGACGAAATTAAAAGCAATGCCACTGGCCTCGGTCAGCGCATCATGCCGGTAGGTTTCAGCAAAATAGCCGCGTTCGTCACCAATTAATTCAGGCTTTAGCAACAGCAAGCCCGACAGTGACTGAGCTTCAATAATCATATTAACTGGGTATCTTCTGCACGTTGAATTAAATACTGGCCGTACTGGTTTTTTGCTAACGGTGCTGCCAGCGCCAACAATTGCTGTTTATTGATGTAGTCCATTTCAAAAGCGATTTCTTCCAGACAGGCGATTTTTAAACCCTGTCGTTTCTCAATCGTTTCAATATAAGCAGAAGCTTCCAGCAGACTTTCGTGCGTGCCGGTATCAAGCCAGGCAAAGCCGCGGCCCATAAGCTCTACTTTCAGACGTTGCTCTGCCAGATACATCTGGTTAAGGCTGGTAATTTCTAACTCGCCCCTGGTTGACGGCTTTACCTGGCAGGCTTTAGCGACGACATCCGGCGGATAAAAATAAAGGCCGGTGACGGCAAAATTACTTTTGGGTTTAGCCGGTTTTTCTTCAATAGACACCACATCGCCTGCGGCATTAAATTCTGCTACACCATAGCGCTCAGGATCACTTACCCGATAACCAAATACTGTCGCTTTGTCAGCCGCAGCCGTGGCGGCACTAGCTAACATTTCAGGCAAGCCATGACCAAAGAATATATTGTCACCCAACACCAGACACGCGGCACTGCCAGCTAAAAAATCTTTGCTAAAATAAACGCCTGCGCCAGACCATCCGGTTTGGGTTGAATACAATACTGAAAATTTATCCCTAAATCGTTACCGTCACCGAGTAAACGCTGAAAGCTCGCCTGATCTTCAGCGGTAGTTATGATCAGAATATCCCGGATACCGGCCAGCATTAACACCGATATTGGATAATAAATCATCGGCTTATCATACACAGGTAAAAGTTGCTTCGACACGCCACGGGTAATGGGATACAAGCGGGTACCCGAACCGCCGGCTAAAACGATACCTTTAACGCTGCCAGTGGCCAGCGTTGCTGCTTCAGACATTGTCTTTCCTTGAAAAAATATAGCCCGGTGAGATGAGGCCTAAATAACCGCAAAAGTTTAGCATGCTGCTAACCCGCTGTAACGACCTTATCGCCCAAATAAAAAGGGTCAGAGTGATTTTAAAAATCACTCTGACCCTTTTTATTGCATCTGCCACCATGCTTGCTATATTTTTTTATAATTTAATTAACTTAATTTCAATAAAATGCCGCGTAGAAAACGATACCTGATAGCGAATATGCCTTACCACGTGGTGCAACGTGGCCACAACCGCAGCAATTGCTTTTATGACGACACTGACAAAGCTTGCTACTTATCGATACTGGCGACACATCTGACAGCCTATCAGGTGCAACTGCATGCTTTCGTGCTAATGAGTAATCATGTTCATTTGCTGCTGACTGGCCGGCAAAATGGTGCTATTTCAACGGTAATGCAGAACCTGGGACGGGGTTATGTACACTATTTTAATAAGCGCTATCACCGGGTGGGTACCTTATGGGACGGGCGATTCAAAGATAGTCTGGTGGATTGCGATCAGTATTTTCTGTCCTGTCAGCGATATATCGAGCTGAATCCGGTTAGGGCGATGATGGTGCCGCACCCTGCTGACTATCACTGGTCAAGTTATCATGCCAATGCCAGAGGCGTGAACATTAATATTATCAGCCCACATCAAGTCTATTTAAATTTGGCAGAAACGACTGAGCAGCGTTTAGAAAATTACCAAGCCTTATTTGAGCAGCGTTTGCCAGATCATGAGTTGAAAAAAATCCGCGATGCGATTAAGCATAATTATCCATTAGCGAACGAAAGCTTTGTGCAACACATAACTAATAAGTACAACATTAGTTTTGGCCGGAAAACTAAAGGCAGGCCAGAAAAAGGGTCAGAGTGAATAAATTATTCACTCTGACCCTTTTTTTGTTTATACGGAGATAGCGGTTACAGCCTCAGGTCGGCTTCGCCTGCGGGTAGCAGGTATTTCAGATCGTAGATGATATGGTCGGGTTTGGTCAGGGCTTTAATGCCTGCAGCACCCAGTTCGCGGAACTGTTTATGGGCAACGGCCAGGATAATGGCGTCGTAGCTGCCGCTGGCCGGCTTGGTAATAGGCGTAATGCCGTATTCGTGCTCGGCTTCCTTGCCATCAACCCAGGGGTCGTACACATCAGCAGTTACGCCGTATTCTTTAAGCTCACTGACGATATCAATCACTTTAGTGTTGCGGATATCCGGGCAGTTTTCTTTAAAGGTCAGGCCCATCAGCAACACTTTGGCACCGGCGACATGAATGCGTTTTTTCACCATGGCTTTAACCAGCTCGCTGACTACATAGCGGCCCATGCTGTCGTTGATGCGGCGACCGGCCAGAATCACTTCGGGGTGGTAGCCTATCGACTGTGCTTTATGGGTTAAATAATAAGGGTCGACGCCGATACAATGGCCGCCAACTAAACCTGGCCGGAACGGCAGAAAGTTCCACTTGGTGCCTGCCGCCAGCAGCACTTCTTCGGTATCAATGCCCAGTTTATTAAAAATAACGGCCAGTTCGTTAATCAGGGCAATATTTAAATCGCGCTGGGTGTTTTCGATGACCTTGGCCGCTTCGGCTACCCGGATGCTACTGGCCTGATAAGTACCGGCGGTGATGATGCTGGCATACAAGGCATCTACGGTAGCGGCAATAGCCGGGGTTGAGCCGGAGGTGACTTTTTTAATGGTGGTGACCCGGTGCTCTTTGTCACCCGGGTTTATGCGTTCGGGGCTGTAGCCGGCATAAAAATCGATATTATATTTCAGGCCACTGACCCGCTCGATAACCGGAATACAATCTTCTTCGGTGGCGCCCGGGTAGACAGTTGATTCATAAATGACGATATCGCCGGGGCTAATGACTTTGCCCAGGGTTTCGGAGGCTTTGATTAACGGCGTTAAATCGGGCCGGCGATGTTCGTCGATGGGCGTTGGCACGGTAACGATATAAATATTGGCGCTTTTTAATTCATCCAGTTGGTGGCTGAATTGCAACTTACTGGCACTGGCCAGCTCTTCGCTGCTGACTTCCAGCGTATGGTCTGTACCGCTTTGCAATTCAGCGACCCGGGCCTGATTAATATCAAAACCCAGGGTCTGATAATGCTTACCAAATTCGACGGCCAACGGCAGGCCAACATAACCAAGGCCGATAATAGCCAGTTTTGCATCTGTTAAAGCTGTCATATCTTTCCTTTTGCCATTATTTCGCTGGCTGGGCAATATACCAGGGCATCGCTACCGCAATACCTTCGTTAATGGTGTGGCTGGGTAAGTAGCCCAGCATAAGCCGTGCTTTACTGACATCGGCCTGCGAATGGCGCACATCACCGGGTCTGAAATCAGCGTATTGCGGACAATGCGGATAAGCAATACCATTGCTGGCCAGTGCCGTTTGAATAGCGCGAAATAATTCGTTCAGGGTGGTTCTGTCCCCTACGGCCACGTTAAAAACTTCGCTTTGTTCTATATCGGCTAATGCTGCGCGTAAATTGGCCTGGACGGCATTGTCAACAAAACAGAAATCACGACTGGTTTCGCCATCACCGTTTATCACCACTTTGTCGCCAGCGATCATAGCGGCGGTCCATTTCGGGATCACCGCGGCATAAGCACCGTTAGGGTCTTGCCGCGGGCCGAACACGTTAAAATAGCGCAGGCCTATACTGTGAAAACCGTAACTGCGGCTAAAGACATCGGCATAAAGCTCGTTAACATACTTGGTGATGGCATAGGGTGAGAGCGGCTTACCAATATTGGCTTCCACTTTGGGGAGCGCCGGGTGGTCGCCATAGGTTGAACTGGACGCCGCATACACGAACCGCTTAACGCCTTCATCGCGGGCAGCCACCAGCATATTTAAAAAGCCACTGATATTCACTTCGTTGGTGGTAACCGGATCGGCAAGTGAACGCGGGACTGAACCGAGCGCAGCCTGATGCAGGACATAGTCGGCACCGGCAACCGCTTGCTTGCAGTGTTCAGCGTTACGAATATCACCTTCAATAAAGGTGAAACCTTGCCACTGCTCCGGGCTTACCAGACTTTGCACTTCAGCTAAATTACGCTGATGGCCCGTAGCAAAATTGTCCAGCCCGGTAACCTGTTGATCTGCAGCCAGTAATGCCTGTAGCAAATTAGAACCAATGAAACCGGCACAACCGGTAATCAGCCAGCGCTGTGGCTGGGTACCACTGGCTACACTGCCGATAATCTGACTAAAATCCATTTTTTCTCCGTCCAAATTCTCGTTCGTTACAGGGTGTTGGCATTTTTAGTTTATGCAGCATAGCATGGCTGACAAACTGATTTAAACTGTTGTTTAGACCGTCTTAAGCTTATTCGCCGGCTGCCATTTGCTGTTTTATCGCAGTAACAATCCGCTGACAGGCTTTGCCATCGCCATAAGGGTTATGCGCAAAACTCATGCTTTGATAGTATTCGTTGTCAGTTAACAAGCGGCTCACCTGCTCAACAATTTTCTGCCGATCAGTACCAACCAGTTTAACGGTACCGGCACTGACCGCCTCCGGCCGCTCGGTGGTATCGCGCATAACCAGCACCGGCTTACCCAGCGAGGGTGCCTCTTCCTGAATACCACCCGAGTCGGTTAACACGATAGTGGCGTTACTCATCAGGTAGACAAACGGCAGGTAGTCTTGCGGCGGGATCAGGTGAACATTGCTGACGTCACTTAACAAACGATACACCGGTTCGCGGACATTGGGGTTTAGATGGACCGGATAGACGATATCGCAATCCGGAAAGGCCTTAGCCACGTCAGCCAGCGCTGCACAGATTTGCTCAAAACCGTCGCCAAAGCTCTCGCGGCGATGGCCGGTAACCAGAATTAAGCGCCGGCCATGCTGACCATAGGGAAATTGCTGGGCAAAAGCACCGTTAAGCTTGTCATCCTGGCCAATTTTATTGACTACCTGTAACAATGCATCGATAACCGTATTGCCGGTAACCACAATCGTATCAGCGCTAACATTTTCAGCCAGCAAATTAGCGGCAGACGTATCAGTAGGCGCAAAATGTAAGCGGGTAATAGCGCCGGTCAGTTTACGGTTAGCTTCTTCCGGCCACGGGCTGTAAATATTGCCGGTACGCAGCCCGGCTTCAACGTGCCCCACTGCAATTTTTTCATAATAACAAGCCAGCGCCGCCGCAAAGGTGGTGCTGGTATCACCATGCACCAGCACAATGTCAGGCTGAAAATCGCGCAGTACCGGCTTAATTTTTAATAAAATGCTGGTGGTAACATCGTACAAGTCCTGGCCGGATTTCATAATGGCCAGGTCATACTCGGGCTCAATGGCAAACAGGCTAAGCACCTGATCCAGCATTTCCCGATGCTGGCCAGTTACGCAGACCCGGCTGTCAATCTCACTGTCATCTTTTAACAAGTTAACCAGTGGCGCCATTTTAATGGCTTCGGGGCGGGTACCGAATACGCTGAGTACTTTAAGCATAATAATCCTTAATTCTGTTGCTCCATTATTTAATTTAAATCACTCTGACCCTTTTTCTGCTTTCTATTTATTTAAGAAAAAGAAAAAGGGGTCGGAGTGATTTTATTTACTGGAATTCGTCCAAATAATCCAGCAGCTCGTCGTCCAGCTCTTCTTCCTCGGGCTGCGGCGGATTACCGTCGTATATTTTAAATTCCTGGCGCTGGTAATACGACTCTTTAACGAATGAATAAGGGTCAAGTGAGTCTTCCAGCATTTGCTCAACATTCATTAATTGTTCGCGGCTGTCCAGCGCATCGATAGCAAAGCGGGTAATGGTCAATGGCGTATTCAGCAAACCGAGCGGGAAGTATAGGCCGTCGACAATACCACCCGCTGTGCCACGCACTGTGGTTGGCCCCCTGGCGGGGATCATCAGGTAGGCTCCGTCGCCCACGCCCCACACCGCTAATGTCTGGTTGAAGTCTTCATCGGCTTCGGCCAGGCCGATTTTCGCCGCGACATCGAACAGACCTAAAATACCCACGGTAGAGTTAACCAGAAAACGACCGGCACTCACTGCGGCCCGGCCGGGTTTACCCTGCAATAAACCGTTTAGAAAACTGGCGGGCTCATTCAGGTTTTCTACCACATTTATCAGGCCTTTGCGGGCCGGTTTGGGTACCACCGTCATGTAACCGACGGTAGCAGGCCGCAGCAGGTACTTGTCCAATACGTCGTAGTTAAAGTCCCATAATGGCCGGTTAATGCTTTCCAGCGGATCCCGCGGATCAGCATAGGGCGCTGCTTCAGTATCGGCGGCTTCAGCTGCTGCAACATAGTCGTTGCCATCAGCAGGTTGTTCAGTTGAGCTGTCTTGCTGCGACACACCGGGTTGGGCCAATTGGGCTTGCGGCGGGGCTGTTTGCGATGCCGGTTTACTGGCACAACCGGCTAGTACCAGTGTTAGCACCAGGGTCAGGCCAAAACGAAGCTTAAGGATGTTAACGACCATGTCAGGGTTCCAGAGTCAGCTTCACGCTGATTTTTGCATCATTAAAAGTAAGGACAGCCGATTCAACCTGCAGATCGCCGGCCATTTTTTCAACCGTACCGGCCTGAGACATCCGCGCCACCACCACAACCTGGTCCGCCTGGCTCAGCGTCCAATCAGGCTGCATTGCCATTTTCTCGTCCAGCAACAATTCTACTTCGCCGCTGGGCAGCGGAATTCGCTGCACGGCCAACGGTAAATTAGGGCCATCTACGGCACGGGCGAATAAAAATAAACTGGCGTCTGGATTATCAGCGGCCAGTTCTGGCGCCACCGTTAAACGCACCCGGATTTGCCGGCCAATGCTGTCGCTACTATCGACACCCAGCTCGCTGAGCTTACTCAGTACCAGCGGGTAGCGCGGATCAGATGGCTCCAGTTGCTCGGCCAGTAAACTCCAGGCTTTAATTGCTTCATCGGTGTCGCCTTTTTCATGAGCAATTAACGCCATCAGTGACATCGCATCCAGATTGTCAGGCTCAGATAGCAATATTCTGGCCACGGCGCGCCCCGCTCTGGCCAGGTTGTCATCACCGCCGACCACGATTAACGCCTGAGCGAAATTAAGCAGTAACGGGATCCGGTTCGGGCTTAACGCCAATGATTTTTCAAAGGCATCAATGGCATCTTCCATCAGCCCCTGCGACATCCAGATCCGGCCCAGTAACATCCAGGCTACCGCATCGTCGCCCTCTTCTGCCAGCTTGGTCCGCAGTGCCAGCGCAAATAAGCGGGTTTCATGTTCAGATAACGGCTCGCCTTCTCCCAGCAACGACCGCTCACCATAGCTGGCTAAGTCGACCCGGGCTTGCTGCCAGTCGGCCAGTTCAGTGTAATGGCCATTAAAGCGGTAAATGGCGGCAACCACGACCAACACAAACACCACTAGCCCCAGATGCCACCAGAGCTGCCGCTTCGGCTGGCTGTAATTCATTGTTTGTTGCTGTTGCTGGTTAAACTGTTGTTTTAACTCTGCTGCGGCGCTGGCAAAATCCTGCTCGGCCAGTTCGCCACTGTCCCGCGCTAAGGCCAATAATTGCAGACGCTCTTCAAACAATTGCAAGGGTGTCTGATTATTGGCAGCACTGGCCTTTCGGGGCCAGCTGATAATAATAGCGCTTAGGGCCAGCATTATCAGGGCAGCAAACAGTAACGGCCATAACATCATTTTTTACTCCGGTATTGTTCAATCAGTTTATCCAGTTCAGCGTCAAGCGTTGCCGATGGTTGCTCTTCTGCTAGCCCGGATAACTGCTCGTTTGCCTGTGCTGCCGCCTGCTGCCGGCGCCGCTTTAACTGCAACGCGAACAACCCCAACAGCATCAGCAATGGGGCTAGCCAAAGCAACAAGGTGTAACGGTTCAGTGGTGGCTGGTAGTGGACAAAATTGCCGTAGCGGTTAATCATGTAATCGAGCACGTCGCTACGGCTGCTACCCTGCATAATCATGTCATAGGTTTTCTGGCGCATATCGACCGACACCACCGCGTTGGAATCGGCAATATTCTGATTCTGGCACTGCGGGCAACGTAGTTCAGCAGTCAGCTGCTGATATAACTGGCGTTGCGCTTCATTGTCAAAGCGGAGTGCTTCTTCCGTTGCCAGCACGGGCAGGCTTAGCATGAACAGAGCGAACAAGCCGCTGATAATTTTCATGGTTGGACTCCATCCTGCTGGCGCCATTGCTGATAAAGCGGTGCCAGTTTACTGCGCCACACCTGCGGATTAATATCACCAATATGATGGGCCCGCACTATGCCCGTACTGTCAATTATAAAGGTTTCCGGTGCGCCGCTTACTCCTAAATCCAGCGCCAGACTGCGATCAAAGTCCAGAATGTTAAACTGATAAGGATTACCACGTTGTTGCAATTTGTTACTGACATCGGCCTGTAATTCGGCTAAATCAAAACGCTCGCCCAGCACCGGATCAGCCGGTAGCACATAGTACAGGCCAATAATTTTAACTCCTTGTTCTCTTAGCTCGGTCATATAGCTTAATTCAGCATTACAGGTCGGGCACCAGGTGCCCCAGACATTCAGCAAAAAAGTTTCGCCATGCAGCTGCTGCGGTTGCCAGCGTTTTTCCGGGTTCATTAAATCGGGCAAATTAAAAGCTGGCAGCGGTTTGTCGGTGGTGACTGACTGCCGTTCCATCGGGTTAGAAAACAGGCCACTGAGTAAAAACAGCGCCAGGGCCAGAAACAACGCCAATGGCAGATAGAACATCAGTTTACGCATTCGCTTGCTCCGCCGGAGTTACTGCAGACACCGTGGGCCCGCTGCGCCGGTAGCGCTTGTCTAGCAATGCTACCAGAGCACCCAGCGCCATCAGTAAGCCACCCAGCCAAATCCAGCGCACAAACGGCTTCACGTACAGCCGCAGCGCCCAGGCATTGTCTGGTAAGGCTTCACCCAGTGATACATATAAATCACGGCTTAGCCGGGCGTGCACCGCGGATTCTGTCATCACCGTACGCTGAATAGTATAAAAGCGTTTTTCTGCATGCAGCTGGCTGACAAATTCGCCATTTTTATCATGAACGGCTATCTCTGCCGCTTCGCCGCCATAATTTGCGCCTTCCAACGGATACACTTCCAGCAAGGTAAACTGGTAACCGGCCAGACTGATGCTGTCGTTGAGCTGCATCCGGACATCGCGCTCGACGCTGTAGGTTTTGGTCATCGCTACCCCGACTACCAACACCGCAAAACCGATATGAGCAATCGTCATGCCATAGTGACTGGCATGCAATTTAAAGGCACCTTTGCTGACCGAACCAAACTGGCTCATTCGCTGATACAGCTCGTACAGTGCCGATAACCCGACCCAGGCCCCTAACAATAGGCCCAGCAGAGCTAAATTTGCCTGCACGCTTTGCATTGCCGCCAATGTGCCCAGCGCCAGTACCAGGCTGGCAATGGCAATTAAACTTAACGGCCCCAGCAGCGGCTTTACCGGTTGTTGCTTCCAGCGTACCCAGGGGCCCAGCCCCAACAGCAGGGCAAACGGAATGGTCAGGTAATAAAACATCTGATTAAAAAACGGCTCGCCAATTGAGATGGTACCCAGCCCCAGCTCTTTGTGAAATAACGGAAACAAGGTGCCTAAGAACACCACCAGCGTGGCGGTCAGTAAAAACACATTGTTACCCCACAACATTACCTCGCGGGAAAACAACTGATAGCGGGCCTGGCTGCGCACTGAATTCATCCGGCTGGCATACAGCGCCAGTGAGCTACCGATAACCAGCAACAGGAAAACCAGTAAAAAGATGCCACGATCCGGATCAGCAGCAAAAGAATGCACTGACACTAACACGCCGGACCGCACTAAAAAGGCCCCAACCAAACTAAGCGAAAAGGCGGCCAGTGCCAGTAACACCGTCCAGGACTTAAAAGTACCGCGCTTTTCCGTTACCGCCAGGCTGTGCAATAAGGCAGTGCCCACTAACCAGGGTAGAAATGAAGCATTTTCTACCGGATCCCAGAACCACCAGCCGCCCCAGCCCAGCTCATGGTATGCCCACCAGCTGCCAAACATAATACCCAGGGTTAAAAACAACCAGGCTGCCAGGGTCCAGGGCCGGGCCCAGCGCGCCCAGGTGCTGTCAAATTTACCACCAATTAAGGCGGCAATTGCAAACGCAAACGATACGGCAAAACCCACATAACCCATGTATAGCAATGGCGGATGGATAATCATGCCAAAATCCTGCAGTAGCGGATTTAAATCCATACCCTCGACCGGATAAAACGGCAAACTGCGGGCAAACGGGTTTGACATAAACAGCGAGAAGGCAATAAAGCCGATATTGATCAGCCCCAGCACCCCAAGAATGCGGCCCTGCATCAGCAGCGGCAAACCTTTGGAGAATATTGCGACCAGTGCCGTCCAGCCGGCCAGCATTAAGATCCACAGCAGCATCGAGCCTTCGTGCGAGCCAAAGCTGGCAGTGATTTGATAGTACCAGGGTAAAATAGAGCTGGAGTTAGTGGCGACATTTATCACGGTAAAGTCGCTGTTTAAAAACGCATGCACCAGCGCCAGCTTGGCCAGCAAACAGAAAATAAACAGGCCAATGGCCAGCGGTTTGGCCTGCAACAGCGCCCGCTGGTTGCCACTAAAACTACCATACAGTGGCACTGCGGCCAGCAAAACAGACAACGCCAGGGCAAAGGTCAGTGCCAGCTGGCCATATTCAGCTATCATCGCCCAGCCCCTTAATAAGTTGGTTTATATTCTGGTTTGGTGTCATTGCCGTCTGGCGAGCTGTCGCTGGCTGGGAAATCAGCCTGTGACGGCGGCACATGCCGGATACCCTTCATGGCTTCTGCAACTTCGGGTGGCATATATTCTTCATCATGTTTGGCCAGCACTTCACTGGCCTGAATAACGTCGGGTGCCAGCAAGGTGCCCTGCGCCACAATACCCTGACCTTCGCGGAACAGATCAGGTAAAATACCGTCGTACTCTACCCAGACCGTTGGCCCGGTATCAACCAGCTGAAACCGCACTTTTAAACTTTGCCCGTCACGTGACACCGTGCCCGGCACCACCATGCCGCCAATGCGCAGGCGCTGGCCTACCACAGGTTTTACCTTGTCTTTGCCCAGGCCTTCTACTAACTGGGTCGGGGTATAAAACAAGTCTATATTCTGCTGCAGCGCGTACAGCATGGCAGCAATAGCCCCGGCAATCAGGCTGATGATCAGTAAAATCGAAAACAGGCGTTTTTTCCGTCTTGGTTGCATTAGACTTGTTGCTCCTGATACTGCTTAACTCGTTGTTCGCGGGCAATCGTGGCTTTAAGTTGCTGTTTAAACTGTTTTTGCTGATACACACTAATTAATATCAACCCCAGCAGCAACAGATAGGTAATGCCAAAAGATAGCCAGACAAAAAAACCGTAGCCGCCCATGGCCAGAAACTCACTGAAAGACTGAAAATGCATTATAGGCCTCCTACCAGCTTTCTGACCCAGGGCCGGTGCTGCTCGTTCACTAAAATGGCAGTACGCAGCCGTAAACAGGTTAGTGCCATTAATAATACGGCAAAGGCCAGAATACTGATTAACAGTGGCCACAGCATGCTCGGGTCAATCGAGGGCCTGGCAAATTTGGTAATACTGGCGCCCTGATGCAGGGTATTCCACCATTCTACTGAAAAATGAATAATAGGTAAGTTAATTACCCCGATTAATGCCAGCAAGCTGGACACTTTAGCGCCAACCTGACGGTCGCTGAAGGCACCGTTTAAGGCAATAACACCTAAGTACAGAAATAACAGAATAAGTTCCGAAGTTAAGCGGGCATCCCATACCCACCAGGCGCCCCACATCGGCTTGCCCCAGGCCATACCGGTGATCAGGGCAATTGCGGTATAAGTAGCACCAATAGGCGCAATGGCCAGCACGGCCCAGTGCGCCACTTTAATTTGCCAAACCAACGCCACAAAAGCGGCGCTGGCCATAGCGGCGTAAGCGCCCATTGACATGATGGCCGAAGGTACGTGAATGTGAATGATCCGGTAGCTGTCGCCCTGCTGATAATCAGCCGGGGTAAACGCCAGCCCCCAGACATTACCCAGCAGCAGCAGGGTCAGTGCAGTTACCATCAGGTACGGTAACAGTTTGCCGCAGAAATGATAAAGCGTTTCACTTTTAGCGTACGGATCTAACCACTTAAACATATCAACTCACATTAATTCGCAAGGCACTGGTCACGGCCATCGGCACCAGCGCTAACGCCAATAATAACATGGCCAGTAAAATGGCCAACTGTCCCTGATAGCCCAGCCCCATGCTGGCGGCCTCGATGGCACTGCTGGCAAAAATTAAAAGCGGAATATACAGCGGCAGTATCAGCAGCGCCAGTAAAATACCACCTTTATCGGCTGCCATGGTCAGCGCCGAGCCCAGCACACTTAACAGGCTGAGCAATGGCGTACCCAGCAACAAGGTCAATGCCATCGCGCCAAGGGCTGCCTGCTCTAACCCCAGCAGTAAGGCAACAACCGGCGACAGTAATAGCAGCGGCAAGCCGGTGCTTAACCAGTTAGCAAAAGTTTTTGCCAGCACAAATGCTAACAGGCTTTGCCGGCCAGCAACTAACTGCTCAATCACACCGTTGCGGTAATCGTCTTTAAACAGCCGCTCGGAGGCCAGCAACACGCTGAGTAATGCGGCTATCCAGATAACTCCCGGAGCAATAATACGTAACATATTAGGCTCTGGCCCAACGCCGAGCGGAAACAGACTGAGCACGATGATAAAAAACAGAATAGGGTTAAGCCAGTCTGCCTTTTGCCGGGCCAGTAACCGTAACTCGCGCTGTAAGAAAATAACACTTACCATCGGTAGGCCAGCTCCAGCTGTACCAGAGACTGAAATTGCAGGGTCAGACTCTGATGGGTGGTAAGAATAATAGCGCCGCCCCGATTCAGATGATCGAGCATATGCTGTTGCAGCAAGCCGATAGCACTTTGATCCAGTGCGGTAAAAGGTTCGTCCAGGATCCAGAGTGATGCAGGCGTTAACCAGAGTCTGGCCAGTGACACCCGGCGTTGTTGTCCGGCTGATAACATCCGACACGGCACGTCTTCCAGACCCGCCAGCCCAAGGTGCGCCAGTAAAGCCCAGTCGTCTGCTTTGTTCAGGCCTGAGGCCGCACGCCAGAAGTGTAAATTTTCCAGTGCGGTTAATTGCTCATGCACACCGCTTTGGTGGCCGATATAGCACAAGTTGCCACAATAAGCTGGCAAGCAATGCGCCAATGGCTTAGCCTGATAATACAGCTGACCGTCGTCAGGCTGGGCTAAGCCCGCTAAAATACGTAGTAGTGAGCTTTTACCGGCACCATTTTTGCCTTGTATCTGCAGTAACTGACCAGCACTAAGTTGCAAAGATAATCGCGAAAACAATACCCGGTCTTGGCGGATACAACTTAAACCGTCGCCCTGCAAAATAGGCGTAACGGGCCCGGGGGAGCTTGCAGTGGTGGCTGTAGCGGATGGCTGCGTTATGTTCACTGGCCTCGGTATCGACTGCTGTTAAAATTGCGCGCATAGTAGCATACCGTGACCGGAATACGAATCAGATCCACGCCGGGTGCGGTGATTAATCAGGGGAAATATGAACCAGATCAATCTGGACAAATTACTGCAACACCCGCTGCCAGGCACTACTCAGCAAACCGGGGCTAAAGGCGCTGAGCTAAAACTGTTAGTTGGTGAGCTGTACACGGCCCGTTTGCAGATGTTATCTGGCAGCAGCCAGCTACAACTGCAAACCCCGCAAGGCCCGCTGGTTATCAGCCTGCCGGCCCAACTAAGCCGCCAGCTTAGTCAGCAATTCGGCCCGCAGTTGCAGGTTAAATTAACCCCGGCAGCAAATAACCAGCTGAGTCTGACCCTGCAGACCATGCCGGCGCCTGCCAGCAGCATCAACCTCAGCCCGGCTCAACTGCAGCCGGTTATCAGCCAGTGGCTGAACCAGCAGCTACCTCAGCTGTCACAGCAGGGTCAGCTCACTGCTGTGGCTAACCAGGCGATTAATAGTGCTGTAAATAGCCAGGCCGCAGCCAATAACCTGACGGTACCACTGCAACTGGATCTGAAAACAGGCCAGTTAACCCTGAGTGGTTCTGCAACAGCTAACCCGCTGTTGCTGACCTTATCGCCCAAGGACGTTGCTGCTTTTAGCAAGCTTATTCAGAGCGGCCAGCAACAAGCTGCCTCTTCCCAGCACGGCTCCACGCCGGGGCAAAATAGCAGTCGTCAGCCAGTGCTTCTCAATATAACCTTCAGCCAGACCACGGCACCGGCACAGCTTTCATTACAACCGGTATTGCAACCGACGGCTGCTGAAGCACGGGCTCTGCCGCTAACACCGGCGACGCAGCAACAATTACTACAGGCTCTGATCAGCCAGTTAGCGCCCATCAAACACACTGTGTCAGCAGACGCCGCTAAAATCAGCCTGGGTCAGCTAAGCATTAGTGTTTCGCCACAACTTGCTGCAACGCTCGCAAATTTTAATAGCAAAAACGCAGCCGGCAATACGACAACCGTCCCGCCAGCAGGCGGTAACCCAATGGTACCGCTGCTGCTGCAATTACAACCGCCGGCAACAAAGCATGGCCAGTGGCAACTGATAATCCAACCTGCCGGCCACAGCCAACAACTAACCGTTAGTCAGCAGCAGGTTGACAGACCGGTCAACTGGCAGGCCCCGCCGGTAAAAGCAGAAACAGCGCCCGCTACAACTAAAAACGTGCCGGCAACCGGCAATGTTAACAAACAGTTGATGCAGCTGGCCCCGGATGTTAAAACACAGGCCTGGCGTAACCTTGTACCCTTATTATCTCAGCCGTTAATGCAGCCCAATAGCATGCCAAACCTGCCCGCGCCGTTGCAGCAGTTATTCAACCAAATCCAGCAAAGCCTGCCAGAAATCAGCAAACCACTGGCACCACCTGCTATCGCTGCTCAACTTAGCGCTCTGCTGCAGTTTCAACCCCTGCAAAGCCAACCGAACCCGCAGACGACGGGCGGTACCCTGGCGCTGGCGATTCAATTACTGCTGGGACATTTAAGCCAGAAGCAGCTTACGCCTGCCAATAACACCCCGGCAAACCGGTTAAGCCAGCTGGTAGCGCAGCTGGATAGCGGCCAGGCCGCTACTGCACTGCGCCAACTGGCAAGCTTAAGCAGCCCACTTCAGCAAAGCCAGTTAGCGACTGTTGACGCGCAAAGCCAGCTACAACAATGGTTGTTGCAGCTGCCACTGCAGCAACAGGGGCAGACCATTATGCCGCAACTGATGATAGAGCAACGCGAAGCTGATGGTAAAAGTGGTGGTAAAAGTCAGAAACAATGGCAACTGACTATGAAATTTGATTTACAGCAATATGGCAACCTGCTGGCGGTGGCCAAATTACAGGAGCAGGACTTACAACTGCAATTTTATACCGATCATAATGAGGCGTTACGGCTGGCTCAGAAGTTTCTGCCGTTGCTTAAAGACCGCATCGCCGCGCAAGGGTTAACCGTTAGCCAGGCTGACTGTCAACTTGGCAAAATACCTGACAGCCTGATCCCACGCCACAATAGCCTGCTGACGGTGAGAGTATGAGTAAAAACGATTCAATAAACCCCACCCCGACAGACAGCGCGAAGCAAAAAAGTGCCACGGCTTTAAAATATGATGGTAAATCTGCACCGACCATTGTCGCCAAGGGGCATGGTGAACTGGCCGAAGACATTATTGCCCTGGCCAGAGAGCACGGTGTTCTTATTCACCAGGACGATGAGCTGAACCGGCTGCTAAGTCAATTACAGCTAGGTGATAACATCCCGAAAGAACTGTACATTGTGATTGCGGAGCTAATTGCCTTTTCTTATGTACTACAGGGGAAATTCCCTGAGCAATGGCAAAATATCCACCAGAGAATTGACTTAAAAACCTAATAAAATGGGTCGGAGTGAATAAAAAATTAGTTAAAAAGGGTCAGAGTGAATTGTTTATTCACTCTGACCCTTTTTTCTGGAAGACTAGGATTTGGCTTGGTGCAGGTTGAACAGCAGTTCGGCTTCGGCCCGGGGCAGTTCACATTCACGCATAATTTCTTCTAAATCGGCGCCCAACTGGACCATTTTCATTGCCCGGGTATAAATTTTACTTTCAGGATCGGTCAGCGATAACGCCTGCTGTTGCTCGGCCAACTCGGCACAGGCGCCTTGCAGCTGTTGCAATTCGTTTTCCAGCGTCAGTACCCGCTGATCAAGCGTTAATACCCGTTGGCCTACCCCGATAATACCGGCCCGTAATTCTTCCGTTTCGCTTTGCGCACTGCTAAGTTGCTGATTAGTTTGCTCCAGCTGTCGTTGTAGTATCGCCAGCTGCTCCCTACCGCTGCTACGTTGTTTCAGTAATAACCAGAATAGCAGCACCAGTAAAATTGCAATAACAATTGCCTGGCCCAGCAGCCATGGGTTCATCGGCAGTACTCCGCTCACAGGCTATTAATTTCTTCCCACTCTTCATCGTTGAGCAGTTTGTTTAAGTCAACCAGTATCAATAGTTCGCCTTCGCGATTTGATACGCCCTGGATAAAACGGGCACTTTCATCAGTACCAACATTTGGTGCGGTATCCACTTCAGACTGCTTCAGATACACCACCTCAGCGACACTGTCGACCAGAATGCCGATTACCTGACGTTCCGCTTCAATAATGACAATCCGGCTGTTATCAGTCACATCGCCCGGTGCCAGGCCGAACCGGGCCCGCGTATCGATAACGGTGACAACGTTGCCACGCAGGTTGATGATCCCCATAACATAGCCAGGCGCACCGGGCACCGGAGCAATTTCGGTATAGCGCAACACTTCCTGAACCTGCATAACGTTGATGCCATACGTTTCTTCCTGCAAACGGAAGGTCACCCACTGTAAAACCAGATCGGCATTTTCTTTTTTGCCGGCTGCCTTTGCCTGATTATTGCTCATATACCGCTCCTGTAAAATTCACTGCCTGCTCAGGCATTAATGTCCTGACCGCGATTAAGTAGGTTAATCATAGCGTCAACATCAACTAAAGCACACATATGCTTTTTAATTAATCCTGCCATCCAGGGTCTTTTGCCATCCGTTTCCCGCCATTTTACCTCGTCCTGTTCCAGACTAAAGGTATTAATTAACGTTTCACAGGTTAGCCCCCAATTACTGGTGCCAAGCATAATAACATACTGATAGTTTAGCTTTTGCTGCAGTTGTTGATCATATTTTTCCGGCATCACCCAGCGGGCGCTGTCCACCACACTGATTTTCTGCTGCCGGTATAGCATAACGCCTTTAAACCAGGCCGGCTTACCAAACAAACTGTTTATCTCGCCCAACTGATGGATGCCGCCCAGCTCAGTCAGCGGCACGGCCAGTTTTAAACCGGCGACACTAAAAAATAATGCCTGAAAGCGGCCCTGCCGATAAGCCCGGGTTTCTGTTTTTTTGGCGATAACGGTTGGTTCAGTTACGCTGGTTGCGCCCAGGCGCTGGGCAATAGGGACATCCCGGCTCTGTACCGCAGGGGCAGCTGGCACTTCGGAGTGAATATCTGTTTTCAGCTGCAGTTTAACCGGTACGGCAGCACTAATAGCAGTCTTGCCCTTGTCCGGCGCTGCTACCTTAGCGACCGGGCTGGCTTGGGCAAGCAACCGGTTCAGCTCGCGGGTTTTAGCATCTTCAACCAGACTGGTTTCGGTCGCCCCATCGTCAGTTAATAAGGCTGACAAGTAGTGCTGCATCACTTTCTGACTGGCAATTAAACTGCTCATTATGCCTCCGGCGCCAGCTGCAATAAGTAAGTCAGCAGGGTGTTGTAGGCAAACACCCCACGTGAGGCTGGCGCATAGACGTTAGGTGGCGTTTGCGCCACACTGGCATCACGAAACTTGGTATCTACCGGTACCACCGCAGACCATACTTTATCCTGATACTTCGCCTTTAACTCTTTATACGCTTCCAGCGAGGCCCGGGTTCGTTTGTCATACATAGTGGGAATTATAGTAAAGGCATAATCTTTTTGCTGCGAGCTGCGCATCAGTGCCATGGTGGCAATCATTCGTTCTAAGCCTTTGAGAGCCAGAAACTCGGTTTGCACCGGTATTAGTATCCGGTTACAGGCGGCTATGGCATTGACCATCAATACGCCCATTACCGGTGGGCAGTCAAGCAACACATAGTCATACTCAGTTTGCACTTTTTGCAGGGCTTTTTTTAAAATAAGCCCCATACCGCCCTTGTTACCTAATGACCGATCCAGGGTCGCCAGCGCCATCGATGACGGCAGAATATCCAGATTACTGACCCCGCTGGGACACAACGACTGCAAAATTTCTTCCCGGGTAATGTCTTTACCGCGAATAAAAATATCGTAAACACTGTTTTCCAGCTCTTCAGCGTCGATACCGAAATAGTAAGTGAGTGAAGCATGCGGATCGGTGTCAACCAGCAATACCCTTTTGCCGCGCTCAGCCAGCAGTCCACCTAAGGTAACAGTCGTGGTGGTTTTACCCACACCACCTTTCTGATTTGCTATTGTCCAAATTACCACATTCAGGGTTCCTGTTGTTCGGGCAGTGCATCCGGATTGTCCTGACGGGTGGTGATTCTAACCCCACCACCTGGCAAAGCGATTACTCTGATACTGCCATCTTCCTGAGTAACCTGCTGTAATTGTTGTTGTAAGTCCTCGCTTTGTTGCTGCTGCTCCAGCTCATCCGGCATATAACCATAACGTGACAGCGCAATAACAACTTTACGGTTTTCTGCCCGGCCCTGGGCCGTTTCATTACTACTTTCGGCGTAATATTGACCATACCCCTCTATCGCCATGCGATGAGAAGGGGTGTCCAGCGCTTCCAGCATCCGCAATACCGATGTTGCCCTGGCTACCGACAACTCCCAGTTTGACGAAAATAACTCGTTATTTATCGGCTGGTTATCGGTATACCCCCGGATCCGGATAAAGTTATTTATCGGGTTAATTATCCGGGTAATTTCATTGAGTAGGGTTCTGGCAGAACTCGTTGCCGTTGCACTGCCACTGGCAAATAGCAAGCCACTGCTCAGTTCAATAATCAGCCAGTCTTCGTCCTGCTGAATATCGACCACGCCTTGCTCAATTAAATTCGCCAGTGCTTGGGTAAGCTCTTGTTCCAGCGATACTAACGGGCTGCCAAGATGTTGTCGGCGCACGTCTGACAACTTACTGGCATCGGCCACCAGCTCGGGCCCTTGCGCTGGCTCCAGTGAGCTGCCGTAGCGGTTGAAATCACTTTGCGGTGCTTGTTGTGGTAATACCCCGCTGCCACTAACGCCACTGCCCTTTTGGGCTGGTCGTTCGAATACATTAGTCAGGGTATCAGCCAGGGCACTGAATTCTTCATCTTTTACCACTGACATGGCGTACAACACCACAAACAGGGCAAACATCAGCGTCATATAATCAGCATACGACACTAACCAGCGGTCGAGTTGCTCGGGTTCATCGTGCTGATGTTGCTGCTTGTGCCGGTACATAGTAATTAACTCAGCCGGTATGCAGCGAGCTTGCGCTCGATATTGCGCGGATTTTCACCCTGAGCTATCGATACCAACCCCTCGACGATCAGTTCGTGATACAAAGTATGCTGATACACCAGGCTTTTAAGTTTATTGCCTACCGGAATAAATACCAAATTGGCAAAGCCAACGCCGTATATCGTTGCCACAAAGGCAGTAGCCACCCCCATGCCGAGTAATTTTGGCTCTGAAATATTAGCCATTGCCTGAATTAACCCCAGTACCGCGCCGACAATACCGATAGTCGGGCTATATCCCCCCATGGCTTCAAAAATGCGGGCGCCACGTAACAAGCGTTCTCGCTCCAGGGTGAGTTCAGCATCAAGCGTGTCTTGCAATACTTTCGCCTCAACGCCGTCTACCAGTAAATTTAAGCCGCGATGTAAAAACGGGTCGCTTTCCTCCAATGCTGCAGACTCCAGCGACAGAAAACCATTGGTTCTGGCTGAAGTGCCCCAGTTAACAATTCGCTCTACCGCGTTTTGCATGGGTAAACTTTGTGGCCTTAATACCCAGGGCAACATACTCAGGCCCAGCCGGAACTGAGGCAACGGAGTTTGTAACATCACGGCCCCCACAGTGCCCCCCACCACGATAATAAACGCCGGTAAATGCAGCAGGGTACTGAGGGCACCGCCCTCCAGCATAAAACCCCCGGCTACGGCCAGTACCGCCAGTAAAAAACCACTGATTGCCAGTTTATCCATGTTTCACTTCCGTTATCAGCCGGCTGGCCACCTCATTTAAACTGACCTCGAGGTCCATCAGTCCTGCCGCTGCAATTGCCTGAGGCATGCCATATACCACGCAACTTGCCTCGTCCTGAGCCCAAACCCGCGAGCCCGCCTGTTTAAGCATTCTGGCCCCTTCCCGGCCATCTGCTCCCATACCAGTTAACACTACGGCAAGTACTTTGTCCTGAAAAACCCTGGCAGCGGTAGCAAAGGTGACATCAACACTGGGTTTAAACGTAATACGTGCTGAATCGTCTTCTTTAATTCTCAGCCTGGCCTGGCTGTCGCTCCCATCTACCAGCATTTGTTTACCGCCCGGTGCCAGATAGGCCACGCCCGGGCGTAAAATATCATTATCGGCGGCTTCTTTAATTTCAATTTTTGCCAGGGTATTCAACCGCTGGGCAAAAGCACCGGTAAAGGCGGCAGGCATATGCTGAATTAAAATTATTGGTAGCGGAAAGTCAGCTGGCAGGTTAGTCAGGATCCGTTGCAGGGCAACCGGGCCACCGGTGGAGGTACCGATAGCAACTAATTTATAGCTATGGCCGCTGGCTTTAAAGTTAGCAGTGCGTGCAACATTGCCACCCAGCCGTTCACTCAGCTGGGGCCGGCCCAGCGCACCGCGGGTCAGGCCACTACTGCTACCTGACAAAGCAGGCCGGCCGGGTGCAGTAGTGTTAGCAGTGCTACCGTGTAAACTACTCTGTTGTGAGCTACTGAACGTTGTGCGCCCTAAGGGCCTTTTGCGGGCCACTGCTTTGACCCGGTCCCGCAGCACATTACCGGCTTCTTCTTTATCCCGGGCTATGTCTTCGAATTTCTTCGGTAAAAAATCGACAGCACCGGCATCCAGTGCATCAAAAGTTGCTTTAGCGCCTTCATGAGTTAATGACGAAAACATCAGAATGGGGATGCGCTGGCTTTGCAGAATTTCCCGTACCGCACTAATACCGTCCAGCACCGGCATTTCGATATCCATGGTGATGACATCGGGCTTTAAAGCCAGCGCTTTAGTGACTGCTTCACGACCATCGCTGGCGGTATCGATCACCTCCAGCTGCGGATCTGAATTCAGAATTTCCGTCAGGCGACGGCGAAAAAAACTGGAATCATCTACAATCAGTACCCTGATCGTCATGCAGCACTCTCTTAAGCGTTTAGCTTATTAAACCGATCAAATTTAATCTTGGATTTTTTGGCATAATGTTTCAGTAAATTTGGTACATCCAAAATTAAAGCAATACCCCCATCAGAGGTGATAGTCGCACCCGCCATACCTGGGGTGCCCTGCAATAAGGCGTCCAGCGGTTTAATCACGACTTCTTCCTGGCCAATTAATGAATCGACCACAAAACCAACCTGCTGGGTACCGATTTGCACGATAACCACGTGGCCCTGTTCCCGGCGCAGTTGCTTATTAGAACCTTTTACTAACCAATGCTCGAGGTAAAACAGCGGAATGGCTTTATTGCGCACGACGATGGTTAACTGACCATCAACAATATTGGTTTTTGCCAGGTCCAGATGGAAAATTTCATTAACGCCGGCCAACGGCAAGGCAAACGTTTGTTTCCCCACCATCACCATCAGCGTTGGCAAAATAGCCAGGGTCAGCGGCACTTTAATCTCCAGCAAGGTGCCTTCACCCAGCTTAGAATTAATTTGCACAGTACCGTTTAGCTGATTAATTTTGGTTTTCACTACATCCATACCCACGCCACGGCCGGATATGTCAGAAATTTGTTCTTTGGTGGAGAAGCCCGGGGCAAAAATCAGATTAAACGCTTCGTTGTCAGACATCCGAGCGGCAGCGTCGACATCCAGAATGCCACGCTTAATGGCAATCCCTTTTAATTTTTCCGGGTCCATGCCGGCGCCATCATCCTGAATAGTCAGCAGAATATGATCGCCAGCCTGGGTAGCAGCCAGCTTAACCAGGCCGACTTTCGGCTTACCTGCCTTTAAACGGACATCAGGCATTTCAATGCCATGGTCAACCGAGTTACGGACTAAATGCACCAATGGGTCGGCCAGTGCCTCTACCAGGTTCTTATCTAAATCAGTATCTTCGCCCTCAAGCACCAGATTAATGTCTTTTTGCAGTGACCGGGCTAAATCACGGACAACCCGGGGGAAGCGACCAAAGACTTTCTTAATTGGCTGCATCCGGGTTTTCATTACTGCACCCTGAATATCTGCCGTTACTACATCCAGGTTAGAAATGGCTTTGGTCATCTCTTCGTCCTGGGTGCTGGTGGATAAACTGACCAGACGGTTACGCACCAGTACCAGCTCGCCCACCATATTCATTATCTGATCAAGCCGCTTGGTATCAACCCGGACTGTGGTTTCAGCCGCTGGCGCAGCGTTAGCAGCAGCGGCTTTATCTGCTGCCGGTGCCGGGGTTGCCGGCGCGGGCGCAGTGGCGGGTTTAGCTGCTGCGGCTGGCGCTGCGGGCGCAGCAGCTGAAGGCGCGGCTTTACGCTCTGCCGGCGCAGGCACTTCTACCGGGGCTTTACCTTTACCGTGCAACTCATCCAGCAATGCTTCAAACTCATCGTCGCTTATTTCATCATCGCTTGATGGCCCGGCTGCGGCAGCACTGGCAGCGGGTTTAGCTGGTGGTTTTGCCGCTGGTGGCGCCCCTGCTGTTTTATTGGTATCAGGCACGAACGAACCTTTACCATGCAATTGGTCCAGGATAGCTTCAAATTCATCATCGGTAATATCGGCACTGTCATCATCAGTAAGCGGCGCTTGCGGCGCGACGGCGGCTGTAGGCTCTGCCCGCCCGGGTGCCCCTTTACCATGCAACTCATCAAGCATTCTTTCAAATTCAGCTTCGCTGATATCGTCAATATCACCTGCTTCAGTACTTGCCGATATCTGTGGTTCAGGCTCAGCTGGCAGTTCTGGTTCAGCAGATACCGCAATGGCCGGCGGCGCTTCACCTGCACGTTCCGGTTCACTGTAGTGATGTAACGCATCAAGCAGCGCCGGGTTTGCAGGGGTTAGCGGTTGACGCGCCTGTACTTCGACAAACATCGCATTTATCGCATCCAGCGTTTGTAAAATAACATCCATTAATTCCGGGGTAACCCGCCGTTTGCCGGTACGCAAAATATCAAATACGTTTTCAGCACCGTGGCAGGCATCAACCAGTTCAGTTAATGATAAAAAGCCAGCGCCGCCTTTTACAGTATGAAAGCCACGAAAAATAGCGTTCAGTAAATTGGCATCATCTGGATTATTCTCCAGTTCAACCAATTGCTCCTGCAACAGCTCCAGGATCTCGCCGGCTTCGACCAGAAAGTCTTGTAAAATGTCTTCATCCATATCAAAGCTCATGCGCAGACACCTCTGTTAGAATCCCAAACTGGACAGTAAATCATCAACATCGTCCTGACCAGACACCACATCATCACGTTCCGCTGCATCAATAATGGGACCTTCTGCTTCATGTGCAGCCTTGGCTTTCGCTTTGGCTGGCTTAGCTTTGATTTCTGGTAAATCAGGGTTAGTTTGCCCAAATGCCGTTAGCAGGCCAATCAGGCTATCTTCAACCTCACGGACCAGCTCAATAACCCGGCGTAAAATCTGGCCGGTTAAATCCTGATAGTCCTGAGCCATTAAAACGTCAGTCAGTAACGCGTTCAACGTGGCAGAATCGACACTGGCCTGTTGCATAAAGCCGTCAACACCATGACAGAGCTGTTTAAATTCGGCCAATTGAATTTGCCGTTGCATTAAACGCTGCCACTGCGGCTGCAGCTGATTAAGCTGCTGGGTGATTTGATCAGCAATCGGCAGACAGGATTCAACCGCATCCATGGTTTTATTGGCCGCTTGCTCCGTCATGTCGATAACGTGATTGAGCCGTTTTTTCGCGTCTGGAATATCTTCTTCCAGCAAATTATTCAACGACGGGTCAATGTGGAAGTTTTTCAGCGAATCGTGCAGTTGCCGGGTGAGTTTACCCACCTCAGCAAATAACTCAGAAGAACCGGGGACCGTTATGGATTGCACCAGCTTATTTGCCAGCTGCTGCTCGCCCATCTCCAGTAACTGCACCAGTTCTTTTGCTTGCTCCAGCGTAATATCAGCAGCCGTCGTGTCAGACATAGTGTCACTCCTTGTCAGTTACGGCTTAACCTAAACGCTCAAAGACTTTTGCCAGCTTTTCTTGCAGGGTGGCGGCAGTAAAAGGTTTAACAATATAGCCATTAACGCCAGCCTGAGCGGCGGCAATAATTTGCTCTTTTTTCGCTTCAGCGGTCACCATCAGTACCGGAATATGCTTTAACTTGGCATCAGCCCGGATAGCCCGCAGCAAATCGATACCCTGCATGCCGGGCATATTCCAGTCGGTAACCACAAAATCAAAATCGCCGTTCTGCAACATAGGCAAAGCAGTACTGCCATCATCAGCTTCTGACACATTAGTAAAGCCTAAGTCACGCAGCAAGTTCTTAATAATGCGCCTCATGGTTGAAAAGTCGTCAACCACAAGAATTTTCATATTTTTATCCAAAGTCCCCTCCGACGAGATAATACGCCTGGTATCTCAACTGCTCTAATTTATACCCAAGCCTGCATTCTGGCTTTTAAGCGCACAAGTGCCTGGCTATGGATCTGACTTATCCGGGACTCGCTGACATCCAGCACTGCCCCAATTTCTTTTAAATTTAATTCTTCGTTGTAATACAGTGAGAGTACCAGAGCTTCGCGCTCCGGCAAACTGCTAATGGTTGTTACCAGTGCTTTATTAAATGCTTCATTCGCTTGTTGTTCATATAACTGATCTCCGTCCCTGTCGTCAGATGTTACCAATACATCTTCTGACACACCGAGATCTTCAATACCGATAATTCTGCCTGTGCTGACATCGGTTAACATATGATGGTACTCATCGAGGGATATATCAAGTTTTTCAGCAACTTCAAAGTCTTTAATATCGCGCCCGAACTCAGCTTCAAGTTCAGCTATGGTGTCTGCAATTAAGCGGGCGTTGCGGTGCACCGAGCGAGGGGTCCAGTCACCACGGCGCATTTCATCCAGCATTGCTCCACGAATGCGGATGCCGGCAAAGGTTTCAAAACTGGCACCTTTGCTACCGTCGAAATTTTTGGTTGCTTCAATCAGGCCAATCATGCCGGACTGAATTAAATCGTCCACCAACACACTGGCCGGCAAGCGGGCCATTAAATGATAAGCGATACGTTTTACTAACGGAGCGTGACGTTCAACCAGCTGCTGCATCTGGTCAACACCACCATATGCGGCCAGTTTACTGTTCACACTACCCCCTGGTCAGCGTGAGGCTGCAAAAGTTGTTCAAGAAAAAACTCCAGATGACCAGAGGCATTAGCCGGCACCGGCCATTTTATCGCTTTTAATGCCAGGCTTTTTACGGCCATACTGGCCGGACTTTTCGGAAATACATCAATAAAGGCTTTTTGTTTCCGGGCCGCTTTGCGCACATTTTCATCGTAGGGCACCGTGGCCACCAGCTCGAGGCTGACATCCAGAAAACGGTCGGTTACCCGGCTTAATTTGGCAAATAATTCCTGGCCTTCTTTCATATTGCGCACCATATTGGCGACAATCTTAAATTTCTCAACGCCATGATCCCGGCTAAGGATTTTCATCAGCGCGTAGGCATCGGTAATTGAGCTCGGCTCATCACAGACCACTACCACCACATCCTGAGATGCCCGGGAAAAGCTTAATACCATATCGGAAATACCGGCAGCCGTATCAACCAGTAGAACATCAACCGGTGTTTTTAATTCACTGAAAGCCCGGATTAAACCCGCATGTTCGACCGGCGATAACTCGGTCATATTTTGTGAGCCTGACGTAGCGGGCACAATTTTGATGCCAAAAGGGCCATCGATAATAACATCGTCCAGCTCACACTCGCCGGACAACACATGTGACAGATTTTTTTCTACCCGCAAACCCAGCATCACATCGCAATTTGCCAGACCAAGGTCGGCATCCAGCACCAGCACTTTTTTGCCCAGCTGAGCCATTGCCATTGCCAGGTTCAGACTGACGTTAGTTTTACCCACGCCGCCCTTGCCACCGGTTATTGAAATTACTTTTACCATCTGCTTATTCATTCTTCTCAGGCCACTGGCTTGATCGTCAATTAATTCGTGACTATGCATAGGCTGTTTCCGTTCGGGACATATCATCCTGATACCACTGATGTTCCGTACTGCTATGAGTCAGCCGCAATATTTCAGCACGTTGCACTAAATCGGCGGCATCGGCTACCACAATATCTTCCGGCACCCGCTGGCCATTGGTCAGATAACTAACCGGCAATGCATTTTGAATGGCCACGTTGATTACTTCCCCCAAACTTAAGCATTCATCAAGTTTAGTAAAAATACAACCCGCCAGAGAAATCCGTTTGAACTGCGCGACCGTCTCCTGCATTACTCTGGCCTGCGCTGTCGCAGACAATACCAGATAACTTTTTATTTTGACACGTGAATTATGCACTAAACTGGCAAGTTTTTCCGCCAGACGTACGTCACGCTGGCTCATGCCGGCCGTATCAATAAGGATAAGTTTGCGCTGCGCCAGCTGATTTAACAACATCGCTAGCTCGTCACTGTCTTTCGCCTGCTTAACCGGGCAGCCAATGATCCGACCATAAGTGGCCAGTTGTTCAAACGCACCTATCCGGTATGAATCTGTGGTAATTAACGCCACCTGGTCAGCACCATGACGCTTGGCAAAGCCCGCTGCCAGCTTGGCCACGGTAGTTGTTTTACCTACTCCGGTAGGGCCGACTAAGGCGACAATACCACCACGGCGTAAAATATCATCGTTGGTGGTGTTCAGCTGCCCGCTCAGTAGTTCCATCGCTGTATCCCAGGCTTCGCTGGCGCCAATATCTTCCGGCATAAAACACGCCAGCTGATCGGCAACCTGCTCTGATAAGCCCAGTTGCTGTAAATGCTCAATTACCAATGCCCGCACCGGCTCCCGCCGGGCCAGATCCTGCCACATTAAGCCCGACACCTGATGTTGCAGTAACTGACGCATCGACAACATTTCATTGCGCATGGCTTCAAACTGGGTGGCCATGGCCTGACTTTGTTGTTGCTGTTGTTTGCTCAGTTCCTGCCACTGGCTGGCCGCCGCAGCTGAATTGGTGCCAGAACTTTGACGCTCAAACACCGCGGCTGGATTTGCTGCCTGCTGCGCTGCAGCAGGCGGGCGCTTGCTGCTTTGCGCAGTTGGCTCGCGGCCCTGCTGTTTAATCATTTGCCGGGCCAGCAATTCACGCAATGAATCGGCCGGGGCTTCTGTCTGCTCACCCGGCGTATTTCTGGCCGCTGGCATGGGCTCGCTATCATCAATCCGGGCACTGAACCGGGGCTCGCTCCTTGGCGTGTGCGGCGCTGTGGTAGCTGGGGTTGCAGCAGGTTTAGCACTCTGGCTCTCCGGATCAATTGCGGCGACAATCTCAACGCCTTCCGCTACTTTTTTATTTGATAATATTATCGCATCTGGTCCAAGGAACTCTTTGACTTCCGTCAAGGCGGTACGCATATCTTTAGCGACAAAGCGTTTAATTTTCATGAGTTACTCCTAGTTTTGCTGACCAATAACGCTGACAATTCGAATTTGTTTATCATCGGGAATTTCCTGATATGACAATACCCGCAGACCTGGAATGGTATACTTCACGAATCGTGCCATGACTGAGCGTAAAATTCCTGACGTTAGCATCACGGCACTGTCGCCATTTAATTCCTGGTTCTGATGCGCTTCCTGCAATGATTGCTGGATCCGATCGGCCAGCCCGGGTTCGATACCGGCGCCATCGTTGCCGGCGGCCTGCATGGACTGATGTAACATTTGCTCAAGCTCCGGGGCGAAGGTAATTACCGGAATTTCTGGTTTACTGCCCACCACTTCCTGCACAATTAACCGGCGCAGTGAGATCCGGCAGGCCGCAGTAAGCACGTCAACATCCTGACTTTTACTGCCATATTCCACCAGTGTCTGCACTATGGTGCGCATATCACGAATTGGCACCCCTTCCTGCAGCAGGTTTTGTAGCACTTTGACGACGGTAGTCAGTTGCAACACATCCGGTACCAGGCCTTCCACCAGCTTCGGTGAATGCTTGGCCAGCATATCCAGCAGGTTCTGAACTTCTTCATGGCCCAGTAAATTGGCGGCATTATTGGTTAAAATCTGGCTCAGATGAGTAGCCACTACTGTTGCGGCGTCAACTACGGTGTAACCCAGTGTTTGGGCGTGCTCACGCTGATCTTTGGATATCCAGACCGCTTCCAGACCAAAGGCCGGATCTTTAGTAGGCACCCCTTTCACCTGACCGAATACCTGCCCCGGGTTAATCGCCAGTTCGTTATCATGGCGTAGTTCGCCCTCACCGCTGGTCACCCCCATTAACGCCACCCGATAGCTGTTTGGCTCTAAATCGAGGTTGTCCCGAATATGCACTGGTGGCACCAGAAAGCCCAGCTCCTGGGACAGTTTTTTGCGCACCCCTTTAATCCGGTTCAGCAGCTCACCGCCCTGCGCTTTGTCAACCAGCGGTATTAAACGATAGCCCACTTCCAGACCTATGGTATCGACGCCCTGGACATCATCCCAGCCAATCTCCTTCACCGGTTGCACCTGGTTATCATTTGCCGGGGCAGTATTTTTTGTCACCAGTGCTGCCTGCACCCGCACTGCTTTTTTGCGGATAAACCAGGCGGTACCGCCAATTAGCGCGGCCAGGCTTAAAAAGGCAAAATGTGGCATGCCAGGTACAATACCCATTAAGGTCAGTACCGCAGCCGCAATAAACAACACATGGGTGTTGTCGCTAAGCTGTGCGGTCATTTGCTCGCCTAAATCACCCGATTTATTCTGCCGGGTAACGATAATAGCGGTGCCGATTGACAGCAACAACGATGGGATCTGGGCAACCAGACCATCACCGATGGTCAGCAGGGTATAAATTTCCATGGCATCGCCGAAGCTTAAATCATGCTGCAGCATGCCGATAAACAGACCACCGATTAAGTTAATGACCAGGATAACAATACCGGCAATCGCATCACCTTTGACAAACTTACTGGCACCGTCCATTGAACCGTAGAAATCCGCTTCGTTGGTTACTTCCTCACGCCGGGTCCGGGCTTCATCCTGGGTAATCAGGCCAGAGTTTAAGTCGGCATCTATTGCCATTTGTTTACCGGGCATCGCATCCAGGGTAAAGCGGGCCGACACTTCAGCAATTCGCCCCGCACCTTTGGTCACTACCACAAAGTTAATGATGATCAGAATTAAAAACACCACGATACCGACAGCATAGTTACCGCCGATAACCACCGAGCCGAAGGCTTCAATCACTTTACCGGCCGCATCACCGCCATTATGGCCTTCCAGCAGCACCACCCGGGTACTGGCAACATTCAAGGCCAGCCGCATGATAGTCGCCACCAGCAGTACGCTGGGGAAAATACCGAAATCAAGTGGTCGCAGGGTATAAATGGTCACCAGCAACACGACCAGCGACAGCGCAATATTAAATGAAAACAAGGTATCGAGCAGAATGGGTGGTAACGGTAACACTACCATCGCCAGTGCTGCCAGAATAAGCATCGGCGTGCCAAGCCCTTTCATAAAAGACAATTTTGATTTATCAAAGTTGTTGAAATACTGAACAAACTGCATGGCGTACCTAACAAATTATTGGCGCATAATGCGTGGCTAGCCCAGTAACAGCAAAAACCATTCCATAACTGCCAGCAAAAAAAGGGTCAGAGTGAATAAATTATTCACTCTGACCCTTTTTTTGCTGTGTTAGCGGTGTCTGGTGGCACTTAATGGCGGTAATCGGCCGGGATTGGTAGTTCCCTGGCCAGCGTTTTTGGCCGGCTGCCTTTACCTTTTTTGTACATTTTCAGCTGGTACACATAAGCCAGTACCTGAGCTACCGCTGCGAACAGCTGCTCGGGGATGGGGTGATCTAGCTCAGTGGTGTAAAAGATTGACCGGGCCAGCGCCGGCGATTCAATCACCGGTACTTTATGCTCGTTGCCGATTTTGCGGATATGCATGGCGACTTCATCCACGCCTTTAGCCACGACCACCGGCGCCCGGAATTTACCCTGGTCATATTTTAATGCCACCGCAAAATGGGTCGGGTTGGTGACGATAACATCGGCCGTTGGGACTTCCTGCATCATCCGCTTCATCGACATTTGCATCTGGGTGCGGCGAATGCGGGCTTTAATTTCCGGGCTACCTTCCGAGTTTTTATGCTCGTCTTTAATTTCCTGCAGGCTCATTTTAAGCTGCTTGATGTGGTTCCATTTCTGATAAGGGGCATCCACCATCGCAATAATGGAGACACTGCTGCACAGCCCCAGAAACAGCCAGGCCAGTACATACAGCGCCGACTCGATATTATTCGGCTCGCTCATTAGCGACAGCGCCATAATGTCCATAAAGAAAAATTTCAGCAGCAGATACGCAACAGTAACCACCACCGCCACTTTTAAGATGGCCTTGCCAAGCTCCACTAAAGCTTGCAAGCCAAACATTCGTTTAAAGCCTTTGAGCGGGCTCATTTTGCTCAATTTCGGCCCTGCCGCCTGCCAGCTGAAATTAAAACCGCCTAATAAACAGTTACCTACAAAAGAAGCCACCAGAATAAAACCAAAAATAGCGGCCAGCGGTGGCAACAGCTCCTCGCCGACCTCACTCCAGGCAGTAAACATCGAGTTGGTTTCAAACATATCTTTCTGATCGAGATGCATCATGCGCTGGCCGACATTGAGCACCCCGACGGCCAGCATTTTGCCAAACATCAGCATTGAGGCCGCGCTGGCGATTAACACAAAAGCCGTGCCAAGGTCTTTTGAGCGGGCTATCTGGCCCTTTTCTGCTGCGTCTTGCAGCTTCTTGGGCGTGGGCTGTTCGGTTTTTTCTGCGCCGGAATCTTCTGCCATGGTCAGCCTCCGTTAACAGCCAATAAGCCGGCAGCTGTAGTCTATTGCGTGCTGCCATTGCTTGTCGTAGTGGAATAAAAAGGTGTCCAGGGTTAGCCATAAAATCAGTAAACCGGACAACATAGTGATAGGGAAACCTATCGAAAATATATTTAACTGCGGTGCCGCCCGGGTCATTATGCCGAACGATAAATTCACCACCAGCATGGCAACGATGGGGGCCAGGGCAATCGCCAGCGCGGTGGCAAACATCCAGCCGCCAAATTCAACAATGGTCCAGTAACTGGTTACGTCCCACCAGGAGCCGTTAATAGGCAAGGTGTCGAAGCTGAACACCAGCATCTGGATCATAATTAAATGGCCATTAAATACAAAAAATAGCAAGGTGGCTAAAATCAGATAAAACTGGCCGATGGCCGGCACACTGACGCCACTGGACGGGTCAGCCATGGACGCAAACGCCAAGCCGGTCTGGGTGGCCAGTAACTGGCCTGCCAACACAAAGGTAGTAATAAACATTTGCGAAATAAAACCCAGTGCAAAGCCAATCATGATCTGAAAAAACACTTCAACAAACATTGCCGCCGATAATAAGTCGGGCGGTGTTACCGGTGGTAACATTGGCATTGCTGCCAGGGTAATCATCACCACCAGGCCGGTTTTAATCCGCATTGGAATATTACGCGCGCCCAGGCCTGCCATAATCATCAGCATGCCGGTAACCCGACACAGCGGCAGCAGAAAATCTGCTATGCCCTGCATTAATATATCCAGCGGAAACTCCATCAACTCACCACGGTTGGGATACTTAGGAATAAATCCTGGGTGTAATCCATGATCACCCGCACAAACCAGTGGCCACCAAATATCAGGGCCAGCAAGGTGACAATTAACCTGGGCAGAAAGCTTAAGGTTTGTTCGTTAATAGAAGTGGCGGCCTGAAATACCGCGACAATTAAACCGACAAACAGTGATGGCAGAATAATAGCGCTAACCAGCAAAATCACGATAAACAGCGCATCGCGCAGCACATCGACAAAGACCTCTGGACTCATGTGCCTACTCCATAACTGGTGGCCAGGGTACCCATCACCAGGATCCAGCCGTCGACCAGCACAAACATCATCAGTTTAAATGGCAGGGAGATAATCATTGGCGACAACATCATCATACCCATCGCCATCAGCACGCTGGCCACCACTAAATCGATAATTAGAAACGGAATAAACAGCATAAAGCCAATCTGAAAGGCTGTTTTTAATTCACTGGTGATAAATGCCGGAATAACCACCGTCAGCGGATAATCCTGTGGTTGCTCTAACACTTCAATACCAGCAATCTGGGCGAAGGTATCTAAGTCTCTGACCCGGGTTTGATGCAGCATAAAGGCTTTTACCGGCACAATTGCCGCATCCAGCGCCTGCACCGGGGTAATTGACTCATCCAGATAGGGCTGAATGGCCTGCTCATTAACGGTTTTAAATACCGGCGCCATAATGAAAAACGTCAGAAACAGAGTGATACCGATAAGTACCTGGTTGGATGGCGTCTGCTGCAGGCCGATCGCCTGGCGCAAAATGGCCAGCACTACAATAATCCGGGTAAAGCTGGTCATCATAATCACCATTGCCGGAATAAAGCTCAGCATGGTCATCAGCGCCAGCACTTGCAGCGTTACGCTGTATTGCTGTGAGCCATCATCATTAGTGGTAACGGTTACAGCCGACAACATACTGTTATCGGCCAGCACCGCAGGGCTGAGTAACAGCAACAACACACACAGCAATCGCAACATAAAAACTTACTTTTTCAGGAATGATTGCAACTGTGTATGAAAGTCTGATGCCAACTTTGTCTCGGGAAGGGAATTTTCTAACTCAAACAGCATATTGATGCTTTGTGGCGTGACACCTAGCACCCGCTGTTTTCCTTGTATTTCAATAACTAATAGCCTTTCTCGCTGCCCAAGCGGCACCGAGCAAATAACTTTAACATGCTGGCTGCCCGGCAAGCGTAATGTCAATTTTTTGAATAACCAGCCAAGCGCAACGACCAGTAGCAGCACCGCCGCCAGAGAAATGGCGATTTTGGTCAGACTAATACCACTGTTCGGGCTGCGTGCTGCCGGAGGGTCCTGTCGTTGAAACGGCACCCCCTGCCGTGGTTCGGCTGAGGGCTCATTTCCGGCTGAGGGCTCTTGTTCAGCTGAGGGCTTTTGTTCGGCTGAAGACTCTTGTCCGGCTGAAGACTCTTGTTCCGCTGAAGGCGCTTGTCCCGTTGAGGGCTCTTTCCCAGCTGGAGGCTCTTGCTCCGCTGAGGGCTCGGGCTCTGCTTGCTGGCCTGACGCTTGCTGCTGTGGGCCAGCTGCTGCCGACGGTGCCGCTACGCCAGCTGCCGTTGCCAGCGCTAACCATAACAGCACATTTAACCCGGTTTTTATCAGTAACTGCATTAGCGTAACTTTTTAATCCGTTCAATCTGACTGATCACATCGGTCAGCCGGATACCAAATTTATCATTCACCACCACCACTTCGCCATGGGCAATCAGGGTACCGTTGACTAATACATCCAGCGGTTCACCGGCTACCCGTTCCAGCTCAACCACCGAGCCCTGATTTAACTGTAATAAATTACGGATACTGATTTTTGCCCGGCCCACTTCCATCGAAATCGTTACCGGAATATCCAGAATCGTGTCTAATTTGCGCTGTTCATCAACGGTAATATTAGATTTTTCATCTTTCAGCTCTTCCAGATCAACGGCTTTGGCACCACCGTCCTCTCCCTCGGCTTCCGCCATGGCTGCCGCCCATTCGTCCATCGTATCTTTATCGTCTGCCATAATGTTACCCTCTGTCCCGCTCTGTTAAATTCAGATCGGCTTCTAATTCTGAAATATCTGCATCGCTATCCAGGCGCCGGCCACCTTTGGTAAAGACGTGAAGCTCAGATTTAACTGATTCCGGCCGTCTGATTTTCTCAATAATTTTCAGGGCTACGTTCTCACGTGACCGGCCCAGTTTCGCCCGGTAAGTCGGTAAATCTTCTATTAACACCGTGATATGCTCTGGAATTTCCACCGGAATAATATCGCCAGCTTTCAGCTCCATTACTTCCCGCAGGGTTAAGTCTACATCGAGCATCTTGGTAGATAAGTCGACTTTAACGTCCATAATTTCGTCACGCAGCGCCTTACTCCAGCGTAAATCGGTATCCTCTTTATCACTTTGTACCCCGGCATCCAGCAACTCCCGGATGGGCTCGAGCATCGAGTAGGGTAACGCGACATGAAAATCGCCGCCGCCGCCATCCAGTTCGATATGAAATGAGCTGATTACCACCACTTCAGTCGGGCTGACAATATTGGCCATTGCCGGGTTCACTTCCGAGTCAAGATACTCAAAGGACACATCCATCACCGGCGCCCAGGCTTCTTTGTAATCTTCAAAAATCAGCTTCAGCAGCATCTGAATGATCCGCCGCTCGGTTGGGGTAAATTCCCGGCCTTCGATTTTCGCATGGTAGCGGCCATCTCCACCAAAGAAGTTATCGACCAGAATAAACACCAACCGTGCTTCCATGGTAATTAAACCGGTACCTTTTAAAGGCCGGAACCGCACCATATTAAGACTGGTCGGTACAAACAGGGTATGAACATACTCACCAAATTTAATCATCTGCACGCCGTTAATAGAGACCTCGGCAGTGCGACGCATCATATTAAACAAGCTGATCCGCATATGACGGGCAAAACGCTCGTTAACCATCTCCAGAGTAGGCATACGACCACGGACTATACGATCCTGCGACGAGAAATCGTATTCCATGGTAGACCGGCCGCGGCCATCACCGCCGTCGTCTATTTCTTCTTCTTCGACGTCATCGACACCGTGTAACAGCGCATCAATTTCATCTTGCGACAATAAATCGGTCACGTTAGCTCACTCTTATTGCATAACAAAACTGGTGAAAAGCACCTCTTCCACCACCACTGAGCCTGCGACTTCCAGCAAGGCTTGCTGTAAATCACTGAGGGCTTTGTTTTTCAGGGCATCTTTGCCCGTCGTTGTAACAAGCTCATCGGCGTTGGCACTACTGAACGCCGCTAACAAACTGGCTTCAATCAACGGAATATGGCGAAGTGCTAACGTCTCGTTATTGCTTCCCCGCACTAACAACTGCACTTTTATCTGCACCAGTCTATCCCGCGCCGAACCGGGAACATTAAAAATAAAAGGTCTTGGCAACGCAACGTATAACGCGTTTCCCTCAGGGCCTGCTGGCCGATTCTCGCCACTGGCCTGACTCTCTGATGTTTCTGCATTAGCGGCTTGTTCAGCACTTTCGCTGCCCAGAAAATAAAAGTAAGCGCCAGCGGCCAGCAGTAATACCAGCAAAACTGCACTGCCCAGCAGTATGATCTTTTTCAGGCCACCTTTGCCCTCACCCAGCTTTAAATCGCCATCCGCTGCCATCTGAACTCCGTATCTTTTATAATTTCAGGCTATTATGCTCACCGGCTGCCACTATTGTAAATTGTTTATCGCTGGCCGCTTCTGCTTTGCAATGCAATTGTGATTTAACGTGTTACTAAGCATAGTAGTCGACAATCCGCTCACTAAGCTTAACGTCTAACTGCACAACTGTCGCCTGTTCGTCACTCAGCTGCTCATTGCCGCTCTGGCCGCTTGCTGTATGACCATCGCGCCGGCCACTGGTCTGGCTGTCGCCCTGGCGTTGCTGCTGAACATGCCCTTCACCCAACTGAATACCTTGCTGCTGCAGCATTTCCCGCAATCTGGGCATCTGCTGCTCTAACAACTCTTTGGCATGCTGTTGCTGCACGATAAACTGTACTGATGCTTGCTCTTGTTGCAAATTAACCCGAATTTGCATCTGGCCTAAGTCTGCCGGGTCTAGCCTGATTTCAGCAACATGAATATTCTGCCGTACCATCAGGTTGATCCGCTCTTTTAACTGACCTGCCGCGTTCTGCGCCAGTAAATTGACCTGCTTGAGTTGCTCCGTAACCGACTTATTGACGCTTTGCGCTTTGGCCCGCTCTGCAGTTTGCTGGCTGCCGGTTACCGTCGCTGCATCCAGTCTGGCTAAAATGGCCTCGCTCTGACTCTGCCCTGCTGAACTGGCAATAGTACCAAAGCCACTTAACGATGAGTCAGCTCTGACACCACTGACTGCTGCGCCAAGGTCGGCTTTCGTTTGCTGGCCACCAGTGTCAGTATCTGCGCCTTGTGTCTGTTTAGTTTGAGTAGCGCTGTCTGCCGCCCCACCCTGTGCTTGTTTTGCCAGCAATGATTCCGCGACCGCCGCGGCACTGGCCAGGACACTTCCTGGCTTAGCATCAGCCGTAACTACGGTAGTTTTATCTGCGTTGTCAAAAATGGTCGCTGCTGTGGGCTTTGAGCTAGCGGTAGCCTTTTGAAGTTCAGGTGCCTCTACGCCACTTCGCTCGGGCTCTGCCGACGGGTTTGCCGCAGCACTTTTCACCGCTGCAGACCCAGCCTGGGCTGTGGCTTGAAGTTCAGCAGTCAATTCAGGGTCAGTTGCAACACGGTCGTCGATGGCGAGTTGCCGGGCCGCCAGCTCCGCTTCAATTTCAGCTGACACTGTACTCTGTCCATCTTTTGCAGAGGACACTGATGCTGCTGGGGAGGCAGCGACTATTTTTTCGTCGTTGGACTGGCCAGACGATGTAGCCGAAAACTTATCGGACAAACCAGCAGATCCGGACTCATCAGCATTCGATTGCCGGTCGGCCGTGACATCGGCTTCACCGGCAATAATGTTATGTTGGGCAACAGCAGTATCTGCATCTGATGCCTGATTTGCTAACGCTTGCTGAGCAAGTACCTTGCCGCCCTGGTTATTGTGCTGATTGGGGTTTAACTTATCGTCTGTAGTGCCGTCGCTACCATCCCCGGCAGCAGCATTTTTGCCCGCCGCAGCCAACGCTGTCGCTGCGGCTTGCTCTGCGCTGGATTGATTCAGGTTGCCAGCGGCAGTTTTGGCAGCGGGTACTTCCTTAAGCATTGCATTGGGAGCATCATGGTCGACAGCGTCGGCGTTAGCCAGCTCCGGATATACCGGCAGAATAAACCACTCGCCCTTCGCCACTTTTTTCCCGTCTGGCAGTGTTGTGCTATCTGCACCAGACGTCGTACCCGGATCGGTAGCCGCTTCAGCAGCTGCCTTGCCTTTTTCAGCGCGACCAGCGGTAAGTTGCAGTCGGGTCTGGCTTGCCAGATCTAACATCCCTAGCAGGGTGCCGGGCTCATTGTCTGCGTCTGCCAACTGACTTAGCTCAGTATCGGGCGAGATAACCGGGGGAATTTTATCTTGGGGCCGGCCTGCAGGCAGTCCTTCCATGCTGGCGGCCCGTTTGCCTTTAGCGGATATATTAAAACCGGCAAAACTTTGCCTGCCTGTCGTTTGCTGCTCGCCTGATTGATTGAGCAGGCGTCCGAAGTCTTGCGCACCAGTAGTCTGATCCATTGCGGCCTCGGCATGGTGAGCAGCTGGCTCTGCGCCTGCCGCCACGGAGCCTGAGCTGGCAAAAGAAAGTGACAACAATGGATTCATCTGGATCTCCTGGTTGTGCTGATTATTCACTGCTTACCGCTTACTGATTGCGGTATTACTGATGTTTTAATACAAAAATCGCGCCAGTTTTAAGAATAATCACTATTACTGCTCCTGGCTGAGTTGCCGGCGATAAAATTGCTGGCCGGCATACTCATCACTCAGGCTTTGTTGTTGCCGCTCCAGCAGCTGCAACGCCGCGCTATCTGCCCGCTCGACTAACAGCTCCAGCGCCTTGCGTTTTGTTTGCATTTTCAGCCAGCTTTGTTTGCGTTGCTCTGCCGCCGCCTTTGCCTGGTGCACGACTCTGGCTTGCTGGATCAGTGCCTGGTCCAGCTTACCAATGAAATTGACATACTGGCTGTACTGCCGGCTTTGCAAGCCCTGGCTACCCTGGCGCTGGCTCTGCTGGATATATTCGGTACGATAATTTGCCAGTCCCTGATACTTTTGCTCTGCCTGCTGAAAATATTGCTGGGCTTTAATAAATTGCGCCTGCAGATTGTCCTCGCGTTCGCGCTGAACTTTTATAATTAAACTAAAGCGGTGAGTTGCCATTAGCCGGCCATTCGCTGTGCAGGCATTACCTGGCTCAGCGCCGTCAGGCTGTCATCGTAAGGTACAATTTCCTGCATACCCTGTTGTAAAAAAGTTTTTATTTTTGGCATCAAACCAATGGCCTGATCTAATAACGGGTCACTACCGCGCACATAAGCGCCGATGGCAATCAGATCCTTACTTTGCTGGTAGCTGGCATACAACTGCTTTATTGTGCGGGCAAGTTGCTGATGCTCAGCACTGGTAACGGCTGGCATAACCCGGCTGATAGACTTTTCAATATCTATTGCCGGAAAATGGCCACTGTCCGCCAGCGCGCGGGACAATACAATATGGCCATCGAGGATAGCCCGCGAAGCATCTGCTATCGGATCCTGTAAATCATCCCCCTCAGACAACACGGTATAAAAAGCCGTTATCGAGCCCTGGTGGCCGGTACCGTTGCCCGCCCGCTCCACTAACGCCGGTAATTTGGCAAAAACCGAAGGCGGGTACCCTTTGGTGGCTGGTGGCTCGCCAACCGCCAGGGCGATTTCACGCTGCGCCTGGGCATAGCGGGTGATAGAGTCAATCAGCAGTAATACATCAAGCCCTTGATCACGAAAGTATTCGGCAACCTGCACTGCAGTTTCACAGCCTTTTAAACGCATTAACGGTGATACATCGGCCGGTGCGGCAATCACCACTGATCGTGCCTTACCCTCTTCGCCCAGAATTTCGTCGATAAACTCTTTGACTTCCCGGCCCCGCTCACCGACCAACCCAACCACAATGACATCGGCGGCAGTACCGCGGGTCATCATGCCAAGTAAGACACTTTTACCGACACCACTGCCGGCGAATAGCCCCATCCGTTGGCCTTTGCCTACGGTTATAATGCTGTTGATTGCCCGTACCCCAACATCCAGCGGTTGTTTAACCGGCCGGCGTAGTAGCGGGTTAATCGGTTTACCTTTGCCTTTACTGAATTCAGTGGCGTTAATCGGCCCTTTGCCGTCCAGCGGTTTACCGACGCCGTCAATCACCCGTCCCAGTAAATTTAATGTCAGCGGCACACCCTTGTATTGAATAACCGGGGTAACCCGGGCACCCGGCACTACGCCGGCAATATCATCCTGCGGCATCAAAAATAACCGGTCGTTGGCAAAGCCGACAACTTCAGCCAGAATAGCACCGCGGGCACTTTCGACCAGACATGGCTGACCAATGGCCGCCCGACAGCCCGTGGCTTCCAGGGTTAAGCCGACTACCCGCACCAGATGGCCGGATACCGCAGGCAATGATGGGTGGATATACTGCTGTTGCTGTTGCAGCCGTTGCAGCAAGCTGGTGCTGTCAGTCATGTGACCCCGACTCTTTTGGTTGAGCATCCTGTGTTTGAGCATCCTGTGTTTGAGCATTCTTTGCCTGAGTATCCTCTGCTTGAGTATCCTCTGCTTGAGCATGCTCTGTCAGGCTGTCCGCTGATTGAGCAGGTCCTGCCGGTTCGGATGCTTTAACACTTACTGCGGCATCAGCCGTCTCTGAAGCTTGCAAAAAGTGCTCCAGGCTGCTTTGCAGGCGCTGATTTAAACTGCGATCGACACTGGAGCTGGTGCTTTCAACCAGACAACCGCCTTGTTCAACCAAGGGCTCTGGCCGCAACTGCCAACCGCGCTCTGCTAATTCTGTGTCATTGTAATGACGCTTAACACTGGCTACATCTGCCGGGTTAAGTTTTATCACCAGGTTGCTGCTTTGCAGTGGCAGCGCATTAACCGCTTCCTGCAAGGCCTGCAGAATAACTTTTGGATTCGTGGTCACTTCGACGTTGATCACTGCCTTGGCCATGGCCAGGCTAAGCTGCACCAACTCCTGCTCTACCCGGCTATCTATTTTTGCCAGTGGCTGTTGTAACTGACTCAGTAATACACTTAACTCCGCCCGCAGGGTATCAAGCTCTGTCGCACCATCGGCTAAGCCTTGTTTCTTACCTTCCGCCAGGCCCTGTTTAAAGCCATCTTGCTGGCCTTGTTCACGGCCTTCGCTGTAACCTTTGGCAAAGCCTTCTTCTTTGCCCTGCAACATGCCTTCGTCATGAGCTTCCTGGCGCATTTGTTCAATATCTGCTGCGGTCAGGGGTTTAACCACTAACTCTTCTTCTGCCGCTTCAGCCATTGCTGCCCGGGCTTCTGGCTGCTGCATATTCAGGGCATTAGTGCGGGTATCCTGACTGCGGGCCTCAGCAGTTAAATCCGGGGTATGCCAGTGCTTAACCTGCTCTGCTGCGGCAGGGTCCGGTGAATATGGCCGGTTACGGCTGTATGCGCTTTTCGTCATCACGTCTTCCGTTGCCTGTTACAGCGGGGTTTTTATAAGAAATCTTCGCCACCGCCACCACCGAGCATAATTTCACCGGCATCTGATAAACGGCGGGCCGTAGATAAGATTTCTTTCTGCGCTGTTTCCACTTCGCTGACCCGCACCGGCCCCATCGCTTCCAAATCGTCCTGCAGCAGTTCAGCTGCGCGTTTTGACATATTTTTCAGAATTTTCTCTTTTAAATTCTCGTCGGTGCCTTTCAGGGCTTTCATCAATACATCTTGCTGAATTTCCCGTAACAACACCTGAATACCACGGTCATCAACATCAACCAGATTTTCAAACACAAACATCAGGTCCTGAATTTGCTGGGCCATTTCTTCATCGTGCTCACGGATTGAATCCATCAGCTGACCTTCCATATTGGTATCCAGATAATTCAGAATATCGGCCGCCGCTTTTAAACCGCCCATTTTCGCTGACTGAGTACCCGCCTGACCGGCAAATTGTTTTTCCATAATTTCGTTTAATTCCTGTAATGCTGCAGGTTGCACTTCTTCCAGATTGGCGATACGCATGGTTAAATCCAACCGTACCTTCTCTGAGAACTGCGATAAAATTTCTGCCGATTGCTCCGGCTCCAGATAGGACAGCACTATGGTCTGGATTTGCGGGTGCTCGTTACGAATAATATTGGCCACCTGCTTGGAGTCCATCCACTTCAGCGAATCCAGCCCTTTGGCACCCCCACCGAGCACAATCTGGTCAATCAGATTGGCGGCTTTTTCTTCACCCAGTGCGGCGGTCAGCGCCCGCTTAATAAACTCTTCACTCTGGAAGCCGATAGTACTGAAGTTCTGAATCTGCTCAATAAACAACCGATGCACAGCTGAGATTTTCGCCTGATTTAAATCCGTCATCTGCGCCATTGCCAGGCCGACTTTCTGTACCTGTTTAGGCTCGAGATGCTTTAAAATCTGGGCGGCATCTTCCTCTGATAAGCTGAGCAGCAGAATGGCTGCTTTCTCAACGCCATCCAGCTTACCAACATCAAACGTAGGTTTTTCTTCTATATTATTCATCTTCAGCCAACCAGTTTTTCACTACCAGAGAGGATAACTCAGGTTCATTGGCGACCAGTGCCCGAACCGCCCGCAGTAAATCTTCATCGCCGTGCAGGTCTGGCAGCATTAAGGTGCCGTCAGGTGCAAAACCCACTGCGTTTTCATCAAAACTTGAATTTAGCATATCTATGGTGTCATCACCCAGATCTAAGCCACTGCTCAGGGCTTTATCATCGTAGGCATCATCAGTTTGTTCAGGATAGATAAGTTTTTTCAGCATCGGCCGCACAATACCCAGCATCAGGGCAATGATAATAAGGCCACCTATCAGCAAGCGCAGGATCCGTAAAAACCATTCTTCCTGATAAATTGCCAGCGCCGGCTCTTCAAACAGTTCTTCACGGACAAAGGGCACAGAGATGACTTCGATGGTATCGCCACGCTGGGCATCAAAACCGATACCACCTTGTAACAAGCGACGAATATTGGCCAGTGCTTCCTGCGTGCGGGGCTGAGGTACCGTGACACCATCGGCATTGGCTTCACCAGGCTCGTAATCCACCGCTACCGACACTGACAGCCGGCGGATAACCCCGCTTTGCTGTGAGGTATGACTGATAGTGGTGTCCAGCTCGTAATTTCGGGTGGCTTCTTTGTGATTGCGCCCCGGGATAACCGGCCTTGCAGCACCATCGTCCGCTTCTTCCGGAATAGTTGAATTTAGTGGCGGCTGGTTAGACAAGGCGCCGGGAATCCCCCCGCTGCTGCCACCGACACTGCTTTCTTCGATAGTCATTTCACTGCGGATAGCCGGTAAGTCGGGGTTAAAACGTTTCTGGGTTTGCTCTACAGCGGTAAAGTCCAGCATCAGGTCAACCTGAGCGGTATAGTTACCATAACCCAGCACCGGCAGCAGAATAGAGTCGACTTTCTGGCGGTATTCATCTTCCCGGGCGCGCTGCAATTCATGCTCGCGACGCGAACGGGCAGCACTACCATCCTGGGACCCACTGTTCAGCAGCCGGCCACTCTGATCACTGACTGTTACTTTAGACGGTTCCATGCCCTGCACGGCAGAGGCAACCAGATCAACAATAGCATCAACTTCGCTGTCGCGAATCACGGTACCGCCACGCGCAGTAACCAGTACGGTCGCAGACGGCGAGGCGGCCTGACGGGCAAACACATTTTCTTTCGGAATAGCCAGCAGCACGCGGGCGCGGGCAATACTTTGCAGCTCTTCAATGGTGCGGGCCAGTTGTTGTTCACGGCTGTGCTTTAACCGCTCCATTTCCAGGCGCTGACTAACACCAAAACCACTGTCCTGCAATAAAAACTCGGTTCCTGCTGAAGGCTCCTGAGTAAGGCCTGCCCGGGATAAACCCAGTTTTACCGCCTGATACTGATCTTCAGGTACATAAATCACGTTGCCTTCCAGCTGATATTTAATTTGCTGCGCATCTAAATGATCGAGGGTTTGAATAAGCTCCTGCGTAGCATAAGTGCCCAGCGGGCGCATTTCGGCCTGACGGGCCCAGAAGAAAATTAATACGGCAATGACCAGACAAATTACCAGGGCGACCATCAGGGTAACCTGACGCATCATATCTACGCCGCCAATCGCCCCGAGAAACCCGGATTTCTGCTCCTGAGCTTCAGAATTATTTGAGCTGTTGTAATCATTAGGGCTAATTGCCAGCTCTGTCGATTGATTATCTGCCACGTGCTACCCCTTAAACCGGCATTGACATAATGTCTTTGTACGCTTCAACCATTTTGTTGCGTACCTGTACTGTTGCCTCAAACGCCAGTGACGATTTTTGCGCGGCAATCATCGCCTGGACCAGCGACACATTCGGATCACCCATTTCAACCCGGGTTCTCAGCTCTCCGGCTTCCATTTGCACGTTATTAACGGTTTTCAACGCATCTTTAAATAAGGTACTGAATTCAGACTGACTGGGGTTGACCTCCGTCAGCTGATTAAGCGGTTTCATCTCGGCCGACACACTGCGGGCCTGGCTGGCCATCGATTGCATTTGGGCGTATAACGCCTGACCTTTAATGTTCATAACGGTACCTTGTTAAATAAAGCCTTGTTTACAACAGCCTGATAAATGGAGCCGGTTCAGCAACGCGGTGTCAATAAATTGCCAGCGGTCGGCCACAAGGTAACTAAGCAGGAGTTATGCCACATTTATAGTTATGATTTATATACAAAAAAAGCCAGCATGCTGGCTTTTCAATCGTTGTAGGCAGGCTACTCAGGCCGGTAACTCAATACCCGATTCCCGCATCCGGGCTAGCTTGTACCTTAAAGTACGATCACTTATGCCAAGCTTTTCTGCCACCGCTTTGCGTTTATAAGCACAGGCTTTTAACGTTGCCAGAATAATTCGGTGCTCCTGCTCGTGTAATTCAGTTTTAAAATCCTCTGGTACCGCGGTATCTGCTGGCAATTGAGGTGTTAGTACTGACGGGGCTGCTGCTATTTCAGCTGAGGGCTGTGCCATAGATTTTGGCACAGTTTGGCTGTCGGACATGGCAGTGGCGGTGTTTGAATCTGCTGATAACAGGATATCTGCCGGGGTAATTTGTTCTCCCTGACATAAAATCAGCGCGCGCTGGATAACATTATCCAGCTCACGGACATTACCCGGCCAGCTATGCTGCAGCAGCAGCTGCTTTGCGCTGTCACTGAGCGACAATACCGCCCGCCCCTGCTGCTGGCAGTATTTGCTGATAAGGTGCATTGCCAGCGGGGGTATATCTTCGCGCCGCTCGGCCAGCGCCGGCCAGTTTAACGGGAACACATTTAATCTGAAAAATAAATCCTGGCGGAAGCTGCCTTCAGCGACAGCCTGCTGTAAATCGCGATTACTGGTAGCCAGCACCCGCACGTCCAGCTTGATGGTTTTACGGCTGCCAAGCCGCTCAACTTCCCGCTCCTGCAATACCCGCAATAATTTGGCCTGCAGGTTTAAATCCATTTCGGTTATTTCATCCAGCAATAAGGTACCGTGTTGTGCCTGCTCAAACTTACCGGGACAGCCGGCAATCGCGCCGGTAAACGCGCCTTTTTCATAACCAAACAAGGTGGATTCCAGCATGTTTTCTGGAATAGCAGCGCAGTTAATGGCAATAAACGGGCCCTGCGCACGACCAGATTGCTGGTGAATATAGCGTGCTAGTACTTCCTTACCGGAACCACTGGGCCCGGAAATCATCACGCTGGCCTCAGAGCGGGCGACCCGGGCAGTAAGCTCCAGTAGTGCTATGCTGGCCGGTGCCGCTACCACAGGCGTCGCCGAATTAGCTTGCTCGGCTAACACATAACGGCTGACGGTGCTGAGCAATACCTGAGGCGCAAAAGGCTTAGCCAGATAGTCTACGGCGCCAAGCCGGATGGCCTCAACCGCATCCTGCACGTTGGCATAGGCGGTCATCATTAGTACAGGCAACTGTGGATAATGTTGGCGTAAGGTCTTTAATAAAGTTAACCCGGAGACCTCGCCCATTTGCACATCGCTGACCACCAATTGTACCCGCTGTTTTTTCAGCAGCAACAAGGCACTTTCGGCACTGTCAGCACTAAACACCTGATAATTTGCCAGGCTCAGTGTGTCGCACAAGGCCTCACGTAACCCGGCGTCATCCTCTACTATCAGTATTGGCGTAGCTGTAGTCATTCGATACCTCTGCTTAAAGAATTAGCTTGCGGATTGTTTGGTTCAGAAAAATGAATGGGTAAATTAATAACAAAGCAGGCACCGCAATCAGGGCGTTGCAGGTACTGCACATTTCCCTGATGCGAGTTCACCACGGCCTGTACCACGGCCAGCCCCAAACCACTGCCCTGGGGCTGCCGGCTGAAGAATGGTTCAAATATATGCGGTTGTAAATCAGCAGCAATGCCCGGGCCATTATCGGTAATGGTTAATTGTAAATTGGTACCTTGTTGCTGCGCTGAAATATGAATATGAGCGCCACCCTTCATCGCCTGAATACTGTTTTGAATAAGGTTATTAATGGCGCCGGCCAGACTGCTGAGATTACCCAGTAAATACACATCCTGACAGCGGGTACTGATGGTCAGCTGTGCCTGATGCTGCTGCAGCAATGCCTCGGCTGCAGCCGTTACTTCATTCAGTAAACTTTGCAAGGTAAAGGGCTGCACCGCCTGGGCTGTGCCGGCACGGGCAAATAGCAACATATCGTTGACCTGCTGCTCTAAGTCATGCAGTCGTGCCAGTAATTTCTGTTGAAATTGTTGTTGTGATACAGGAGTAAGCTTACTGCTTGCCAGATTTTCAGCATATAGCATGGCGGATGACAGTGGCGTGCGGATCTGATGAGCCAGAGTTGCCATCATTTTGCCAAGGGTAGACAAGCGCTGTAAATGAGCCAAGCGGCTTTGCAACTGGCGGGTCTGTGTCAGATCTGTCAGTACAATAAGCTGGCCTGGCTCCGGGCTCAGTGGACTGATTTCGAGTTTAACCCGACGGCCATCTTTTAAAGACACTTCCAGGCCATCATCACTGCGCGGCGCAAAACAACGGTTTATTACTTCAAGCCAGGGCTGGCCCAATAAAGGTTGGCCCAGCATGGTCGTTGCAACCGGGTTAGCTTCTGACACAATGCCTCTGCCGCTGAGTAGCACCACCCCGGCAGGTAGCACATTTATAATATGCTGCAGCCGATGGTCGGCATCACTTTGCAGGCCCGCCAAGGCCTGACTAACCATGCTGCTTAGCTCCTGCGGACAAAATGCAGCTTGAGTTAGCGCTTGCGCGGTATTGCTCGACGTAAAATGGCTGACATTGGGCATAGTACCTGACCTTACTGCAAATAATAAAGTTGATGCAGAGATTATGCCAAGGTTAAACTATTGATTATGCTCATTAAAAAACATTATGCGCCGTCAAAGGCTTGACAGGCAGCCACTACTCATCCCGGCCAAGATTATATTTGCGCATTTTTTCAACCAGGGTGGTCCGGCGCAAACCCAGCACTTCAGCAGCGCGGGCCACCACATAATCATGGTGTTGCAAAGCATTGGATATCAGCTGCACTTCCAGTTCAGCCAGGTACTCTTTTAAATCGAAGCCGTCTGCCGGGATATCACTAAGCTGGGGCAAACTCACGGCAATACCACTATGGCTTTTAGTATTTTGCGCTGTATTGCTGTTGTCAGCGGCGACATCGTCTTCAGCGTCGTCCGCGCTCGCGGCAAACAAGTCATTGAGCATATCGCGCTCAAGCAACGCTTCCGGATACTCAGGCTGATAACTGTCTATGTCCAGATAACAATACTTTTGTGGCAGCTCCGAGACATCTACTACCTGGTCCGGATACATTATCAGCATTCGCTCCAGTAAATTAGCCAGCTCTCGCACATTGCCCGGCCAGCTGTGCAGTTTCAGACTCTCCAGCGCCCGCTCAGTAAAGCGGATCCGGGTCTGATGACTGGCAGCCTGGCGGTTCAGTAGCTCCTGAATAAGCAAAGGCAAATCGTCACATCGCTCACTTAGGGCCGGGGTTTCAATCGGAAACACATTCAGCCGGTAAAATAAATCTTCCCGGAATTGCCCTTCGGTAATCATGTGCTCCAGGTTGCGGTGGGTCGCGGCGATGATCCGGACATCAGCTTTAATGGTCTGACTGCCACCTACCCGCTCAAAAATCCGTTCCTGTAACACCCGCAACAGCTTCACCTGCATTGGCTGGGGCATATCGCCTATTTCATCCAGAAACAGGGTGCCGCCCTGTGCCAGTTCAAACCGGCCTTTGCGGGTCGAAATGGCGCCGGTGAAGGCACCTTTCTCGTGGCCAAATAACTCACTTTCCAGCAGCTCTGCCGGTATCGCACCGCAGTTAATCGGCACAAACGGGCCGGCGGCGCGGTTCGATAGCAAATGAATATTTCGGGCGACCACTTCCTTACCGGTCCCCGACTGGCCCAATACCAGCACATTGGCATCAGTTTTAGCCACTTGCGAAATCAGAAAACGCACTTTTTGCATCGGTTCGGTCTGGCCCACCATACCATCAAACTTCAGGATAGTTTCTGTCTGACGTTGGCCGGGTAATAAACGGTGATATTGCTGACAATCTCGCAGTAACTGGGTAAGGGAGTTGTATGAAAATGGCTCAGTCAGCAAGCCAACTGCATTCGGATACTGCAGTAACGGCGTAAGTGGCTCGCCTATCAGTAAAAAAGCGCAACTAGGGAAGCGGACCAACAAATCAGCATGTTCAGCACTGCCAACAGCGCCAAGCAACACCACCGCAGGTGTCTCTGTTGTTAATTGCTGCAACAGCGCCTGGTCACTAAGCAGCTGATGCGGTTCATTAATAAAACTGAGAACTGTCGCCAGTCGTTCGGCACGACGCTGTTGTAAATCAACAATATAAAGAGGGGGATTTGCTGCCATTGTGCCGCATTATTGTTATTGCTTTAATTTCATTGTACTGCGCAAACCAGCGCTTGCAACCTTAAACGCTATTTTTTTGACAGCTGTCAAAAAAATAGCGTTCGTCTGACTACGATAGCCTGTGCTGGGATCAGCTTAGCAACGTTAGCGCTTGCTGCTGTTGCATCCGGGCCTGCATGGCCACGCTGGTTGAACTTTGGCTGAGAATATCGGCGGCAGTTTTTTCACTGGTTGCTTTGGCAAAGTCTAAATCTTCTATCCGGCTGCGGGCTGCAGATTCTGCTATTTGCTGACTATTCAGGTTATTGCCGGCACTGGCAAACCGGTTCGCTTCAGCACCGGCCTGAGCCTGTAATCCCCCTATCACGTCAATGGCATCAGTGATCCGGCCAAGTGACTGTTCAGCAGAAGCTGCAGAGCTGAAGTCTATATTAAATGCATCTTGGTTTTGCAACGCAGTTTGCACATCGGTTGTCGTCAGGTTAACTGCACCATTACCGGTGCCAAAGGCGACTGACGCATCGGCGCCAAACAATTTTTTACCGGCAAACTCGGTATTGTCGATAGTCTGCTGAATGTTGGCAAGGTAGCTGTCAGCTTCAGTTTGCAACGCCTGACGCTCCTCTGCACCATAAATACCATTGCCGGCCGCTACGGCTAAACGGTTCAGTTCGCCCAGGTTATCATTAATGCCTTGCAGGCCCTGCTCATACACACGCGCCAGGGAAATACCATCGTAGACGTTACGCTCGCCCTGCGCGTTACCATTAATACTGCTGCTCAGCTGGTTGGCAATTTGCAAGCCGGCCGCATCGTCCGCAGCACTGTTAATCCGCCGTGCTGTGGCCAGCTTTTTCAGCAGACTTTCCTGTTGCAACTGTGCCTGATTCAGGTTGTTTAAACCGGTAGGGTTATTCAGTTTCATAGCAATACTACCTGTGCGAAGAAATTGGTTATAGTTTAGTCGATCCGAGGTAAAGTTACCAATTAACTGGCGGGCGGGTTACAACGGCGCTAAAGTTAGCCTAACATTATAAAAACACTAAAAATCTAAGTTTAGGCATGCTTTATGCTTTATGCTAAAAGTAATGTAAAAATACGCTACCAGCTTTTTAGAGATTAGGCTTGTGGCTTTGTGCTAAAGTCACAACGACAGCTACTATGCCAGAAAATTTGTTGAGGGCGCGCTATGTTTGATGGAAAAACCATATTAATAACCGGTGGCACCGGTTCTTTTGGTCATAAATATACCGAGACACTGCTTGCGCGCTACAAGCCAAAAAAAATAATCATCTATTCACGTGATGAATTAAAACAATATGAAATGCAGCAGAAGTTTGACCACAGCTGCATGCGATACTTTATTGGTGATGTGCGTGACGCCCAGCGAATGAGCCGCGCCATGCATGGTGTCGATTATGTGATTCACGCCGCTGCGTTAAAGCAGGTGCCTGCCGCAGAATATAATCCGATGGAATGCATTCGTACCAATATCAATGGCGCTGAGAACGTTATTAATGCCGCGCTGGATAATAACGTGGAAAAGGTGATTGCCTTATCCACCGATAAAGCCGCCAATCCGGTTAACTTGTACGGTGCCACTAAACTGGCCTCCGACAAATTGTTTGTTGCCGCCAATAACATCTCCGGCGGCACCCGGCCACGCTTTTCAGTAGTCCGCTATGGCAATGTCGTTGGGTCCCGCGGCTCAGTTGTACCATTCTTCCAGCAACTTATTGACAAAGGCCATGACCACCTGCCGGTTACCCATGCCGAAATGACCCGATTCTGGATTAGCTTGCAGCAAGGTGTTGATTTTGTACTAAAAAACTTTGAACGGATGCTGGGCGGTGAAATATTCGTCCCTAAAATCCCATCAATCCGGATTGTCGATTTAGCGCAAGCGATGGCGCCCGACTTACCCGTAAAAATTGTCGGCATTCGCCCCGGTGAAAAGTTGCATGAAATGATGTGCCCCGGCGATATGTCGTATCATACTTTTGAATTTGCCGATCACTACGTGATTGCGCCGGCAATTAAGTTTTTAACCGCAGTAATGACTTTAGCGGTAATGCCTTAGGGGAAAAAGGCCAGGCCGTTGCGGTAAACTTTGAATATGTGTCTGATACTAATCCTGATTTTATGGATATCAACACCATCCGTCAGTTTAACCAGGATTATGCTTAAATGATCCCCTACGGCCGTCAGCATATCAGTCAGCAGGATATTGATGCGGTTATCGATGTACTGCAAAGCGACTTTTTAACTCAGGGCCCGGCCGTGCCGGCCTTTGAGCAGCGGTTGTGTGAACTGACCACAGCAACACAGGCAGTGGCTGTAAACAGTGCGACCTCGGCATTACATATTGGCTGTCTGGCACTGGGCGTTGGCCCGGGCAGCCGGGTATGGACCTCGCCCGTTAGCTTTGTTGCCTCAGCTAACTGTGCCCGCTATTGTGGTGCCACCGTTGACTTTGTTGATGTAGAGCCTGACACCGGTAATATGGCTATTGACCAGCTACGACATAAACTGGAGCAGGCTCGCAGCAATGATACCCTTCCCCAAGTCGTGATACCGGTGCATTTAGCCGGGGCCAGCTGCGATATGCAACAAATACATTATCTGGCAACAGAGTTTGGTTTCAGGGTCATTGAAGATGCATCACACGCGGTCGGGGCAAGTTACCAGGATGAACCGGTTGGCTGTTGTCGCTACAGTGATATCACAGTATTTAGTTTTCATCCGGTAAAAATTATTACCACCGCTGAAGGTGGTGCGGCACTGACCAACGATAGCCTGCTTGCTGATAAAATGCGCTTGCTCAGAAGCCATGGCATTAGCCGCGACGAGCAGCAAATGACCGAGCCCAGTCATGGCGCCTGGTATTATCAGCAGTTGCAGCTTGGTTTAAATTACCGGATGACTGACTTACAAGCCGCATTGGGCTTAAGCCAGAGCCAGCGGCTGTTGCCTATCATCCAAAAGCGTCAGCTGCTGGCAGCTCACTACCAGCGGTTGCTGTCCGCACTGCCTGTTAGGTTGCCGAAACCGGAGGCCTTTAATATCAGCGCCTGGCATTTATATATTATCCAACTGGACGATAAAACAAAGCGCAAAGCGGTATTTGATGGCCTGCGTGCTGCCGGTATTGGTGTCAATGTGCATTACATTCCAATTCATACCCAGCCATATTATCAGCAACTGGGGTTTGACTGGGGCGACTTCCCTCAGGCGGAAGACTTTTATGAGCGAATTTTAAGCCTGCCGATGTTTCCGGAACTAAGCGGTGAGCAACAACAATATATTGCTGATACGCTGACAGAGTTACTGGCATGAGAGTAGCTATAATTCCGGCCAGGGGCGGCAGTAAACGTATCCCGCGCAAAAATATTAAAGACTTTTGTGGCCAGCCGATGCTGGCTTACCCCATTCAGACCGCACTTGAAAGCGGCTGCTTTGAGCGGGTGCTGGTATCAACAGATGATACCGAAATTGCTGACGTCGCCCGTCAGTTTGGCGCTGAAGTAGCTGCAACCCGGCCGGCAGCACTGGCCGACGATTATACTGGTACCAGTGCCGTGATTCGTTACGAGCTGCAACAGTTGCTGCAACAGGGTTGTGCGATAAGCCATTGTTGCTGTCTTTATGCCACTACTCCGCTACTCAGTGCGACTTTGTTGCTGCAAGCCTGGCAGCAACTAAATAGTACACCTGACCTTAATTATGTGTTTTCGGCCGCACGTTTCTCCTTCCCGATTCAACGCGCTTTGCTGCAAACCGTCAATGGCATTGCACCATTTGACAAGAACAGTATTGGCAAGCGTTCCCAGGATTTGCCCGCCACCTTTCACGATGCCGGCCAGTTTTACTGGGGACGAACTGACGCATGGCTTGGTAATAAATCGGTGTTTGGCGAGAACAGCAGAATGTGGGTGTTACCGGATCATCTGGTACAGGACATCGACACCCCTGAAGACTGGCATCGAGCTGAACTCCTGTATAAATTGCTGCAGCAGGAACAGCAGCAGTGAATATCGCTTTTCGCTGCGACGCTTCTGACGTAATCGGCTCTGGCCATGTGATGCGCTGCCTGACACTGGCGGACGCATTAGCCGATAGCCTGGCGCAACGTGCTGATATTCATTTTTTGTGTCGGGCCGAGCCAGGCCACCTGGGCGCATTAATTGCGCAACGGGGTTATAGCGTCAGCCTGCTTAGCGCAGAGTCCACCCTGACCGAAACCAGTGATGCGATTCAATCACTGGCTGCACTTACAGAAGATTATCAGTTACTGATTGTTGATCATTACTCGCTGGCTGCACATTATTGCCTGCAGCTGCGCCAACGCTGCCATAAGGTAATGGTGATAGATGACCTTGCCGACCGGTCGCATGACTGTGATTTGGTATTAGACCAGAACTTGTTGCCAGACGCTGAATCACGCTACACACAACTAGTACCTCAACATTGTAAACAATTGCTGGGCCCGAGCTACGTGCTGCTGCGCCCGGAGTTCTGTCAGGCACAAAGCACCGACTACCGGCAGCGCAACAATCGGTTATTAGTTTTTTTTGGTGGTGCTGATCCCTTCAATCTGACTAAAATGGCAGTGGATGCTATCAGCGAGCTAAAGTTTCCCGGATTGACTGCCGATATTGTTATCGGGGCAACACATCCATTGCGCTCAGAGTTGAAACAACGCTGTGCAGCGCTACCCGGGGTGTCTTTACATGTTCAGTGCGACTATATGGCCCGTTTGATGTACCAGGCGCGACTCATGCTTGGTGCCGGCGGTGCCAGCCACTGGGAAAGATGCAAATGTGCCCTGCCAGCATTGGTAGTGACTGTGGCGGAAAACCAGCAGGCGACCACAGCCTATTTAGCCAAGCTTGGCGCTTGCGTGTGGTTGGGTCAGGCTGCTGAGGTGTCAGCCAGTTACTTTGCAGAGCAATTGCGCTATTACCTGACTCAACCCACGCTGTTAACGAGGATTAGTAAGCAGGCCGCAACATTAGTGCCCGCCACAGCCGGTACACAAGCGGTTGTCAGTGCAATCAACACATTGGTAAGAGGTTAACTATGTCAGATTTTTTGCTTGGGAACAGACGTATTGGCCCCGGGCAACCGCCTTTTATTATTGCCGAATTATCAGGCAATCATGATCAGTCACTGGACAAAGCACTGGCGATGGTCGATGCAGCCGCGGCCTGTGGGGCAGACGCGATTAAAATCCAGACTTATACCGCTGATAGCATGACTCTCGATATCCGGCACGGTGATTTTGTAATTAATGATCCAGGCAATCTGTGGCAGGGTCAGTCACTGTATCAGCTTTATCAACTGGCGATGACCCCGTGGGACTGGCACCAAGCGATTTTTGAGCGGGCGCAGCACCATGGCATGCTGGCTTTCAGCACGCCTTTTGATCTTATGGCCGTCAATTATCTCGAACAGCTTAACGTCCCATGTTACAAAATTGCCTCTTTTGAAAACAGTGACCATGCGCTGCTGGCAGCGGTGGCAAAAACCGGTAAGCCGGTAATTATGTCAACCGGTATGGCCACCCAAACCGAACTGGCCGAGTCAGTAGAGGTGCTGCGCGACAATGGCTGCAATGAGCTTATCTTATTAAAGTGCACCAGCCACTACCCTGCTGATCCTGTTGATGCAAACCTGGCTACCATCCCGCATTTAGCTGCGCTGTTTGGTTGTCAGGTAGGTTTATCTGATCACACTGCCGGTATCGGTGTGGCGGTAGCCAGTGTTGTGCTGGGGGCGACCGTTATTGAAAAGCACTTTGTCCTCGACCGCAGCGAGGGTGGCGTTGATGCCGAGTTTTCGCTGGAACCGGCCGAGTTTAGTGCGCTGGTACAAGAGTGCAAACGCGCTGCAGTGGCATTGGGTAAAGTCACTTATGGCGGTACCTCAAGCGAGCAGGCGTCACGCAAGTACCGCCGCTCCTTGTATATTGCTGAAGATATACAGCAAGGAGACGTATTTACCGAAACAAACCTGCGCTCAGTGCGCCCGGGATATGGCCTGGCGCCCAAATATCTGCCGCTGTTTTTAGGCAGGCCCGCCAGTCAGCCGCTGACAAAAGGCACGCCTTTAAGTTGGGATCATTTAACGAAAGGCAATGTGTAGCGTGACAACGTACCTGGTCGCAACAGTGAAAAGCTGGAATATAGAAGCTTTTCAAAAATATACCGCTAACTTACCTGGTAACTGGCAGCTGATTACCAGCCGGGATCAACTAACCACTGCCTATTTAGCTGAGTTACAGCCCGCTTATATTTTTTTCCCGCACTGGAACTGGAAAGTCCCTACTGACATTACCCGTCGCTACTGTTGCGTATGCTTTCATATGACAGATCTGCCCTTTGGCAGAGGCGGCAGTCCGTTACAAAATCTTATTTTGCGGGGTTTGACCGCCACTAAACTGACCGCACTACAAATGACAGAGCAACTGGATGCAGGCCCGATTTTTGGCAAACTATCCTTATCACTGGCCGGCACGGCAACAGACATTTTCCAACGCGCTGCGCCGCTGGTTTACCAGCTGATTAGTCAGATTATTAACCAGCAATTGACGCCCCGGTCGCAACAGGGTGAAGTCACCTATTTTGACCGGCGTATACCGGCCCAGAGCCAACTGCCTGATACAGCAAGCGCTGCCCAACTGTATGATTTCATCCGGATGTTGGACGGTGAAGGTTATCCGCCTGCTTATATTAATGTTGCCGGTTGGCGGCTGGAGTTTACTGCGGCAGAAACTGACAGTGACGGTCAGTTGACAGCCAAGGTCAGGTTCGTGCCGGTCACAGATACAGATGGAGAAAAGCCGTGAAAACAGTCGTAGTAGTAGCAGCGCACCCTGACGATGAAGTGCTGGGCTGTGCCGGTACAATTGCCTTACATAGCGCAGCGGGCGATCAGGTGCATCTGATTTTTATGGCCGATGGTGAAACATCCAGAGCCGGCCAGCAAGCCGGACTGTCGGCCCGCAGGCAAGCCGCACAGGCCGCAGCCAGCATACTGGAAGTGCAGTCAGTACAGTTTCTGGATTTTGCCGACAACGCTATGGATAGCGTGCCGTTATTAAAAATCGTCCAGGCGCTGGAAAAGGCCCTGCAGCCACTGCACCCAGAGCTTATTTATACCCATTTTGGTGGCGATTTAAATATTGACCACCGCCTGACCTATCAGGCGGTACTGACTGCCTGCCGGCCGCAGCCAAGCCAGAGCGTGCAGAGCATATACTGCTTTGAGGTCCCCAGCAGTACCGAGTGGGCCGCACAGCAGCAGGCGCCATTCCGTCCCCAATGTTATATTGATATAAGTTCAGTTTTACCCCAAGTTAATGATGCCTTGCGGTGCTATACGGCAGAGCTCAGACCCTGGCCCCATAGCCGTTCATTGCAGGCTATTAGCCTGCGACAGCAATGGCGTGGCAGTACTGTAGGTTTAACCGCTGCAGAAGCTTTTATGGTTGAACGTGAAATCAGGCTGGCACTATGAGCCCTAATTTGAGCAATAAAGTGTATCCGCGCAGTCACTTTACCTTGTTACAGGAAACAGACCTTACCCAACTGTGGCACTGGCGTAATCAGGCCAGTATTCGCCAGAATATGCATAACAGCAACGAAATAAGCTGGCAGGAGCATCTGGCCTGGTTTAATCAGCTGCCGCATTCTGACAAAGTCTTTTATATTTTCCGCCAGAATCAACGGCCCATTGGCGCACTTTATTTTGATCCTGTCGCTGCGTCCGGTCTGGAGTGGGGTTGCTATCTGGGTGAGACTGATGTCTGGCCGGGCAGCGGTTTATTACTGGAAATTGCCGCGCTCGATTATGCCGCCGCCCAGCCAGACATCAGTTTTTTACACGCCGAGGTGCTATCGTTTAATCAAAGCGTGTTAAACATGCACCGCCTGTTTGGTTATCGACACTGTGCAGATAAACCAGCAAGCTCAGATCCACAGCATACCGGCCATTGCGTTAAAGTATTTCAGTATAACACTGCAGACTGGCGGGCTCAGCGCAGCCATATTCTGGCAAAATTGCCCAGGCAAATCGCTGCCGCCGCCGAGTTTATTCACTTTCAGGATTAATTAATGACCGAAACAGATTTACATCAACAAATCAGACGGTGCCTGCAGCAGGTGGCGCAACTGGCAAATTGTCAGCTTACGGAGCCCGTTACCGACGACACGGTGCTATTACAAAGTGGCCTCGACTCGCTGGGCTTGCCATGCTGGTTGCTCAGCTGGATGAAGAACTGGGTTTTGATCCCTTCAGCGAAATGGAAATTGCGGTTTATCCACGTACTTTTGCTGATTTTGTCGGGATTTACCAGCAGTATCAGGCAAAGCTCGCAGGAGGCTAAATGGCCGCTTGTTTGCTGGAACTCATTCAACAACACCCTGGCGCGGCTATAGCGTTGCAGTATTGCGATCCTGCTGACGGCTCTGTTATCAAGATTAGCTATCAGCAATTAACTACAGCCGCACAGTTAAAGCGCCAGCAAATCAGTCAGCAGCAACGGTACAATGTCACCTTACCCTATCATCAATTTACCGATTTCATTGTTGGCCTGCTGGCCTATGATGGTGTTTGTGCCGCCTTATATTTATTGCCAGATCAGCAAATAGAACTGCCTGCTGAGCAAAGCCGCTCAACCCGCCCCGCTGCCGCGAAACAGTCTGCTGTCGACAGCCGTTGGTATCTGGCGACGTCGGGTACCACCGGCACCCCCAAATGGATAGGACACAGCCTGGCGCAACTTACCAAAACGGTCAACACAAAAGCTTCCAGCAGCCAACTTTGCTGGGGACTGGTGTATCAACCCTTTCGGTTTGCCGGTTTGCAGGTTGTGCTGCAAAGCTTGTTATCGGGCGCCTGCCTTATTGACGCCAGCGACGGCGATATTGAACAGCGGCTTGATATGCTGGTGCAGGCCGGCGTGACGGCGCTGTCTGCGACCCCCTCGTTATGGCGGCAATTTTTGTTTAGCAGCAAGGTTACTGCATTACATTTACAACAGCTGACCCTGGGTGGTGAAATTGTTGATCAACCATTATTAAACCGGCTGAAGCAGCTGTTTCCGCAGGCACAACTGCGCCATATCTATGCCTCTACCGAAGCAGGCGTGGCGTTTGCAGTAAGCGATGGCCAGGCCGGCTTCCCGAGGCGCTACCTGACCAGGGCTATTATGATTTGCAGCTTAAGGTTGATCAGCAACAGCACTTATGGCTGAAAGGGCCAGCAACATTTGCGCCTGAACTGGCAAACAGAGTAGATGCGGATGGTTTTCTGAATACCGAGGATTTAGTAGAACTGACTGCGGATCGTGTTTTGTTTCTCGGGCGGGCCAGCGGGGTCATCAATGTGGGTGGCAACAAAGTCCACCCCGAGCAGGTGGAACAGGTTGTGCTGCAAGTGCCGGGCGTGGCAGCGTGTCGGGTATACGCCAAAAGCAGCAGCATTCTGGGCCAGCTGGTAATGGCGCAATTGGTTGCAACCCAGGATACTGATATCACTGAGCTGGTTGCCAGGGTGACTCAACACTGTCAGCGGCAGCTGCAACGCCACCAGATACCTATTAAATTTCAACTGGTCGCCGCTTTGCCTCTTGCCGGCAGTGGTAAACAAGCAAGGACCTTAGTATGACGAAATTAGTCGTAGTCAGTGGTGCCAGCCGCGGTTTAGGCCTGGCCATTTGCCGCCAGCTATTGCACGCTGGTTATACCGTGCTGGCGCTGGCCAGAAGCCATAGTCAGGAGTTACAACAGTTGCAACAACAGCACGCTGAGTTGCATTTTATGGCGGCCGATCTGGCTGAGCTGGCCGGGATACCGACGCTGTGCAGTCGCATTGTGAAAACGGTTGGCCGACCGTACGCGCTAGTCAACAATGCGGCCGTCGGCTACGACGGGGTACTGGCCACCATGCATAACAGTGAAATCAGCAGTTTGCTGAATGTTAACGTGCAGGCACCAATCTTGCTAAGTAAATACCTGCTCAGGCCGATGTTGCTGAATCAGACCGGCCGCATCGTCAATATTTCGTCAATTATTGCCCGCACCGGCTTCAATGGCTTAAGCGTATATGCGGCCAGTAAAGCGGCGTTGGAAGGTTTTAGTAAGTCGCTGGCGCGGGAAGTGGGTAAAGCCGGCATCACGGTAAACTGTGTGGCGCCAGGCTATATGCAAACCGACATGACCCAGAGCTTACAGGGCGATAAGCTTGAGAGTATTAAACGACGCAGCCCGCTCGGCCGGCTGGCAACACCGGATGATGCCGCAGGCAGCCGTGCTGTATTTGCTGAGTGAACAGGCTAGCGGCGGTAACCGGTACTGTGCTTACTGTCGATGCCGGAAGTACAGCTTAATATTGGCAAGGTCTGGCGGCAGTATCTACCCCGCCCAAATTTGAAAAGAGTTAATATTATGGCCAAACTACCAGCGCTAACCATGTTAGAACAAGCGGGTTTTATTACCCCGGAACACAGCCGTAAACTTGCCGATCGCTGCCGGGATGATAATACCGCAGTTTATACTGATAGTCAGTCTGGCGTGATATTTCTGGATCCTGAATTTGGCGGAAAATCAGCTGAGTATTATTCCGATAAAGCGGTGCCATCTTCGGCAGCACCCAGAAATGATATGGATTTACTGGATACTGCACGACGTAGTCAGCTCCTGCAACCTTATATCGCTGGCAAACGTTGGTTAGATTTTGGTTGCGGCCCAGGCTATCAGTTACGCCGTGACAGTGCTGTTAGCAGTAACCATCTGGCTATAGAGCTTAATAAAGCTAACCGCGAGCTGCTGCTTAATGATGGTTTCAGGGTCACTAAGGATTTGAATGACATTAATGAATTTGTACCAGACGTTATTAGTTTGTTTCATGTGATGGAGCATTTAACTGACCCGCTCGCTATCCTTACGCAACTCAATGCCGCGAGTGCCAGCCAGTCAACTTTGATCGTCGAAGTGCCGCATGCCAGAGACTGGCTGATTTGTCATGGCCCCAAGGCCTTTCAGGACTTTACCTTTTGGTCTGAACATCTGGTGTTACACACCCGGCAAACACTGAGCTTTGTGCTTCAACAAGCTGGCTGGCAAATCCAGCATATCAGCGCCGTACAACGGTACCCGGTGTGGAACCATCTGCAGTGGTGTTTACAGCATAAACCTACTGGCGTTAATGCCACGTCACACGATGCCAGCAGTATTGCGTTACACCAGGCTTATGAACATTACCTTGCGGCACGTGATCAGACAGATACATTAGTCGCTATAGCAAAACGGATACCTCAGTGATGAAATATACGGCTTTAATACCTGCCCGCGGTGGTTCCAAAGGAATACCAGACAAAAATATCCGTTCGGTTCACGGCCTCCCCCTGATCAGCTGGAGTATTCAGCAAGCTCTGGCATCGGAGCTAATCAGCAGAGTTATCGTCTCTACTGATTCTGCGCAAATAGCAGAGATAGCGCAAACAGCAGGTGCTGAAATACCCGGCCTGCGGCCTGCTGAACTGGCAGAAGATACCACTTCTACTGAAGCCGTGATGTTACATGCTCAGCAGCACTGGCTTAGCGGAGACAAGGATGAAGTTATCGTATTATTGCAGCCGACTTCGCCATTACGCTTGCCAGACAGTTTAAACCAGGCCATTAATTTGTTTGAAAAGTTACAGGCCGACTCGCTGGTTTCGGTATGCGAGAGCCATGCGTTCTTCTGGAAAAACCCTTCAGAGCCCCATGCTTTGTATGACTATTTACACCGCCCACGCCGGCAGGATATCAAGCAACAAGATAAGCAATATCGGGAAAACGGTTCCATTTACCTGACTAAAGCGACCATTTTGCAACAATACAAAAACCGGCTGGGTGGAAAAATTGCCATGTTTTGCATGCAGGAACAAGAATCGTGGGAAATTGATTCATTAACAGACTTGCGTATTGTATCGGTGTTAATGCAGGAGAGCGGACTATGATTATTGAGCGTAACGTCGCACGTTATGTGGTATTTACCGACGATGAGATTAGCCATGCCCTTCGTAAAATCAGCACAAACAAAACCCGGATTGTTTTTGCGGTCGCTGCCAATGGCGTGCTTGAAGGTGTCATTACCGATGGCGACCTGCGTCGCTGGCTGCTTAGCAGCGCTGAACTGGATATTACCCGGCCAGTTGCCGATGCGCTGAATAAGAGCTTTATATATCATTACTGAAGATGCGCCGCGCGAAGAAATTGAAGCGATGTTCTCCAATAAAATTGAGTACATCCCCCTTATCGACCGGCAACAACGTCTGGTCGCTGTCGCCAGCTTTAAACAGCAACCCATTCAGATTGGCAGCGCGATTATAGATAATGACAACCCTGTATATATCATCGCCGAAATCGGCAACAACCATAACGGTGATATCGAGCTGGCCTGTCGACTTGGTTGACGAGGCCGTTCACGCCGGAGCTGATTGCGCCAAATTTCAGCTTCGCAGATATGGACAGCATGTACCGCAAAGGCCGCTGCGGGAAACGATGGTGAAGATCTGGGCGCTGAGTATACCCTTGATTTACTGGCACGCTTTCAGCTCTCAACCGCTGAAATGTTCAAGGTATTTGACTATTGCAAAACCAAGGGCATTACCCCGCTGTGCACGCCCTGGGACGCAGCCAGCCTGGACGCATTAGAGCGTTATGGCATGCCGGCTTATAAAGTTGCATCAGCTGACTTAACCAATCATGAGTTACTGGAAAAGCTGGCTAAAACCGGCAAACCCCTGTTGTGCTCTACCGGCATGTCATCCGAGTCAGAGATAAAAGATGCTATCGCGCTGTTTAAGCGCAAAGGCGCTCAGTTTGTACTGCTGCATTGCAATTCGACTTACCCGGCCCCGTTTAAAGACGTTAACCTGCGCTATCTGCATCGCTTAAAAGAATTGGTTACCGACGGCTTTGTTGGTTATTCTGGCCATGAGAGAGGTATTTCCGTGGCCATTTCGGCTGTATCACTTGGTGCCAGGGTAATTGAAAAACACTTTACTCTGGATAGAAACATGGAAGGCAACGATCACCGGGTAAGTTTATTGCCAGCTGAGTTTGCCCAAATGGTCCAGGGAATTCGGGAAACTGAGCAAGCATTAGGAACTGCCGACATCCGCAAAGTAACTCAGGGTGAAATGATGAACCGGGAAGTACTTGCCAAAAGCCTTGTCGCGAGTAAAGCCATTAAAACAGGTGAGCGGATTGATGCGGATGTGATCAGCAGCCGCAGCCCGGGGAAAGGTTTACCGCCGTACAAAAAACATGAACTGGTTGGCAAAGTGGCAAATCGTGATATAGCAGAAGGTGACTTCTTTTACCCATCCGATCTTAACTTCAGACGCGGTGAAAGCCAGAGCTTATAAGTTTGACACGTCCCTTTGGGATTCCGGTGCGTTACCACGATTTCGCAGCCATGCATGCCAAATCTAATTTTGACCTGCTCGAATTTCATTTCAGCTATAAAGATCTTGAGCTGGACCCGGCCAAGTTTCTGGCCGAGGCCGGTTACGCCATGGACTTTGTGGTCCACAGCCCGGAGCTGTTCGCCGGCGACCATATTATGGATCTATGTTCGGCAGATGCTGCGTATAGGCAACGTTCTATCAGTGAACTACAACGGGTTGTCGACAGGACACGACAGCTGAAGTCGTATTTTCATAAAGCGACCATACCACAGATTATTATTAATGCCGGCGGTTTTACCATGGACAGTTTTATGCCTGAACATGAACGGGCCGGAAAATATCGACTGATTGCCGACGCCATTCAGCAGTTAGACACAACCGGGGTGGAGATTATTCCCCAGACCATGCCTCCCTATCCATGGCACTTTGGCGGTCAGCGTTTTCATAATTTGTTTATGGACGCCGATGATGTTGTCACTTTTTGCCAACAAAATGATATGCGGATATGTCTGGACATATCTCACTCCAAACTGGCGTGTAATTTAAAGAAAGCATCTTTTAGCGAGTTTGTTGCTAAAGTAGGCCCCTACACTGCCCACTTACATATTGTCGATGCCGATGGCGTTGATGGCGAAGGTTTACAAATCGGTGAAGGTGAAATAGATTTTGCAGATTTGGCGGCTGAGCTAAAGCGTTGTGCGCCGACAGCTACCTTCATTCCGGAAATATGGCAAGGCCATAAAAACGATGGGGAAGGATTCTGGCTGGCATTAGCCAAACTTGAAGCCGCGAAGTTCTGAAGTTTATTTGAGAGTTGTTAAGCCAAACTGTGACAGGACCCCCTGGTAATACGTCGCAGTTTGGACCTTTCTGTTCTCAAGTTCAGTTAAGGTACCAGCTTCAGCTTGCTTGAGCTTAGTATCAATGGTCTTGTTTAACTGCTGTGAAAACGCACCGGTCACCGAGACACAGCTATCCGTTATACCCAAGCTGTTATATAAATAATTTATCCTGTCTAACGCTACCAGGCCAATAACCTTTAACTCCATAGCCAACGAACAGACATTAGTATGAAAGCGCATACCGATAACCAAACTACTCAGCCGGTAGAGATTAAATAAATAATCTGCGCCATTATCGCCCTGAATACATGGTGCGATAGTGATGTGTTGTCTGACAAACCAGTCATCCAATCTGGCCAGCAATTGGTTGATGGCGCGCAAATCACTGTAGATATGTGGCACTAACAATATGCTAAGTTGGTGGCGCTCGACAATATGAACTAATGTCCGTCTAAGCTCAGAATAATACTGCTCAGCATCCAGCGGCTCAGTGCTTGCCCGCTGCATCCCCAGCTGATCTTCTGTGATATTTAAGGCGACATAGGGCCCAAGCGGTAACCCGGTATGCTCAGTTGGCTGATAGAAAAAGCCATGGTCCAGAATCTCTGTTATGCCCCTCAAGATACTCTGGCCCTATATCACGCTGAATAGAATTCACCGAACCATCATTTCGAACCGCCACTCTGATATTCGGATTGGCCTGCAATGCTGTAAAAAATCTGCGCGCTTTAGCGATGTTCCCTTCAGGTACCTGTTGCAGCGCCATTGCGCCCATACTGCTTATTAAAGTGGGTGTCTTAATATACTGCAGCAGATCAGGATCGATATCGAGAGTGGTGCCAGACTGACTGTTTTTGTGCCAGTAATCTAAGAATCCACCCCCACCGATAATCACCAGATCGTAGCTGTTAGCCATCTCAATAAAGCGTTGATTAAAATAAAGCTTGTCAGGTTTTGAGTATTGCTGATAGAACTTGCGCATCTCCAGCTGAGTGATTTGGTGCAAAGGCAAAAGACGCTTTAACAAGCCATACAACCCAAGGTGGCTGGCGTTATCACCGATATTGCCAATAAAAGAAGCGACATGTAGCACTTTAATCATCACTGATGCCTTAGCAAATTGATTGTTTAATGGGCGACACTAAACTGACTGAAATCAATCTTGTTGATCCCGAGGTTATTTTGCACAGGCGTCGCATCATAGACAGCAACATTATTGACCTCGGCCATCCGTGCTGCCCGTAAAATACCTTGTTTTTGTCGCTCAGCCAGAATTAACGCTTTTTCTTCTGCCATAGGCTGTCGCTGCTCAGTATAGTAGCCCGGCGCAAAATGAGTTTGCTGTTGCGCGCCGCGATAATTATTATCAACCCCAATAATAACAACCTGCTTGGCCCCCATATAAACCGCAAAATACATCATCGAACTGATAATAGTACCGCCAGATGGAATACCATACTGATATGGGTCGACCGTATCGCTGTCTGACTGGAAACAGGCCGGAAAATATGTCAGGTTGTCTGCATCGCCATGCTGAAAATGCAAATGAGAAGCCAACATTTTAGGTACGTTGAGTGCCCGGATACGTTCTTGCCAGTGATTGAGCGCTCTCTCCTCCAGCAAAAAATAATAATCCGGTATAAAATTCGGCCGCAATAATATGCCATTGCCGGCCATACAAATCGCATTCTGAATATGCTCAGGAGGAGTCTGATTCAGACTAGGGCCATTACCAATAATAAAAAAAGTCTGCCCTTTGTGTTTATCTTTCAATGCTGACAATTGTGCTGCGTTGCAAGGATTAGACCTTGGTTCAGAACATAGCAAATGGCCGCCTTCCAGATAATAAAAAGGTACGGTAATCCCCATAGAGTTTAATGCTTGTTGCTGGGCAACGGGTTCAGCCATTGAACCCGCCAGAATAACCTCAATACCATAAGCAGATAATTGTGAGCTCGAAATCACCGGATAACCATCTAATTGCGAAGTACGTGGCTGCGACAGCAAAAAGTATAGCCGGCTAAAACCCTGCATTTTTAAACGTGCGACCAGATGCCTGGCATAAGGCCCTGCGCCAAAAATCGCTATTATTGTGCTTTTGGCAAAGTTAGCACTAAGGGGTAGCAGCCAGTTATCAATTGCCTCAACAGTATCAGTGTAAACCTTGCTCATTTTTATCCATATAAATCTCAGGTCAGCCGGTAGTTTTGGACTGGAACAAGTGCCCAACGTTAACATCATCAAACTTAAGTGGCTGAGCGATAAATTCATTTTTTGCTGTAATTAGATAATCCCGCCAAATATCCCGAACCTGGTTAAAAGTTTCCAGGATAGCGGGCGCGTCAGTACTGATACAGGATGCTAATTTGGTCAGCACCCCGCCAAAATAGTTGGTGCTGCCGTACAATAAGCAAAAAGTCGGGTCTGCAGGAACTTTGACGGTTGAACGCAATAACAGCCACTGCTCCTCTACAAATTGCCGGGCCGTTTTGCTGTCAGTGATTTCTGTGTCAAACAAAGCAAGCCACTGTTGGATCGTTTGCTCAAACCGTTCTATATCCAGGCTATTAAAAATATCCTCGGCGTAGTCTGGTTGCGGTGTGTAGAACGCCGTGTCCACTAACTCTGAAATCGCGTCATATTTATTTATCCTATGCTTTTCCAGTAAAATATTAGCCGGCTGTAACGGCATCGCACCGCTGATATAGACCCCATTGCTGCAGTTGTAAATTTCCAGTTTGCGGCCCGCTTTTTCAATCGCTTGCTCAAGTAGCTTGCGGGAAACTTCAAACTCACGTTTGGTAAACACCATGGGTATAAAGTTACCTTTGGCGGGAATACCCCCGCCGTGAGCCTTCTGATAATTATACACTTCGCTGCCATCAGCCCGGTAATAGGCAGAGGATTGGGAGTGGTGGTTACGAACGTCAATAAAGCCAAGGTCAACGCCAAACAGGTAAAGGGCTTTGCTACCCAAACGAAGCATAAAATTCATTACAAGATTGGTCACCGTAGGATAGGCATAACTTAGTGACGCAATCTGAACCCCTTTTTTCTGTAAACCGTTGTGGAACAGAAAGGTTGACGACTCGCCATCTTTAAAGCAAAGCAACAACGTCTTTGAACAACGTCGCGGTATCAGGATGAATGCCGTTGACGCTCATTAACCAGATGTCCTTTAAATAAGCAGGGTCGTCTACCTGAGTTATCCAATTGTAGGTTGAACGATTTTGCTCAATTTCAGCATGGAAATCAGGCTTAATACCTTGTTTATACAACGATGACAAGGCGGTACCGCAGCTGATCAGAATAACCTGATCGCGATATTCTTTCAGGTATTCGATACAGTCATCGAGGCTTGGACCATTGCCAACAATAAATACCGGTATCTCCATCAGTGGTAAATCTCGGTAACAACGCCGGTCTTCTTTCAAAAACTTGTGTTGCTGGGCAATACTGTTATAAGTATGCGCTACGCCATATCTGGCGTGATCAAAGTACTCACCAAGTGCCAGCACGACCCGCAATTCTGAGCGTAAGTCGCTGATAGATTTTTGCATATTATGATTAAAGTATGAGCTCAGCATGTAGGTGTTAGCAATGGAATAAGCACCCACCTGATAAAACTGAGCCATCAGATCGTAAAAATAGGTTGAGCCATCACCTCCCAGGTTCAGATAAATCCTGCACTCTTGCTGGTCTGCCCTTTCCAGTATTGCGGCCCAGTCGGTGACCCGTAAACTGGCGGCAAAAAAATCCAGATTAGGTTCGCAAATATACAGATTTCTGATTTTCCGCTCTGCGGTAAGTAACTCGATATGCCGGCCGAGCCCCACCCCAAAAATAATTAATGAGTCAACTTCTTCTGGCAGGATACTCTGCCCCTGCAACTGCTCATTTATCAGTGGCTGTACCTGATTGACATGGCAGAAATGAATATAATGTTTCAGCTTGCCTAAAGATTGCTGCGCTAACAGAACATCATCTTTATAGGGATGATGGATAAAGTAGTTGACCAGCGTAGCGGCTTCCAACTCCATATTCTCGTGAAACAAGGCATTGCGTCTGGGATGCCATAAATTGATACGATGCTGATGATCAGTCACTAATTTCCAGCTATCTGACGAATGCTGCTGGATTGCTTTGAATACTGCAGGATAAAACTTTGCCAGCACGTCAAGGTTTCGCTGATAGCGTTGTTCATCGCCGTTGCTGCTGCTGATATCGCAGTTTCCCAGCACCCCGGCATTACGCTCAGCGACATAATCATAAAAGCTGGTTGACGGCAGCAAATTCTGATTACTACCCGCAAATTGCCGTAACTTACCGTTGTGCTGCCAAAGAGAATGAATAACTTCATCCAGCATAGGGTGAAAGCGATGTCGATAAATATACAAACGGTCACTTTGCAGTAGCGGGAGAAGTTCAGCCAAATCTTCACTGATAGTATGGCCATCATTACCCAGTTGCAGGAATAGCTGGGTACCGCGTGCTTCCGCAAGCTCAAACAACGCCTGCCAGTCAAAGCTCTGCACAGAACACAACAAGATATCCAGATCCGGCTCATACAGCACCAAATAGTTGACCCGGCAGTTTTGCAGCAGCTCGGTAAGCTGAAAACCAAAACCCAGGCCAAACATTAACACGGCTTCCGCGCTAAGCGGCAGCGACTCATCAGACCACGCTTCGCCAGGCGGATTGGCGGTTTCAATCATCAGATAAGGTGCGGCCGCGCAAAATGCTTCTACTTCCTGCTGCACTTCTTGCTGTGGCTGTGCGCTATACCAGACCCGGCCGGTAGCAAAATCGACTATATTGAGCTGCGCTGCTGTCGTAGCAAAAACTGAATACTGTTGCACCTGATGTTGTTCAATCATAGGTACAACCGACGGCATAAAATGCTTAAATGCTTCCAGGTTGGCGGTAAATTGCTGTTGGATGGATACGGATAAGGCTTGTTCGGTGTCGTGCTGCTGACTGTCTTCAGCTACCTGATAGTTAATGAATTTAAGCATGGCAAATCCCGGTGGCGGGTTAATTATTCTGGCCGTAACTGCGCTTTGCTTTTTTTCCTTTCTGGAGTTCCAGCATTGTGGTCGCAATAGCCTCTTTTTCTGTCGTCATTTTTGCCATTAAAGCCTGTAACCAGTCAAGGTTATGTTGTAAATAAGTGGCATAATCTGCTGTGGGTTCAACCGCAGGCAATTGCAGGAGCTGCTGCAACTGTTGCAGCAACTGACCAAGTTGTTCTGTTGAATAGGCGGGGTCATCAACCAGCTGTTCAGCCTGCAGCCGGATAGTTGCCGCAGACTCTGCTCGTTGTTGCAGTTCAGACATCAGGCTGTCCGCTGCTGTTTTTGCGCCTGCATTTCATAACCTTCCTGACGGGCATGCACCGGGATCTGATCCCAGGCACCTTTAATAGTCACCAGTAATTCAAGTACGTCATCTATTTTGGCAATGCTCTTTTCCCGGCTCGCCAGGATCAGATGGTTTTGCATAAAATCATACAAGGCATACAAGTTGTCTGAAATATCGCCGGCCTCCATATCCAATGAACTCTGCAACGCAGCAATAATTGTCATGGCTTTTGATAAGGATGCTGATTTGCCAGCGTAGTCTTTTCGTTCAATACAGCCTTTTGCTTTTGCCATATTTTCCAGGGCACCCAACATCAGTAACTGTATAACGCGATGTGGATCAGCAACCGCTAAATCATCTTTAATACCAACGGCTTTATACGCTTTAATTCCGTAACTCATAATGCTCTCCACTAATTCGATTTGTTGGTGCCAAATCCGGGCAAGCTGGACAGCTGTGCTGTCACGGTAGACGACATATTCTGCATTGATCCTAACAAGGCATCAAGCGCAGTGTAGCGACTACGCAGTGTTTGCTCGAAGCTAGCTATATATCGGTTGGCTGCGTCTAAATCTTTAGTGTTTTTATCAATTTGTGTTTTAAGCGAATTCTCTTTACTGGCAATAATACCGCCGTTTTGGGTAAACTCCTTTAAAAACCCATCCAGTTTGGTCGCCAACCCTGTTTCGCCGCCAAAAAACGCAGCAACACCGTCAAAGTTTTCGTTCAGGGCCCGGTCAAAGCGGACACGGCCGGAGTCACCACCAAATTCTGAACTACCGGAAATTTGTAATTTACCATCTTCCTGAAAGGTGATCCCTAACGAATACAAAGTGGACAATGAATCGTCTGCGCCTTCAACTACATTACCCAGCAGGCCACGCAACTGACTCATAATATTTTTAGGCATCTGATCTGTTGCTAAAGCGCCACCTTCTGCGGTGACCGTTTTACCATCAGGGCCCAGCGTACGCTTTTTGGTTAAATCTGCTACCTGATCAACCAGCACATTATAATTATTGATAAAATTCTGAATGTTTTCTTCAGCCGAGGCATTATCAGTGGCAATATTGACCGCCGCATTATTACCATCAGGCGTAATGGCTTTGACCGTTAATGTAACATCCTGAATAACATCAGTAAAAATGTTACTGCTATTGGTAGCGGTAATGCCATCAACTTCTATAATTGCGTCCTGTGCCGCCTGGCTGACAGTTAACCCGGCAGTGGCGCCGGTGGGAACTGTCGAAATATTATCAAGCTCAGCATTATTGTTGCTGATAACTAAATCATTACCTGCCCCACTCTCATCAGAAGTCAGCACCAGTTTGGTACCAATGGCTCCACCGGCGTTGATGATATTGGCGTTAACCCCAAAGTTGTCACTCTGAGCGTTAATTTGCTGACGCAATTCATTGAGGGTCATGCCGGCTGTAACAGCAACATCAAAACTCTTGCCGTTAGCGGCAAATGTCAAAGTGCCATCAGTGGTAGAAATAACGTCGTCTGCCGCCCCAAAAGTGGCGTCGGCACTCTCCAGCCGACTACCTGAAGCTAATTGATTAACTTTAATATCAAAATTGGCTGCTGCCGCAGTGTTTGAGGCAGAGGCTTCGATGTAAGTTTTGTTGTCAGTTGGTTGGGTGACAGTGGCAGTTCTGGCGTTAAGCGTATTGCCTGAAAGTTTTTTTATTGAATCTTGAAAAGCTGACAGGGCGGATTTTAACTGCCCTACGCCAGACAAAGAAGTGTCCAATGTCTTTTTGGTGGTATTGATCCGTCCCAGTTTACTGTCACGCTCTACTTTCACCAGGGTCGATACCAGCTCTTCCAATGGCAAACCTGAAGCTGAACCCAGGAAATTAATACCAGACATATTTCACCTCTACACTTTGTTATCAATTAACAGGCCAATAGATTGCCCCATTTCTTCCTGTAATCGTTTAATATCCTGAGCAACTTTTAACAACTCCTCAGAAGGAATTTGTTTTATCAGTTCATCTGTTGCAAAGTCTACCACTTTAATGACCGAACGCCCCGACACATCATCAATTGAGAAACTCAGCGAACGCTGTTCCAGTGCGACCGCCTGATTAACGACATCTACCGCCTGTTGCAATTCGGCTTTACTAACGTCAATAACCGGGGTTACGACTTTAGCGGTTTCAGCCTGACTTACTTTAAGCGGCTCAGCACTGGCGGGCTTACCGACACTATCAGCAACAGGGACAAACTTTGCCGGTGTTGCACTCATTGTATTAATGCTGCTCATACCCAGCCTCCTTATCGGCGCGCAGGGCGAAAGCTTTAATTAAGGCTTTCACCGCTACGCGTATTAGTTTAACCCAATAACGATAAAGCTGCCTGTGGCCGCTGATTTGCCTGCGCCAATACCGTAGTACTGGTTTGCTGCAGGATCTGCTGCCGGGTCAGTTCCGCCGTTTCTTTGGCAAAATCTGTATCACGGATCCGGCTGCGGGCGCCTGATACGTTTTCAGAGATATTGGTTAAGTTACGGATTGTAGATTGGAACCGGTTCTGAATAGCACCCAGATCAGCACGGGTACCATCAATGCTACCAATTGCAGTGTCGATTAACGCCAGTGCAGAGGCCGCACCGTCCACAGTGCTGATATCCAGCGAGGCCAAACCCAGCGCCGTAGTGCCATAACCGCCACTGGCCGTTAAAGACACATTGATATTCTGGCCGGCGTTCGCACCTACCAGGAAGCTGGCGCTGTAATTACCGTCCAACAAGTTGGTAGTACCAAACTGGGTATCAGTTGCAACACGACTCATCTCTGCTTTTAACGCAGTGACTTCTTTTTGCAGGGCAGCACGGTCAGTTGAACTGTTGATACCGTTTTGCGACTGAATTGCCAGAGTACGAATACGCTGTAATGAGTTGGTGATTTCATCCATTGCACCTTCAGCTACCTGCGCCACAGAAATACCATCGTTGGCGTTACGTGCGGCCTGATCCAAACCGTTAACCTGACTGGTTAAGCGGTTTGAAATCTGCAAGCCGGCCGCATCATCAGCGGCGCTGTTAATCCGAAAACCTGAAGATAAACGTTTGAACGCTGTATCAAGGTTGTTGCCTGAATTAAATAACTGCCGCTGAGCATTTAGCGACGAAGTATTGGTATTGACATATAAAGCCATGAGTCACTCCTTAATCTTCGGTAAATAACTACGTCAGACTATGATTAAAAATACGGGTATCCCGCTATCTGAGCCAAGCTGCAACTTGGCTTAATCAGGTTGTCGGCAGCATGCTGAAGAACTTTAGGAAAAAATTTAATTTTTTTTATTTATTTTTATCCAAGAAAAAGCCATGCAGAAAAAATCCAGCATGGCTTTTACAATACCTACTCTGTTAACGCAGGCTAAACCCAGTTTTTACTCTGCTACTGACTCTGTGCTACACCTTAGTTCAACACACTTAGCGCCGCTTGTGGCCGCTGATTAGCTTGCGCCAATACTGACGTACTACTTTGCTGAATAATCTGAGTTCGGGTTAATTCAGTGGTCTCTCTGGCATAATCGGTATCTCTGATCCTGCTGCGTGAGGCTGAAACATTTTCACTAATATTACTCAGGTTACGAATGGTCGTTTCCAGCACATTTTGCCAGGCCCCCAGATCTGTCCTGGCACCGTCGACGGTTATCAACGCATTGTCAAGCCGCTGCAGGGTATCAGCAATATCATCTGTACCCAGAGTAATATCGGCGATATCTAACCCGCTGGCATCACTGCCGTAGCCGGTTGCCAAGTCAATACTGATTTGCTGGCCGGCATTGGCACCAATCTGAAACACGACCGCAGACACCGATCCATCAAGTAACTTAATGCCACCAAATTCCGTATTGTCTGCAATATTCTGAATAGCCGCGGTTAACTCATCAAATTCCTGCTGTAATGCCGCAGCATCAGCATTACTGTTAATGCCGTTTTCAGACTGAATAGCCAGTACGCGCAGCCGTTGAATGGAAGTCTGGATTTCATCCATACCGCCTTCTGTCACCTGTACCAATGATATCGCGTCATTGGCATTTCGTACTGCCTGGTCCAAACCATTAACCTGACTGGTTAACACATTGGATATTACCAATCCGGCGGCATCGTCTGCCGCCCGGTTTATCCGCAGACCGGAAGCCAGCCGTTCAAAACTGGTTGAAAGACCGGCAGTAGCATTACTGAGCAAGCGTTGCGAAGCCAGAGACGACTGGTTGCTGTTCACAACAAGTGTCATATTACTGCTCCTTTGTAAAAGCCTAGAGCAGCCGGGATACTATCCCGGCTTACGGTTTTACTGCAGTAAGCTTAATGCTGCCTGTGGCCGCTGGTTTGCCTGAGCCAGCACAGTGGTGCTGGTTTGTTGCAAGATCTGAGTACGGGTCAACTCCGCCGTTTCTTTAGCAAAGTCGGTATCCCTGATCCGGCTGCGGGCACCTGAGACGTTTTCTGAAATGTTAGTCAGGTTACGAATAGTAGCCTGAAACCGGTTCTGAATTGCACCTAAGTCAGCCCGGGTGCCATCGATAATACCAATAGCACTGTCGATTGACGCCAAGGCTGCTGACGCCCCCCCTACGGTGCTTACATCAAGTCCAGCTAAGCCCAATGATGTTGTACCATAACCGGCAGCCCGCGAGAGTCTGATGTCAATATTCTGGCCAGCATTAGCACCTACCAGAAATGAAGCAGAGAACCCACCAGCTAACAGATTTGTGACGCCGAACTGGGTCGTGTCAGCAACCCGGCTCATTTCAAGCTTCAGCTGGTCAACTTCTTTTTGCAGGGCCGCCCGGTCTGACGAACTGTTAATACCATTTTGCGACTGGATAGCCAGGGTACGGATCCGTTGTAATGAGTTGGTTATCTCATCCATTGCGCCTTCTGCAACCTGAGCCAGGGAAATACCATCATTGGCATTTCGCGCAGCCTGATCAAGACCATTCACCTGACTGGTTAAGCGGTTAGAGATCTGCAGGCCCGCCGCATCATCTGCAGCGCTGTTAATCCGAAAGCCTGATGATAAACGTTTGAATGCCACATCCAGAGAATTTCCGGAGTTAAACAACTGCCGCTGGGCATTTAATGATGATGTATTAGTATTGACATATAAAGCCATGGTTACTCTCCTGATATTAAATTAAACACTAACAGAAATCGCCTTTATCACAGAGATAACTGTTAAAACGTGTAATATATATATCGGAATAAAATAGAAAAACTTTAGATAATATTAAAAAAAAGCAATTTCAATACAATTTCTGATTTTAACTCATTTAAAATAAAAAGCCACCGGGCGGTGGCTTTTTGATAAGGGGGTGTGCTGGTTAGCCCTGCAGCAAACTTAATGCTGCCTGCGGCCGCTGGTTGGCCTGGGCAAGCACAGTAGTACTGGTTTGCTGCAAGATCTGGGTCCGGGTTAACTCTGCGGTTTCTTTAGCAAAGTCGGTATCACGGATCCGGCTGCGGGCGCCGGCAACATTTTCTGAAATATTGGTTAAGTTGCGGATCGTTGCCTGAAAACGGTTTTGAATAGCACCTAAATCTGCCCGCGTGCCATCGATGACACCAATCGCATCGTCAATTAGCGCTAATGCAGCAGAAGCGCCTCCCACTGAGGATACCGATAATCCGTCTAAACCCAATGATGTAGTGCCATAACCCGCTGCACGCGATAAACGGATATCAATATTCTGGCCGGCGTTGGCCCCTACCAGGAAAGTCGCTGAGAAGCCACCCGCTAGCAGGTTCGTTTCACCAAACTGCGTGGTGGACGCGACCCGGCTTATCTCCAGTTTTAGCTGGGCAACTTCTTTTTGAAGCGCAGCCCGGTCTGTGGAACTATTAATACCATTTTGCGATTGAATAGCCAGGGTACGGATCCGTTGTAATGAATTGGTAATTTCATCCATCGCCCCTTCTGCTACCTGGGCAAGAGAGATACCGTCATTCGCATTACGGGCCGCCTGATCCAGGCCATTAATCTGGCTGGTTAAGCGGTTACTGATTTGCAAGCCAGCAGCATCATCAGCAGCGCTGTTAATCCGGAAACCGGAAGACAAGCGTTTAAAAGCGGTATCCAATGAATTACCAGAATTAAACAGCTGACGCTGGGCATTTAACGAAGATGTGTTGGTGTTTACGTATAAAGCCATGATAATGCTCCCGATATTCCGTAACTAGTGATAAATCAGCCCTTAATTCCTGATTTATCTGCCTGATACTTATTTATCGGTGGAAATTCGGATAACTTGAATTAATTTTCACTATTTTTGATTTGCATGGCGAATGCCAGGCGTGTGGATACAATTTATCTTATATAGTCAAACAGGCTAACACCAGACACTTTGGTAAACGTTGCCGAAATAGCTTCCAGTGCAATTTCCTGTTTGGTTATCTCGGTTATCGCTGCTGCATAATCAACTTCTGCAAGATCAGCCCGGTACGATTTGTTATTAATCGTTAAATCTTCATTGGTGCCAAACACACTGTCCAACACATTCACCCTGCCACCAATAGTGGACAAAAAACTGTCTATTTTGGTTGAAGACGCACTGATCTGTGACAGTGAATCGCTGATCGCCTCGTTAAAGCCGGAGATATCAATAGTGGGGTCTTCCAGTGCAGTAATAAACTCCCCCAAGGTGGTCAGGATATTTTTCTTTTCTGGCGGTTGCAGGGAAAAGTCTACCTGGCCCGGCACAGCAGCAGCCCCTTCAATCGTAATGGCCAGGCCCTGAAAATTAATTGCCTCGCCCGGAGTAAAGGTTCCGGTTACCGGCGGTACCAGCGGTACACCATCACGCTGAATTTCATAATTTGACGGCGCGGTAAGCACTACATTAAAGTCATTGTTTGCCGGGGTCAGGCTGTCATAATTTTGTTTGTAAAAGTTGTCAAACCGGCTTTGATCCACCATATTTATTTCAGCAGCAGTAGCGCCGCCACTACTGATCACCGCCGCCGTTGTTTTGTAGCGGCCATTGACATCATCAAATACCAGTTTTCCGCTGTCATTGCCGGGTAACACGATCGTTGGAGAAATTTGCAACGCTTTTTGGCCATCGTCACCTTGAAACTCATATTCACCAGAGGCCGGATTTAAAACGTAGGGTTGGGTTTTATCCTGAAAACCAGCAAAAATATAACCACCTTCGGCATTTCGGGTATTCATCAGATCCAGCAGCTCAACCTGAATATTTTTCATTTCCTGCGCCACAGCCTGACGATCTTCGGCAGTATAAGCACCATTACCAGAGGCGATGGTCAACGTTCTGGCCCGATCCATCGATTGCCGCATATTAGTAAATACCGTCTCCTCCAGTGCCAGGTTATTCTTCAACAGCACACTGTTATTCTGATACTGGTCTACTTGTTCAATGCTTTGATCCAGTCCCAGCACTTTTGCAGACGCCGCCGGATCATCAGCAGGCGTTAAAATACGGGTCTGTTTGGTTAACTGGTCTTGCGCCCGGTTCATTTTGGCATTAGTGTCCAGAATGCCATTCAAGCCCTGATTAAACTTCATATTAAATGACAAACGCATACTATTACCTCACCGCGGCTAATAAGGTGTCAAACACCGTTTGAGACGTGGAAATAATTTTAGACGCCGCAGCATAAGTTTGCTGAAAGCGCACCAAATTAGCCGCTTCTTCATCCAAACTCACCCCCGACAATGATTCGTACCAGGCAGTGGTCTGTTCCAATAAAGCTTGTGACGCCTGCTCGGAATTTCTGGCTTGATTAGTCCGCTCACCGATTAAGCTGACCATTTCACCGTACGATTTATTAAAACTGACCGAATTAACGCCGGTACTGGTTGACAGAGCATTTAACCGGGTTGTATCTGCCGTTTGCAGAGCCGCCATGGCCAGACCGTTGCGATTATCATTAAAACCGCCCGCGTTATAGGCGATACTGAATGTATCACCAATACTCGGCACCCCGGTTACCGAGAAATCAAAGCCGACATCTACCCCTGCCTGCTCAAAAATGTTCTGGTACTGGCCGGAACCAAATGCAGCAGTTGCCACCGGGTTACCCAGATTATCAACAATTTCAAAGGTATCACCGCCAACATAGGTCATTTGCCAGGGACCATTAACTAAACCCGCGCTTGCCTCAAAGCCATAGTCCGGTGCAGTCGCCGGCGTCGTATCCGTAACAGCTAAACCCTCGATTTGGGCATTACCCAAGTTCGACACATTAAATTCAGTGCGTACCGGCGATGCCAGCGCGATATCTTCTGGCCGGGTTGTCGCCATATTAATGGTGCGTGACGCGGTCGCCAGCGGTTTCAGAATAAATTGATCATTAACCGCAGGTGCCCCATCAATAGTAATCTGTAATCCAAATAAATCGTCAGAAGCCACATCGTCTGAATTAATCGTTGCCGGAAATGTCAGGCCGCTAATCACTTTGTCAGATCCCGTAATAACATTGCCTTTAACATCCAGCGCTTGCACCGTTATTTCATCTGCAGCCGTAACGGTTACTAAAAAGTCATTTGGCGGCAACTGGGTGCCTTTTCCAGGCTCAATAACACTGCTGACCACAGCAGTGCCGGTATTACTGCTCAGAGCCAGTCCGTTAGCAGCAGGTAACCGGAAAATATCTCCACCCAGTTCGCCATTTAAATTCATGCCCAATCGGTTCTGGCTATTAAAGGCATCAGCCATCGATAGGGCCAGTTGCCCCAGCCTGTTTTGGGTGGGGTCCAGCACTTCCTCTCGAAACGCAATTAAGCCACCTATTTTACCCCCGACCTCTTTCACATTGACATCGCGGGTAATTGAGCTGCGGGCTGACAACTCCAGTTGTAATTCGCGCCGGGACGGGTCCGGATCACCACGCAGGGCCATCAGATTAAAGTTACCCTGTTCAACGACTATGGCCTGACCGGTTGTCATAAACACCAGTTTTTCACCGTTGGCCGCGTCCAGGGTATTAATCTCAACCATCTCTGACAGGTCCAGAATTGCCTTATCGCGCTTATCCAGCAAATCCAGTGGGATAGGCCTGCTGGAACCGGTACCATAGGAGGCAATTTCTTTGTTCAGGGATGCAATTTGTTTTATATAACCATTCGTTTCATCAACATAAATTTCCATCTGCTGATTAACAAAACTTTCCTGATCAAGTACCAGGCTGGACAAGGTATCAAACTTATCTAGCAGTGCCTGGGAACTGCCAATGATCAACTGCCGGTTTGCCAGGGTCGCGGGTTCGTTGTTCGCAATTTGTACCTGACGGAACAAATCATTGATGCCCGTTGCAATGCTATTCGCGGGGTTGGAAAATAACGAATCTACCCGGTTGGCCTCGCTGACATAGGCTTCAGCGTACGTGAAATTTGACGTATCCCGTCGCATTTGTTTCAGTGTGAACTCGCTGACCAGCCGCTCTGTCGTGCCTTTACCCACTCCCAGCCCAAGAATTTGCGATTCAAATTCCGTGCGCTGCCTTACATAACCAGGAGTATTAATATTGGCAATATTATTACTGGTAGTATTAAGCAAGGTATTACTGGCTAATACCGCTGACGTACCAATTCGTAATAAATTATCTGACATAGGGTGCTCCGTTGCCACATCGGGTGGCTAACATGCTATTCATCGGCGCCAAAATTAAAATCTTGAGTGGCATTTAACTCGGCCCGCACCTGATTGAAAGTTGGGCTTTGATATACCGCCATAATTTTTGGGCATATTCAGGATCAGTGGCGTAGCCTGCTGCCTGCAATTCATTAAAATAGGCAGCAGGCTCCGCGGTTACCTGCAATGCTTGCTGATAACGCGGGTTGTCACTGATAAAGCTGGCATAGTCTTGCAGGCTTTGCTCTGGCGAGCCGTACGAGCGAAACCTTGCCTGCTCTTTCTGGGCTACCCCACCCCGGAATTCCAGCGTATCGACTACCGCACTGTCGCCCTGCCAATTGTTATTAGCTTTAATGCCGAACAAATTAAAACTGTTATCACCTTTGGCGGTTTTAATCATGCGCTGACCCCAGCCAGTTTCAAGTGCGGCCTGGGCAATCATTGCCATTGGGTCCAGCCCCAGCGCTTTTGCTGCCTGCTTTGCCGCCGGCAATAATTTACGGACAAATTCCTGTGGCGAGCTAATCTGCCAGTCTGCTTGTTTTAACGGTGAAGTGGCAGCCGTTTCAGCAGGTGCTGTGTTACTGGCATTTAACGGTGCAGCGGCTGGCGACTGAACAATGGCCTGCAATGCCTGTCTTACCCCGGCGCTGATTTCGCTGTTGTTTACTGCCTTGCTGGCGTCGGGCCGCTGTGGCAGCGGATTAAAACTGGCCGAGCCTGGCATCTTAAGGTCTGCATCTTTGGCCGGACGATTTACTCCGGCCGTTGGGTCAAGCTGCTGTACCAGTAAATCGGCCAGACCCAGTGCGCCTTTCTGAGCTAAATCGGTAGATAACTGACTGTCATGCATATCACGATAAAACTCCGTGGTCTGACTATTCATCATGCCTTCGGCTTCAAATGCAGAGTTGGCTTTACGCATACTGGTTAGCAGCATACTCATAAAAATAGCTTCGAACTGCTCCGCAGCCTGCCGTAACCCGGCTTTTTCATCGGTTTTGGCCTCAGTTCTGATATTCTGCAGGCTGTTGACATCATGATAAGACACTTGGGTTTTAGTCAGGCTCATGTTAGATCACCACCAGCTCGCCATGGATGGCGCCAGCTTCTTTTAGTGCCTCTAAAATGGCCATTAAATCGCCCGGTGCTGCACCTACCGCATTTACGGTGCGAACCAAATCGTCCAGCGTCACGCCCGGGTCGAATTTAAACATCCGCGAGTTTTCCCGGGTAACATCAATAATTGAATTCTCCTCTATTGCCGTCACGCCCTCACCAAAGGGGTTTGGCTGCACCACCTCTGGGTTCTCGGCAATGGTGACTGTTAAACCGCCATGGGTAACCGCCGCCGGAAACAGTCTGACGTCTTTACCGATAACGATAGTACCGGTTCGGGAGTTGATAATAATCTTGGCTGAATGATCGGCCGGCTCAAACTCCAGATTTTCCAGGGTAGACAAATACGACACCCGTTGCGACATGTCGCGCGGTGCCCTGACTTGCACAGAGCTGGCATCCTGAGAGTAAGCCGTTTCCGGCCCCATAAACTGATTAATCACCTCAGCCAGTCTTTTTGAGGTCGTAAAATCAGCCCGCTTTAAATTAAAGGTAATAAAGTCGCCATTACCAAAAGGAGAGATCACTTCGCGCTCAACCATGGCCCCATTAGGAATGCGCCCTACCGTTGGCGTATTGACCAGAATGCGTGAGCCGTCCAGGCCTTCAGCCCCAAGGCCGCTGACAATTAAACTGCCCTGAGCAATCGCATATACATTGCCATCAAGGCCGGTTAAAAACGTCTGCAGCAAGGTTCCACCGCGCAAGCTTTTGGCACTGCCGACAGAGGACACGGTTATATCAATAGTCTGCCCGGGCTTGGCAAATGCCGGTAACTCCGCATGCACCGCCACCGCCGCCACATTTTTTATCTGGCTGCGCTGCCCCGCCGGCATGTTGATGCCGAAATTTGCCAGCATGGTACGAAAGCTCTGCTCGGTAAACGGGCTTTGTTCACCGGTGCCCGGCAATCCCACCACCAAACCATAGCCCACCAGCTGGTTAGACCGCACCCCATCGATATCGGCAACATCTTTGATCCGAGCCGCCTCTGCCGGTAATATCGCAAGGAATACCAGCAGAGCGCCAAGCCATTTTATCCGCAACATAGTCTTTCCTCTGAAAAAGTCATCTGGGCACTTCAAAGTGCTGATTAACATCGCCACATTGCTCAGAATGGCCACAGCGGGCCATTAAAGAAACGGTTCAGCCAGCCGGGTGACTGGCCATAATGATGCGCACCGGTGCCACTGTATTCAATGCGGGCATTAGCAATCTTGTTTGATTCAACGGTGTTATTGACATCAACGTCCTGTGGCCGGATCACCCCGGTTAAGCGGATATATTCTTTACCGGTATTTAAGGTTAACCACTTTTCGCCACGAATAACTAAATTGCCGTTGGCCATCACCTGCAATACATTGACTGAAATATCGCCCACCAGACTGTTACTTTGATCTGCTTTGGCATCACCGGTAAATTCCGAGTTAGAGCTCGCGCCAAATTGCAACACATTGCCGGCAACAGATACTGCCCGGCCACCGAGGCCAATCATTGGATCAACACTGACACTGCTTTCTTTTTCAGTTTCGTGTTTTGCTTGCTTCGACGCCTGAGTCCGCTCGCGCAGTACGACAGTAATAATGTCGCCCTCATGCCGCGCTTTATTATCAGAATACAAGTTATTGGAGTGATGCTGGGCAAACAGCGAGCCGGTTTTCAGCACCGGCCGCGGTGCCGGTTCCGGCGGTATTGGCGAATAATAGGGATCATCTTCAAAAGGCTGCTGGGTCGCTGCGCATGAAGATAATAATACTGCTGCCACAATTGCTGATAAAACCGAAACAAGAATACGCATAACCCCTCCGCTTATAATTGCTGAATAGCAAAACCCAGCATCTGATCGACCGAGGAAATAACTTTTGAATTCATCTCATAAACCCGCTGCGATTCAATCAGACTGACCAGCTCTTCCGTAACATTGACATTAGACGTTTCCAGCGAGCCCTGAACAATAATGCCCAGTCCCTCCAGACCCGGAATGCCCTGCACCGGATCGCCACTGACCGCGGTTTCTTTAAACAGATTTTGTCCCGTCGGTTCTAAGCCAGCCGGGTTAATAAAGTTGGTAACGGTTAACTGGCCCAGCACGGCATTATCAACCTGGCCTGCCAGACGCACCGACACTTCGCCATCCTGAGACACGGTAATACTGGTGGCATCAGGCGGAATCACAATATTGGGCTGCACCTGAAAACCGGCACCAGAGGTTACCAGATTGCCGTCGCCATCCACCGTGAACTGGCCGTTTCTGGTATAAGAAGTTGTCCCGTCCGGCATCAGCACTTCAAAAAAGCCATGGCCCTGGATCATCATATCCAGACTGTTTTCAGTGGTTATCATATTGCCTTGGGTAAAGTTCTTCTGCGTGGCCACCACTTTGGTACCGGCGCCGATCATCAAACCGTTTGGCAACTCAGAGTTTTGCGACGAACGTCCACCAGGCTGATTAACGTTCTGATAGAGCAAGTCTTCAAACACTGCCCGGCTTTTTTTGAAGCCAACTGTGCTGGCGTTTGCCAGGTTATTTGAAATAACCGAAATATCGCGTTGCTTTGCGTCTAATCCGGTTTTACTTATCCACAGAGCTGGATGCATCTGCTACCTCCCGGGCTGTCGCCCATTAATCAGTTAACTAGCCCATGATCCGTAGCAAAGCATTCTGCTGGCGGTCCATTTCTTCGGCACTCTTCATCATTTTCACCTGCAGCTCAAACTGACGCTGCAGGCTTATCATATAAGTCATTTCACCCACGGCATTAACATTGCTGCCCTCATAGGCGCCATGTAACAGGCTGACGTTGATATCTGCCGCTGCCGGCTGGCCGTCTTTGCGCCGGAACAAGCCGTCAGTACCCTTGGTAAGATCGGCATACACTGGATTAACCAGTTTTATCCGGCCAACTTCTTCCAGCGCATTCGCTGGCGCGCCCTGCGGCAACGCACTAATAGTGCCGTCCTGACCAATTTCTAATTTAGCCAGCGGCACCGGCAACTGGATTGGGCCGCCATCGCCAATGACTGCCCGGCCGCTTGCTGTCTCCAACATGCCTGTGGGGCTAAGTTGTAAGTTACCAGCGCGGGTGTAGGCTTCGTTGCCATCTTCATCCTGCACGGCAAACCAGCCATCCCCCTGGATAGCAATATCCAGCTCCCGCTCAGTCATGATCATTGGGCCGGCGTCAAAGTTTTGACCTGGCTGTTCCGTCATGGCAAACACTCTGGATGGCAGGCCTTCACCAAATGCCTGCATAGCACGGGCCTGTTCAAAATCGGCTTTAAAGCCAACGGTATTGCTGTTAGCCAGGTTGTTTGCCCGCACGCTGATGCCATGCATATTTTCTTTGGCACCACTCATGGCGATGTATAACAAATGGTCCATAACGCGCTCCGTTAAACGTCTCTGCTATTGTAAAGCAACTTTAATGCCAGTTAGCTTAAGAATCTAAATTGGATAAAAAAACGCCACCAGAAGGTAGCGTTTTTGAGCGTAGGAAGGGGGTTAAACTTAACGGATCTGCAGGACGGTCTGTTGCAGGGTGCTGTTAACCTCTAATGCCCGTGAGTTGGCCTGGAAGTTACGCTGCGCACTGATTAAATCAACCAGCTCCGTGGTCAGGTTAACGTTGGACTGCTCGAGCGCCGACGCATTTACCGCCCCGAAAGTACCAGTATTGCCCTGGCCGCCGATAGGCTCGCCTGAGGTCAGGCTTTGCTTCCAGGAGGTATTACCGACCTGTTTTAAGCCCTGGACATTAGCAAAGCGTACCAGTGTTACCTGCGCCAGGTATGATGAGTCGCCGTTGCTGTAAGTGGCAAGAACACGCCCAAATGAATCAATATCTACGCCGGTCAGGCTGCCTACAGTCGTACCATCCTGGCTCAGGTTATTGACATCAAAGCCTGAAGCATATTGCGTGGGTGCCCGCGTGCCCGAAGCATCCCGAAAGTTAACTACCACGTCATTTGCATACTGGGCACCGTTAGTTAAATAGCCGTTTGCCGGGTCATTTAATAATGCGGCAGGCAAGCGTACTTCCGGAATACCCAAGGTCGTATCAAAATTACCACTCGAATCGAAATAAATATCGTCACCCGGAATGGGGGAAGCGGTTTGGTCATCCCATACGACAAATGTTTCCCACTGTGATGGATCTGGCGCAGTGGTATCCACTTTCCTGAAATAGGTGGTCAGAATATGCGACTCACCCAAACTATCGTACACCGTAACTGAGGTGGAGTGATTGTATGTCGCACGATCGGTGGCATCAAACCCCAGACTTGCGGTTTCCAGCGCCCTTGAATCGACATTCATGCTAAGAAACACATTGTTGGTTTCGCGTGGTGCCCCTGCTGACGTTGGAATAGCAATAGGTGATGACGTACTTAAGCTCACTGAACTGTTCTCACCCGTTACCGGATCAACGGTAAACCCCTGCAAAAAGTTGCCGCGGTTATCGACAATAAAGTTATCTTTATTCAGCTTAAAAGCACCGGAACGGGTGTAGGTTAAATCCTGTGATTGTAAATCAGGTGTTGTTGCAAAAAAGCCTTCACCAGTAATTGCCAGGTCCAGAGAGTTATTAGTAAATTGCAATGACCCCTGGTTAAACTGCTGGGCAACTGTAGCCGTAGTAACACCATCACCCACTTTGGTTCTACCCGATGAAAAAATAGATGTTGCATAAACATCGGCAAATTCAGCACGAGACTCCTTAAAGCCGGTGGTGTTGACGTTGGCAATGTTATTTGCCGTGGTATCCAGATCTTTCTGGGCAGCAGCCAGGCCGCTTAACGCTATTTGAAAACTCATAAATCACCTCACCTTAAACGGTTGCTTAACCGTAAGAAACTTCCAGAACATCAGTTAATTTTACTGCCCCTAACCCAACCAGATTAAGAGTAATTCCTTTGCCATTGCCTGCCAGGCTTACGCTGGATACCGGGGTAAACACATTTACTGGTATCGACTCGTTCTCCCCGGCAAAACTGGCTTCAACTTTAATTTTGTAGACACCGGGTGGCATTGGTTCACCATTAGCATCAGTGCCATCCCAGACAAATTCGTTTTTACCCATTGCCGGGCTGTTGACGTCAAAATTGGTGACCAACTCGCCGTTGGGCTTTTCAATCCTAACCCGCATATTGTCCGCTGCCCGATCGAGATTTATGTGGCCCCGCGATAAGGAGTCACCGGTAAACACAATTTCATCTGACTGTGTCAGTACCGTGCGGCCAACCAGCGACGAGGCCTGCAATGCCTGGTTAGAGGTCATACTTTCAGAAAGCCCTTTAAAACTCTCGTTAAGTGAACCAATACCATCAGCCATAGTAAAATTAGTCATTTGGGCAATCATCTGATCATTTTCCACCGGCTTGGTGGGATCCTGATAAGCCAGTTGCTGGGTCAGCAACGCAAAAAAGTCAGACTGGGTCAGGGCGCCGTTATTTTTTTCCGGCACTTTATTGCCGTTTTCCCAGTACATGCCATCTAATGCAGGGTTAGTATTGGTCGGGTTATTGTTAATAGTACTCATCTGCTATTCCTTATTAACTCTGGCCCATTCGCAAGGTGCGCATGATCATTTGCTTTGCTGCATCTGCGGTCTGGACGTTGGTCTCGTATGAGCGGGAAGCAGAAATCATATTGGCCATCTCTTCCATAATGTTGACATTAGGTTTGTAGATATAGCCATTTTCATCCGCCAATGGATGATTAGGCGCATACTCCACGTTAAGGGGGGCATCTGACTCGACAATACCCAACACCTTTACCCCTGCACTGTCACCCTGCTGCCGTCTTGCCTCAGATAACTCGCTGGCGAATACCGGATGACGACCACGATAGGTTTCATCCACGCTACTGCTAACGCTGTTGGCATTAGCAATATTACTGGCTGTGGTATTCATTCGTACCGACTGTGCAGTCATGCCGCTGCCGGCAATATCAAATACTTTTGAGATGCTCATAATTATTGACCTGTACCGGTAAGTGCTTTTTTCAGCCCTGAAATCCGGCTATTTAGGAAAGTTAAACTGGCCTGGTACTCCAGGTTGTTTTGCATGACAGCATTGCGCTCGCGATGAATATCCACACTGTTACCATCACCGGTGTCAGGTTGATCTGGATGACGGTATAAGCTGTCTTTCGCCATAGTGGAAGCAATATGAAAATGCTGCTCATGAGTGCGGCTGGCGCTTTGTCCCTGGCGGGACTTCGCTAATTGCAGTGCCTGCTGAAAGTCAACATCTTTGGCTTTGTAGCCCGGGGTATCAGCATTAGCAATATTTTCGGCCAACACTTCAGAGCGTTTTTCACGAATTAATAATGCATGAGGGTGCATACCAAATGCTTTTTCAAAACTGATTGCCATTTTTTTGCCACCTTAACTGGAACTATGGCAAATCAAATGCAAAACACAGGCCAGTTTTTCAGCAGCGGAGGTTAAACCTTTTTACGATAAATAATGCCAGGGTTACAGCGGAGCATTTCAAAATCGTTGTTGACACTGGAAATAGATTCTGAGGCGCCCAGAAACAAATAGCCTCTGGGATTAAGTGATTGGGCAAACTGTTTAATAATTTTTGCTTTTAAATCAGGAGAGAAGTAAATAAGCACATTGCGACAAAAAATAATATCGAATTTGCCCAACAGGGTGTAGCTGTCAAGCAGGTTTAAATGCCGAAAACTGACGTTTTTACGGACAAAATCTTTTACCCGCATCATGCCGTTGCCGCTATCTTCAAAAAACCGGCTGCGCCGCTCTGGCGATAAGCCTCTTGATAGCGCCAGGCCGTCATACTCGGCCCGCTGACAGTGTTCAAGCATGGTATTCGAAATATCGGTACCCAGAATGTTCAGGCCCAGGCTAAATGATCCCGGCCGGCTTTGCTGGTACTCCAGACCGGTCATTGCAATTGAATAGGGTTCTTGCCCAGATGAGCTGGCCGCCGACCAGATTTTCAGGGTGCGGCAACTTTTTTCCAGTTCCGGCAGAATTTGTTTTTTCAATAACTCGTAGGGATAGGTATCCCGAAACCATAAGGTCTCGTTAGTGGTCATTGCATCGATTACGGCAGAGCGTAATTGCCGCTCAAACGGGCTTAAGGTTTTACCAACCAGCTCAGATAAGGTGGCAATATTAAAACGGTTCATAAGGGGGCCAAGCCGGCTTTTTACCAGATATTGCTTGTTGTCCCCCAGCACAATGCCACACTGCTGCTCGAGAAAATCCCGAAACAGTTTATACTCGCCTTCCTGTAGCTCTTTATTGGTCACTACTCGCCCTTAGCGCTTATTTTGCGTGCAGCCACTTTTGCACCGACTCTGCCAGTTCATCCGGATTAAATTTCGCAATAAAATCGTTGGCGCCCACTTTTTGCACCATTTGCTGGTTAAACACGCCACTTAACGAGGTATGCAAAATAACATGCAGGTTTTTCAGTTGTGGATCAAGCCTTATCTCTGCGGTAAGGGTATAGCCATCCATTTCCGGCATTTCTATGTCAGAGATCAGTAAACCCACTTTTTCGGTAACTGATGCTTCACATTCTTTCGCAACCTGTTGTAGATAGGTGAGCGCTTCGCGGCCATTGTTGACCAGGTGCATTTTAACCCCCAGCCCCTCCAGCGCTCTTTTTACCTGGTTGCGGGCTACGGTGGAATCATCAGCAATTAATATCAGCCGGTCTCCCAGGTCGCTGCTAATGGTTGCCGTATCTATGTCATCACTTATTGTGGTTGGCGACGGTGAGATCTCTTCCAGAATTTTCTCTACATCGAGTATTTCGATCAGTTCTTTGTCAATCTCGGTGACCGCCGTCAAATAGCTCTGCTTACCGCCGGTTCCCTTTGGCGGCGGCATTATTGCTTCCCAGTTTATATTAATAATGCGGTCCACTGAACTGACCAGGAACCCCTGCACTGAACGATTATACTCGGCGATAATGATAAAGGCAGTTCTGAGATCGGCAACCGGCTTACCACCGGTTGCCAGGCTAAGATCTATTACTGAAATAGTCTGCCCTCTGATATGGGCAATACCCCGCACATATTTATTCCGTCTGGGAATGGCAGTCAGCGCTGGACATTGTAGTACTTCGCGTACTTTAAATACGTTGATGCCATATCGTTGCTGGCCGGCCAATTTAAACATCAGCAACTCCAGGCGGTTCTGACCGACGAGTTGGGTGCGCTGATTGACGGAATCTAATATGCTGGCCATATGCCACTCCTGTTACTACATTCTGGCGTTATTATTGCAGTAACGCCTGTGGCGATATCACAATGAAGCAGCCAGAGTAAATTGCAACAGGCACTAAACCCGTTTATGTGGTTCAGCCACCTTGCAATATTAATTTAAGTTACACCGGCAATAGTATAACTGTTAGCCCCCAAAGCATAGCTGAAACCATATGAACAAGTACGATAAATTTTATCCGACTGTCTTTATCTTATTATTTTTTATCAGTAATCTGAGTTGGGCCAACGTATCAGACGTCGCCCAATATAGCCCGCAGCAATTGACTGAAATGACACAAAAATGGCTACAGCAAGAACTTAATATCAGCAGCAACAGCGCTACTCAAATAGAGGTGGTGCCACTGGACAATCGCATCGGTAATAAACAATGTGCTGACGCGCCTGAATTTAGCCGGCCACAACACAAAAATTCCCGCCAGTTTACCGTCAGTATCCGATGCAATCAGCCCGGGCCGTGGCAACTTTATATCCCGGTTAAAGTGACTGAAATGGTTGAGACCGTCACGGTGCGCCAAAATATTGCTACAGGTACGGTGATCACAGCCGATATGCTACAGACAGAAGATAAAGAGCGGCGCTTTGTCCGCGGTAATCTGGTTAGCGATCCGCGTCAGATAGTTGGCGCCAGAAGTAAAAGAGCAATGAACAACGGCCAACTAATTACAATGCAGGATCTTTGTCTTGTCTGCCGCGGGGATGTTGTTACAATACTGATTGACAACAGTGGCCTTAGTGTATCGGCCAGTGGTATCGCAGAACAGGATGGCACACTTGGCGATACCATATCGGTACAAAATCAACAGTCTGGCCGGACAATTCAGACAGAAGTGGTTGCTGTTAATCAGGTAAGAGTAAAATTTTAAAAAATAAATTAAAGTTTTTTAAAGCTCAGCCGTTAACCTGAACATAGGGAACTGGTTTAAGGTAAAGAGGTTCTATCATGGCGATAAATATCAATAACCTGCAGAATACGTCTCAGGTAAAGAATGACAAAGTTGATCAGACTTCACAGCGGCAGCAAGCCGCTGTGCAGCAAAATGCAACGCAACAGGCAACCCAGCAAGGTGCAGCACAGCGCCAGGACTCGGTATCGATAACACCACAGGCTAAGCAATTTACTAAATTGCAGGAAAAGGCCAATGCTGCCAGTGGCATCGATCAGGAGAAGGTTGATAAAATCAAGCAGGCCATTGCCGAAGGCAAGTACAAGGTAAATGTTGAGCAACTTGCCCGGCGGATTATGCAATTCGAAGGTGATTTGTTTAATAAATAATGAACAGCCAATTTGAACCTCTGAGCTCCCTGCTACAACAACAGCAAACGCAATTGGACGCGTTGCTGTTGTTATTACGGCAAGAACTTGCCGCCCTCGCCGCCCGCGATATCGATAGCCTTAACGCTAATACAGTACAGAAACAAACCTTGCTCGCTGAGATCCAAGCCACCGATAGCCGCATTGCTGCAAATGAACTGCTGCAAACCGCCAGAGAGCAACCCTGGTTCACCCAGCAGGTTGCTACGTTAGAACACCTACTCGCTGACTGTAAACAGCAAAATGATGTCAATCAGCTAACGCTGGAGCAAAGCCAGCTGACACTGCAACGCCTGAAAACAGAGTTATTGTCAGCAAGAGGAAAGTCTGGCTTAACCTACACCAATAAAGGTAAACCCACCGTTGACAACATGGGTAAAGGCATCAAAGCCTGATACTACTGCCGGACTGCGGATCTGAAATCGTTAATAATAGTGAATGCTTTTTATAGTCTGACGTGGATAGACGTTTTGATACAAATGATACACCTGCTCAAAATCAAGCTCTAACTCAGTAATATAAGCATCATCCAGCGCATAAGTTTTTACGACCCTTGCGCCACGAATTACCCCTTGCACCGACGTCCCAAACTGATCATTGCCGGCCACCATAGACCTGACACTATTGCTACTGTCAATTCTTTGACCATATACCTGCTCAGCAAGCTCGCGATAAGCTTCCAGCTTAGACGCCCGCATAGCCAGTAAAATCCGCTGACTGTCAGACTCACCCGGCTGCAACGAAATAGGCGCCATACCAACAGCATGTAGCAGAGGAAAGGCGTCGGGCTTAACCGGTGTATACTCAATATGCTTATCAAAAATCTGGCTGCAACTGCTTAACATCAGGGCAGATAGTGCAGAAAATGTGATAAAGGCTATTTTCTTCATAAGGCATCCGTAGTCAGGGTATATCCTGAATTATTGCTATCGATTCTACTGGCTTCTAAAGCAAATTCTGCGCCACCTTCCCGTTGGCAGGGTTAAATGCAGTTAAAAACGCCCCGGTATGCCGCTGCTGCCATGGGTCACGGTTTAACAAAGGCACAGTTTTTGCTTTAACTAAGAAATGAAGATAATTGCAACGCAATATTGGCCCTCTATGAAATTACGATATTTGATCAGTTCTTGCTGCGCTTTATTGCTTAGTGCACCTTTAAGTGCCAACTGGTATGAAATGACAGGGCAGGCACCAATAGAGCAAGGCGATATTGGCAAAGCTAAGCAAGCCGCCATTTCTGATGCTCTTGAAAGGGCCGCTTTATTTGCCGGGGTAAGGGTAACCAGCCAGCAACAGTTGGTAGCCGGGGTTATGCAGCAGCATCAGCTGACGCTGGACAGTAGCTCAGAAATTCGTGAGATACGCCTGCTAAATGAACACTACAACAACGACATGGTAACCGTTACGCTGCAGGCCGAAATTTTGCTGCAACAACAAAGTTGTGATGGCGCTGAGCAGAAAAAACCGCTGTTACTGGCCCAGGTTGCCCTTGGCGCCCGCCAGGATGCCGTTTATGGTCAGTTGTTTGCACTGGATAAAAATATAACGGCACAACTGTCGCGCCATATGCAGGATTACAGTCCTGCACTGTTTGTAACCACTCTTGATTACAGCATACAACCGGCTGCAATGAGCAACAAAGTGAATCGGCAGTTCTTCTCGGACGGCCAGCAATTTGTTTTGTTGACCAACATAAGTGACTTATCACTAGGTAAAAAAATCAGCCGTTTCTGGCAGGACGACCGTTATCAACGCTACTTTGCGCTGGATGTGTCACTTTTTGATTTGTTCAACAACCAGATTATATATCAGCAACAATACCGCACACAGGCAGACTGGCAGGCTGAAACCGCCATTGCGGGCAGCCATAGCCAGCAGTTCTGGCAACAGCCCTATGGTCAGAAAATTGATACTGTATTAAAAGCGGTCGCTAAAGATCTGCAGCAGCAAACCCAGTGCCAGGGATTACTGGCGCAAGTTAGCCATATCGACCAACATCAACTGGCGATCGATAAGGGCAGCCGGCAGGGGCTGAAGGCCGGTGACAGCATCACCGTGATGCAGATTCAACGTTTTGCTGGCAAAGATGGTCTGGAAAAGCTGCATAAAAGCCCGATCAACCTGAAGCTTACCGACGTTAGCACCGACACTGCCTGGGCCAGCGCCAGCACCCCGACTCTGCTAAGCCACTTACAAATTGGTGATTTGATTAGTATCGGTAACCCAGGTCTTTAGGTTGTTTGGTGTACGTCCAGATTGAGATGCCGAAGATGGCTGCCCCAGCAGGAATCGAACCTGCAACTGCCCCTTAGGAGGGGGCCGTTATATCCATTTAACTATAGGGCAAGTAGGTGGTAATTCAACGGGCAAAAGTCTAACAGAATAAGCGGCTTAAGTGAATGGTATCTTTGGCCCATGCATAAACAGTTGACGACGCCCTCACCAAAAATAAGACTAATGTTTTTCCCTGCGAAAGCTGAGCGGGATTTCGCTACCAACCATGCTGATCACTATCTAACACAAACTGCGGAATAAACTGGCTGGCGCTGGCCAGTATAGTTTTGTTTTTTAAATGCATAATCCGCACATTTACCTGGGCACCGCGTTGGTTTTGTTGCACGGTGCCACTGAGGATGTAATCTATTTGCTGATTGGCTGCTACCTGACCGGCCCGATTGCTGAATACCGCATCACCTTGTGCAGTAAGTTTAATACCACCCGTCAGTTTATGATCGACCATAGTGATGCCATAACGTGGCATTTGCTGTAAAAAGCGCTCTGCCAGGGCATTGCCGAGCGGGTGCAGATTATTCCGTGACGGGGTTAACTCAGCAAAGCCTGCGACAGCAAGCCGGTAATCAGCAGCCGGCGCCGCACTATTTTGGTAAAGCTGCATAGCTAACTCAGCGACATAGTCGTCCAGTTGTTTATGGCTGGCGTAGAACCCGCCGCTTGCAGGATAGGCTGTCAACTGATAGTCAGGCGCTGTTTGCTCAGTGCGAGCGCCAGGTTCGGTAATAATGTAGGGCGTGTCTGTAGTGAGTTGTGGGTTATGCGAGTCGTCATTCTGACTGAGGGGTAACACGCTGCAGCCGCTTATTAACAGCGCCGCGCAGCTAAAGGTGATGAGAATACTTTTTTTTATCATGATATGCCCGATATACTGAACGTCTGTTTCAGTATATCGGCGAGATATAGGGTTTCTTTAGCCACAGTCTGTAATCTGAACGACTTTATTATGACTATTTAATTCGCATCACCTGTTCACCCTGACGGGAAATTACCGCCTGGACAATGTGCCGCGGTATAAAAGTGCGGGCCGCGGAAACTACCCGCTTATTGTCAATTTGTACCAGACGGGCATTAACTAATACGCCCTGCTGATGGGTAGTAAGTGTGCCTGTCACCACATAACGAATCGCCACCTCATCTGACAGCTCTTCATAGTTGCGGCTTAAGACAAAGTCCCCGGTTTCGGTTACCCGGATATAATCCGTCACTTTATAGTCCAGCACCGGCACCCCGAATTTATGTAAGTCGTAAATCATCGCTTCGCTTAAATGATTACTAAATACCGACCCCTGGTCGAGGGCTGAGTCGACATAACTGAAGTCTGTTACGCCAATCTGACTGTCACTATCCAGACTGTGCTGCAACGCCATTAATTCATGGGCCAGGTTGCGTACATAGTCATTAACCGTTAACAAGGGCAAACCAGCAGAACTTTGCGCATCGTTGCCGGCCGGTGAGACAAAGCTTGGCAGCTTGGCGATGCGTTGCGAGCGATTGTCCGGAGTATCACCACTTTGGCCGGTAACAGTGACACTGCGTTCCGGCACTGCACAGCCGCTGAGCGCTGTCAGTATTGTGAATGTTGCTAGCCGTTTCATTGATTTTCTCCTGCCGGGCTTTGCCGGTAAAACATGGCACCACGTTTGTTGACCTGCTGTGTGCTCCATAACACGTTTGCCGGTATGTAATCTGTCACGGCCGCCAAAACTTGTTTAGATGGAATATGGATTAGACGGGCATTTACAATCACCGCATCCTGTTGCAGGGTATAAGTACCGGTAAGCAGCGTATTGGCTTCGCCTTTGCTGTTAATGTCGCTAAGTTGCCGGCTTAACGCCTGCTCATAGTCTTCAGCCAGCATAACCTCATTGCTCAATCGGTATTCGTAAACGGCATAACCAAATTGACGGCTGTGAGCAAGCATACTCTCACTAAGCTGATTGGCAAAGTCGCGCTGCTCAGTGTTAGCGTCGCGCAAATGCAGAGCCGTCGCAGGCAAAAAACTACTAACGGCAATTTGCGGCCGGGTTAGCCAAAGCGGACTGTCGTCTAACTGGGCAAAGAGTTGCCGGGCTAAACGCTCTGTGTAAAACCCCAGCGGCTGCGGGCTCAGTTCAGATACCGTTGCTTGTTGCTGCCGGTGCCACCGGGCGTGCACAACCGGCCAGCACCGCACCTGTCAGCAAGCCAATTGCTGCAAACCATAGCCACTTCATATATACCTCTTTTCAAGCCTGAACGCTTTTGGCTATAGCAAAAGCAAGATCCAGGCCAGAAAATCATAGGTAATGTTGTCATTAAATCGCCACTGGCGCTTTAATATGGGGATGAGCCTGATAGTTCTCTAAAGTAAAATCAGTAATGCTAAAACCAAAGATATCTTTAATCTCCGGATTCAGCCGCATGGTTGGCATTGGATAAGGCTCGCGGGCCAGCTGCGTATTCACTTGATCCAGATGATTTAAATACAGATGGGCATCACCAAAAGTATGAACAAAATCGCCGGGTTGAAGATCACAGACCTGCGCTACCATCATGGTCAGTAAGGCGTAACTGGCAATATTGAAGGGTACACCAAGGAAAATATCAGCACTGCGCTGATAAAGCTGACATGACAGACGGCCATCATTAACATAGAACTGAAATAAAGTATGGCATGGCGGCAACGCCTGTTTACCCATAGCGGCATTTTCTTTCGGTGAGTAACGGGTATCGGGCAATACGGCCGGGTTCCAGGCGCTGACAATTAAGCGGCGTGAGTCAGGCGTGCGTTTAATATCATTGATTAGCTGGCTTATCTGGTCAATAACCTGGCCGTCATGGCTGGCCCAGCTGCGCCACTGCGCACCGTACACCGGGCCCAGTTCCCCACTGTCAGTCGCCCACTCGTTCCAGATGGACACGCCGTTGTCCTGCAAATAACCAATGTTAGTTTCACCTTTTAAAAACCATAGCAACTCATGAATAATCGAGCGTAAATGGCATTTTTTGGTGGTAATAAGCGGAAAGCCCTGCTGTAAATCAAAACGCATCTGGTAACCAAACATGCTAATAGTGCCGGTGCCGGTGCGGTCTGTTTTTTTATGGCCGTGCTCCAGCACATGACGCATTAAATCAAGATATTGTTTCATTTTGCTCCTCGCGCCGGTACTGCTGGTTTGCTATTAACGTAAATTATCAGGCCGAGGCCCGCTGCGATCATCGGCAGACACAGCCATTGGCCCATCGTCATACTGGCTGATAGTACGCCAAGATGAGCGTCTGGCTGGCGGAAGAACTCGACAAAAAAACGAAACACACCATAACCCAACAGGAATACACCACCCAATGTCCCGGTAGCCGGCTGGAAGCGCCGCACCAGCATAATAATAATAAACAGTAAAATGCCTTCCAGTGCCACATGATATAACTGCGAAGGATGACGGGGCACGTCACCGCCATTGGGAAAGATCATTGCCCACGGTACATCAGTAGTGCGGCCCCATAATTCGCCATTAATAAAATTGCCCAACCTGCCGGCAGCCAGCCCCAGAGGAATCAACGGGACAACAAAATCGCCAAGTTCCAGGTAAGACTTTCGGTACTTTTTAGCGAACCAGGCCATGGCCGCCAATACACCCAGTAAGCCGCCATGAAATGACATGCCGCCCTGCCAGGTCTTAAACAAGTAGAGCGGCTCTGCCACTAATTGCTCGAAGTTGTAAAAAAATACATAGCCCAGCCGGCCACCAACAATGACCCCGAGAAAACCGAAAAACAACAAGTCACTGACTTGCTCTTTCGTCCAGCCCGAGCCTGGCTTAGCAGCAGCCCGACTGGCTAGCCAGTAGGCAAGGCCAAATGCCACTGCATACATAACGCCGTACCAGTGGATATTTAATGGCCCATAACCAAACAACGGGCCTATTGAGACCAGTACCGGGTCAATATCAGGAAACTCGAGGTAGGAACTTGTCATTTTTATCCTTCAACACGTTAAAACCAGCCATTGTCATGGCTAAAAATACTAACTAAAGACCATTCTGACGGCTACCAGCATCAGAAATACCCCAAATACCCGTTTAATGGTGAGTACGGGCAGACGCTGGGTCATTGCGGCTCCAAGCGTCGCGGTAAATACCGACGTCGACACAATACCAGCCAGCGCAGGCAAATAAATATAACCAATAAACCCCTCGGTCAGTTGGTAGCGTTGCCAGCCGGCAATAACATACCCCAGGGTGCCAAGTACGGCAATAGCGATACCACTGGCGGCGGCACAGCCGATAGCCCGGCGCATATCGACAGAAAAGTAATTCAGTACCGGCACCACCAAAGCACCGCCACCGATACCCAGCAAACCCGATATCGCACCTAACACCGCTGAAATAGCGCCAAGCACAGGCTTCGCCGGCAACAGCGCCCGCCCTATGATACTGCGTGACCCCAGCATTCTCAGGGCCAGCAAAAATACAGCCACCCCGAAAATACCCCGTAACGTAGCGCCATTAATATGATGCGCTACCAGGCCAATTAAGCCGGCACCAAGACCTGCACCCAGCATAACGGTGCCGGCCAGCGACCAGCTGACATTATTGCGTTTATGGTGCGCACGAATGGAAGAGCCGGAAGTGATAATAATCGAGGCCAGTGATGTGGCTACCGCAACCACCATAACGTTATCCAGACTAACCACGCCTAATGCTGGCAACAGTACTACCAATACCGGTACAATAACCAGACCACCACCAATACCCAGTAAGCCCGCCAGAAAGCCAGCCAGGCAACCAATAAGCGCAGAGATCAGAAGTATTGTTAACAAAGGACATCTCAATATAAATACTGCGGTACAAGCCAGCTGCTTGCACCATTAAATAAGCTGAATAAGTTTTACGCTCTCAATTGGCTAAGCAACTGCTTTTGTTCCAGAAAACGCTGTACCAATTGTTTCACCTGCTTTGGCGACTGGCAAGCCAGCACTTCAGGCAATAGTGCTTCCAATTCAGTGACGTTCACCCGACGCAATAACCATTTAATTTTGGCCAGATTACTGTTGTTCATACTAAAGCGGCTATAGCCCATTGCGGCTAATACCAGTACGCCTGCGGGCTCCCCTCCCAGTTCACCACAAATACTGATAGGGAACTTTAACTGCCGGGCCTGCTCAGCCAATAAATTCAAGGCTCGTAGTACAGAGGGATGCAATGCATCATACAGGTTTGCCACCCGGGCATTGTTTCTGTCCACTGCCAGCAAATACTGGGTAAGATCATTGGTACCTACCGAGCAAAAATCGACTCGTGCTGCCAATTCAGGTAGCTGATACATAATGGAGGGGACTTCAATCATTACGCCAATTTTTGGTTTAGGCAGCGCAATATTAAGCTCGTCACTGACTTCAAAACTGGCCTGGCGGATTAGCCGGATTGCTTCATCCACCTCTGCCAGATCAGAAATCATTGGTAGCAGAATATGTAAATTATCCAGGGTGATATTGGCTTTTAGCATCGCCCGGATTTGCACCAGAAAAATCTCCGGATGATCGAGTGTCAGCCGTATACCACGCCAACCCAGAAAGGGGTTCTCTTCAACGATACTGAAATAGGGTAGTGCTTTATCACCACCGACATCCAGTGTGCGCATTACCACAGCCTTGCCAGCATAACCACTCAGAACTTTACGGTATAGCTCCACTTGCTCTTGCTCAGTGGGAAACCGATTACGCATAATAAACGGAAACTCAGTTCGGTAAAGCCCCACACCATCGGTATACTCAGCATTACTGGTTTCCAGCTCAATTGCCAGGCCACAATTTACCATCAGCTTAAATGCTTTGCCGCAGGCAGATTGTGACGGCAATGCTACTTCCTGCTGATAGCGCGCCGACAGTTCAGCATCTTCATTAATCAGCCGGCGGTATTCGGCACAAATAGCCTCCACCGGCGACAGCAGAATATGACCTTCGTAACCATCAACAATCACCTGCTGATTTTGCCAGTGCAGCAATGGCAGTTCGTTTACGCCCATGACTGCAGGTATACCCAGCGCCCTGGCCATAATTGCGGCGTGTGAGTTGACCGATCCCCGCAGCGATACTATAGCTACCAGCTGCTCCCGCGGCACTTCAGCCAGCATGGTTGCAGTGACATTGTCAGCGACCAATACCACCCGCTGTGGTAGTTTCACTTTGCGTTGCTCAGAATCGAGCAGATTATTCAGAACCCGCTGCCCTAAATCGCGGATATCAGTACCCCGTTCCCGCAGGTAAGGGTCGTCCATATCATCAAACTGGCGGGCGAATTTCTCCACCACCCGCTTTAACGCACTTTTAGCGCACCAGCCTTCAGCAATTTGTTGCTCTATTTCCCGGCCGAGGCTGGCTGCATCAAGCAGTTGATGATAAACATCAAAGATCGCCAGTGCATCGGCTGGTATATGACCCGCCATTCGCTCGGCCAGCCGGTTAAACTCGGCCTTGGTGATTTTGACCGCCCGGTAAAATAAGGCCAGCTCTTTTTCAGGTTCGTCAGACTTTTTCAGGGAAATGGCATCAAAATCACTGGACGGCTGCAAGACATATGCTTCGCCGATGGCCATGCCTGGCGCACCTGGCAAACCTGCCAGCTGACCCGATTTTGCCATAGTAGACGGGCTTTGGCTGGCCGCGTCACGCATTTCTGCATTGGCCAGCACTGAGGCGAGCTGTGCCCCAAGCGTAACCAGAAAAGATTCTTCGTCTTCGCTAAACACCCGCTCAGCCGACTGCTGAATGGTTAATACGCCAAGTACTTTACGATGATGGATTATTGGACAGCCAAGAAAGGCAGAGAAACGGTCTTCACTCACCTCAGGAGTAACCCTGAAACGCGGATGAAGCTGGGCCTGGGCAAGGTTTATCGGCTCCTCCCGCTGCCCTACCCAGCCAATCAGGCCTTCAGAAAAACCGATAGCAACTTTACCAACCGCGTCCTGATTTAAACCGTCAGTGGCCATCAGCATAAAGTGCTGTTGTTGATAATCAGCCAGATAAACCGAGCAGCATTCTGTTGCTAACGCGGTTTTAATACTTGAAACTAAGCCAGCCAGAGCATTGTCTAGAGCTGGCTCCTGAGCCACATCCTGAACAATCCGCCGTAACTGGCTTAGCATAAGAACCTCATTGTCCTGTCGGTTTTAGCAAATTCACTATTTGTTATATTTTTGCTTAATATTTTTTCTTAACATCTCTGCGGCTAAATGGCAAAGCGACCGGGGCAAATTCTCGCATGACTTTTCGATACACTTCTCGTTTAAAAGCCACTACCTGACGCACCGGATACCAATAACTGACCCAGCGCCAGTTATCGAACTCAGGATGCGATGTTACAGCCAGATTTACATCTTCTTCCCGACAGGTCAAACGCAATAAAAACCATTTTTGCTTTTGCCCGATACACACAGGATTGCTGTCTTTACGAATTAAGCGTTTCGGAAGTTTGTAGCGCAACCAATGCTTAGTAACACTGATTATTTCTACATCTTCAGGCCGGAGCCCGACTTCCTCATGCAGTTCGCGATACATGGCCTGCTCTGGCGTTTCGCCATCGTCGATGCCACCCTGTGGATACTGCCAGGAATGCTGACCATACCTTTTCGCCCAAAACACCTGTCCCTGGGTGTTACAAATCACTATGCCGACATTGGCCCGAAAACCTTCGGCATCGATCACACAAACCTCTAGCGAGTCTATTTCTGCTATAACAAAGATTCTTTCACAAAGTCGCGGTTACGGCAAACACAATTTCACCCGGGCTATTGCTTATGTAAAGCAAAGTTATCCACATTTATCATTTCTTAAAACCAGCCGATGTGAACTTCTTCACAGACTCTGTGGATAAAACTGTTGTTAAGTTGCGAAAGGCTGTTGAGTAACAATAAAGTCTGCCAGTTCAACATTGGGCCACTCCGACTTAAACCTGATAATTACAATAACTTATAGACTTCAGAATACCGAAACTCACTTTTCTTAGCTGTGCATAAGTTAGTTTGCTGCGTTTTTAAGCAGCACCGCGGCGATAAAAATGCTAGGGTAAAGCGTGGTTGAAACCACTTAATACAGCGAATGGCCTTTTGAGCACTACCCCTGTGAAAACTACCGAACAACTATTACAACATTGCCACAATATTGCAGGCCTGACGCTTGGCCAGTTGGCTAGTCAGTTAAAAGTAACTATTCCTGCAGATTTAAAGCGAGACAAAGGCTGGGTTGGTCAATTGCTGGAACTGGCCTTGGGTGCCGAAGCCGGCTCTCAGGCACTACCTGACTTCCCGGCGCTGGGCATTGAATTAAAAACGTTACCGATTGATCAGCAAGGTAAGCCACTGGAAAGCACTTACGTCTGTGTAGCGCCACTGACTGGCGTTACCAGTCAAAGCTGGCAGCAATCATGGATATGCCAGAAACTGCAACAGGTACTCTGGGTACCCATATTGGCGGAACGCCAGATCCCATTGGCAGAGCGAATCATTGGCACCGCATTTTTATGGCAGCCGTCAGCCTCAGAACAACTGGCGCTGCAACAAGACTGGGAAGAATTAATGGAATTAATTACCCTCGGAGGTATTGACCAAATCCGTGGTGCCCATGGCAAGGTATTGCAGCTCAGGCCAAAAGCGGCCGACAGTAAAGCCCTGACGTCGGCTGTCGGCGCCAATGGTGAGCCAATTAAAACCCTGCCCCGTGGTTTTTACCTGAAGGCCAGTTTTACCGCAGCCATTCTCCAGCGCCAATTTAATCTGGCTGAACAACAGGTAAAAAGCTAAACTGCTCAGCGCTAGTCCTGATATCGCTGAACTATTTGCTGATATAAACCATTTTGTTTGATCGCTGCTAAACCCCGATTAAACTCAGCGACTGATTGCTCTTCAACAGACGCTTTGCTGAACATTACATAGACATCATTATTACCCAGGGTTATCTGGTGCGGCTCAATAAGTTCATCCAGTCCTTTGCGTCGCAATATTGACGCGGCAACAAAGCTATCTTCCAGCAAACCGTCAATTTCCTCGTCCAGTAAACGGGCCATATTCATTTCACTGATAATTGCGCCAACAAATTGTGGCCGGGACTCAGCAGAGGCATACAGCTCGGCAATTTCATCACCGTAATAGTACTCATTGACGATACCAAGTTTATGACCAGCGCCGATAAACTCCTCGATGTTGCTAACGGGCAAGTCAACGTCAGCTGCCCGCACAAATAATGAAAACTGTTCCTGGCGGTAGGGTTCAGAAAAATAGGCAAATGCCTGTCGATCTTCAGTAATTGAAGCGCCAAGCACAAAATCGATTTCTCCCTCTCTTAACAAGCCAAGCAGTTCAACCCAACTCCCCTGAACAATACTCAGTTCACACTGCATTTCGGCAGCGACCGCCCTTACCAGCTCAACATCGAGGCCGGTAACGGTGTTGCCGACTGTCATATACTGGTACGGCTCCCACGCATCAAAGCCCATGGTCAGTGAGCATTGTGGTGGTACCGCTGACATACGCTGTGCTGTCGGCTCGGCCGGCGTCGCGATTTCGGGTTCAGACACAGGTTTGCAGGAAACTATTACTAACATCAGCGTTAACAACAGTAAAAGCTTGATAGATTTCATAAATCACCTCGGGGTGCTATGACTTTATTCAAGCTTAGTGCAAATTGCTTTTTTTGCGCAGCTGTGCCCAAACTTATTCAGGCATTTTTTCTGGCGGAGCGGAGGTTAACATTGCCGGCATTACCAACCCGAGCTGGCAACAGTCATAGATTTGCCAGAGTTGAAGCAATTCAGACACTGCCCCAGCGCTTTACTGAACATCAAATCCAGATCATCATTTCCCGATACAATTCGCTTTTAACTACTGATAGCCGCCACAAGCAATCCTACTATCCAAACGATAAAGGCGACTGTCAGTGCCAGAATACCAAACAGCGCAACAACGAATAATATGTTTTGCATAACTGATTTTCGGTAAACTCGTTTAGGTTGCTGCAGATAATCTTCCAGTAAAGCAACATTGCGCCTATTCGATTTCCAGACAAAATCAAACAAATCACCGGCGACTGGAATAGCGCCAATTATCGTATCAATCATCATATTTATAATCATTTTGCCCAATATCATACGCGGCACACCTAACTGATAGGCTTTATAGATAATGGCGCTGGATAAGAGGCCGGTAATAAAGTCACCTACTCCTGGTATTAATCCAATGACCCCATCCAGACCAATTTTATAGCCACCCGGTAGCGGAATACTCTCGTCCAGGAACCAGGCCAGGCGCTGAGCAAAACGACTTTTTGTTTTCATTGGTCGGTATCCTTTTCCAATTGAATTGCTATCGGTATTCCTTGGCTGGCAACTTTCCTGGCATTTTCAGTAATACCTTCCAAGCTGGCTGCGACCGCTCTTTACAGCGCAATTCCTGCCACATTCGCCGCCATTCATAAAACGTAATGGTGAGCGGATTAGTCGAGTTGAAATCATCAGTAATCCCATAGCGACAAGGTTCGTCGGCTTGTTCAGAGACAAAAGTCCCAAACAGCTTGTCCCAGATAATCAGTACCCCGGCAAAATTACGGTCAATGTAAATAGCATTGCAGGCGTGATGCACCCGATGGTGCGATGGGGTATTAAATACTTGCTCCAGCAAGCCCAGCCGGCCAATGGCCTGGGTATGCACAAAAAACTGGAATGCCAGGTTAAGGGCAACTACGGCGAACACTAATTTCGGGTCATAACCCAGTAAAATCATTGGCAACCAGAATAACCACATGCCGGACAATGGATAAGTCAGACTTTGCCGAAAAGCCGTACTGAAATTCATTAGCCGCGAACTGTGATGTGCGACATGCGACGCCCACAGCCAGCGGATGTGATGCGAACCACGATGAAACCAGTAGTACAGGAAGTCCTGCAGAATAAACGCCAGCAGCAAGTTAAGTGCCGTTAGTTCAATAGTAAACACCCTATACTGATGCAGCCAGTAAAAAAACGGCATTAACAATAGAACCGCCAGCATATCTGAGCCCTGGTGCAATAGCGCCAATGAAGCGTTAGCTACTGTATCACGCCATTGGTACCAGCTAAGCTTTTTGAGTACAGCATAACGCCACTCCAACACTACGCAGAGCAGAAACAACGGGCTTAACAACAATAATATTAATTCAACTGGTGGCATAGCTGTTCGCTATCAATGATAACCGCGATAAATAGTACGTTAATCGGGGCCCCCAGTACAAGCAACATGGGTGCTCTGCGGCCGGTGGTTCCGCAAGACGTGCGTCAGGTGTTGAATCGCATCAGTCTGCGCATCCTGTCGCCGGCAACCAAGAAACATCGGCCGCCACAAGCCCCGACGTCCCAGGGCCAGGCTGGCTATTAACCCATGCTGTAAAAAGGGCTCTGCCATCCAGTCAGGCAATACCGCTACCCCCTGCTCAGCGGCGACCAATTGCAGGATCTGGCTGGCCTGGCTGACTTGCCGCTGCACCCCCTTAAATGGTAGTGTTTTCAGAAAATACCGTAAAACGTCCTGCCGATGCTCAGGTATAGGATAGCCCAGTAAAGTTTGCTGCTGCAAATCAGCGGGTTCTAACCAGCGCTTTGCTGCTAACGGGTGCTGCGGGCTTAGTAAGGCCCGCAGTTGCATAGTGAAAAGAGGCTGGTAACTCACTCTGTCATCAGCGCGTTTATCGGAGGTCAGCACTACGTCCAGCTCTCCTTGCAGCAGTTTTTCCACCGCCAAATGCTCAATTTCGGCTACCCAGTCAATCTGATAATGCGGAAATTGCCCCGTAAATACTTTAACCGCTGGCATTAACCAATGGAAACAGGCATGACATTCGACGCACAATTTCAGCACTGTGAAGTCAGTTGCAGCCGGCCTTAGCAACTGGTTGAGCGCGCTAATTTCCGGCAAAATCTTAGCCGCACTTTGCAGTAACAACTGGCCACAGGGCGTAAAAACAACCGGCTGGGATTTGCGAATAAACACTTGCTGGCCCAGCCGGCGCTCCAACTCTGCCAGTTGATGCGATAGTGCAGACTGGGTAACACAAAGGAAACCTGCCGCAGCCTGCACCGTACCGAGATCGGCAATCGCCTGAATAGCTTTCAGATGTTTAATTTCAATCATTATGAGTTTTCTTCATCTGCCACACGCCTTTTTTTCATTTGTCAGCAACAGCATAATCACAAACAATAGACGCTTCAACATCTAGACGTCTAAAAGGAAGAAATTATGCAAACTCACAATCTTGGATTTCCCCGTATTGGCCGCAAACGTGAATTAAAAAGAGCACTGGAAGCCTACTGGCAGGGTGACATCAGCCAGCAACAATTACTGCAAACTGGCAGCAACTTACGCCAGCAACACTGGCAGTTGCAAACCGACGCGGGAATTGACCTGGTACCGGTCGGCGATTTTGCCTGGTACGATCATGTGCTGGCGACATCGCTATTACTTGGGGTGATCCCAGAGCGTCACCGCGCGGATAACGATGCAGTCGATCTCAATACGCTGTTTCGGATTGCCCGTGGTCGCGCCCCTAAAGGTAAGCCTGCCGCCGCCAGTGACATGACTAAATGGTTTAATACTAATTATCATTATATTGTGCCGGAATTTGCTGAAGACCAGATATTTCAGTTGACCGATAACTTTTGGTTTGAGCAAATTGCCGAAGCGCAACAAGCCGGCATAAATGCTAAACCGGTACTACTGGGGCCGCTAAGTTACCTGCACTTGGGAAAGAGCGAGACCGGACAGGATAAGCTGGCGCTGTTACCCCAGCTGTTACAAACTTATCAGCTAATTCTCAACCGGCTGAACGCTTTGGGGATCAACTGGCTGCAACTTGATGAGCCCATACTGGCACTGGAGCTGGACGATAGCTGGTTGCAGGCATTTGTTGCAGGCTACCAGCAGCTGAACAAAGGCGAGGTAAAGTTGCTGCTGGCAAGCTATTTTGGTGATGTCAGCCACCAGTTGCCGGTGCTGACAACGCTGCCCGTAGACGGCCTGCATCTCGATCTGGTGGCCGATAACAGTGATTTAGCAGTGCTGCATGAGGCTGTGCCAGACAACTGGGTATTGTCGGCTGGCGTTATAAATGGCCGCAATGTCTGGCGCAGTGACTTAACCGCTTTGTACCAGCAGTTGCTGCCGGTGTATCAGCAGCGCGGGGACAAGCTCTGGCTGGCCCCCTCCTGCTCGCTGCTGCATTGCCCGGTTGACCTTGAGTTGGAAACAAAACTGGATAGCGAATGCCGCAGCTGGTTTGCGTTTGCCAAACAAAAATGCCAGGAACTGGCAATGTTAAAACATGCCCTGCAGACCGGCGAATTAGCTGCCATTAACCAATACAGTTTGCCAGTGAAAGCCAGAGCAAACTCGGGCAGAGTGCATAACCCGGCGGTGCAGCAGGCTGTAGCTGAGTTGAAAACATGTACAGCCAGTCGTTCCTCACCTTTTAGTCAGCGCCAGCAAGCACAGCGCCAGCACTTTAAATTGCCACTATTGCCGACGACGACTATTGGTTCCTTCCCGCAAACCACCGATATCCGGCAAAGCCGGCTGGCGGTAAAGACAGGTAAAATTGATTTCCACCAATACCAACAGCAAATAAAACAGCACATACAGTTGGCCATTGCAGAACAAGAGCAAATAGGACTTGATGTGCTGGTACATGGTGAAGCTGAGCGCAATGATATGGTGGAGTATTTTGGTGAATTACTGGAAGGCTTTGTGATTAGTCAGTCTGGCTGGGTTCAGAGCTATGGTTCACGTTGTGTTAAACCCCCAATCATTGTTGGTGACGTCAGCCGGCCGCAGCCGATGACGGTAGCATGGAGTTGCTATGCCCAGTCGCTAACCAGCAAGCCAGTAAAAGGCATGCTGACCGGACCGGTAACCCTATTAGGCTGGTCTTTCCCGCGCGAGGATATCAGCAGGCGGGATATAGCTTGTCAGCTCAGCCTGGCATTACGAGCTGAAATACTGGACTTACAAGCTGCGGGTATTGAAATAATTCAGATTGACGAACCGGCGCTAAGAGAAGGTTTGCCGCTACGACAAAGTGAGTGGCCGTCATATCTGGAGTGGGCAGTAGCAGCATTTAAGCTGTGTTGCAGCGAAGTTCGTGATACCACGCAAATTCATACCCATATGTGTTACAGCGAGTTCAATGACATTATTCAGGCCATCGCTGCACTGGATGCTGATGTTATTACCATCGAGACGTCCCGTTCGAATATGCAATTACTGAGCGCATTTGAGCACTTTGCTTACCCGAATGAAATTGGCCCGGGCGTGTACGATATTCATTCCCCTAACGTGCCCACAGTTAGCTGGATAAAGCAGCTCATTAGGCAGGCCGCCACTAAAATTCCGGCTGACAGACTATGGGTCAACCCGGATTGCGGCTTAAAAACCCGGGGCTGGGATGAAACTCGCTCTGCCCTGATAAACATGGTTAAAGCCTGCAAAGAACTGCGCAGCGAGCTGTTGTAGCAAATGGAAATAGAAGGTGATAAAACGGCCAGGACCGCGACCTGACCGTTTTTTAACGGCAGGTTTTAACGTACCGGTAACTCAAAGCTGTCAAACATCCGGTCAATTTCTTCCTGATTGCGCAATAAATTGGCCCGTTCTACTACGTCTTTTGTCAGGTGAGGGGCAAACCGTTGAATAAAGTCGTACATGTATGTCCGTAAAAAGGCTCCCTTTCGAAAACCAATTTTGGTAGTCGACGCTTCAAACAAGTGCCTGGCATCCAGGGCAACTAAATCTTTATCAAGTTGTGGATCGATAGCCATCGATGCGATAACCCCTACCCCCAGGCCCAACCTGACATAGGTTTTTAGTACATCAGCATCAGTTGCGGTAAATACAATACGTGGCTCCAGACCTTTGGCGGCAAAAGCGCGGTCAAGCTCAGAACGCCCGGTAAAACCAAATACATAAGTGACGATCGGATGCTGTGCCACGTCTTCTACCGCAATTTTCCGGCCAAGCTGAGCCAGAGGATGGTCCTGCCTGACGATAACACTGCGGTTCCAGTGATAGCACGGCAGCATCACTAAATCACCATATAAATGCAGCGCTTCCGTGGCTATAGCAAAATCAGCTTCACCACGTGACGCCGCCTCGGAGATTTGTTGCGGTGAGCCCTGGTGCATATGCAGCGAAACTTTAGGGTATTTTTGCATAAAACCGCTGATAACCGACGGCAAGGCGTAGCGGGCCTGAGTATGGGTGGTGGCGATATTCAACTTACCCTGATCAGGTAACGTATGCTCCTTGGCCACCGCTTTGATACTTTCAACCTTGGCCAGAATTTGCTGAGCTATTTCAATCACATCACGTCCGGCCGGGGTCACATGGGTTAAATGTTTGCCGCTGCGGCCAAATACCTGGATACCAAGCTCATCTTCCAGCATTCTAACCTGTTTACTGATCCCAGGTTGCGAGGTATAAAGGCTTTCTGCCGTTGCAGACACATTTAAGTTATGGTTTAACACCTCTACAATGTAACGCAATTGCTGTAATTTCATCTGGCCCAGGTCCGGTAAAGAATGATCACCGTTCAATATACCCGTCTTGTCAGATATTCCAACTAATTTTTATATTCGGCAATGCTATAACTATTAGTAGCAAAAAATTTTAACAACAGAATGACAGACATTTCCGTCTGATGCCCGGAGCCGTTATGCCTAACACCACAGAAATCGACTTTGCCACTGTTCTGGCATGCAGTGTTCATGATATGAAAAATTCCTTGTGTATGGTCATTCAGTCGGCAGAACTCATTCAGGCCGAGGGCAGTAAATTGTCGCATGCCGCTCGTGAAGAACTAGCCTTGCTTAATTATGAAGCAAACCGGCTTAATTCGAACTTATTGCAGTTGTTGTCGTTGTATCGCCTTGATCGTCAGCAATTACCGGTACAAATTGACCAGCATTACCTGAGTGAGTTGTTTGAAGAGCTGCTATTGAAAAACCAATACTATGCTACTCAGCGCGGGCTTGAAGTGACGGTTAACACCGAAGACGATTTAAACTGGTTTTTTGACCGCGATCTGGTATTAAATATTCTGAACGATGCAGTTGCCAATGCGCTTCGTTACAGCCATAAACGGATAATCGTCAGTGCAGAGGTATCTGACAATATGTTGCATATCGAGGTTGCAGATGATGGCCCTGGTTTCCCTGACTTTATGCTGGACCACGCCGCAACGGATATGCAAAAACTGGATTTACGTCATGGTCATACCGGGCTTGGTATATTTTTTGCCAAGTTGATCGCTCATGCTCATCACAATAAAAACCTGCGGGGCAGGGTAAGTCTGCAGAACAACGGTGAGCTTAGTGGTGGTAGCTTCAGGTTAACGTTACCCTGACATTCAGAAAACTGTTCATTGCCATCAATTCAGATTACTATAATTTATAAACGCGAAAACGGTCAGAGGTCTGCATGTTGTTACCCATTATCATCTCGCTAATTGTAGCCCTGGTGATTATTGCTGTTGTCGTCAATGTTGTGCAACAACATAAAGAGCGGATAGCCAGCCTTAAACGCGCTGAATTTACCAAATTACGTCATATGCTGGATGAGACAGAGGATATGCTGGCCAATACGGCTAATGTACCGTTTACTCCAGCCATTACCACAATGCTCCTGAAGCGGGCCACTTTTGCCTTGCGCGCTATGATTGAACTGGATCCGGCTACCAGAGAATTAAAACAACGGCTGCAAGAGAAAGAGAGCCGCCTGAACGAACCGGCTAGTACCGATGTACCAGGCAATGACAATCTGACCCTGCCTGATAACGACCAGCAATTAATCGGTCTTATCCGCGGCATCAAAAAACTACGCACCACTTTGCGCAGTGAACATGCCCGAGGTAACATCGATACCTCTACCGTTATTGCCGAAGATAAACGTTTGGAAGTACTGCAATTACGAATTAATGTCGAAAGCCAGATTAAGCGTGGCAAGCAAGCCCGCAGCAACAATATGCTTGGTTCAGCCCGTCAGTATTTTGAAAAAGCCCTTACGTCACTAAATGGCAGCAGCCATCAGGATGACTATGTCGTTAGCCGTAAAGCCGAAGTTGTGCAAACTCTGGAGGATATTGCTACTGAGCTTAAGGCGGGCAATTTAAGGGATCGGGAAAAGAAAGAAGAAAAAGAAAACAAAGATATCGACGAGCTGTTTGCGCCTAAACGTAAATGGTAAGCAGAAAAATGGCACCCTGCCGGTGCCATTTTTGTTCAGCCAAAAATTAAGTAACCATCAGGCTATTTTGTCGCCGGCTTGTCTTTAGATGAAACCACCCATTTGCCATTTTCATACCAGGCTGCCCAGCCAGTAGCTTTGCCGTCTTTTTCGGTCATCACATACTGCTGTTTAGTTTTGCGGCTCCAGCGCACAATACTGGGGTTCCCCTCTTTGTCTTTAACCGGTGCATCGGCCAGGTAATAAAATTTCGGTGAAATTCGCTCACGGAACATTTTCAGTTCACTGACTAACGGTGCTCTGGTTTCCCGGGATTTAGGAAAGGTAGAGGCGGCCAGAAACAAACCGGCAGCGCCGTCTCTGAGCACAAAATAAGCATCCGATTTCTCACATTTCAGTTCGGGCAAGTGCACCGGATCTTCTTTTGGTGGCGCGGCTTCACCACTGCGTAGCAACTTACGGGTATTCTTGCATTCGCTGTTCGTGCAGCCAAAATACTTACCAAAGCGGCCCGACTTCAACTGCATATCGCTGCCACACTTATCACATTCGATCAGCGGGCCTTCATAGCCTTTGATTTTGAAGTTACCCGTCTCCAGTTCGTAGCCATCGCATTCCGGGTTATTACCGCACACATGCAACTTGCGCTGCTCGTCAATCAGATAACTGTCCATCGCCGTACCACATTTCGCACAACGTTTTTTCTGGCGCAATGCTTCAGTTTCCAGCTCGTCTTCATCGGTGACCTTTACCGCCTCATCGCCCGGCAACAAGTTCATGGTGGTTGTGCAACGTTCCTTTGGTGGCAGGTTATACCCTGAACATCCCAGAAACACCCCGGTAGAGGCAGTACGAATACCCATTTTCCGGCCACAACTCGGACAGTCGATATCTGTCAGTACAAACTGATTCGCGCGCATACCGCCGTGTTCAGGGTCCTGCTCCGCTGTCTTTAATTTGTCAGAAAAGCCGGTATAAAAATTGTCCAGCTCTTTACGCCATTGCCGTTGCCCTTTGGCGATATCGTCAAGCGTCAGTTCCATGTTGGCGGTAAAATCGTAATTCATTAAATCATCGAAATTCTCTACCAGCCTGTCGGTGACAATCTCACCCATTTTTTCAGCATAGAAGCGCTTGTTCTCGACCCTGACGTAACCCCGGTCCTGAATGGTAGAGATAATGGCAGCATAAGTCGAAGGCCGGCCAATTCCACGTTTTTCTAACTCTTTAACCAGACTGGCTTCACTGAAACGAGCAGTTGGCTTGGTGAAATGCTGAGCACTTTGTAATTGCTGTAGCTGCAGTTGCTGACCTTGTTTGACATCTGGCAGCTCGTTGTCCTCTTCACCTTTACGCTTCACTGCCGGTTGCACCCGGGTCCAGCCATCAAAACGTAACACCCGCCCCTTGGCTTTTAACTCAAAATCTGCTGCAGCGACCGTAATATTTGTCACATCATATTGCGCTGGCGGCATCTGGCACGCCACAAATTGACGCCAGATTAGCTCATAGAGTTTTCTGGCATCGGCTTCCATATCAGTCAAATCACTGGCTAACACACTAACGTTAGATGGCCGCACCGCTTCGTGCGCTTCCTGCGCATTGGCTTTGCTACCGTAGCTGATGGGCTCAGCGGTCAGGTATTTTTTACCAAACTTTTCATTTATATAATCGCGACAAGCACTCACAGCTTCAGCGCTAAGGTTGGTTGAGTCAGTTCGCATATAGGTGATATGGCCGGCTTCATACAGCCGCTGGGCCAGCATCATGGTTTTTTTAACGCCATAACCTAAACGGGTACTGGCTGCCTGCTGCAAGGTTGAGGTGATAAATGGTGCCTGAGGCTTGCTGCTGCTTGGCTTGTCTTCCCGCTCTTTCACTTCAAAACTGGCGTTTTTCAAGCGTGCAATTGCACTGTCAGCTTGCGTTTTATTGACCGGTTTAAAGGCCTTACCATTTTCCCTTACCACATCTAACTGCAAAGGTTGTCGGGCCTCAGTCAACGTATCAGCGGCCAGGGTCCAGTATTCTTCCGGCACAAAGGCTTTTATTTCGCGCTCCCGCTCCACAACCAGCCGAACCGCCACAGACTGAACCCGGCCTGCAGATAAGCCGCGGGCAACTTTTTTCCACAACAGCGGAGACACCATAAAGCCCACTACCCTGTCCAAAAACCGGCGGGCTTGCTGGGCATTTACTTGATCAACATTAACCTGGCCAGGTTCAACAAAGGCATTAGTAATGGCGGATTTGGTAATTTCGTTAAATACTACCCGTTTAAATTTTTCAGGCTGGCCGCCGATAATTTCCTGCAAGTGCCAGGCAATAGCTTCTCCTTCGCGATCCAAATCCGTTGCCAGATAGACCGTGTCAGCTTTGTCAGCCAGCGCTTTCAGTTCCTTTACCACTTTTTCTTTACCAGGCAAAATTTCGTAACGGGCTTTCCAGCCATGCGCCGGATCAATACCCATCCGATCCACCAGCGCTTTATAATCTTTTTCCTCTTTGCTCAGACTTTTATCGGTAGTGCGGGCTTTATCTTTACTACTGCTTGTTGGCAGATCGCGGATATGACCGACGCTCGATTTAACGACGTAATCGTTTCCTAAATACTTATTTATTGTCTTTGCTTTTGCCGGTGATTCGACTATTACCAGTGATTTCGCCATCTTAAAACCTGAATTCCCTAACGTAGGCTGCCTTTTGGCCGCCCTTTTTTAACATATATCCGCAAACCGCAGTTGTGACAAGTGAATAAACTCATTATTATGCAATCCGGGCCATTTTACAGGCCCAACGGCTATTTGATAGCCAACTCCTAAATGAAGCATAAAAAACATAAGCGGCCGCAACAATAATAAAAACAGTGCCCCTTCCAACAGAAGGATATAAAGCAAAAATGAAGTACTTTGAAGCAAATTTCGATGGTCTGGTAGGACCAACCCATAACTATGCCGGCTTGTCAGTCGGCAACGTTGCCTCTTTATCTAACGCTAACAACACTTCCAGCCCAAAACAAGCCGCTAAGCAAGGTTTGCAGAAAATGAAGGCATTGCACGATTTAGGTTTAGTGCAAGGCGTGCTGGCTCCGCAAGAGCGCCCGGATGTGTATACCTTACGCCGACTCGGTTTTACCGGTTCAGACAGTGATATCATTGCCACTGCTGCCAGGCAAGCCCCGGCGGTATTCCGGGCGGTGTGTTCTGCATCCAGTATGTGGACTGCAAACGCCGCAACCATCTCGCCCAGTGCAGATACTGCAGATCACAAAGTACACTTTACCCCGGCAAACTTAACCAATAAATTTCACCGCTCACTCGAACCTCAGACTACCGGCCGGATATTACAAGCCATGTTTGCTGATCCTGAGCACTTCGCTCATCACCAGCACTTACCCGATAACGACCATTTCGGTGATGAAGGTGCGGCGAATCATACCAGATTGTGCAGTGATTACGGCAAAAAAGGTGTTGAACTCTTTGTGTTTGGTCGTTATGCGTTCGATCAAACTAAAGCAGCGCCCAAACGCTTCCCTGCCCGACACACACTGGAAGCCTGTGAGGCAGTAGCCCGCTTACATGGCTTAACTAGCGACCACGTCGTCTATATGCAGCAAAACCCCGACGTAATCGATCAGGGCGTGTTTCATAACGATGTTATCGCAGTGGGTAACCAGAATGTGCTGTTTTATCATCAGCAGGCCTTTGTTGATACTCAGAGTAAACTGGATGAAATTAAACGTAAATTTGGCAATAGCAGTGAGCTCTTCCTGATCGAGGTAAATGATAACGATGTGTCTGTGCAGGAAGCCATTAATACCTATCTGTTCAATACCCAGGTGATAACTCTGGCCAATGGTGAAATGGCTATTATTGCCCCGACTGAATGCCAGGACAGCCCGGCAGTGAGTCGTTATCTGGCTGAACTCACCGGGCGTGGCACGCCAATTAAGCATGTCCATTACTATGATGTAAAACAAAGTATGCGTAATGGTGGTGGACCTGCCTGTTTACGTTTACGGGTAGCACTAAGTGAGCAGGAGCGTCAGGCAGTCAACCCACGAGTGCTGATGAACGACCAGTTATTTGCCACGCTAAACAACTGGGTTGATAAACACTATCGCGATCAAATCTCGGAAGCAGATTTGGCCGATCCACAGTTGCTGTCAGAGTCACGGGCCGCGCTGGATGAACTTACCCAGATCTTAAATTTAGGTTCTGTTTATCAGTTCCAGCGTTAAGTAATCCTGGGGGAATAAAAAAACCGCCAAACTGGCGGTTTTTTTAAGGCCCACTGTTAAGCGGGCTGCGATAGCATTAATCGGTAATAGAACAATTGCCTACCACCCCAAAAGGATTACTAGGTGGTGGAGATGTTTCAGTCGTTACATCTTCACTGGACACCGGTAAACCATAATCACGGGAGGCGACGTTTTCAGTCCCTGAAGCCGTACCAGATACCTGAAGCCGGACATCTAACCAGGCTCCCACATCTTGCGGATACTGGATATTAAACACTGCGATGCCGCTATCATCCGCTGTTACCGTACCCGGCACTGTCGCCAGATTTCCAGGTGTGATCTGACCATCACCGTTAGTATCTTCGGAGATTTCCAGAACACCGTCTAAATTCACATCTTCATTAGGACAAGTAATGGATACTTCAGCAGCCCAGTTACGGAATGCCGCCGGCGGTGTAGGCGATTTTACCCAAACACCTTTGGAATAAGCTAACGGCACAACAGCCACATTCAACTGCTGATTTGGCACCGGATTACCTGAACTATCAGTAACTATAATCGAGAACTCTTTTGAATAGGTACTATCGTTCGGCTTAGTAATAACGTTACCGGTACCAAAACGGAAGAACAAGGTTCTGCGGCCTACGGCAATTTCTGTTTGTCCGACGATGGTATCATCAGCAGCCAATGCACCTTTCACCACCAGATTCAAGTCAGCTACGCCGCCGCCGGTAGTTGAGTCAGCGGTAAACACCGTTGATGCCACGCCCTGTGAATTGGTTCTTGCTAATACTGAACTTAACTGACCGCCTGCCGCATTATCCAGAGTAAATACCACGTTCTGGTTTTTTACCGGATTGTTGTTAGCATCACGCACTATCGCCCGTATTGCACTGTTTTCGCCCAGACCAACCTGAGCAGGAAACGCCTGAACTTCAACTTTAGTTGGCGTAACTGCAACAAACTCAACGATTTTCTGTGCATTGACACTGCTACCCGCATCGCCAGCCTGCGCAGCAATTGTTGCTAAACCAGCATAGTCAGACTGCACAAACACCTCAGCTTCACCTGCCGCATCGGTAGTTTGTGACACAGTAACATTTTCATCAACCAGACCGGCCGCCGTAGTTGCGATAAAGCCACGAGACGTAGCAAAACTGATAAGCTCACCAGAATTAGGGGACTCATCAATTAGCCACTGTACACCGAGAGATTGTGCCGTATTCAGGGGGATTTCAACAACGGTATCTTCCTCACCATTGACCTGCTGAAACACGAACGTATCCGGGCTGACGTTAAGTTCAACACTCGCAGAGATACCCAGCGCTGATACTGTCAGAGTATCGGTGCCACTGTTTACCCCGGTATAACTGAACGACGCTTTACCGCCTGAGCCTGCGGTTTCCGGATTGGTTTCACTTAACGTATTATCCAGCGCTGAGCTCACATCCAGTACCACACCCTGAATACCATTACCACTGGAGTCAGTGACAAATACATCAATAGTGGCGCTATCATTTAACACGACAGCTGAAGGTGCGGCGATTTCCAGATTAGTACCCACCACATCGATAACCAGCTCAGCAGTTTGCTGCTGCACTCTGGCAACAACGGTAATATCGCGGTTGTTACTGTCAGACAAGGTGGTCAATGTTGCTCTGGCAATACCATTGCTGCCCGTTACCGTGTCGACTATGCTGATTTCACCGGAGTCTGCCGAGAAAGTAACAGGTACATCCGCCAACGTAACATTGTTGGTGTCACGAACCAGCGCGCTTAATTCTACTTTATCTGAGGCACCAGAGCCGAGTAACAACTTGTCTGCAATCAGTCTTACACTACCTATAGTAGTATCAACGTCATCCCCACCGTCACCAGCAGAGTTAAAAACAATTGTTGCTGTTGCGTCACCATAGCTAGCTGTTATTTGGCCGGCACCAGATTGATTGCCCACGTTGAGGGCTATGGTCGCAACGCCATCAGCATTGGTTGAAGCCGCACCGGAGTCGTTACCAAAGCTGGCTAACCCTTCGCCTGTCAGTTCAAATGTAATAAGTTGATTGGCAACATTACCATCATTGGTCGCGCTCAGGGTTGCCCTGACCGTTAACGGCGTATCTTGCGACAACTCACCCGTTGCAGTGCCCTGAGCATCAGTAAGTGACAGTGCCAGGGAATACACAGGTGTATTGCCTCCTGAGCCACCACCATCGCCGCCATCGCCGCCACTACCCAAGGTACCACCGCCACCACAGGCGGCCAGCGACGTAATCATTAATGCAACCAGTAGTTGCCGGATGTTTCGCATGAAAACTCTCCCTAGCTGTTTTTTATATATAGTTTTTGTTAATTGCATCTTAAACCATTAATTATCACTACGTCACAGCAATTTTCAAAAAAATTTTTGCCAAACCTGCCCAATAGCCCTGCAAACTGATAGTCTTAGGCAAAATACGTACTGATATATTACTAAAACAATGAGCAATAATCGTAAATTGGGATTAACGGCCCGTATCGTTATCGGCATGATAGCCGGCATTTGTGTTGGTTTCTTTTTTAAAAGTATTTTAGCGGGACAGGAAGAGCGGGTTCTTTCACTATTTGGCCTTGCCATCCCACTGAAAGCCTTTTTTGTAGATGGTATTTTTCATGTTGGTGGCGAAATTTTTATCGCCAGCTTAAAAATGCTGGTGGTGCCTTTAGTTTTTGTATCTCTGGTTTGTGGTACCTGCTCACTGTCAGATACCTCTACCCTGGGACGGCTGGGCGGCAAAACTATTGGCCTGTACCTTATCACTACGGCTATTGCAATTAGCCTGGCTATGACTGCCGCTATATTAGTTGGTCCCGGCAAGGGTGTAGAACGCCAGTCTGATGCCAGCTTTGACATTTCAGAAGCCCCCTCGCTGGCTGAGGTATTTATTAATATATTCCCCAGCAACCCGATTGAGTCGATGGCTCAGGGCAATATGCTGCAAATCATTGTATTTGCAGTTTTGTTTGGTATTGCCATGGCATTAAGCGGCAAGCCCGGCGAGCGACTGGCTGCGGTATTTAATGATCTCAGTGAGGTTATTATGAAGCTGGTAACCATATTAATGAACCTGGCACCGTATGGCGTGTTCTTCTTAATGGCTAAGTTATTTACGACCCTGGGTTTTGATACCATTGTCAGCCTGGCGAAGTATTTCGGCATAGTACTGACAGTGCTTATTTTCCATGGTCTGGTCAGTTACAGTGTTATTTTGAAATTACTAACGGGTTTAAATCCGCTGATATTTCTTCGTAAGATGCGTGACGCGGCCTTGTTTGGTTTCAGTACGTCCAGCAGCAACGCTACTATGCCCGTTACCATGGAAACGGTTACTAAAAAACTTGGCGTCAAAAACAGTATTGCCTCTTTTACTGTGCCGCTCGGCGCTACCATCAATATGGATGGAACTGCCATTATGCAGGGTGTAGCCACGGTATTTATCGCTCAGGTGTATCTGGTGGACCTTACCGTCGCTGATTATCTGATGGTTATTCTAACCGCAACTTTAGCGTCAATTGGTACCGCAGGCGTGCCCGGGGTTGGCTTAATTATGCTGGCAATGGTGTTACAACAAGTAGGCCTGCCGGTAGAAGGTATCGCCCTGATAATTGGGGTGGACCGCTTACTGGATATGACCCGCACCGCAGTAAACGTGACCGGCGATGCCATGGTGTCCTGTATTGTTGGCAAAAGTGAAAAGCAATTTGACGAGGCAGTATTTAACGATGCGGCCGCTGGTGTTAAAGAACAAAGTGTCGACTTTCATCACCTGCGCTAATGTCAGTATTGCTGCAGACAACTACAGGCTGAAAGTGGCCTGTAGTTGTCACCGGGCAATACTGTTAACGTTGCCAGTTCTGTTGCACAAATTTTTGCCACCAGACTGAAAACACGCTGGCAGAACCCATTCCCACTTTTTCAGCCAAACCCTTTCGCAGTTGATAAGTCACTTTAAATATGCGGTGGCTCGACATTTTAGTCATCAGATAATCGTCGCTGGTCTGAATAGTGTCAACCAGTTGCAATTCGAGTGCCTGATATCCAAACCAGTGCTCACCCGTTGCTACACGGGTTACATCCAACTGCGGACGATGCTGCTGCACAAAGCTTTTAAATAAAACATGGGTCTCTTCCAGTTCCTGCTGGAATTTTTGCCGGCCTTTTTCAGTGTTCTCACCAAACAGCGTTACGGTCCGCTTAAACTCACCTGCAGTAAACTGTTCAAAGTCGACATGATTTTTCTGCAGTAATTTATGAAAATTGGGCAGTTGAGCAATTACCCCTATCGACCCTAAAATAGCAAAAGGGGCTGCGATAATTTTGCTACCAATGCAGGCCATCATATAGCCCCCACTTGCTGCCACTTTATCTACGGCTACCGTAAGCGGTATGTCTTGCTGACGGATCCTGTCCAGTTGTGAAGCCGCCAATCCATAACCATGCACCACGCCACCGCCACTCTCAAGGCGCAGCAAAACTTCGTCTTCTGGTTTGGCAATAGTCAGGATAGCTGTCACCTCCTCCCGCAAAGACTCTGTTTCTCTGGCGTCCATAGAGCCGTTAAACTCGAGCAAAAACAGGCAGGGTTGCTTGCCGTCCTGCAATTTATTCGATTTTTGCCGGGCTTTATGCCACTGCTTAAACGCTTTTTTATCCAGTAAACGCTGCTGTAATTCCTCAGTTTGCTGCTGATATTGTTTACTGATATCGGTAAACTCGAGCTGGCCTTTCTTTGCCTTCGGTTTATGGCTGGCGTTCACCACAATACCAACCACCAGTGCTATCGCAAAAACAATAGTCGCAGCCTTCGCCAGAAACATGCCATATTCCATTAAAAATGCCAAAATAATACTCCTGTGTGTTTGAGTTGGCGTATTCTATCCTGAATTTTAAAAAGAAAAAGCCCGGCGCCTGAAGCCGCCGGGCTTTCTTCATACCAGCAGGCTTAGTTTCCGCTGGCCAATACTGCAGGGTTTGATACTAACAAACCCTGACCTGCGTTCAGGAAAAAAGTAACGCTTTGGGTTTGCATTTCCTGCGTCGCGGCGGGGCTGGCAGCCGGGCTCAGAATAGAACCATGATCACCGGCACTGAATCTGGCAATCGCATTACTACCATTCAAACCGATGCCACCGGCGCTCGCAGGCACAGCAACTGCTCCTAACAGGCGGGCTAGTGGCTCTGTACCCGCTAATGGCATTTTACCTGCAGCCAGTGCGACCAGTGGGTTAAAGTAACCGTTGGGAATAACCTGATCTGGCAGATTGCCATCAGTGTTGCCGACAACTTCAATCATATATACCGGCGTTTCACTGTTAACGAGACGCTCAGCATAGTTGTTCGGATCACCGGCATCGGTAACGGTCTGTGCAGCAAAAGCAAACTGGGTTAACGTTGCTGACACCCGAGCCTGCTGGGCGGCATTCTCAGGCTCCATTAAGCTGACCAGGTAGTCATTGACAACGGGAGCAGCACAGGCCGGGTAAGTGGCCGCTGTCTCAGCCTCTGGTACACCACAGTCGGTATTTGCGGCAACATAGGTGACAAAATGCGTCGTTAATTCGCCTCCGGCGCCCAACATAACACTGGCTTTAATTAATGGCCCAAAGGCCGCTGAATCAAGCAGGAAATTTGCAACACCACCGCCCGGCATTGCCAGCGCCGCAGTTTCAACACTGTACAATGCATCTAAATCTGTATTGCCAGTACTGGTATTTGCCAGGGCCACCATAGAGGTACCTGTAATACCACCAAGTGAATGGCCTAAAAACTGCACTCTGCTGGTGTCTAAATCGACACCCTGAGCAAAATTCAGCGCCAGACGTAACGCCAGCATATCCGCAATACTCTGCCGCAGATTATCGCGGGTAACTAATAAATTACTGAGGTTCATATAGACAGTTGCATTACCGCCACTGGCATTTAACTGGCCAAAGCCACGATCACCGTGCAGCGGATGATCAATCGCCACCGTAGCAAAACCCTGAGACGCTAAAGTACCGGTAATCGCCAGCATGTCTGACCGGCGTGAAGTAATACCATGTTGCAGAATAACTACTGGCCAGCCTGCTTCAGGCATATCAATGACGTTAGCATCCGGCACGGTCATCTGCACATCAACCGTCTGGTAGCCGTTTATTTTAGGGATAGTATTAAACTTGGTTAAATGCCGATCGTCATCGACCCCTAAGTCTCTTAATGCGCCACCGCTAAATGCCTGGCACGCGCCATCGTTTTCAGAAACCGGGGTTTCTGGTTTCATTTCCGGAGGCAAGGCAGCAATAATTGCACCACTATCACAACGGGCCATCCAGCGGGTAGTTAATGGTGCCGTAGGGTTTGCTTCCGTTGGTAAACCAAGATAATAAGGCAGGTTCATGGTACCTGTGTAGTAGCGGGTAATGGCAAATGCAGGATTGCCAGCAAATGCCGGGTTCAATTGTGAGACTGTTAAACCGGTATCGGCTACCACTAATGGTGAAGGACCATAGCCGGTTGGGGTTGGTGATGCCATCAATTGCTTTAAAGTAGAAAGAACTGCACCTGCTGACTGGGTTGTAATCGCTGCGGTATAGATAATATTGTCCTTATCCAACCCTTCGTCACGCACCAAGACATTTTCAAAACTGTTAATGACACCTTGCAGCGCTCGCTGAGCATCAGTAGCCAGTGGCAACGTGGCAATATCCTGTTTAACCAGTTCATAGGTTGTTGAGGGCTTTACTGACTCGCCATTGCTATCCTGTAGTACATTGGTCAGTGCCAGCAGATAGGTCGTTGCATTATCCAGGGGTTTTAACGGAATAACCGCCACGCTGTTACCACGACCGGCCGTTACGAAATCCTCACCAAAAACCAATTCTTCAACAATTTGACAAGCAGCACCGCGTGGCACTTCAGTACAGGCCGCCTCTGGTGACATCGGGTCACCCATCAGGGCTTTGAAAACCCGGACAGCGCCCGGAGTTTGTGCAGTGTCTGCGTTTAGCGTAACACCTGACGGAAAACTCAGATCAATAGCAAAAGGGTTCTGAGTGGACCAGCCATCCAGCGCGCCCAGAGCTGTCTGGGGGTTGCTATAATCCGGGCTTTCGCCACTGTCCAGCGTCAAGGTGCCATCGGTAGTGCCCTGAAATAACAAATCATTGGGTACCGATACCCGGCCCGCAGTTGGGTCAAATATTACTCTCGAAGCCGGAGCAACCGGTCCTTGTTCAGCAACTTCCTGCTTTATATCTTCTAACGAATCACCGCAACCAGCCAGGCCGACCGCTGCCGCAACAGCGATACTAATAGCAAGCTTTTTCATAATTTCTCCCCGTCCTTAACGCTTATTTTTTTATTGCAAAGCAAAACCTTGCTTTGCTTATCACGAATTCTTTTTAGTTTAGAGTGGCTGCCCATACTGAACAGCTACGACCAGTTAAAGTTAACTCAAAGTCTGTCAGATCGCTAGCGTAAAAATACGCTTGGTAGCAAGAAAGATGCAAAATAGTTGTTTTAAGCGTATGCTTGCGCCGTTTTTTAACGCTAACAGGTTAGATTTTATGGATAACTACACTGCTCCTGCAGGGGCACTACAAGGTAAAGTTATTTTAGTTACCGGCGCTGGTGATGGTATTGGCCGCTGCGCTGCTTTAACCTATGCCCGTTATGGCGCAACAGTTATTTTGCTGGGTAAAACCGTAAAGAAGCTTGAAGCGGTATACGACGAGATTGTTGCAGCCGGAGGCGCCGAGCCTGCGATTGTGCCACTTGATTTAAAGGGGGCTACAGCCAGCCATTATAAAGATATGGCAACGACGATAGCGCGGGAATTCGGCAAACTGGATGGTGTATTACACAATGCCGGCTTACTCGGGGTACTCAGCCCGTTCGAACATATTAATCTGGCCAGCTGGCAAGATATCATTCAGATAAATGTCACTGGTGCGATGCTGATGACCCAGGCATTGATGCCGGTACTGAAAAAAGCACCGGCAGCTTCTATCGTATTTACCTCGTCAGGCGTTGGACGGAAGGGTCGCGCTTACTGGGGCCCTTACGCAGTATCAAAATTCGCAACTGAAGGCTTAATGCAGGTGATGGCCGACGAATACGCTGGCAGTTCAATTCGGGTAAATTGTATCAATCCCGGCGCCACCCGCACCGCCATGCGGGCCAAAGCCTACCCCGGAGAGGACCCTATGAGTCTAAAAACGCCGGAAGACCTGATGTGGTTATATGTGTTCTTAATGGCTGATGCCAGTATTGCTGTGAATGGTGAGTCGCTGGATGCGCAACCAAAATAGCTTACGTCATATAAATAACGAAAAAACCGGCAGCGCTGCCGGTTTTTCTATTTATTGTCCACTCTAACGTTTTTCGAGAATTTCGCCACCATTGGCCACGGCCCACTCATTCCAGATTGCAACTTTACTATTAAAATTCTCAACAGCCTGAGCGGTAGCATCAGCAATGAGCTTGTCGATGTCCTTTGCAAATTTTTTATCTACTTTAGCTAATGGCACAACCTGTATTCCGCGCTGTTGTAAACCCTTTTTCATAGTATGGGTACGCAACAACTGTAATTGACCATTTTCAACGTAGAAAAACTGACTGTCTTTATTAATAGTTTTAAATTTCGGTTTAACAGGTCGCTTTGCTTTACTGCTATCACTATTCTCAGCCACCACAACATCACTGCTTTGTTTGTAGCCAAGCTGCTCCATAGTGTAACCCTGAGCTTTCGCTAGTTGTTCAAGCTGGGCAATTAATTCAACTTCCTGCTGACGCTCAGCCAGAACACCATTCAGCGTTTCAATAACCTCTGTCAGTTTAACCAACGTTAATTCTTTCGCTGCTTTCTTAAGTTCTTTTTTATCTAACAATAAAGACACGATTGGCTCCTTTATATAAAATTTGATAAAGGATAAGCAATTTAACGGATTAAATAAAGCTACTGCTGCATTTAATACAGAGATATAAACTAAAAAAAACCAATGCTATTCAGCTTCAGTTAAGAAATACTTTAGTTCCGCCGTTTTTTGTTCCATCAACTTTACATCGCCCCGGGCTTCAACATTTAATCTTATAACATTTTCAGTATTGGAAACGCGCAAATTAAACCGCCAGTTGCCAAAACTCATACTTAATCCATCTATATCATCAGTTTCAATGGCGAAAGGTGCATAGTGTTCTGCTAATTTAGCAATAATCTGTTGCGGGTTAGCAATTTTAAAGTTTATTTCACCTGAGGATGGATAGTCTGCAATCATTTGCTGTACTAATTGTGACAACTTTTTACCCGATAATGACAATAACTCGGCTATCAGCAACCAGGGAATCATTCCGCTATCACAGTAGGCAAAATCACGAAAATAATGATGTGCGCTCATCTCGCCACCATACACGGCGTCTTCGGCGCGCATTCGTTCTTTAATAAAAGCATGGCCTGTTTTGCTGCAAATTGCTTTGCCATTGTTTTGCTCAACAATGGCTTCGGTGTTCCAGTATAAGCGGGGATCATGGATGATCTTCGCACCAGGCTGTTTCTTCAAAAATGCTGCAGCCAGAATGCCAACAATATAATAACCTTCTATAAAATTACCTTGCTCATCAAATAAAAAACACCGATCAAAATCTCCGTCCCAGGCAATGCCAAAATCAGCCTGATAATGACGCACCGCCTCTGCAGTTACCTGGCGGTTTTCTACCAGTAATGGATTGGGAATACCATTGGGGAAGTTACCATCTGGCTGATGATTAACCTTGACAAAATGCACAGGTATTTCACGTTGAATAAACGCTTGCTCCAGCGCATCAATAACATGTCCAGCTGCGCCATTGCCTGAATTAACCACCAGTTTCAGTGGCTTAACGTTAGTGACGTTTATGTAGGTCAGCAGATGTTCAATATAAGGAATTAAGATACTGTGCTTTTGATAACTGGCACGACCAAATTGCCATACGGTATTCGCAGCGATGATCTTGCTTTGACGGGTTAATTCATTTAATGCTGACGGTTCATACAAGTCCGCTTGCAGCCGTAGTGCCTCATCGCGGATAGCAAAAAGACCCGTATCACCACTTATTGGTCTTGATTGTGCACGAACCAACTTCATGCCGTTGTAATCTATTGGATTATGGCTGGCTGTAACCTCTATTGCCCCGTCAACAGCCAGAGATTGGGCGGCATAATAAACCTCCTCGGTACCGGTCATGCCCAAATCCAACACGTCGACACCTTCGTTCAGCAGCCCCAACGTCAGTGCCAGCTTCAGTGATTCAGAACTGAGACGGATGTCACCGCCCACTGCCACGCTTTTAGGCTTCATTACTCTGGCGAAGGCCCGACCAATACTGTAGGCAATTTGCTCGTTAAGCTCCTGACCCAGCTTGCCGCGGATATCATAAGCTTTGAAGCAGGACAAGGTACTCATACTACCCCCGACCATATTTATCGGCAAACCGGACGATGTCATCCTCCCCCAGATAGCTACCCGACTGCACTTCAATTAGTTCCAACGGAATTTTGCCGGGGTTTTCCAGGGAATGAACCACGCCAATTGGAATAAAAGTGGACTCATTCTCAGTCACCATAAATTCTTTATCGCCATTTCTTACCAAAGCAGTACCACTGACTACGACCCAGTGCTCGGCCCGATGGTGATGTTTCTGCACTGACAGTTTTGCGCCGGGTTTAACAGTAATATGTTTCACCTGATAACGGCTGCCCTGATCGACTGAGTCGTACTTACCCCAGGGACGAAATACCTCACGGTGTAAATCCACTTCAGTGCGACCGTAACTCTGTAAACGTTGCACAATATTTTTTACTTGCTGAATATTATTTTTATCAGCTACCAGAACGGCGTCTTTGGTTTCGACCACGATGACATTATCTAAGCCAATAACAGCCACCAGCTTTTCTTCTGCATTAATGTAACTGTTGCGGGTTGACTCCAGCATTACATCACCCCGACATGCGTTGCCCTGAGCATCTTTCGCCATCACGTCCCATAGCGCATCATAACTGCCGACATCGCTCCATCCCGCATTGAGTGGAATCATCACCGTATTGTCAGATTTCTCCAGCACTGCATAATCCAGTGAGTCTGCGGGGCAGGCACTAAACGCGTCTTTATCGACCCGGACAAAATCCAGATCCTGAGCGGCGGCGTTAACGGCTAACCTGCAGGCTTTTAGCATATCGGGCGCAAATTTTTCAAGCTCAGCCAATAAACTGCTGGCTTTAAACATAAACATACCGCTGTTCCAGCAATATTCACCTGATGCCAGGTAGTGCTCCGCGGTGCTTTTGTCTGGCTTTTCCTTAAATTCAGTTACCTGGAAGGTATTAATCATATCAGCGATATTCTGTTTGCTACGGCGAATATAACCATAACCGGTATGAGCAGACACTGGGACAATGCCAAAGGTAACCAGTTTGCCGGCCTCTGCCGCGACATGTGCTTCCGCTACCGCCTGCTGAAAAGCGGGTATATCCTGAATAACGTGATCAGCGGCCAGCACCAGCAACACCGGGTCTTGCTTTTCCTGCATAGCCTGAATAGCGGCGATAGCGATAGCTGGCGCGGTGTTACGACCTACCGGTTCAAGCATTATGCAAGCATCATTAATATTGAGCTCACGCAGTTGTTCAGCTACCATAAATCGATGGTCTTCATTACAAACCACAATAGGTGGGGCAAGTTGTTCTATGCCCTTGAGGCGCAACAACGTGTTCTGCAGCATGCTTTTTTCGTTGACTAGCGACAAAAATTGTTTCGGTTTCTTGGCGCGGGACAAAGGCCAGAGCCGGGTACCCGACCCTCCAGATAAAATAACCGGGATCATTGCAACTCCTTGCGGTACTTTCCATAAAATTAAGTGGGTTAGCTCAGCTTAGTATAGCCAGCTTTTCGGGCAGCCGTCACCCGGAATATTTTCGTCAATATCCGCCACGACACGGAACACCGGTTTTAATTCGGGCTGGTCGGTGCTCTTAATTGCGGTAGAATCAGCTATCTTAACGCGACTTTTTTCAGGATCAGTGTTATGCCAAAATTTAAAGATTTATTTATCAATAATAAAAACTGGGCAGATCGGATAGAACGTGAGCAGCCAGGTTTTTTTAAACAGTTATCTGAGCAACAAGCACCAGAGTATTTATGGATTGGTTGCTCAGACAGCCGGGTCCCGGCTAATGAAATAGTCGGGCTGCTACCCGGCGAGCTGTTTGTTCATCGTAATGTGGCCAATCTCGTGCTGCACTCGGATATGAATTGTTTGTCCGTACTACAATACGCTATCGATATTTTGAAAGTTAAGCATATTTTAGTGGTAGGACATTATGGTTGTGGCGGTGTAAAAGCCGCTATGATGAAACAACGGGTTGGCTTTGTTGATAACTGGTTGCGCAACGTGAAAGATGTTTATGCTATGCACCGGGAGGAAGTTGATAGTTTCAATGATGAAAATGAGCGGCTAAACCGGTTAATTGAACTGAACGTGATGGAGCAGGTTCGTAATCTTTGCCACACCAGTTTTGTGCAGGAGGCGTGGGAACGCGGCCAGCCTTTGGCCATTCATGGTTGGGTATACAGTTTGCGCAACGGCAGAGTAAAAGATCTGCGGGTCAGCCATACCTGTGCCGATAAAATTGACGACATTTATGCCATGGACCCACTCGATAACTGACAGTTCAACGTTGGCTATTTAAAGATAATTTCCTGAGGAGCAACGGGTTGATACACCGCACTATGACCTTCAACCCATTGTTCATTTTGTAAATAACTGGAACGTACCTGCAAACTTCCATCAGGCATAATTTTACTGTGCGATTTTACCTGAGTAATACCATTCTGATTGTTCTCAACATTCTCCAACGCTGTAATTTCGCCACTTTGAGGATTAAATTGCATGGTGCCGTGCGTGTAAAAACCAGCGGTTGTAAAATAATAGTAGGCCAGACTATTTTTAGCGTCGTCCCAGAAAATAAAAGACTCCCCGCCATATTCACCCTCATTAATTGAATGCACCGTTTTTACTGCCTGACCATTAAGTGCCCGTGACCAGTGCGAGCGGTCAATAACCTGCTTTTCGCTGCCAGGCTGAGTCAAATTGCCCTGCCAGTACTGGCCAAGATAAGGCCGGAACACTTCCAGTTGCGGATGCAGCTCTGCCGATTCTTCGTTAGCTGCGGTTGCGGTTGCAGTCGCGAAACCCGCAAACAAGTAACACATTAAAATAAGTAACTTCATAACTCATCTCACCTAAGCTGCAAAATACCAACATTGCTGAAGTATTAAAGATAATCAGCCAGAAGTAAAACGTTGTCTATAACACTACTGTTTTATTGCCATGAACCAGAACCCGGTTTTCAACAACCAGTTGTAAAGCCCGGCTAAGTGCCGCTTTTTCAACATCGCGGCCCGCTTTGGCCATATCGCTGGCACTAAAATTATGGTCGACTGTCCGCACCATCTGTTCAATAATCGGCCCCTCATCCAGTTGCTCATTAACAAAATGGGCCGTGGCACCAATGATTTTCACCCCGCGCTCAAACGCTTGCTGATAGGGGTTGGCACCAACAAAAGCAGGCAAAAAGCTGTGATGAATATTAATGATCCGGTTGCGATAGTTTGCCACGAAATCTGCACTTAAAATGCGCATGAATTTTGCTAGTACCACATATTCTGGTTGATAAGGTGCTATTGTTGCCAGAATTTTCTCCTCATGCTCTGCACGGCTTATCCCCTGATGGCTGATGTAATAATATGGGATCGCAAATTTGTCAGCCAGATTGCTAAGATCAGCGTAATTGCCAACAATAGCGGCAATATCTAACGCCAGTGAACCGTCGAACACTTTCATCAGAATGTCACCCAGGCAATGTGCCTCCCGGGTAACCAATACCACGACCCGCTTCGCACTGTCGCTCAACAAGCTGCGACGACTACCCGCTGGCAACGCCCGGTCTAAATCGAATAGCAAAGTCGTGTCATTAAACACCCCTTCCAGTACGGTGCGCATGTAAAACTGGCCAGTGACCGGATCGACGTATTCAGTGTTACGAATAATATTTAGCTGGTGCTTGTAACAAATGTTGGTAATTTGCGCAATGAGGCCCTTTGAGTCAGGGCATTCTGTTAACAGGGTTTTTCGTTCCATCTTCTACTCTTTAATTAACATTGGCAGCACTATTCTTACCTCAATAAGCGTATAGCGTCAAAGATATTCAGACGGCTACACTACCGCTTGTTGTTTAGTCATTGCAATTGCATAATGCCCGTTTAATTATGCAGCTTGCGTCATTTAATAATGAGTTCTTTCCAGTTTAAGGTTATTGGCACCATTGAGTCGCCATATAAACAGAAGTTTGCCATCCCAAGACAACCTGGGCTGATCGCCGAGGCAAGAGGCAAACTGGTACTCAACCCACCCTACGCCGACGATGATATTGTCCGGGGTATCGAAAGCTTCAGTCATTTATGGCTGGTATTTGTATTTCATCAGACAGCCAGTAAAGGCTGGTCGCCGTTAGTCAGGCCACCACGGCTTGGTGGCAATACCCGAAAAGGTGTTTTTGCTACCCGTGCGACCTTCCGACCTAATCCAATTGGTCTTTCTGTCGTAAAACTAGAGAAGGTATACCGGCAACATAACAAACTGGTGTTGGAGCTCAGTGGCATCGATTTATTGGACGGTACACCCATTTTAGACATTAAACCGTATTTACCCTATGCTGATGCCCTGCCCAATGCTGCAGGTGGCTTTGCAGACAGTGCGCCTGAAACCTTGATGGCGGTAAGTTTTAGTGAGTCAGCCAGACAATTCTGCCAGGCTCAGACTGCGCATCCTGAACTGGCGTTGCTGATTGAAAAAGTTTTAAAACAAGATCCACGGCCATCATATAAAAAACAACGCGATGCCGAACAACATTACGGTATGACTTTGTACAACTTTAATATTAAATGGACTGTCAATGGAGAACACAACCATGTTACTGAAATCTCTCAGCTACCTTAGTTTGCTGACGGCTGCAGCCAGTAGCATAGCTATCCCGGACCTACCCGAACCGGTCAGCAACAACAGCGTTGCCAGCACTACGGTACGCGGTAAAACCTACATTGTCAGTGCAATGGGAATTGGTCCGGGCAAACAAAGCGTTGATTTTCATAACAAAGTATGGATGCATACCCTGGGTGAATTTGGCTGGTCAGAGCTACCAGCAGTGCCCAGTCAGCAACGCTTAAGTGGCCGGGCTGCAGCCAGCGCAGTTGCCCTGAACAACAATTTTTTTCTGTTCGGTGGCTTTACCATCAACAACGATGGCAACAAGCAAACCGCAACCGACAGTTACCGGCTTGATCCGGTAACCCGGCGCTATACACGGCTTAATGATATACCGGTACCAGTAGATGATGCTGTCGCCCTGCCCTATCAGAATCGCTATATTTATCTGGCCAGCGGCTGGAGCGATCATGGCAACGTAAATCTGGTGCAATTATTTGATAACTTTACGCAGCGCTGGTCACAGGCTACGCCATTCCCAGGTAAACCGGTATTTGGCCTGGCGGGTGGTATTGTTGGCAACACCCTACTGTTATGTGATGGTGTCGCTATCGAGTACCCTAATGAAAAACCACGCAACTTTGTCAGTGAACCTGCTTGCTGGCAAGGTACCATCGGCAGCAAAGCAAACGAGATAAACTGGCAACAAGTGCCGCACCCGTCCGGCAAAGCCCGCTTTAGAATGGCTGCTACCGGCACCATGCTTGACGGTGAGCAAGTCATCGTTTTTGTTGGTGGCAGTAAAACCCCCTATAATTTCAGCGGAATAGGTTTTGATGGGCAAGCAGCTAATCCCAGTAGCGAAGTTTGGATATATTCTGTTGCCAGGCAACAATGGCAAACCGCGGCAGACAGTGAACCGGTCATGGATGTCCGCTCTTTACTGGAGCTTAATGGTGAGCTTTATACCCTGGGTGGCATGATTTCAGGCCAGCAGGTGACAAATAAGCCAATAAAACATCAGATTCAACTTCTGCCGGACTAAATGACTTGCTAGAATGACGGCAATTTTATGACTATTTTCTGAGAGTAGTATGCGCACCAGCCAGTATTTGTTATCTACGGTGAAGGAAACCCCATCCGATGCCGAAATTATCAGCCATAAACTGATGCTACGCGCCGGAATGATCCGCCGTCTCGGCACCGGCATGTTCAGCTATCTTCCCACTGGCGTGCGGGTACTACGTAAAGTTGAAGAAATTGTCCGTCAGGAAATGAACAAAGCAGGCGCAATAGAAGTGCTGCTACCGATGGTGCAACCCGCTGAATTATGGCAGGAGTCCGGCCGTTGGCATACCATGGATGCCGAGCTGTTGCGTTTTAAAGACCGCCATCAGCGCGACTATGTGCTAGGCCCTACGCATGAAGAAGTCATAACCGACTTAGTGCGGCGGGAAATTACCAGTTACAAACAATTGCCGCTGAATTTATATCAGATCCAAACTAAATTCCGGGATGAGCGACGACCACGCTTTGGGGTAATGCGTGCCCGTGAGTTCATAATGAAAGATGCCTATTCTTTCCACCTCAGCCAGGCCAGCTTGCAGCAAACCTATGATGCGATGTATAGCGCCTATTGCAATATTTTTAACCGGTTGGGGCTGGATTACCGCCCGGTGCAAGCTGACAGTGGCGCTATTGGTGGTAGTGTCTCACATGAATTCCATGTGCTGGCAGAGTCTGGCGAAGATGCTATTGCCTTTTCTGACAGCAGTGACTACGCCGCAAATATTGAAATGGCTGAAGCCCTGGCACCGAAAGGTGACAGACCCGCTGCAACTAAGGCACTTTGCGAAGTGGCAACGCCTGGTGCAGGCACCGTCAATGAGGTAGCAACGCTACTTCAGGTATCAAGCACCAATATAGCCAAAACGCTGTTTGTGCAGGCAGAAGCTGATGAACAGGGTAAGCAGCAGCTCATTGCGCTGATTGTTCGCGGTGACCATGAGTTGAATGAGTTAAAAGCAGAGAAGCTGAATGGCATTGCCAGCCCTCTCCAATTCGCCACTGACGAGCAAATTCGCGCATTATGTGATGCGGGCGCTGGCTCAGTTGGCCCGGTTGGTTTAACAGTAAGAATTATTGCCGATCGCAGTGCTGTGCACATGGCCGACTTTGTCGTTGGTGCCAATAAAGACGGCTATCACTTAACCGGTGTCAACTGGGAACGTGATATACCAAAGTTCGAGGTAGCTGATATCCGTAACATTATTGCCGGCGATCCAAGCCCTTGTGGCTTCGGTAACCTGATCATTAAACGCGGCATAGAGGTTGGCCATATTTTTCAGCTAGGAGAAAAATACTCAAAAGCACTAAAAGCCGGCGTATTAAATGAAGAAGGTAAACATCAAATCATGACCATGGGCTGCTATGGTGTTGGTGTATCACGGATTGTCGCCGCAGCAATTGAGCAAAACCATGACGAAAATGGCATTATCTGGCCAGATGCAATAGCACCGTTTCAGGTCGCTCTTATTCCAATGAATATGCACAAATCGGTACGCATTGCAGAAGTCACTGAGCAACTCTATCAACAACTGACTGCTGCTGGCATTGAAGTATTATTTGATGACCGTCGCGAACGCCCTGGTGTTATGTTCGCAGATATGGAGCTGATTGGCCTGCCTCATACTATCGTGATAGGTGAACGTAATCTTGACAACCAGCAGGTTGAATATAAAAACCGCCGAACCGGCGAAAAAGTAATGCTTGATATTGCGACTGTTGTCACTGAAATCCAGCAAAAACTCGCCTGCTGATTAACTCTCCGCTGACCAGACTGTGTTAAGGCAAAAAGCCTCAACACAGTCTGGGTTACTCTCTCAGACTCTCAAATCCCGGTAACACCAATCTGATTTATGTTCTTTTGGCCCACATAAATTAGAATATACTAAATTTTAATTGCCGACTCGGACAAAACGCTCTAGAATAATCCAGGTTATAAGCTTATTCATTTTTGATATATAAGGAGGCTAAGTGCTGGCATTAATTGGGGCATTAATTATCGGTTTAAGCCTCGGCCTATTTGGCTCAGGCGGTTCCATTCTGACAGTACCGGTACTGCTGTATCTCATTGGTATGCCTGCAGAACTTGCTATCGCATCTTCGTTGTTAATTGTTGCAGGCATTAGTTTGTTTGGTTCTATTCATAATGGCATGAACAGACTGATAAGCTGGCGCCATGTATTATGGTTTGGTTTGCCTGGCATGGTTGGCACTTATGGCGGAGCCTGGTTAGGCACACTTATCGACAGTCGCTGGCAACTGCTGGTATTTTCACTGCTAATGCTTGTCGCCGCAGTATTTATGTGGCGCAGCAAGTTAAAAGATGACGCAAGCCAACAGTCTTTTAACAAACCTAAAGTTATTGCCGATGGCCTGGTCGTTGGCGCGGTAACCGGCTTTGTTGGTGTTGGTGGCGGTTTTTTAATTGTACCGGCGTTAGTGTTGATGGGCGGCTTGCCTATAGCGATTAGTGTTGCCACAAGCTTATTAATTATTGCCATGAAATCTTTTGTCGGCTTTGCCAAATATTTCATGGTGTTCAGCGCAAAGGGACTACAGTTTGACTGGACAGTAATTGCTTTAATGATATTTGCCGGCATTGCTGGCAGCTATCTGGGAGGCTGGATTGGCCGCCGGTTACCAAAGGAGAAATTACAACGGGGCTTTGCCATATTTTTAGCAGTAATGGCCATAGTCGTTATTACTCAGTCCGTTCTTTAATTCAACTTAACGTAAATTATGGAGCTCTACATGAAAACATCACAACAATTGATTGCTGAAGCTAAAGCTAATATCAAGGAAGCAAGCATTGCTGAATTGGTAGCGTATTTGGCAAAGCATCCGGAACCACGGCTGATTGATGTACGAGAGCCGGCCGAGTTTGCGCAGGAGCATATTGCTGGCGCGGTTAATTATCCAAGGGGCGTTCTGGAAATGCAACTGGCAAATCATCCGGCAGTTGCAGCCAGCGGCTGTGCGGCTGATGTGGCGCTGGCACAATTAGCCAGTGAACCGTTATACCTAATTTGCCGCTCTGGTGGCCGCTCCGCCCTGGCCGCAGAATCGTTGCAACGGATGGGGTTTACTGACGTTTATTCAGTAGCCGGTGGCATGCAAGACTGGCTTACCGCGAACCCGACAATCCAGAACAGCCAACAGAATTAGGGGGTGGCATGGACAATTTTACACCAGTTTCAGCGTTAATTGGCGGCAGCCTGATTGGCCTGGGCACGTTATTACTTCTGGCGACATTAGGCCGTATTGCGGGTATTTCCGGCATTGCCAGTCAGGCCATTTTTCAACGTGAGGGGCGCAGCTGGCGACTGGCGTTTGTTGCCGGTTTACTGCTGGGGCCTATAGTAGTCAGTTTGGTAATCAGTGATTTTAACTTCAGTACCCCAGATCTTAGCAGCAGAACACTGATTGCCGGTTTACTGGTTGGCCTTGGCACCGCCTGGGGCAGTGGCTGCACCTCAGGCCATGGTATCTGCGGTATTGCTCGTTTTTCACCGCGGTCCATTGCGGCAACGCTGATGTTTATGGCTACCGGAGTCGTTGTCGCCAGTTTGTTTTAGTTAAGGAGTTTACTTATGCAACTGTTTTTTGCCCTGTTATCCGGCTTGCTGATCTCAGCCGGTATTGCTGTTTCAAAAATGATTGACCCGCAAAAAGTGTTAAACTTTTTAGATGTAACCGGTAACTGGGATCCCAGTCTGGCATTAGTGATGGCCGCAGCATTATTAATTTATACACTTGGCTACAGGCTGGTGTTAAAAAGTGACGCACCGTTACTTAACAAACAATACTTTTTACCATCAAAACACCACTTGGATAGATCGCTGTTGGCCGGTGCGGCTATCTTTGGTGTTGGCTGGGGATTAGCAGGCTATTGTCCGGGACCGGCCATAGCGGCATTACCCGCTGCTAGCAGTGGTACCGCAGGATTTGTCATTATGATGGTTCTGGGCTGGTTTATCGCTGGCAAATTGCCTATTAAGAATTAATTGCTAAACAATCAGTTTATTATTTACATTGTTCGCCTGCTGCTATATTCATTGCTATAGTAAACAATAAGCTAACCGCAACGAATATAGCAGGCAGTACAATCTGCCGTAACCAGAAAGTTGGTTGATGTGGATACAACGCTTGAAAATATTCTGCTCCATGTATCATTAAGTCCGGTGCTTGATAGCGGCGATAGCCAGGCCGCTGAACTGCTGTTATTGCAAGCCTGTTTAAATGGCTTAAAAATAGCACGGGTAAGCTTGTGGTGTTTTGATGATAATCGCGATGTTATTACCTGTGAACAACTACTGGATACCGATTTACCCTTAAGCAGTGAAAAAGCCACCTTTCACCGTCGTGACCTGCCTGCTTATTTCAGTGCGCTCGACCATCAACGCGTAATCCGCGCCAATGACGCCTGTAACCACCCGGCTACGGCTGAATTTACTGAAGACTATCTTGTTCCTTCCTGTATTGTTTCCATGCTGGATGTGCCAATCCGCTTTGGCGGTGAGATGATAGGCATAATTTGTTGTGAACAAAAAGAAACGATAAAGCACTGGTCAGATGATGAAACCCATTTTGTTGCAGCACTGGCCGACTTGTATGGTCGTGCTCTGACAGCGAGCCAGAAAAAGCAATATCAGCAACAACTTGAGCAGTTAAACCAGCAACTTGAACGTCGCGTTGCCGAACGCACCGAACAGTTGGAAAAGCATATTGACGAACTGAAGCAGACGCAGGCACAGCTGGTTGAATCAGAAAAAATGGCATCCTTAGGCACACTGGTTGCTGGGGTGGCGCACGAAGTTAACACTCCGCTGGGCATTGCCATTACCGCTAATTCGCATTGTGTTGAGTTAACAGATAAACTTCAGAAATTACTGGAAAACAACACGTTAAGCCGCAGCAAGCTTGAAACCACTATCATGGCGCTGCGTGACAGCCATGCGGTGATTGAACGTACTTTGAACCGTTCGGCGGAGCTGGTCGTTAATTTTAAAAAAACGGCGGTAGACCAATCCAGTTATGATATTCAAACTATCAACCTGGCAGAATACCTTCACACGTTAGTATCAACGCTGAAACCCTATACCAAAACTTTTAATGTAAATCATATTATTCAATGTCCGCAGCCGGTCAAGATCACGACTTATCCCGGAGCCATCGCTCAGGTGATCACCAACCTGGTAATTAACGCCTGTATTCATGCCTTTGAGCAGGAGAAAAATGGTAATCAGATTGAATTTCTGATTGAACAAATTCAACAAAATAAAGTACAACTTATCGTTCGGGACAGCGGCAAAGGTATAGCCAAAGCAGAGCAAAAACGAATTTTTGAGCCCTTTTACACCACGAAGAGAAGTAATGGCGGCAGTGGTCTTGGACTGGCAATAGTGTACAACCTGGTTGCCAGTACTCTGGGAGGGAGCATTAGTGTCGATTCAACACTGGGTATCGGCACCAGCTTTCGCTTAACGTTGCCCGCGGCGTGCCCGGCAGCCAATAAAAAATAAAGTTTGCTGGCTTCACCATCGGGACTTGAACCCGCGAGCTCTGCGCTGAAGTGAGCGGCTACTCTTTGAAAACTAAATGAAGTGGCTTCGCTGTCGGGACTTGAACCCGCGTGCCATATGGCTTGGGGCGTGACAGGCCGGCTAAGCTCTTAATAGAGAGCAACCGACTGAACTACCGCTCTACGCTGAAGTGAGCGGCTACTCTTTGCAAACTAAATGAAGTGGCTTCGCTGTCGGGACTCGAACCCGCGAGCCATATGGCTTGGGGCGTGACAGGCCGGCTAAGCTCTTAACAGAGAGCAACCGACTGAACTACCGATTTGCGCTGAAGTGAGCTGCTACTCTTTGCAAACTAAATGAAGTGGCTTCGCTGTCGGGACTCGAACCCGCGAGCCATATGGCTTAGGTGCGTGACAGGCCGGCTAAGCTCTTAACAGAGAGCAACCGACTGAACTACCGCTCTACGCTGAAGTGAGCTGCTACTCTTTGCAAACTAAATGAAGTGGCGGAGCGGACGGGACTCGAACCCGCGACCCCCGGCGTGACAGGCCGGTATTCTAACCGACTGAACTACCGCTCCGCGCTGGAGTGAGCATGAGCTCTTGGCAAACTAACTGAAGTGGCGGAGCGGACGGGACTCGAACCCGCGACCCCCGGCGTGACAGGCCGGTATTCTAACCGACTGAACTACCGCTCCGGTATCAGAAAGCGTTTTGCTGCTATGGCGGAGCGGACGGGACTCGAACCCGCGACCCCCGGCGTGACAGGCCGGTATTCTAACCGACTGAACTACCGCTCCGAAGAAGCAACAAAAATTGGCGGAGCGGACGGGACTCGAACCCGCGACCCCCGGCGTGACAGGCCGGTATTCTAACCGACTGAACTACCGCTCCGCGCTAATTACACCTGACAATTTCGTTTGGGTATTGTCTGGTGCGGCGGGAATGATACGGATATGGCCATAGTCCGTCAACTTCTTTTTTGTCGCTTTTGGCTATTCCTTAGTCATCCGGCAGGGAAAGATCCAGAATATCATCCAGATCGTTGTTTTTTTGTGCTTTTGTCTGCGGCGGCGCCTTTTTGGTGCTGTTATTACCTGCTTCAGACACCTTGGCCGGACTCGCTCTCGCAGCGGACTTTTTCCGCCAAAACAACAGGGCAGCAGGCTTTTTACCACTCATGATAAACCAGATGGCAAAGCTTCCTGTAATCAGAATAAATAAGTTAATACCAATGACTAACGCCCAGGGAAAGCCAGCTTCTGCTTCAATCTGTTCAGGAACCAGTTCGCCCTGCAGTTGCTTGGGTAACTGCGCCAACTCTGGTGCCGCAAATGTCTGCTGATTTACCACAAAGCTTAACTCTGGCATCGTCAGCATAAACTCGCGACCATCTTGCCAGTTGCCAAATACCGCCGTTTCCAGAATATAGCTACCAAAGCCTTTATTCAGCACATCTAATGTATTATCAGGGTTATCCTCGGCGTTCAGGGCGTACTGGTCGACACTGCCGTCCGGATAACGCACCCGTCCCTGGATCAGCAAACTCGCCGCGTCCACTCCTGACTCTGTCAGCGTAAATTTAACCTGATGGTTATCGGTTTCTGTGTCGGCCAACAGTACGTCAGGATTAATTGGCGCAGGCTTTAAAATAACAGGATCCTGCTCCAGCTCCCGGGTGTAAAGCGCGGTTCGCACGATATATTTTGGTGTCCACTCGCCGGCAACAAAATCCAGTTTAAATTCGCCGGTAAAAATCCCGTCGCGCGCCCGCTCATCATAGCCACGACCATCATCCCGGAACGTCGCGACCTGAATAATACCGCGGCCAAAGTTATCAAACTCAGCATTGTTAGTACTGATAAAAATCACTTCCAGGGTCAACACGTCCCGAAAATCACGCGCATTTATCGTAGTATCACCGTTTAACAGCCGTGCCGTTACTTTTACTGTCTCCCCTACCATCAGGTTGTCTGGTAAAGGGTCAACGTCCAGTTTAATGTCAGTCAGCACCATGATCCGGCTTTCAGGCAAAATGCGGCCGATAGCCTGCCACGGTCCAGGCATTGGGTTGTTAATTTCAATCAAATCGTAACTGGCAGCATCGTGCCAACGTACCTGATTTTCTTCTGCGGTATTAAAGTGCAATTTACTGCCATCGGGTCGCACCAACACAACTGAGGCACTACCGGGGCGTCGAAACATTAACAGCGTTATCGTTTCAACTTCGCTGTCAATCCGAAAGCGGTTGTCAAAAAAAGGGATCTGATTTTTAGTGGGTAAGTCGGCTAGTAAGGCGAACCCTTCGGCCCGGGCACTGGCTTGCTCCTCGGTCAGCGACTGCTCAACTGACCCAGCGGTATCCTGACGTGCCTGCACCATAACGGGTAAGTGTAATAATGCTAACCACAGTACCACCCACCATTGGCCGCTTAGTTTCGCCACAAGCAAATTCCCCCTTTTTTCTGGACTAAATCCAGGCGGCTTTCATGCGCTTGTAGTTCATCGGCTGACGCTCTGATAACCTTTAGCTTGCTGCTACGAATAATTGCTGTTTGGCCGGTATCGCCCTGCTCAGCCTGATCTTGCTCTGCAGCTAAATTCAGGCTGACCTGCCCACCGGTCATCAGTAAATAGACATCAGCCAGAATTTCAGCATCCAGTAAGGCACCGTGCAGGGTACGATGGCTGTTGTTGATATCATAACGTCGGCACAGTGCATCAAGGTTATTCTTTTGTCCCGGGTGCAGTTCCCGCGCTAACTTGAGCGTATCAAGCACTGCACAGTATTCGTTTACCGGCGGTAATGCCGGCCGCAGCCGGGCAAACTCATGGTCAATAAAACCCACGTCGAAAGCGGCATTATGAATAACCAGCTCTGCTCCCTGAATGTAGTCATAAAAGCTTTTAGCAATATCGCGAAATTTTGGCTCATTAGCCAGGCGCTCATTGGTAATACCATGCACCGCTATGGCTTCGGCTTCAATCTCCCGCTCCGGGTTAATATAGACATGATAGTTATTACCGGTAAAACGGCGATTAACTAATTCAACACAACCAATTTCAATAATGCGGTGGCCTTCCCGGGGGTTAATACCAGTGGTTTCGGTATCCAGAATAATTTGACGCTTTAACATGATAGATTTCGCTTTTTACTGCAATTACGTTAGATTATACGCCGTTTTGCTTCGAGGAAAGGCTTTATGCAGAAAAGTGTTGCGATCTATACCGATGGTTCCTGTTTGGGTAACCCGGGACCTGGCGGTTACGGCGCTATTTTAGTGTATAACCAGCATCGCAAAGAACTAAGCGGTGGCTTTCGCCTTACCACCAATAACCGGATGGAACTGCTGGCCGCTATTATTGCCCTGGAAAGCTTAAAATCTGCCTGTCAGGTCGATTTAACGACAGACAGCCAGTACGTAAGGCTGGGTATTATGCAATGGCTGGCCGGTTGGAAGCGCAACAACTGGAAAACCAGCCAGAAGCAACCGGTCAAAAACCAGGATTTATGGCAACGACTGGATGCTGCCGCAGCCAGGCACAAAGTGAACTGGCACTGGGTTAAAGGTCATGCCGGCCATCCGGAAAACGAGCGCTGTGATGTACTGGCCAGAACAGCCGCTGAAGCGAAACCCAATACTGCTGATGAAGCTTTTGAGCAGAACCAAAAGTAATCAGCAACATGCTTGCTCATAGTTAGTTGACTGCGGCTGGTGCAAGGTCAACTGCTTTAGCTACAACACTCGCTTTGGCCCATCACAGCAACTCGCTCGCGCTTGCGCACTCACTCAGACACTCTGTGATGTCCAAATCGAGGTTCTAGCCGCAGCTGACCCTCTGGCCATCTAATTACTCGCCAGATTTGGCTGCAGTTTCACCACTGCTACTAGCTGCCAGCATTTTTTCCAGTTCAGCAATAAAATCTTTGTCGTCCGGTGCGGTGCGGCTACCAAAATGCTTAACGGTTTGTTCGTCGGCACTTACCAGGTACTTATTGAAATTCCAGGAAGGCGTTTCACCGGTTTTGGCAATTAACGCTTTAAACACCGGGTTAGCTTCATCACCCTTTACTTTAGTAGTGGTAAACATTGGGAATTTCACGCCATAAGTCAGGTAACACACTTCAGCCGTTTTTTCAGCGTCGTCATATTCCTGTTTAAAGCTGTCAGAGGGAAAACCTAATACTACCAGCCCTTTATCCTGATACTTCTGGTATAAGGCTTCGAGCCCTTCAAACTGCTTGGTAAAGCCGCATTTACTGGCTGTATTTACCACCAGTACGGTTTTGCCCTGATACTGCTCGCACAAATCAACCGTTTCCCGGGTGTTCAGTTGCTGCATAGCATGCCCCAGTATTTCACCACACTGATTGGCCATGGCTGAGGTTGATATCACTGATGTTGCTAACACCGCGGCGTTTAACCATGTTTTCATTTTTAATCTCCAGTTATGCTGTTGACTTGCACTGTCAGCTGTTACGTTAGTTAAGCTTAAACCGATCTGTCACTGAGCGATAGCAGCAGATTAAAATTGATAGCTTGCCGAAATCCTGAAAGTTCGCGGCTCCAGCGGGTGGGAATGCCGGTCCTCCACGCCTTCTGCCGGCTCACCTGGTAAGCGCGAGCTGTAAAAATAGTCAATATCATTCTGGTTACTGTCCAGCAAGTTTAATAACTCCAGATTAAACTGCCACTGCTGCCAGCCATACTGATAGCCGGCATTGACTACTGTCGTCGCAGCAGAGCGCTGCTGATTAAAGCTGTCTAAAGTACGTTTACCGAAATGACGCAACCGTATACTTGCCTGCCATGGCGCAGCGGCTTTATAGATCAGCCCGATGCTGGCCACCAATGGTAAGGAGCCGTCAACATAGTTGCCTTCATCCTCTGCCTGCCCGGAAAAACGCGAGCGGGTTAACGCCAGCTCGGCATCCAGACTCCAGTTTGAGCCAAGCCAGTAATACGCGGCCAGTTCAACACCGAAGCGCTCGCTCCCCCGATTAGGTTCATTGGTGCCGGCATCACCAACATACAACAGTTCAGAATCGAGCTGCAGGTACCACAAAGCTACAGAAGCATTAAATGCGGTGTAATCAAAAAAACGCAGCCCCAGCTCAGCACCATCTGATTTAACCAGTAAATCAACGGGTGCTACCGCTGCTAGTGATAGCGGATCTGCCACTGTGGTGGCGCCCCGGGCATCATTAGAATGAAAACCCTGGCCAGTATTAAAATAAGCCTGCCAGTTAGGAGCAAACTGATAGCTGACGCCGGCTTTCAGCGACAGGATATCATCAGCAGCATTACCGGAATTGGCAGTGGTCAGCGCACTGTCGACTGATGCTTTCATATAGTCGTAACGCAGGCCGATATGAGCAGTCCAGTCAGCGTTCAGCTGAATATCGGACTGGCTGTAAAGTCCGACAGAGCCTTGCTCCACCTTATCGCTGCGCACAGTATTTAGTCGCTGTCTTGCCCGTGTGTTATATAAACCTACTTCAGCAATATCATCGTAACGCAGCTGCACCCCCACCACATGCTCGACTGCAAACTCACCAATACGGTGATGCCAGTGATGACTAAGCGCCCCACCTGCTATACGCCTGTTATCAACTTGCTGAAACTGATCCCCATTTACTGGATCCGTTAAGAAATAAGTAAAGTTGGACCATAAATCCATATCTGAATCAATTAAATAGGCATTCGCCTGCCAGGCATCACTATCCCAGCCAACTGACAGACTGTAGCGGCTGCTGTTACCGCCAACGGTCGGATCCAGCGATCCCAGCCGGTCAATCAGACCTGTTGTGACCGCTCGGTTTGGGACCTGATCGGCGGCATTCCAGCTGTTGTTATAGGTCATAGCGGTAACGGTAAACTGGCCACTGGCCAGCGGCTGACTATAACGGGCAACGGCATTGAATTTATCAACGTCTTCGTTGATATCAGTCCATGGGCCATTATACCGCTGCACCTCACCTGCCAGCAGCAAGTTGCCGCTGCCTTGCCTGCTACTGCCTTTTGCCAGCAGTCGCTGGTAATTATTCTGGCCAATCGTCATTACCACTTCATCTTTGGTGCGATTTTGTAAACTGAACCGGGCAGATCCTGCCGCCGAAAAATCACCAGCGTCTGCATGATATGCCCCTTTCTGATATTCGATCTGGCTGATCAGCTCAGGCACAATAAAACTCAGATCAGTATAGCCCTGACCGTGACCATGGCTGCGCATATTAAGTGGCATACCATCGATTGCTGTACTGAAGTCGGTACCATGATCAAGGTTGAAGCCCCGCAGGAAATACTGATTTGCCTTGCCACTGCCGCTGTGTTGCGTGACCACCATACCCGGGATAAACTCCAGTACCTCTCCGGTTCGTAACAATGGCCGGTCACTTATCTCCGCATTGCCTATCATGCCTTCAGATGCCGACCTGGCCTGACCCAGCAAATCAGTTTGCCGACCCTTAATACTAATTTGCTCCATCATATGAGAAGACAATGGGTCGGCAGCGAGCTCTGCAGGCTGCGCGCTTAAGCCTAATGCAGCAAGCACTATGGTATTTCGATAGTTTTTCATTATTAATTCCGAAAAAGCGCTAGTTATTAGGAAATTTCATAGAATCTGCGGCCAATACGGCGTTAGCCTCGGCGCCAGGTACTTGCCAGGACAACAGCAACTTGTGGCTGGGTTCGCTGGTAAATAACGCCTGGTATGTCAATTGCCAACTGTCGCTATTTGCACAGTCAACAGCTATTGGTAGTAACAAGTAAAGATCACGTTGCAGTCGCTGTAACTGCCAGTCAGATGCGACCACGGCTTTGAGCTGACAGGGCTGACCAGCGCTGCTAAATCCGATATGGCTGATTAAATACGTATTTAGCGTGGTTGCACTATCCATAACCTGTTGCCATGACACCTGATGACTATTGTCAGCCACTAGTAATTTAGCCTGAGCTAAATCGTGCAACGCAACTTTCCAGAGCAATACCGGCTGGCCAGCCTGCTCTGTCACATCCATATAGGCGGTACTGAATTTATGTGCCAATGCTGCGGGTGCAAGAAGGCCTGTAACAAGTAAACAAAAAACTAACTTCAAACCTGTGTTCATGGGGTTGTTCCTTTTTGACGGCTTAACGCCCGTTCGCTTTGCCGCAGTAAGGCAATATCGTCCGGCTCTTTGGCGGTTTTATAATTCAGTTCAGCCCAGTGCAGCGCAGCTTGAGGATTGGGGGCAACCCTTAAAAAATAATGCGCCAAATCGGCTGCATGCTCGGTATCGCCCCGGGCAAGTCTTAACTGTATCCGCTCTGTCAGTTCTGTGCTGATGCTGGTTTCAACAGTCAATTGTTGCTCAGCCGCGGCCAGCCTGACCAGCAGACTGTCGGCCAGGCCAAGCTGCTGATGTTTCACTAGCAACTGTTGATACACCTGGCGATAATCCTCTAATGCCAGGCTTAAATCTGCCCACTTTATCCATAAACTGGTCGGGGCATCTGCCAGCACCGGACTAAGCCAGTTTCTGGCCTCAGCAGTTTTACCCAATTGTTCCGCTTGTTCAGCAAGGATACCGCGCAGCCACAGTTCAATCTCTTTTGATAAGCTCTGCTGACGCTGATAAAGCGTTACTAACGCAGCATAGCTTTGTTGCCAGTCACCATTGCGGCCGGCCACTTCATAGCTGCACACTGAAAACAGAAACAGGTCTTGCTGCCACAACCTATTACAAGCGTCTTGCGCCGCCTGATGCTGTGCCATAGCAAGATAAATACGCGCGGCCATCAGGCTGGCTGATAAATGCTGCGGCTCTGCTGCAAACACCTGCTCAAGGCTGGTTAATGCCGCATCAAACTGATGTTGTTGTTGCAGAATATCAGCCTGCAATAGCGGGTATTCAATACCGCGACGAGTGGCTGCACTTAGCTGACTCAGCCAATATTCAGCCTGATGAAACCAGGCATCGTAGCCAGGCTGACGCGCGCCATGCAAATACAGAGTGGCCAGCTTGAGAACATCGGCGTCGTTCGGTTCGGTAGCAACTCGTGCGGATAGTTTGCTCATCTGCCCCGTTAACGGCAGAGGCATCGCCAAAGCTATCGTTTCGTCTGCTAATGGTTTGTAACTGTCAGCATGAACTGCAGTGCAAATTACAGCAAACAATACAAAAAATACGTGTTTCATAGGCAAGCCTTATAAAGAACGGGGCGACTATTGCCCCGTTTTTTTTACAACTTACAGACCATCAAGCAAATCGGCATAATCTGCCTCGGCCATTGCGTCCATCGTAAACTCCCGACCGTTTACCGCTAATGGTGTAGCGGTGCCATCAGCAGCAAAAGCCTCACGGCTGTAACCAAGAAACGAGACAACGGCTACCTGAACATCAATGCCAACGGTCGCTTCTGTAACGTTTTCACCATCGGAAATTTGCACCACAAAACTGTCGTCTCCGGTAAACTCACTGGCCGGGGTGTAAACAAACTGGCCATCGCTTTGAATTGCCACAGTGCCGCTTACTGCCTCCATAGTTAAACTAAAGCGCAGACGATCGTTTTCCGGATCAGTAGCAACCAACCTATCCATAATGACCATGTCGGTTTCCGTAACAAAGCTGCTGCTGACCAGCTGCGGCGGTTTATTGGGCTTATCACTACTGCTGTTACAGGCGGCAAGCCCTGCAAGCGTTGCCAGCACCAGGGTGGTTTTTAATGCTAAGTTAGTCATAACTATCTCCTTAGTTAGGTGAACCCGCTAACGGCGTTAACAAATAAGGAAACTGGCTGTTTAACATCGAGGCATCGAGTGGCGCACCGTCAGTGAAAGGCACATTGCCAACCGGCGCATCAGCAGGTTCACATAACCCTAAATTGGTTGGCTCACCGGCAATGGGGATATCGTGGCACAGTGCGCCCATTACTACCCGCAGGGCAATATCAACCACGTCATCACCCGGGCGGCGACCATTCGGAAAGCCTGCCAGGTCATCTCCTGCCACCCCAAACGCAGATTGCATCGCGGCGGGTGTAGCAGGTATAGCGGTATTTAGTCGCAGCATTTCGGAAGGCGTGACGGTCGATAACTGATTAACACCGGGAAAACCGGTTAAAAATGCAGTGACTAAGTCTGTCCGCGGAAAGTTAGCAGGCGCTAAATCTTCTATATCCGTGCCAAGAGTGGTGTTAACGGCATCTTTAAACAGAATGTTTAGCAACGCAGGCAATGTCGGGTGCGTGACATAATCGGCAAACTGGCCATCATCCGCCGGTTTGCTGCTGTTAAATTTGTCTTTGTCAGCCAGACCAATAACCAGCTCATTGACCAGCGGATTACTTAACCGTGATACCTGGACCAACGCACCACCATTGACTTCAGGCCGGCTAAAGTTAGCATTTGGGTTTAAAATACGCGCCTGCGGCAAACTGGCTGTGGTCCAGGCACCAATAACGCCATTGCCTGAGCCGGTGATACAACTGGTAGGGACTTCAATCGCCAGGGTTGTGACGTTTTTGTCAGTCAAATCGTCATTAGCACTCGTTTGGGTAATCCCACCCGGAAAACCGCCACCATCGCCAGCACCAGGTGCACTGTCTCCCTCAACCGGTACGTAGTTAACTAAATCGAACGTTTCGCCCAGATTGACCACGAACGGGTCTTTACGCTGGCCAACAAATATCCGGCTTTCTGCATCGCAACCCGGCATCGCGACATCATAAACATATTGCTCGGCGTAAGCCTGATAAGCAGCGCTGCTGCTGAAGGTTTTATTGCCGACATAATCATAGGGTTTGGTAAATTGCATTGCGCCATCGGCCGGCATAAGCGTGCTGACATCACTACCACTTACCATTTCAACAGTATAATTTTCGTTGAAGTTTAATGCAGCAGTGCTGTCACTACTGATGCCGCCAACATTTTTCAGCGGCACACCAACCATCCTCTGATCGCCCTCAGGGCCAATAGCCAGTTGCACGCCATTTCCGTCATTTGCCAGGCTTTGGCTAAAGCGGAAATTAAAGCTGATATTGGGCATCGCATCGCCATCATTGTCGATATGAATGCTATATACGGCAGCCGGGTCAAGCGCGAAATAATTGGGCCCACCATAAGCGTCCTGTAACGGAATATAGTTCGCTAACAGGGTGACATAACCTTCCCGGCCACTTTCATAACTGTTAAAGAGATAAAAATCAGTTGCATCAACGGTGGGGGAACGGGTAATGCTTGGTGCTTCCCGGTGGCTTGATGCCTGCAAATCACCAACCATTACGGCAGCGCTTAACGCTGAAGTAACTGCAAGAAATAATATTGAACGTTTCATTATCTGGATCCTTTTTATTTAAGTTGCCACCAAGAAACGACCTACCCGCACCACTGGATGCAACCAGATAAAAAAAACATAAAAAACCGCCGCAGCGGTTTTTAATGTTTAAGACTGACCTATCCTAAGTCAGATGGCGATAATCTCGGCAGTAAATAACACTGGCCCGGTAGGCTGGCCGGTTGGCGAGCCGCCTAACGGCCTCGAAACTGACCGCCAGTGCAGCAATATCAATACCCAAGGCTGCGGCAGGCCACTGTACTGTGGTTTCACCCTGTTGCGGTAAAATCCCCAGTGACACCGGCGGCTGGCCATCAGCAGGCAGCATCCAGAGCTGATAGTCGTTGTCAGCAGCTGCTGTTACCGCTGTCGTGGCTTTTAACACCAATTGCTGCTCCTGACGCGAAACCAGCCATAATGCTTTGGCTTCAGTGGTCTGAATAATCGCTACTTCGGTTTTAACAGGCGACGTCAGCATCGGTTGGACAAACACTACGGCCAGCAGCACACAAGCGGCTGCAGCCAGGCTAAACCATAGTGGCCGGGTATTGCGGTTAATCACCTGCTCCTGTGGCAGCCAGCCTAAGCGGCGCTGAATTTTTTGCCATACTTCAGACCGGGGCGCGGTAGCAGGTAACGATGCGGCCAGTGGGTTCAGGTGTTGCTCCCAGCGCCATACGGTGCTTCGAACCAGGCTGTCGGTAGCAATTAAACGCTGGAACCGCATTCTTGCCTTGCCACGCATACCACCCAAAACAAAGTTTACTGCCAGAGCGTCCAGTCTTTGTGGTTGTAGATAATTCATCCTTCAAGACACCTCTTTAACTGGGTTAAACCACGCCGGATCCAACTTTTCACTGTGCCGAGCGGCGAGCCGGTGTGTTCGGTAATTTCGTAATGACTCAAGCCATTTAAATAGGCCAACTGAATAGACTGACGTTGCTCTGGCACCAGAGCTTCCATACATTCATCTAACTTAACCTTTTCCCTGGTTAAGCCCAGCACCTCCCCCGGCTTTATCTCGGCGGCTAAATCATCAGTGACATCGATATGCTCGGCCTTAATCCGGCGTGACTTCAGTAAATCGAGTGCCCGGTAGCGGGTAATGCTGATCATCCAGGTCATTACTGTGCCTTTATCGGCATGATAATCTGCCGCGTTGTGCCAAATCCTGACAAAAGCATCCTGCAGCACATCCTCGGCCCAGTCGTGGCGACGCAGCAAATGCAGTGATACGGAAAATAATTTTCCTGAACAGGCCTGATAAAGTTTTTCAAACGCTGAGCGGTTGCCATTGGCGGTGGCATACAACCATTCAAGTAATTGTTGTTGTGATGTTTCCATATTTGGTTCCTTGTTGTTTTAGCCAAGTTACGCCGCTGCCCGTCAACTGGATGCAACAACACATCCGTTTTACTCACTTTATTGCGCTTAAAACCGCAGTTAATTGCGACAGGTGCGCTATCATCCGCTTTCCTTTTTTCATAAGCCCATTATGCTTAGCACATTATCAGTAAAGTACCCTATTAATTAAATGAGTATCACATGCGTATTTGTTTTCTGATGTACCCCTGGGAAAAAGTGCTGCCCGATGGTGACAGTACTATCCGGATGATCCACGAGGCAGTAAGCCGTGGCCATAGTGTGGCAATAACCCACGCCAACAACCTGACGGTGCGCGACAGTATTGCTATGGCCTTTTGCAAGGTGGTGGTAAAGGGTCAGAAAGTGTCCAGCAACATCGCCAGCTTTTACCAGAAAGTTGAATTCAACCAACAGAAATTACCGCTGGCTGCCTTTGATGCTATTTTTATTAGGCTAAACCCACCGCTGGATCCGATAGTACTGAACTTTCTCGACTCAGTTCGGGAAGATACTTTTATTATGAATGATTTAGACGGCATTCGGATTGCAAATAATAAAATGTATACCGCCTCACTACACGATCCCGCCAATGAGTTTATTCCGGTTACTCATGTCTCCAAAAACAAAGATTATCTGGCGCGGGTACTGGCGGAGTCAGCCAACGATAAAATGATTTTAAAGCCGCTAAATGGCTATGGCGGCAAAGGCGTTATTGTAATGGAAAAATCAGCCGCACAAAGCGCCCGCTCCCTGCTGGACTTTTATATTGGTGATGGCGACAAGGGTAATTACGTTATTTTGCAGGAGTATGTCGAGGGCGCTGAGCAGGGCGATATTCGGATATTAATGTTAAACGGTAAAGCCATTGGTGCGATGCGGCGTATTCCACCGCCAGATGATATGCGCTCAAATGTGCATGCGGGCGGCACTGTCGTAAAACATCAGCTAACCGAGCAGGAGAAAAAACTCTGTGCCCATATCGGCCCGAAGTTAGCGCGCGATGGTTTATTTTTTGCTGGCATTGATGTTATCAACGGCAAGCTGATTGAAGTAAACGTGATGAGCCCAGGTGGCATAGCCCGGATTAACCGACTAAACAAAGTCAGGCTTCAAGAAAAAGTTATTGATTTTATAGAGAATATAATTGCCAGTAAGCAAAGCGTTTCTCCTCGCAAACAGGTATTTCAGCCGCTTTTGGCCGCCGCTGAATTACAAATTGAACTTGAGTAAAATTTTTTTATCGTTAAATACAAAATAATTCACTGTTGTATCGGCCGGAATAACGGTAAATAGGCAAAAAAACGGAGGTATTGTCTATGTTGTTAGCTGTTAACCCGGAAGTAGAAGAAGACGATCTGGCTACTGACATCGAGCTACGCAAAGAGGTCAGCAAAGACAGTAAAGCAAAACAGAAGTATGAGGCGCGCCGGCGGATTGACGAACTGCTGGAACAAAAGCGCTTACGCCAGCTACTGGACGACTGGGAGCTGGACGACTAAATCGTGTCAGTTCAGCTCCCACCAGCTGTTAAAGCGAGCTGTCAGGGTAAGCCGTTATGGTAAAGCAGCTTCAAAACTCCAGGTCAGAGCTTCACTGATCCGGTCGGCTTTATCGCTGGCAATATCAGCACTGTAACGCGCCTGTAATAAATAGCGTCCTGCGGTCGCCGGGGTGAAGCTGAACTGACCTTTACTGTCAGTTTCACCCTGCCGGCGCATGGCGTCATCCCGATAGTTTTCACCGTCAAAACTTAACTCAATCGCGACCCCGGCCCGGGCTTTGCCATCAAGCAGCAGAGTGACAGTCAGCGGCTCGCCGGCAACTATGTCGGCCGGGTGCAAACTGGTTGTCAATTCAAGTCCTTCACCGCGTGGAGTAACCACCTTGTCACTGGGCTGTTTTACCGTAACATAACTGATTGCTTTACTGCGGCTTTGGATAGTTTGCACCTGTTCAGCGCCCTCAGGCAAGGTCGCCGCCCGCGCAATTTTATCGGCCATCAAGCGCTTACGCTCACCGTTTAACTGATAACTGGTAAAATAGCGTGCAGGCCCGCCCAGTTCGAAGCGATAGGTGCCTTCAGTAGTCAGCTCAACATCTACCACAGATTTACGCTTACCCTGATGACTGGCCGCTGCCCCCTGTACTGTGCCATCCGGCAGATACAACTTAAAATTAGCCGGACTGACACCTTTATCAGCCTGAAACGTCATATTTGCCGCTGATAGATCAGCGGTTATCCAGCTACTGTCTGTTGATATAACAAAGTGGCTGGGCAAGACGTATAACGTATGGCTACTGGCGGGAGTGGCCAGTAAACTCAATACAGCGGCAGCCAGGGATAAACGTAATCGCATAATCATATCCTTAATTTATAAACACAGTTATTTAATCGTCAGGCTTAGCGGGCCAAGCTCAGGTGCAGCGGGTTGTTGCAAAGTTATTGCGCCCTGCTGCCAGTTGAACGGCTGACGTTGTAAACTACGCCCGCCTTGTTCCCGTGCTGCCTCGACAAACAACACGTACTGACCTGCCGCCACTTTCTTGCCCTCGTCATCCAGACCATCCCAGCTAAGCTGATAACGGCCGGGGCCCCGGGTCGCACCGGTCATGCCATCTACCAGAGCGCTGTCGCTGCGACCGGTTTTGCGCCAGAAGCGGCGTAAATCTTTCAACCAGTCAGGTTTATCCTGCCAGACCGTCAGCAACCTCACCGGCTGCTGCTGCTCATCTTCAATCCAGACGGCCACATAAGGCCGGTAATACTGTGCTGCCTGTTGCTGCGGGATCTCCAGCCCAATCAGCATCTCTTGTGCTGTCGACGGTGCAGCCATCCAGCAACCGACCCATCCTGACAATAGTAAAATGATTTTTTTCATCTGCGGCCCCTTCTTTCTGTTGCGGCTAAACGTTTATAAAAATTAATAGAACGAACCAAGATAGGCCAGCAGGGCCAACACCATCCCCAGCAACGCCAGGCGGTTCCCGGCGCTGCGCCGGGAACGGTTAAGTAACATCAGATAAAAGCCCGTCACAGCAAAAATAATGCAGGCTACTGCCGTAACATCAATCAGCAGGCGCCAGCTGTTGCCGGCATCACGTCCTTTGTGCAGATCATTTGCCAGTGCCAGATAGCCGGCAAAATAATTATCAACCTCGACGGTATTGGCGGCAAAATCGACCCAGACACTGCTGTAACCCGCAGGCCTTTTAAAATCGAGTAGCAACGCTTGTTCGTCTGGCAGTATCTCAAGCTGTAACCGGCCAGACGGTAGCTGATGCTCTTCAGCTAACCAGTGCCGGATGTCATCAGCTAACGCTGCCATTGCAGCAGGCTCGGCCGGTAATGCCTGGCGTTGCAGTGAATCGGGTAACGGAATTTGCTGATGATGCTGATACTGACCAGCGGTACTGCTGATTAAAGCTGTATGATTCAGGGTAATACCTGTGATCGCAAAAAACAGCAGTAACACCAATACCAGCATCGAACTGTAGCTATGCAGCAGTCGCATCAGGCGGCTGAGTGCAGGGCTTTGCCAAAACATATTGTGATAATCCAATACAAAACTGGCCAATAGTGTATTGATAATCATTTTTATTTGCAACAAGCGGTTTCGGATATTTTATGATTAGTCACTATTTACCATATTGAACTGCTACACTAAGCAACTGTAGATTCTGTCATATTCGTGTAGTTTTAATGCCCTATGCCACAACTTATCCGTAAACAGCGCCGGCTGATCATCGTCGTAATCCTGCTGATTTTTACCGTGACCCTGGTGGTTAGCCTTAGCCTGGTTAATTATCTGTCCGAGCAACGCCAACAGCAGCAGCGGCGTCAGGTAAGCGCCAGCGCCAGTGCCTTCGCTTATGCACTGCAACAAGAGCTAAGCCGGGAACTCAGCGCCAGCAATGCGCTGGCAGCCTTTGTCAGACAACAAAAAGGAGATCTCAGCCAGTTTGACCAGTTCGCCAGTACCCTCTTCTCCTTTTATCAGAATGTCACCGCGCTTTCATTGGCACCGGACGGGGTAGTCGCAGCCGTGTATCCGTTGCCGGGCAACCAAGATCTGCTGGGTTACAAGATTACGGCTGATCCGCAACAGGCCAGCGCAGCCCGGGCCAGCCGGAACAGCACCGCCATTAGCGTGACTGGCCCCTATCAACTGAAACAGGGTGGCGAGGGGGTCATTGGCCGGCTGGCAGTTTATCTGGACCCTGCACAACAGGAATGGTGGGGATTAGTAAATGTCACCTTACGTCTGGCCGACCTGAAAAGTTTGCAGCGGCTCGATGACCTGCAACAGCAGGGCCTGCGTTTTAAGCTGGAGCGATTGCAGTCTGACGATACTCCTCAGACTATCCGTCAGTCAGGTGCTAGCATTTTCCACGATCCGGTCGTGCAGCTAATTGAGCTTGGTCAAGTCCGCTGGCAGCTGCAGCTCGTCCCTAAAAATGGCTGGGGCGACAAATACGCTGATTACCGGCAGCGACTGCTGGCTCTATTATTCAGCGCTATGCTGGCAGCGCTGGTTGCACAGCTTATTCAGACCCAAATGCATAAATATCAGCTGGAACGAACGGTCCGACAGCGCACCGCCGCCCTGCACACCGAGCTGCAGCGACAAAAATCTTTTATCGCCGCGTCGAATAGTGGCAGCTGGGAGCTTCAGCGACAGTCCAATCAGCTAACTGCAAGTAGCGAATACTATGCCATGCTGGGCTATCAAAAGAGCGAGTTTAACGACAACCAACCAAACAATCTCAGCAGCTGCTGGACTAACTTATTGCATCCAGCGGATAAAGCCAAGGCCTGTGCCGCGTTTCACCACTACCTGCAGCAGAGTGAACCAGACAGCACCTATGACAACACCTTCCGGATGCGTCACGCTGATGGCAGTTGGCGCTGGATTTTGTCGCGCGGTAAAACGCTGCTCGATGAGCAGGGCCAGAAAACTGCGTTAACTGTTGGTATTCATCTGGATATTACCGAACGCAAAGAAGCCGAATTAACCCTGCAATTACTGGCCAGAATGTTTGAGCAAAGCTCAGAGGGCGTGCTGATAACAGATGCTGAACAAAAAATTGTAATGGTAAACCAGGCTTTCAGTAAGATCAGTGGTTACACCGCCGGTGAGGTGTTGGGGCAAAATCCGAAAATACTGGCCTCCGGCCGGCAAGACAAGAACTTCTATGAACATATGTGGCAGGCTATTGCCCAGCAAGGCAGCTGGCAGGGGGAAATCTGGAACCGGCGCAAAGACGGCAGCCCCTATCCGGAGTGGCTGTCGATCAGCCAGATCACTGATGAGCACAATCAAATTAGTCATTATGTTGCGCTGTTCAGTGATATCAGCCAATACAAGGAAGATGAAGCGCAAATAAAATTTCTGGCGCAGTTTGACCCGCTTACCCAGCTACCCAACCGCAGCCTGTTGATGGACCGTACCGAGCAAGCCATATTGCATGCCGAACGCAATGGTCAGCCACTGGCCATGCTGTTTATGGACTTGGATCGTTTCAAACAGATAAATGAGAGCCTGGGACATGAGACAGGAGACGATTTACTCGTTCAGGTGGCGCATCGTCTGCGCAAGTTGTGCCGGGCGGAAGACACCCTGTGCCGGCTGGGTGGCGATGAGTTTGTGTTGGTATTGCCCGATACCGATGCCAATGGTGCGGCCCACTTAGCTGAGCGGATGTTACCGTTAATTTTACAACCTTATTATCTGGCGGAACAAGAATTGACCTTATCGGTATCGATCGGCATCGCCATGTACCCGGAGGATGGTCAGCAATTCCAGCAATTGTATAAGCATGCTGATATTGCGATGTATAAAGCTAAAGAAAGCGGCCGCAACCGTTATTCCTTTTTCACTGCCGATATGCAGCAATTTCATACCCGCAATTTACTGTTAGAAAATGCACTGCGCCGGGCCATTGAGCGCGATCAGCTCAGCCTGGTTTATCAGCCGCAGTATTCTCTGGTTCATCATCAGTTAATTGGCTTTGAAGCCCTACTGCGCTGGTATCACGATGATTTTGGTGAGGTCTCACCAGCCGAATTTATACCACTGGCTGAGCGCAACGGTTTAATCGTTGCTATTGGTGAATGGGTTATTATTACCGCGCTGCAGCAGCTGGCACAGTGGCATAGTGCTGGCTACCGGCATTTAAATATGGCAATTAATTTATCCAGTATTCAATTTCGTCAACAGAACTTACAACAATATGTCAGGAATGCTATCGAGTTCAGTGGGGTACCAGCAGCCAATGTCGAACTGGAAATTACTGAGAGCGCGATGGCTGAGCAACCTGAGCAGGCAATTGCACTTATTGCCGAGCTTCAAGCCAGTGGTCTTAATATTGCTATTGATGATTTTGGCACCGGCTATTCTTCGCTCAGCTATCTTAAAAGATTTGCACTGAACAAATTAAAGATAGATCAGTCCTTTGTACGCGACTTACTGACAGACAATCAGGATAAGGCTATTGTAAACGCCATTATTAATATGGCTGGGAATCTCGGTTTGAAAACCATAGCTGAAGGGGTTGAAACCAAAGCACAACGCGACTTGTTAATCCAACTGGGTTGTGACGAAATCCAGGGATATTATTACAGTAAACCATTAGCCGCAGCTGAAGCCAGCAAGTTTATTCAACAACAATAAGCTGGTTGCTCAGCAACTCAGCGTAGGGTAACAGCTAAGTTACAACAAAAAAGGTGCCGAAGCACCTTCCATGTTGCAATTGAAACGGCGAGCTCAATAGCGGGCAAGGAACTCGGCACGAGTGCGGCCATCATCCTTAAATATGCCGCCAAGAGCAGTAGTCTGGGTTTTTGAATTCATATCCATTACCCCACGTGACTTTACGCAGTAATGCACCGCTTCCATTGTAACCGCCACATCTTTGGTTTGCAGCAGGGTTTGCAGCGCCAATAAAATCTGCTGGGTCAACCGCTCCTGCACTTGCGGGCGCTGGGCAAAAAACCGGACAATCCGGTTTATTTTCGATAAGCCGATAATTCTGCCTTGCGGAATATATGCCACAGTGGCACTGCCGTCGATGGTAACGAAATGATGTTCACAGGTACTGGTAAAACTGATGTCTTTTACCTTCACCATCTCCCGCACCTGCATTTTATTTTCAATCAACGCGATTTTTGGAAAGTTCTGATAATTCAGACCACCAAAAACTTCATCAACATACATTTTTGCAATGCGATGTGGTGTTTCACTTAAACTGTCATCGGTTAAATCCAGGCCAAGCGTACTGACAACCTCTGTCATTAACTGCGAGATTTTCTGATATTTTTCATCTCTGGACAGGCCATTGTCCAGCATTGGGGTTTCAAGACCCTGTGCTTCAAGTGCGCTACGCACCAAGACGGCTTCTTCTGACAACATACTTTAAATCCAACTAAGGGTAATGTGATGCTTTTACGGCAGAACAAAACCATTAGTTTAGTAATTAACTCAACTTTATATTAAATACCCTGCAGTCCCCGTTTTACCGGTAACTACTGAACCCGTGCCAATGATTCCAGTAACTCGCGTGGTTCTACTTCCGGGCCGTTTAACGACTCATCCCAGTTAGTACCAATTAATACACCATCGTCATACATTTCTTTTAACCAGCCTTCGCAAAATACATCCAGTGGAATGGCTTCCGGCTTATAGCCAGCCCATTCATCTGAGCAGTGAGCCTGGGCATCAGCTTTGTTAGACCAGAACGGCATGACATCGGTTTCTTCAAACTCGACAGACTCTACCACCAATAAATCTTCGCCATCGGCCAGTGTCCAGACAACGCCATTGGTTTTGGCTTCTTCAACAAATTTCTGATAACTCGGATCGTGTTCAAACTCGGCCATAACTTACCTGCATTTCAGTAGCTAATAATGGCTGCTATTAGAACAGATTTAGCGGGTAAAAAGCCATCATTATCGTTGCTGTAGCCTGTGGCTTTCCCTGATGCCTGAAAATGACGTACAATTTGCGCCATCCTTAATAACTGGTAGCAAGAACACTATGGCGCAATATATTTATTCCATGCATCGGGTGTCGAAAGTTGTCCCACCGAAAAAAACCATCCTAAAAGATATCTCTCTGTCGTTTTTCCCTGGCGCCAAAATTGGCGTACTGGGTTTGAACGGTGCCGGTAAATCTACCCTGCTGCGGATTATGGCCGGGGTTGATACCGAGTTTGAAGGTGAAGCGCGGCCACTGGCCGGTACCAAAATTGGCTATCTGCCGCAGGAACCAGTGCTGGATACCAGCAAAACCGTACGGGAAATTGTTGAAGAAGCGGTCTCTGATGTTAAAGAGGCGTTTAGCAAGCTGGATCAGGTATACGCTGCTTATGCAGAAGAAAACGCAGATTTTGACGCGCTGGCCCGTGAGCAAGGTGAGCTGGAAGCACTTATTCAGGCCAAAGATGGCCATAACCTGGACAACACCCTGGAGCGGGCTGCAGATGCGCTGCGCTTACCACCGTGGGATGCCAATATTGGCCATTTGTCGGGTGGCGAGCGGCGTCGGGTAGCAATATGCCGGCTGTTACTGGAACGGCCCGACATGCTGCTGCTGGATGAGCCAACCAACCACCTGGATGCCGAATCGGTGGCCTGGCTCGAGCGTTTCCTGCATGATTACCCCGGCACCGTGGTTGCCATTACCCACGACCGCTATTTCCTGGACAACGTTGCCGGCTGGATTTTAGAGCTGGACCGGGGTTATGGCATTCCATGGGAAGGCAATTACTCGTCCTGGCTGGAGCAAAAAGACGCCCGCTTGCAGCAGGAAGAGAAAACTGAAAACGCCCGTCAGCGTTCGATCAAGCAGGAACTGGAGTGGGTACGCACTAACCCCAAAGGCCGCCATGCTAAAAGTAAAGCGAGGATGGCCCGCTTTGAAGAACTGCAAAGCCAGGAATTTCAGAAACGGAATGAAACCAACGAGCTGTTTATCCCACCCGGCCCACGCCTTGGCGATAAAGTACTGGAAGTCAGTCACCTGCGTAAATCCTTTGCTGATCGTTTGCTAATCAACGACTTGAGCTTTAGTGTACCTAAAGGCGCCATAGTCGGTATTATTGGCCCGAATGGCGCGGGTAAATCGACGTTGTTTAAAATGATTACCGGCAGTGAACAACCTGATAGCGGCAGCATTGAAATTGGTGACACCGTGCAGGTCGCCAGTGTCGATCAGTTCCGCGACAGCATGAACCCAAAAAATACGGTATGGCAGGAAATCTCTAATGGCCAGGATATGCTGCAAATTGGCAATTTTCAGATCCCCAGCCGGGCGTATGTCGGCCGTTTTAACTTCAAAGGCAACGACCAGCAGAAGTTTATCGGCGAGTTGTCCGGTGGTGAGCGCAACCGGGTGCATTTAGCCGCGTTGTTAAAAGCCGGTGGCAATATGCTGTTACTGGATGAACCCACCAACGACTTAGACGTGGAAACACTGCGCGCCCTGGAGAATGCCCTGCTCGATTTCCCGGGCTGTGCCATGGTGATCTCGCACGACCGCTGGTTTCTGGACCGCATTGCCACCCATATTCTGGATTACCGGGATGAAGGCCAGGTTAACTTCTTCGAAGGTAACTATTCAGACTACGAAGCCTGGCTTAAAGCCACATACGGCGCGGCAGCACTGGAGCCACACCGGATTAAATATAAGAAAATTTAAACGGTTGGTGAAGCCGCTACATGATAAATCGGGCCGCGAACGCGGCCTGACTACTTTGAATCCTCTGTTTAACAGTGCATTTATTTTATCCCTGACCGCGTTCCACTCGACTTGGCACCAGTTGACAAGTCACAGCCGCCCTGTTGTTATAACGCCACTTTATTTTTACTACAACAGACTTCTATGACTGCCAACACTTCTTCAATTAACGTTGTTAAACTACTGCTTATTGCCAGTGTAAGTTGGCTGGTGGCCGCGTGTTCTGAGCCCACTGCACCTGCAGACACCAGTAAGCAGGCCAAGGTACAACAAACCAATCCGGCACCATTGCAGTTTGAGCAAGGTGTCCATTATAAGCTGGTTGACAATATCGATGCTGAAAATGCCAAGCCGCCTTATCTGGTGCAATATTTCTGGTTTGGTTGTCAGCATTGCCAGCAGTTTGAACCGGTACTGGAAGCCATTATGCTACGCCGGCCAGAGCTTAGCCTGGTGCGCAAACATGCTGCTGCAGTACCGCATTGGCAAACTGACGCCCGGATTTTTTACAGCTTACAACAAATGGGGCTGGAGCATTTAACCGACCCGTTGTTTAAGCTTTATGAAGAAAAACGCCAACTGACACCGGTTGATTTACAGCAGTTTTTAAACAGCCATCAGGTCGATCAGCCAAGGTTTTTTGATATTGCTGAAAACAGCGAGCAGGTGGTTAACAAAATGCGCCGCAGTGCCAGCGAAATGCAACAGAATAAAATCAATGGTGTGCCGGCATTAGTGGTAAATGGTCGCTATTTAATTACGCCCAATGCTGATATTAACAGCCTGGAGGCTTATCTGGCGCTGATCGATTATCTGCAAACCAAATAGCCCTAGCCTGTTTCAAGGGGATAAGCGGCCGGGGGTCTGAATGGGCCAGTATAATAGCCCCGCTTATCCTAAAATCTTGTTGCAACTGTTGTTAGCTGTGATATTGTAACTGATAACTATTATCATCTGTAGCAAGAGGTTTTATGAAAACGGCTATTACCCTAACCACCGCGTTATTTCTGGCAGCTTTTACGTTCGGCAGCATAGCGGATCAGCCGCGGCCTGATCATTTTCAAGGCCAGCAAGCAGCCAGCCTGAGCGAAGCAATTGAATTGTTCCGGGTGAACAACAAAAAGCTTCAGCAACTGATGCAAGGCGAGCTTACCCCGGAAGCCATGGTAGAAATTCATCAACTGACCTATACCCTGGAAAATGCTCTGGAAAAAATTCACAGTGAAACAACGGATTTAAAAGACGTATTAGAAGAGGTGCATCTCGGCTCTGAAAACATGGATTATGCCAAAGTAAAACAGCAGGCTAAACGCTATCTGGATACCGCAACCACCCTGATTAAATAAGGTACCGGCTGATCCAAACTACTAAGCCAGGTATACTGTTATAAGCGGGTGTTAAGCGGAGAAGCCGATGACATTTTGGCAGGGGGCAAGCTGGCTGATTTGGTTAATAGTGGTGCTGCGGTTTTTTCCGCGTGAAATTATTCCAAAACTAAAAGCAGATCCCGGTTATCAGCACCTGTGGTTTGGTTCAGTCCTGATTATTGCCCTGTTCTGGTTAGTCCAGGCAGGCATTAAACCCGGCCTGGAGTTACATTTGCTGGGGGTAACAACTCTGGTGCTTTGCCATGGCTGGCGTATCGCCTGGTTAACTGGTAGCCTTGTTGTGGTTATTCTGGTTGCTGTCGGTAACGTTAGTCTGGCTGCGGCCGGCAGTATGGCCCTGACGACGATTATATTGCCGGCATTGTTCAGTTATCTTATTTTTGTTCTGTCTTACCAGTATTTACCCCGCCATTTGTTCATCTATATTTTCGTCGCTGGCTTTGCCAACGCGGCGCTAACGATCACTTTCAAAATGTTGCTGACTGCACTCTGGCTATACTGGCAAGGACCTTATAGCTGGTCAGATATTTATCAGAATTATCTGCAGCTTGCCTTACTTATCTGGTTTGCAGAAGCCTTATTAAATGGCATGGCGATTACCCTGATGAGTGTTTACCGTCCGCACTGGCTCAGAACGTTTTATGATAATGAATATTTATCACCAGATAGCTGAGCCCCTGAGCCCCCTCACGGTAACCAGCACTGTTTTGCCAGCTACACCACGCCCTGTTGAATCATGGCATCGGCTACCCGCCGAAACCCAGCCACATTTGCGCCCAGAATAAAATTAGTGGGCTGGTCAAGTTCAACCGCAGTATCGCGGGTACGCTGGTAAATGCCCTGCATAATATCTTTAAGCTTCTGATCAACTTCCTGAAACGTCCAGCGCTGCATACTGGCATTCTGGGCCATTTCCAGCTGGCTGGTCGCCACGCCACCCGCGTTAGCTGCTTTGCCCGGAGCGTAGGCAATTTTCGCCTTGAGCAGCACATCTGCAGCATCGGCAGTGCAAGGCATATTGGCACCTTCACAGACGGCAAAACAGCCGTTATCCAACAGCGCTTTTGCATCGGCAGAGGTTAACTCGTTCTGAGTGGCACAGGGAAATGCCACCTGCCCGGCGAAACGCCATACCGCATGACCATCATCCGGGTAGCTGTCGCGGCTGATATACTCAGCGTCAGGATGGCGCTTAGCGTAATCACTCAACCTGCCCTGCTCTACTTCTTTAATCTGTTTCAAACTTTTAATATCTATACCGCTTTTTTGATAAATCGTGCCGCTGGAATCAGAGCAGGTCACCGGCTTAGCACCAAGTTCAAGTAACTTCTCTATGGTGTATATCGCGACATTACCCGCGCCGGATACCAGACACTCCTTCCCCTCCAAGGTATCATTATTCCCTTCAAGCATATGCTCAGCGAAATAAACACAGCCATAACCGGTGGCTTCCTTGCGGACCAGGGAGCCGCCCCATAATAAATCTTTACCGGTCAGTACCCCGTCAAAACGATTGGTCAGTTTTTTATACTGGCCAAACATATAGCCAATTTCGCGGGCACCCACCCCAATATCCCCGGCCGGCACGTCGGTTGTCGGGCCAATATGCCGGTATAACTCACTCATAAAGGCCTGACAAAAGCGCATAATTTCGCCATCAGATTTACCCTTCGGGTCGAAATTAGCACCGCCTTTACCGCCACCGAGCGGCAGACCGGTCAGGGCATTTTTCAATACCTGCTCAAAGCCCAGAAATTTTATAATGCTGGCATTAACGCTCGGATGAAAGCGAATTCCGCCTTTATAAGGTCCCAGGGCAGAATTAAACTCAACCCGATAACCCTTGTTGACCTGAACATCGCCGTTGTCATCAACCCAGGCCACCCTGAACATAATTTGCCGCTCAGGCTCTACCATACGTTCGATAATGGAATGCTTGCAAAACCGGCTGTCTTCATCGAGTACCGGCGCCAGTGAATCGAGAACTTCTTCCACAGCCTGATAAAACTCTGTTTGCGCCGGACTGCTTTTTTGCAATTTGACAATGGTATTATGGGTATAGGGCATATTTTAAACCTTTGTTGTGTAACGCAGTAGTCTGGTATAGCCTGTCCGACCCGGCAGAGTCAAATGACGTGTCTGGCAGCAACAGGGCGGCAGAAAACTACTGCTGGTACCTTTAGTTAACTATCTAACGCAATAAGTACCTGTTATGGATCACTGTTTACACTTTACCTTAGCTGGTTATAAAAATAGCATGCAACTGGCCGCGCTGGCTAACAGGCCGGTTTTTAGTCGTTCTGAACCGCCGGTATTGTGCCTGCATGGCTGGCAGGATAATGCCGCCAGCTTTATTCCCCTGGCCAATGCGTTAACAGGCGTAGCAATGTTGGCACCAGACTTTCCCGGCCATGGCCATTCGCCGTACAGAAGCAGCGATGCCCACTATTACTTTTTTGACTGGGTGGAAGATATTGTCGCACTGTGTCAGCAACAGGGCTGGCAACACCTGACCATAATTGGTCATTCAATGGGCGGTATGGTAGCAACCGCCCTGGCTGCAGCTTTTCCTGAACTGGTCGCCCGTTTAGTGCTGATTGACAGTCTGGGCTTTGTAATTGCAGAAGCCAGTGCCAGCGAACAATTGCGTCAGGGAATAATCTCGCGTTTAAAAGCGCCACCTAAACGCAAACCATACTACCCGGACCTGGTTGCGGCAGCCAAAGCCAGGCTGGTACAAAGTGATTTTGGCTTACCAGAAGCCCTACTACTGGCGAAACGCGGCACCGTTGCAGATCAACACGGCATCAGCTGGCGTAACGACTATCGCTTGCGGCTTAAGTCGGTGCATCGGCCTACACTGCCGCAGGCCAGAGAGTTGTGCCAGGCCGTTAAGGTTCCGGTGCTGGCTGTGCTCGCCACTGATGGACCTTTTATTAATAAGCTGACTGAAACGCAAAGCTGGTATCAACAATTAACCGTTAAGCAAATAACTGGCGGCCATCATTGTCATATGACCGCCGCCGATGACGTCGCCAGGCTGATCAAAGCCTGGCTCTGACTATCGCAGAATGTAACTGACTGACAGGCTGAAATTCGCACCGGCAGTCGCATAACCCCGGCTGGTGTAATAATCTTTATCGGTAATATTCGCCAGCCTGGCTCTTAATGTCAGCTGGGGCGAAAGGGTGTAGCTAACTCCCAGCCCCCAAATAGTATGAGCCGGAGCATCTGGGTAAGGATCCCCGCTAAACCAGTCTGCGCCCTGATAGCTGGCACTTTGATAATCTGCGCTAATAAATGCGGTCCACTTGTCTGCACTGTAACTGCCGCGCCAATTAATGGTATTTTCTGGCCGGCGCTCCAGTTGCATGCCGTTACTGCGGTTTTCAGTATCCAGGTAGCTGTAACTGAAATTACTGGACCATTGTTGCCAATGTTGTAACAGACTGAATTCTAAACCACTTACTGTCGCCAATACCACGTTCTCAGCCAGTTCAACCCCCTGAATAAGGTTAGTCACCTCACGGTCAAACCAGGCAAGTTGTAGCTGTAAACCACTTGCCTGATAGCTTAGCGCAACTTCATCTGATACCGATTGCTCTGGTTTAAGATCCGGATTAGCAAACCCCGGAAAGTACAGTTGATTAAACGACGGCATCTTAAAGGCGGTACCCCGACTGACCCGCAGCTGCCAGCGTTCAGTTAGCTGATATCCTGCCGCCAGCTGCCAGGTTGTCTCAGCACCATACTGATTAATTGCATCGTGCCTGGCAGCGGCTTCCAGCTGCAAAACGTTCCACTGATAATTCAGACCGGCAAATAACGCCCGGTTGATTCTGCTGGTTTGCTCATACGCAGTCGCTGACTTGGCAACCTGCTCCTGATACCAGTTAAGCCCGCCAACAAATTGCAGGCTGGCACTGACGTCTGAAGCAGCCTGATAGCTTAACTCATCCCGCTCGGTGACAAAGGGGCTACGCGAGTCAGGACCAAAAGTACTGTCGCTGTCCAGGTTACGACTAAGCTGCACCTCATGTTGCCAGCTACCCAATTGCTGTTGCCAGCCAAGCAGATAGGCGCGGCTGAGGGTATCAGTCTCATCCTCATTACCGAAACTGGTATCAAACTGATTGAACCCCGAATTAACATCAGCCTGGGCCGTCCACAAGCCGAAATCTGAGCGATAATCAGCGGCAACTTTGAAATATTGTTGCCGATAGCCATCACTATCTGGGTCTAGCGCCGGCTGAGCATTAAAACCATCTGCCTGGCTGGCGCCGGCAGTGGCGCTCAGTGTTAACCGTTCCAATTGCTGACTCGCGCTGATATCAGCTCCCGCCTGGCCGTAACTGCCAACGCTGGCATGTAATTCTAAAGCACTGCTTCGCCGGGTGGTTATGGCAATAACACCGGCTAACGCATCAGAGCCGTACCAGGCCGCCCGGGGCCCACGGATAACCTCAATCCGCTCAATCAGTTCCAGCGGTACCATAGCTAACGCTTTATAGCCCAAGGTGGCAGAGCCGCTACGCACACCATCTATCAGTACCAGGGTGTGCCCGGTATTGCCGCCGCGCAGGTAAATACTGCTGTTTTGACCACGGCCACCGTCCCGGCTCATAGTAATACCGGGTAACTGTGAAAGTAATTCGGGTAGATCGTTGGCCTGACGTGCCAGAATATCAGCCCGCTCCAGCACCGTAGTGCTAGCCAGCACATCTTGCTGTGGTGTAGCAGTGCGATTGGCGTAGATACTGATATGTTCAATGGCAGTGTTATCGACGGTAGTTGCTGCAGCCGGACAGCAGGAAGCAACCAATATGGTTGCAAAAGCAGGTTTAAACATCAAAGCTCCTACAATGTGCCCACCGCACATCTTAGTTAGTTAATGGACTTTTCAGGCCGGTCTCCGGGCTAACAACCTGCTTGCGCCAAAACTTTACCTTCCCATCGAATGACAGTGGTTTTCAAAGTTTTGATAGTTGTTTACCGTTGCGGGGGCAGCTCTGGCTTATACCAGATTCCCGTTTAACTGCAGCAAGCTGCAGCACCTGAAAAAAGCGGCCTTAGTTAAGGCCGCGTGCAGTGTAACCTTGAAGCGGAAAATGTCAATAGGCACCCAGACGGCTAAAATGCCAGGCGGTAACGTTAATCGCGAAAATTAGTAAACTGAAAGGCCTGTTCTAACTCACTGCCACGCACCAGCGCCATAGCTTCCTGTAAATCATCGCGCTTTTTGCCGGTCACCCGCACCTGATCGCCCTGAATAGCCGCTTGCACTTTAAGCTTATTATCTTTAATCAGTTTAACCAGCTTTTTAGCCATATCCTGCTCAATACCCTGCAGCAGGCTGACACTGAGACTATAGGTTTTGCCGGAATGCACGACGTCTCCCTCTTTAAATGAGCGGACATCCAGACCACGTTTCACCGCCTTAGCCAGAAATATTTCCAGCATTTGTTGTAACTGAAACTCGGCTTCAGCTTTCATAGTAATTACTTTCTCTTTCAGGGTGAAATCGGCCTGCACACCCCGAAAGTCAAAGCGGGTGGTTAACTCGCGGTTGGCATTCTCTACGGCGTTCAATACTTCTTGTTGATCAACTTCGGATACGATATCGAATGAGGGCATTATAAATCTCCTTAGCATAAGCCATTCTGTCTGCTGGTGATTATAACCAGAAAACTGCTACAATCCGAGCGTCGTTTCTGACTGGGGATTGTAGTGCCACAGATATTTTATCGTTGGATATGTGTATTGTGTTTTGTGCTGGCAACCGCTGGCTTTCTGGCTGAGCTAAGTGGCCACCGGATTGGTGGCGGCTTTGCACATGTCGACAAACTGGCTCATTTTGGTATTTTTGCAGTGCTTACTGCCTTGCTATGGAAAGGTTTTAAGCTTGCGCCACTACCCGCATTTCTGTTGTTGGGTATATATGGTGGCGCAGTCGAGCTGGCGCAGCACTACTTTACCCGTCGCACCGGCGACTGGCTGGACTGGCTGGCCGACATTGCTGGTGTGGTAAGTTTTTATCTGGCACGTGCTTTGTGGCACCATATACGCCCACGCAGCCGGCGCTAAGCTGGAGCATAGTTGGCCGGGGCGCTATTGGCTTGCTGGCCGGCGCCAGGCTGCAGCTTGCTGGATACCCGATTAAGCTTTGGCTTAAAACCCCTGAAGAACTGCTGTTAACCTTTACTGATATTCAGCATCAAGAGCAAAGATTGTTAATGCTGCCGCAGCAAACAGACCTGCCAATCCGGCAGTTGCTTGTACCGGTGAAAGCCTATGATGTTGACAATGCTATAACACAAATATTGCCTCATCTGGCAGATCATGCGCAGTTGGTTATCAGTCACAACGGGATTATTCCGTTTCAGCCGCTACTGGACAAATTAAAGCCTGAGCAGGGGCTATGGTTTTTATCAACCAGTCAGGCGGCATACAAAGCCACACCAGAACACGTGATCCACAGTGGTGCGGGCATGAGCTTTCTGGCAAAACTGACAGCAGAGAGTAATAGCGATGCTGATATTATCGCAGCGATGACTACGGCGCTGGGGCCGCTGAGCGTGGTGGCTGATATTTACCCCATATTATGGCAAAAGCTGGCGATAAATGCGGCCATTAACCCATTGACAGCGATTGAGAATTGCCAGAATGGTCAGCTGGCATCCCCGTACTATCAACCACAGATTGAAGCGCTGGTTAGTGAAGTCTGTCAGGTCGCCACAGCATCAGGCTTTCCGATGGATGTCGCCAGCAGCCTGGCTAAGGTGTATCAGGTCATCACTGCGACCGCTAACAATTTTTCTTCAATGCAGCAGGATGTGCAAGCCGGACGACAGACCGAAATTGACGCTATTTGTGGCTACGTTTGTCAGCAGGCCGCACAGCTGCAAATTGCAGCGCCGGCTAACCAACAGATGTTGCTACAGATTAAAGCAATAACCGCTGTTATTTAGCAGGACGATATACTGAGACATTACTATGACCCTGCTCGTGTAACAGCACCGCCTGCAACCTGCTCATCACCCCTTTACTGCAATAACAGTAGTAGTGACGACTGGGATCAAGCGTGGCAAACTGACTGGCCAGCCGGAAAAAAGGTAACTCAAGCACCGGCACGCCAACATCATTGAAAGGTGAATGCTCGGTTTCTTCCGGGCTGCGAATATCTAAAATTACCGCGTTGCCGGCGAGCTCAGCAAGTTCACTGACAACATGCGCTTCCTGCTCTGCCTGATAATCAATAGTCCGGATATCCAGCACTTTGGCTGCTCTGACCACCTGCTCCAGCAATGCCATATCTAACTTACTTTCGTTCTGTTCAACCTCTGTCAGCACGGCATTCACGGTCGGCTTGTTAGAAATTACCCCGCAATATTCCGGCATACTCTTCGCCAGTTCTTCCACGCCAATTTGGCGGGCGATATCGATAATATCCTGTTTATCATGGTAAATAAGGGGCCGCAGCACTAAATCCGGGATAACCCGGTCAATTACCGCCAGGTTAGCAATAGTCTGGCTGGAGACCTGACCAATACTCTCACCGGTAACGACCGCCTTAATGCCGAGATCATGTGCTACTTTTGCCGCAGCTCGCAGCATCATCCGTTTCAGAATAACGCCCATTACGCCGTTATCAACCTGCTGCAGAATATTATCGACCACCGGTGCAAAATCGACACTGACAAACTTAACCCGGTGCGACAGACTGTATTTTTGCCAGAGATAAAATGCCATCTCCCGCACGCCGGCCTCATGGGCAGCGCCCCCCAGATTAAAAAACAAGTAGTGGGTGCGCAGACCTTTGCGGATCATCAGGTAACTGGCTACAGCCGAATCATAGCCGCCTGAAATAAGGGATAGCACGTCGGACTGTGATGGCAAAGGAAAGCCGCCCATCCCGCGGAAGCTCTCACTTAACAGCAACAGCTTATCCTGCTTAATTTCCAGCTTGATGGTAATATCCGGTTGCTTTAGCTGGACTTTCGCTGAGCTAACCTGCTGATTCAGACCACCGCCGATATACCGCTCAGCTTCAATTGAACTAAAACTATGCTTGCCCTGCCGTCTTACCCGTACACAAAACGTTTTACCCTGCAGTTGCGTCTGATACACCGCCAGAACCTGTAAGTAAATATCGTGTAAGTCGTTAAACGATGCGGTGCGCATCTCTGAGAAAGTGACAATCCCAGGAATACACTCTAACCGTTCAATTAGCTTGCTGCGAATGGCGGACGAGTCATTGAGACAACTGACAGTAAGATGGTCAAACAGGTTGGTGACCACCACATCCGGGTCAACCTGGGTCAGGATCGTTTTAAGGTTACGCTCCAGTAATTTTGTCTGGCGTTTGCGAACCGACTTACTCTTAATCGATATTTCAGGGTGCAGTTTTATAATAAATTCAAGCATAGCATTCAAACATGACAGTAACAGCGCTAAAAAGTGGCGCGGATTATAGCGCAAAGCCAGAGGAACACCTAACACCGTGCTGCGCTCTGGCTTTATTTGTAACACTTACTCTATTGACTATAGCTGAGTCAGTAATGTGGCTGGTGCGTCTAGTTAGCCGCAGGTTCAAAGCTGATAGGATCAGACTCCTTCGCCTTACCCTGCATTATCGAAATTTCGACCCGCCGGTTGCGCCGGCGATTTAGCTCTGAGTCGTTCTCTACCAGTGGCCGGGTATCGGCATGGCCCATCACCACCACCCGCTGCCGATCAAATTCAGGTGCCCGGATCAATTCCGTTGCCACCGACACAGCCCGTTTGGCAGATAACTCCCAGTTATTACTATGCAACTCGTCTGATACCTGAATATCATCGGTATGGCCACTTACTGTTATCTCGCCAGGCACCTCATTTAGCAAAGTACCAATTTGCTGAATAATGGGCCTGAATCTGGGCTGCAAAAAAGACGACCCTGAAGGAAAGGAACCATTTTCCCGGATCCGGATAATAATTTGCTGCCCCAACGACTCCAGCTCTATCGCGCCGTCAACAATTTGTTGTTCCAACTGCTCGGCCAGTTTCTTGACCATCTCATTGGTTTGTTGCTGCATTTCCTCAGCTGCTGCGTCGGCTGCGGCGGCTTCGGCATCAGCGGTTTCCTCGGCATTGGCGGCCGACTGACCGCCCGTCATATCATCCCGCTGCTCCTGTCGGCCACCAGCCGAGTCTTCCTCGCCAGCCTGGAACTCTATTACCTGTTGGGTAATTTCCATGGTTTGCTGTTGCAGCGTTTCAATTGGCGTCGGATCAGGCCGGCCGGGTCTGAATTCCATCGCAATAACACTGGTACCTTTGGGGATGTCTTCTACTTCAATTTTATTCTGCACCCCAAATGCGAACTTCATTGAGCCGGCTATTTGCTTGAACTTCAGCACGTCCATTTCAGAAAATGCCAATAGCAGTACGAAGAAGCACATTAACAGGGCCATTAAGTCAGCAAAGGTACCCATATACTGTGGCAATCCCGGAGGGGGACATTTGCATTCCTGTTCTTCCTGATCGTTCATGCCGGCTCTCCGGCAGCGACCTCGCGTTTACCCTGAGCCAGGTAATTGCGTAAGATGCCCTCAATCACTTTCGGGTTCTGACCATCCTGAATGCCCAGGATCGCATCCAGTATCAACTGATTATTCTGCTTTTCCTGCTGATTACGGATAGCCAGTTTATCTGCCAGCGGTATCGCGATAACGTTCGCAATAAAAGCACCGTATAAAGTCGTTAACAACGCCACCGCCATCGCCGGACCAATTGCCTTAGGGTCGTCCATATTAGATAACATAGCCACCAGACCAATCAGCGTTCCTATCATCCCCATCGCCGGCGCAACGTCACCTAAACTGCGGAAAATAGCGATACCTGTTTCATGACGCTTCTCCGTCAGGCTGATATCTTTTAATAACGTTGCTCTGACCACATCAGCATCATGGCCATCAACCAGCATATTGACGCCTTTTTGCATAAAGGCGTTGGGAATTTCCGCTTCCTCCAATGCCAAGAAGCCGCCTTTGCGGGCAGAATCACCTAATTGTACTGCTTTTTCAATCAGTTCCTCCGGCGCTTCAATTTTAAACATAAACGCCTTGACGGCAACTTTGCCTGCTCCCAGAAATTGCCCCAGGGTAAACTTGGCAATAACAACAAAAATAGACCCGCCGACGACGATCAGCACTGACACTAAATCAGCAAACATAGCCGGGTCGCCACTACTACCAATAATCATCGCCATGACTACAAAACCAATAGCGCCAATCATGCCAACCAGGGTTGCTATATCCACTGTTTACTCCTCAACACACGCCCAAACGGCAATAATGATTATTTTATATTAGCTTATAGTCGGTTATCGACAAAACTTCGTAAATATTGAGCACTGAATTACAGAAAAGAAGTAATTTAGGCTTTCACTTATTCGTTATGATTGACCATAATAGCCTGCTAAGGTAACGTTGCGCACAGTTTTTTTGAGGATAGTCATGACTAAAAAGAAAGCCGACCTGAGCCAGTTTGAGCAGGCGATGGCAGAACTCGAAGGTATAGTGCAGCAATTGGAACAAGGCGACTTATCATTGGATGCGTCTTTAAGCCAGTTTGAACGGGGTATCAGCCTGGTAAAACAAAGCCAGCAGCAACTGCAGAGCGCTGAACAGAAAGTCCAGTTGTTATTACAGCAACAGCAACAGGAAAGTCTGCAATTATTCACACCACCGCCAGGAGAGTAACTTGGCACCAGAAAGCCTGAGGTTGTATCAACAGCGGATTGAGCAACAATTACAACTGCGAATGGCTGCCCTGCCACAGACTGCTGACCGCCTGCATCAGGCGATGGCATATAGCCTGACCAATGGCGGCAAACGGATCCGGCCATTTTTTGTGTATGCCTGTGGTAACATGTTAGGCGTTCCATTAGCGCAACTGGATAGCGCGGCTTGTGCCATTGAGTGTCTGCATAGTTACTCACTGATCCATGACGATTTACCCGCAATGGATAACGATGATTTACGCCGGGGCAAGCCAACCTGTCACAAAGCATTTGATGAAGCTACTGCGATTCTTGCCGGCGATGCTTTACAAGCACTGGCCTTTGACATTCTGGCCGGGGACGCTGGGGAACTTAGTGCAACACGCAAGCTGAAACGTGTATCACTGCTTGCCAGAGCAAGTGGCATAGCAGGCATGTGCGCCGGTCAGGCAATAGACTTAGCGCAAACTAATCAGCACACTGATTTAGCAACACTGGAGCAGATGCACCGCTTGAAAACCGGGGCCTTAATCGAATGCGCGGTGCAGCTGGCCTATTACAGCAGTGAACTGGATTGCCCCGCTACGTTACACGCGCTGACAAAATTTGCCAGCGCGCTGGGACTGGCCTTTCAGGTACAAGACGATATTCTGGACATTGAAAGTGATACCACTGTTCTTGGCAAACCCCAGGGTTCAGATTGCAAGGCAAATAAACTCACGTACCCGGCGCTGTTGGGGCTGGATGAAGCCAAGGCAAAAGCAAACCAACTTTATCAGGATGCATTGGCGGCGCTTAGCACCCTTGCATACAATACCGGTGAGCTAAAAGCCTTTGCACATTATATTATTGCCCGCAAGTTTTAATAAAGGCATTGAAGATGGCATTAGATATGACCGATTTCCCATTGTTAGCTACAGCCGATGTGCCTGAGCAACTGCGTAAGTTACCTCAGGATAAGTTACCGGCACTCAGTGCTGAGCTGCGACGTTTTTTATTAAAAACTGTCAGCCAGAGTAGTGGCCATTTTGCGTCGGGCCTGGGTACCGTTGAACTGACTGTCGCATTGCATTACGTCTATAACACCCCCTTTGACCGGCTAATCTGGGATGTTGGTCATCAGGCTTATCCACATAAGATATTAACCGGCCGACGTGAGCAAATGCACAGTATCCGGCAGAAAGATGGCTTGCATCCTTTTCCTTGCCGGGAAGAAAGCGAATACGATACGCTGACCGTCGGCCATTCCAGCACCTCTATTAGTGCCGCACTCGGCATGGCCATTGCGGCCAGTCAGGCTAAGTCAAAGCGCAAAGTCGTTGCGGTTATTGGTGATGGCGCTATCACAGCGGGTATGGCGTTTGAAGCGCTGAACCACGCTGGCGAAGTACGCCCTGACATGCTGGTCATTCTGAATGACAATGAAATGTCGATTTCAGAAAATGTCGGTGCCTTAAACCAATATTTTGCCAGAATTTTGTCTGGTAGCTTTTATACCAGCCTGCGCGAAGGCGGTAAAAAGATTTTACAAGGCGTACCGCCCCTGCATGAGCTTGCCAGCCGCGCCGAAGAGCATTTTAAAGGCATGGTTACCCCAGGCACCTTTTTTGAAGAGCTGGGTTTTAATTATATCGGCCCAATTGATGGCCATGATGTAATAACCCTCGCCGATACTATTCGCAATATGCGCAATTTAAAAGGGCCGCAACTGCTACACATTGTAACCAAAAAGGGTAAAGGCTATGCGCCGGCTGAAGCCGATCCCATTGGCTACCATGCTGTCGCCAAGTTTGATCCTGATGCCAGCAGTCAGCCAGTTAAAGCACCGGGAAAACCGACTTTCTCCAATATATTCGGGCAATGGCTGTGTGATATGGCGGCACAGGACGAACGGCTGCAGGGTATTACCCCAGCTATGCGCGAAGGCTCCGATATGGTGCAGTTTTCTAAACGCTTTCCCAAACGCTATTTCGATGTTGCTATCGCCGAGCAACATGCGGTTACGTTAGCAGCCGGTATGGCAATTGAAGGCTTAAAACCAGTAGTGGCTATCTATTCCAGTTTTTTACAACGAGGCTATGATCAACTGATCCACGATGTCGCGTTGCAAAATCTCGACGTATTATTTGCCATTGACCGGGCCGGTATTGTCGGTGCGGATGGCCCGACCCATCAGGGCGCATTTGATATCAGCTTTATGCGCTGCATTCCAAATATGCTGTTGATGGTACCGTCAGATGAAAATGAATGCCGGCAAATGTTGTATACCGGCTATCAACATCCGGGGCCAGCAGCCGTTCGTTATCCGCGTGGCGTCGGCACAGGCGTCACCGCAGAACAGCAAATGCAGCTATTACCACTGGGTAAAGCCAGAGTTATTAAGCAGGGAACAACGTTAGCGATTCTGGCATTTGGTCCTTTGCTAAACCAGTGCCAGCAGGTCGCAACACAGCTTAACGCAACCCTGGTCGATATGCGGTTTGTTAAACCACTGGATGATGCGCTGCTGCAGCAACTGCTGGCAGAACACAGCCATATCGTTACGGTAGAAGACAATGCGCTGATTGGCGGGGCCGGCTCAGCCGTTAACGATTTTATCCTGCAGCATGGTTTTGCCGTAAAAGTACTGAACCTTGGACTACCAGACCAGTTTATTAAACATGGTAGTCAACAGGAAATTTATGCTGAGCTGGGTTTAGACAGTGACGGGATTAGCCGGCAGGTAACGGCTTTTTCTAACACTTAATCAACTCAACTAGCTAATCAACCCAGTCAGGTACCCTAGAGTGCCTGGCTGTCTCCCTGCTCAAACCACACCAGGCCTTCTGCCAGCAGCTTTTCAATTTGTGCTTCAATATGCGCCGAGTCTTCAAACTCAAACGCGTCAAGCTGTGAGTCAAACGCCAGCGTTGCCACCGCATTTTTGCCGTTATGTTTAACGTGATACAACGCTAATTCAGCCAGCTGCAGCGATACTTCCCAATTAATTAACTGGCCGCCCAGCAGTGGTAGCGGATAGTGAGCATATCCAATTGAACACGTCAGTCTGACAATCTGACCATCAGGCAAGCTAAATGCCGCTTTCGCTACTTGCTCGTTCAGCCGGTAACTGAACTGACGAACCAGATCGGCCTGAATATCCCGAAGCACCAGCACAAAAGCCGCACCACTAAACCGTACTACATAATCTGAGCCGCGGGTTTCCCGGATTAACAAGCCGCTGACTTGCTGGATAAGGCTGTCACCTGCACTGTTGCCATACTGATCATTAATTTGTTTAAAATTATCTAAATCGACATGCAGCAACGCCAGACATTTACCCTGGTCTTGCATCGATTCCCTGTTGCGTTGAAAGTGCTCAATATCCTTTGGTAGCTGTTCAAACATAAAACGACGGTTGCGCAAACCCGTCAGGTTATCTTTGTGGGTTAACTGGCTCAGTTGTTCATTTAGTTCATTTAACCTGACATTACTGTTTTCCAGCTCCTGCGTCCGCTGTTTAACCAACCGTTCGAGTTCAAGCTGCTTGTGTAAAGTGTTGCGTCTTACCAGCCATAACACGCCGTATAAGCAACATAGCAGTAGTAGCAGCCACAGTGAGCGATAAAGCAGGGTTTCATCAAAGCGTTCCGGCACTATCAGGGTCAGGCTGGTTTGCGCTGCAGATTGCCAGCTGTGACCACTCTGGCGCACCTGCAACTGAAAAGTAAAATTGCCGGGCGGTAAATTAGTATAAACGGCTTCACGCCGCTGTCCTACCTCATACCAGTGATTATCAAATCCCTCCAGACGGTAGCGAAATTGCAAAGCGTCAGGTTTAATAAACTCCAACGCAGAATAATGCAAGGTCACATTGCGCTCGTCCATTTCCAGCACCAACCGCTGCTGGCCCTGGGTAAGTTGATACACTTGACTGGTGGTGACCTGTTTAATTTGTGGTTTTAACGTCTGCGCTGACATTTCCTTCAAATCAGCCTGCACAGCAATTAAGCCGTTCAGAGTCGGAAACCAGTACTCACTCTGCCAGCGCACAATTTTGGCATGACCAGCACCGTTGCAGCAGCGGTTTGGACCACTACCTAACTGCCGGTCAAATGGGGTCAGTACTTCGTTGATGATGAACGGTTGGTTACTGTCGTCTGGCAGAGTCGCTAACGCAAGCCGGTAAATGCCTTTGTGGCTGCTAACCCATACCTGTTGCTGCTTCGCGTCGTAACTAAAACTGACAGCCGGTCCGTGTGGCATGCCATTACCGCTATGCAGCTGCAGCCAATGCTGGTCAGGACGCCGGATAAATATACCATCGTCGATAGTACTGATTAACAAGCTACCTTCTGGTAACTGAATAACGGCCAGAATATAGCTGTTATAAAGCGCAGTCCCTACCCCCAATCGAAGCAGTTTATCTTGCTGATATTGATACAGGCCCCGGGTAGTGCCAATGAATAACTGCTCTGCAGTTTGGTGTACTGCGGTAATATTGCGGGACTCAAATTGCTCATTCAATGGCGACATCGTCAGTTGATTATCTTTGGTATGGTATAACCCTCTGACGCCACCCAGCCAGACACCACCATCGATGGCAGGCTGGACAACTTTAATGGTGTTTCCCTGCAAACTGGGGAAAGGTACGCTGAGCTCACGGCTGCTTAGATTGTATTGCAATAAACCGCTATCAGCACCAAACCAAAGCAGCTGGGGCTGTGGCCAGTAAAAATCGTGAATAGTCTGACTACCCAGCACGCCAGCATCGAGTAAGGTGGTAAATTTACCGGAAGCGTCAAGGGTTTGCAGCGCTGACTGACTGGCTATAATCAACTCGTCAGACGGCGTCAGGCCAACGCTGCGCACAACAGGATCAACTAAGCCGTCAATCACCCGCCTGATATTACCGGCTGCCGCGCGGTAAATACCATCACTGTAACTGGCCAGCCAGATATTCTGCTGCTGGTCCTCAAAAATGTCACTGAACCAGGGTGCAGTACCCAGTTCAGCTGTAGTAACCGTTTGCCAGTCCTGCTGGGGTTGGCGATAAAACAGTTTGCGATAGGTTGAGATCCAGCTCCCTTGCCGACTGTCTTTAAAAAGTCTGTAGACAGGGCTGTTCTCTCCATCGGGCAACTGGCATTTCTGGATCTCGCCTTCCGGCGTCAAATGGTAGAAACCGCTCTCGCTGGCGAGATGCAGTCCCTGGTCGGTCACCGTTAAATCATAAACCGGCGTCTGGGCAAGCTCTAGTGGTAGGGGGTACATCTGTAGTTGCTGGCTACCGTCAGGGTTCAGCTGATAAATATGCTCTGCACTGCTCACCCAGATACTGTCTGCGGCTTTTTCAAGTTGATGAACCTGGCTGCGAACGGCTTCAATCCGGCTGATTTTACCGTTTTTTATCCGGAATAAATTATCCGCTGCCACCCAGATTTCATCGTCGGCCACTGCAATCATCGCCGTGACTTCAGCTACGATCGGGTAACGTTCAAACTTCAGCGTAGTCGGATCAAAACCCGACAAACCAGCTTTAGTCCCCACCCAGATAAAACCGGTATTATCCCGCATCAAACGAGTAATGGTATTGCTGGCCAGATGACGGGTATTGGCTGTAGTGAAATGTTCAAACTGCAGGCCATCAAAGCGATTCAGGCCGTACAAGGTCCCGAGCCACATATATCCTAACTCGTCCTGGATCACTGCACGGACAGAATTACTGGATAGACCATCATTACTGGTCCAGTGCCGGATATCAAAATCGTAAACTGACTGAGCTTCCTGAGTGGGTATAAATTGCGTTGCTGCTTCAGTAGTCTGTGCTGAATCAATATTCTGAGCGCTGACCGGCGACGATGCACCCAGCAGCAACAGTAAAGCCAGTAGTAAAACTCTTTTCATTCCCTTACCCTGTGCTCTGGTCCTTGCTAACCGCTAATTCAGAAACTGATAATAAAAAAGCAGTTGTAATATCAGCCAAACTGGCACGGCTGCCAGTAAGTCATCGAGCATAATACCTAAACCACCATGAACCCGTTTATCAAACCAGCGGATTGGCCAGGGTTTCAGAATATCAAAAAACCGAAACAATAAAAAACCAATTAACAAGCTTTGTGCAGTGATCGGTACCAGCAACATCGCTAGTGCATAACCAATCACTTCATCCCAAACAATTGCGCCATGGTCATGTTCCCCTACGTCACGCGCTGTTTTACCACAGATATAAATGCCCAGCACAGCACCTGCAAGTAAAAATGCCAGGTACCAGACAACACCAAGTGAAGCAAAACCAATGATAAAAGGGATAGCAACCAACGTACCAAAGGTACCGGGAGCCCGGGGGGCCAGACCGGCACCGAAACCCAGTGCCAGCAGGTGTTGCCAGCGGCCTAATTGAAATTTAGTCGTGGTCATGGGAAATGGATAAACCCCTGATGCTGATATTCAAATGGTTGCTCACCCGCTTTCAGTTCCAATTTACCTGCCACGCCGGTGATCCGGCCAATACAACTGACCGGTACGCCATAGGGCGATAACAGAACATCAAGACTGCCCCGTTTACTCTCTGGCACAGTGAACAACAGCTCGTAATCCTCGCCTCCCGACAAAGCCATCCTCAGCGCGGTGGGCTGATCGCAGCTGTCTTTCAATGCCTGCGACAGTGGAAGCTTATTAACATCTATATAGGCTCCTACTGCAGATCTGCGCAAAATGTGGGGTAAGTCACCACACAAACCATCAGAAATGTCCATCGCACTACTGGCAACATTGCGCAGCGCCTGGCCTAAAGCCACCCGGGCCGACGGAAAATGAAAACGTTGTAACAAGTGGGCCTGATGTTTTTTGCTGGCTTCTGCATGTCCCTGGCATACCCTTAACCCCAGTCCCGCATCACCTAAGGTTCCGGTAACATAGATGTAGTCGCCCACCTTAGCACCTGAGCGGGTAATGGCCCGGCCCCGGGGTACCTGGCCTTTGGCAATCATCGTCAGGCTAAGCGGCCCGCGGGTCGTATCGCCGCCTACCAGGCGACAATTATAATAATCGGCTGTTTCAGCCAGCCCGGCTGCAAACTGGCGCAGCCAGGCCTCATCAACGTTCGGTAACGTCAGGGCCAGCGATAACCAGGCAGGCTCCGCTCCCATTGCCGCTAAGTCACTGACATTGACCGTAACCAGCTTATGGCCCAATGCTCTTGGATCGACGTCAGGAAAGAAATGAGTACCACAAACCATCGTGTCAGTCGTGACGACCAGATCGTAGCCATCACGCATTTGCAAGACGGCACCGTCGTCGCCCACCCCAACGACCACATCCTGCCGCGCAATACCGGCGTCAGCAAAAAAGCTGGCAATAAGTTCAAATTCACCCATAGTATGTAAAAAAGCCGACAAACGCCGGCTCTCCGTTAGTTGGTGCGTAACACCCGGACCGCTTTATCAAGAATACCATTGACAAATTTATGGCTGTCATCAGCAGCAAAGGCTTTGGCAAGCTCAATTGCTTCATTGATAATCACTTTATAAGGCACATCTAACCGATATTTCAGCTCGTAAGCTGACACCCGCAATACGGCTTTCTCGACCAGGTCAATGTCTTCAAACGGCCTTTCCAGATAAGGCTTTAACGCCTCATCCAGTTTACTATGGTGCAAAACAACACCACGCAAAATATCCTGAAAATAAGCGACATCAAGTTGCTTAACATTATTCTCCAGCAGAAGTTGCTGTTCAATGTCGGCTATCGGGTTATGGCTGACCTGCCAGCTGTATATACCCTGCACTGCCAGTGAACGCGACTGACGACGCACATTTGGTTTCATAAGTTTTCCTGTTACAGCTGATCCAGTACGTTAACCATTTCCAGCACTGACATTGCCGCTTCAGCGCCTTTGTTACCTGCTTTGGTGCCCGCACGTTCAATTGCCTGCTCAATACTATCAACGGTCAGAACGCCAAAGGCAACCGGCAAATCATAGGCTAAAGCTACCTGGCCGATGCCTTTGGTACATTCCCCAGACACATATTCAAAGTGTGGCGTGCCACCACGGATCACCGCACCCAGGGCAATAATAGCATCATACTTTTTGCTGGCAGCGACCCGTTGCAACGCCAGAGGCATCTCAAAGGCGCCCGGGATCCGCACAACCGTAATATCCTGATCGGCCACATTGCCCACCCGCTTTAATGTGTCAACGGCACCCTCTAACAGGCTTTCTACAATAAAACCATTAAACCGTGCCACCACTAACGCGAACTTCTTGCCTTTGGCTGCATAGCCGGCTTCAATCACTTGCATGGTAAATCCTCTCGAATCTGGGGCTGCAAAAATCAGCCGCGCATAATATCACAAAAACCGTCAATACGGCATTGCCGTTATTCCGATACGTAGTCGACCACTTCCAGCCCAAAACCAGATAAGGCATGGTATTTTTTCGGCTGGCTCAGCAAGCGCATTTTCTTAACGCCCAGACTGGCTAGTATTTGTGAACCCACCCCAACATTGCGTGAGGTACCTTTCCACGGCACCGTTTTCGGCTGTTCACCTTTATCTTCAGCTTCAAAAGCCTGCACCATTCTTACCAGCTCAGCTGTCGATTCATGTTTGCCGAGCAGCACCAGCACACCACCTTCGTCAGCAATTCGTTTCATTGCAGTATGCAGTGGAAAACTGCGATTTGCTGCGCGGTCTGCCAATAGCAGATCAGAAAAAGTATTGTGTAAATGTACCCGCACCAATGTTGCGTCTTCCGGCTTAATTTCGCCTTTAACCAGAGCGAAATGCAGCTGATTATCGATGGTATCTTTAAAGGTTACTAACTGAAAATCACCAACTTCGGTAGGCAACTGGCATGTCGCCACTTTCTCGATAGTGGTTTCATTTAAATTACGGTATTCAATTAAATCAGCAATAGTGCCAATTTTAATATTGTGCTCACGGGCAAACACCTCTAAATCAGGCCGCCTTGCCATAGTGCCATCATCGTTTAATATCTCGACGATTACCGCTGCAGGCTCTAAGCCGGCCAGCCGGGCTAAATCACAACCAGCCTCGGTGTGGCCAGCACGCACTAATACACCGCCATCCTGAGCCATCAATGGAAAAATATGGCCTGGCTGCACAATATCTGCCGGGCTGGCGTCGCGCGCCACTGCAGCTTTAACAGTTCGAGCCCGGTCAGCAGCGGAAATGCCGGTGGTGACCCCTTCCGCGGCTTCAATAGAAACCGTGAAGTTGGTGGCAAAGGGTGATTTATTCGCGTCGACCATTAACGGTAAATTCAGCTGCTTACAGCGCTTTTTACTGAGGGTGAGACAAATAAGACCACGGCCATGCTTAGCCATAAAATTTATTGCCTCGGGCGTAACATAATCAGCTGCCATCACCAGGTCGCCTTCGTTCTCGCGATCCTCATCATCCATCAGTACGACCATTTTGCCCTGACGAATGTCTTCGATAATTTCAGCAGGTGTATTCAGTTGCATAAAAACCCTTGTTAAATGTTGCTGCAATAATACCGGTATCAATCGTCATGCTTCTCACCGGTTCTTTAAAGTGTTGCTATCTTTTTTCTGGTCCGTTGGCTTGACTCAACAGTGCAGTCAGCCGGATATCTGGCCCAAGCCGTTGGATATCATGGAACGCGAAGCGGTTGGCCTGGCTTAATTCAGTTAGTTCTGGCAGTTCGGCCATAGCCCTGGCCTGCGGCCCCAATAACACCGGTGCCTGATATAAAATGAACTCATCAACGAGTTGTTGCTGCAACAAACTCCCGGCGAGGCTTGCCCCCGCTTCCACCCAGATACTGCGTACCTGACGGGCAGCCAGCAACTGCAACAACGCGGTTAAATTAAAATAACCATCACCACCGAGCGGCACCGCTTGCTGCTCAACCTGCGATGGCATGTGCCGTAACGGCTTATCGGCAGCGACACACAGTAATATGGGACCGGCTAACCTGAATAGTGGCTCACTGCCGGTCAATTGCTGCCGTCGGTCAAGGATAACTCGTAATGGCTGTCGTAACTCACCATTGTTTAACGTGGTTATTGACATATCATCAGCAGCTTGACGTACCGTCAAACGGGCGTTATCAGCTAACACGGTGCTGGCTGTGGATAACACGGCGCTGCTTTTAGCTCGATACAACTGCACATCGGCTCTGGCCGCCGGTCCGGTTATCCACTGGCTCTGACCATTAGCCAGCGCTGTACGACCATCAATGCTGGCCGCTAGTTTCAATGTCAGCCAGGGTCTTTGTCGTTCCATAGCACTTAAAAAACCACGGTTAAGCGCCCTTGCCTCGGACACCATTAAACCACTTTCGACCTTGATCCCGGCTTGCTCTAATAGTGCCACCCCTTTACCCGCTACCAGCGGATTCGGGTCCAGCATGGCTATTACTACCCGACTGACGCCAGCGCGAACCAACGCCGCTGCACAGGGTGGTGTGCGGCCAAAATGGCTACATGGCTCCAGTGTCACATAGCAGGTTGCACCACGGGCCTGCCCGCCCGCCTGTGCTAAAGCATAGACTTCGGCATGACCTTCCCCGGCCTGATGATGGTAGCCCTCTCCAACGACGTCGCCATGTTGCACGATTACCGCCCCCACATTCGGATTCGGGTCGGTGGTAAAACACCCCTTAGCAGCTAATTGCAGCGCGCGCGCCATAAAAGCGTTGTCAGCCGGTGTAAAAGCCACTATTGCTCTCCTAAACGGGCTATTTCTTCACCAAATTCACGAATATCTTTAAATGAACGGTAGACCGAAGCAAACCGGACATAAGCTACTTTATCCACCTTAACCAGCTCATCCATGATCAGATTACCCAGCATATTACTGGCCAGCTCCCGCTCACCTGTCGCCCGCAACTGTGATTTAATTTTGTGAATAAGCTGCTCAATCTGCTCAGTCGATACCGGTCTCTTCTCCAGAGAACGCAATAAACCATTACGTAGCTTGTCTTCGTTAAACGGTTCACGAGAACCATCCCGTTTAATAATCCGCGGCATTACTAATTCTGCCGTCTCAAATGTGGTATAGCGCTCATGACACGCCAGACACTCCCGGCGCCGGCGAACCTGATGACCATCAGCCACTAAACGCGAATCAATTACTTTGGTGTCATCAGCATTACAAAAGGGACAATACATGGGCTGTTCTCAGAGATAAAAATGGCCGCAAATGCGGCCATAATAGCACTAAATTATCGGTTACGCATAAACCGGGAAACGACTGCACAGCTGACCAACATCAGCTTTCACCCGTTCAATTACTGCGTCGTCATTAATATTATCCAACACATCACAAATAAAACCCGCAACCTGACGTGCCTGCTCCTCTTTAAAACCGCGACGGGTAATGGCTGGCGTGCCAATACGTAAGCCACTGGTAACGAAAGGTGAGCGCGGGTCATTAGGCACTGAATTTTTATTAACGGTAATATGCGCCCTGCCTAACGCGGCGTCAGCGTCTTTCCCGGTAATGTCTTTGTCAATTAAGTCCATCAGAAACAAATGGTTCTCAGTACCACCCGATACAATCTTATAGCCACGTTTAATCATTTCATCACACATCGCTTTGGCGTTATTCAACACCTGCTGCTGATACACTTTGAATTCTGGCTCTAATGCTTCTTTAAAAGCAACGGCTTTGGCCGCTATGACATGCATCAACGGGCCGCCCTGACTTCCCGGGAATACCGCAGAATTTAGCTTCTTTTCAATCGCTTCATTTTTACGGGCCAGGATTAAACCACCACGTGGACCTGCCAGTGTTTTATGGGTAGTCGTTGTAACAACGTCTGCTACCGGCACCGGGTTTGGATATAAACCCGCCGCCACCAAACCAGCAACATGTGCCATGTCAACCAGTAAGTACGCCCCCACTTTATCGGCTATATCACGAAAACGCTGCCAGTCGACTATGCCTGAATAAGCAGAAAAACCAGCAATAATTAATTTTGGTTTATGCTCGATTGCCAGTGCTTCAGCCTGCTCATAATCAATTACACCCGTTTCAGGATGTAAGCCATACTGCACAGCTTTATACAATTTTCCTGAGGAACTGACATGGGAGCCATGGGTCAAATGGCCACCATGCGCCAGACTCATACCTAAAATAGTATCGCCGGCTTCCAGCAAGGCTAAAAATACTGCAGCATTAGCTTGTGATCCCGCATGTGGCTGTACGTTGGCATAGTCAGCACCAAATAATTGCTTGGCGCGGGCGATAGCTAAATCTTCAGCAATATCGACAAATTCACAGCCGCCGTAATAGCGCTTGTGCGGATAACCTTCAGCATATTTATTGGTGAGCTGCGAACCTTGCGCCTGCAATACCCGCGGACTGGCATAATTTTCAGAAGCAATAAGCTCAATATGCGCTTCCTGTCGGGCGGTTTCATCGGTTATTGCCTGCCATAATTCCGGATCAAAATCGGCAATATTCATTTCACGCTTTAACATGCTTTCTCCTGGGCGCGGGTTACGCTAACTGGTTTAAAATACGAAGGTATCAACTGGCGCATATTCTACCCTGAATTGATAAAGGATGCACCGAAAATATAGCCGTCCGGCCGTCCATATTGAGCAGCTATTAATTAATCTGACAAACTGCACATCGTGCTTTACAGCGGGCTGTGCTTTACAAGCTTGCTACAGCACACTAATATACTGTATATCAATACAGCAAAATAACCGTTATGGGCAGTCAGCGTAAAATTATTCATATCGACATGGATTGCTTTTTTGCCGCGGTAGAAATGCGCGACAATCCAGCGCTGGTCAATATTCCGCTGGCTATTGGTGGTAACCGCAGCAGCCGTGGCGTTATTGCCACCTGTAATTATCCGGCCCGTGCTTTTGGTGTGCGTTCAGCAATGCCCACCGGTCAGGCGCTTAAGTTATGCCCGCAGCTGCATCTGATGGCGGGCAATATGGAAAAATACAAAACGGTTAGCCGGCAAATACGGGCTATATTCCAACGTTATAGTGATCTGGTTGAGCCACTATCGCTGGACGAGGCGTATATTGACGTCAGCGACAGCAGTCATTTTGGTGGCAGCGCGACCCGGATTGCCGCAGATATCCGCCGGGTTATCCTGGCAGAGACCGGCTTAACAGCGTCAGCGGGGGTAGCACCAAATAAATTCCTGGCAAAAATTGCCAGCGACGAAAATAAACCTGACGGTTTATTTGTTATTACCCCGGGTGAGGTCGCTGCTTTTGTAGAAAAACTGCCGCTGGCTAAAATACCCGGGGTGGGCACTAAAACCGCAGAACGTCTGGCCCGGCTGGGTTTAACTCATTGTAAAGATATTGCCCATTGCGATCTGGCAGTGCTGGTAAAACAATTTGGCGCCATGGCAGATAGCCTGCTAAAACGCAGTCAGGGTATTGATGAACGGTTGGTCCGCGTTGAGCGCCAGGCCAAATCTGTTGGCGTGGAGCAAACCCTGGCGGCAGATATTGATGTTTATCAGGATTGCGTTGCAGCGTTAAGTTCATTATGGCCCAAACTACAACGTCGATTAGCTAATCAGGGTGACAAAGGCCTGCAAAAAATAGGGGTAAAACTTAAGTTCAGCGATTTTCGGCAAACTACCGTCGAATGTCAGGCGCAGACGGCCAGTATGGAGCAGTTTTTGCCACTGTTACAGCAAGCCTGGCAACGCCGGCAACAACAAGGCGTGCGACTGGTGGGTTTACACCTTGGTTTTAGCAGACCTAACCCCGGGCAGCTTTGCTTGCCGTTTGATTTGCAGACATAAAAAAGCCAGCTCATTGGCTGGCTCTTTACAAAAACTATCAGATTAACCGGTTACAGTGACGTTTTCAGCCTGTGGACCTTTCTGACCTTCGGTAACTTCGAAAGTTACGCGTTGACCTTCAACTAAAGTCTTACGGCCTGTACCATTGATAGCGCGGAAATGAACGAATACGTCTTTGCCGCCTTCGCGCTCAATGAAACCAAAACCTTTATCTTCGTTGAACCACTTAACTGTACCGGAAATTAACTGTGACATAACACTCTCTTACTTTAACTAAATTTGCCGAAATTTCGGCGACTTAAATATTACCGGCCAGGTAATCAAGCGGGTAGATATTCAACTGCATTATCAGTGAAGCTGATCATGCGGTCAACATAAATACCAGACGAGCAGAAAATATATTCTTTTACAGGCCGCACCGGCTAATTTGTATCTGCCATAACGGGTTACCGGCAGCAGAAACAAGTTAACTTTTTCAGTGTAGCAGTAAAAACGCTGAACAATTAATCAGCAACAAATTATTTTTTCCGACGGACTGGGCCACTGCCATCGTCGCCACCTTCAAAATAGGTTGGTGCCTTGGTTTTTACGCTGTCAGACTTAACCGGCCTTGGCTTAGCCGCTTTTGCCGATCCGCCGGCCTTACTTCTCACCATAGGCTGCTGCGTTGGGGCAACAACCCCGCTAAATCGCGCGGGTAAGGCCGCTACCACTGAAAACTCAATAGCGTGGCGTAAAAACGCTTCAATATTCTGTAAACTGGGCCAGTCTTTTGGCCCCACCAGCGATATTGCCTGCCCCTTCGCTCCTGCCCGCCCCGTGCGACCAATCCGATGCACATATTCTTCCGGGTGTTTTGGCAAATCAAAATTTATAACGTGTGATACCTGCAATAGATCAAGGCCACGCGATGCTAAATCGGTGGTAACCAGCACCTGAAATTTACCAGTGGCAAATTGCTGCATAACACTATTACGCTGTTGCTGACTTAGTTTTCCGCTTAAACCCACTGCAGTAAAGCCCGCCGCTTCACAGACACTGGTTAAACGCTCGGCGTCGGCCCGGGTAGCCGTAAACATAATCAGCTGATTAATGTCCTGCTGTTGCAAAAAGTGGCTCAGCAGTGCTTCCTTGTGGCTTAAATTATCAGCAAGAAAGAACCGCTGCTCAATGTCCTGATGTTGCTGGTAACCTGCCCCTACTGCTACCCGGTACGGGTTCTTCAGCAGCGCCAGTGCCAGATTATCCACTTCAGCGTGGTCAAGCGTGGCAGAAAATAACATGGTCTGGCGCAGCCGATGATCAGCTGCTTTATTAATAAAAGTAAGTTGCGGCAGGAAACCTAAATCAAGCATCCGGTCGGCCTCATCCAGAATCAACATCTCCAAACCATGTAAAAACAAGGTTTTATGTTCAAGATGATCGACAAACCGCCCCGGTGTTGCCACCACGATAGTTGGTTGGCGCTTGAGGATTCTCTCTTGATCATTGAAGTTTTCGCCGCCGACGATCAGTGCCGCAGTGACTGGGGTATTAGCCACCAACAAGCGCAACTGGGCATACACCTGCTTGGCCAGTTCACGGGTCGGCGCCAGGATCAGCGCGCGGGCATCCTGTTTCGATAATGCCCTGCTTTTCAACAGCCGCTGCATCATTGGCAATAAATACGCCAGCGTTTTTCCCGAGCCGGTTTGCGACGATACAATTAAATCACGGCCTACCATCACAGCAGGAATCGCTTCTTGCTGAATCTCAGTAGGTTTATCAAAGCCCAAATGCTGAATGGATCTGAGTAAGCGTGGATCTAACGCTAAATCTTTAAATGGCAAAATTAACCTCATTTGCTTGGAGTACTGGTATATGATAACCGAACTGGCCCATTTGAGTTAATAAGATTGCTTAAGGTACACTATATCCACAATTACCCAGTGATCCGAGTATCCCTATATGAGTAACGCGCTACGTGATCAGTTGCTGAAAGCCGGCCTGGCCGATGCAAAGAAAGTTAAAAAAGTTAAAAAAGAAAAACACCAGCAAAAGACGCAAGCTGGTAAGAAAGCCGTGCCCGACACTCAGCAAACCTCACTGGCCCAGCAGGCCAAAGCTGAACAAGTGGCCCGCGATCGTGAACTAAACCGGCAAAAACAAGCTGAATTGGCCCAAAAAGCACTTGCGGCTCAGGTAAAACAAATTATCGAAACGAATGCAATTACCAGTAAAGGTGATGTTGGCTTTAATTTCGTTGATGGTAAGTTAGTGAAAAAACTGTATGTAAGCAGCAAACTGCATGACGAGCTTAGTCGTGGTCTGGTGGCCATTGCCCGTCTGGCGGAACAATATATTTTAATTCCTGCTCCGGTAGCAGAAAAACTGATGCAGCGTGATTCTGCCAGTATTGTGCTGTTAAACACTAAGCAGCAACAGCCTGATGAAGATGATCCTTATGCTGATTATCAGATCCCGGATGATTTAATGTGGTAGTTTTTAAGTAACCTTTAATAATTGTCAGGAGCCACCATGCGTTTATTTACTCAGTTTTTATGCTTGTCGTTACTGCTGCTCAGCAACTCATTATCGGCTGCCAGCGTCTGGAAGGTCAGCAAAGGCGAGCAGCACTTTTATCTGGCGGGTACAGTTCACCTGCTGAGCAAAAGTGACTATCCATTGCCTGCTGCTTACGACACAGCGTTTAATGCCAGCACTCATCTGCTGTTCGAAACCGATTTAAACGTGTTAACCAGCCCGGCTGGTTTAACTAAAATGATGCAGCAAAATACTTACAGCGACGGTAAAACATTAGAACAGGTATTATCGCCCGCTGTTTATCAACAGCTGAAAACTTACGCCACTGAACGCAATGTGCCTATTGCAGCTATCAGCCAGTTTAAACCCGGCTTTGCAGCGATGATGCTGGCCAGTGTCGAAATGCAGCGCCTGGGCACAGCAGAAACCGGCGTTGATATGCATTATATGCAACTTGGGCAGCAACAAAATAAAAGCATTGCCGGTCTGGAAACTATTGATGAGCATTTGGCAGTGCTGGATGGTATGAATCAACTCGATCCTGATTTGACTATCAGCTCTACCCTCGACGATATGCATAAAGTTGCGGACCAGCTGGCTGAGATGAAGCAAGCCTGGCGCAGTGGTGACGCAACTAAACTGGAACAGTTGTTTATCGGAGATTTAAAGGAAGTACCTCAGTTGTACGACATTCTGCTGGTAAAACGTAATCACGCCTGGTTGCCACAGCTGCAAGCGCTGAGCAGTAACGAAACAACGCTGGTACTGGTCGGAGCCCTGCACCTTGCCGGAGAAGATGGCTTATTACAGCTGTTACAACAACAAGGCTATTCGTTAAGTCAGCTTACCGAGTAAAGCAACGGCGCCCGCTTTAAAACTGGTATTTAACGGCAACCCTGGCGGGCACTGACACCTTTAACGCCTTCACTAAAGGCCGGTGTCAGTTGCCAGCGGGGGCGGATGGGGGTTAACGGCAACTCCCGCTTACGGGCGACCAGCAAATAACATCCGGCGAAATAATTAAAATACTTTTCAGCAAAACGTTGCATGCTGTTGTTATTATATTCGTTAACCAGCATGCTGCCGTAAAAAAAGCGCTTTTCTGACAGCACTTCAAAACCAATCAGATGCAGCCAGTCTTTGACGCGTCCCGGCGAAAAAAACCGGCCTTGCCATGGGTATCGTTGTTTCAGCCAGGGGGCAATGCCAGCCAGCCCCAGAATGCTGAGCGGATTAAAGCCGGTTAATAACAAGTAGCCATCAGGCAATAGCACTCTGTGGGCTTCCCTGACAATATGGTGCGGGTCGGTTTGATACTCCAGACAATGACTAAGCAGCACTGCATCGATGCTGTGGCTGTCTATTGGCAGAGTATCCGGCAAACCTATCAGATGACTGTTACCATTGTCAGCACTGCCCAAATGTACCTGATGCTTAATTTTACAACCCGGCAACTCCAAATCACTGCTTAAATCGCCCACTTTAAGCAAATAGTAACCAAATATTTGTTGCCACCATGGTTGCAGCTGCGAGGCTATAGCCTGGGCTAACGCCGGCCCCTGCAAAAACGCCTGCCAGCTGTCAGGGACCTGCGGTTCGTTTTCGTTCAATGCCGGTTTCATGATAAGGTTATACCCGCTTTATTGTTGAGAGAGCTTTAATGTTACGAAAAAATGTTAAGAGAAACCCTGATGCTGACTATTAGCCCGCTGGCTGCTTTTGAGGATAACTACATTTGGTGCCTGTGTCAGCCTGATAACCCATTTTGTGTTGTAGTTGACCCTGGCGATGCCAAACCGGTACTGACATTTTTGCAGCAACAGCAGAAGTCATTGTACGCAATTTTGATCACCCATCACCACCCTGACCATACCGGTGGTCTTGCTGAATTGCGACAAGCCTGGCCGGATGCACGGATAATTGGCCCCACAGCCGAACATACTAAAATACCGCTGTTAACCGAACAGGTGCAACAAGGTGATGTGGTTCAGCTGACACCTTTTAACACTCAGTTTCAGGTCATCGACTTGCCGGGCCATACGCTCGGTCACATTGGCTTTTACAGCAAACCCTACCTATTTTGTGGTGATACTCTGTTTAGTGCTGGCTGTGGCCGTTTGTTTGAAGGTACACCGGCACAAATGCATAACTCACTGCAAAAGCTTGCTGCATTGCCCGCTGACACCGAGGTCTATTGCACGCATGAGTATACTCTGGCAAACCTGCGCTTTGCGTTAACGATTGAACCTGATAACCAGCCTTTACAAGCTTATCAGCAACATTGCCAGAATTTACGCCGGCGAAATAAACCCACATTACCCACCACGTTGGCAACCGAGCTACACATTAATCCTTTTTTGCGATGTGAAAACAATGCTTTGCAACAGCGCTATCAGCAAGACTCTGCTGTTGGCCTGTTCAGCCAACTAAGAGCGATGAAAGATCAGTTTAAATCCTGACTTGCAATCAGGCTTTGAACAGGTAACATGAATTTTTTTCCGCGGAATTACGCTATGCATTTGAAAATATCTGCCGTCATGTTAGTTGCACTGCTTAGCGGCTGTGTCAGCACGACAGAATCAAATAGTCAAGATACCGATAAGTCAGTTAATACCCCGGCATTGGTGCAGGTAAGCGGTGCCAGTGCCGAACAAATAGCCAGCCGGCTGTGGTATGGCGAAACACCAGCTGAGCAGCTGGTACCACTTGACGCCACTGAGTTGGAAGATTTATGGCAACGAATTCAGCTACAACTTACCTTTAACGTACCGCAAACCCGGCCGATTGTTGAACAACGTAACTTCTATAGCCAGCACCAAAGCTATCTGGATCGGGTAGCAAACCGTGCTCAGCCATTCTTGTACCATATTGTTCAGGAGTTGGAAAAACGAAACATGCCGCTTGAGCTGGCACTGCTGCCCATCGTCGAAAGTGCGTTCGATCCCTTTGCATATTCGCATGCCAGAGCGTCTGGTATGTGGCAATTTATGCCGGCAACCGGCACCCGTTTCGGCCTGAAACAAAACTTTTGGTATGACGGCAGGCGCGACGTTATTGAATCGACCCGGGCAGCGCTGGATTACTTACAATATTTATATAACACGCTGGAGCATGACTGGCTAAATGCCATTGCTGCTTACAATGCTGGTGAAGGTCGGATTGGCCGGGCTATCAGAGCAAACAAAAAACGTCGTCTGCCAACCGATTTCTGGTCGCTCGACTTACCTGCTGAAACCACCGTTTATGTACCAAAATTATTGGCACTGGTCGATATTTTAAAGCGACCGGATGACTTTGATATCGTCTGGAAATTTATTGCTAATGAACCTAAGATTGCCGTAGTTCCCACCGATGGTCAGATAGATTTAGCCATTGCCGCAGACCTGGCTGAGCTAAGTGTTGCTGAGTTGCAGGCCCTGAACCCGGGGTTTAACCAATGGGCAACTGATCCCGATGGCCCACACCATTTGGTACTTCCGCTGGCAAAGGCGGATAATTTTGCGCGCTTACTGGCACAGACCCCCGCCGCAGACCGCTTACAATGGCAAAGTTATACCGTTAGCTCCGGTGATACTCTGGGCAAAATTGCCCGCCAATATAAAACCACGGTAGATGCTATTAGCCGCTTAAATAAACTTAGCGGTAACACTATTCGGATTGGCCAGCACTTACTGATTCCGATGTCAGCGAAAGCTGCCGATAAATATGAATTAAGTCAGCAAAACCGCATTGCCCAAGCCCAGGGTCGAAGCAGTGGCAATGTTAAAACCGAATATATTGTTAAAAGTGGCGATACCTTATGGGACATCAGCCGTGAACATAAAGTAACGGTTGCCGAGCTGGCAAAATGGAATGGCATGGTGCAGCGTGACCCGTTAAAACCGGGCCAGAAATTGGTAATGTGGCATGACAGCAGCAGTAATGCGAGTACCGCTATTACCCGCACTGTTCGCTACAAAGTTCGCAAGGGCGACTCACTAGCCCGGATTGCGCAACGTTTTAGTGTTTCTGTTGCTGAAATAGTAAAGTGGAATAATATAAATACTGATCGATACCTGCAACCCGGGCAGCAACTGAAACTGATTGTTGCTGTCACCCAGGTTTAACGTACTCTCAATTGGTATAGCTTACTAACGGCAGTTTCCGGAGTAACGAAATGAAAATGTTAATCGTCGTAATCGGTTTATTGTTTAGCTTGCCTGCCATTGCTCAGTTTCAGCTGATGGGTAATGGCACTTACACACTGCAAGAAGGTGATACAGTCGCATTTCAATATGGCTTTGGCTTCACCCGAAAAGAGGGCCAGTATCATTTTAACGCCGGCGAGCAAAGTCTGATAGTAGGCAGCCTGCCGCAAAAATACGCTTTGGCGCTCATTCTGCAAAATGAAGACGAAGTATGGGTGCCAGACTTTGTCAATGCGCCGATTAGCAGCTTCGACTATGAAATAAGTGGTTTTGAAATAAAGTTAACTCAGGAACCTGAGTTGAAAGATGGTCGTGGTAACTTCGTTTTACACTTTGACGGTGGCCGCTATCGTTTCAATCGCGGCCCGGGCCAAGTTAACTTTATTTTTAATGATGAAGGCATTGCCCGGGTGGAAATTAAAGGAATGTTCAAGCTACCCAATACCCAAACCGCAGGAATAAACTGACAATTCTAGTCCGGCTCGCGCTGCGGTTGCAGCGCTGGCAATAATCCGGAAGCGATACAAAGCAGTGGTGCCAGCAACATAAAAAACCAAAAGTTCTGTAATTGCACCCCGTGCCACAGCGCATATAAAGCCGCCGTAAGCTGAAATACGATGCCAAACACCCCAACATACACCAGTGCCCGGTTTATAAGCCGCTTAGGCATAGCTGCTCGCTTCTTTGGTTTATTGCTTGTTGCTGGTTTAAATTCAGCCATCACTAAACCTGGGCGTCACTTTGCTGCTCAGGTGCTGCCAGGGCAAAGCCTGCCAACTGCTGGCAATGGTGATATATCCGGCTAATGGTAGGATATTCAAGCGTGTCCAGTTTAAAACGCAACGCATTATACATTTGCGGTACCAGACACAAGTCAGCCAGGGTTATGCTATCGCCATAACAAAACTCGCCGGCAGTCTTTTGCAACCGCTGTTCCAGTGCTCTGAAACCAGTATGCAGCCAGTGATGGATCCACTCTGTTTTCTGATCATCATTCAGGGCCAGCGGGCCGGTTAAATATTGCAGTACCCGCAGGTTATTCAACGGGTGAATATCACAGGCAATATCCAGCGCCAGTGAGCGTACCTGTGCTTTGGCAGCAGGGTCTTCTGGCAGTAACGCCGGCTCAGGGTACATCTCATCCAGATATTCAATAATGGCCAGCGACTGGTTCAGGCTGAACTCAGCATCAACATACGTCGGCACTAACTGGTTGGGGTTAAGTTGCTGATACTTAGCGCTATGTTGCTGCCCGCCATCTTTTAGAAGATGTACCGGTATTGTTTCAAAACTAAGTTGTTTTAAATTCAGTGCGATCCGCACCCGGTAGGCAGCTGAAGAGCGCCAGTAGCTATAGAGTTTCATCCTGTAACACCTGCTCAATTATTGGACAAGAAGAATCGCCGCTTGGCAGAGGAGGTGAAAGCACGTATGTACTTTTTTCTGCGACCGTTGCAGCCCTGGACGGGCGGACAAATTCGTCAGGAACGAATTTGAACAGCTCCGCTTGCCCGAAGGGTGAACTTCATGGAAGAAGTTCATAAACGAGCCCCCAGGGATGGGTTTACGGCGTGTTGCAGAAAAAATGTACGGAGTGCTTGCACCGGACCAGCTAATTACTTCGCTTTATATTGCACCACTTGCTGGTCAATAGCACCAAAAATGCTCTGGCCATTGCTATCCAGCATTTCCATTTTAATGGTATCACCAAATTGCATAAAAGCAGTGCTGGGTTTGCCATCACGGATGGTTTCAATCATCCGGATTTCGGCGATGCAGCTGTAACCTACACCGCCTTCAGTAATGGCAGTGCCATACTCAGTACCCTGCTTGTTTGATACCGTACCTGAACCAATGACGGCGCCGGCACCCAGGTTGCGGGTTCTGGCGGCATGCGCAATCAGCTGGCCAAAGTTAAAGGTCATATCGATACCGGCATTGGGTTTACCAAAAGGTTTGCCGTTATAGGTCGACAGTAACGGCAAATGCACCCGGCCATCCTGCCACTTGTCACCAAGCTCATCCGGCGTAATGGCCACCGGGCTGAAGCTTGACGCTGGCTTCGATTGAAAAAAGCCAAAGCCTTTGGCCAGCTCGTTGGGAATTAAGCCCCGTAGCGAGACGTCATTGACCAGCATCAGCAACCGTATTTTATCCAGTGCCTGCTCCGGACTGATAGCCATCGGCACGTCATCAGTAATGACCGCCACTTCACCTTCAAAATCGATGCCGTGATCAGTGCTTACTGCCTCAATAGGATCACGTGGGCCGATAAAATCATCAGAGCCGCCCTGATACATCAGCGGATCGGTCCAGAAGCTTGGCGGCATCTCTGAATTGCGCGCTTTGCGTACCAGTTCAACATGGTTAACGTAGGCACTGCCATCGGCCCACTGGTATGCACGCGGTAATGGCGACTCACATTGTGTCGGGTCAAACGCCGTTTCGCCATCCAGTTTACCAGCATTAAGTGCCTGATATACTTTGCCCGCTTTTAAAGATAAATCGGCCCAGTTATCCAGTAGCTGCTGCAGGGTAGTGGCAATGTCACTTATCGCCACACAACGGCTTAAATCACGGCTGACCACCACTAACTGGCCATCCCGGGTATTATTTTTTAAACTCGCTAACTTCATATTATTCCTTAACTGAATCTGTTCCTGGGGCTTAAACCTGAGGCTTGGTTTTCCAGCTGTTTACGTACTCAGGGTTTTCGGTAGCCAGCGCCGCCTCGCCCATTTCCAGCGCATCCCGGGTATCAAGCATTACCGCGACTTCATCGGTAAACTTCTTTTTATACTCGCGACCGGCAGCAAAGGCTTTCGGGTGCGGACCATGGGTAAAACCGGCCGGATGGAACGTGACCATACCTTTTTCAATATTGTCGCGGCTAAAGAAATCACCGGCATGATAAAACAGCACTTCATCATAATCGTCATTATTGTGATAAAAAGGCACTTTTAATGCCCCAGGGTCACTTTCAATTGGCCGGGGTACAAAAGTACATACCACAAAACGCTGAGCGACAAAGGTCGTATGAGCCGACGGCGGCAAGTGATAGCGGTGACTCATTAGTGGCCGGATATCACGCCAGTTAATCCGCATTACTGCTAAATCGCCATGCCAGCCAATTGCATCCAGCGGATTATACGGGTAAGTAATCACTGACACCTGGCCATGGCGTTTTACTTCAACCTGCCAGCTGTCTTCGCTGTACTGCGCTTTAAAGGCGTCATTTATTTTCGGCGTATCAAGCATGGCCGGGTCAAAAATAGCATGATTACCCACCAGACCTTTTTCCGGTAACTGATAACTGTCGTTAGTGGCTTCGATCAGCAGAATAAACATTGGCTCATGTGGCACTAAACGCCACATCGTAGAGCGCGGGATAACAATATAATCTCCATCACGCACACTTAAATGGCCATAGTCGCAATATAGCTCGGCACTACCCTCGTGGATAAACAACAGCTCATCACCATCGGCATTGCGCGCCAGTTTGCTCATGCTATCGGTCAAACGCCAGGTGCGCATTTTGCAGTGGCTGTTAAACAGTAAATCCGGCACCGCCCAGGGCGATTGTGCCTTGTCACGGCCAATTTCGTTAAAGTTAAACAAATGGGGCCGCAGCGGCCCCTGCCAGTCACTCCAACCGGTTGGTGCATGGGTATGGTGAAAGTGTGTTGCCGGGCCAAAAAAGCCACTACGGCCGGTTTCCCGCTCATAAATAGCCTGCTCCGGGAAATCGGCGTGAGCCTGGCGTGACACATCACCTTCCTTTAACGGAAAAGATGCCCATTTACGCATCGCTTAATACTCCGCGCTGAATTTGATCTTCTTCGATAGACTCGAATAAGGCTTTAAAGTTGCCCTCACCAAAACCTTCGTTGCCTTTACGCTGAATAATTTCAAAAAATACCGGGCCAATCACGGTTTTGGTGAAAATTTGCAGCAAAATACCATCTTTCATCGGCGCGCCATCAATCAGGATCCGCAGCTCACGCATCTGCTCCAGATCTTCCTCATGGCCTTCCACCCGGTCATTCACTTTATTGTAATAGGTATCAGGGGTAGGCATAAACTCCATGCCACGGCTGCGCAGCGTACGCACTGTTTCATAAATATTGTCCGACGTCAGGGCAATATGCTGAATGCCTTCGCCTTTGTATTCACGAATAAACTCTTCAATCTGCGATTTATCGTCAGATGATTCGTTAATCGGAATGCGGATTTTGCCACAAGGCGCAGTCATCGCTTTCGATACCAGACCGGTCAGCTTGCCTTCGATATCAAAGTAACGAATTTCCCGGAAATTTCCGATATTCTCATAGAAGCCAGCCCACAGGTTCATGTTGCCGCGCATTACGTTATGCGTTAAATGGTCCAGCACTTCCAGGCCAACACTATGTTTAGCCATGTCGACCTGCCAGTTGTCGTAATATTTGAAGTCAATATCATAAACCGAACTTGCACCATAGCGATCGACAAAATACAGCAGGCTGCTGCCGATACCATAGACAGCTGGAATATTCAGCTCCATCGGTCCGACCTGGTTTTTATACTCTTTGGCGCCATTGGCCAGCGCATGTTTCAGTGCAGCAGCCGCATCAGTAACCCGAAAAGCCATGGCACAAACTGACGGGCCATGCAGCCTGGCAAACTCTTCGGCCTGAGAATTCGGCTCGGCATTGATGATAAAATTAATATCACCCTGCTTATAAAGCCAGGCTTGCTTAGAACGATGTTTAGCCACTTCGGTAAAGCCCAGCGAATAAAACAGGTCTTTTAATTTTTGAATTCCGGCTGCATCGGCAGCAGTGTATTCCACAAATTCAAAACCATCAGTTCCCAGCGGATTAATTGTATTTTTAGTAGTTGCCATTTAAAGGTTCTCCGAACAACGAATGTGGGCGCTATCATGCGCTTACCAATAAAAAATGGAAGGGGGGAGGCAACCGTGGTGCAACACCGCACTGCTGCAAAAAATGTACAGAAATAACTACAAAAGCGCTTACGTGAATTCGATTGAGCGGGAAGGCCGACAGGTAAGCCCATCAGCCATAAGTTTGTACAACATTACAGACAAAGCCGTAATTAAATTTTTACGGTCTTACGGTTAATACCGTAATCACGCAGCTTGTTTGCCACCGCAGTATGACTTAACCCCAGCTTTTTCGCTAACTGACGCGAACTTGGATAAGCCGGGTACAACTTGCGCAATAAGTTCGCCTCGAACCGTTTTACCGCTTCATCCAGCGTGCCATCAAAGTCCTGCTCCAGATAACCAAAATCACTGGTGTAACTGGGCAGCTGTAAATGGTCCTTTTCCAGCTCATAGCCATCGAGCAATGTTACCGCCCGGTATAAAGCATTCTCTAACTGCCGCACATTACCCGGCCACGGATACTGTTGTAAAAACTGACTACAGCTTTCGGTCAGTCGCGGTGCCTTACGGCCAAGTCGTGCCGCAAACCGGGCAATAAAGAATTCGGCCAATGGTACGACGTCTTGTTTGCGCTCTCGCAGCGGCGGCAAGGTCAGGGTTAAAACATTCAGCCGGTAAAATAAGTCTTCCCGAAAACGTCCTTCCTGCACCATACCGGGTAAATCTTTCTGGGTGGTACAAATGACCCTGACATCTACTTTCACTTCATTCTCATCAGCGACCCGCCGGAAGCTGCCATCCTGCAAGAAACGGATCAGCTTGGTTTGCAGTTGGGTAGACATCTCCCCCACTTCATCCAGAAACACACTGCCGCCATTGGCTTGTTCAAAAATACCTTTTTTACCTTCGCTACTGCCAGAAAACGCATTTGAACCATAACCAAACAACTCTGATTCAGCCACATTATCGGGCAGGGAGGCGCAGTTTACTGCCAAAAACGGTTTAGCTGCTCTGCTACCGGCAGCGTGACAGGCACGAGCCAGCAGCTCCTTGCCGGTACCGGTTTCGCCCATAATCAGGATTGGCGCATCCAGCTGGGCCATCTTTTTGGCTTCGCGCACGACTTTGCGCATCAGGTTGCTATTGGCCTGCAAGGTGTTAAAACTTTCCTGATCACCTTTCTTAAATGCGACCATATGCTGGCCTAAACGGCTTTCAGATTTTAAATTAATAACCGCCCCGGCCAGTATTTCATGGCCGGTTTCATCGGGCACCATTACCGGTAGAATATCGGCAATAAAACGCTTGCCATGTATTTCAAACCGGCGGGTTTGTGCCAGCACTTCGTCGCTCTCCAGCCAGCGTTGAAAATTGAAGCCTTTGACCATGCCCTGCAGAGACTGGCCCTGAATGTCCTGCTGCGCCACCGATAATGCTTCCAGTGCTGCATCGTTGATCACGGTAACATTGGCTTTGATGTCGATAGCAATCAGACCATCGGGCAGGGTTTTCAGTAGGGTTGTCAGCTCATTATGCTCACGCTCGGAAGGCAGAAATGCCGTAGTTTTGACATCTTCCACGCCAGCAATCCGCCGCATTTTTGCCATCAGTTCCTGAAATTTCTCGAAATTAACTGTTGGAAAGGATACGTACATCCGGTTAAGCGACGGATCCACTTCAATTCCACGCAAATCCAGCTGATACCCCACCAGAATATTGAGCACCTCCTGAGCCAACCCCAGGCGGTTCTGACATTGAATTTCTAAACGCATAACAGCGACATACCCCGATACCAATTAATGGTTACATAATACGGTATCAGGCTACAGTCAGACCAGCAATTTTGTAAAGATATGTGAACAAATAAGCCAGAAGCAGTCTGTAATACGCCAGATAGCAGGCAAAACAGCAGAAGATCTAACAGGACAGAACGAAAAGGCACGCGCCAATAACCCCGCGGTTATTGGCGTGAAATCAACATAGCAGAAGGTTAGTCAGCCAGTAAACTATCTGTTTTAGCGGCACAGATAAAATCATTTTTGTGCAGACCTTTAATTGAATGCGACCACCAGGTCACCGTCAGCTTACCCCACTCCAGTAACAAGGCAGGATGATGGCCTTCATCTTCAGCCAGTTGCGCAACCTTGTTATGAAACGCCCAGGCTTGCTTAAAATTCTTAAATTTATATAACCGCTCGAGTTGCAGGATGCCGTCACGGGATACCGGGGTCCAGTCCGGGATTTGCCGCATCAGTTCCGGCAATTCAGCATCAGAGACTTTTGGGGCGTCTGCCTTACAGGCTTCGCATTTCATTGCAGTTAATTCAGTCATTCCAGTTCCTAACTTGCTTGTTTTTGTTTAGGTTCAAATCGCGGTGCATGCAATCCCAGGGCTTTGGCTTGTTCAACCAAAGCCATCATGTCTAAATGAGCGACATCAAATAAATCGTCTATGTCATTCAGCAAAAAATAAATTGGCTGCATAATATCGATGCGGTATGGGGTGCGTAAAATATCTACAGCATCAAAAGGTTTACGCTCTGGTTTGTCAGACTCCAGCGCATATATTGTTTCGCCAGGAGACGATAAAATCCCACCGCCATAAATCCGCAAACCATCAGCCGTTTTCAATAAACCAAACTCAATGGTAAACCAGTACAACCGGGCCAGAAATACCCGATCCTGTTTGCTGGCGGCTAAACCTAGCTTGCCGTACATATGAGTAAACTCAGCAAAAGCCGGATTAGTCAGCATAGCGCAGTGGCCAAAAATTTCGTGAAAAATATCCGGTTCCTGCAAATAATCAAACTCTTCGCGAGAACGAATAAAAGTGGCCACCGGAAAACGTTTATTAGCCAGTAGTTCAAAAAACTTATCAAAACTGATTAAAGCAGGGACCTCAGCGCACTCCCAGCCGGTCGTGGCGCGCAATACCTTGCTCACCTCCTCCAATTGCGGGATGCGGTCAGTGGGCAGTTTTAACTTTTCCAGTCCGGCCAGAAATTCATTGCATGCCTTACCTTCAATAACCCCTAGCTGGCGGCTGATCAGTTCATGCCAAATCTGATTTTCTTCATCTGACCAGGCAATAATACCGTTTTCATCTGATTGTCTGGATACATACTGGCTTGTCTTACTCATATACAACCTGTTGCAAATAAATTAGCGGCTGATGCCACCTTATTGGTAGAGCGGATACTAGAGGATAAGACTGCGACTGTGTATCGTGTGCTCATGAAAAGCACTGTAAAGCTGCAGCGACTGTTGTAAAGCTTAGATTACAACAGCCGGCCAGCCCACAGTATACAACAGCTTCAGGCTTGTTGCTGCATCTTTGCCAATGCCTGTTCCAAATCGGCAATAATATCTGCAACATGCTCCAGGCCAACAGATACCCGGATCAGTCCATCGCTGATCCCTGCCATTTGCCGCTCTTCCGGCGTATAAGGGCTATGGGTCATTGACGCTGGGTGTTGAATAAGTGACTCGGCATCACCCAGGCTTACTGCCAGGCTTAACAGCCGGCATTGATTAATAAAATAGCGACTTTGCTCCAGGCTGGCGTTCAGTTCAAATGCCAGCACGCCACCAGCGCCTTGCATTTGCTCTCCTAAAAACCGATAACCAGGATGGCTTGGCAGGCCGGGATAATACACCTCTTTCACGGCCGGATGAGCTTGTAAAAACTCGGCAACCTGTTGTGCATTCTGACAATGACGCTCCATTCGCACCGCCAGGGTTTTTAAACCGCGGATGATCAGCCAGGCATCGTGCGGGCTGATGGTTGCCCCCATATCTTTTAACGTGGTCATTTTAATCGTGGCAATTTTTTCTCGGTCAGCCACGATAATCCCAGCGACAACATCACCATGGCCGTTTAGATACTTGGTGGCACTGTGGATAATAATATCTATACCAAACCGGGCCGGCTGCTGCAAAAGTGGCGTTAAAAAGGTATTGTCGACAACTGAGAGTAGCTTATGCTGCTGGCAGAACTGGCCCAAAAACGCCAGGTCGAGCACGACCAGGTTCGGATTTATTGGTGTCTCTGCAAATAACATTTTTGTATTAGGTTTAAGCGCCGCAGCAACTGCAGCATGGTCGGTCATATCGACAAAACTGACGTCAATACCATAACGGGCAAACATATGATTAAACAAGGCAAAACTGCAGCCATAAATGGCTTTGCTGGCAATCAGGTGATCGCCATGCTGTAAAAAGGCCATAGTACTGGCGGCGACTGCGCCCATGCCGGTGGCAGTAGCAGCGGCATCGTCCATCCCTTCCAGCGCCGCAATTTTCTGCTCCAGCTCACGGGTAGTCGGGTTGCCCAGCCGGGTGTAGATATACCCTTCCTGTTCGCCGGCAAAACGGGCAGCACCCTGCTCAGCATTATCAAAAACAAAGGTGGAGGTCTGATACAGTGGCGTAGCCAATGTGCCATGTTGGTTCTTTTCTTTGCCTGCGTGAATACAAAGAGTATGCGGATGAACGTTTTTAGTTTGCATCGGATAACTGCGTAAGGTAATTAAAGACCCGCACAGGTTTAGCAGAAATCTTAATTTTTGGAAGCATGCCAGACATCTTGCAGTCTGGCCGTTACAGAATTTTTAAGACATTTGTCAACTTTCACTGGCAGTGCTGCGACCGCGCAAGCGCTGAATTAAACTCTGACTCAGTTTCGCCACATTAATTCGTTGTTTTTCGGCAAGCGGCAGTGGCCGCAGCTGTTGCATAGCCATGGTTCCCAGCCTTGCAACCAGCAATCCGGCAATAACCCCATGTCCTGCCCTGGCCGATAATTTTGCGGTCAGTTCGCTGCTCATCACATCAGATGCCATATCCAGGGCTAACTCGCTTCCACCAGCCCAGAGAATTGCCGCCAAAGCACGCTTTAACATCAGCAGGCTGCGCAGCTGGCCCACCGGTGCGCCATACAAGGCGGCGAGCTGGCGTACCATCCGGCTGCTGCGCCAGACCACCATTAACATATCTATCAGCGCAAATGGGATCACTGCCACCGCCAAACTCGTATCGGTACCGGCCCGCCAGATTATTGCCTTAGCCCTCTGATCCAGCGGCTCCAGCACAATTTTTTCCAGCAGCTGCAGCTTTTCCAGATCACTGTGCTGGGCTTGCGCCGCACTGTGCCATTGCTCAGTAGCGAGTTGCACGGTAGCGCAGTCCGGTAGTTGCTTGATAATATCCTGACAAAGCCCATCGGCTTCACCATACTGAACGCTTTGCGCAATACGCTGCGCACTGCGTTGCCAATAGCTGTTTTGCTGCAGCCGCCGCCAGAGTCGCCACTCCCGCCAGAGAAGCCAACCTACAACAGTGAGTACCACAGCACTGAGCAGGCTGAAAAACAGCCCCTTTAGCGGATTTTGCTGCCAGCTGACAATAATAGCATCCAGCCATTGCCAGCAAGCCAACATTACCAGGCTGAGCAGCGCCAGCCAAATCAGCTTATTTAGCACGGCAGGTTTTGCCGGCAGTGGCTCAGTGACCAGCTCCGGTTCTCGTTGCCAGTCAGCAGAATCAAACTCAGCGCGGGCTTTTAATCCGGGCTTCGCCGGCTCCGGACTCTGCTCGCTAAATGTAAAAACCTGAGCGGGCTTCAACGGTTTCATCGTAATTTATCTCCCAGCAGAAACTGTAAAGCGTGATCCATCCGAATGTGCGGCAGGTTAGCATTCGCCGCCAATGGCAACGGCAAAAAAGATGGAAAGTTGAATTTATGACTGGCAAACACCGTGGAATCAGGTATGTCGGCTGGGACATCACCTGGAAATAAACTGATCCTGTTGCCAGTGTCACTATCAATGCCGGTTAAACAGACCTGTTTCTGGCCATTTTGCTCAATGTAGCCGGTCTGACTGGCACTTAGCGCCGCTAAGGCCATTGCTTCGGTTTTTGCCAGCTGGTAAGTGGTTTGTTTTAAAGGCTGGCGCAACAGGCTCTGCAATAACAGAGTCAACGCCTGGTGCTGTTCAGGGGTAACATGATCGGCTTTACTGGCGGCAAATAACACTTTGCTGATTTGCGGTTTAAATAGCCGGCGCAGCAAACTGGATGGGCCGTAATTGAAGCTTTGCATAATCAGTTGCAGCGCCTGACTTAACTCTGCTGTCGCGGCAGCGCCGGCATTTAACGCGCTTAAGCAATCTACCAGTACAACCTGTCGGTCCAGTTGGGAAAAGTGCTGTTTATAAAAAGGTTTAACGACATAATCACGATAACTTTGGTAATGACTGGTCAGCTTTAATAGCAGAGCACTGCTCTGGATAAGCTGCCTTGGTAACAGCGGCACCAGCTGCAGCATAGGCGCACCGGCAAGCTCGCCGGGCACCAGTAGTCGGCCAGGCTGGTTTAAATAGGTACCGGCGGTACTGCTAAATTGCAGCAATAACTTTTTGTACGCTTCGGTTACGACTTGTAGTTGGCTTTCGCTGGCATCATCCAACTCAATATCGTTAAGCAGGCGTTCAAACTCAGCCGCTACTGCCTGGCGATGCGGTTTAGCAAACAGCTGCCAGCTGAACTCACACCACTGCTGATAGTCAAGTTGCAACAACGGCAAATCCAGCAGCCACTCTCCAGGGTAATCAACGATATCAAGTTCCAGCTCACTGTATGATTGTAAATGAGAACGCAAGCCCTGGCTCGCTTTGTAGCGTAGTGCCAGGCTAAGCTGACTCCAACCGGTAGTTGACGGTGGCCATTGCGGCAGCTGTTGCTGTAAAAAACTCAGATTATGTTCGAACGGGAATCGTGGAATCGTCAACGCTTGCTCAGCAGCCAGCCGGCCTCCCAGATAACGTCCTTGCTGCACTACACTAAAAAATGGCAGATTCTGCGGGCTGTCGCCCTGGGTGAGTTGATGAACCAGTGAAGTAATAAAGGCTGTTTTACCTGCCCCGCTTAACCCCGTCACACCCAACCGGACATGCCGGTCGAGTGCGCGGTGGCGTAATTGACGACTTTGATGCTGCAGCTTATCAAGCCAGGTCATAAAGCTCCGTTTATAAGTTATTAAATTCCCGGTTCAGCTGGAAACGGTTCGACGTAACATGACGTTCCATATCCTGTAACCGCAACTCCAGACTATTATAGCGATGTGCCAGATGTTGTAACGCTTGCTTAGGAGGCTCACCGCGCTGCCAGACCCGGGTTTTTACCTCTACACTGGGCTCTTCAGCCGTTGCAACACCGCTTGATGAGCGCTTAGCTGCAACGACTGACTTTTTTTCGAGCACCATCCAGCCTGCGATATACAACGCTGGCACGAACCAGCCTACACCAAGAAAAACGGCAGATACAGTAACTAACCGCACCAGCCAGGTTTCCCAGCCAAAATAGTCAGCAACCCCGGCACATACCCCTGCCAACTTGCCATTGACGTCATCACGGAGTAATTCGCGTTTTGGCTTAGTCATGCTGGTTTCTCCACTGCGGGCTCTCAGCATCTAAAATGGCTTCAAGAGTGTGAATACGCTCGGCCATTTTCTCCGCCCGGGCTGCCAGATTATTCAACTGTTGTAGTTCAACATCGGTCAGGCCCTGTTGCATTTTACTCTTGCTGCGATAATGCATAATTACCCATAAGGGTGCCACAAAGATCATAAACAGGATCAGTGGCACAAAAATTAACTCATGAATATCCATTTAGCTGCTCCTGTGACGCCTGGGATCAGGCGTCTCCTTTACTGGATTTTTTAGTGACTTTGGCTTTCAGTTCAGCCAGTTCATTATCGATTTTATCTTGTGCCGCCAGTTCTGCAAACTCGTCTTTCAGGGTTTTCTTACCTAAATCATACGACTCTACCTGCGCTTCCAGCGAATCAATTTTCTGCTCATACCGCTCAAACTTGTACATTGCATCGTTGATCCGGTTGCTATCAAGTGACTTCTTCACTTCCAGCCGGTTTTCAACTGTAGTGCGACGCATCAGCATAGATTTCTGACGTGATTTGGCGTCAGCCAGCTTCTCTTGTAGTTGAGAGACCTCATCCTGCAACTTACTGATATGCTCGTCCAGTACGGCAATATCGCGAAGCAGTGCATCGGCCTGCTCAGCAGCCTTTTGTTTTTCAATCAGGGCAGCACGAGCCAGGTCATCGCGATCTTTACTCAGCGCCAGCTCAGCTTTTGCCTGCCAGTCATCAGCTTCACTTTGTAATCTGCTGACAACCCGTTGCAAATCTTTTTTCTCAGCAATGGTTTTGGCAGAAGATGACCGGACCTCAACCAGTGTGTCTTCCATTTCCTGAATAATCAGCCGTACCATTTTCTCCGGATCTTCGGCTTTATCCAGCAACGAATTAATGTTTGAGTTCACAATGTCTGAAAAGCGTGAAAAAATACCCATCTTAGTTACCTCTGTCTGTTGATGTTATTACGCTATTGCTTATTCAGGTTTCTTGCCAACTTTGCAAAATATCATAACGCATTAATTTATAATCATTTTATTTATTTCAAACAAATGCTTTAGCTCCTGCGCTTTATGAAATACACTACTTATTAGCCAAATTAACTACTTAGTAGCTGCCAATGAACAGAAAATACCAACAAGATAACCTGATTGGCCAGGCCAACAGTTTTCTGAATGTACTGGATCAGGTGTCGCAACTGGCACCGCTGGATAAGCCGGTGCTAATTATCGGGGAGCGTGGCACCGGTAAAGAACTGATTGCTGCCCGCTTACATTTTCTTTCTCAGCGTTGGGACCAGCAATACCTGACCCTGAACTGTGCCGCACTTAATGAAAACCTGCTGGAAAGTGAATTATTTGGTCATGAAGCCGGGGCCTTTACCGGCGCTGGTAAACGGCATGAAGGCCGGTTTGAGCGGGCCAACGGTGGTACACTGTTTCTGGACGAGCTGGCCAATACACCAGCTTTGGTACAGGAAAAGCTACTAAGGGTCATTGAGTACGGTGAGTTTGAACGGGTTGGGGGTAGCAGGCCGGTGCGGGTTGATGTGCGCCTGGTGTGCGCCACTAATGAAGATTTACCCTCGATGGCAGAAAATGGCGAATTCCGGGCAGACTTACTAGACCGGCTGGCGTTTGATGTTATTACCCTGCCACCTATGCGGGAACGCCGCGAAGATATTTTGCTGCTGGCCGAACATTTTGCGATGAATATGGCCCGGGAGCTTGGCTTTGAGCTATTTAGCGGTTTTAGTGAAAAAGCTAAAAATACGTTGCTGGAGTATCACTGGCCCGGTAACGTTCGTGAACTCAAGAACGTAGTGGAGCGCAGTGTTTACCGCACCAATAACCCCTATGTACCAGTGCATCATATTCAACTTAACCCTTTTGAGTCGGCGTACCGGCCAACCCAACGGATTAAAACCCGGGCAGCCTCAGTGGCAAAATCGACAGAACCGGTTGAAAGTACAGACAATGCTGCTGATAATAGTAAAGTAACAGTGACAGGGACACCGGCCAATGACAGTATTGATTTCAGTAATGGCGTAGACTTTAAAACCTTGTCGCAGGATTTTGAAGTAAAACTGATTAAAGACGCGCTGAGCGCCAGCCAGTATAATCAGAAAAAAACCGCCGACTTACTAAACCTGACCTATCATCAATTACGTGGCTATATGAAAAAGTATCAGTTGCTGGAAAGTCAGCAGGGATGAATTTGCCTATTAAAAGCTTTCTGTACCCAATTACCAGCAGTGCGCTAACTATTGCGGTGTTGCTGCTTGCCGGCTGTCAGCCACAACTACCTGAAACAGCGCGCAGTGGCCTGGTATATTGCTCAGAAGGCTCACCTGAGAGCTTTAATCCACAACTGGTAACCTCCGGCACGACAATTGACATTATCAGCCAGCAGTTATACGACCGGTTGGTCGACATTAATCCTGACAATGGTGACATTATTCCCGGCCTGGCCACCGACTGGCAAGTCAGTGCCGATGGCACCCGCTATCAGTTTACCCTTCGTGATGATGTCAGCTTTCATACCACCCGTTACTTTGCACCTGAACGCAAGTTTAATGCCACAGATGTGGTTTTTACCTTTAACCGCATCACCGACCCGTTGCATCCATTTCATTTACAAGGCGGCGGTGTTTACCCTTATTTTCAGAGTGTCGACTGGGCCGCGCTGGTAAAACAGGTTCAGGCTATTGATAACCACACTGTCGTTTTTGAATTGCAACGGCCAGACAGCTCCTTTTTATCTAACCTGACAACGGATTTTGCGGCAATTCTGTCAGCCGAATATGGTCAGCAACTGCTGGCTGGCAATCAGCCGGGCCAGATTGACCGTTTACCTGTCGGTACCGGCCCGTTCCGCTTCAGAGAGTACCAGAAAGATATTCTGGTCAGGCTGTACCGTAATAATGACTATTGGCGGGGCGATACCCAACCTGAGCAGTTGGTATTCGATATCGTGCCAAATAACGCCAGACGGATGGCGAAGTTATTCACGCACGAATGTGATATCGTTTCTTATCCAAGGGTGGCAGAGTTAGAGCTGATTGCCGCCCGACCCGATGTTACAGTGCAGGAAAGCACCAGCATGAATGTTGGCTTCTGGGCATTTAACACGCAAAAGCCACCCTTTGACCAGTTAGCAGTGCGCCAGGCACTGGCAATGGCAATCAACCGGGCGGCTATTTTGCAGGCGGTGTATTATGGTCAGGCAACGCCAGCTTACGGCATCTTACCCCCGACGTCCTGGGCTTATAATGATGGCCTGCCAGCGCCGCAATACTCACCGGCCAAAGCAAGGGCGCTGCTGACTGAGGCGGGCTATCCAAACGGCTTTACCATGGATATATGGGCCATGCCGGTACAACGGTTGTATAATCCCAATGCGCTGAAAATGGCTGAGTTAATGCAAGCCGATCTGGCTCAGATTGGGGTCAAAGCCAATATTGTTTCTTATGAATGGAACAGTTTCCGGCAAAAATTAGGCAACTTTGAACATGACTCTGTACTGATTGGCTGGGCCGCAGATAACCCCGACCCCGATAATTTTTTCCGCCCGCTGCTCAGCTGCGCGGCCAGAGATAGCGGCAGTAACCGGGCAAACTGGTGCGATCCGCTGTTTGATGAAATTATCAGCAAGGCGCTGTTAACAGCTAATCAGCAGCAGCGCCGCGCCCTGTATTTAACGGCACAACAATATTTACATCAACAACAGCCATTGATTGCCATTGCTCATTCACAGCGCTTCCAGGCCATAAGCACTTCAGTAAAGGGCGTAAGCATTAATCCTTATGGTGGAATTTCTCTGCAGCACGCAGCAAGGGTTGAACCATGACCCGCTATTTGCTCCGCCGTTTGTTTTTGATGGCATTTGTTTTTCTGGCCCTGAGTTTACTGGCGTTTAGTCTCAGTTATTTATTTCCAGGTGATATCGTACAAAACCTCAGCGGTTTGCGGCAAATTGACGAGAGTCAACGGCAGCAACTGATTAGCTACTATCAGCTTGACCACAATATTCTGCAGCAATATCTGGCTTTTTTAACGAGGATTGCTCATGGCGATTGGGGCCAGTCTTTTGCCAGCCAGCAACCCTTGTTGCAAGAAATAAAGCTGTTATTGCCTGCGACGCTGGAGTTGGCATCCTATGCTTTATTGTTATCATTTGTGGTTGGTATTCCGCTCGGGATCGTAGCCGCGTTTAAACCGGACAGTGTTGTTGGTAAATCCATTTCTGCAGTGGCAATGATCGGTTATTCGCTACCAATATTCTGGTGGGGTTTATTATTGATTATGTTTTTCTCGCTGGCGCTGGGCTGGTTGCCATCGGCCGGCCGCATTGGTGTGTTGTACGAAATCCCCCACAGTAGTGGCTTTATGCTGTATGACATTCTGCTGGCCGACATTGATTATCGCAGCGAGGCGCTTTATAACGCACTACAACATTTGCTGCTGCCAACTATTGTGCTGGCAACGTTCCCAACCACGGTAATGATTCGCTTTGTCCGCGATGCTATGCTAAATGTCTGGGAGCAAAACTACATTAAAACAGCCAGGGCAAAAGGATTAAACCGCGGTCAGGTCCTTTATCGCCATGGCTTGCGCAATGCCCTGCTACCGGTTATCCGCCAAATTGGATTACAATTCAGTACGCTGATTACCCTGGCAATGCTGACTGAGGTGATTTTCTCCTGGCCGGGGATTGGTCGCTGGCTGATTGACAGTATTTACCAACGCAACTATCCGGCTATTCAGGCTGGCCTGTTAGTGATATCCACCATGGTGATCACCATCAACATGTTGACAGAAATTTTGCATGCCTTTTTTAACCCGTTAGCCAGGCGAGGTTAAGATGAGTAAATTCCGGTTATACCTGGAAGAAAACAACCGCTCTCCGGTCAAGCAACTCTGGCGTGAATTCAAACGACAACACTCTGCTATGACTGGCCTGGTACTTTTTATCAGCTTCTTTGTCATCAGCTTACTGGCGCCTTTTGTCACGCCACATGATCCATATTTACAAGTTGACGAGCTGTTACTGCTACCGCCTTCCTGGAGTGCAGCTGGCCTGGTGCAGTATCCCTTTGGCACCGATGACCTGGGACGTGATTTATTATCCCGGATGATCAAAGGCACCAGCTATACCTTTGGTTTTGCCCTTATTACCGTCGCCGGCGCCCTGTTGATGGGACTGTTGCTCGGTGCTCTCGCCGGGATGAGCAAAGGTGTTAAATCCAGCATTTTTAACCATATTCTCGACTTAGCGTTGACCATTCCTTCGCTGCTACTGGCAATCATTATAGTTGCTATTATCGGTCCTGGCTTAATGAATACAACCTGGGCGATTATGCTGGCACTATTACCGCAATTTGTGCACGGCATTCGCAATGCGATTGATGAAGAGTTAAAACAAGATTACGTTGTTGCCTACCGCTTGGACGGTGCCAACAACTGGCATGTATTCAGCAGGTTAATTTTACCTAACATCTGGGAAAAACTAACCATTATGGCCACTATGGCTATTTCTACCGCTATTTTAGATATTGCAGCACTGGGCTTTCTCGGTTTTGGCGCTCAGGCGCCATTATCAGAATGGGGGGCGATGATTAGCGATTCACTTGACCTGATATATCTGGCACCAACCAGCGTGGCCATACCCGGCTTACTTATTTTTACTGCCGTGCTATCTGTTAATCTGGTTGGTGATGGCTTAAAAACCGCAATATTGAAAAGGCGGCAAAGTTAAATGTTATTGCTCGATATTAAGAATCTGACCATTGAGCTGGAAACTGCCGACGGTCTGGTCAGAGCGGTCGACCGGGTAAGCCTCAGTTTGCGGGAAGGAGAAACCCGTGGCCTGGTGGGTGAATCGGGTTCAGGAAAAAGTCTGATAGCAAAAGCGATTGTCGGCGTGCTTAATAGCCGCTGGCTGGTAACTGCTGACCGCTTTCACTGGCTGGGTAAAGATTTATTGCGCCTTACCCCGGAGCAACGGCGGCAGGTAATTGGCCGGGATATTGCGATGATATATCAGGAGCCAAGCCGCAGCCTCGACCCTACTGCCGTAATAGGCGAACAGCTGGAGGAGGCGATTCCTGATCATCTGCTAACGGGTCCATGGTGGCGCCGCAATGCATTGCGGCGAAAGAAAGCCATTGGCTTGCTGCATAAAGTCGGGGTACGTGAGCATCAGCGGGTGTTGCAAAGTTATCCCTACCAATTATCTGAAGGCATCTGTCAAAAAGTGATGATAGCGATGGCGATTGCTAAAAACCCCAAATTACTGATCGCCGATGAACCAACCACAGCACTGGAAAGCACAACTCAGGCCCAGTTATTTCGCTTGCTTGCCAGCTTTAACCAGCTCAAAGGCATGTCAATATTACTGATAAGTCACGAACTCGAAAGCGTGGCACGTTATACCCAAAAGCTTAGTGTGCTCTATTGCGGACAGTTAGTTGAAGCCGGCGAAACCAATCAGGTACTACAAACCCCATTGCACCCCTACACGGATGCGCTGATTAAAAGTGTACCGGAATTCCAGCCTGATCTGGCTCCTAAAACCCCGCTTTATGCGTTACCCGGAAGCATTCCGACATTACAGCATGTGCCGATAGGCTGCCGGCTGGGTCCCCGCTGTCCCAATGCCCGTAAAGAATGTGTGAAAACGCCGGCACTGGAACGACAGCAAAGTCACTATTTCAGCTGTCATTTTCCGTTAACGACTAAGGGCAAATGATGAGTGACTTACTTGAAGTACAGGCACTAAGCAAAAGCTACAGCAAACAGCGCGGCTGGTTTGGCCGGCAGCAAATTATTGCCCTTGATAACGTCAGCTTTACGCTGGCAGAGGGTAAAACCCTGGCTATAGTAGGTGAAACAGGCTCAGGTAAAAGTACGCTGGCTAAATTACTGGTTGGCATTGAAAAACCAGACCATGGTCAAATTTTACTGGCTGGCCAGCCAGTGCAAATAAGTCACTATAAAAAGTATAATCATGTTATTCGCTTTATTTTTCAGGATGCGGGGCGTTCTTTAAATCCTTCACAGAAAGTTGGCCAGATGCTGGAAGATGTGCTGTGCTTCAGTACAGTCCTCGATCAGCAGCAGCGTCGTTATAAAATTGCTCAGACATTAAAATTGCTTGGCTTACTGGATGAACATGCTGAATATTACCCACATATGTTTTCAGGTGGCCAACTACAACGCGTAGCCCTTGCCCGGGCACTTATTTTAGATCCGAAACTACTTATCCTCGATGAGGCACTGACCGCCCTTGACCCGACTTTACGGGCACAAATCGTCAATTTACTGCTGGAGCTGCAACAAAAATCTGGACTGGCCTATTTGCTGATCAGTAACCAGCTGCGCCTGGTTCGTCATGTCAGCGATAGTATTCTGGTGTTACATCAGGGCAAATCGGTCGACTATGGCACGACAGCAGAAGTGTTTGCAGCTCCTGAACACGAGTACACCAGAAAACTCATTAACAGCTCTGGCGGATAACCGCGTCCATCTGAGCAATCGTGACCAGATAAAAACAAAAAAACCGTGCTAAGAGCACGGTTTTTGCTTTACTGACGTTACAGCGCGGTTAATTTTGTTCCGCGGTTGCAGCGCGCAAATTACGACTTATTTCTGCATTAGCCTTTAGTGCTGCAACTAAGGCCAGGTAACCCTGTTCCGCCTGACGCTGCGCCATACTGTCGAGCTCCTCTGCAGCAGGTACCGCTGTTACTTCAACGTCCTGGACTGCTGAAACCGAGACTACAGCAACGTCACCACTAGCCAGCGTTACCGAGTCAATACTAGGTTTTCCTGATACTGGTCTGGGCAATTTAAACGCCTTGGTACGAATCTCCGGATCCAGGCTACCACCAAAGCGCGGAGTGGCAGGCGCCGTTTGTAAACTAACTCCGGCCTGATCTGCAAGGCTGGCGATATCAGTCTGTTCGGCCAGTAACGCCGCTACCTGCTCTTTAGCCAGACTGGCCTGCTGTTCTGTCTTCAACGACGCTGTTATCTGCTCCGTCACTTCTGCCAGAGGCAGGGTACGTGCAGGCTGGAACTCCTTAACCCTCACGACCACCAGGTGTTGGTTAGCCACTTCGATAGGATCGCTGTTTAAACCATCATCAACGAATTGTTGATCGAAAAGCTTATTAATGACGGCAGGATAGTCCAGCGGCGCAGTTGCCTGTTCTTTACTAAACAAAGGCGTAGAATGCACACGTTCACCCAGTACTGTAGCCGTCTCCTCCAGGTTGTCAGGTACTTCAAACGCTACCTCAGCCATCCGCGTCTGCAACTGATAGAATTGCTCCGTCGCCTGCTCCTGCTTCAAACGTTCAACGATATCGTCACGCACCTCAGCCAGCGGTTGCTGCTGGCCCGGGGTCAGACTCACCAATTTAATAATATGATAACCGTATTCGCTTTGCACGACTTCGCTTAACTGACCAGCTTCAGTAAGGGCAAATGCGGCTTGTTCAAAGTCCGGGTCCATCTGACCAGGTTCCAGGCTGTCTAACACACCACCGTTTTCTGCAGAAAACGTATCGGCAGAGCGCGCTTTTGCTAATTCGGCAAAATCGGCACCCTGCTCTAGCTCGCTTAGCAAGGCTGCTGCCTCTGCAGCAACCGCCTCGTCTGTGCCGTCAGACTCAAGCATAATGTGCGCAACCTGACGTTGCTCAGCGCTGCTGAAGCGTGACTGGTTCGCATCATAGTAGGCCTGAATTTGTTGATCGGTAATTTCAATATCTGCAGCCAGTGCTGCGGCTGACAACTCCACATACTCGGCAGCCACCTTGGGCTCAGTCTCAAAACGCGCAAGTTGCATCTGATAGTAATCTTCTATCATCTGCTCAGTGATCGTCACCTGGTCTGCAAAATTCTCTGCTTTAACTATAAAGTAGGCGATGTCTCGACTTTGTTGCTCAAGCTGACGAAGTTGTTGAATTTCTGACGGTAAGTAAAATTCACTGGCAAACACCCCGGCCCGGAACTGACTTGCAGCCATATCTTCCCGCACCATTTCACGGAAGTCTGCACTTTGATAACCCATCTGCCTTAATAAAGCGATGTAACGGTCATTGTTAAAGGTGCCGTCCACCTGGAATTCACCGAGGCCCCTGATGGTATCCCGAACCTGATCATCCCCCACCCGTATTCCCAGCTTGCGGACAAACTGCTGCTGCAAGGTTTCATCAATAAGCCGCTCAAGAACTTCTGCCCGGAAACGACTGTTGTAAGCAGGGTCTGCAGCAATAGTGTCGTACATCTCACCAAATTGCTGTTGCATGCGGGCCCGGTCACGTTGCAACGCTTGTTCAAACTGGGTTTGATTAATTTCTTCACCATTTACCACTGCCACCGCAACTTCTGTTGGGGAGCTTAAATAACTACCTACACCTGCCAGGGCAAAAGTAAGAATCACCAAACCTAAAATAGTTTTGGCAATAACACCCTGGGAGCCTTCTCTGATTTTTTCTAACATCTTCGCGATATCTCTATTTTCAACTTGACGGTAAGTTGTCTTAAAAAAAAAGCGCATCTTAACAGATGCGCCTTTTTTAATGAAGCCCGGTAACTTACCCGTGCTTTACAGGCCGCCCCGGCGCGCCGGGGCCAGCAACCAGTTAGTTTACGGCGTCTTTTAACGCTTTACCTGGCTTGAAAGAAGGAATTTTCGCAGAAGCGATTTGAATAGTAGCACCGGTTTGTGGGTTACGGCCTGTACGGGCAGCACGCTCACGTACGCTGTAAGTACCAAAACCAACCAAAGCTACAGAGTCGCCTTCTTTAAGAGCATCAGTAACAGCGTCAATGAACGCGTCCAGTGCACGACCAGCTGCCGCTTTTGAGATATCTGCATTAGCAGCAATTTTGTCGATAAGTTGAGACTTGTTCACAATATCATCCCCTTCAATTGTTATTATTTTCTACAACCAGCAGTTATTAGCTTTTATAGACTGCGCTTCGTTATAACAAGCATCTTGTTGTCTTGCAAGCAGAAGACGCTTTCCGGCTAACAATTTTCGCTTTAACCGCAGCCCTTGTTCCACAAGGGCTGGGTCGAAACTGACCATAACTTAGCACAGCCAACGGGAATGAAAAGCCCCTAAGCCGGATTTTTTATAGTTTTTTTGCTTTTTGCTGCATTTTTTGCCGTATTTACTACGTTGACGCGGTCTGTAGGCTCCTGCAAGGCATATTGCAGCACATCTTCAATCCATTTTACCGGCAAAATTTCGATGTCACCTTTAACATTATCCGGTATCTCTTTTAGGTCCCGAATGTTGTCATGAGGAATCAGCACACGTTTAATGCCACCACGATGAGCAGCCAGCAGCTTTTCTTTCAACCCCCCGATTGGTAACACTTCACCACGCAGGGTGATTTCGCCGGTCATTGCCACATCAGCGCGCACAGGATTGCCGGTCAGGCTAGATACCAACGCGGTTACCATACCAATGCCTGCGCTGGGGCCATCTTTTGGCGTAGCGCCTTCAGGCACGTGAACATGGATATCACGCTTCTCATAAAAGTCTTCGTTAATCCGCAATACTTCAGCCCGACTGCGCACTACGGTCATCGCTGCCTGAATGGACTCTTTCATCACATCACCCAGTGAGCCGGTGAACGTCAGCTTACCTTTACCGACAACGGAAGCCGCTTCGATAGTGAGCAAATCGCCGCCCACCTCAGTCCACGCCAGGCCTGTTACCTGACCAATTCGGTTACTGTCCTCTGCCTTACCATAATCATGGCGCTGCACACCAAGGTAGTCTTCCAGATTGTCGGCGTTAATAACGACTTTCTTAGTGTCAGCGTTTAATAAGATTTCTTTCACTGCTTTGCGGCATAGTTTAGAGATTTCCCGCTCTAAGCTACGCACCCCGGCTTCCCGGGTGTAGTAGCGAATGATGCCAATAATTGCACTGTCTTCAATACTTAACTCATGCGGCTTTAAGCCATTACGACTGATTTGCTTAGCGATTAAATGCTGCTTGGCAATATTCAGCTTTTCATCTTCGGTGTAGCCTGACAGGCGGATAACTTCCATCCGATCAAGCAACGCTGCCGGAATGTTCAGGCTGTTCGATGTGGCAAAAAACATCACATCTGACAAATCGTAATCAACTTCGAGATAATGGTCACTGAAAGCTGCGTTCTGCTCAGGATCGAGCACTTCCAGCAAGGCCGCCGCCGGATCACCGCGGAAATCTGAAGCCATTTTGTCTATTTCGTCCAGCAGGAATAACGGATTTCGCACCCCAACCTTGGCCATTTTCTGGATAATTTTACCCGGCATGGACCCAATATATGTACGCCGATGACCGCGAATTTCCGCTTCATCACGTACACCACCCAGTGCCATCCGTACATATTTCCGGCCGGTAGCCTTAGCCACCGACTGACCCAGCGACGTTTTACCAACACCCGGCGGACCAACCAGACATAAGATAGGTCCTTTCAATTTATTAACTCGTTGCTGCACTGCCAAATATTCGATGATCCGCTCTTTGACCTTCTCCAGACCATAGTGGTCGGCATTCAGCACTTGCTCGGCAGCAGCCAGATTTTTCTTCACCTTACTACGGGCTTTCCATGGCACTGTCGACAACCAGTCAATGTAACTTCGCACCACGGTTGCTTCAGCTGACATTGGCGACATCATTTTAAGTTTCTGCAGCTCAGCTTTGGCTTTGTTTGCCACTTCCACCGGCATTTTAGCGTTTTCAATTTTCGCTGCCAGAGCTTCAAACTCATCGGGTGCATCTTCCAGATCGCCAAGCTCACGCTGAATCGCTTTCATTTGCTCATTCAGGTAATACTCGCGCTGGCTTTTTTCCATTTGTTTTTTAACCCGGCTGCGGATGCGTCTTTCCACCTGCAAGATGTCGATTTCACTTTCCATCATCGCCATCAGGTATTCCAGACGCTCGGTGACATCAACCAGCTCCAGCACCTTCTGTTTATCGTCCACCTTTAACGGCATATGCGCCGCCATGGTATCGGCCAGCCGGGCCGCATCGTCAATACCGCTCAACGCCGTAAGCACTTCTGGGGGGATTTTTTTATTAAGCTTAATGTAGCCTTCAAATTGATTAATAGCAGAGCGCAAAAATACTTCCTGCTCACTGCTGTCGATATCAATAGAAGGGATTAGCTCAACGTGGGCAGCGAAAGCATCTTCGGTTTCAGTGAACTCCGCCAGCCTGGCGCGTTTTGAGCCTTCAACCAACACCTTAACCGTCCCGTCAGGGAGCTTCAGTAATTGCAAAATGGTGGCGACGGTACCAATCTGGTATAAATCGTCAGCACTCGGGTCATCCAGAGTGGCGTCTTTCTGCGCCACCAGGAAAATCTGTTTGTCGTTGTCCATCGCCGCATCTAAACATTTTATAGATTTAGCCCGACCAACAAACAGTGGGATCACCATGTGGGGGTAAACGACGACGTCACGCAACGCCAATACCGGCATATGCAAACGTTCAGTTTGTTCTACTGTCATTGATTATCTCTCGAATTAATACTGCGGGCGACACCTGATAGCCAGTATATGGGGTTAAATTGGCAAACTTCAATTGTGAAAACAAAAAAGGAGCTGAATCAGCTCCTTTTTGTCAGTGTGACTGCGCCACTTCCGGCTCGCTGTTCTCATATATCAATATGGGCTGTGTCTCGCCCCGGATCACAGTTTCATCAATAACCACTTTACTGACGTCATCCATTGAGGGTAACTCGTACATGGTATCGAGTAACACACCTTCAACAATTGACCGTAAGCCCCTGGCACCGGTTTTGCGCTCCATTGCCTTCTGGCCAATCGCTTTTAATGCGTCATCCCGGAATTCCAGCTCAACATTTTCCATTTTAAATAAGGCGGCAAATTGTTTTACCAACGCATTCTTAGGCTGACTAAGAATTTGCACCAGCGCGTCTAAATCGAGTTCAGTCAGGGTAGCGACAACCGGTAGCCGGCCGATAAATTCCGGAATTAAACCATACTTCACCAAATCTTCCGGCTCAACATCGCGGAATGACTCACTCAGACTGCGGGTACTTTCCTTGCTCTTCACCGTTGCGCCAAAACCTATGCCCGCACCTTTAGCACTGCGCTGTTCAATCACTTTATCGAGACCGGCGAAGGCGCCGCCACAAATAAACAGAATTTTAGAGGTATCTACCTGCAAAAACTCCTGCTGCGGATGCTTACGTCCCCCTTGCGGTGGCACGGAGGCAATAGTGCCCTCAATCAGTTTCAATAATGCCTGCTGTACGCCCTCACCTGATACGTCACGGGTAATAGAGGGGTTATCAGATTTACGCGAAATTTTGTCAATTTCATCAATATAGACGATACCGCGCTGGGCTTTTTCGACGTCGTAATCACATTTTTGCAGCAGTTTCTGAATAATGTTTTCGACATCTTCACCGACATAACCGGCTTCGGTCAGAGTGGTTGCATCGGCCATGGTAAAAGGCACGTCCAATAACCGCGCTAACGTTTCTGCCAACAGCGTTTTACCACTACCGGTCGGGCCAATTAACAAAATATTACTTTTGCTAAGCTCCACTTCCTGCTTGTGCTGCGCACTGCGTAAGCGCTTGTAGTGGTTATATACCGCCACCGCCAGTACTTTCTTCGCATGCTCCTGGCCAATAACGTAGTCATCAAGGTGGGCGCGAATTTCCCGCGGTGTCGGCAAGGTGTCAGACTCGCGCTTGGGCGAAATATCTTTAATTTCTTCACGGATAATGTCGTTGCATAAATCAACGCATTCATCACAAATATAAACTTGTGGGCCTGCGATCAACTTACGCACTTCATGCTGTGATTTGCCACAAAACGAGCAATACAATAACTTGCCGCTTTTATCGCCGTCAGTGCGGTGATCAGACATGTAACTACCTCTTATTACGTCGCTGGTGACCGCAACAATGGTCACCCTGCTTTAATTACTTCGCTTCTCTTTTACTCAATATGGTATCAATCAGACCATAATCCAAGGCCTGCTGCGCACTTAAGAAACGGTCACGTTCAGTATCATTAACAATTTCTTCGTACGTTTTACCGGTATGATCAGCCATAAGGCGGTTTAACTTTTCTTTTATGCCGAGGATTTCGCGGGCATGTATTTCAAAATCAGTTGCCTGGCCCTGAAACCCGCCTAACGGCTGATGGATCATCACTCTGGCGTTCGGTAAACAATAGCGCTTGCCTTTGGTTCCGCCTGATAACAAAAATGCCCCCATACTGGCTGCCTGGCCAACGCACACCGTAGCGATATCAGGTTTAATATAGCGCATAGTGTCGTAAATTGATAAGCCCGCTGTAACAGAACCACCTGGCGAGTTGATATATATGTAGATATCTTTTTCCGGATTTTCCGATTCAAGAAACAACAACTGGGCCACGATCAGGTTAGCCATGTGATCTTCAACCTGACCGGTTAAGAAAATTACCCGCTCTTTTAACAACCGGGAAAAAATGTCATAAGAGCGTTCACCTTTGGCGGTTTGCTCAACAACCATAGGTACTAAAGCGTTCATGATGTCAGTCATATCGCGTGACATTGGCATAAATGGGTTCCCTTAAAATAAACACGGTATCGTTTTGCCGGAAAATAAAAGCGCGGCCGGAAAATAAAATGGCCCGAACTACTGTTCGAGCCATTAAAACCGTCATACCACGATAAGTCAATCTTAGTTAGTGGCTTGCGGGTTCATTATCTCGTCAAAGGCAGCAGCTTGTTCATTGACCTTGGCTTTCGCCAGAATTAATTCAATTGCCTGCTCTTCTAACGCAACATTGCGCATGCTTTGCATTAATTCATTATTGCTATGGTAATACTGCACCACTTCAGCCGGATCTTCATACGCTGATGCGACGTTAGCGATCAATTCTTCGACTTTGGCATTATCTACTTTCAGCTCATTGGTTTTAATAACTTCGCCCAGTAACAAACCTACTTTTACCCGGTCTTTTGCCTGTTCTTCAAACAAAGAAGCCGGTAACTCAGGTAATTGCTTAGGATCAACATTGTTACCAAAACGCTGTAACGCTTGCTTGCGCAATACTTCAACTTCACCGCCAATTAACGACTGTGGTACTTCCACTTCGTTATTTGCCAGCAAGCCTTTAATTACCTGCTCTTTTACTTTGCCTTTAATGGTTTGCTTCAGCTCACGCTCCATGTTTTTCCGCACCTCAGTTTTAAGCGCATCAACACTGGCTTCAGCTAAACCAAACAGGGTAGCAAACTCGTCATTTAATTCCGGTAACACCTGCTCTTCTACAGTATTCACCGTTACCGCAAAGCTAGCCGCTTTACCTTTCAGGTTTTCAGCATGGTAATCTTCCGGGAAAGTAACGTCGACAGTTGCTTTCTGGCCGGCCTTCTTGCCGATTACGCCATCTTCAAAGCCTGGGATCATCCGGCCCGCGCCTAATTCCAGCTGGAAATCACTGGCTTTACCGCCTTCGAACTCTTCACCATCAATAGATCCGACAAAGTCCATCGTCACCCGGTCGCCTGTGGCAGCAGCGCCTTTCTTAGCCTGCCATTTGGCATGTTGTTTGCGCAATGTTTCCAGCATTTTTGCCAGATCTTCGTCGCTGATCTCAACAACGGGTTTATTGACTTCAATTTTATCGAGGTTCGCTACTGTTACTTCCGGATACACTTCGAAGGTTGCCGCGAACTCTAAATCTTTGCCAGCGGCTAAGGTACCAGGCGCGAAAGTAGGCGCCCCAGCAGGTGTTAATTTGTTCTCAATAACAGCTTCGTAAAATGAACGTTGCATTTGCTCTGATGCCACTTCCTGCAACACGGCTTGGCCGAAACGTTTCTGAATGATTGATACCGGCGCTTTACCCGGACGGAAACCATCGATACGCTGACGCTTGGCCAGATCACGTAAACGGTTTTTTACTTCTGAATCAATTTTGTCAGCCGGTACAGTAATAGTTAAACGGCGTTCTAAACCCTGGGTGGTTTCCACAGAAACTTGCATCTTGCTACCTCGAAATCAAAATCAGGCGTCTGAATTACGCCGTGCTTGTATGGTCTGGACTCGAAAAACTTAAGCTGAACCTGACCTGTTATAAAATTGGACGCGGCATTATAGCGGGCTAAATCTCCATAGTCGAGCCTTTAGCCCTGCTTGTTTTCACCGTTTATCTTGACAAAAAATAAAAAACAGACTTAACCCTGTAAAGCTAAGCCTGTTCAATAAGTTAGCTGGCTACTTACGATATAACTCAGCCAGTTTTGTCAACGGTAAGCAACTAACATTATCAGTTACGGATCTGGCCGTTGCCGGTTACTACATATTTCTCTGTGGTCAGCGCTTCCAGTCCCATTGGGCCATAGGCATGCAGCTTGCTGGTTGATATGCCAATTTCAGCTCCTAAACCCAACTCGCCACCATCGGAGAAGCGTGATGACGTATTGTGCATTACTACCGCTGTATCTACTGTCCTAATAAAACGATCGGCATTGGCTTGGTCAGCGGTGCAGATAACTTCGGTATGCTGGCTGCCAAACCGGTCAATATGATCAATCGCTTCATCCATATCCGCCACGAGCCTGATAGCGATTTCAGGAGCCAGATATTCCTGGCCAAATTCATCATCAGCTATTGGCGAGGCACCACTGAAGTAGCTGATACTTTGGTTACAGGCATGCACTTTCACCTGATGTTCGGCCAATGCTTTGGCTACCATCGGCAAAAAATCTGCTGCCTGATGCTTATTAACCAACAGGCCTTCCAGCGCATTACAAACGCCAGGCCGCTGCACCTTACCGTTTATCAGTAAATTCAGCGCCATCGTTAAATCGGCTGTCTGGTCAACGTACAGATGGCAAACCCCTTTAAAGTGCTGAATAACCGGAATGCGGCTATGTTCTGTCACAAAACGAATAAGACCTTCACCACCGCGTGGAATAACCAGGTCAACAAACTGGTCTTGCTTTAACAAAGCCAGCAATAAATCCCGGTCCGGATCTGGCACTATGGTAATAACTTCTTCTGGTAAATCGTGGTCGCGCAACGCCTGGCGCATGGCAGTGGCTATTGCCAGACTGGTATTAATCGCTTCCCGGCCACAGCGTAAAATAACGGCATTGCCAGACTTAAAACATAGTGCACCGGCGTCAGCTGTCACATTGGGCCTTGCTTCATAGATCATGCAAATCACGCCAAGCGGGATCCGGGTTTTTGCGATATTTATTCCGTTTGGACGCTGCTCGATCTGCCGCGTTAAACCAACCGGGTCCGGTAACTGAATAATTTGCTCAATCGCCTGGGCCATGGCTTCAATCCGCTCGGGATTAAGAGTAAGCCGGTCGATCATCGCCGGGCTGGTACCATTGCTACCAGCCTGCGCGACTTCGTCTTTGTTAGCCGCAATAATAGCCCCTGTGGCTTCACGAATGCGGTTAGCAAAGCTTTGTAATACGAAGTTTTTTTGTTCTGTAGATAATACAGCAACAGCTTTGGCAGCTTTGGCTGCCTGGGCAGCCAGCGTGGCTGCAACATCAGAAATCATAATTTCTCCAATAACATCATTTCACTACGGTGGATTACAGCATCACTGCCAGCCGGGCAATAACCCAGACATTTTGGAATGTCCCGGCTTTGCTGGCCTTTAATCGAAAATAACTCCGTAGCACTGAAGCGGCTAACGCCCTTGGCGATTCGACGTGTGCCTTTGGCACAGCGAATAATGACCGCGTCGCCTGAATCAAACTCACCCTTTATCTGAACTATGCCACTGCTTAACAAAGATGCACCATGCTGACTCAAAGCTTCAATACAGCCATCATCAACCCAGATTTCACCTTTGGCCCGCAACGTGTGGCGTACCCAATGTTTTTTAGCCGGTAACGGTTTGTGCTGGCCAAAGAATACCGTGCCAGGATTCTCACCCGCTAAAAGACACTCAAATGTAGCCTGCTGATGGCCATCCACAATCAGGGTATCGATGCCCTGAGCGGTCGCCTTTTCAGCTGCTTCAACTTTAGTACGCATACCGCCTGTGCCTACTGCCGATGCGGCACCGCCAGCAAGACTGTAAATTGCCGCGTCAATCTTACTAACTTCCGGGATCAGCGTCGCCATCGGGTCTTTACTTGGATCAGCGGTATATAAGCCTTTCACGTCTGAACAAATAATCAGGGCATCGGCATTAACCACCGTCGCGACCATCGCTGCCAGATTGTCATTATCGCCGACTTTAAGTTCATCAGTGGCAATAGTATCGTTCTCGTTAACGATCGGCAGCACCTGATGGTCAAGCAACCGTCTTAACGTGTTTTGGATATTAACGTGACGCACCCGGTCACTTAAGTCGCCGTGTGTCAGAAGAACCTGCGCACAGGGAAAATCAAAACAATTTGTCCAGAAGTTCATCATCTGGTTTTGCCCCACCGCTGCCATAGCGCGTTTCAACGCAATTGGCACCCGTTGATGCGAAAAATTAAAGTGATGACGGCCTGCCGCTACACTACCAGAAGACACTAAGATAACTTCGCGACCTTGTTGTCTGCATTGGTGGATAAATTCAGCGATTGGACGTAAATACTGTTCGCTACATCCTTCGTTATCTGGCGCAATCAGGGCACTGCCCACCTTCAATACGACCCGACGCCAGCTTGGGTTTATCATAACTCCTCCGTTATTTTGACCGCCGGCAGTATAGCAAAAAGGCCACCCTGGTACCACCGCTGCTATAGCAGGAGAAGTGGTTTTACAACAGAAATAAGCATTAATATTCATTAATTTAGCATTAAAAATGCCAAATGCAGCCAAGCTTCTGGTTACTTTTCAACCAGTAAAACTGTAATTAAATTACAGTTTTAGCCAATATCTTTTAGGTTTATACAGCAACACCAATGAGTGCATAACGCAACCCATTATAGATTTGATGAATACTTGATATAAGCGAGATAATATTAAGAAATGAAGAAATTCAAGCAGAAAAACACCCAAAAGGTGCCTGAATTAAAACTTCAGGGAGAATGGTCGGTGATGCAGGATTTGAACCTGCGACCCGTGGGATTAAGAATACCCAAACCAAGTGCGCTATTCGAAAATTCAGGGAGAATGGTCGGTGATGCAGGATTTGAACCTGCGACCCATGGGATTAAGAATACCCAAACCAAGTGCGCTATTTAAAATTCAGGGAGAATGGTCGGTGATGCAGGATTTGAACCTGCGACCCGTGGGATTAAGAATACCCAAACCAAGTGCGCTATTTAAAATTCAGGGAGAATGGTCGGTGATGCAGGATTTGAACCTGCGACCCATGGGATTAAGAATACCCAAACCAAGTGCGCTATTTAAAATTCAGGGAGAATGGTCGGTGATGCAGGATTTGAACCTGCGACCCCTTGGACCCAAACCAAGTGCGCTACCAAGCTGCGCCAATCACCGACAATAAAAACTCAGGGAAAAGATGGGGTGGATGATGGGGTTCGAACCCACGACAACCGGAATCACAATCCGGGGCTCTACCAACTGAGCTACAACCACCACTGAAACTGTCTTGCGCTTGTTATGGCGCGCCCGATAGGATTCGAACCTATGACCCACGCCTTAGAAGGGCGTTGCTCTATCCAGCTGAGCTACGGGCGCACAATCTAAACCCTACCAAGCTGTAAACTTATTGGTCGGTGATGCAGGATTTGAACCTGCGACCCGTGGATTAAGAGTACCCAAACCACGTGTATACCTGACCTTTTAAAATTGGTCGGTGATGCAGGATTTGAACCTGCGACCCCTTGGACCCAAACCAAGTGCGCTACCAAGCTGCGCCAATCACCGACTTTGCTGCACTGCTGCAACGGGGCGGAATATTAACGCTCGCCACCTGAGGCGTCAAACGTTTTTTTGCAATAATCAGTCGATTGCTGATTATTTGAACCTTTATTGCGATTAACAGCTCAGGATGGAGTTCTGACGCCTGCTGTGCGAAAATAGCGACATTAAAACGTGACAGAGATCCCAGCAGCATGACAGCACAAATTATAGACGGCAAAGCAGTAGCTCAGGCAACTAAAGATAAAGTTGCTGCTCAGGTAAGAGCACGGGTAAAGGCAGGAAAAAGAGCACCGGGTTTAGCCGTCGTGCTGGTGGGTGTTGACCCTGCGTCCCAGGTTTATGTTGGCAGTAAACGCAAAGCTTGTGAAGAAGTGGGCTTTCACTCGGTCTCATACGATTTACCCTCAGACACGACAGAACAGCAACTGACTGACTTAATAGATAAACTTAACAACGACAACACAGTCGATGGCATTCTGGTGCAACTACCTTTGCCGGCGGGCTTAGATTCTTCCGCCATTTTAGAGCGGATTGCCCCCCATAAAGACGTGGACGGCTTCCACCCGTACAATATTGGCCGTTTAGCTCAGCGCATGCCCGCACTGCGCTCCTGCACGCCTAAAGGCATTATGACTCTGCTGCAAAGCACCGGGGTTAATGTAAAAGGTATGGATGCAGTAGTAGTTGGCGCATCAAATATCGTTGGCCGGCCGATGGCGCTGGAACTGTTACTGGCCGGTTGCACTACCACCGTGTGTCATAAATTCACTAAAAATCTAGAAGCCCAGGTACGCCGTGCCGATTTACTGGTGGTCGCCGTAGGCCGGCCGGAGTTTATCCCGGGTGACTGGGTAAAACCCGGTGCACTGGTTATCGATGTCGGCATTAACCGGTTGGATAGCGGCAAGCTGGTCGGTGACGTGGAATACGGCACTGCCGTTAAACACGCCCGCTACATTACCCCGGTACCCGGCGGCGTAGGCCCAATGACCGTCGCCAGTTTAATTGAAAACACCCTGGAAGCCTGCGAGCTTTATCACGATAAGCACTAGGTAGTACCGGCAGCGGCAGTTGCAATTGCAGTAGCCGCTGCCCTCGCCCCGTTAAATCTGCTTTTTCCTGCCTAAACCTGTCATTACCCGACGCCATACCGCTTCTTAGCGTTTTTTTGTTTTTACTGTTTATCTGGCTACTGTTAGCGTGTACCGACCCAACCAAACTCTAAACTACTTTGCAGCGTACTAAATGTGTTGGTTTCAGCAAAGAGGACTTTTATGCGATCTCAAATCATGATTAAAGCATGCAGCGCCGCCGCATTTATTGCTGCTTTGCTGATATCTTTAAGCGGATGCGCCCAAAAACCGGCACCAGATAATGTTGTCTGGCAACAGCAACTGAATTTGCCCTCTGTAAAATATTCGGCTGAAGTCGCTGAACGCTTGTGGCTTAATATTGAAGAAATTAGTTTTGACTGGCTGGATCAAAGCAGAGATCGGGTTGTGCCGGCTTTGTTGTTTAAACCCGCTCGTCAGCAAAAAGCCAAAGCATTAATTGTGTTTTCTCATGGCTTAGGCGGTTCGAAAGAGCGTTACGCCTATCTCGGTCAGTATTGGGCCAGTCAGGGCTATGCCAGCTTACATTTGCAGCATGACGGCAGTGACCGAAAAGTCTGGCGGGGAAGCAGACTAACGCTAGCTTTTCGATTAAGAGACGCGGCAGGTACAACAGAAGCCTTAGCGAGAGTTCAGGATGTGAAGTTTGCTTTAGACCAGATATTAGCGTCTGACCATGCCGCTGATTTTGATAACCAGAATATTGTGATGGCCGGCCACTCGTATGGTGCGAATACCTCAATGTTATTAAGCGGAGCACAAGTTGAGCAAAACGGCAGCCTGGTCAGCCTGAAAGATGATCGTATCAAGGCGGCTATTTTAATTTCAGCCCCGCCTTTTTATAATGATCAACCGCTGGATAAAGTGCTGGCTGACGTGAACATTCCCACTTTGCATATCACTACCACCGAAGATGAAATTCGGGTGCCGGGTTATTATTCGTCACCACAAGACAGGTATGAATTGTATAACGCCATGGCCAGCAGCTACAAAGTGCTGGCGGTGTTTAGCTCAGGTAGCCACAATATTTTTTCAGGCTGGCGTGGCGGTAAAGATACTAAGCCACAGCAGCAGGTGATCAAAGCCGCCACCCAGGCATTATCCAGCGCTTTTATTGAGCAAGTAACCACTGATAACAGCCGGGCAATAAGCTTGTGGGCCCAGCAACATCAAGCAGTGTTATCTAAGTTTATTCCTCAGACTTAGTGGCAATGGTAAATTAAAGTATTAAAAAAACCGCCAACAGGCGGTTTTTCATCACGGTCACGTAATCAACCTTTACGCCAGCTGGTAACACCGTTTTTATCTTCTACGATAATACCTTTTGCCGTTAACGCATCCCGGGCGGCGTCTGCTGCGGCCCAGTCTTTATTAGCGCGGGCGCTGTTACGTTTGGCAATCAGTGCTTCTATTTCAGCAACATCATCATCCGATGCACCTGATTGTAAAAACTGCTCCGCATCGCCTTGCAGTAAACCTAAGGCACCCGCTAACAGGGTTAGCAAAGCGGCTAACTCTGCTGCTTTGGCTGGTTCAGTTTCTTTAAAGCGGTTAACTTCACGCGCCAGTTCAAACAATACCGGCAACGCTTCCGGGGTATTGAAGTCATCGTCCATGGCGGCTTTAAAGCGCACAATGTACGGGCTGTTTAAATCAATACTGTGGCTGGGCGTTACATTACGCAGTGCCGTGTATAACCGACCCAACGCAGCATGGGCCTGGGTTAAATTCTCGGCCGAGTAGTTTAACTGGCTACGATAATGGCTGGACAACAAAAAATAGCGCACGGCCTCAGCGTTATATTGTGCCAGCACGTCTTTAACCGTAAAGAAATTGCCTAATGACTTTGACATTTTTTCTTTATCTACCTGCACCATACCGGTGTGGATCCAGGTATTAACGTACTTGTGGCCATGGGCACAAGTCGACTGGGCTATTTCGTTCTCGTGGTGCGGAAACTGTAAGTCTGAACCACCACCATGAATATCAAAATGCTGACCCAGATGCTTGGCACTCATGGCTGAACATTCAATATGCCAACCCGGCCGGCCATTACCCCAGGGGGATTGCCAGAACGGCTCACCCGGCTTGGCGCCTTTCCACAATACGAAATCCAGCGGATCGTCTTTATTGTCGGCCACCTCTACCCGCGAGCCCGACTGCAACATCTCCAGGTTTTGCTGGCTTAGCTCGCCATAGGCGTCATATTTACTGACGTCAAACAACACATCGCCATCGGCCGCAACATAGGCGTAGCCTTTGGCTATCAGGGTTTCAATCAGCGCAATAATTTCCGCCATATGGGTAGTAACTTTTGGCTCAATATCAGCCGGCAATAAACCCAGGGCGTTAAAATCAGCATGCATCGCTTCGGTGAAACGTGCGGTTAAGGCATCACAGCTTTCGTTATTTTCTGCTGCGCGCTTAATAATTTTGTCATCCACGTCAGTAATATTTCGGACGTAGGTCACATCATAACCAGAAAAACGCAGGTAACGGTTAATCACATCAAAGGCGACATAGGTACGGGCGTGACCAACATGGCAATAATCGTAAATGGTGATACCACAAACATACAAACCCACTTTGCCAGGCTCAATCGGCGTAAACACTTCTTTTTTACGGCTTAAGGTATTGTAGATTTGTAACATTGGGATCCTCAGAAACGACGTTATAAAGGCATAATATTCAGCCCGCTAGTGTACCACCGGCAAACGGCAGCCGCTATCCTTGCTTTATGAAATGCCCTGGCTGAGTTACAATGGCCGCATTCAAACAGAGGACACTATTCAATGATTAATTTACATACCAATTATGGCGTTATCACCCTTAACCTGTTTGCCGATAAAGCCCCGGTTACCGTGGAAAACTTTATCAGCTACGTCAAAGACGGCTTTTTTGATGGCACTATTTTTCACCGGGTCATTGACGGTTTCATGATCCAGGGCGGCGGTTTTACCCCCGATATGGACCAGAAAGAAACTAAGGCTCCCATTAAAAACGAAGCCAATAATAAAGTGGCGAACAGCAAAGGCACTATTGCGATGGCCCGCACCAATGACCCACACTCGGCCACCTGCCAGTTCTTTATTAATATTGCTGATAACAGTTTCTTAAATCACAGCGCAGAATCCGGCCAGGGCTGGGGCTATTGTGTATTCGGTGAAGTCACCAGCGGCATGGATGTTGTGGATAAAATTCGCCAGGTTAAAACCGGCCGCTTTGCGGGCCATGCCGATGTGCCAGTAGAGCCGGTAGTGATAGAAAAAGCCGAGCTGCTTGCTTAAGCACCGCTGATGTACAACCCGCATACGCTGTTTATTGCCGATTTGCATTTGTCTGCAGATCGGCCTGACATTACTGCAGCTTTTCTGCAGTTCATTGCCAACGAAGCTAATCAGGCTGATGCGTTGTATATTCTCGGCGATCTATTTGAAGTCTGGATTGGCGACGATAACCCCGAGCCACTGCTTGATACCGTTGCCGCAGCGCTGGCAACGTTGAGCAAGCAGGTACCGGTGTATTTTATTCACGGTAACCGTGACTTTGTGTTGCGCCAGGGTTATGCCAACCGAGCCGGGATGCAGTTACTACCGCAACAGCAGGTTATTGATTTATACGGCACTCCTACCCTGATTATGCACGGTGACAGCCTGTGTACCATGGATATTGCTTATCAGAAGTTTCGTAAATGGTGGAACCAACCCTGGTGGCAGTGGTTGCTGTTAAAAACGCCTTTGTCATTTCGTCAGTGGATAGCAGCTAAAGCCCGTCGTAAAAGCGCGGCGAATAAAGCACGTTATGCCCAACAGCAGCAAAAACAAATTATGGATGTGACGCCGGCAGAAGTGCCGAAAGTGATGGCTGAATATGGGGTAACTAAATTGATTCATGGCCATACCCATCGCCCAGCGGTGCATCAGGTCGATATTAATGGTGCCCCCGGCGAGCGCTATGTGCTCGGTGACTGGTATAGCCAAAGCAGTTACTTAATGGTATCACCTAAACGATGGGACCTGGTATTTACGCCGCTGACTGCTCAGTAACCATGGTTAATGGGCAGCCGCTGTGAAACTTAAAATTCGCATCGGGGGTTAAGATAAGCCCGGCTTCTATCTCGCCAAAAAACACCACCCGCTCACTGATATCAGTTTCGGTTACCTGCTGCGCCAATGCTAGGTAATCCTGATAGTGGCGTGCTTCTGAACGCAATAAAGAAATATAGAAATCTGCAATTTTCTCTGGCAATAACGGCGCTAACTTAGCAAAGCGTTCGCACGATCGTGCTTCTATATAGGCACCGCAAATAAGCTTATCCACCATTGCCGCTGGCTCATATGTACGAACATGGCGCAGCAAACCTTTGGCATAGCGGCTTGATGTAGTTTTTTCGTAAGTTATACCATTAGCTTCCATGACTTCCAGCACCTGATAAAAATGATGCAACTCTTCTTTAATCAGCAGCACCATCTTATCAATTAAATCCTGAGCATAGCGGCTGCTGGCCTTAGGGATCATAGATTTTTTCAGCGTCAGCCCGGCCAGCGCCCGCCAGTCACCTTGCTGCCGGTAGGTAAAGTCTTCAAAGGGTTTTAACCATTGCAGCAGCGCGTCGCCACTGTTGTCATCAACCGCATAACGACGGATCAGGTACATAGCACTCTGGGCTGCTTTTAATTCACAGATAAGGTGATCCCGCAGCAAGGTTGGCAGGCTCTCAGGTCGTGCCGCCTGCGCCAGCCAGCTGGTTGGCGTAGCGCAGCCTAAAAAATCGCTGACAGGTTGTAGGAGTTGTTGCCATTCACTGCGTTGCATAGTGGGAGCTGTCTCTGAAAAAGTATCTGCATTATACCGAAAGGACTGTCCGGCACCAAGTTTGATCTAACGCCATGCATTGTTGAAAATTAGTGCAAGTTGCTTGACGAATGGCTAAGTTTTAGTCATAACTGAGTTAAGGGTGGCTTTGTAACAGGGTTACCCGAGATGAGGGGCGTAGTAATAAGGATAATAATTATGATACTAAACCATTTATGGGGCATATATGCCCACCCGAAAGAAGAGTGGCATACCATTGATGCCAGACACGAAAGTTTCCGTTACAGCATGGCCCACATTATGATTGTGGCCTTGATCCCAGCCATTTGTGCCTATTATTCTGCAGTTCATCTGGGCTGGAGCATCGGCGTTGGCGACCCGATTAAACTGACCGCGCAAAGCGCCTTAATTATGTCTGTAGCAATGTATTGTGGCTTAATCATTGGCGTATTTGCGCTGGCCTGGCTGGCACACTGGATGGCGCATACCTTCGGCGCAGAACCAACCTATACCCAGACCGTGGAGTTATGCTCATATACTTCTACACCATTATTTATGGTGGGATTTGCAGCACTATATCCGGAATTGTGGTTCGTGGTCAGTGTCGGGCTGGTGGGCCTCGCCTATTCAGTATATTTACTTTATGTCGGCGTACCCATTTTAATGCACATCCCGGAAGAGCGCGGCTTTATCTACGCCAGCTCAGTGGTTACCGGCGGTTTAACCTTGCTGGCGGTGCTGATGGCAACAACCGTCATTTTATGGATGTCGGGCTTCGGTCCAACCTACACCCACTGACAATTTGACAATGTTAGTGCTTTTTAATAAAACAGGCGCTCAAGAGCGCCTGTTTTATTTCGTTATTCCTGCTGCTATAACGTTGCTCAGCCTTCGTTATAGGTTTCCAGGTTTGTTGCCATCGACATTGCAGTGTGGGCTTTGGCGTCATCACTACGGGTCTGATCCAGGCGGTTTAAATAATCCTGATCGATATCATTAGTCACATAGTGACCATCAAATACCGAGGTTTCAAACCGCTTAATGTCGGGGTTTTGTGAGCGTACTGCTTCGATTAAATCAGGCAGCGACTGGAAAATAAGACCATCTGCGCCAATGGTTTCGCAAATACTTTCAACGTCATGGCCGTGAGCAATTAATTCATTGGCTGATGGCATATCAATACCATACACGTTGGGAAAACGAATCTCCGGCGCTGCAGAAGCAAAATAAACTTTTTTCGCCCCAGCTTCGCGTGCCATTTCAATAATCTGACCAGAGGTAGTGCCTCGTACTATCGAGTCATCGACCAGCAATACATTCTTACCCTTAAACTCCTGCCAGATAGCATTCAGTTTACGCTTAACAGATTTTTTGCGCTGAACCTGGCCGGGCATAATAAAAGTACGACCAATGTAGCGGTTTTTTACAAACCCCTGCCGGAAAGGTAGCTGCAGCTCATTGGCAATTTCCAACGCCGCATCGTTACTGGTTTCCGGAATAGGAATAACTACATCAATATCCAGATGCGCCCATTCCCGTTTAATTTTCTGGCCCAGTACCTTACCCATCGCCACTCTTGACGCATACACCGAAATATTATCGATAGTGGAATCAGGGCGGGCAAAATAAACATATTCAAAAATACACGGCGTATAATTGGGGTTTTCAGCACATTGCTGGCTGTATAACTCACCCTGTTCGGTAATATATACCGCTTCACCCGGTGACACATCCCGCAACACGGTAAAGCCATCAGCATCCAGTGCCACACTTTCCGATGCCACCATGTATTCGGTGCCGGCGGCAGTTTCCCGTTTACCCATTACCAGCGGCCGAATACCATTAGGGTCACGAAATGCTACCAAACCATGGCCAATAATCAGTGCCACCGCCGCATACCCGCCCCGGATTTTCCGGTGGGCACTGGCAACCGCATTAAAAACCTGTTCAGGCTCCAACTGCATGGTCGATTTCGCCTGCAGCTCATGCGCCAGAATGTTCAGTAAAATTTCTGAGTCTGAGGTGGTATTAATATGACGGCGCGCCAGCCGGAACATATCTTCTTTTAACTCGTGCGAATTGGTTAAATTGCCGTTGTGCGCCAGGGCAATACCGAAAGGGCTGTTAACATAAAATGGCTGCGCTTCAGCTGTGCTGGATGAGCCGGCTGTTGGATAACGAACATGACCAATGCCAATATTACCCGACAACCGCTGCATATGGCGGGTTTCGAACACATCTTTAACCAAGCCATTGGCTTTACGTAATCTGAGGGTATTGTTATCCACGGTAACAATGCCTGCGGCGTCCTGGCCCCGATGTTGTAACACTGTCAGACCATCATACAGCGCCTGATTGACCGGATACTTACCTACGATTCCAACGATACCACACATTGATTATTTCCTCGCCAGCCCTAAGGCTTTTGCATAAAACTGGAATGGTTTTCCAGATACTCGAAAAACCATTCGATAATAAAACCAAATTCTGGGATCAACACCGATTGCTGCCACCATAGCGCTTGTGCTGCCGGGGTAAAAGCGTCCATAAAGAACAGTACCGCACTTACCACCAATACGCCCCGCAAGGCACCAAACACCAGTCCCAGTACCCGGTCAGTGCCTGACAATCCCGTGCCCTGCACTAACTTAGCAATCACAAAATTGATTAATGCGCCAAGGATCAGGGTACAGATAAATAAAATAGCGATGGCTGAAGCATTGCGGATTGTGGGGTCGGTGATATTAGTAAAAAGTGACGCAAGTTTGGGATAATATTGGCTGGCGATAAAAAAGGCCAGAAACCACACTACCAGTGAGATAGCTTCTTTGACGAAACCGCGGATCAGACTGATGACAGCCGATAAGGCAATAATTGCCAGTATAACAAAATCAACCCAAACCATTTGCTACCAAAGGATGCCTGATGACGGCGCGCATTCTATCAAACCGGCTGATGCTTGGCTAATTATTTTCAGTAACCTGATATCGGCTGACAACCAGCCGGGCTATTCCGGTCAGCTCCTGTAATTGCTCAACTTGTTGTTCCAGCCGGGCTTTTCTAAGCTCAGGGCCAACCAATACACTGGTTAATTTCTGGCCATTGCTGTTGGTAATATCCCGGGTAAAAGTGACATAGCCTTCCTGGCGGAGTTTTGCCACCAGGGCATTGGCATTTTGCGGATTACTGAAGCTGCCAACCCTTACCACCCAGGCATTTTCGACAACAGCATTGGCTGTGGCGCCGTCAGTGTCAGGGCGGGTAACGGTTTGTGCAGGGTTTTGACCATTGAGAGTCACCTGGGCATAGTTTTGTGACGGTAAGTCATCTGCATCGCGCTCACCGGCCTCTGAGCCAGCCACATTATCATCTAGTGCTTGCTCATTCACTTGCTTTGCTGCAGCGCTGCTGCTGGCACTGTCAAATTCTGCCTGATCAAACGGTTCTGGTTGTTGAACACCCTGAAATTCCGGGCGGTCCGGGATAACTTTAAAATCGTCTTTCACCACTTGCTTCTCGCCATCCAGTAAATCAGGCAAAAAAATGATACCGGCTAATATCAAAATAGTGGCACCCAGTAATCTGTGCTTAAATCCCGCAGTCATGTTGCCTCCTGATAATAGCTCGCCAGTACTGCTGACACCGTGACGAAGGATCCAAAAATAACCAGTAAGTCATCATCTTGCAACGTCGACAATAACCGTCTGAATGCTGAAGTCACGTCTTGATACAGCTGATAATCTGCCCCGGCCAACGCCGCTACTAACTGCGCAGCAGGCGCTCCCCGGCTCCCGGGTAGGCTGCTAAGATGCCATTGATCAATTACAGAGGTCAAGGGCGCCAGTGCCTGGGCGATGTCTTTGTCTTTTAACATGCCCACTAAAGCAAGCACTTTGCTGTGCCCTGGCTTCAGCTCTGCCAGTTTCGTTGCCAGGTAGCGGGTCGACTGCGGATTATGCGCGACATCTATTATTATTGCTGGCCGCTGCTGCAAAAACTGCATCCGTCCAGCCAAATTTAGTTCAGTCATTACTTGTCTAAGCACAGCCTCGTCAGGCAGCAAAGACAGTTGGTACAACACCGCCAGGCTGGTGGCCACATTTTGCACCGGTAGTGCGGGCAGTGGCAGGTTCTGATACAGCACGGCTCCACAGTGCCAGTGCCAGCTATCATCGTGTTGCTGATAAAAGTAATCATGATTTACCGTAAGTGCCGGGCAATTTAACTCAGCTGCTCTGGCCATCACACTTTCAGGTGGCAACAATTCACCGATAACAACGGGGTTGTGCCGCCGGAACACCCCTGCCTTTTCACGGCCGATTGTCTCCCGATCGTTGCCCAGCCAGTCCTGATGGTCTAAATCTATGGTGGTAATCACACTAAGATCAGGGCTGACAATATTCGTAGCATCCAACCTGCCGCCCAGCCCCACCTCAATCAGACAAAAGTCGACTGGCTGGCGTTTCAGAATTGAGAATGCAGCCAGTGTCGTAAATTCAAAATAGGTTAATGGTGTGTCGCCCCGCAACGCTTCTACTTCCGCCATGGCGTCAACCCAGAGTGCGTCGTCCGCATCATGGTTATTAAGCCGCAGTCGCTCGTTAAACCGTAATAAATGCGGGGAGCTATAAACACCAACACGGAATCCCTGAGCCAGTAATAATTGCTCCAGAGTACGGGCGGTAGAGCCCTTGCCATTCGTACCGGCGATCAGAATAACTTTACCGGGCAACTGTGCCAATCCGGCACGATCAGCAACCCGGCTAACCCGGTCCAGGCCCAGTTCAATTTTATCAATGGGATGGCTTTGCTCAATATAACAAAGCCAATCGGCCAGAGTATGACACGATTGGCTTGACGTTAACATGTCTGACATATAATCCTAAGCAGCGTCGTGCTCGGATACCGGCGCGGGTAGCTGCATAAACTTGGCAACAAGGCGGGCAATTGTATCGCGCATTTTCCGGCGGTCAACAATCATATCAATCGCACCATGCTCCAGTAAAAATTCACTGCGCTGGAACCCTTCCGGCAGCTTTTCCCGAACGGTCTGCTCTATAACCCGGGGCCCGGCAAAACCAATTAGAGCCTTCGGTTCTCCTATATTGATATCACCTAGCATCGCTAAACTGGCCGATACCCCACCCATGGTTGGGTCGGTCAGCACAGAAATATAAGGCAGGCCCTGCTCACTGAGTTTGGCCAGCGCGGCGGACGTTTTTGCCATCTGCATTAAAGAAAACAGTGCTTCTTGCATCCGTGCACCACCACTGGCAGAAAAACAGACGAAAGGCACTTTGTGCGTCAGCGCATACTCAACGCCGGCAACGAACTTGGCCCCGACTACTGATGCCATTGAACCGCCCATAAACTCGAATTCGAACGACGCAGCAACCATTGGCATACCGTGCAGGGTACCATGCATTACAATCATCGCATCTTTTTCATTTGTTTGCTTTTGCGCAGCAGTAATCCGGTCTTTATAACGCTTGCTGTCTTTAAATTTCAGTAAATCCTGTGGTTCAAGCTCGGCTGCCAGTTCTGTGGTGGAGTGGCTGTCAAAGAAATGATTTAACCGGGTCCGGGCATTTACCCGCATATGGTGATCACATTTCGGGCAGACACCCAAGTTGCGGTCCAAATCGGCTTTGTATAATACAGCGTCACAAGCGCTGCATTTGGTCCAGACGCCCTCGGGAATATTACGACGCGCCGAGGTGGAGGTTCTGGGCAGGATTTTTTCTAACCAACTCATAATGCATTCCTATTAAAAGGTGTCAGACGTTAGACCTAAGAGTAGACAAAATACGTCAAAAAACGCCGAAATAAAACTAAACGGGCGCTATTAAAGCATAAACACCAGCAAACAGAATATAAAAAACTGGTCTTAGCAGCCGTTATAAGAACAATGGACCCGGTGCAGCTTTGGGTATTTCATAGTGCTCAGGATAATCTACATCAACCAGATACAAGCCGCCAGGTTTTGCTGTTGCCGCTGCCAGGTTGCGATTTCGGCTTTGCAATAACTCGCCAAGCCATGAAACAGGTTTACGCCCCATACCAATTTCCAGCAAGCTGCCGGTAATATTACGCACCATATGATGCAAAAAAGCATTGGCTTTAATATCCAGTACCAGATAGTCGCCTACCCGGCTTAATTGCAGATGGTGAATATTACGAAAAGGGGTTTTTGACTGACATTGAATAGCCCTGAATGCACTGAAATCATGTTCGCCAATTAATACCGGGGCTGCCTGCTGCATCAAACTGATATCCAGCTGCTGATGATAATGACTCAGCCCTGAGCGCAATATAGCTGGTCTGAACTTTTGATTATAAATAATATAGCGATAGCGGCGGGCAGTAGCACTAAAACGAGCATGAAAATCGTCGGCTACCGGCTTTGCCCAGCGCACTGCTATTTGATCCGGTAACTGACTGTTAGTGCCCATTATCCAGGCTTTACAGTCGCGCGATGCGTCAGTATCAAAATGAACGACCTGGCCCGTTGCATGTACACCGGCGTCTGTGCGGCCGGCACAAAATACTTCAACCGGACTGTTGGCAACTTTAGTCAGCGCTGTTTCCAGCTCTTGTTGGACACTATTTACTTCACGCTGGCGCTGCCAACCAAAGAAACCAGTGCCGTCATACTCAATACCTAACGCTACTCGCATGGGGTTCCCTCTGATAAACCGGCGCGATTATACCGCAGAGTTCCCGGGATAACAGCCTGATGATCGGTTGGGCCAAGCCAACACGTTATTCAGCTTGCTTTTGCAGGGCTTGTGCCTCAGTTTTGACGTGCTCGGGCGCGTCAGATTCCAGAACTTCTGTGATAATCTGTCCGGCACTATCAAAATCGTCTATTTCAATGTAAGCCCGCACCAGGTCAAGTTTTGCAGCAAAGCCATTGTCTTCGGCATCAACGTCCTGTGGGTTGTCGTTACCTATGACATCAGCGAATTCATCGAGGCCAACATCAACATTTAACTGCTCGAACCGGCCATCATCTTCCTGCGTCTGTTCACTACTGGCCAGTAAATTATCAATTTCCACAAAGTCTGCATCAGACAAGGCAATTGTTTCTTCCTCATCCAGCGCCGGGCTGAATACTGCATCAACATCCAGATTTAATTCTTCGCTGTCACTGGCGGTGGTTTGGGCCATCGCTTCCAGTTCAGTCAAAAGATTATCGAACTGGCTGTCATCCAGCTTCGCCAGGTTTTGGTCAGCATCTGGATCGGCCGCAGGTATTTCAACACTGACCGCGTTGTCGTCCAGCACCACGTCTTCATCATTAAAATCTTCGTCACCCAACTCAAGTTCAGGGTAACTCTCCAGCATTTTACTGGGGTTCTCAACAGATAATGCCGCTTCAGAAGGCTTGGTAACCGAGTCATCTTCACTACTTTGCAGGTCAGGGCCTTCGCTGTCGACGGCGATATCGTTATCATCAGCGAGCTCATCACCCGTTTCATCACTCTCTGCCGCACTGCTGGCTGCACCATCAATATTAATATCGGTCAGTTCGGGCTCAACGGCTTCAACCTGCTGCAACAATTCATCAAGCTCGGCACTCAACAACTCAGAGGCCTCATCATCTTCTGCTGCTGTGTCTGTGGCGTTAGCTTGCTCGTTCCCTTCCAGCGCTAACGCCTCAGCAAACGCATCAAGCTCGGTACGGTCAAAGCTCTCATCTTCAACCAAACTGGCAATTTGGCTGTCGGTTAACTCATCGTTACCGGCGTCAGTGGTAAACTGTTCACTTACCAGTTCCTCGCTGCTGTTGTCTGTCTCCACCAGAATGTGTTCGTCGTCATCTATTACCAGATCAGGATCATCTGATAGTGCGGTGTCAGGCTGCTGGTCCTGCTCTGTCTGCGGCAACGTCGCTGTCTCTGGCGGATCATCCGGCAGATCAAGCTCAATTTCTTCCAGCAGATCATCTTCAACATCGGTTTCTACAGCTGTATCAAACTCAGCAGCCGGAGTTTGGACATCGGATGACAACTCAGTTTCATCTAAATCAATTATCTCTTCATCGTTTTCAGCCAGCGATGTCTCGTCTGTGGCATTACCGGGCTGCAGCTCAGGAGTAAATTGCTCTGACTCTGGCAGATCGGCGGCAAACTCCTCATCATCCAGCTCTATAATAGCGTCATCATCATCTTCTGCGGACAGTAACGCATTCAAATCACTGTCGGACAGAATATTATTGGCATCAAACTCTGTTTTGGCAGGCTGCTCAGCAACATCTGGCGTACCCAGGACGTCGTCCATTAAATCGTCGTCTGCCGTCGCTGAACCAGGGCCACCGCCAGCCAGCAAGCTGTCATCATCCAACAGAATATCATCGTCCAGCAGTGCATCGTCATCCAACAGGGCATCATCATTAAAATCAGGCAGGCTATCATCCAGCACTTCAGTGCCAGCAAAATCGCCATTATCAGCGAATGCATCATCTAACAGACTTTCGTCAATATCGAATAACCCGCTGTCATCTAAGTCATTGTTCTCATCAAGCGGCGGCAACGGGGATTTATAATCAGCTGGCGGCACTGCGGCACTGTTGGCAGCAGCCACTGCAGCTTCAGTTTGCTGGCCGCGGCGTTTCAGCCACAGCACTACGCCTAAAAGAATCAACAATGCCGGAATTGATGCAGCCAGTATCCACACTACCGGGTTATTCAGAAAAGCTGCGCTCTGCTCTTGTTCGGCTGCCAGTGCTTTTGCCGCCTCAGCGGCCTGTTGCTCCTGCGCCTGCTGTGCGGCCAAAATATTGGCTTGTTGCTGCAACACGACATTCAACTGTTGTTGTAAGTCACTGTCTTCGCCCAGTTGCTGCTTCAGAGCTAAAAGCTCTGTTTGAACTTGTGACAACGTGGATTTAAGTTGACTATTCTCTCTGGCGATTGCCTCAATCATCAGCAATGAATTACCGAACTCATCTTTTAACTCCGTGAGTTCTTTAAGCTGCTCAGCAGAGACGTTAGGGGTTGCAGCCTGCTGAGTGCCGGCTTGCTGATTGTCATTTTGCCGGTTGCTTCCCTGACTGGCAGCTTTGGCCCGTGCAGCCCAGGCTTTGTCATCTGAATCTGACTTGGCCCGCGCGACGTTATTATCGATTGCCCTGATTTCCCGCAGATTAGGTAATTGTAAGGTAGAGCCCGGCCGCAGGTGGTTCAGGTTGCCATCGATAAAAGAATCAGGATTTTTCAGGTAGATTGCATACATTACCTGATAAGTACTAACGTCGGCAGCGTCAGGCTTAACCCGCTCAGCAATTCGCCACAGTGTATCAGTTGCACTAAGGGGGCCTAATTGGCGCTGCATCAATGCAGTATCAGTATTTTTCGGGCCACGCAACGGCGTCGAAACCGGTTCATCAGCCAGCACTGCGCCCGCCAACAGCGTCGAGAAATTGACAACCAATAAAAAAGACAAGAGACGAAGTGGCATTACCTTTCCTTACCCGGGCAACGTAAGCTGATTTCTACTTACTTACCGCTAAACTGTTTCAATGCGAAAACTAATGCAAAAATTAATGCAAACACTGTTCCAATATTATTGGAACAAGCATTAGCAAACCTTAGCAAGCGAAATATAAAACAGTAACGACCTTGTTACCAGCATAACCCTAATCCGGAAAAAAGGCTCCCTCAGGAGCCTTTTATTACCCTATTGCCCTGTTACAGATAATCACGAATAAGGTGCTCAGCAATCTGAATGCTGTTAGTTGCCGCCCCTTTGCGAATATTGTCTGCCACTATCCAAAGGTTTAGGCCGTTTTCATAAGAGATATCCTGGCGCACCCGGCCCACAAATACCTCATCTTTGCCGGTGGCACTGCACACCTGAGTCGGGAAATCAGCGTTATCCTCCAGCAAGACTACGCCTGGCGCGTCTGCCAACAGCGCTTTCGCCTGTTCTACGGTAATGGGCATCCGGGTTTCGATGTGCACCGCTTCAGCATGGCCGTAAAACACCGGCACTCTGACTGCTGTCGCATTTACAGCAATACTGCTGTCAGCAAAAATTTTCTGGGTTTCCCAATGCATTTTCATTTCTTCTTTGGTGTAACCATTATCCAGAAATACATCAATTTGCGGGATAACATTAAATGCAATCTGGCGGGCGAACTGACCTTCGCCTTCCAACGGCCGGCCATTCATCAATTGCACGGTCTCCTGAGCCAGCGCATCTAAGGCCGATTGCCCGGCGCCACTGACCGACTGATAGGTAGCAACATTGATCCGGCTAATGCCGACAGCGTCGTAAATTGGCTTTAATGCCACCAACATCTGGATGGTCGAGCAGTTCGGGTTGGCGATAATGTTGCGATGACGAAAATCGGCAATGGCTGACGCATTTACTTCTGGCACCACCAACGGAATATCAGCATCGTAGCGATAATGTGAGGTATTATCGATAACCACGCAGCCTGCTTCGGCCGCTCTCGGTGCATAAATGGCCGAGACACTACCACCGGCTGAAAATAAGCCAATTTGCGCCTGCCCCCAGTCAAATTCATCTGCATCCTGCACCGTTATTTTCTTGCCTTTGAAGGTAATAGTGCCGCCAGCTGAGCGACTGCTAGCCAGAGGAAACAACTGCGCTACCGGAAAATCACGCTGCTCCAGAATTTCTATTAAATGTTGCCCAACCAAACCGGTTGCGCCTAAAATCGCCACATTGTATTGCGATGCCATGCCTAAACCCCTTTTCGCTAACCTGTAAAGCCTAACTGCGCCATCCAGAGCGGTATCTTACTGCCAGTAAGTTGCACCGAACCGAACTCTCGTCGCGGCGGATAAGACTTTCGCAGCCAGTCAAACCCTTCACGTTGAATATGAAAACGGAATAACGCATCATCCCGCCGCACATCATATAACATCCTTGCCAGATTTTGGACATCTGGAAGCCCAAAATTTTCAGATATCTGGATTTTTTCCACTGCAGGTGTCGCAAGTAAATTTGCAAGCTGCATAATAGGTGCTTGCCCCAGCATTTGACAAAGCTGCTGGTACAGCATTGCTGTGCCCCGGGCTTTACCTTCAATGCTATGGCCGGCAATATGCGCCGTGGCGATGTCCAGATGGGGCAACAACGATAGCTGAATGTCGGGTTCCTGCTCCCAGACATCCAGTACAACTGGTCTTGGCTGCTGTTGCAATGCCTGCAACAGCGCCTGATTATCAATAACCGCACCGCGTGACGCGTTAATCAACGCACAATCGGGTTTTAACAACGCCAGCGTCTGGGCGTTTAACAAATGCCAGCTTGGCGCCAGCCCGGTTTTAACCATCGGGGTGTGGAAGCTAATAATATCGGCCTGACGACACAGCTCGGTAAACGAAGTATGAGTAAAATCAGCTTCAATCGCCGCCCGCGGCGGGTCACATAGTAGCAACTGAATATTTAACGCCGCCGCAGCCTCTGCCAGACGTTGCCCAATATGGCCGACCCCGACAATACCGAGGGTTTTGCTGCTAAGTTGCCATTGATACTTTTCTGCCAGATACCACAACGCACTCAGTACATACTCGACTACCGATTGCGCATTACACCCCGGTGCTGAGCAGAAACTGATATTACGCCCAGCCAGGTAAGACTGGTCGATGTGGTCCATACCAATGGTGGCGGTGCCAACAAAACGCAGCGCCTTATTTTCAGTCAGTAATGCCTGATTAACCGGCGTAACCGAACGCACCAACAACACCTCAGCGTCAGCGAGCTCACCAGGTGTTACTGTGCGACCATTAAATAAGGTTACCGGCCCTAAATGACTGAAAAACTCCGCCACCAATGGCATATTTTCATCAGCGTAAATTTTCATCAGCATATATTCTTCATTGATAGTGAGTATTGTTCCGGCAAATTTTCAGGCATTGCCGGTTCGCAATCTTGGCGCAGTCTAACAAAAAAACAAAAAGCCAGACGGTTTTTCGTCTGGCTTTCTTAATAAAGGTTGCGCTAAAACTTATGGCTGATAGCGCTGCATAACTAAGGTCGCATTAGTACCACCAAAGCCAAAGCTGTTCGACATAATGGTATTCAGCGTGGCATCTTGCGCCTGGCGAACAATATTTAAGCCGGCCGCCGCCTCATCAAGCTCACTGATATTGATTGATGGCGCAATAAAGTTATGCTTCATCATCAACAGGGAGTAAATAGCTTCGTGTACGCCAGCAGCTCCGAGCGCATGGCCAGTCATCGCTTTGGTAGCACTGATAGCGGGTGATTTCCCGGCAAATACCTGCTGAATAGCCGCCAGCTCTTTAACATCGCCGACCGGAGTACTGGTACCGTGGGTATTGACATAATCAACCGGCGCAGAAACGCCCTGCATGGCCATTTCCATACAGCGTACCGCCCCTTCACCACTTGGCGCCACCATATCAAAACCATCAGACGTAGCACCATAACCCACTATTTCAGCATAAATAGTGGCGCCCCGGGCCAGTGCATGCTCCAGCTCCTCAACCACCACAATACCGCCACCGCCACTAATCACAAAACCATCGCGCTCAGCATCATAGGTACGAGAGGCCAGTTCAGGCGTATCGTTATACCGGCTGGATAATGCGCCCATTGCATCGAACTCCATTGCCAGCGTCCAGTGCACTTCTTCTCCGCCACCAGCGAACACGATATCCTGCTTACCTAGTTGAATAAGTTCAACGGCATGACCAATACAATGGGCACTGGTAGCACAGGCTGAACTGATCGAGTAGTTAACCCCTTTGATCTTGAACGGAGTGGCAAGACAGGCTGAACAGGTACTGGACATGGTTTTTGGCACAGCATAAGGACCAACCCGTTTCACACCTTTTTCACGCAAGGTGTCAGCCGCTTCAATCTGGGTTTTAGACGAGGCACCACCGGAACCGACAACTAAACCCACCCGCGGATCTGAAATTTGCTCAGCAGTTAAACCGGCATCCGTCATCGCTTCCTGCATGGCAATATAGGCGTAGGCAGCTGCGTCGCCCATAAAACGCATTGCTTTGCGGTCAATGTGTTCAGCCGGATTCATTTTTATATTGCCCCAAACCTGCGAGCGTAAACCAAATTCAACAAACTCCGCTGAAGCAGTAATGCCAGAGCGGCCTGCCTTTAATGAATCCAGCACTTGTGCCTGATTATTGCCAATACTTGAAACAATACCCATGCCCGTGATAACGGCTCTTTTCATGCTTACTCCCATGTCTGTCTGGCGACAGCTAAAAATAATGACGTTGCTTTCTATTGTACGGACTTTGCAGCAAAAACTGGTCAGCTTTCAGCGTACAGTTGTACTCTTTTTTAATTTTGCTTCAGCTTCGGGTAAACTACAAGCCGAATTTCCTGCCGGATACCAAGATGCCACTGCTGAAAAATGCCAATATTCACTTTAACCAACAGGGTACCCCAGTTGCTACCGACTTTGATGACATTTATTTTTCCAATGAGGGTGGTTTAGCGGAAACTGAATATGTTTTTTTACAGCAAAATGGTTTGCCTGAGCGCTGGCAGCAAACCGCAGCCGCCTTTTTTCATATTATAGAAACAGGGTTTGGCACCGGTGCTAATTTTTTACTCAGTTGGCAGCGGTTCCGACAATTCCGCCGGCAACAGCCAGCAGCCGCCTGCCGCAAACTATATTTTTCCAGCTTTGAAAAGTATCCACTCAGTCTGGACGATTTGGCCGAGGCACTGCAGGTCCACTCTGAGCTTAGTCCGCTGTGCCGGGAATTGCTGGCGCAATATCCCCCCGCTATTCCGGGATGTCACCGACTTACGTTTGATAGCGGTGACGTCATTCTCGACCTATGGCTGGGCGATGTTAACGAATTACTGCCACAATTACCCACCAGTAACCGGGCTGACGCTTTCTTTCTGGATGGCTTCGCCCCCGGCAAAAACCCCGGTATGTGGCAACCAACCTTATTTGCTCAAATGGCCCGGCTAAGCCATCACCGGACAACTGTCGCCACCTTTACCTGTGCCGGACTGGTTAAACGCGGCCTGCAGCAAAGCGGCTTTAATATTACTAAAGTAAAAGGCTTTGGTCGCAAGCGGGAAATGTTGACCGCCACTCTGGGCCCGGAAGCTGATGCAGAAGCACCAGCCCGGTTATCCGGGAACATTGGCACAGCAGATAAAGTATGCATTATTGGTGGCGGCATAGCGTCAGTTTGTCTGGCATTACAACTGGTCGAAAAAGGTATTGCGGTCGAGCTAATTTGTGCTGACAGCGAGATTGCTCAAGGCGCCTCTCACAATCTACAGGGCGCGGTTTACCCTAACCTGCACCCGGCGCCGACGCTGGCCAGTCTGCTCCATTGTCAGGCATTCTATTTTGCCCGGCATTTTTATCAGCAACAGGCAGCAAAAGGTGTCCCCTTCGCTATGCAGTGGTGTGGCGTGCTGCACCTGGCGACAAATCCTGCTTTGGAACAACGCCAGCAAAAAATGACAGGGTTGGCAAATTGGCCATCAGAGCTGGTGTATCCGGTAACAGCAAAGCAGGCAAGCCAGCTGGCCGGCGTCGCCCTTGCTCACAGCGGCATTTTTTTGCCGCAAGCCGGCTGGCTTAGCCCGCAACAGTTTTGCCAGGCAGCAGTAACACTGCTGCTGCAATCCGGATTGTGTGAGCTAAGATTTGACAGCAAGGTAAGTACGCTAGCGCCAGTCACCGCCAATGCAGCTAGCTCAGGTTCTGCAGCTGGCTGGCAACTGCAATTTGTTAATAACTCCGCGCCAAGCACTTACCGCTGTGTGGTACTGGCTAATGGCGCCGATATAAACCGTTTTGCTGCCAGTCAGCATTTGCCGGTTAACCGGGTTCGTGGTCAGGTTAGCCACGTGAACAGCAATAGCATGAAACCGCTTAAAACCGTACTTTGCCATAAAGGCTATATCACACCGGCATTGGATAATTGCCATGCAGTAGGAGCAACTTTCGACCGGCTGGCAGAGACTGCTTTTGTCAGCGAAGCCGACGACCAGGAAAACCTCGCGCTGGTAAACAGCCAGCTGCAACAACCAGCGTGGTTTGCTGATGCATTAGTAACAGATTCACGGGCAGCATTCAGGGCAACGGTTCCCGATCACTTGCCATTACTTGGCAGCATCGCTAACAGCCCTGGCTTGTATCTGATTGGCGGGCTGGGCGCCCGTGGAATTTTATTGGCACCGCTATTGGCCGAAACACTGGCCTGTCAAATCATTGGCCAGCCGCTGGCATTGACCACAGACTGTCTGGCTGCTCTTGCACCCGAGCGTTTTATGCAAAGAGCAGCAAGGGACTGAAAAGTAGCTTATATTAGCGGTTACTCTGGGCAAGTTTTGTTGGCGATCAGCGGTTGTTTTACTGGTCAAACTCTGCTGAAATTTGCTATGGTTAGTCCGTGCTATCGCACCGAATAAAAGGAAAAAAAATGCGATCTTTAGCTTTGTTAATGGCTTGCGCCCTGTCTGCCTCAGTTTCACTTAGCGTTAAAGCAGACAGTTTTTATCAGGTACCGCTCACTGCCGATGCCCGTGAGTTTGCCCGGCTCGACACTAAGCTGCCCGCGGTGCTTAGTTATTTCAGTCGTCAGTCACTTAATGAGCTGCAGGACTTCTATCTTCAACAACTTGGAGAGCCCGACAACAGTGCTATTATTCATGGCCGCTTAAATTTGTATTACCGGGTAAATCAGCAGCAGGTAAGGATACTGATTTCTGAACAGAATGAGTGGCGTCAGGTGGATATTATGGTGCAGTAGCGCCAGCCACTACATTTAACCCGTTGCATTCCTACTAACCCGTTAAACGAGCATCAAGGCCTGGCCATTTGCAATACCACCCGGCGGTTTGTGGCCCGCCCCAGGCTGGTTTGATTTGACGCCACGTGACGGCGCTCGCCATAACCATCTACCCTGACTTTATCATCCGTCACGCCAGCCTCGGCTAAAAATTGCTTTATCTTTTCTGCCCGTTTTACTGATAGTTGCTCGTTCATCCAGCGCCCACCGTAGCTGTCGGTATAGCCTTGCAACTCAATACTTTCAATTTGCGGATCATGCTGCAAATACTCAGCTATCTGACTTAATCGTCGTTCAGACTCAGGCGTCAGCTGGTCACTGCCAGACTCATAGCTAAGGACCGTAAAGGCAATATCTTCAAAACTATAAGGCAGCAACGCGGCAACGCATTCATTAAAGGCATGGTAACCTGGCGGAAACTGCACCGGGTTTAGTCTGGCGGCGACATTATCATAAGGGCTGTGCCAGTCAGCAAAGTAAAAGGTTGGGCTGAACCCCTGCTCCAGCTCAGTCAGCAAGGTCCAGGCGGTTTTTTTCGGCAATTCGCCATTAAACTGTTTTAGCAATGCCATGCTGGCCAGGTTTTTACCCGGCTCTCCCGCACGCCAGGCCGGTGGCATGGAATGCACTTCAGCCAGGCTGTAAGCATCTGGCAACCTGAGCATCTTAAGTTCAAAGTGTAAATTAAGGGCTTTACTGGCCTTACTTTGAAAAATGGCATTGCCAAAATTTGGAATAGTATGTTCTAACTGACAGAGTAGCGGCGTTTTTTGCGTCAGCTGCCAGGCTGACTGCTCAATACTGGCAGAATATTGACGCAACTGCTGAGATGCAGCAAAACTGCTTGCGCTTGCTAGCGCAAAGGCTAACGATATGAATACTAAAGCATAATTATGCATTTATTCTACCCTGTCACAAAATTACAAATTACTTGGCTGGTTCAGGCCACGACAAACCGTTTTCCCACACCACGCTACTAACGATTAATAAGCAAACACTGTGCCGAATGCAAGACGCTGACTTTTTTTTTTGGCATAATGCGCTCTGTTTTTTTTATTGGTTGGCTTATGACAGATAAAACCTCGCTGCTTGCGCAACGGTTCCGTGGTTACTACCCTGTAGTTATCGACGTAGAAACTGCAGGCTTTAATGCGCAAACGGATGCATTGCTGGAAATTGCGGTAAACCTGTTGCAAATGGACGACGAAGGCAAGCTTGTCCCAGGTGAGACGCTGCACTTTCATGTTGAACCATTCGCGGGCGCCAACCTCGATGCCAGTTCGCTGGCTTTTAACGGCATAGACCCTTTTAACCCACTACGCGGTGCAGTGCCGGAGCGGGAGGCGTTATCTGAAATTTGCAAAGCCGTACGCAAAGCGCAAAAGGCGGCAGGTTGTCAGCGTACAGTAATTGTTGCCCACAATTCAGCCTTCGACCAGGGTTTTGTTAATGCGGCCATTGCCCGCACTAATTATAAACGATCGCCTTTTCATGCTTTCGTGTCATTCGACACCACCAGTCTGGCAGCATTAGCATTAGGCCAGACCGTGCTGGCAAAAGCTTGTCAGCAGGCAGGCATTGCCTTTGACAACAAAGAAGCGCACAGCGCGTTATATGATACCGAGCGAACGGCAGAGTTGTTTTGCTACATCGTTAACAAATGGCAGCAGTTAGGCGGTTGGCCACTTCCAGACACCGAAGCAACTGACGTCGCTGAATGAGAACAAAAAAAAGGGGAGCATGCTCCCCGTGTTTACTGATAGCAAACTACTGCTTATTCAGCGTCAGCCGTACCATCAGTACTCGTTGTTTTTGCCGCGGTTTCTTTAATTAATGGTTGCAATTCGCCCCGCTGGAACATTTCCAGAATAATATCGCAGCCACCAATTAACTCACCATCAACCCATAATTGCGGAAAAGTCGGCCAGTTGGCATATTTGGGTAACTCTGCCCGAATGTCCGGGTGTTGCAAAATATCAACAAAGGCAAACTGCTCGCCACAAGCGATCAGCGCCTGAGAGGCCTGAGCAGAAAAACCGCAACTGGGGAATTTAGGCGAGCCCTTCATAAATAATAAAATAGGGTTTTCAGCAATTTGCTGTTTAATTTTATCCAACGTCTCCATTTTCACCTCGACAGAAACTTAATAAGTTGCACCATTTTACGCTTATCTTTCACGGCCGCCACTTGAGTTCATAAAAAAAAACCCAATATCTGCTTAACTATCATAATTATTACTTAAAATAATCGTCGGTTCCGGTAACGAACCGGTGCAGCTTGCTCAGCGTAAAAGCTGACATAGTCTAAAACTTGAGTAATTTAGTCAGGTTTTGTAGTCTACGCGATGCAGACATCTTTAACAACGATAACGGAGCACAACAATGGCCTTTGAACTACCAGCATTACCTTATCCGAAAGACGCTTTAGCCCCGCATATTTCAGCAGAAACTCTGGAATATCACTACGGCAAGCACCACAATACCTACGTGGAAAAGTTAAATGGTTTAGTGAAAGACACACCACACGCCAGCAAATCACTGGAAGAAATTATCCGCAGCTCTGACGGTGGCTTGTTTAATAACGCTGCTCAGGTCTGGAATCACACTTTCTACTGGCACTGCTTATCACCGAACGGTGGCGGTGAACCGAGCGGCGCGTTAGCTGATGCCATTAATGCCAAGTGGGGTTCATTTTCAGAGTTTAAAAAAGCCCTGAATGATAAGGCAGTTAATAATTTTGGTTCAAGCTGGACCTGGTTAGTCAAAAAAGCTGATGGCAGCCTGGATATTGTTAATACCAGCAATGCCGCCACCCCTATTCAGGATGCATCGGTTACCCCAATACTGACTGTAGATTTATGGGAACATGCCTACTATATCGATTATCGCAATGCCCGTCCTAAATACCTGGACGCATTCTGGGCCCTGGTTAACTGGCAGTTTGCCGCCGATAATTTCGCTAAGTAACGGCTACTCACACTAGCATAATTGTTATTTCCAATACCCGGCATCTGCCGGGTATTTTTTTGCCTCCTTCCGCTCATTGCCGCTGCTCCACGCATTACATTTTTTCTGTCATCTACAGTAAACCCGGCACGCCTGCATTACGTAATGATGAAACAGCAAACAAAAAATAGGATTATTTTCGGTGAATTAGACAGGCAAAGATGATTTTTACTGTCTAACCTTAAAAGCAACAGCAGCGATATCAGGTTTCCCACGAGCAATGGCTGGAGGTGCGTATGAGCATTTTTGAGCACTACAAATCACGATATGAGGCCACCCGAGAAGAAGAGCTAAGCATTCAGGAGTATCTGGCACTTTGTAAAGAAGACAAAAGTTGTTATGCCACCGCAGCCGAGCGCTTATTGCTTGCTATCGGTGAACCCGAACTGATTGATACTGCTCAGGATCCGCAGTTAAGCAGGTTATTTTCCAACAGGGTAATTGCCCGTTACCCGGCATTTTCTGAATTTTACGGCATGGAAGATGCTATAGAACAAATAGTGTCTTATCTGAAACACTCGGCACAGGGCTTGGAAGAGCGCAAACAAATTTTATACTTACTAGGGCCGGTCGGGGGCGGTAAATCCTCCCTTGCGGAAAAGCTCAAACATCTGATGCAACAGGTGCCGATTTATTACTTAAAAGGTTCACCGGTTTATGACCATCCACTGTCACTGTTTGATGCCAGCGAAGATGGCCGCTTATTACAACAGGAATACGGCATTCCGCCGCGTTATCTGCGCAATATTCTGTCGCCCTGGGCAACTAAACGGTTACACGAATACAACGGTGATATCAGCCAGTTCAGGGTAGTGAAGAAATACCCGTCAATTCTGGATCAAATTGCTATTGCCAAGACCGAACCGGGTGATGAAAACAATCAGGATATAGCCGCACTAGTGGGTAAGGTTGATATTCGCAAGCTGGAACATTTCGCCCAGAACGACCCTGATGCTTATAGTTATTCCGGCGCATTGTGCCGGGCAAATCAGGGCCTGATGGAATTTGTTGAAATGTTCAAAGCGCCGATAAAAGTATTGCACCCGCTGCTTACCGCTACCCAGGAGGGTAATTACAACGGCACGGAAGGTCTGGCAGCGCTGCCATTTGATGGCATTATACTGGCGCATAGCAACGAGTCTGAATGGCAGACTTTTCGTAACAACAAAAACAATGAAGCCTTCTTGGACAGGGTGTACATTGTCAAAGTGCCGTATTGTCTGCGGGTGAGTGAAGAGAAAAAAATATACCAGAAGTTACTCGAGCATAGTGAATTGAACGCCGCGCCCTGTGCGCCGGGAACCTTAAGCTCACTTGCCCAGTTCGCGGTACTGTCCCGGCTGAAACAGCCTGAAAACTCCAGCATCTACTCAAAAATGCGGGTATACGATGGTGAAAGCTTAAAAGATACTGATCCTAAAGCTAAATCGTATCAGGAATACCGAGATTACGCCGGGGTAGACGAGGGTATGACCGGTTTATCTACCCGCTTCGCGTTTAAAATATTGTCGCGGGTATTTAACTTCGACAGTACTGAAGTGGCAGCCAACCCGGTGCATTTATTTTATGTGCTGGAACAGCAAATAGAACGCGAGCAATTTGCCGCTGATGTAGCAGAACGCTATCTGGAGCATCTTAAAGGCTATCTGACACCTAAATATATCGAGTTTATTGGCAAGGAAATTCAGACGGCTTACCTTGAGTCATATTCGGAGTATGGCCAGAATATTTTTGACCGGTATGTCATTTATGCCGATTTCTGGATCCAGGATCAGGAATACCGGGACCCGGAAACCGGCCAGCTGTTTGATCGGGCCGCCCTGAACGCTGAACTTGAGAAAATTGAGAAACCAGCGGGGATAAGCAACCCTAAAGATTTTCGCAATGAAATCGTCAATTTTGTGTTGCGGGCTAAAGCCAAAAATAATGGTAAAAACCCCCTGTGGACCAGCTATGAAAAACTGCGCACGGTCATTGAAAAGAAAATGTTCTCCAGTACGGAAGAGCTACTGCCAGTCATTTCATTTAATGCCAAAACCTCAACTGAAGATCAGAAAAAGCATGATGATTTCGTTAACCGGATGATGGAGAAAGGCTACACCCGAAAGCAAGTCAGACTGCTGTCGGAATGGTATTTGCGGGTTCGCAAATCACAATAACGCCGGAGGTAGTATGGCGCACTTTATTGACCGTCGACTCAATGGCAAAAACAAAAGCGCTGTTAACCGGCAGCGCTTTATCCGGCGCTACAAACAGCAAATTAAAAAAGCAGTGGCTGACGCTATCAGCAAGCGAAGCGTCACCGACATCAGCAGTGGTGAGAATGTCACCATTCCCAGTAAAGATATCACCGAGCCTTTTTTTCATCAGGGTAAGGGCGGGCGTCGTCAAATCATTCATCCAGGCAACGACCAGTTCAGTGAAGGAGATCGTATTCCAAAGCCACAAGGAGGTTCAGGTGGTAGTGGTCACGGCGATGCCAGTGCCGACGGCGAAGGTAATGATGACTTTGTTTTTTCAATTTCTAAAGATGAGTATCTGGACTTGTTATTTGAGGATTTGGCACTACCAAACCTGAAGAAAAACCAGCTGGATAAGTTAGTCCAGTATAAGAGCGTAAGAGCGGGTTATCGCGCCGAAGGCGTGCCGAGTAATATTGACATAGTGCGTTCGTTGCGCGGCTCACTGGCCAGACGGGTAGCCATGACCGCGGGCAAAAAGAGTAAGCTGGCCGAACTGGAACAGCAACTGCAAGCTCTGGACCTGGAACCGGTGCCTGATCAACAGCAACGGCTGCAACTTCTGGAGCAAATTGCAGCGCTTAAAGCCAGCATTGCTGCTGTGCCTTTTATTGACAGTTTTGATTTACGCTTTCGTAATTACCAGAAAAAACCTGAGCCCACCAGCAAAGCCGTAATGTTTTGTCTGATGGACGTTTCAGGCTCAATGGACCAGGCAACCAAAGATATGGCGAAACGATTTTATATTCTGCTGTATCTGTTTTTAAGCCGCAGCTATAAGAATGTCGAAGTCGTTTATATTCGTCATCATACTCAGGCTAAAGAGGTAGATGAACAAGAGTTTTTTTACTCCCAGGAAACAGGCGGCACTATTGTCTCATCGGCATTAAAACTGATGCATGAGATTATCCTGGAGCGCTTTGACCCGGCACAGTGGAATATCTATGCCGCCCAGGCCTCTGATGGTGATAACTGGACTGATGACAGTGCGCCCTGTGCGACGCTCCTGGCGAACAAACTACTACCGCTGGTGCGCTACTACGCTTACATAGAGATCACCCCCAGAGCACACCAAAGTCTGTGGCACGAATATGAAAAACTATTGGCGCAGCATGACAATATAGCTATAGAGCATATCCGCGAGCTGGCAGATATTTACCCGGTATTTCGCCAGCTGTTTAAAAAGCAAGCGGCCTGAGGAGGTCATATGGCAAAAGCACAAGCCCAGCCACAATGTCTGGCCGACGGCCCCGACTGGACGTTCGATTTGCTGGAGGAGTACCACCAGGAAATTGCCCGGGTGGCGGCCTTCTATCAGCTCGATACCTATCCGAATCAGATAGAAGTCATTACCGCAGAGCAGATGATGGACGCCTATTCCAGCGTTGGTATGCCACTGGGTTATCATCATTGGTCGTATGGTAAGAAGTTTATTCAGACCGAACAAAACTATAAACGTGGCTACATGGGGCTGGCGTATGAAATTGTCATCAACTCTAACCCGTGTATTGCCTACCTGATGGAGGAGAACACTATTACCATGCAGGCGCTGGTAATGGCCCATGCCAGTTATGGCCATAATTCCTTCTTTAAAAATAACTATCTGTTTAAAACCTGGACCGACGCAGGCTCAATTATCGATTATCTGGTATTCGCCAAAAATTACATTAGCCACTGTGAAGAAAAGTACGGCATAACGGAAGTGGAAGATATGCTGGATTCCTGTCACGCCCTGATGAACTATGGCGTCGATCGTTATAAACGGCCACAGAAAATCTCGCTGGAAATCGAGCAAAAACGCCAGGAAGAGCGCGAAGCGTACCTGCAAAGTCAGGTCAATGATTTGTGGCGGACTATCCCGTTAAAAGCCCCCACTGAAGAGCAGCGCTTAAGTCGGTTCCCGGCGGAACCTCAGGAGAATCTGCTGTATTTTATTGAAAAAAATGCCCCACTACTTAAACCATGGCAACGGGAAATAGTCAGGATTGTTCGGAAAATCTCCCAGTATTTTTATCCACAGAAACAAACCCAGGTAATGAACGAAGGCTGGGCCACGTTCTGGCATTACACTATTTTGCAGCACCTGTACGACGAGGGAAAAGTCAGCGACCGCTTTATGCTGGAAGTGCTGCACAGCCACACCAATGTTGTGGCACAGCCCGAATACAATAGTAAGTATTACAGCGGTATTAACCCTTACGCGCTGGGGTTTGCCATGTTCACTGATATTCGGCGGATTTGCGAGCACCCTACCGCTGAGGATAAAGAGTGGTTTCCCGATATAGCCGGCAGTGACTGGCTGCAAACGCTGCACTTTGCCATGCAAAACTTTAAAGATGAAAGTTTTATCAGCCAGTATCTGTCACCTAAGGTCATCCGCGATTTTCATTTGTTCGCTATTGTTGATGATGACGAAGCAAACAGTCTGGAAGTCAGCGCCATTCATAATGCCGACGGTTACCAGAGGATCCGGCAAATGCTGTCAGCGCAGTATAATTTAAGCCAGATTGAACCCAATATTCAGGTCTATAACGTCAATATCAATACTGATCGGGCCCTGACCCTGCGTTACATTCCCCAACAACGGGTGCCACTAGCCAAAAATGCAGCGGAAGTACTGAAGCATTTACACCGTTTGTGGGGGTTTGAGGTGATACTGGAGCAACTTAATCAGGATGGTAGCGCTGAACTGCTGGCTCGTTGTCCAGAGCTGGCTGAGCGCTCCGGCTAACGCCTGGTAATACCCAGTAGTTGTTTAGGTATCATTCATCGTCAGCTGGGTAACAAGTGACTTTGTTGCGGCCATCCACTTTCGACTGATAGAGTGCCTTATCTGCTGCCTCTATCCAATGACGGTGCTCCTGCATACTGACATCCCGCTCTGCCAGCCCAAGACTGATGGTGACATTAAGCGTCGTTTTATTGTATTGAATGGCAAGAATGGCCACTTGTTGCCGGATCCGCTCTGCCAGGCATAATGCCTGTTCCATCGTGGTGTCTACCAGCAGGATCGCAAACTCTTCACCACCATAACGACCCGCCAGATCGGTGGTACGAATGTTCGCTTTAATTACGTCAGCTACTTTGCGAATTACCTCATCGCCCGCTGTATGGCCATAGGTATCATTAACCCGCTTAAAATGATCAATATCGCACATTAGCAGGGTGCTACGGTGCTGGCTGTAGCGCTGTAAGCGGTTGAATTCCTGAATAAGCGCATCCTCCCAATGGCCACGGGTGCTTAACTGAGTCAGAAAATCGGTTTTCGATAATTGCTTTAACCTGCCATTCATCGATTCAAGCTCTGTGCGACTGACCGCCGCATCTGTGACATCGTAAATAATGATACACAAATGGGTAACCTGACCACGGGTGTCTGTCAGGGGGAAAATAGTACTGTTCTGGTACATGTATTCGGCACTACCGGTAATAGGCCGGTAGTTTTTGAATTTAAAAATATAAGGCCGTTGCTCCCAGATGGTAAAGGCGCGGTTTTTCAGTAAAATTACCGGGTCGCATTTACGCCGCAGCCATTCCTCGTCAATTTCTGGAAATAAATCGAATAAATAGCGTTCTCTGACATGGCGTGGGGTTAAGCCGCTATGGCTCTCCATAAAGCCATTCCAGACCTGGATGCGATAGTCGCTGTTTAACACCACCAGCCCGACATCCACCGTCTGGAACATGTCCATTAACCAATGAATTTCAGAGGCATCAAACTCGGCATTGGTTAAACTCATGGTTATTCTTCCAGTAAAAAAGCAACTTTTTGCTTCATGGTTTTCACACTGTCTTCGGTAAACAACAGTAGCAAATCACAATTAATATTGTAGTTTTCGATACCGTAACTAAGCTCTATCGCCAGAGTTTTGCGCCAGCGCCGGGCGTTGGCTTTAATTAATTCACTGACCGGTGCATGCTGGCCCAGAACTACCGGATGGCCCTGGCTGAAGCTCATATCTAATTGCTCAGCTATACCTTTTAATACAGCGCCAATCAGAATATTGGCCACATCCATTAACAGTTCTAGTTCCGTTGACGGGGTTAATTCACCCTGGAAATTAAGCAGGCTGGCAATATCCTTAAAACTGGAATCGGTCAGGATCAGCAGTGCTTCACCAGCCACCCCGCCGCCGATAAATCCCTGACACACCGCTGACGTAGAAGAATGTTGCTCTACCGAAGCCAGTGCCATATGCAACTCACTGACTTCAATAACATTAACATTCGGGATTGGCAGTTTTACAAACACATTCAGTAATCTTGCCAGTAAATCACCGGCCTGCCCCATGGCCACATTGGTAATTTCCTGAAACACATCGCGCATTTCGGCATTTAATTCAGTATCAGTAATGCGTTTATTCTGCGCTGGCATCGCCGACGGTTGGCGCAAGCTGACGCTTTGCAGGATAACCTGAAGTTTTGCGGCATCCACTGGCTTACGAATAAAGTCAAGCGCACCTAATTCCATCACCCTCTGATAAGCTTCAGGCTGAACGTCACCAGACACCACCACAACGTTGACGTTAAGCTGCCGCTTTTTCAGCTCCGCTAACACCTGATACCCATCCATGATCGGCATATTCAAGTCAAGAAACAGCCAATCAATCGATTCCTTCTGCAAGGTCGCCAGCGCATCGGCACCATGGCCGGCAAAATGAACACTGTCCTGCCAGTCCTGTGGTAAGATCCGGGCAAGTTGCTTGCGTGCCAGATTCGAGTCATCACATATCAGTACAGCGGTGGTCATTGGGCACTCACTTTAATGCTTCGTCTGTCTATAATAGACGCAAAACTGCTTTTGATGACAGCAGTCGGGGCAAATAAATTGCGTTGTGGGTTTGAATACCATTAAATTCCAGATAATTAGGACAATCACTATGTTAAGTCAGTTTAGAAAATCATTATTCCTGAACACATTGTTATGCGCGACTTTAATTAGTCTACCCGCAACCGCAATTGATCTCACCGCTGAATTAGCCAGCAGAGTCAGTAATGTTAAAGCAGGCAACCAACAGGTTGTGTTGCTGGGGCAGGAGTTAAAAACAGGCCAACCGGCGCCCGACTTTAAAGTTGTCGACAATAATTTTAAAACGGTGCAGTTAAGTGACTTCAGCGGTAAAACCATCCTGATTAGTGTCGTACCCAGTATAGACACGGGCATCTGTTCATTACAAACCAAACGCTTTAACAGTGAGGTGGCGGATATGCCTGAAGGCGTGGTGCTGCTGACGATCAGTACCGATTTACCCTTTGCTCAGAAACGCTACTGCCAGCAAGAACAAGTGGCTGATATGGCAGTATTATCCGATGCCGTATGGCGCGATTTTGGCAGTAACTACGGTTTACTGATTAAGGACATGGGCTTGCTCACCCGGGCAATTCTCCTGATTGATGAAGCAGGGAAAATCCGCTATCAGCAATTGGTACCGGAACTGGCACAAGAGCCCGACTACGATGCCGCATTAACCGCCCTGGCAAACCTGCTGAAAAAACCGTAATCCGGCTAGTAAAAAATTTTAATTTCTCCTCTTGAAAATTAGGTAAGTAACCTTATTTCTGTAGCAGGTGGCCTGATAAGGCATCTGCTACAGCGAGTCAGCAGCGTCCCTGCTTAACCGCTGATTACCCGTTCATTTGAAGGGTATTTACTAACCATTTTGCTATCTACAGAGGATTTGGCTATGAACAACTTAGATTTTACTCCGTTTTACCGTTCTTTTATTGGTTTTGATCATCTGGCGAACCTGATGAATGCGGCTGCACGTAATGAAAAGCAGCCAGCGTATCCGCCTTACAACATCGAGGTTACCGGTGAAGATCAATACTGCATCACGATGGCCGTTGCCGGCTTTACTGAGCAGGAATTGTCAATTGAAACTGAAAACAATACCTTAGTGGTACAGGGTCAGAAAGACAGCAAGGATGATGGCCGGCATTTTGTTCATCAGGGCATTGCTGAGCGCAATTTTGAACGAAAATTCCAATTGTCTGATTATGTCAAAGTAACCGGTGCATCGCTGGAAAACGGCTTATTGCACATTGCGCTGGTCCGGGAAGTCCCTGAGGCGTTAAAACCGAGAAAAATTGCGATTGGCAATATTAAACAACCACAGCTGGTCACTGACGACAGTGCCGGCAAACAGGAAAACAGTAAGGTTAAAACCGCTGTAAACGGCTAAACCGCCTGCAACGGCTAAAACCACCTGCTCTGGCAGGTGGTTTTACCATAACAAAAGCCCTCAGTTGAGGGCTTTTGTGTTACTGAGACCGGTTTAATCCAGCAGTTTGACCAAAGTGGCACTTATTTCATCGACCGGCTTGGTGCCATCTACATAATGATACTGGGTTTCACCGGCGGCCGCCGCTTTGCGGTAGTAGCCGACCAGCAGCTCGGTTTGTTCATGATAAATTGCCAGCCGCTTGCGAACAGTTGCTTCTTCATCATCAGCCCGGATGACCAGTTCTTCACCGGTTTCATCATCTTTGCCAGCAACTTTAGGTGGGTTGTAGTTTATATGATAAACGCGACCCGATGCCGGGTGCACCCGACGACCACTCATCCGCTCAACAATAACATCATCTGGTACGTCGAACTCAATAACATGATCAACCACAACGCCGTTGTCTTTCATGGCATTGGCTTGCGGAATGGTCCGGGGGAAACCGTCAAGTAAGAAACCACTACTGCAATCATCTTTAGCTATGCGCTCTTTTACCAGACCAATAATAATATCATCTGATACTAACTGACCGGCATCCATTACCTGCTTTGCTGCCAATCCCAGTTCCGTTCCCTCTTTGATTGCTGAGCGGAGCATATCACCGGTTGAAATTTGGGGGATCCCATATTTATTCATCAAAAACTGAGCTTGGGTTCCTTTTCCGGCACCCGGGGCCCCCAACAAAATGATACGCATAACAACACCCTCGTGTTCTGGGATTATTCAAATATTTATAGAACCGAATCTTTACACAATGTGCTTGCTGAAACAAGAATTTTGTCCACTGGTGCTACCTGAAGTGGCGTATTTACTAGCCTTTAGTCGATAGCCTTGCCAACAGCAGGCTCTGACGCCGTTTATTCGTTAAAGCGCCAGAAAGTCCCGCTTTTCCGGCTGCGCCAATGACAGATACCGACTAAAGTCTGAAGCGACGCACCAGCTCCTGTAATTGCTCTGCCAGCTCGGACAGCGCATCACTTGCCCGGGCAGACTGCACGACATTTTCACTATTTTGTACAGCAACATCACTTATCCGGTGAATATTCTGGTTAATATCGCGAGACACTGTTGTTTGCTGCTCGGTTGCACTGGCTATCTGGTGGGCGGTGCTACTAATCAGTTCAACCGCTTCACTTATGGCGTGCAGGGCCTGGCCAGCGCTGCCAGCACTGTCAGCAGTGGCTTTGGCTGAGTGCTCACTACTATGATTAGCCTGCACGGCTCTCTCAGTCCCCGCCTGTAATTTTTCTATCATTTGCTTAATTTCGGTGGTTGAATCTTTCGTCCGGCTGGCCAGGGTACGTACCTCATCAGCCACCACTGCAAACCCGCGGCCACTCTCACCCGCCCGTGCTGCTTCAATTGCCGCATTTAATGCTAACAAATTAGTTTGCTCTGCAATGCTCTCAATAACCTGCAAAATACTACCAATATGGTCGCTGTCCTGTTTTAGTAAATTAATAATTTCAGAGGCTTTGCTGACTTCAGCTGACAATTTAGTCAAATCAGTTAAAGTCGTACTGACAATCTGCTGGCCATGAGCCGTTTCACGCTCAGCTGCTGTCGCCGCCTGTGCTGCCTGCTGGGTATTGCGTGATACTTCCTCCAGCGAGCTGGTCATCTGGTTCATCGCCACGGCAGAGTTATTAATCTCGCTGTTTTGCTGCTCAATACCACTGCGGGTATGCTCATTAATTTTAGCCAGTTCTGTCGCCGCTGACGCAACCTGATCAGAGTAGTCACCAACCTGGCCTATCATGTTACGTAGGTTTTGCTGCATGCTGGAAATTGATGCAAGCAAACTACTGTTATCACCTGGCCTGAGGGCTATCCGGGCAGTGAGGTCGCCCTCTGCGACCTGATGCACAGCTGCGGCAGCATATTCCGGTTCACCACCAAGTAATTTGGTGACGTTGCGCACTAACATGATGCAGATCAGCGCTGCGATAATCAGCACCACCAGCGAGATAACAAACAATGTCCAGAACATGGTTCTTACATCGCTCATGGCGTCTGCTTGACGACTTTCCAGTACTAATGACCAACCGAGCATCGGGATGAAGTTATAACTACCGAATACCTCAGTGTCGGCGGCATTCTGATATTGTCCCACCCCGCTTTGCTTCGCCCTGACCGCATCGGCTGCGTCAGTAGTCAATGCGCCGCTCACCCCCTTTAGCGAGGCGGCCTCGGTAATGGCAGCACCATCACTGTCCAGTAGGTAAATTTCTGTATAGCTGTCATGACTTAGCTCGTTCACCATCTCAAAAATCGTACTGAGCTGAACGGCGCCGCGCATGACCCCAACGACCTGACCATTCAGGCGAATAGGAATTGCCACCGTACTGACTCTGGCGCCAGTCGCCCGCGACACTATCGGTTGCGAAAACGCATCCTGCCCGGCAATTGCCTGCTTAAACCAGGCCCTGTCAGCAACGTTGAAATCCTGCGCTTCAGCAGAAGACAAAACCCGGGCCTGGCCGTTGGCATAGCTGACTCCCGCCTGGCCCCGGCCATCCGGCCCCACCACGAAAATAGTGTCATAATAGCCCTGACTTTGCGCCATCGCCTGCATTAAGCTGCTACTAAGAGCCAAATCACCTTGCTGAACCTGAGCCAGCGCAGCCAGATAGCGCATCTCTTCCTGGCGAACCAGCAACCAATTTGTAAATGCTTCAGCACTGGCATTACCGTTATTTTGTAAATTGCTAAGAACCGCTTCTGTGCGGGCGTTTTTATATTCAATAAAAACCAGGCTGGTCAGCACCACAATCGACAGTAAAATCAGCCCTACCATACTGACAGTCAGCCTGACCCCCAGGCTAAGGCTTTTCCAACTCGACCCCATTATGCTCTCCCACTTCTAAACCAGATATTGGACTGAGTATAGTGTGCAATCAGGAAGAAGCGAGGCGGGAAGTACAAATAGAAAAAGCCCGCTGATGCAACAGCATCGGCGGGCTTTCAATTAAAAGCAGTAAATTACTTTGCCAGTGACAACAGTAAGTTATTCAAACGGGTTACATAACTGGCAGGGTTTTTCAAACTGCCACGTTCAGCCAGTAATGCCTGCTCAAACAACACCTGAGCCCATTCATTAAAGCGGGCATCATCGGTTTCATTGGCAATATGTTTCACCAACTGATGTTCCGGGTTCAGCTCAAAAATCGGTTTTACGTCCGGTACTTTCTGACCAACCGACTCCATCAGCTTCATCATCTGGGTACTCATATCATGTTCATCAGTCACCACACAGGCCGGGCTGTCAGTTAAACGGTGGCTGACCTTCACTTCTTTTACTTCGTCACCCAGGGCCGTTTTAAAGCGTTCCAACACGCTGGCAAAGGCTTCAGCCGTTTCCTGCTGGGCTTTTTTGGTTTCCTCATCATCCAGTTTAGAGAGATCTAAGCCGCCTTTGGCAACCGAGCGCAACTTCTTCTCACTGAACTCTGGTAAATGCTGGATTAGCCACTCGTCAATCCGGTCTGACAACAACAGTACTTCCAGACCTTTTTTGCGGAATACTTCCAGATGCGGGCTGTGCTTGGCGGCCTGATAGCTATCGGCAACCACATAGTAAATTTCATCCTGTCCTTCTTTCATCCGGCTGATGTAATCCGCCAGCGCCACATTCTGGGTAGCGTCGTCGTTATGGGTAGAAGCAAACCGCAGCAAACCGGCTATCTGCTCTTTGTTAGCCATATCTTCTGCCGGGCCTTCTTTTAGCACCTGGCCAAACTCATCCCAGAACAGCTGGTACTGCTCAGGATCTTTCGCCAGTTTATCCAGCATTTTTAAGGTACGGCTGGTACAGCCCTTACGCAGGCTTTGAGTAACTTTGGTATCCTGCAGAATTTCACGTGATACGTTTAATGGTAAATCGCTGGAATCCAGCACGCCTTTAATAAAGCGCAGGTAGCTTGGCATAAACTGCTCGGCGTCATCCATAATAAACACACGCTGCACATACAGTTTTAAGCCGTGCTTCGCTTCACGGTTCCACATATCAAAAGGCGCTTTTTTCGGCACATATAATAGGCTGGTATAATTGCTGCTACCTTCTACTTTATTATGGCTCCAGCTTAGCGGCTCACTCCAGTCATGCGAGATATGCTTATAAAACTCCTGATACTCCTGCTCGGTGATCTCTGATTTATCACGGGTCCAAAGTGCTGTAGCTTTATTTACCGCCTGCCAGCTACCTTCGGTACCCGGAATTTTCTCACCCTCTTCTTCCCGCTCCGGGGTGCCTTCCTGCCACATTTCGACTGGAATGCTGATATGGTCTGAGTATTTGGTGATAATGCTTTCTACTTTCCAGCGGCTTAAAAACTCATCTTCACCTTCGCGTAAATGCAGAATAATGTCGGTACCCCGACTTTCTTTATCAATCGGCGCCAGGGTATATTCGCCCTCACCTGACGACTCCCACTCTACCGCTTCAGTGGTACCGGCTTTGCGGGTACGAACCGTTACCTTATCAGCAACAATAAAGGCAGAATAGAAACCGACACCAAACTGGCCGATTAATTTTGAATCTTTACTCTGATCACCAGATAACTGCGAGAAAAACTCTTTGGTACCCGATTTAGCAATAGTTCCCAGGTGCGAAATAACTTCCTGCTCCGTCATACCGATACCGTTGTCGCTGACGGTCAGTGTCCGCTTGCTTTCATCCAGACTGATCCGGACTTTCAGTTCGCCGTCATCGCCATACAAGCTGGAGTCTGACAGCGCCAGAAAACGCAGTTTATCAGCTGCATCAGAGGCGTTAGAGACCAATTCACGCAGGAATATTTCTTTATTGGAATACAGTGAATGGATCATCAGGTTAAGCAGTTGTTTCACTTCTGCCTGAAAGCCATGAGTCTGCTTCTGTCCAGGGTTAGTGGCAGTATTATCACTCATTATCGGGTCCTCGAACGTAGTTTTTACAGGAATAATAAGACGCGGTTGCGCCCGTCAGTTGCCTGTTATATGGGGGAGTGGCTCGCGGAATTCAAGTTAAAAAATAGCGAAGGAATAACGATTCAGAAGGTTTTGCGGCCACTAAAGGCATGGGATAAGGTAGTACCATCAATATATTCCAGCTCTCCGCCAACCGGTACGCCCTGGGCCAGGCGGGTTACCGGGATTTGGTACTTATTGCACAGCTCTGCCAGGTAATAGGCCGTAGCATCCCCCTCTACGGTCGGATTCGTTGCCAGTATCACTTCGCTGATCTGGCCTTTTGCCAGCTGTATTTCCAACCGATCGAGTCCCAGCTCGGCCGGGCCGATACCGTCGAGTGGTGAAATATAGCCCATCAGCACGAAGTATAAACCGTTGAACTGGCCGGTATGCTCAATTGCCAGCTGGTCTGACGCCGAACCAACCACACAAAGGGTGCCGGCTTGCTGTCGCAACGGGTCAGCACAAAGCGCGCAAATATCAGCTTCGCAGAAAGTCCGGCAACATTGGCAATGCCCTACTTTATCCATTGCCCGGGTTAACGCGGCCCCCAGGCGCTCACCGCCTTCACGGTTGCGTTCCAGCAAATGAAATGCCATACGCTGCGCCGATTTCGGGCCAACGCCGGGTAATACCCGCAGTGCTTCAATTAATTGCTGAACCAGAGGAGCCAGTTTACTCATACTACTGTACTACCTGTATCAGAACGGTAACTTCATACCCGGTGGCAACTGCATGCCGCCGGTTACTTTGGCCATTTGCTCTTTGTTGTTATCTTCAACCCGCCGTACTGCATCATTTAACGCTGCAGCAACTAAGTCTTCCAGCATTTCTTTATCGTCAGCCAGTAAACTATCGTCAATTTCTACCCGCCGCACAGTATGGCTGCCGGTCATAGTAATTTTCACCAGGCCTGCACCCGACTCGCCTGTCACTTCCATATTGGCAATTTCGGCTTGCACCTTTTGCATTTTTTCCTGCATGGCTTGCGCCTGCTTCATAATGTTGCCCATACCGCCTTTAAACATAGTTGTTTCTCTCTGTTAAGATTGTTGGCGCCAAGATAATCAGTTGCGCCTTAAATTACAAGTCAACCTGCAACGGTAACGCTGTGTTAGTTTACCTGCAGGGTGTCCAATAACAAACTGGCATCAAATTGCTGTTGTAACTGTTGTACTTTCGGATCTTGCTGCATCAACCGGCTGACATAGCTAAGGCGCTCCTGCTCTATCCGCTGCTGAATAGCCAGCGGACATTGCGGTACATCGTTGCTATAGTTTATCTGCAATTGCAATGGCTGGCCAATTGCTTCAGACAACAAGCTCAATAACTGAGCGCGAAAATCACTGCTATCCAGATGCTGCTGGCTTTGGTGGACACAGAGGGCAAGCCGTTGCTCGTTTAACTGCATAGCACTGTTTAGCAGGAACAAGCGCATCAGGCCTCCTACCGGCATTTTTTCAATCAGTGCCGCCCAGCTATCAACTTCAGCAGCGAACCGAATTGAAAAATTCTGCTCGTTAATTTCACCGTCAAACACTTTGCCCGGATCAGCCTGCTGATGAGTTTGCTGCCATAATGAATCCAGCATGGCCTGATTGGCTGGATCTTCCGGGTACAGCTGTTCAGTTTCAGGGTCAGTTTCATCCGGATACTCAGATACCGACTGGTTGCCAATTGCCGGCAGGTCATTTGCCTGTGCTGCCGGTAACGCTACAGCACTAACAGTCAGCGCTTTACTGCGCATAATACTTTTTTGTTGGGGTTCAATTGTCGGGACTTTGCCAATGGCGGGCACCGGCACTGGCCGGTGCTCAGGCTTTTTGGCGGTGTCGCTCCGGCTTCCGCCGTCAGACCACGGCGTTTAATGATACTGGCAGTCAGCGGGTCAATACTTTCCACCGCTGAAACGGGCTCTGCAGGCCCAACGTGCTGAGGAATGGTGGCAGATTGCGCTGGATGTTGCGCCGTTTTTTGTTGCTTAGCGGGTTGCTCTGGCGCAGCAGCCACAGCAGGCTCCGCAACTGCTTTGTCAGCAGTTACCGCTATCGGTGCTGCTGCCGGTTGGGTTGATACTGCCGCCCGCCCCGGAGCGCTCTGTGCTGCTTCAGGCTTTACAGCGGCAGATGCCGGCACAAAAGCCAGTGCCCGTAATAATGCCATTTCCAGGCCGGTCCGTTCATCCGGAGCGTAACCTAGTTCCCGCTTACCGCTTATCAATAACTGATAATACAACTGCAGCGCTTCGGGGCTCTGGCTGGCCGCTATCTTAGTAACAAACTCAGGCTGCTCTGACAATTGCGCAGCTGCAGGTTCTAATTGAGCCAATGCCCCCTGATGCAACAGGGTCAGCATGTCATCCAGCACTCGGCCGTAATCACTATGCTGGCTGATTAACGCTTGCAATTCAGTCTGCATTGCCTGGTAATCGTGGTGCAGAATTGCCCCAAGAATTGCGCTGGCGAATTGCTGATCTAAAAAACCCAGCATCGCGCGCACTGCCTCCAGCGTAAGCTGGCTGTTACTTTGTGCTATGGCTTGATCGGTTAAACTCAGTGAATCACGTAAACTGCCATTGGCTGCTTTAGCCAGTAGCACCAGAGCAGCCGGGTCGAAATCAATCTGTTCTGCTGTCAAAACGTGGCTCAGATGCGCCGCGATCTGATCCTGGCTCAGCGCTTTTAGGCTAAATTGCAGACAGCGTGACAATACCGTTACCGGCAATTTTTGCGGGTCGGTGGTTGCCAGCAGGAACTTTACATGAGGTGGCGGCTCTTCCAGGGTTTTCAGTAAGGCATTAAAACTGTGACGGGACAACATATGCACTTCGTCAATCAGGTACACCTTAAAACGACCCCGGCTTGGCGCATACTGCACGTTGTCGAGCAAATCTCGGGTATCTTCAACTTTAGTGCGCGAGGCAGCATCAATTTCCAGCAGGTCAACAAAATTACCGGCATCTATCTCCTGACAGGCGCTGCAAACGCCACAGGGCGTGGCGGTAATACCAGTTTCACAATTTAAACTTTTGGCGAAAATTCGGGCAATAGTGGTTTTGCCCACACCACGGGTACCGGTAAACAAATAGGCGTGATGCAGACGGCTACTGGTCAGGGCATTACTAAGTGCTGTTTTTACGTGGCTCTGGCCAACCAGTTCGGTAAACTGCTTTGGCCGCCATTTTCTTGCTAAAACCTGATAACTCATGCCACAGCCTGATGCTTAAAGAGATGTTCTGCTATCAGCCTAAACTTATTCGCCGCTATACTCAACCAGACTTAAGATATTTAAACCCAGCGCTTCTAAACGACTGACACCACCCAGTTCTGGCAGAGCAATAACAAAAGCCGCGTGATCGACTGTACCACCCAGGCGGCGCACTAACTGCACGGTGGCATCTATAGTACCGCCGGTTGCCAGTAAGTCATCAACCAGCAGCACTTTGTCACCCGCTTCTATCGCATCAGCGTGCAATTCAAGCGCATCTTCACCGTATTCCAGAGTATAACGTTGTGAAATACGCTCACGTGGCAACTTACCCGGCTTACGAACCGGCACAAATGGAATTCCCAGCGCGTAAGATAACGGTGCACCAAAAATAAAACCGCGTGACTCCGTACCAATAATTTTCTCTATACCCTTGTCGGCATAGTAAGCGGCGAAGGCATCAATTACTTTTTTAAAGGCCGGGCCGTCCTGCATCAGGCTGGTTACATCGCGAAAGGTAATACCCGGCTTCGGGTAATCAGGAACCGTTTTAATAACACGTTTCAGTTCAGTGGCAAGTTGTTGCAAATTCATGGTGCTACCTTTTAAGACCGGTGCCGTTGGGCTAAAGAGATGTAATCAGAACAAAAGCTGGACCCAGCGCACTATTGGCACCAGACAAAGCAAAGCAACAAAAATGGCTACAAACGCCAGAAACTGCCAAAAATTAAATGAATCTTTAAAATTTTCGTCGGCCATGCTACCCACTCTTTGCTAGTAATGAACATTTTAAGGGCGCTAATGGTAATGAATTTACGCCGCTTTGAAAAGCACTGCGGCCTAATAAACTGAAAAGAAAAGCCCCGCAGAATGCGGGGCTTGCTATTTAGCTTCGTATTACAATCAGCTTAGAAATCGTAAGACAAGTTCACGAACGCGCGACGACCAACGAACTCATACTGCGAATACAATATAGAGTTACCGGCAGTACGAACACCGGCTGGCGAGCCTTGCGGTGGGTTCTTGTCAAAGATGTTAGCAATACCCGCTGTCACGTCTACACCAAAAAACTCTTTCTGCACTGATGCATTGTGCAGAATATACGTTGGTGCTTCCGCTACGAAGGTAGACGGCTGACCACGGTAAGTGGTTTGATTACCATTAGCAAAATACTGGTAATCGTCAGTCGCTGATGCATAACGCAGGCTCCAGGTGTAAGTCCACTCATCGCGGTTTAATGTCGCGCTCATGGTACCTACATGCTTCGGATCACCGACATCACCAACGTACTGTGATGCTTCACTGTCCGGGAACTGTTTGAACGAACGTTCAAACTGCACAGTGTGATCCCAACGTAAACGCAATGAACCAAAGTCAAAATCATCCTGGTATGTCAGCATAAAGTCAGTACCGCGAACTTTCTGCTGGGCGACGTTAACATAACCACCACGCACAGTATCAATACCGTAGTCACCGGCTGTACCGTCACGGCGGGTAAACTGGCTACACAGCGGATCGGTTGGGAAGTTCTCTGAACGGTAACATAAACCAATTACTGTACCACCACCCAGGTTAGATACCTGACCGCTGATTACCACATCATAGTAATCTGCTGACAAACCAAAGGTGTCTTCCGGGCTCTTCCAGACCAGGCCAATACCTTTTGATACTGACGTTTCAGCTTCCAGTACCCCTGCACCACCACCGGTGATTGAGGTCATTGAACTACCCGGGTTGACATAATCAGCAGGCACACCATCAGCCTGACAGTTCTGGGCGACCCGCGGGTCGATAGTACCTTCATCCAGACGACCAGCCCAGTTTAAGCATGGGTCATTGCCGGTTTGGTTCAGGAAGCCAGTCTGGCCTTCCAGGAACAATTCAAACAACGCTGGTGCCCGGAACGAGGTACCACGTGAAGCACGTACCTGGAAGCCGTTACCAATTACCCAGTTTGCAGACACTTTATACGTAGTATCTGCGCCATAGGTAGACACATCAGTCCAGCGACCAGAGGCAGTAACATCTAACTGCTCGGCCAGGAATTTGTCCTGTAACAATGGAATATAGAATTCACTGTATACAGCCTTGGTGTCAGCTTTACCACGGGTAATACCGGCACCGGTAGAACCCCACAAGTTACCTGCCAGGGTTGCTTCGCCGGGAATATCGTTCAGTTTATCTTGCTGTAATGAACCACCAACAGCCACACCGACCATACCGGCCGGTAATTCAAATAAATCACCGGTAATGTAAGCATCTATAGTCTGTTGACGATAGCTGGTCTGACCATAATCGGTATCGAACAGGAAGTCTTTGACCTGCTGTGATTGGTTACCATTAATATGATCCGGGCTCAACCAGTCAACTTCAACACAGCTTTTGCCTGACACTGGCGAAGTCGCACCAGCACAAGGACCACCATATACTGCGTTTTGCGCCATAATCATGGCGTCATTTAAAATAACGGCAGTATCATACTCACCTTTGTTATAGCTGTTCTGGTAAGAAATATCCCAGTTCCAGTCACCCAGGGCACCCTCCAGTCCTAAAACATAACGACTGTAATTGATGGTAGTCTTATTACCACTATGGTCAGTCATCGCTACCGGCATAAAGCCTACTGAGCCATCCCAGCCATCAACAGTGCCGCCAAAAATGTAACCATTGGCTGCCAGATTAGCAGTCCAGAACTGACGGAAGCTGTTTACTTCGGTAGTACGCTGGCTTAATGTCAACTCAGAGTATGCAGAGATGCTGTCAGTTAAATCGTAGTCACCCATCATAAATACTGACGCAACTTTACTTTCCGGGATCATTGACTGCCGATCCTGGAATGGGTGGTCAGCATCTGCCCAGCCATCTGAGTCTTTGTCATACGATACCGGATACCAGCCGTTTGGTACGCTGATATTGTCCGGGCCAGGCGTGGTAATCAGGCTGTCAAAGGTAGGCCGGTCAAACTGCTGGAAAAAACCATCATAGTCATACTGTGCTTTAATGCCTGGCAAAAAGTTAGACGCACCAGGTGCATAGTTGAAAATCCAAACGCCATATTGCGATGCGTTACAGTGGTAATCACCGGTCCGCGGGTCAATTGGGTCAGTCCGCTCACCGGTTGACTGGCTGTAGAACATCCGCTCATTACAGGCAAAGTAATCACGATCGCCACGGGCTAATTCAGTCTGTAAGTTGTAATCGGCAACAACCCGGAATGAACCGCGGTCAAAGGTTTTGCCATACGTAGCGTTGATCCGATAGTTCTCACCACCGCTGTCAAATGGTTGATCTAAATTTACCGTAACGTTAGAACCGTCACCTTTTTTGGTAATGATGTTGATAACACCGGCAACCGCGTCAGAGCCGTATAGCGATGAAGCGCCATCTTTTAATACTTCAACCCGGTCTACCGCAGATAATGGAATAGAGTTCAAATCAAAGGCAGCAACCTGACCACGAGTACCGGCAGGACCAGCACGACGGCCGTTTAATAATACCAGGGTACGGTTAGCACCTAAACCACGCATTGAAATCGACTCGTTACCTGCACCACCTGCAGTAACGAAGCCAACCGATAACGCTGAAATCAGCTGGCTGGAACCAGCAGCAACAGTCGACGTACGGAGTAATTCACCCAGAGTGCTCAGGCCCTGATCTTTAGCAATATCAGCGCTAATGATGGTAATAGGCGTGGCATTATCTAAACCATCAGTACGAATACGCGAACCAACAACCTGAATACGTTCGGTTTTTTCTGATTTTGCTTCTTCGTCTTCAGTTTCAGTCTGGGCTGAAACGGCTCCGGCTGCCAGCATGCTGGATGCGGCACCGAAAGCGAAAGCCAGGCGCACGGCTTTGCTTAGTTTGCTATTTGTGAACATTTTGATCTCCCTGGATCACTTTATTTAAAAGTAATTCTTATTTTATTGGTTTCAGAGCTAAGCCAATCAGAGCCAGCCCGGATAAAATTTACTGGCAATAAGTTCTGCCAATAACCTTACCCAATATGCATATCGATTCCTCGCCGGTCAATAAAAAGTTCCGTCATTCATCGCAAATTAAGGCTAATTATCTGATCTGTCTTAATAGCCTGATTAACAGGTCTATTAAGACAGAGAATTCAGGCAGCAGCAAAGTCCGAAACTGATTTTGGCCGCGATACCTCAGAGTGTAGTTCCCAGAAAAACTGATGGGTATCGTACTGCAGATAATTCATATCGACACTGACCATTGAATTCGGATCGGTAACCTCAAATGTTGCAGGAGGGTAACTTGCCAGTGGTTTTTGCAACTGCTTATACTCTTTAAAATAATGCTTAAAATCATGTTGTAGCTGGGCAGTTAGCGGATAGACCAGAGTGTCATCCGGCATGCACAGCAAATTGACCTGCAATACCGTTGCCAGCGCTGAACTGTCTGCCAACTGGTAATGCTGTTGAATAAACATAGCAATTTGCTGATAAAATCCAGCCCAGCCGCCTGGCATGGTTTTATCCTGATTAAAAAACCGCACGGCCCAGCTTATCTGCGGATAACGACCCGGCTCTTCATTAACCTGCTGCAGAATATCGCGTAAGAAGGTTATGGCAGTAATATTATGTTCCCATTGCAAGAAACGCATAACATACCGTAGCAAAGAATAGCCATCTGCCATTACATACATTTGATACATCGCTTTCATATGCGCCAAATCCTGCTCAGTGTAACTGAAACTGGCAATCAGGAAATTATGGGCATCGACCTTTATCTGATATTTCTCTATATAAGCAGGGTCAGCCATTGGGCTGTTAGGCAGTAATTGGGTTGGATAGGCCTTTACTGACACATCCATATCAATATAGCGCTGTAAATCGTTGTCAAAGGCTGCAACAGTAATTCCTGGTAAACCAATCATCAGATCGGTCGATAGCGGTAGCTTTAAGTCGTCAAAGATCTGGGTGAGCTCATCATAACGCTCGGTGCGGATATTTTTACGGTTTATGACATCAAGGGTACCTTCATCTGTGGTCTGAATAGAAATAATACCCTGGCTGATAATACCGCCTTCGGTGAAAATTTTAATAATTTCAACCAACTTCAGTGTCGAGTTCTTGGTGTAATTTACGACCACCTCATGCGGGTAGCCAAATTGCTGTTTAACCGCAACGATATGCCTGGCAATGTCAATATCGCGTTCATACAGGCCAAAATTAGCATCAGCTATCCACATCACCTTAATGTTGTTCTGGCCTATCCAGTCAATTTCCTGTTTGACCCGCTCCATATCAAATTTACGAACTTTCTGGTTAGTCGCAGAGCCCCAGTCACAAAAAGTACAGCCGTAGGGGCAGCCGCGATTAGTTTCAATGATGGCAGCCTCTACCCTACCACCATAACCATCAAAATAACCGGACAAGTAAGGAGAAGGGATCATATCAACCTCTTTCATCCGGGTGCGGCCGGCTGTGTGTACTATGCCCTCGCTAAGCTTATTTCGAAAACTAATGCCGGTAACGCTGGCCAGAGCAAATTCATCAAAAACTGGAACGCCGGCAATATTTTTGGAGATCGTTTCAAAAATTTCGGCAATGGCCACTTCCCCCTCACCATGCACCGCAATATCAACGGAAAGATTAATGCGCATAAAATCTTTACATGCCTGCGGGTAATCGGGCGTGCTGGGGCCGCCGTGTATGGTGAGGTTGTTGCTATTATGTTGCTTGACTGCCTGGCTGATTTGCAGGTTTAAATCTACCGACCACATGTAATTTGAGAACAACCAAACCCCTGGCCCAAACTGGCGGTAAGGGCCGTTGAGCAAATCATTCGGGGTTAGAAAGTTTATCGGAATTAATACAAAACGTTCGAGCAAGATGCCATTTTGATAATGCTGTAACGCACTAAACAACACACCTAATGCCAAAGGCAGGTGATTCTCCATATGTGGCACAAAATAGACCGGGATCCGGCCATCCGGCTTAATATCCTGCCAGCGAGTTGTTACACCTGGCTTAGTTAATGCCGGTTTAAATACCGGAATGTCGTCGACATTACTGTGCACAATTCGTTTTTGCTTTAGCAGCAGCCCCTGGGCGTAAAGCTCATCGATGGCCTGAGATAGCAACTGTACATTGTCAAAAAGGCGAGCTTTATCACTCACAACTTCGGTTTGCGTTTTGCCGTCAGCAAACGCCAGTAACAGTAGTAGTCTGCTAGCTGACAGTGGTATCAGCTGTTGCTGTTGTGCCGACCAGACAGCAAAACCTTGCGGCGTTATCAGGGCAGCAAAGTGAATGCTGACACACAGCGATTCCGGTACCCGTTCTTGCTTTTCTGCTGGCTGCTTCGCCGGCGATAAGACTTCTGGCACCAGTTTTGCTTTTTCAACCACTGCATCAACCAATGCGGTCTCAGCCTTCATTTCAACCGGATCATCAGTTAAAATACCGGCCTGGTGTAATTGCTGAATGCGATTTAGCACAGCCTCAACTTTGATCTGTGGCGCCATTTTCTTTACAACAGCGTCAGCGACGAAGGCATAGCCAATTGCGGTTTTGTCGTGCTCTTTCAGAAAAAATGACAATAGCAGCAGGTCCAGTTCATGCACCAGAAAAGGTTTTGTTACGCCGGAAATCTGGCTGAGCATCAGCTGGCCACCGCGCTGCATAACTATAAATTGGTTGTTAAGGTACAAATCTGTTCGCTCCGGAATTTTGACTACTTTTCACGCTTACACCACAATTTATCACTTAACTGTGTTCGTTTCAGCAGTAATACTTTGCTGCTCCCTTTTTAAATTCCGACAGCCATAGCGACAAGTTTATTTCAGACATAAAAAAAACCACTGCAACAGTGGTTTTTTTCTTAGAGTGAACGTTAACCACCCGGCGGTGGCTCAACCAAAGAACCCTGGGCCCGTTCAAGCTCAGCACGTGCTTCTGCCCGATCAGACTCAATTTGCTCAACAGTGCGGCAATTACGCCGACCAATGTTGCTGCCGGTAGCACGCTCATTCCGACAAATATGGGTGACTTTATCATTATCATCCACGACTTCAAATTCATAGTTACGTGAGGCACGACTATCAGCAGTATCAGTGGTCCCGGTGCTGCTGCAGCCCGCCGCCAATACGCCGGCAAGGCCGATAACCAACAATTTCATCTTTAACATTATTTCTCCCAACCCTGTTGTACGTTCCATTAGGTTTAACATATAGGAACGCCTGGCAACTTGCAAACCTTAAATGTTAATAATTGTAACGTCGTAGTAAGCAGTTAATTATCAACGGGGTTTATTCAACCTTACCAATATGCTTGTCAAAAAACTCAGCCATTTTGCTATAAAGCTCAACCCGATGATCTACTTTGAAAAAGCCATGGCCATCTTCTTTTACCAACCACTCGTAAGGCTTGCCAATTTCATCTAACGCCTTTTTTAAATTATTAGCATGCACAATTGGCACCCGGACGTCTCTCGACCCATGGACGATAAACAGCTCTGCTTTTATTTTATCTACATGATGGACAGGTGAAATTGAACGCATATAGTCATCCCCCACGCCAACGTGCGAGCTGATATACTGCTCAATACTCCCGGACCGGCTGGCGTCAGAGCCATCACCCTTAAAAAATAAAGGCATATCATAAACACCAACATAACCAACACTGCATTTATATAAATCAGGCTCTTTAATTACCCCCCATAGCGCAGCATAACCACCATAACTGCCGCCGTAAATGCAAATTCGTTCTTTGTCAGCAATACCTTGTTCTATAGCCCACAAAGTACCATCGGTAACATCATCCTGCATGGCATGACCCCATTGCAAACGGCCCGCTCGCTGAAAATCATCGCCGTAACCACCTGAACCGCGGAAATTTATTTGTAACACCGCGTAGCCTCTGTTAGCCAGATACTGTACTTCACTGTTATAGCCCCAACTGTCGAATGGACCAAATGGACCACCATGCACATTAACAATAAGCGGTAAATTTTTACCGGCATTGTCAGGTAAGGTCAGTAAACCACGGATCACTTTGCCGTCACGCGCAGTAAAGCTAATTTGCTGCATTGGCTGTAATTGCTCTTTCTTCAGCTTACCAAGTGCAGAAGCAAGATAACGTGCCTGGCCATTTTCAGTATCGTACAAATAAAACTCACCAGGGTTAACATCACTGCTTACCCGAAATAACGCGGTTTTACCGGCCCGATCGAAAGAAGTAATAGAGACAGCCTGGCCAGGAAACGCAGCTTGTAACCCGGCCAGCAATTTAGCATCCCGGTGCTCGCGATTAATAAATTCAACTTCGTTATTAGTTGCCATATAGTCAATGGCAAGCACGTCCCCCTGATGGCTGTAAAAAGCCCGACCGACATCCGAATACGCATGCCGGGCAATCAAACTCACTTCAGAAGTGTTAAAGTCGTAGACAAACACGCCCGCCACATCATCCTGCGCCATATCATGGTTTGATGAAAAATAAGCTCGGCTGTTGTCCGCTGAAAAGCCCAAAGGTCTTACGTCTGGATTAGCACGCTTCGAAGGTAAATCGAGCTGTTGCCAACTATCATTTTTTTTGTAGTGAATAACGGTTTTATTTTCATCAAAGGTATCACCTTTAATATACTCAATACCAATTCGGATTACGCCACTGTTGTCTGCAATCAGGCCGGCAATTACCCCCTGCGGCTGGTCGTCCAGATAACGCTCTTTTGCCCGGTTAATATCAATAGTAAAAGCCCGCATGCCGTTCTTCTCGGCGTAATGACGTTTACCAATTAAAATACGATCTGGCTGGTCTGGCAGTAAATGCAAAATGGTGTAATTAGACCGTTCAGTGCGGAATAACTCTGTGCGACGGGTACCATCAATATTTGCAGCGTACAAATTTACGGCTGTACCATTCATATTAACCAGGTTTCCGGTAATTTCTGCCACTTCCATCAGTACCCGGCTTTTATTACCCCAGTGAAAGTTTACGACATGCATATTTTCGCCAAAAGCAAAACTTGAGGTGACTGCCATATTACTAAGTTTCATTACCGCCAGTTTAACTTCAGTATCTTCTTGAAAAGTAAAGGCAATGTGTTTGCCATCAGGCGAAACCTTCATATTATTGAACTTGGCATGCTCAAAGAAATGCCGTACCGGAATTAACTCGTTTGCCGCAACCGGCATGCCAGCTAGCAACACAACTAAAAAAACAGCTAAAAACTTTTTCACACTACACCCCTGTATTTATTTTCCTGCATAGTACTACAGCCCGCTACTGACGATAACTGCAAAATCATTACAAATTATTTCTGAATTTTTAATATCCAGCCAAATAATTGATTTTCTATTGTTAATTCAGCCAACTGATAAGTCACACCGGTTTTGGTCAGTTGCTGTCTTAATGTTGCCGCGCCTTCTGCCGGCATCGCTGCCAGTTGCTGGTCACGTAAGCGCTGACAAAAAGCAGCTAAATTCTGCTGTTCAACACCCAGGTTACTGATACTGGCAACGGAAAAATTTATGATCAGTTTTGCGACTCTGGCCATCACGTCGTTATACCAATGCATTACGTCCTCAGGCACCTTCAATTTTATCTGCTGCGCATTAGTTAACAGTTGCTGATTTGCCTGCTGGGTTAGCTCTGCAAGCTCTGGTTTAGCTGGTGCCCGGGCTTGCTCTGCCATACACTTCAGTAATATGGCCGCTTGTTGGAAAAAGCTGCTGTCCTGTAAAAAGGCTGTCAGTACCGCTAAGCCAGCTGCACTGTCCTTAGCAATGTCTGAATCTGCATGATGCATAATTGCTGTAAAACGGCCACCCGGTTTCAACACCCGCAGACACTCGTTTAACGCCGCTGTGCGCTCTGCATATTCAAAAGCAAACTGACTGGTCACCAGATCTACCGAGGCATCGGCAAAGGGTAATTCCTCAGTTTTGCACTCCGGGTAAAATGTAATTGTCTGTAATAATCCGGCGATTTCCGGGCTCGCGGCAAACGCCCGCAAAGGTTCTATTTTGGCTGCATCTGTGCCATAAATGGTGTAATTATGTTGCTGGCTGTCAGAGTACTTTCTGGCCGCCATGGCTATAGCGCCATTGCCGGTGCCCACATCCAGCACAACGGCATCTTGTGGCAACTGCGTAAAGCAGTTATGCCAAAACGCCAACAATTCTCCTTCGTAGCCTTTAGCGGCTTCTCCCTCCCCAAAGCTATTCAGGCTACCGCTACCCAGCCAGTAACTATCCCAGTGTGCTGTTGAACTCATATCTTTTTCCCAAAGAAAAAGGCAGGGGTTAGCCTGCCTTTAGTATTAACTTTCTAACTTATTAGAAGCTTTGAGTGTACCGGATGTAGCTGATACGACCGAAAGCATTATACAAGTTGAAGTTGTAATCACGTGAGCCACGGGCTGCAGCTGAAGTACCGAACTCTGGTAACTTCTCAAACGCGTTTTGGGCGCCGATAGAAATACGGGCATTCCAAGGTGCATTGTAAGTTAACTGCAGGTCATGGGTAGTCCAGGTTGCAATATGGCCTTCCTGTACACCACCAGTAACGGTGTTGTACTGAGAACCGATAACGTTGATATTCCAGGCGAAGTCAAAATCACCGAACACATACTGGTTGTTCAGGTTAATCCGCTGCTGTGGTAAGCCAGGATCTTTAACGGTATTACGGCCACCATCAGTGGTGTAATCAATGATGTGTGACACATACAGGTTATTGATTAAACGACCAGCGTTACCGAAATCAAAGTTAGTACGGATGTTTAAATCCACACCAGAAGTTTCCAGGGTACCTTCGTTACCATAACCCGCATCGATCCGGGTGATAATACCGTCCACACGAGTCACACCTAAACCAGCAGGTGCAGCACGGCCTTCATCTTCAAAGTTAATTAAATCCTGAGAAGTGAACTGACGGATCCGGTCTTCAATTTCGATGTTGTAGTAATCGGCCTTAACAAATAACCAGTCGTCAAACTGATAAGCTGCACCAAAGGCGTACTGAGTTGATGACTCTGAGCTTAAGTCAGGGTTAGCAATATAGAACGCGTTAATCTGACATGGGTCATCTGCTGCACCGGTCAGGAAGCCACAAGTCACCGGATCAGCAACTGAGTCAGCTGAGAACGAGGTCGCCTGAGTTAAGATATCCAGTGACGGCGCACGGAAACCTAAACCATATGACGCCCGTAACAATAACCCTTCAGCCGCTTCATAACGTAAACCCACTTTTGGTGAGAAGTCTGAACCATAATCTGAGTAGTTATCGAAACGACCCGCTAATGATACTTCTAAGTCATCAGTTGCAGGCAGTAAGGTTTCGAAGAACGCTGCGTTAACTGAACGGTCACCGCCAGCTGAGGCACCTGATGAACCGCCTACTAAACCGGCAGCAGACTGAGAGTCATATTTATCAGAGTAAACTTCTTCACGACGCTCAACACCTACTGAACCCTGAGCGATACCACCGGCCATTTCGAACAGGTCGAAAGAAGCACTACCGTAGTATTCATTGATATCAAACTGTGATTTACGGGCAGTGGTTACCACACCGGCCTGTAACACGCTTTCAGGGTTGTCGCTTGGGTTTTGAATATCATAACCTGAACGACAGCCTGCAGGGTCAAACGAGCCGTCTGCACAGTAACCAGGGTTAAAGCTGTTAACATTACCCCAGGCAGTTGTTGCTGCCAGGTAGCCATCACCTAACCCAACAGTCTGGTTGCGAACACGACGGGCACCAAAGTCAATATCGATTTCGCCAACCCGGCCCATAGAGCCAATCAGGAAATCAACGTTTTCGTTGTCGATAGTGTTGTCACGGTTACCCATGGCAGCAAAACGGTGATAGAAGAACACCGGTACGTTTGGACCTACTAAAGTCTGGTCATACGCAACAGCATTCGGGTTGTTTGCATCGTACATCCAGGCGTCTGGATTGGTCGGGTTGTTGTAGCTGTCAACCGGAGTAGCTAAACCAGCATAAAAACCGTTTGAATCCGGGGCTGGTGCATAACGACCGAATGATGTGGTTTTTGCTACGCTGGCGTTAGCATATACTGACCAGTCGTCATTGATTTGATGATTTAACTTAACAAATAATGACTCGTTGCCAATTGACGCTTCGTTAGCATTAGTCGCGTTAAAGTCAAACTGACAACGTGGGCTCACTACGCCGTCCGGACGAACAGTAGTACCATCCGGGTTTGTCGTTACTGAAATAGTGTTGAAGTTATCTTCACCACAGCCGCCTGGTACCGACATAATAGGCGCGCCAGCTGCAACCGGGTCACCATCTTCGTTTAATAATACGTTACCATCTTCGTCTAAGGCATTACCCCAGTGGCGGGCAGCGTTGCTACCGGCAACAAAGTTGTTACCATAAACAGATGAACCTGGTTGTACCCATGGGAACGCGTTTTCGAAAATAATTTCGCGCTTGTTCCAAGAAACACCACCGATTACCTGAGTTGTGTCGTTGGCAGAACCAAATACGACTGAACCGTTCTCACGGTCGCCGCCTTCTGAAGGCACGCTAACCTGGCCAGCACCAACACTAATTTCAACACCGCTGAAATCTTTACGGGTGATAACGTTGATTACACCGCCGATTGCGTCTGAACCGTATACCGCTGATGCACCATCAGACAGAATTTCAATACGCTCAACAGCCGCCATCGGGATAGAGTTCAAATCCTGTGATGAACCGGTTGAAGGTGACATCGTTAAACGACGGCCATCCACCAATACCAGAGTACGGCTGGCACCCAGGCCACGCATGTTAACCTGGCTCACGCCCTGAGCAGAGCTACCAGATTGCGGGCGGAAAGAACCAGCGCTGTTGAACGTGGTGTTCCGGATTAAATCAGCTACAGAAATTTCGCCTGATAACTCAATTGCCTCACGGTCAATAACTGTTACAGGCAGAGCACCTTCTAAATCGGTACGTTTAATACGCGAACCGGTAACTTCAATTCGTTCAACTTTGGCCGTTTCATCTTCTTCCGCTGCCGTTACTGATGCAGTGAAAGCGGTAGCTGAAGCCGCGCCGAAGGCGATAGCTAAGCGCACAGCTTTATTTAATTTATTATTCGTATACATGTATTTCTCCCTGGACCACTATCTCGCTAGTGATTCTATTTTTAAACAGTTACCAATATTTAAAGGCAATTGGCACTCCATTCATCTCGGATTTACTCCGATTTGTCGCGTCCTGATAATAAACGGTATTTTTCGGTAGGGTCAACAGCTTTTATTGAACAATTTCGCCCGGTAGCGGTCAGCAGCGGGTTTTGCACAAAATTCAGGCAATCTGACAAACAGGGCAGTTTTGCCCCAAAATGGCGCCAAACAACCTTAAATATCTTAATAGGCCGGCTATTTACGCCCGCATTGCTGTTATTTGATACTTTTAATCGCTTGCAATGGTCAAGTGCAATCATAAATTCGTAATTTATTATTTACACTCTGCTGGTTTTACCGGAATGTCATTTTCTATCCTGACCGAACTAATTCAGCAAGATAAACATGATATGCAATTTTTTTGCGCTGGAAGACGCTGTTTTACAGGCAACAAGCGCTTTGCTAAATCCATGTTAGCTGGTTAGAATTAGAAAACTGTACGTCTATACAGGCAATCTGGCCATTCATGACAACTGAGCAAATGCTTTCTGAAAAGCTGAAACAACAAATCCGGGACGCCCAGCAACAGTTAAAAACCGCGTTGCCAAATTACCATAACCGGCCGGGCCAGAATAAGCTGATTGCGGAAATGGCGAATATAGTTGCCGGCCACTATCACCGGCATGACCGGATAGGTCTGGTTGAAGCCGGCACGGGTACCGGTAAGTCACTGGCCTATTTACTGGCGACCCTGCCGGTGGCATTGGCCCGGCAGAAAGTACTGGTTATCGCAACAGCAACGGTGGCCTTGCAAGAGCAACTTATAAACAAAGACCTGCCATTCTTTCGCCAGCACAGTGGTATTGAATTTGAATACAACCTGGTGAAAGGTCGCTCGCGCTATGCTTGTATCGAGCGGTTAAAGCAGCAACTGGTGCAGCCGGATTTACTGACTAGTAGCGAGCGTAGTCAGGTTGCCCTGCTGGAAACCCTCTATCAAGCCTGGCAGCAGCGCAGTTGGCTTGGCGATAAAGACACCCTGCCCACAGCCGTGGACGACACATTGTGGCACAGTATCAGCGCGGATCCATATCACTGCAGTAAACATGATAAACGTCACCAGCATTGCCCGTTTCATCTGGCCCGGGCAGAAATAAGTGATGCCCAGTTACTGGTGGTGAACCACAGTTTGCTGCTGGCCGACCTTGCGGGCGGTAACGCCATTCTGCCAGCCCCGGAAGACTGTATTTATGTCATCGATGAGGCGCATCATTTGCCGGCTTGTGGCCGCGATTATTTCGCTGCTTTTGCTCAGTTAAGCCAACCTCAGCTGTGGCTGGATAAACTAGGCCTGCTGGTCAATCAGTTAATCCAGACCCTGCCTGAGACCTGCTTAAAAGATCTGCTAAAGCTGGATGACAGTCGCAATGAAATGCTGAGCCTGCTAAAGCCCGTGGAACGCAGCCTGCCCGAATGGCAAAGCCGCTGGTTTACCGGACCCGATCAACCGGATTACCGCTTTGCACACGCCGCGCTGCCCAAATTATGGCAGCAACAAGCTGAACCTATTGCCCGTTGTGCCCAGAAAACCCTGGCGTTACTTGATAAAATAAGTGCCGCGGTTGGTGAGGTTGCATTAACCCCGGCTAAACGTAAAAATCAGAGTAAACTCCTGCAGGAGCTGAGCCAGCTGGCGCAAAAGTTGGAGCAACAGCAAGCTTTGTGGCAATTGTATGCGCAGCCGCAGCCTGAGCCGGCGTACCAGGCGCGCTGGGTGGTTAAGGATGACCAGCAGCTGACTGCCCATGCCTGCCCGCTCAGTGTTGCCAATACCCTGGAGCAAATGTTGTTCTCTCAGGCCTACGCCTGCATTTTATGCTCCGCCACCCTGACCGTATTAAATTCATTTGACCACATAAAGTATGAGCTTGGTTTAACCGCCCACCCCGGGCTACAAACTGTCAGAGTTGACTCGCCTTTTGCCTATCAGCAAAACGGCGTCATTATCCTGCCCAAAATGCAAAACGAACCGACAGCTAATGCTTATACCGACGAGCTGATAAGTATACTGCCAGGCTACCTACCCAAACAGCAAGCCAGTCTGGTGTTGTTTGCGTCATATTGGCAAATGCAACAAGTTGCAGAGGCGCTCAGAAAAAAAGATTTATCATTGTTGGTGCAAGGTGAAGCCTCACGTCAGGCTTTGCTCAGTCTGCATAATGACAACTGCCAGCATAATAAAACCAGTATTTTGTTTGGCACCCAGAGTTTCTCAGAGGGGCTGGATTTACCGGGCAAACTGCTTACTAACCTGGTTATCACCAAACTCCCTTTTGCGGTGCCAACATCGCCGTTGGAAGCAGCAATGAGCGAAGCAGTTACCCGCAAAGGCGGTAATCCGTTTGTGCAACTGGCTGTTCCCGCCACCGCGAGGAAACTGGTACAGGCTTGTGGTAGACTGCTGCGCCAGGAACAGGACCAGGGCAGGATCATCATCCTGGATCGGCGGCTGGTAACCAAATCATATGGTAAAGCGATGCTGGATACCCTGCCACCCTTTAAACGCCAGATTGATTATTAACGACATTATTAACAACAACCCAGTTGAGCAAAAGCTGGAAATAACAGGATAACGCCAGGTGCTGATTGAACTGCTGCCTCCCACTGACTTACTGCTGATCCTCTGCGCGGTAGCGTTTATTGCGGGTTATATCGATGCCATCGCCGGCGGCGGGGGCTTACTGACGGTACCGGCATTACTGACAGCGGGTTTGCCGCCCCACCTGGTGCTGGGTACCAACAAGCTGGCGGCAACCTTTGGCTCACTTACGGCCTCACTAACCTACTACCGCAAGCGGCTGTTTAACCCACGCTATTGGCGGCGCAGCCTGGGTTATACCGCAATCGGCGCCTTACTGGGCACTCTGGTGGTGGATCAATTAAGCACGTCGCTGCTGGAAAAGCTATTACCGATACTGATATTGCTGGCGGCTATTTATACCTTGTTCAACCGGATCCAACCGGATGACCGGCTGCAGCTGCCTGCACAAAACAGCAAGCTTTTTTGGCAGCAACGCCTGCAGGGGTTAACGCTGGGTTTTTATGATGGCGTGGCCGGTCCCGGTACCGGCGCTTTCTGGATGGTCTCAAGTATGGCCATGTACAAAATTAATCTGTTGCTGACCAGTGGCGTAGCCAGGACAATGAATTTTATCAGCAATGGTTTCTCGCTGGTGGCCTTTATGGCGCTGGGTCATGTTAATTATGTACTGGGCATTGCCATGGGGTTGTGTCTGATGCTGGGCGCATTTCTGGGCGCCCATAGTGCTATTCGCTTTGGCAGCAAGTTTATCCGGCCGGTGTTTATCAGCGTGGTCATCGCTATTGCCCTGCGCTTAGCCTGGCAAGCCTGGAGTAATACATGAGTGCCCTGCATTTACTGGCGAGTCAGCTAAATGAGTTATATCAGCGGGCATGCACAATTGACAGCATGCGCCAACCCGGTAAACCACAAGACTGGTTTGAAAGTGGCCTGTTTAGCTGTCACTCACCCGACTTAGCAGACTACGTTGCTGATGCCAGGCGCAACCTGCAACGGCTGACAGACAATCAGCCACCGCTGTCAGCGGCCAGCCAGCAACGCCTAGCCAAGCATTTAGCCGCTCAGGTTGATGCGCTAACCCGGGCGTTCAGCAACCAGCAAACCCGCAGCAAGTTTCAACGTAGTATCAAAATCAACCGGGTGCAGACCGACAAACCGGTTGTCAGTAAGGCGGGCACAGTCGACCTATACCAGCAGTTAAGCGATTTTCAGCAATTTGAGCGCAGGTTACTGGACATGATAGAGCAGGCTGAACGTTACAGCAGCGACGGCAATACCAATCGTGTTTTGGCTTTGCATGCCAGGCTGGGCCGCTGCCGCAAAGCCATCAGCGACGTTGAGCAGGCTATTTTGCAGCACGAGCGCCAAGTACCCTGATGGCGACCGTAGCACCAGGCCTGGTCTACCACCCATGCTACAGTGCGCTCAGCCTGCCAGAGCGCCATCGCTACCCAATTACCAAATATCAGGCCTTGTACCAGGCATTGTTGTTCGCAGGAATATCTCCGGAAGCTTTCTGGACGCCTGAACCCATCGTCGCCACTGAACTGACAAACATCCACGATAACGACTATATCAACAGTATTTGCAACGGCTCGATAACAACCCAAGCCATGCGCCGCATCGGTTTTCCGTGGTCGCAGCAACTGGTTGACCGTTCTCTGGTATCCGTTGCTGGCACCCGGTTAGCTGCCGAGCTGGCACTAAGCCATGGCATTGGCCTGCATTTAAGCGGGGGTTATCATCATGCCAGGCGTAGTGAAGGTGCTGGCTTTTGTGTATTTAACGACCTGGCGTTTACCGCCCAAAGTATGGTGAGCCGCGGTGTGGGCAAAATTCTGATTTTTGATCTGGATGTGCATCAGGGCGATGGCACTGCTGGTATTTTTGCGACCGAGCCGGCTATTATTACCGCGTCTATACATTGCGAGAAAAACTTTCCGGCCCGTAAAATCAACTCAGACTGGGATATTGGTCTGGCTAAACAGTGCAGTGATACCGAGTATTTGGAAACAGTAAGCCAGAGCCTGGAATGTTTGCTGAACTGGCATCAGCCGGAACTGGTGCTGTACGATGCCGGGGTGGATATTCATCAGCAAGATGAACTGGGGTTGCTGGACATATCCACAGAGGCGATTTATCAACGGGATTTGCAGGTACTGACTGCCTGTCGTAACCGTAATATCCCGGTAGCTGCGGTGATTGGCGGTGGTTATCAGCGGGATGTAGCAGCCTTAACCCAACTGCATTTGCAATTGTTTAAGGCTGCGTTTAGCGTTGCTGGTTTATCGCTCTGGCCCGAAATAGAAACCTAGCTTGCGTTTTACTGGTTCCGGCAATACCGGCAACTCAGATTTGGGCAATAAAAACGTTGCCATATTAAATAAGTCAGTAAAGATCCGGTTCTTTTCTGTTGTACGCTTTAAGTAATCATGGCCAGACGAGCCACCCGTACCTATTTTAGTTCCAAGCATTCGTTGTACCATCATAGCGTGCTTGTAGCGCCAGATCGTCAGGTTTTCATCAATCTCTGTCAGGCAGGTCAGCAGTTGAAACGGCAAGTTAAATACCGGCTCTTCCTGATACAGGCTAATAAACAAAGCCGAGAGCATGGCACGCTGACTTAGCCGGAAACTACCCTGGTTTTGCAGCTCCTGATATTTATCTTTGTCCAGCAAGGCGGCAAATTTAGCCCGGGTACGTGCAATCTCTGCCAATTGCAATTCACGCTCCTGCTCTGCTATCTGTACTATTCCGGAGACGGTGCTGGCATCGTCATCCAGCATTTGCTCAGTGGCATTGTGATACATCTGCCAGAAGCTGAAATCGTCGAGCTGTAAAAATGGCATCCGCTCCAGCCATTTCTCTATGCGTTCGAATAAACTGGGTTCTGTTTCCAGGGCCTCTAAAAAACGCCGGTCTTTCTCATTTAACCGGCTGTAAAATGAGTTTTTATCAAAGTCGATGCGATATTCACTTTTCAGACCCAAACCGATTTCCAGCATTTTAAACTGGACACTCTGAAACCCTGAGGCCGGCACCAGATAATCGCGGAACGACATAAAATCCTGCGGTGTCATCGTTTCCATCACCGCAATTTGCTGATTCAGCAATTGCTGAATACTAATTACCCGTTTCAGCTTATGGACTATGCCGGTTAACTGCTGATCTTTAACTTCTGCTTCAGCAAATACCGCCATTACCGCTTTTAGCTCATGCAGAATTTGCTTAAACCACAATTCATACACCTGATGCACGACAATAAATAAGGTTTCATCATGGGCTTCGTTGGCGTATTTGGCGCTTTCAGGCGCCTGCGCAGTGAGTATTTTATCCAGCTGCAGGTAATCGCCGTAGTAACAGGGTGTGGTGTTTTTTTGCATAAGAGAATTCCGCTGTGTCAGACCACGGCATTGTAACAGCCCGCTTCGTTAACTCAATCTTTCTATGGCCTTTTGCTGCTAAGCTGATTATGCTGAATATCGACATTCTGAAACTGACGAGGCAACAATGAAGCTGGACGATGACATTCATAACTATTATGAAAAACTGCTACTGGACCATATCGTTGAATTAGCGCTCGACAGCAGCAAAGACAGCGAATATCTGGCCGATTTATGCTGTATATCACTTAACCTGCTGCCACCCCGTTATATCCGCTATGAAGTAGATATGTCGTTTTACCTGCCGCAAAGTGAACGCTTTGAAATGCAAATGAAAGTGAAGGAAGCCGTCAGCCGGGCCCGACAATTTCTGGATGACAATAAGTGATGTCAGGCTCAGACGCTACCCAACATAGCAGTGCCGGTTTGGCCAGCGCACCCGTGCATGTCAAGCTGGCGGTAGATTTGATTATGCTGCTTGAACAACAGCAGTTATCTGACCACGATGTGTTGGCGGCACTGGATATTGTCAGAGCGGATTTTCAGAAAAAGTGCAGAGTGGGTGGCAACTCCACCAGCCACATCCCGGCACCTGCATCATAAGCTGTGGCTGCTTCCTTCCGGACCTGACCAGGTTAACCTACTAGCATTGCGAGAGGACCAATGGAGTTACCATTGAGTGCCGCACCGGTTGCACCAGAGCGACAGGCCCGCATTATGCGCAATGGCCTGCCCGGTTTCAAGTAATTTAACCTCAACAATGCTCTAGTGGCTAAACTTTAAGCAGCAGTAACTTGCTCAGTCCGTCTGCTCTTCCAGTAAAGCCAGATACTTTTGCGCAACTGCACGTAAGCGCTGATGGTTGTCCGGTCCGAGTCGAATAATCTGTTTCTCAAGATCGCTGCGCTCCTCTACCGCAGGATCAGCATAGGTGTAGGCCACTGACTTACGCACCAGGGTGGTGTCTGCTGTATTTGGTTCAATAGCCAGAAACTGCTGTAACGCTTGCTGCAAACGTTGCTCAAAGCTCAGTTCCGGATAGCCCAGCTCGCCAAAAGCTTGTTCAAACAGCGGCCGATAACGCTCCAGCACTTGCAGCATTTGCTCAGGCTCTGAATTTTCAAGCAAACGCACATAAGGCTCATACCGCTGATAACTGGCCGGGTCGATTTGATACGACTGGCCATTGTTCTCTGGCGTTGCAATAAACGGCTGATCAAGCGGGACCACCACTGGATGATTGGCAACTAATTGTCGCTGAGCCAGATTATCTACTGTCACCACCAGATTTCGCACCATTTGTTCAGTATTGATTAACGCTGCCAGCCCTGGCTGCCAGTCAATTTTTAACACTTCCTGCTTTAACACCGGATCAGAATTTTCTAAAGCTGGTAGCGGCTCTTCAGTGGGCTGCGCCATGGTTTGCTCTGACTCAACCTCGACTTCTGCATCAGCTGCCACCTCAGGTTCTGTTTCAGTTACCGGCGGTGGTAACGGCTGTTCATCAATAATTTCTGCACGGGCTGGAAGTGGAGTTGGCGGGACCATTTCCTGCTCAGGTTCAGCGCCCGGTTTAAATAGCATCCACAACGCCAGTAAAATGACAATAACGACTGCTGCAATACCTGCATAAAAAAGCTGCTGCCCGCTGCCTGATGGTTGCGCGGTCATAAGTGTCTCCTTGTTAGTGGCATAGATATACTGCAATATAGCAACAGAGAGCGCTAAATTGCAGAAAAGTTCAATATTACTATGGTACGACAACGACCGCTTAACGGAAAAAAAACTGCCTTGTTACTGACCGGTGGTGGCGCCCGCGCCGCTTATCAGGTCGGGGTACTTAAGGCGATAGCTCAGCATTATCCCAGAACCAGCCCCGCCCCGTTTGATATTATCAGTGGTACCTCTGCCGGCGCTATTAATGGCGCCGGTATTGCGTGCTATGCCTCTTGCTTTCATTTAGGCGTTAAAAAAATTGAATCGGTCTGGCGTCATTTTCATACCAATCAGGTGTATTACTCCGACTACCCCAGGGTATTCTGGCATTTAATGCAAAATGTGTTCGGTGCCTTTCAGGCAGATTACGCCAACAAAAAGCCGGTCAGTGTATTTGATAATAAACCGTTGAAGCAATTGCTGGGCCGGATCCTTGATCTGCAGCGGATAGACCGCAATATTATGGGCGGCTACCTGTCGAGCTTCTCTGTTACCTCCTCCTGCTACAATAACGGTGATTCCATCACTTTTTTCCAGTCAGATCATGCTGAAGAATGGCGGCGGGCAAAACGGTGCGGCCAGCGCACCCTGCTTGGCGTGCACCATCTGATGGCGTCGGCGGCTATTCCGATAATATTTCCGTCGGTCCGAATTCATCAGCAGTATTTCGGTGATGGTTCAGTTAACCAGCTGGCGCCACTGAGTGCCCCCATTCATCTGGGCGCAGATAAAATTCTGATAATCGGCGTTGAAGATCCGCGCAAAGAAGAAGCCAGCGGGCGTAGTCTGCATCATCCGGATTTGGCAACCGTGGCCGGACACCTGTTAGATACGATTTTTACCGATACTCTCAATTCTGATCTGGAGCGGATGCAGCGGATTAATAAAACGGTTGAAACCCTGCATGCCAATAACATCGAAACTGAACTTAAACCAGTGCAAAGCCTGCTGATCAACCCCAGCCAGAATTTTAATTTGCTGGCCAGCGAATATTACCTGTGCTTACCGCTGGCGGTCCGCACTTTACTCCGAGGCCTTGGGATCAGGCAGCATTCCGATTCCAGCCTGGCCAGCTATTTACTGTTTGAACAAAAATATACCCGCCGGCTAATTGAGCTGGGTTTCGACGATGGCTGTAAGCAGATGGACCAAATTGTGCAGTTTCTTGCCGCCGGGGAAAGTTAAACCACGTCAATAGCTTGACTTTGTCATTTTCAAAAGCAGTAACAGTCTGAAATTAAACACATTTAACATTTGGCTTGAATATTGCTTTAACCTGCCATAACCGTTTAAGAAGGACTGGTAATGGACTGTATAATGACCCGGGAATTAGCGCTTGATGTTGCGCCCAGTTATGCCGCGTTAAATCGTTGTCAGCAAGCTGACAGCGTGCCCGACTGCAGCGAACAGACTCTGACCAGCCAGCTGCAAACCAGCCTGGATATTCAGCAACAACTGGACATCTTTTCAATGTATGTCGGACGCTTGCTCAGCATCACAGGCATTCGGCTGAATACCGCTTTTGGTGAGCATAGTGCTGCTGGTTCAGCTAACAGTAGCCATGCCTACAAAAGTCTGCTGGTCCTTAATCAGCAGTGCCTGGCTGAGGTGCACTATCATAGCGACCAGCCATTCAGTCCAATGCAGCAACGTGAGCTGGTCTTACTGGAAAGTGAATGGCTTTTTGCGCTGCGCAATGCCTTAGTGGTCGCCCGCCTGCAGCAAATGGCACTGAAAGATCCGTTAACAGCATTGGGTAATCGTCGATTTTTTGACGACAGCTTTACCAAAGCAATTCAGTTAGCCCGCCGCCGGCAACAGCCCTGCGCCCTGTTACTGTTAGATTTGGATAATTTTAAGCAACTTAATGATAGTTACGGCCATGCCATGGGGGATGAGCTGCTGATTGTTGTCGCTGATTGTATGCGCGATGCCTTGAGACAAACCGACAGCCTGTTTCGGTTTGGTGGTGATGAATTTGCAGTTATCCTGGCTGACGACGATGCAGACAGCGCCGATTTAGTCGCTCGTCGCCTACTAAAAGCCATTAATCAGCATCATAAGTGCAGCCAGTATGGCATCAGTGCCAGTGCCGGCCTGGCATACCTGCAACCGCTACAGGCGGCCGAACAATTCTTTGCAGCCGCTGATCGGGCGTTGTATGAAGCCAAAGCCTCTGGCAAAGCCAGTTTACGCCAGACAGGCCGGGAGGCATTAAATGGTGGGTCGACCGTCAGCTTCGCGACCAGTCAAGCCAGCAGTCCGCCTGTGAATTGCTAACTGCGCTGGCATAACCGGCAACAGCAAGCAGTTTATCGCCAGCCAACAGCAGCGGGATCTGACCCCGTTGCCAGGGCGGCAGCTGCCATAGCTTAAACCACTGCTTCAGCGGCTTGTGCTGAGACTGGTCCGCTGGCTTAAACAGCAAACTCAGTTGGCCAAACACCACGTCTACCTCAGTACGAACCATTGCCAGTCGCCCTGGTCCGGGCTCATTCAGCACCGTCAACTCGCCAAGACCTGCCGGTAAAGCGAGCGTATGCTGCATTTGCCAAGGCAGCCGGCAAGAAATTGCCGGAACCGGGTTTTCCTGCACAATATACAGCCGCTGTTGATAACGCCTTAACTGATAGTCGCCAAGCACCAGCAACGGCTGCGCATCGACATTGGCGTCAATAACTTGTTGTTTCAGGGTTTGCAGCCATTGGCGTGATGGGTTTAACTGAAACCGGGCCAGCCAGCGGCGGATCACTAAATCCTGCAGGAGCGGCAATTGCTGCTGTAATGCGTCTAACTTAAGCTGGTTATCTTCGGCACAACGTAACAGTGCCCGCTCGGTGAAATGATCAGATAGTTGCTGCTGCTCAGCCAGATGCTGCATGCTGCGAAGCGCCGTAGCAGTAAAAGCCGGCCAGCGCCCGGTTAGTGAAGGCGTAATGACATTGCGAATATAATTACGGTCAAAGCGGTTATCCGTGTTGCTGCTATCTTCCACCCACTGCAGCTGATGCTGACGGGCAAACGCCAGAATGTGCTGCCGGCTGCAGTTCAACAGTGGCCTTAACAGCATGCCAGCGGCAAAAGGCCGTTGCGGCGCCATACCACTTAGCCCGGCGACCCCAGCCCCGCGTTTTAAGGCCAGTATCAGCGTCTCCAGCTGATCATCGGCATGGTGAGCGGTTAGCAGTGCAGTATCTGCTGCCCCGACAAAAGGCACCATTGCCTGATAACGTGCCTCGCGGGCTGCGGCCTCAATATTACCAGAACCACTGATGGTAACGTTCAGGCTGACAAACTCAATTTCGCGAGCTGCACAGGCGTTGGCACAGTGCTCTGCCCAGCTGGGGGCGTCGGGATTAAGGCCATGGTTGACATAAATTGCCTTTAGCTTGAATGAGTGCAGCTGCCGGGCCTGGTACAATAATTCGAGCAGTACCATTGAATCAAGACCGCCACTGAGCGCCAACACCGCTTCAGCGATACCATGGGCATCAAGGGTTGCCGCAAGTTCTGTTGCATTAATAATTGCCATTGTTCATTGCCATGGTTGGTCATTGATTAACGTGGTCGCTGGTCTTACCGTTTATTATCCTGATAAAAAAACCAGCGACAAGCGCTGGTTTTCTGATGCTTCTGACTGAATTAACAATAACCAAATGACATTAAGCGTTTATAGCGGTTATCCAGTAGGGTTTTGGTGTCCAGTTGCTGCAGCTTTTCCAAATCTTTCAGCAGTGCTTTCTTCAGGGTTTGGGCCATTTGCTCCGGAGCGCGGTGAGCGCCGCCAAGTGGCTCCGGAATTACCGCATCAATTAAATCCAGTTCTTTTAACCGCTCAGCGGTAATGCCCATGGCATCAGCGGCCAGCGGGGCTTTCTCCGCGCTTTTCCACAGAATTGACGCACAGCCTTCCGGTGAAATAACCGAATAGGTACTGAATTGCAGCATATTGACCCGGTCACCCACGCCAATTGCCAGAGCACCACCTGAGCCGCCCTCGCCAATGACAGTACAAATTACCGGTACTTTTAAACCAGCCATCACTTTCAGGTTACGGGCTATTGCTTCAGACTGACCCCGCTCTTCTGCACCAATGCCGGGGTAAGCGCCAGGGGTGTCGATAAAGGTGATGATCGGCATGTTAAAACGCTCTGCCATTTCCATCAGCCGCAGCGCTTTACGATACCCTTCTGGCCGTGGCATACCAAAATTACGGCGGATTTTTTCGCGGGTATCCCGGCCTTTCTGGTGACCAATAACCATCACGGCATGCTCGCCTATCCGCGCAGTGCCTGCGACAATAGCGTTATCGTTGGCATAGGTGCGATCACCGGCCAGTTCATCAAAGTCAGTAAATATCAGTTTCAGATAATCCAGGGTATAAGGGCGGCGCGGATGACGGGCCATTTGTGCGACCTGCCAGGCACCCAGCTCAGAAAATATCTTCTTGGTTAAACCCAGACTTTTTTCTTTTAGTTTGTTGATCTCTTCTTCTAAACCAAGATCGTAGTCGCCATTGCGACTGACGTTACGCAATTCGTCTATTTTTGCTTCAAGTTCAGCAATCGGCTGCTCAAACTCTAAATAATTCAGCATCATCGACTATCACTACCTAATTAATTAAATTCCAGTTCTATTGTTGCTAATTGTTTTAACTGATGCAACAAAGCGTCGGCGGGCGTCACCCACCAGGCTGTCCCTAACTGCAGTGTTACCTGCCCTTCCTCTCGTTGGTACCTGATAGTAACGGGTACCGTGCCGGCTTTAAATTCATCCAGTACCTGCTGCAATCTTTGCAGGTAATTGTGGTCTATTTGCGGCGATTGTACAGTGATATTCAAAGATTTCAGCGATTTTTCACGTACTGCTGTTATTTCGCTGACATCGCGGCCCGACATTGTAAGGCCACCATTAAAATCATCAAAGCTGACCTGTCCGGTGACGACCAGGATACGATCTTTTTGCAGCAATTCCTCAAAGGTTTCCAACTGTTCCGGGAAAAAGCGTACATCTAAACGGGCGGATTTATCATCCAGCGTAACAATAGCCCAGCGCCGGCCTTTTTTGTTAATCATGACCCGCACTGACACAACTAAGCCGGCAACCTGCACGCTCTGATCTTTTTTCGTCGGCTGCAACTCGACTAAACGACACGAAACGTAGTGTCGAATTTCATCAGCGTAACGGTTAATCGGGTGGCCGGTTAAATACAGCCCCAGTGTTTCGCGCTCTCCATCCAGCCAGACTTCGTCCGGCCATTCAGGCACTTGCTTAAATGCCGCTGCTGACTGCTCGGGTTCCGGATTCAACAAGCCAAATAAGTCATCCTGGCCGACTGCCTGCGCTTTAGCATGCTGCTCGGCTTTTTTCATGGCCTCTTCCAGGCTGGCCATCAAGGCTGCCCGATGCGGCCCCAACTGGTCCATCGCACCGGATAAAATTAATTTTTCCATCACCCGGCGATTTAAGCGTTTTAAATCAACTTTAGCGCAAAAGTCGAACAGATCAGTAAAGCTGCCGTATTCGCTGCGCGCTTCAATAATAGCGTCTATCGGGCTCTCACCCACGCCTTTTATCGCCCCGATACCATAGACAATATGGCCCTGCTCGTTGACGGTAAACTTATACTGGCCACTGTTCACATCAGGCGGGTTCAGTTTAAGTTTCATCCGCTCACACTCGTCCACCAGGGTCACGATTTTATCGGTATTATCCATATCGGCCGACATTACCGCGGCCATAAACTCGGCCGGAAAGTGTGCCTTCATCCACAACGTCTGATACGACACCAGCGCATAGGCGGCAGAGTGCGACTTGTTAAAGCCGTAACCGGCAAACTTCTCTACCAGGTCGAATATTTTAATCGCCAGCTCAGGGTCAATACCATTTTTCGCCGCGCCTTCCTGAAACGCATCGCGCTGCTTGGCCATTTCTTCTGGTTTTTTCTTACCCATGGCCCGGCGCAGTAAGTCAGCGCCGCCAAGCGAGTATCCGGACAACACCTGAGCAATCTGCATTACCTGTTCCTGATACAGAATAATGCCGTAGGTAGGCTCCAGAATTGGCTTTAGTGACTCATGCTGCCAGGTGGCATCAGGATATGATATTTCTTCGCGGCCCCGTTTGCGGTCAATAAAGTTATCAACCATACCTGACTGCAGCGGCCCCGGCCGGAACAGCGCTACCAGGGCTATCATGTCTTCGAAACAGTCAGGTTGCAGGCGGCGGATTAAGTCTTTCATACCGCGCGATTCCAGCTGAAATACCGCTGTGGTATCGGCGCGCTGCAGTAAATCGAAACTGCGCTTATCAACCAGTGGAATACTGTTAATATCAACCGGCTTGCGACCCTCTTTCTGCAACCGGCTGTTGGCCATATTGACCGCCCACTGCAAAATGGTAAGAGTACGTAAACCGAGAAAGTCGAACTTGACTAAACCGGCGTACTCCACATCGTTTTTATCAAACTGGGTAACCGGATTATTACCTTCATCATCACAATATAATGGCGAAAAGTCGGTAATTTTGGTGGGGGCGATCACCACACCACCGGCATGCTTGCCGGCGTTGCGGGTAACGCCTTCCAGCTGGCGCGCCATATCAATTAAGTCTTTAACTTCCTGGTCCTGCGCGTACAGCTCGGGTAAACGTGGCTCTTCTTTAAAGGCTTGTTCCAGAGTCATACCCGGGGTGGGCGGGATCAGTTTAGAAATCCGGTCAACAAAGCCATAGGAGTGGCCGAGCACCCGGCCGACATCGCGGATAACCGCCTTAGCGGCCATGGTACCAAAAGTAATAATTTGCGATACTGCTTCCCGGCCATACATGTCAGCAACGTGGTCTATTACCTCGTCGCGTCGATCCATACAGAAATCGACGTCAAAATCGGGCATCGATACCCGCTCCGGATTCAAAAACCGTTCAAACAGCAAATCAAATTCCAGCGGATCTAAATCGGTGATCTTCAGGGCATAGGCTACCAGTGAGCCGGCACCCGACCCCCGGCCAGGGCCCACCGGAATATCGTTATCTTTACTCCACTGAATAAATTCCATTACTACCAGAAAGTAACCCGGAAAACCCATCTGGTTAATGACATCAAGTTCTATCTGCAAGCGCTCATCATAGGGTGGCCGTTTGGCCACACGCTCTGCTTCGTCCGGAAATAACTGTAACAGCCGCTGCTCCAGCCCCTCCTGTGACTTCAATACCAGGAAATCACCGTCAGACATGCCACCGGTAGGAAAGGCTGGCAAAAAGTACTCACCAAGTCTGATGGTAACATTACAACGCCGGGCAATTTCAACGCTGTTTTGCAGCGCCTCCGGAATATCAGCAAATAAGTCGAGCATTTCCTGTTCAGTTCGCAGGTACTGCTGTTCAGAGTAATTTTTAGGCCGCCGTTTATCATCCAGGGTAAAACCATCATGAATGGCTACCCGAATTTCATGGGCCGGATAATCACTGGCTTGCAAAAATACCACTTCGTTGGTGGCAACAACTGGCAATTGATGCTGTTCGGCTAATAAGACGGCTTTTTGAATATAGCGCTCTTCGTCTGGTCGGTTGGTACGAATCAGCTCAAGATAAAACCTGTCCGGAAAATACTGCTGGTAAAAGCTGACCAATTCCGTTACCGACTGTGGGTTCTCTTTTACCAGCGCTTTACCAAGCGGCCCGTCCTTACCACCTGACAGTACAATCAGGCCACTGTTATACTCGGCCAGCCATTGATGATCCAGCTGCGGCTTACCGGCAACATGTCCCCGTAAATAAGCTTTGGAAATTAACAGGGTCAGGTTCTGATAACCGACATTGTCCATCGCCAATAACAGTAAACGGGCACTTTCATTACCCAGCAAAGGATGCTGCACCCAGCAGTCAACGCCAACCAACGGCTTAATACCGGCGTCGTGGGCGGCACTGTAAAACCGGACCAAACCACAAAAGTTCATTTGATCGGTTAGCGCCAGTGCCGGCATCTGTGCTGCGGCCGCCGCTTTAACAATAGGCTTAACCTTGGCCACACCATCGATCATCGAAAAATCGCTGTGAACCCGCAGGTGAATAAAAGCAGGATTACTCATCAGCGCATTTGCTCAGCTATTAAGCGCACCGGTTTAAAGCTGCGCCGATGCTCAGCTAAAATACCATGCTCGCTGATTGCGGCCAGATGTTGTGCTGTGGGGTAACCTTTGTGGGCAGCAAAGCCAAATTGCGGGTAGCGCCCGGCCAATTCCGCCATTTCCGCATCCCTGGCCACTTTCGCCAGAATGGATGCAGCACTGATTTCCGGCACCAGACTGTCGCCTTTTACTACGGCGGTAGCCGGCATTGGCAATTCGGGGCAGCGGTTACCATCAATCATTACCCACTCAGGCTGGATCGTTAACGCTGCAACAGCGCGTTGCATGGCTAACATGGTGGCATGCAGTATGTTGAGCTGGTCTATTTCAGCGGGTTCTGCCCGGCCCAGCGCCCAGCAGAGGGCGTGCTGTTTTATCTGCTCAGCCAACGCTTCACGTTTGAGCTCACTGAGCTTTTTTGAGTCAGTCAGGCCCACTATTGGCCTTGCAGGATCAAGAATAACCGCAGCCGTTACTACAGCGCCCACCAGTGGGCCACGGCCGACCTCGTCCACACCACACAATAATTGTACATCTGGTCTATGCCATAGCATCAGAACGCACTACCTCCAAGATCGCCTCCGCAGCACGAGCGCTGGCGTCACATTTTATTTGTTGATGAATAGCCCGGTAGTCGGCAAGCAACTTGCTGTTATCTGTTTGCAACATCGGCGCCATCGCTGCGACCAGCGCCGCAGGTGTCACCTGATGTTGCAACAGCTCCGGCACCATAGCCCGCCCGGCCAGTAAATTGGGCAAACTGAAATGTTCCAGCTTAACCAGGCGCCGGCCAATCTGATAGGTTAACCAGTTCGCCCGGTACGCCACCACCATCAAACATTTAGCCAGCATTGCTTCCAGGGTCGCCGTACCAGAGGTAATAAAGGTCGCATCAGCCGCCAGCAATACCTGGCGAGCCTGACCGGTAAACACGGTGATAGCCAGATCGGGTGCGCATTGCTGGGTTATCTGGGCAAACTGTGCTGCCTTTTGCTCAGTAACCATATTAGCAACAAGTTGCAGTTCTGGTTGCTGCTGCTGTAGCAAACTGGCGGCAGCTAAAAAATCCGGCGCCAGTAATTTTATTTCATTACTCCGGCTACCCGGCATGAGTGCCAGTACAGGTCGGTTGGGGTCGAGCCCCAGTACAGCTTTTTGCTCCGTTTTGTCGACAACCAGCGGCATACTATCGGCCATGGTATGGCCCACAAAAGTACAGGGTACCTGATATTTATCGTAAAACGCTTTTTCGAAAGGTAATAATGACAGTACCAGATTGGTAGCTTCGGCAATTTTAAAAATTCGTTTATGACGCCAGGCCCAAACTGACGGGCTGACATAGTGCACGGTTTTAATTCCGGCTTGCTTCAAATCCCGCTCTACCCGCAGGTTAAAATCCGGTGCGTCTATACCAACAAACACATCTGGCTGGCTTTTTAATAAGGCAGCGACAATTTCCCGCTTTACCTGCATTAACCGTGGCAGCCGACCCAGGACTTCGACCAGCCCCATTACTGCCAGCTCTTCCATATCAAACAAGGCATTAAAACCCAGCGCCTGCATCCTGGGACCACCGATACCATAAAAGTTTGCGTCAGGGTGGCGCTGGCGAAACGCTTCGATTAAATCGGCACCAAGGATATCGCCGGAATGCTCACCGACAATGATTGCGATATTAAGCTGTGACAAAGCAGGTCTCATTCATTGGCTAAGATCTTTTATAATTACGGGATTCTATCACAGGGCATAGCGCATACTTCAAGCCTTTAAAACAATCATATGGGCGATGCCAACCGCAGCGCCAGCAAAAGCGTACTTCCTGACATAAAAAAGGAGCCCGCGGGCTCCATTTAAGCTTAGTAACGTTGAATAAGAGTTAGCGGACTATGCCGCGACTGGCACCCGCGATAAAATCAGTGAAGGCCTTCAGCTCCGGATATTCAGCTGCCTTTGCCTCGAGTGCCGCTAACGCTTCGGCGACTGTCTGGCCTTTTCTGTACACTTCTTTATAAGCCCGGCGGATTTCTAATAATGCCTCACTGCTGAAACCCCGACGTTTCAGCCCTTCAACGTTTATCCCGGCCGGCACGCAGGGCGCGCCATGCACCATAACATAAGGAGGAACATCTTTTAATACGATAGAACCACCGCCGCAAAAGCTGTGGGCACCAATATGAACAAACTGATGCACGCCGGTCATCCCCCCCAGAATAGCCCAGTCACCAATATGCACGTGACCCGCTGCCTGAGCACCACTGGCAAAAATAGTATGGTTGCCAACTACACAGTCATGAGCAATGTGAGTAGTATTCATAAACAGGTTATGGTTACCAATAATGGTTTTGCCCTGATCCTGCACAGTGCCACGATGGACAGAACAACCTTCCCGGAAAACGTTGTAATCGCCAATGAAAAGCTCAGTAGCTTCACCTTTGTACTTTTTATCCTGGCAGGCCTCACCAATACTGCAGAATTGAAAAAAGTGGTTGCCTTTCCCAATTGTCGCAGGGCCTTTAATGACCACATGAGGTTCGACAATACAGTCATCACCCAGTACCACGTCATGGCCAATATAGCTAAACGGGCCCACTTTCACATTCTGGCCAAGTTTGGCGCTGCTTTCTATTACTGCTGATGGATGGATCACGTTATAACTCTCTTCTGGCACACATTAATTCAGCTGAGCATACTATTGCGCCATCCACCTTGGCTTCTCCGTAAAATTTCCACATATTACGGCGCTCTTTTAAAAACTTAACATCAAGGATCATGGTATCGCCCGGCACTACCGGCTTTTTAAAGCGGGCATCATCAATGGCTGCAAATAAATAAAGCTCGTTTTCCGAACGTTCAGTCACCGTTTTAAAGCCGAGGATCCCGGTGGCTTGCGCCAGTGCTTCCAGGATAAGCACCCCGGGAAATATTGGCATACCAGGAAAGTGGCCGGTAAAAATGGGTTCGTTAATGGTGACATTTTTCAGCGCCGTTAACGACTCTCCGGGAGTAAAGTCCAGCACTCTGTCAATTAATAAAAAAGGGTAACGATGTGGCAATAACGCCATAATTTCCTGAACTTGCAGACTATTAAGTTGATTGGCCAAAATTAATCCTCTGTCGATGGCGGTTGTCCATCGTTGCTTAATTGCTGTAATTGTTGCTCCAGTTGCTTAACCCGCTGAAAGAGTTGCTCAATCTGGCGCAGCCGGGCAGTATTCCTACGCCATTCAGCGTTAGTTGTCGCCGGAATACCGGAAGAATATACCCCTTTTTCCATTAGCGAGCGGGTAACCATTGACATCCCGGTTATCTGCACACCATCTGCAATCTCGATATGTCCATTAACGCCAACGCCACCACCTATAATGCAATAGCGCCCAACTTTAGTACTGCCGGCAATACTGGATGAGCCGGCAATAGCGGTGTGATCGCCAATCTGCACGTTGTGAGCCAGCTGACACAAATTGTCAATGATCACATTGTTGCCGATCACGGTATCTTCAATCGCGCCACGGTCAATTGTGGTATTGGCGCCAATTTCGCACTTATCGCCGATCCTGACCGTGCCTGTTTGCGGTATTTTCAACCAGTTGCCGGCTTTATTTGCAAAACCAAAGCCATCGGAACCGATAACAGCACCGCTATGAACTAAGCACCCTTTACCAATCACCACATTGTGATAAATCGTAACATTAGCCCACAACCGGGTACCTGCGCCAATCTGCGCCCCCTGGCCCACTAGGGTTCCCGCCCCCAGTTGCACGCCGTCGCCAAGTACCACATTGGCGTTAACGACCGCATGTGGTCCAACAGCACAGTTGGTACCCAACACCGCCGTGGGGTCAATTATAGCAGACGGATGAATGCCACTGGCAATGTCAGGCGTAGAGTCCAGCATCTGGGCAACCTGAGCGAATGCAACATAAGGATCAGTGACGACCAAAGCATTGACCCCAGGCGCAACAAAGGGTAAATCATCTGCTCTAATTAATACTGCTGAAGCCTGAGTCTGACTGAGATACTTGCGATATTTACTATTCGCCAGGAAACTTATGGTACCTTCGCCAGCATGTTCCAGCGTCGCAACGGCAGAAACGCCGCAAGCGGCGTCTCCGGTAAGCTGAGCATTCAATTGCTCAGCCAGTTTGGCTAGTATTATCACCAGCTTATTTCGCTTTGCTAACCTGTGCCGCTACAGCATCAGAAATATCATACTCTGGCTTGGCATAGACGGCAGCACCGGCATTTAACACAACATCAAACTTTTCACGCTCTGCTACCACATCGATAGCGCTTTTAATCATGGCTAAAATTTTATTCCGCTCTTCGTTCTGACGGGCACGAATTTGCTCATCCAGTGGCCGGGCAGTTGCTTCATACTGCTCACGTTGCTTTTGAACTTTTGCCGCCAGGTCCTGCTGCTGCTGTTCGCTCATTGTCGGGCCATCGCGGCGCAGTTTTTCAATATTGAAATTAATATCTTTTTCTAACTGGCTCATTTCATCTATTTTTGTTGCGAACTCAGTCCGGATATTTTCCTGGATGGTCGCAGACTGTGGTATCTGAGCCGCAACAGCCTGGATATCAACAAAAGCTATTTTCATCTCTTTCGCCGCTGCCGTACCAGCCATTAACAATGTGGCCACCAATACTATTGCGGTTTTAGCTACTGTATTTTTAAACATCATTTTCCCTATACCTTTATTAGAAAGTTGTACCAATATTAAAACTAAAGTTTTCCTGTAAATCACCTTCCTGCTTTTTGATGATTTTGGCCAGGCTGAACGTTAATGGGCCCATCGGTGAAATCCATTGTAAAGATACACCAGCTGAAGCCCGAATCAAACCAGGGTCGGCATAATCAATCAGGAAAGGTTGAACACCGCGGCCGGTGTTTGCTGTCCGGTCCTGAGTTAAGTTCGCATAACGATTAATATCGAATTCTGTATCCCAGACATTGCCCGCATCGACAAACAAACTGGTTCGAACGGAATTACGATTTTCATCGCTGATAAACGGCGTTGGGGTTATCAGCTCTAATGTCAGTACCCCCATGGCATTACCACCGATAGACCGCCCGGAAACAATGTAATTATCACCGGCCGGACCTTCAGGATAAAGAATGCCGCCATTTACCGGATCAGGAATGCCGGGAACCACGCCCGGATAGCGGAAAATGGCATGCGGCCCGATAATCCGGTTTTCAAAACCACGTAAATTAGAACCGCCGGCGTAGAAGTTTTCCGTAAACGGTAAGGTATAATCATAACCATTTTTATCGCCATAACCGTTACCATAACCCAGTTCCAGCTTGCTGCGGAACGACCAACCGTGATCATTGCTCAGCGGAATATAGTTTTGCGCTTCAAACTGCACTTTATAGTACTGTAAATCTGAATTTGGCGTAGTCGCTCTTAACACCAGGTTGAACATCCGGCCTGCTGTTGGAAATAAACCCCGGTTCAGGGTACTGTGCGTCCAGCCAGTGCTGAATTCATAGTTGGTAAAGTTGTAACCGCCGTCCGGATTCTGCGCATCCAGTAATACAGCCCTGAAATGCCGTAGCTGATCATATTCCTGAATAGAATTAATTTTGTTGACGACATAGTTCGCCCCAAAATTCAGCCGGTTAAATTCATTGATTGGATAACCCACGTTGGCACCAAAGCCGTACCGACGCTGGTTGTAAGCTTCCAGGTTAGATGAGGCACTGCTGTAGTCGATGTCTGAATAAAACAGTTGACCACCCAGGCTGACGCCGTCCAGCGTATAATAAGGGTCGGTATAGCTCAGGTTAATACTTTTCTGGTATTTGTTAGTGCTTAAGCTGATACCCGCACTGTTACCAGTACCAAAAAAGTTTGATTGCTGCACACCCACTTCAAACGATAAGCCCTGATAGCTACCGTAGGAAATACCAGCATTAAAACTGCCCGATGGCTGTTCCTTCATGGTAAACAAAACGTCAACCTGATCATCGCTGCCGGTAACCGGCATAGTCTCAAAGCTGATATCTTCAATATAAGGCAGACGCTGGATCCGGTTTTTCGACAGCTCAAGATAATCATTTGACAACCAGGCACCTTCCATCTGGCGCAATTCACGGCGAATAACTTCGTCGCGGGTATTAGTATTGCCTTTAACATCAATCCGGCGCACATACACCCGCTTGCCCGGGTCAACGCTTATTGTCAGATCGACTTCTTTGCTTTCTTCGTCAATTTTCGGAATAGTCCGGATTTTCGAATTAGCATAGCCAAAACGGGCCAGCAGCTTGGCAATACTTTCCTCGGTATAAGTCACCAATGCACCGTTGTACAACTGGCCTTCTTTTAGCGGCAGAATTGCTTCAATTATTGCATCCTGACCAATCAAATCACCGACAAAACTGACATCGCGAATGTTATATTGCTCACCTTCATTCACATTCAGGGTGACATATACCGCCGTTTTATCAGGACTTACTGACACTTGCGACGATTCGATATCAAATTGCAAATAGCCACGGTCCAGATAATAACTGTTGATCGTCTCAAAATCGCCTTGCAACGTCTGCTTCTGATACCGATCAGAGGCTAAAAAACGCCACCAGGGTAAATCTTGTTTCGACTCTATCTGATTAAGCAGCTCTTCGTTCGAAAAAATAGTATTACCGACAATATTAATCTGACGAACTGATGCGGCATCACCTTCATCAAACTCCAGTTTCAGATTAACCCGATTGCGCGGCAGGTAAGTTACCTGAGCTTCAACCTTTGCCTGATATTTACCAACACCGTGATAAAACTCGGTTAGACCGTTTTCGATACTTTTCAGAATCGTCTTATCTAACGGCTCACCTACCTGGACCCGGTTTCCGGCCAGACTTTCATTAAGCTGCTCTTCTTTAATATCTTTGTTGCCATCAAATTCAATACTATTGATGGTTGGCCGCTCTTTCAAACGATATATGACGGTATTGCCGTCACGAAACACTCTGATATCGTCAAAATGACCAGCACTGTATAACGTTTTAATACTACGGGACAAACTGTACTCAGTAACAGTGTCACCAATAGTAAATGGCAGGTTATTCAGGGCGGCACCGAGCGCAACGCGCTGCAAGCCTTCAACCTGAATGTCCTGAACGGTAAATGATTCTTCAGCTAGCACCGAGCTACTGCCAGTGGCAAGTAACATCGCGGCTACTAATCGTTTAATTGTCATTATTTGAACTACTTATGATTAGTTTATTACAAACGAGAAATATCGTTGAGCAGCGCAATTCCCATTAACATCAGCAGGACTAAAGCTCCAAAGCGAAAACCTATTTCCTGCGCCTTTTCAGAGACAGGTTTACCGCGTATTAGTTCCACCACAAGATACATTAAATGACCACCATCCAAAATGGGCAGCGGCAATAAATTAATAACTGCCAGATTAACGCTAATCAGCGCCAGAAACGCTAAAAACGCAATCAGGCCCATACTGGCCGTGTCACCCGCTCCCTGAGCAATCGAGATAGGCCCGCTTAAATGCTTAACCGACACATCCCCAGTCAACAGTTTTGCCACCATCGCAAAACTCAACCGGGTTAACTGCCAGGTTTGGCTTACGCCTTCACTTATGGCGCCAAATACCCCATACCGCTGGGTATAGATAATGCCCTCTGGCCACGGAGTGACAACAGGCTGGATCCCCAGCATACCCTGACTAAAGCCATCCTCACGGGTTAGTAATTCTGGTGTTGCTGTCAGCTGTACACTTTGCCCGGCTCGGTTTATCTCCAACTGGAGCGGTTGCTCAGCATTTTGCTGAATAAGCTGCTCTAATGTCGGCCAGTCATTGATTGGCTGTTCATTGATTTGCCTGATAACGTCACCAGCCTGCAAACCAGCCCGCTCTGCTGCCGAATCTGGCACCACCAGCGCCAGTTCAGTAGTTCTTCGCGGCTGCATCAGCTCGATACCTAAACTGGCAAATACGGTTTGTCGCTCCGGGTCAAACTGCCAGTCTGCCAGATTAAGCAATACTTGCCGTTGCTGCCCTGACGCCAAATCCTGCAATCCTAACGTTAGTTGCGAACGGCCTAACTGTTCAACCAACAATAAATTAGTGCTGCGTAAGTCTCTGGCGGTATGGCCGTTAATACTAACAATTTGCTCGTTACCCTGCACACCGGCCTCGGCTACGATTGATTGCGGTTGCACAGCGGCAATAACGGGCTTTGCTTCCTGCACCCCAATCAAATACATCAGCCATAAAATAAAAATGGCAAAAATAAAATTAGCCGCAGGGCCAGCGGCTATAATGGCCATCCGTTGCCATACGGTCTTATGGTTAAAAGCCAGATCAGCAAATTGCGGCAGCACCGGGTCAATCCGTTCATCCAGCATCCGCACATAACCACCCAGTGGAATGGCCGCAATCACAAATTCAGTACCTTGCCTGTCCCGCCAACTGAACAATGCTTTACCAAAACCAATAGAGAAACGCTTCACCAGTACGCCGTTTTTGCGGGCAACCCAAAAGTGACCAAACTCATGTACGGTAACCAGTAACCCCAGTGCAACCACAAAGGTAAAGGCGTTCCACAAAAATACCGCCATTAATTTAAGGTCCTTACCAGCTGCTGCGCATAAGCGCGGGCTTCAAAATCGAGCGCTACTATATCATCCAGCGAGCGAGCAGCATAGTTAAGGAAATGTGCCAGACATTTTTCATTTAACCGAACTATGTCAGTAAAACGAATCTGTTCGGTAATAAATGCCGCTACCGCGACCTCATTTGCTGCATTCAGCGCTGTGGTTGCCCCCTGGCCGGCAGCACAGGCGGCGATGGCCAAATATAAATTGGGGTAGCGGTCTGGCTCAGGTTTACTAAAGCTGAAATTAGCTAACTGACTGAAGTCCAGGGGTTGTACCGGGCTGCTTATCCGGTTTGGAAAGGCCAGCGCGTGGGCAATTGGTGTTCGCATATCAGGCTGGCCAAGCTGAGCCAATACTGAGCCATCGGTATACTGCACCATGGAGTGAATAATACTTTGCGGATGAATCACCACGTCAATATCTGCCGGGGCACAATTAAATAGCCAGCGCGCCTCAATAAATTCCAGGCCTTTATTCATCATAGTCGCGCTATCAACCGATATTTTCTGGCCCATACTCCAGTTCGGATGCGCAACGGCTTCAGCCACGGTTACGGTTTCAAAGCTGCTGATATCCCGGGTCAGAAAAGGCCCGCCACTGCCGGTGAGCAACAATTTTGCTATGCCCATCTCACTGAGTGCAGGACGCTGTTTTGCCTGCTGAAAAGATGCAGGCAAACATTGAAAAATAGCATTATGCTCACTGTCTATCGGTAATAAAGTCGCGCCATGGCGTTGTACTTTGTCGATAAACAGCTCGCCTGACATGACTAATGCTTCTTTGTTAGCCAGCAATACCGTTTTGCCCTGCTCCACTGCGGCAAGGGTAGGCAGTAAGCCAGCCGCACCAACAATAGCGGCCATCACAATATCCGCCTGGGGGTGAGCTGCAAGCTCTGTCAGCGCTGCAGGCCCTGCCAGCACTTCGGTAGCACTATTGTGGCTGGCCAGCGCTGCTTTAAGCTCTGCTGCCGCTTTGGGACACAACATCGCAGCAAACTGCGGCTTAAATTCCAGGCACTGTGCTAATAGTTTATCAACCTGGGTGGCGGCGGTCAGTGCCAATACTTTAAACTGCTGGGGGTGCATCGCCAGCACTGATAAGGTACTACAACCAATAGAGCCGGTTGCACCAAGAATAACCACTTGTCGCATCAATGAAAGCCACCAAATAATGCCAGTATTAATGCATATAGTGGAGCTGTGGCAGTCAGGCTGTCAATTCGATCCAGGATACCGCCGTGGCCCGGCAAAAAGGCACCACTGTCTTTCTTACCCGCAGCACGTTTAAACATGCTTTCTGTTAAATCGCCAAAAACCGACAAAGCTGTTAACACGATAGCAGCCAGATACCAGTAGGGCATTTGTGCTGGCCAGTTTTTCCAGTAACCCACCGCACTAACCAGTAATAACACCATTACCATCCCCCCGAGCATCCCTTCCACGGTTTTACCCGGGCTGACTTTTGGCAGCAATTTATTTTTACCAAACGGCTTGCCAATAACATAACCGCCTATATCGGCAGCCCACACCAGCCCCAGTAAGCCAAACAGTAACCAGGCACCGGTAAACTCAGATTGCGGATAATCCAGCCCCCGAACATAAACAATAGCGCTCCAGGCAGGTAACAATGTCAGCCAGCCCATCAAGGCTTTTAACCAGTCACGACCGGCCCAGAAAGCCTGACTCCGCGGGTAAGTGAGTACCAGCACAACGGCCAGCAGCCACCAGATAACCCCGGCAAGCACCAGCGCAAGGGTAAAAACATCGCTAAATAAGTATTGCAACGCAATCGGTTGCACGAAGTACAGTAAGCAAAGCAAGCCGGCGGTTAAGCCGGTATATACCGCCCGCATGCTGCGATTAGCCAGGCCACAAAAACCACTCCACTCCCAGGCACCCAGCGTAAAAGCTACAGACACAAACAACGCAAAGCCACTCAGTGGTAAATAAAACACCGCCAGTAACGCCAGAGGTGCCAGCAATAAAGCTGTTAGTACTCGTTGTTTAAACAATATTGTTATCCTTTGTTGTGCAGCATTGCCTGAATTTGCTCACCGGTACAACCGAAACGGCGCTCGCGGTTGACAAAAGCAGCGATGGCATCAGCAAACACTGTTTTATCAAAGTCAGGCCACAGGGTTTCAGTAAACCACAGCTCAGCATAAGCAGCCTGCCACAATAAAAAATTACTGATCCGTAAATCACCACCAGTTCGGATCAATAAATCCAGCTCTGGCTGATCATGTAATTGCATCTGCTCAGCCAACAATTGCTCTGAAAAAGCTTCAGGCTGCAATTCATTCGCCTGAACCTTACGCGCCAGCTGTTGCGCCGCGTTCAGAATATCCCAACGGCCACCATAGTTTGCTGCAATATTTAATGTCATAGCGGTGTTATCAGCGGTCAATGCTTCAGCCGCGGTAATACTTGCCCGAAGCTTTTCATCAAATGCTGACAAGTCGCCAACGATTCGTAACTTAACGTTATGCTTGTGCAGGCTTTTAACTTCTTTTTTTAGCACCAGCATAAACAGTTGCATCAGGGTATCAACTTCAGCTTGCGGACGCCGCCAGTTTTCACTGCTAAAAGCAAATAATGTCAGTGACTGAATACCTAATTGCCGGCAAAAACTGACTGCCCGGCGCACGGCTTCTGCACCCTTTTTATGTCCCCATACTCTTGGCTTCCCTTGACGCTGTGCCCAACGACCATTGCCATCCATTATTATGGCGACATGGCGTGGTAACGTCTGCTGCCCGATCTGCGACTCTGCAGTCATAGAATAAGACCTGTCCTTTAGTATTGCTTTAACACTGCTTTATCGTTTTAAATGCTGTGCTTAAACCATAATAAAAAGCGCCGCACAGCCCAGCCGATACGGCGCTAATTCCTGATAGAAGGTTGACTACGTTAAACCTCCATCAGTTCCTTTTCTTTATCGGCCAGTACTTCGTCAATTTTCTTAACATAGGTATCGGTGACTTTCTGTACTTCATCCGCGGCCCGACGCTCGTCATCTTCGCTGATGTCTTTATCTTTCAACAAGGCTTTTAATTCAGCATTGGCATCACGACGAATGTTACGCACTGCGACCCGGCCGCCTTCTGCTTCAGCGCGCACCACTTTGACTAAATCTTTACGCCGCTCTTCAGTCAGTGCCGGAAGCGGTACCCGGATGCTGGTGCCGGCAGACATCGGGTTCAGCCCCAGATCGGAGGCCATGATGGCTTTCTCAACGGCTTGCACTAAACTCTTGTCAAACACACTGATGCTTAATGTCCGGGCGTCTTCTATCGAGACGTTGGCAACCTGACGTAGTGGGGTGTCGGCGCCGTAATAAGAAACCTGAATGCCATCCAGTAAGCTCGGATGCGCGCGACCGGTGCGCACTTTATTCAATTGTGATTTCAGCGCTTCCACGCTTTTTTCCATTCGTACTTTACTGTCTTTAATAATGTCGTTTATCACGATCGTTATCCTTTTATATCATGCCGCAACGGCCAGAACAGCCGCTAGTTTACTGTAAATTTTCTGCGTGGTCGATAACGGTGCCTTCCTGCTCACCCATTATCACCCGTTTTAACGCACCCGGTTTGTTCATGTTAAATACCCGGATCTGTAAATTGTGATCGCGGGCCAGGGTAAATGCCGCTAAATCCATTACTTTTAATTCTTTATCCAGTACCTCGTTGTAGGTCAACTGGCTATAAAGCGTGGCAGCAGGATCTTTTACCGGGTCGGCTGAATAGACACCTTCAACCTTAGTCGCTTTTAGTACCGCATCGGCTTCGATTTCAATACCTCTTAAGCACGCTGCAGAGTCGGTAGTAAAAAACGGGTTACCAGTACCGGCTGAAAAAATGACTACCCGGCCGGACTTTAAATAGCTGATAGCTTCTGCCCAGCTGTAGTTATCGCAAACGCCATTGAGCGGAATAGCGCTCATCATTCTGGCATTAACATAAGCCCGGTGCAGTGCATCGCGCATTGCCAGCCCGTTCATTACCGTGGCCAGCATCCCCATATGGTCGCCGACCACCCTGTTCATGCCTGCTTTGGCCAGGCCCTCACCGCGAAAAATGTTACCACCGCCAATGACGATACCAACCTGCACCCCTAACTCGACAAGTTCTTTTATTTCCTGTGCCATCCGGTCCAGTACTTTCGGATCGATACCAAAGCCTTCATCGCCCATCAGGGCCTCACCGCTTAATTTTAACAGGATGCGTCGGTAGGTTGGTTTTGGATTGATACTCATGGGTGCCCCTAGTGCTGAAAATCGTGCTGGATAAAAGACATAAAAAAACCGCGACCTTAGGTCGCGGTTATTCTAGCGGGTTTTGACAATTTGCTAAAGCGCAAATTACTTTTTCGCCGCAGCGATCTGTGCAGCTACTTCAGCAGCAAAATCTTCTTCTTTCTTTTCAATACCTTCACCCACTTCTAAGCGGATAAAAGAGATTGCTTTGGCGCTGTTTTGCTTTAAGAATTCGCCAGTGCTGATTGACGGATCTTTAACAAAAGGCTGGCCAGTTAAGCTGACTTCGCCAGTGAACTTGCTCATCCGGCCGGCTACCATTTTCTCAGCGATTTCTTTTGGCTTACCACTGTTAACCGCGATGTCGATCTGGATCTGGCGCTCACGCTCTACCACTTCAGCAGACACATCTTCCGGATTTACGTAGCTTGGGTTGTTTGCGGCAACATGCATAGCAACATCTTTTGCCACGTCTTCGTTACCACCTTCCAGCACCGCTAACACACCAATGCGGCCAGAGTGAACATACTGACCAATCACATCACCTTCAACAACAGCGGCGCGACGTACATTGATATTTTCACCAATTTTAGCAACCAGCGTAGCGCGGGTATCTTCAACCGAAGTACCGTTTAAGTCAGCAGCTAAGATAGCTTCAGCAGTAAATAACTTGTTAGCATGGGCTAAATCAGCAACGCTGTTGGCAAATGCCAGGAAGTTGGCATCACGGGCCACGAAATCGGTTTCACAGTTAAACTCGACTGCTAAACCGTAACCGTTGGCAACGCGGGTGATGATGACACCTTCAGCAGCAATACGGCCGGCTTTTTTGGCTGCTTTTGCTAAACCACTTTTACGCATCGCATCAATGGCCGCTTCGATATCGCCGCCAGTTTCTTCTAATGCTTTTTTACAATCCATCATGCCAGCGCCAGTGCGCTCGCGAAGTTCTTTTACTAGAGCCGCAGTTACAGCCATGGGAGCTTCCTCGTGTTAATTCCGGTTGGACAAACAGGGGCAAAGCTGCCCCTGTTGCAAAGGTCTTCTGCATTTAAGCCTGACAGGCTTAAATGACAGAAAAATTATTCTGCTTCAACGAAGCTTTCGGCTTCTGCCTGAACTTCGATGTTTTTGTCACGACCTTCCTGGATAGCCTGACCTACCGCTGCCAGATACAACTGGATGGCGCGGATAGCGTCGTCGTTACCTGGGATCACATAGTCAACACCTTTAGGATCAGAGTTAGTATCAACAACTGATACTACCGGGATACCCAGGTTGTTGGCTTCTTTGATCGCGATGTGTTCATGGTCAGCGTCGATCACGAACAGTACGTCTGGCAAACCGCCCATGTCCTTGATACCGCCCAAGCTTTTTTCCAGCTTGTCCATTTCACGGGTACGGTCTAAAGCTTCTTTTTTGGTCAGCTTATCGAAAGTACCGTCCTGGCTTTGCGCTTCCAGGTCTTTTAAACGCTTGATTGACTGACGAACGGTTTTCCAGTTAGTCAGCATGCCACCTAACCAGCGGTGGTTAACATAGAATTGGTCAACTTTCGCGGCCGCTTCTTTGATGGCTTCAGACGCGGCACGCTTGGTACCAACGAATAAAATTTTACCTTTCTTGGCAGATACCTGTTGAATAAACGCTAAGGCGTCATTCATCATTGGTACGGTTTGCTCAAGGTTAATGATATGAACTTTATTACGGGCACCAAAAATGAACGGCTTCATCTTTGGGTTCCAGTAACGGGTTTGGTGACCGAAGTGCACGCCCGCCTGGAGCATGTCGCGCATAGAAACTTTTGCCATGATTATATTTCCTGTTTAGGGGTTAGGCCTCCATGCATCCCATATCCCGACCTTTGCTTACGCGCTGGCACCCCGGACTATGTGTCGATGCATGTGTGTTATTTAAAAATTTAAGTTTGGTTGTCGCAAACCGGCGCATCGGCTTTTTTATAACTAAGAACCAGAAGTTATCAAAAATAAGCTTCGGTGCCCGGAAAAGAAAAGTACAATGCAATTTGCTAATTTGCGGCGCGCTTTATACCATAGTAAGCTGCCAAACACAACGAAATGTGTATTATTCCAGCAGTCATAATGTCCGTAACTGCAGTAACCGAGAGAGTGTTGATGTCAGCAACTATTAAAACCGCCGCCGAAATTGAAAAAATGCGCATTGCCGGTCGTCTGGCCGCAGAAGTGCTGGAAATGATAGGTCCCCATGTCAAAGCCGGTGTCACCACAGATGAGCTGAATACGCTGTGCCACGACTATATTGTTAACGAACAACAGGCCATACCGGCACCGCTGAATTACCACGGTTTCCCCAAGTCAATTTGCACCTCGGTTAATCAGGTGATTTGCCACGGCATTCCAAACGACAAAGCATTAAAAGACGGCGACATTGTTAATATCGATATTACTGTGATCAAAGATGGCTATCACGGCGACACGTCTAAGATGTTTGTGGTAGGCAAGCCGAGCATTATGGCTGAGCGGCTAATCAGAGTGACCCAGGAGTGCTTATACCTGGCGTTAAAACTGGTGAAAAACGGCGTGCGCTTGGGCGACATTGGCCATGCAATTCAGCAACATGCTGAAAAGCACAGCTATTCAGTGGTACGCGAATACTGTGGCCATGGTATTGGCGCGGTGTTTCATGAAGACCCCCAAGTGCTGCATTATGGGAAGCCGGGCACCGGTGAAGTATTGAAAAGTGGTATGTGTTTAACTATCGAGCCAATGATTAACGCCGGTGGCCGTCACAGTAAAATGTTAAAAGATGGCTGGACCGTAGTCACTAAAGACCGCAGCTTGTCAGCCCAGTTTGAACATACCTTACTGGTAACCGACAACGGTTGCGAAATTCTGACGTTACGCAGTGATGAAACACTGGAACGCCATTTAACCGCAGAATAAGCCAGGCCCAACCGCTCAGCAGGGAGCCGCATGACCCAAACATTGCAATTTAACCGGTCACTGCCCGCCAGCTTTTCGCTGGAGAGTTATAAAAAGCATTTCAGCGAATTTCATGACTGGCTGGTCCGAAGTTTTGAGCATCAGCCAATCAATGGTCTGGTTAAAGCCCGTGCCCGCTTTATAGACAGCGTCCTGAGCCAGTTGTGGCAGCATTTCGAACTGGCTAAACAGCATAATCTCAGTTTGGTTGCCGTAGGCGGCTATGGTCGGGGTGAGCTGCATCCCTACTCTGATATTGATTTACTGATTTTATCCGAACGACGTTTAACCACTGAACAACAACAAGCCATTGCTGATTTTATCACCTGCCTGTGGGATTTAAGGCTGGAAGTCGGACACAGTGTCCGCACCTTAAAAGAAACGATTAAGCTGGGTAAAGACGATATCACCATCGCCACCAACTTACTGGAAATGCGGCTGCTGACCGGTAATAAGTCACTATTTGAGCAATTACAGCAGGAAATAAACGGTGATAACTTCTGGAGCAGCCAGCAGTTTTTTCAAGCTAAACGACACGAACAGCAGCAGCGCCACGCGCAATATCATGGCACCGCCTACAATTTAGAGCCTAACCTTAAAGCCAACCCTGGTGGCCTGCGTGATATTCAAACTATAGGCTGGGTCGCTAAAAAGCACTTTAACACCCGCACCATGCGCGAACTGGTGGCATATCAATACCTGACTGAAGATGAGTATCAGGAGCTGATGGAGTGCGAGGCCTACCTGTGGCAAATGCGTTTTGCCTTGCATATTGAAGCCGGCCGTAATGAAAACCGGATTTTATTTGACTACCAACCGGCTGCGGCTGAGCGTCTGGGCTTCGGCGCCGATGGTAAGGCTTCAGTTGAACGGATGATGAAACGGTTCTTCCGCACGGTGCAACGGGTAAGTGAATTAAACGAAATGTTGCTGCAGCATTTTGAAGGTAGCATTCTTAACCAGGGTACTAAGGTTAAAATACAGCAGCTGGACGACTATTTTGAACTGAGCGGGCATTTAATTAAAGCGCGCGATAACGCCATTTTTGCCAGACGCGACAACTTGCTGCGGCTATTTTGGCATATTGCCAATAATTCAAACATTACCGGCATTCACTCCACTACTTTACGTTTACTGCGCCAGGTGCGCCGCCGTTTAATGGGCGACTTACAGGATTATGAAGCCTGCCGCCAGTTGTTTCTGGCGCTGCTGCGCCACCCCAGGGGCATGGACAAAGCCATTACCCTGATGCATCGCTATGGCGTACTGGCAGCTTACCTGCCGCAGTGGCGTAATATTGTCGGCCAGATGCAGTTTGACCTGTTCCATGCTTACACGGTAGACGAACATACCCACAGGTTGCTGAAAAACCTGTATAAATACACTCAACCGGAACATGAAAGTGAATTTCCGCTCTGTACTGACATTGTCAAACGAATGGAAAAGCCCGAGCTGTTATATCTGGCCGGTATTTTTCATGATATCGCCAAGGGCCGCGGTGGCGACCATTCCGAACTTGGCGCGATGGACGTACGCGAATTTGCCAAACTGCATAAACTGAGCGAGTTTGACAGTAAACTGGTCGCCTGGCTGGTAGAAAGTCATTTACTGATGTCGGTGACGGCACAGCGACGTGATATTCATGACCCGGCCGTTGTAACCGAGTTTGCCGAAAAAGTGCGTGATGAAACCCGGCTTAATTACCTGTATTGCTTAACGCTGGCCGATATCCGCGCCACAAACGATAACCTGTGGAATGACTGGAAAGGGTCACTGCTACGTGAGTTATTTCTGGCCACCCAAAAGGCCTTTCGCCGTGGTCTGGAAAAACCAATGGATTTACGTGACTTAATTCGCGAAAACCAAAGCGAAGCGATGCCGCTGTTGTTGAAACAAACGTTTACCGAGTCTGAAATTCAGCACCTGTGGAGCCGGATTAAAGCTGACTATTTTGCCCGCTATAGCCCAAAACAAATTGCCTGGCATTGTGAGCATATCTTACGCCACAAAAACCGCAGCGAACCGTTGGTGCTGATCAGCAAAACGCCTATTCGTGGTGGGACTCAGGTGTTTATTTACACGCCGGATCAAGCCGGCTTGTTTGCTCGCCTCGTTACGGCGCTTGACAGTAAAAAAGTCAACATTTTTGACGCCCAGATCATGACCAATAAAGATGGCTTCGCCATGGATACCTTTGTCATTCTGGAACAAAATGGCGAGCCCGTCAGTTCACCATCACGCTTAAGCAGTATTAAACGCGCGCTGGAGCTATATATTGCCGGCAAGCCAGATTTGTCGCGGCAAAAACCGCGGTTATCCCGCCAGATGCGCCAGTTTAATGTACCGCCCAAGGTGGTGTTTTTACCGGGCAATATTAAACAACGAACCATGGTAGAAATTGCCGCACTGGATACCCCCGGTTTACTGGCCGATATCGGCCAGGTATTTCAGCGCTGTGGGGTCAATATTCATGCAGCAAAAATCACTACTATTGGCGAGCGGGCTGAAGATTTTTTTATGTTATCTAATGCACAGGACCAGGCGCTGAGCAGCGATGAGCAAAGTCAGCTTAGACGGGTCCTGATCTCACAACTCTCACAGGAAACAGAAGGCTAAACTAACACCATGTCTGAATTAAAAAGCATTATCGAAAATGCATTCGAGCTTCGTGCCGATATTACCCCGGGCTCTGTCACGGCTGACGTTAAACAGGCCGTCCAACAGGCAATAGCATTGCTTGACAGCGGCCAGGCGCGGGTTGCCGAAAAAATTGCCGGCGAATGGGTGGTACACCAATGGCTGAAAAAAGCGGTGTTATTGTCGTTCCGGATTAACGATAACGCGGTAATGGACGGTGCTGAAAACCGGTTTTTCGATAAAGTACCGATGAAGTATGCCAATTACACTGATGCCCAATTCCGCGCTGATGGCGTGCGGGTAGTGCCGCCAGCTGCCGCCCGCCAGGGCAGCTTTATTGGCAGAAACGTTGTATTAATGCCAAGTTACGTCAATATTGGTGCCTATGTTGGTGAGGGTACGATGGTAGATACCTGGGCAACAGTGGGCAGCTGTGCCCAAATTGGTAAAAACGTCCATTTATCTGGCGGTGTTGGCATCGGCGGTGTGTTAGAGCCTTTACAGGCAAACCCAACCATTATTGAAGATAACTGCTTTATCGGTGCCCGCTCTGAGGTGGTCGAGGGCGTCATCGTTGAAGAAGGCGCAGTATTATCGATGGGCGTATATATCAGCCAGAGCACCCGGATTTATGATCGGGAAACCGGTGAAATCAGCTATGGCCGGGTACCGGCAGGTGCGGTAGTTGTGCCCGGCACACTGCCGTCTAAAGATGGCAGTCACAGTTTATATGCCGCCATTATCGTTAAAAAAGTTGATGCCCAAACCCGCGCTAAAGTCGGGATTAATGCGCTGCTACGCAGCGTAGAATAACGCTGTACACGATAACAACGCCCGCAACACATGCAAAAGGCAGCGTAAGCTGCCTTTTTTGATCGCAACAATTTAATACTGCTATTTTGCCAAATTGATACTTAACCAAAAATCATCAGTACTGTAAAGCCAACCAGCCCGGCAACAGCAAAAATGCTGTACTCGAGCCGCTTTTCAAAGCGCTTTTCGGCACCCTCGTCAGCCGGCACCAGCAGTGCCGAAATCAGACAGGTTAACCCTGTCAGTAAAAAAAGTGTGGTTAAACCAAATACCAGTGCCGAGCCTAACATTGCCATTTTCACCCTTAATTTATCAGCCAACTATTACTCAAACTATCACCCACATATCAGCCAACAACCAACTATCAGCCAAGCTATTGTGCCGCCACGCGACCAAAAACAGCGCGCATTCTAGCATAAAAAACCAGCGGTTAGACCAGCAGTCTTTCTCCGCATTATTATTGACGGTCCGGCCATTATATTCTGTTACGAAATAAACCGATCATTCAGCGCTAATTCGCTGACAACCTCTTATACTGCCTGCAGTAGATTTTGTATTTAAACTGGAGAAAAAATGCATTATTTCTTTCAGGGCGTGACTATAATGGCGAGCAAAGGATTAAAGCGCTTTGCCTTAATCCCCCTGCTGATTAACTTATTGCTGTTCTCTGTGGCTTTTTATGTATTGCTGCAACAAGTCAGAGCCATGATAGAGGCAGTCCAACAGTACCTGCCAGCCTGGCTGCATTGGCTGGAGTACCTGCTTATTCCGCTTGGTGTGTTATCACTGGTCATCGGCCTCGCTTACAGTTTTACCATGGTTGCCAATTTTATTGCCGCTCCTTTTAATGGCCTGCTTAGTGAAAAAGTGGAAGCACATTTAACCGGCAAGCCACTACCCAACGTTGGCATCAGCGGCTTTGTTAAAGACATTCCCCGGATGCTTGGCCGTGAATGGCAGAAATTGAAATACTCGCTGCCACGGGCCATCCTGTTATTTGTGCTACTGCTGTTTATACCGGTAATAGGCCCGATCCTATGGTTTCTGTTCACCAGCTGGTTAATGGCTATTCAGTATCTTGACTACCCTTTTGATAACCACAAAATTGACTTTGACACAATGCGGGCGCAGTTACGACGTCAGCCTGCCAGCAGTTATAGCTTTGGTATTATGGTAAACATTGCGTGTATGATACCGCTGTTTAACTTATTCGTTATGCCCATCGCTGTTTGTGGCGCTACCGCGATGTGGGTTGACAAACTGGCGCTGCAGAATGATCCAGAGCAGCAACGCCCTGGCCAGGCGCAGTACCGTAAACTGGATAAATACTGCTAAGAGACCCCTTTGCCATGAATGCATTTGATTTTGAGCTGGTTCAGAAATTTTTAATCGCGCTGCTGCTGGGGGCATTGGTCGGCATGGAGCGGGAAAAGCACCGGCGCAATGAGCAACCTGGCAGCTTTGGTGGCTTACGTACCTTTATTCTGGTGGCACAAGCAGGTGCAGTGTCTGCCTGGTTATCGTTACATCTGCAATCACCCTGGTTGTTTATCATGGTGGTCGTTATCGTTGGTATTGTCGCCAGCGTGGCATTTATTATGGAAAACCGGCGGCGCGCCGAATTCAGTGGCTTAACCAGCGAGATTAGCGCCATTACTGTCTGCTTATTGGGCGGCGCCGTTATGTATGGCTATACCGAACTGGCCGTGATGCTGGGCATTCTAACTTCAGCCATTCTGACGTTTAAACAGCCACTGCACGGCCTGGTAGATAAAGTAGGCAATGATGACCTATATGCGATTATGAAGTTATTAATCGCCAGCTTTATTGTCCTGCCGTTACTGCCCAACGAGCCGGTTGACCCCTGGCAGGCATTAAACCTTTACCGTCTGTGGTTACTGGTAGTTTTGATTTCGGCGATGTCGCTACTGGGTTATGTGGCGGTGCGCTGGCTTGGGGAAGCACATGGCACTGTGGTGACCGGCATTACCGGCGGCCTGGCGTCTTCAACCGCAACCACCCTGAGCTTTGCCCGCAACAGCAAGGCCCTCGGCAACAACACCTCGGCTGACACTCAGGCAACCGGGATTCTGCTGGCCTGGCTGGTCATGTTTATCCGGGTGCTGGTCACTATTACCATTGTATTTAAACCGCTATTACCGTTACTGCTAATCCCGTTTGGGGCCATGGCGACCACCACAGCGGCATTGGCAGGGCTGTATTACTGGCGGGGCAGTAAACAGCAAATGGCCCGCCCGGAACAAAGTGAAGTGTCAGTCAAAAACCCTTTCAGCCTGATTGCGGCCATAAAATTCGGCCTGTTCTTTGCCGTTATCCTGCTGCTGGTAAAGTTTGTTCAGCTGTATACGCCCAACGAAACACTCTATTTATTGGCCGCAGTGGCAGGTCTGACCGATGTCGATGCGATTACCCTGTCCATGGCAGATTATGCCCGCTCCGCCACGGCAAGTCTTACCCTCGCGGCTGGAGCTGTCACCGTAGCCGCATTATCAAATACACTGGTTAAATGCGGCATGGTGGTATTTTTAGGCAGTAAGCCGCTGGCCCGAAGCCTGATTATTGCCACAGTGCTCATTTGTCTGACAGGCGGCATTAGTATTGCTTTACTCAGATTTTTTTAAGCTGTTGTTCCAACCAGGGTAAGGCCACACTTTCTGGCTCCAATGTTTCGCAGGCGTCAATCCGCAGCATTGGCGCCAGCTCAGTGCCCTGAATTTCCATCAGCAGTTCACGCAGCTGTTCTCCGGCACCACAAAAGGTATCGTAGCTGCTATCTCCCAGCGCGATCACCGCAAAGTGTTTGCCGGTTAGCAGTGGAAAGCGATTTTTAACGTCAAGGTAGAATGGCAATAAATTATCAGGGATATCGCCCTGGCCTGTGGTGGACGTGATAACCAGCCACAGCTGTGGATCAAATGTCAGTACGTCATCCAACACCGGCTCTTCGTATAACATCAGCTCATGGCCCATACCAACTAGCAGTGCCTGCGCCTGCTCAGCAACATACTGAGCGCCACCGTAAACAGAACCCACAATCAGGGCTATTTTTGCCATTTTTCCTCCAGAAAGTGCGCAGCAAATTGCTGCTGATAGTAACCTTCAGCAACCGGCCAACCAAAGTGGTCAAACAGCGGCTCAAGTTCGTTCAGACCCGCGGAAAATTGTAAAGTTTCCCCCGTTACCGGATGGGGTAACTGCAGTTGCTTTGCTACTAAAAGCAAACGTCGGCAGTTAAGATGCTGTTTAAATAACGCATTATGCTTGCCGTCGCCATGGCTGGTATCACCAACAATCGGATAGCGTAAGTGAGCCAGATGCCTTCTCAGTTGATGTTTACGGCCGGTTAGCGGCTGTAACGCTACCAATGAATAACGGGCTGTCGGGTATTTACTGACCGGAACAGGCAACTCCACCTGTTGCAACGGCTGATAGCGGGTGACAGCCTGTTGCGGCGCTTTATCGGTGCGGCTGAACTTATCGGCAATTTTGTCCAGTTGCTCTTTTAGCGGGTAATCCAACTGGCCGCCTGCCGGCAAAAACCACGCACGACCGCCAGATAATATTTATGCCATTGTTGGTGTTCTTGCTGCTGGCCAAGCAATCTCGCTACGTCACTGGACAGGGCAAACAACAATACCCCGGACGTAGGCCGATCCAGCCGGTGCACCGGAAATACATGCTGCCCCAGCATATCGCGCAACGTCTGCATCACAAATACCGTTTCGTGTTTATCCAGAAAGGAGCGATGAACCAGCATACCACTGGGCTTATCCACCGCCACGATATGCTGGTCCTGATACAGGATTTTCAGCGGTGCAGTCAGTTCAAAGGGTCGGGCTGAACTCATAACGCATCCGTCAGAGTGATATCAAGGCGTTTAATCAGCAGTAACAACGGTTCTATGCTGGCGCCCTCACCTTTAAACGCTTCTTCAGCATAGGGCAGCACACTGACTTTAGCGGGCAGTGGCTGCCGGCTTTGCAACAATTGCCTCAGCTTTGGTAAAAATACAAACTGCAACCATTGCTCAAGTCTCAAGGTATCACAGCAAAAAGGCAAATTACTGGCCAAAGCGCTGTCGCAAGGAGGTTCTGCACTCCATAACTGCTGTTGCTTTAACTCAGTTTCAAGTTGGTTAAGTAAGGCTTTTACCGTATCTGACATAACGTCCTCATTCTAAGGTTTGCAGTTTACCACAAGCTTTAACACCAGCCAGCTCTTGTAAAAGCGCAATTTCGCCAGCATTATCAGCCAATAGTTTCAGGAGTGTGTTATGGGTCCCGTTTTACTTTTGCTGTTAATCAGCACTATTTGTTATTTGTTCTGGATGCAGCGTAAGCAGGACGAGCGCGCAAGACTGTTGGCAAAACAGCTTTGTCAGCAGCAACAGCTGCAAATGCTGGATTGTGGCCGCAATGGCCACAGCTTGCGAAAAATGAATGGGCGGCTGCGCTTTATAACCCAGTATCAGGTTGACTTCAGTGCCGATGGTGAGAGTCGTTATCCGGCAGAGCTGTTATTAAATGGTATGCGACTGGCTGCGTTTAACTTACCGACCCACCGGATCTAACCCGGTGGCATTTTATGTTTAAGCTGACCGGTTAAAAAGTCTTTCAGCATCACCCAGTCGGCCGCCAGGCTGTAAAACGGGTATTTAAACGTAGCGGGTTTGTTATGTTCAAACAGAAAATGACCCAGCCAGGCAAAGCCGTAGCCAATAACAGGCAGCAACCATAACCAGCGCCATTGCTGGGTAAACAGCGTAAACAACAGCACGCCGATAACCAGGCTACTGCCCACGTAATGCAGTGAGCGACAAACCGGATGGCGATGCTCACTGAGGTAATAAGGGTAGAATTCCTGAAAGCTGTTAAAGCGTGCCATCCCGCCGGTTCTCCGTGTTATGCAGGTACTGCCTGATTTTGGCGGGGCCGGAACATCAGACTGCCACTGACCGTACCAAAAGCAAGCTCGGTTACCTTCTGATACTTATCGTCAGCAAAAAAAGGCTGATATTTTGCCAGGGTCACAAAGACACCAATGCCGCTTGAGCTGGTATCTTCATCCACAATGCTGTCCACCGCGTGGATCAGATAGTGACCAAGACCAAGATGTTGGTATTTAGGCGACACCGCGATAAACGCCAGCATATGATAACGATCAAAGGGCATGGCGGCATGGATCCGTTGCTCTTTTTCCAGCATTTGCCGGGTAGAAACAAAACCAGCTGTTAATAACATTTTCAGGCGCCAGTGCCAGAGCCTGTTGCTACCAATACCGGAATCCGGGCCAACCACGCAGGCCACACCCAGTAACTGTTCGCCATGAAACAAGCCTACCAGTGGCTGTTGTGCCTGCCAGAATGTATTGAGCTCCTCGCGGATGGCGGAGCGCAGACGTTGTTCATAATCTGGCGTATCACCACGGAAAATGGTTACAAAAAGCGGATCGTCATGGTAAGACTGATACAAAAGTGATGCAGCCAGTTTTAGTTCTTCACCGTTTAGCAAAGCCGCTTTTAACTGCTCCGGATTGAAGGTATTCAGTATTGCCGTCATCACTTTTCTCTTATTGTTGTTTTTTCAACCACAATAGCAGCCGCCTCAGCCGTTGCCAAGTGCCTTTTCAGACTCTGCTACACTGTCTGTTAGGTTTTTCAGCCACCGCTGTCTATGCTTATAATTAATCGCAGCATTTCATTGCAACGGGATAGATAAGGAGAGACAAATGGACACATCGCAGCACAATATGAGCAATTTATTTATGCAATTGGGCCTGGACAACGAACCCGAAGCCATTAAACGCTTTATCGGCCGGCATAAGCTGCCTGCAGAGGTTGCCCTGGCTGATGCTCCGTTCTGGAATCAGGCTCAGGCCAGTTTTATCCGGGAGTCGCTTAAAGAAGATGCCGACTGGGCGGAAATCATAGATGAGCTTAATACCCAGCTGCGCTAAATAACTGTCAGCGGCAGCCGGGCAGGATATGCATTTCAGGCTGATTACAATTGCTGGTAGGCCTTCTCACCCCAACTATGCAGCTGACTGTTGATAAACACCAAGGGCGTGCATTCGTCTTTGGTGGTTTTGCCATCGCTGCGCTTATGTTGGGTACGATAAAACAATACCTGTACCTGCTGCTCATCTTTTACCAGAAATTCAGTAAAGTCAGGATTGCCTAAAAGCGATATCACATCGCTAAATGCCATACCGGGTTGAAACTGATTAATCTGATTAAGATTGTCCCGTTGAGTTTTCCGCCACTCGTTGTCAGTACCATCTGAACCTTCGTAATCTTTATCGCCAATCGCCACAACACAACCAGTTAGTAAGCCGGCTAAAGCCAGCAAGCTCAGGGTTCTGATTATCATCTTATTACTCCGTTAGTTTTTATTTTCTATTGCTTTTCAATTCTGTTTGTTTTGCACAGGCTCAATTTGCCGATACATTATCAAATTTAGCAAATTCAATACCAACTTTATTTATGATTAATATCAACTAATTAGCAAGACAGCACTATCTATCAACTTAGCCTGATGCTAAATTTAACCAAATAATAGTCAAAACTGAGCAACAAATAATGAGTTCGACAATCGATCTGTTAAATCAGACTGCGGCCCGGTTACGTCAGGAAGGTAAAACGCCCAGCCTGGCATTGTTTAAAGCTCGCCTCAGTGGTCAATTAACCGCGCCGGCGCTGTTTGCGGCCTATCAGCATTGGCGCCAGCAAGCGCCTGCAGATGTTGAACTGCAGGTGGCAGAGACAACACCCGACAGCGCCGGCCCTGCTGATATAGCAAGCCAACTGCAACGAATTGAAAGCAAACTGGACCGAATGCTCGCCCTGCTGGAACAACAAAATGTATCTGGCTGAATTAACTTATAAAGTTATCGAAGACACCAGTTTCAGCCGCGCCGAAGCGGCAATTCGAGCGTATACCGAAGCATTGATTTTTAACGGCAATGTGCTTGGCCGGGAATTCCCCACTGCCTGGCAGCAGGATAGGTTTAGCAGCCGGCTGGTTATTCCAACAGACAATGCTCTGCACAAAAGTCATTTAAGCGCCAGAGCGCTGCAGGCAGAACAACAGTTAATAACCGCAGGCCTGGCGTATCCGCAATTCGAGGTACTTGGGATGGATGTTATGTCGCAGCATACCAGCAATAGCCCGGTTGCAGGGTCAGTATTATTTACGACCTTCAGCGATAACTGTTCGCCACTGCGTAACCTGGCCGATCTGGCACCGCTGCCCCTGTATCAGTTACAGCCAGGCTCAGGCGTCGACCATGAAGGCCTGATCCGCTGGCAAATACAGTTTCAGGCGCTGGATGAAGTGCAGCAACAGCAAAACCGCGTTTTAGCCAAAACGGCAGAAAACAGCTTGCAGCAATACCATAGCAAGCTGAACCAGCAGGGGCGCCAACTGGCACGCCGTATCAGCCAGCAGAATAACCTGCCCGTCTATTATGCGTTATACAGTGGCAGCAGTAAAAACTGTGCCGCCGAGGCGACAAAGCCCTGCCCAGGCTGTGGCGGCAACTGGCGTTTGGCTAAACCCCTGCTGGCATTGTTTGATTTTAAATGTGATAACTGCCTATTGCTTAGCAATATTGCCTGGGAATGTCAGACCCCCTGATAGGCGGCAGGGCTTAGCTGCCTGAAAAAGTCCGCTAATGAATCGGCCAGCTTCTCACCGACATCTTTGCCCACTGTTTCCAGATAAACCTCACCGCTCTGGTTTAATATCGAAAGCACAATGCTGTCATCGTCGGTTAATGCAAAGAAGATCGTCTCTGGTTGCTTCAATCGTCGTTTCATTAAAATGTGACCAATGATATTTTCCTGCAACCGGGCCAGATCTGCCTGATCCCAGACCATTAATAATTGCAGGGGCCCGCGACTATGGCTGGCAGCTAATCCGGCACCATAATATAAACTGTAAAACTGCTTAATGTCCGGGTGCAACTCAAGCTCCAGTGCCTGCTCGACATTGCTGAAGTCTGCAGCCGGCTGCTGTCTGACCGGTTGCCAACTAACTGTATTATCATCCAACACGGCCAGCTGGCCAGGTGCGGGCGTGGCAGGATCAGCGGCCCACGCCTGCAATGTCAGGTTATGTTGCTGGTACCACGCTAAAGTCTGGGCAATAAAATTCTGATAGCTTTCTGCTAATGACAACACGGACACCCTCTCTACTCTGACATGAAGTTATGCTAAGATCGGGCGCATTCTAACCGGAATAGTAGCCAGATGACAAAAAGCCACACAGAAATTATGGCCGGGTTAAGCCTGGGCAAAACCACAGCTTATGCAGAGCAGTATGATCCCGGCCTGTTGCAGCCAGTTCCCCGTACCCTCGGCAGAGATAGTCTGGGTCTGGAAAATTCGGCGGCTCTGCCTTTTATCGGCGAAGATATCTGGCATGGTTATGAGCTGTCATGGCTTAATGCCAAAGGTAAGCCGATGGTGGCATTAGCCACCTTTGTCGTTCCAGTTACCTCTGCCAACCTGATTGAATCTAAATCTTTCAAACTGTATTTAAATAGCTTTAATCAGACTCGTTTTGCTGATTTACGTCAGGTATACCAGGCACTACAACGTGATTTATCTGCCTGCGCCGGCAGTCCGGTACGGGTTACTTTACATAACGTTAATGAAATAATGGTGTTTCAACCCACCTGGATCCCCGGCCATTGTATTGACGATCTGGATATCAGTATCGACAGTTATCAGTATGATCCGGAACTGTTGCAGCTGGCTGAAGCACCCAAGATAATTGATGAAAAAGTCCACTCCCATTTACTGAAGTCAAACTGCCTGATCACGTCGCAACCGGACTGGGCCAGTATTTACGTCCATTACCGGGGCCAGGCTATTGATCATGCGGCTTTGCTACGCTATTTCATCAGTTTTCGCAGCCACAACGAATTCCATGAACAATGCATCGAGCGTATTTTTCTCGATATATGGCAACGTTGTAAGCCAGAATACCTATTAGTCTATGCCCGCTACACCAGACGAGGCGGCCTGGATATTAACCCGGTGCGGGCCAGCGCCAGCTATCAGCTACCTAATTTACGGCTAAGCCGGCAGTAAACTGAAAGTTTTCAGCGTAACTTTCAAAAAACACGCGAATGTCGGCGCTTTTTTGCTGTAAACCAGTTAATACGCCTACTTAAACTGAAAGTCGGTTAGTAACATTACCAGGCGACTTTCAAACGCTGGCAAATTCTGCTTTAATAGCGTGGCGGGTTAGATGGACTAACCTGCCGCGGTAGCAAGAAGGATCGCCGATAATGAACTACCTTACCTCTGAAGAAGAAACATCCTGGTTACCTTATTACCTGTACAAATGAGCTAACCTGAAAAATAGTCCCCTACCCTCCAGCGAGCTTCGGCTCGCTGTTTTTTAGTCTGCTCCGGTACCTGCATCAAAATGTGCAAAACAGTGATCGCATTTCCGTTGTTTACGGATATACTTAAATCTAAACAGCTTTTTTAACACTTAAATGTTTAAGGTGCAGCCTTTGCAAGATGATCTCAAGCAGCAACTGGCCAATGCGATTAAAGCGCGCAAAACGTTGGAAGATGCCTACGAAAGTCAGTTCAAGATTTTGGCCCAGTTTGTTCTTCGCTTATCACTGGTTTGCAAAGGTGTCGATCTGGAGCTGGATAATCGTCTGGCCAAGTTACGCAACGAACTTGCTAAAGGTACTGATCTCGAAAAGTTGATCCCATTTATAGCTGATACCAACCAAAGTTTGCAGCTGCTCGATGCCAAACAACAACGCGATATTAAGGAAATACAGCAACAACTGAATCAGGCCGGAAAGCTGTTACAACAACAAAAAGGTTTACCCGATCAGTTACGTCGGGATCTGCGGCAACTACTGACCAATGTTGCCGAGCCACCCTCAACGGTACAGGCTTTTTTACCTCATTTAACCAATCTGACCAACCTGTATCAAAACGCTTTGCAATCGAAACAACAGATTGAAAATACTCAGCAAAGCGATGAAGTACGATATGGCCATATTTGCCGCCAGATTAGCGTAGAGCTGACTAATTTGTTAAGCGAGCTGGCTTTCGCCGAAAAAAGTGCCCCGCAAATCGCAATAATCCGGCAAAGCTTGCTGGATAACCTGACTATTGAAGCATTGCTCGATGCTTGTCTGCAGACTATCAGCGTAATCGTTGCCAGTATTAATGAAGAGCGCCAGTCTGCAGAGCACTTTTTGCTGAAACTGAATGATGCTTTGTCATCAGTGCAGCAAGCGGTCAGTCTGTCGTTAAAAAATGCTGATCAGCTGCACGTAAAACTGAATGTTCTTAATCAGCAGATTGAGCAGCAAATTACCCAACTGGGACAAAGCACCAAAAGTGCTACGTCGCTGGAGCAATTAAAAGACTTAGTCACTCAACGCCTGGGCAGTATCAGCGACGCTCTGAAGTCAAAAGAGCAACTGGAAACGGAAGAACGTCAGGCAATGTTATTAACATTAAATGGGATGGAACTGCGCTTAAAGGAACTGGAGGCAGAAGCTGAGACCTTCAGAACTAAACTGGCCGAACAAAATTTCAGGAGCTTACAGGATGCTTTAACAGAGATCCCTAACCGGGCCGCGTTTGATGAGCGTCTGGCACTGGAAATTAAGCGCTGGCAACGCTACAAAAAGCCGTTATGTATTGCCCTGGCTGATGTCGATAACTTTAAAAGTATCAATGATAATTACGGCCACAGTGCCGGTGATAAAACCCTGAAAGTAATAGCCAGAGCGTTGCAGCAAGGCTTGCGGGAAACCGATTTTATTGCCCGTTATGGTGGTGAAGAGTTTGTTATCCTGTTTCCGGAAACTGCGCTGGACGAACTTAGCGCACCATTAAACAAATTAAGAGAAAAAATTAAGAGTATTGTCTTTACCTTTAAAAGTCAGAAAGTCCCTATCACCATTTCCTTTGGGGCTAGCCAATTAACCGCTGCAGATACCAGCCGTCAGGTTTTTGATCGGGCAGATGAGGCACTTTACGAAGCTAAAAAAGCCGGCCGCGATCGTGTCATTTTAAAAACCTGACACAGGTACAGCACACAATCAGTATTGGAGTTACAGATGCAGGTGCATTTAAACCCGTTAGGCGCCATGGATTTACTGTCTCAGCTTGAAGTTGAACGTTTAAAAAACAACACCGAATCAGAAGCCTTCGCCTTATTTCGTAATTGCTGCCTGGCAGTACTTAATGTGGGTAGCCACACCGACAGCTCAGCCGAAATTTACGATCAGTATAAAGACTTTAGTGTTAACTTACTGGCGCGCGAGCGCGGCATTAAAATTGAACTGACCAATCCACCCGCCAGTGCCTTTGTTGATGGCGTTATCATTAAAGGGATCCATGAGCACTTATTTGCGGTGCTCAGAGATATCTTGTTTTACCATACCCGCCGCTCTGCCGAAACAAAAGCCCGGGAGCAGTTGGAGCCACGCCAGCTGACCCATACGGTATTTGATATTTTGCGTAACGCCCGGGTCATCGATGCCACTTATGTTCCCAGTATGATCGTCTGCTGGGGGGGGCACTCTATTAATGAAGTGGAGTATGACTACACCAAAGAAGTGGGTTACCAGCTTGGTTTACGTGGGCTGGATATCTGTACCGGTTGTGGTCCGGGCGCCATGAAAGGGCCGATGAAAGGCGCCACTATCGGCCACAATAAACAACGGATCCGCACTGGTCGTTATCTTGGTTTAACCGAACCCAGTATTATTGCTGCCGAGCCACCCAACCCTATTGTCAACGAACTGGTGATCCTGCCCGATATTGAAAAACGGCTGGAGGCTTTTGTCCGGGTAGCGCACGGCATTATCGTTTTCCCGGGGGGCGCTGGTACAGCCGAAGAGCTGCTGTATTTGCTCGGGATTATGCTGAAAAAGAGTAATGTAGAACAACAGCTGCCGATTATTCTGACCGGCCCCCGCCAGTCTGAAGCCTATTTCAATGAGATCGCCAGTTTTATTCAGAACACCCTGGGTGATGAAGCATTGCAATTAGTCGAGATCATTATTGATGACCCGGCGGGCGTGGCACGAAAACTAAAACAAGGTTGCGTCGACGTGCGACAGTATCGAAAATCGGTTGGCGACGCGTATCACTTTAACTGGACCTTGGATATTGACCCGCAGTTTCAGCAGCCTTTTATCCCGAATCATCAGAATATGGCCGCACTCGACTTGCACCTGGAGCAAGACAAAGCGAAACTTGCAGCAAACTTACGGCGGGCATTTTCCGGGATTGTGGCCGGTAATGTTAAAGATGAAGGGATCAGGGCTATTCGTCAGCATGGGCCTTTTCAATTAACGGGAGAACCGGTACTGATGCAAATGATGGATACCTTGTTACAAGCCTTTGTCGATCAGGGCAGGATGAAATTGCCGGGTACCGCGTACGAGCCCTGTTACAGGATCATTCGCTAGTATGACGCACCTGGTGTTAATTGACGCATTAAACCTGATAAGACGCTTGTATGCGGTGCAGGAAAGACCCTATCTGCCATTACCCGAGCAGGTAACCGATGGCACCCGGCAGCAAATCATCAGTAATACCCAGAATATGCTGCTGCAGGCGTTGCAGCGGCTGCGTTCTGAGTTGGCGCCAAGCCATGCTTTACTGGTATTTGATGGTCGTGACAGCCAATGGCGCCAACAGCGCTGCCCGGCTTACAAAGCCAACCGGAAGCCAATGCCCACCATATTGGCAGAAGCGCTACCGGTACTGGAGCAGGCTGCTCAGCAGCAGGGGTTTCGTTGTTTTGTCGATAACACCCTGGAAGCGGACGATGTTATTGCCAGCATCGCCAGTAAACTCAGTCAGCATCAACAACAGGTTACTATTGTCTCTACTGACAAAGGTTTTCTGCCGTTGCTTAGTCAGGGTATCAATATTTTTGACCCGTTCGCCCGCCAGCAACTGGACGTCGCTTATGTTGAACACAAATTTGGCGTAGCACCAGCCCAACTGGTCAGGCTATGGAGTCTTACCGGTGACAGCACCAATAATATCCCCGGCGTAAATGGCGTAGGCCCAAAAACTGCCTTAGAGTTGATGGCCTTGGGTGACACCCTGACCGAAGCGTTGGCTCACCCAGATTGTCCGAAAAAAATCCGCGACAAAATCATCAGTCATAAAGACGCTATTATCAACTATATGCAGGTGCTCAGCTTGCAGACGACGTTAGAGCTGGGTCTTAATTTACAGGAATTAAGACTGCCGGAGCAGGAAAAATGATGAAAGTAAAACCTGTTGCGTTGTTTTTAGCTGGTTTTGGTGTTTATTTGCTGCTTACTTTGGCGGTATTATTATTTTACAAAGATGACCCGGCACAGATGACCTGGCAGCATCGTGACAACTTTAATGCTAAGGTTATCAGCCGTTATAAACTCGCCGACAACCATAGCCAGGATGACATTACAGGCCGCCTGGGCGGGCCAGATATTACCCAAGCGGTGCAACTTAATGGCCAGATTTATCAGTTGATGTATTATCGCACCCAACGCAAACTGCCTGATGGCATTACCACTGAAGATGAATGTACGGCTTTATTATTTATTGACCGCAGGCTGGTAGCGATAGGTGAGGTCGCAGTGAGTCAGTATCAGCAGCATGTCAGCAATGGCAATAGCTGACAATCAATGGCCGCTGTTTTATCAGGGCTTACAACATGTTAAACAACTGGCTTCATCCGCAACTGTCACGCCGGACATTGCAGCGGCCTTAGAGCAAAGCAAGCAACTTACCTCATTATTTATTAGCATAGCCGAGCAACATTCTACCAGCATTATTGCCCAGCTTAATCTCACCCCACGACACCTGGCGGCTGATCTTGTCCGGGTTGTTAAAATGCTGGCACTGGGGTTGATCCTGAGCCGGGGTTACGGATGGCAACTCCGGCGTAGTCAGCAGTTTTTACAAGCCCTGCTTATGGCGGAAGTCTTAGCTCCGCAAACATCAAATCGTCTGCCCGCCAGAATAAACCTGGTTAAAGCATTGCAGCAATTTGATAAACAACACCCCCTGCTACCACTACTGATTGCGAGTTGTAATACCCAACGGCAACCGGCATGGCAACAGCATCCCGACGCGCCACTGCTAAGCCTGCTGAGCCAGCTGGCACAGCAGCTGCTTCCGGCAACAGGTAATCAGCCAGGTCTGGAAAAAGTGTTAAATAAATACCAGGTAAGTCGGCCTGATAGTGTTAATTCAAGCTGGTTTTGCCAATTACAGCAACTGGCTGAACGACAGGCCCTGCCAGGCCGGTTTGCCAAAGAAATTCAGAGTAATAACAACAGCCCCAACTATTGGTTTATTTGTGGTGTTGCGCCGGCACAGGATGGTGCGTTGGCGGTGTATGTCCGCCCGTTTGACCCTGGCAGCAAGACGATTGGCAGTGAGGTGCAACAGTTACCAATGGCAACGCTGGCGTTATTAAGCCCTCAGTACTTCCGTGATCTGAGTTGGCTGATCTTGCTGGAGCCAGACGACAATTTATTGCCAGCACCAGCGGAACATTCTCTGGAGAGTTGCCTTAGCCAGTCACAATTTGATCAACTGAGTCAACTCAGTATTACTAAACAGGTTGAGATATTGGCAGCCCAGCCGCTACTAAGCCAGTTCTTACAACAGGCAGCTGGCAGTATCAGCCGGCAGCAATTGCCGGTCAACCGGCTGCGGCACGCCATTACTATGCTGGGGCAGGACGCACTACGCAACTGGGTTGCCCAGGCTGAATTACATCAGTATTGCCTGAGGCAAGCGCATCCACACCAGCTTTGGCTGCAGCAACTGCAACACTGTTTAGAACAGGCGCTACTGCTACTGTGTAACGCAACTAATCAGCCGCTGACCGCTGGCAGTGCAGGTGTTGTCGCCCGCTGTGCTACCGCAAGTTTATGGCAGCACCCGGCGTTAGCGCAAACAGCGCTGGCCCGACACATTCAGCAGCAACTTGTGCTGGGTGTACATATTCAACAGCACGTCTGGCAGGCACAGCACTACCCGCAGCACGTCCAACAGTTATTGCAGCACTACCGGCAACCCGACTGGTCTGAGGCGATGCAAAGTTGGCACAGCCAGCAACCCGCAAAACTGGCCGTAATGTTAAAACTGAGCTGGCAGCTGACACTGGCAGTATTTTGCGCCGGTTCAGTTAACGAACAACGACTTACTGCCATGTTGCCAACTGCCTGTGCACGACTAAAACTGCCTGTGCACCCGCCAACTTACTGGCAAGAACAGTTAATTACCGCAAGCCAATGCTATTATCCGCTACCAGAAATGTAGTTTAATTACATCATTCAGGCGACTTATAGTCGGTATAAGCGCCATTTCTACCGTAAGTTTCCTCCAAACTGGCGAAATGACCCTGAAAATGCTATATTCCCGCGGTTCCAGACGGTTAGCGTCTGCCCGTATTCCCCCTTTTAAATCCTGAGGTTCCACATGAGTAAGCAAACCATTACTGTGATTAAAGGTGATGGCATAGGCCCGAGTATTGTCGAGGCTGCCATTGAAGTACTAGCCAAAGCCGGTTGTGATTTTGACTACGAATATGTTGACGCTGGCCTGACTGCGTTAGAGAAAACCGGTGAGCTGTTGCCGCAGGCAACCTTAGATGCGATTGCCCGCAATAAAATCACCTTAAAAGGCCCGTTAACCACGCCGGTAGGTGAAGGCTTTACCTCAATTAACGTTACCCTGCGCAAGCAATTTAGTTTATATGCAAACGTGCGGCCGGTTATCTCGTTTAAAGGTACTAAAGCCCGTTACGAAAATATCGATATTATAACCATCCGCGAGAATACCGAAGGCATGTACTCTGGTCACCGCCAGCTGTTATCGGAAGATGGCCTGGTAGCCGAAGCCAGCAGTATTATTACCCGCGAAGGCGCTGAGCGTATCGCTGTATTTGCCTTTGAAACTGCCCGGCGCGAGAACCGTAAGAAAGTCACGATTGTTCATAAGGCGAATATTCTGAAGTCTACTTCAGGCTTGTTTTTAAAAACCGCCCGTGAAGTCGCTGCACGTTACCCGGATATTGAAGCCCAGGAGATGATTGTCGATAACACCTGTATGCAGTTAGTGATGAACCCGCAGCAGTTTGACGTTATTGTCACCACTAACCTGTTTGGCGATATCTTATCTGATTTGTGTGCTGGTTTAGTCGGCGGCTTAGGTATGGCACCCGGTGCCAACATCGGTAAAGACTGTGCTATTTTTGAAGCCGTGCACGGCAGTGCACCGGATATTGCCGGCAAAAACCTGGCTAACCCCAGCTCGGTGATCCTGGCGTCGATTCAAATGCTGGAATATCTGCAAATGCAGGACAAAGCAGAAAAAATTCGTGCCGCACTGGCCGATGTTATTGCCAGTGGCGACCGCACTACCCGCGACTTAGGTGGCAGCTTCGGCACCACTGACTTTACCGCAGCGGTATTAGAGCGCTTATAAGCGGGTAAACTGCTAAAATAGCCACCAACAAGGTGGCTATTTTTTTAACTGCCAGCGCAGGAATTATTATGACTGAACAACAAAATAACCCGTTACATGGTATTAAGCTGGAGCAAATTGTCACCGCGTTGGTCGACCATTACGGCTGGCCGGAGTTGGCCAGGCGAATAGATATTAACTGCTTTAAAACCGACCCCTCAGTAAAAAGCAGCCTGAAGTTTTTGCGCCGCACCCCCTGGGCCCGCGAAAAAACCGAAGCATTGTTTATCGCTACTAAATTACAGACCGATTTGTCAACGGTCCCGCCCGGCACCACCTCGGTGCCGCGGTCCTAGTTAGTCAATGCTGCTGGTCGCGCAATAGAGTAAGTTACTCCAGACGCCTTAAGGTATTCGTCAGCGGCGTGCACGGCGATCAGATAAAGAGCCGGGTCAGGGCAATAATATTGACTTTATATTGACGAACTCTTTCATGCCAAAGCCACCATGTTCACGTCCGTATCCGGAGTTCTTGACCCCGCCAAATGGCATATTCGGGTCAGCAGCCCCGAATGAATTGATGCGGATCATGCCGGTATCAAAGTAATCACGGGCAAGCTTAAAGGCCCGGTCCTCGTCCTTTGAAAAGATACCACCACCCAGTCCATAGCGGCTTTCATTAGCCAACCGCATGGCGTCTTCATCATCAATAGCACGTATGATCGACGCGACGGGCCCAAAAATTTCATCGTCGTAAGCGGGCATGCCGGGCGTGAGTTCTGCCAGCACCGTAGCAGGATAATAAGCACCCGTGCGCTCTGGCGCGTCGCCACCGCAGAGGATTTTTGCGCCCTTGGCGACACTGACCTCCACCTGCTCTTTAACCGTGTCAAACTGCTCCTGACTTGAAAGCGGGCCAAGTTGGGTATTCTTATCCGCGGGGTCGCCCAGCTTGATGTCTTGCATTTGAGCGACAAAAGCTCCGACAAAGGCATCATAGACCTTATTGGTCACGATAAACCGCTTGGCAGATACACAGGTCTCTCCGTTATTGTAAAGTCGGCCCATAACCGAAAACTTTACGGCCGTTTCAATATCGGCATCCTCAAGCACCAGGTAAGCATCATTCGACCCCAGTTCTAGCACCGTTTTCTTTAATTCCCTGGCAGCCAAAGCACCAATGTGTCGCCCTGCTTTGTCGCTTCCTGTCATCGTCACACCACGCACTTTAGGGTGGGCTATCAGCTTGTCGCTGGTGTCGTGGTCAATCACCAGCACCTGGAACAGGTCCTCGGGTAAACCGGCCTCAATGCACAATTCACGCAACCGAAGACCAGACCCGGTACAGATGCTGGCGTGCTTCAGAACACAGCCATTACCTGCTATCAGATTAGCTGCCAGCACACGAACCGGCTGATAGAGGGGAAAGTTCCAGGGCTGTATAGAGTAGATAACGCCGATGGGCTGATAACTGATAACGCCGCGTTTATCGTTAACTGCTTGCTTACGCTCCTCATCAGCCAGCACGTCGGGTCCATTTTCAGCGGTATAATCAAAGATCGCTGCACAGAGTTCGACCTCCGTGTGTCCATCTCTTAGTAGTTTACCGGTTTCGTTGGTCATCAACGCCGCCAATTCATCAGCATTGTCGCGCAACTTTTGGCCAATTTTCTTCAGGTAGGGCGCGCGCTCCTGATGGCTCAGTTCGCGCCATTTTAGAAACGCCGCATGGCAGGACTCAAGCCGATCTGTCGCCTGCTTTTCGGTCATGAGGCTGTAAGTATGGATTTCTTTTTCGGTTGCGGGATTAATAGTGGTGATTGTCGACATGGTTGCTCCTTCCGGGTGTTACAGGCAAACGCCGTCAACGTTCGCTCTGGAGGATTATCAGTCCGTTGCAGGATTTTATCTGTTCGCTTGCCAACACTACCGCGTTGTAAACATTGTCAAACCCCCTGCTGGTGGCGCAATGGCCCCGAGAAATAAACTAATACAAAGTATAGATCACGCCCCTGTTTTATGAGACCGCATATTTGCTTTATTCAACTTACTCTTATTACCTTTGGTTGAATGTCACAGAACGCAATGTTGAAACAGGTTAATAGATGAGAAGGTTGTTAATTAACGGCGATGTGACAACGCGCCATAGCAGGTATTTGCTCCCAGTTTTCCGAGAGACGTTCTTAATCAAACCACAGAGCTAACAATTAATCTATGGACCGCATTGCCATCTCAGGCTGCCGGAGTCAGATTGACTCCATCAGCCTGAATCTCTTTTCGTGAGGCTTTCAGCATTTCCTCCTTAAATTTGGAAGTTAAAGGCAACCCCCGGCGTGTTAAAAATCAATGCCACTGACCCTTATGACCACTTACAGCCGTTTCACCATAAAGTATTTACAACCGGTCTTAGGGTAATTTTCCTGCACCCACTGCACGTGGTAACCGTGCTTTTTATAAAATGGCATGGCTTGAAAATTTAAGGTATCTAACAGGCAATTTACACAGCCTCTTTGTTTAGCAGCCAGCTCTATCGCCTCCAATATTTTGCTGCCAATATGCTGGCCTCTTAAGGTCTCTGATACCCACAACGTATTAATCTGCAACCAATTGCCAAATGTCCTGCCAGCCGATCCGGCGATAACCTCACCGTTATCGTCTTTAATTTGCACCGCTATCGGCAGCCTTTCCTTCACCTCCCAGTTCGCCCAGTTAAATTCAGCTATTTTCAGATCCAGCAGGTCAATTAATGCTTGATCGGGTTGATCTAACACTTCTATTCTCATCACAATACCCATACAAATGAATTTATTTCCCGTCTCACAGCTTGCTTGTAGCTTGCCTGCAGCTCTTCAAGGAGTTTTTCAGGCGGTTGGATACATCTCAGGGTCAGGCCTTAAATATTTAAAAATGGCAAGATTCAAGGCCTGACCTCGAACCCACTTTTCGTGCTGCTTCCAGCATTTTTTTCCTTAAATTCCAAAGTTAAAAGCAACCTGCGGCTTGTTAAAAATCAATGTCACTGATCCCATTGATTTCATTGATTTCATTGATTTGGAACACGCTACCCGCACGGTTGTTGGTTTTGACTATTCTAATCGTTAGAGTGTTTAATTTCCGGCATTGTCTGTTTGCGTGTTTTACTTCTGGCATCAATCCAACGTTCGCGCAATGCTTCAAGCAATGCCAGTGCAATAGAGAAAAAGGCCAGACACCAGGGGTTAGGGTTGTAATGAATGCCTAAGCCTCTTACTGGATGAATTAACGGTTCACTAGGGTTCACTAAATCTATTGCATAAATCCATAAAGCACCTTCGTTACTCCGACTTAGAATGCCATGATGTCTTTGTATATAAAATATGACTTGCTGAGGTTTACTCGCCAGAGAGAGAACTGACCTTAGATTTTTACATTTCTGCCAACCACTAAACCATACCGCCCTCTCTTCCAGAGAGGTATACAAAATAATGTTATCTTGGCCCGAGAGCCTTTGATTACATTCAAACGTGTATAATACTCCCTCTACTTTTGTTAGCTTAGCCACATCAACTCCATCGGTGTAGTACCTGAAATGCCATGTTAAATAAAACAAACTAACGATTAGCAAGATTTGTAACGACACTGGTAAGCGTTTTAGCCAAGCCATTACTTTGGACTGTTTAGGTAACGCCGGTATTTTTTGCACGACTTAATCCTTTTTATCAAAAGACTTAGCAAGTTTTACAGAATCTATATGATCATTAACCGAACACGTCGAAACATCACCTGCCATATCTGTAGCACCCTATAGTTGTGAAATAGCGGAGGCTGCATCACCGACATTACCAATATTTCTTACTGAGTAGGTGAGCATTTGCTATGGCTCCTAACGCCGCCGACACTCGCGGCCTTTTATTAAAGGCGAAGCTTCGGCGTTGAGGTCTGCCCCACTATGGGCCGACGTGGTTGTGATTGTCAGTTTTTTAATTGCTCTTTATGTACCACATATGACTCTACGTATTTTAAGTCTTTGATAACGAATGTAATTGAAGATGGGCAATCATTTAGTTCGCAATGATAAGCCCCAAATCCGAGGGTGATTGAATGAGGCACATCTATATTCTTGCTTCCCATTGAGCCACCTGATACCAGCACGGCACTAAGAACAGGGGTTTTAACTTGCGATAACTCGCCTGCCGGAATCGTCAAAGTGCTATTTTGAGACGTGAGCGTCACCGACATTAATTTTTCGCCATCGGAGCTAGCCACCAAATTAACTGTATACCCACCGACCAATTCATAGGTTGCACTTGTCGAGCGAAGCACTAACTCTCTGCTCGCTATAGCTCCGTTCGATAGCAAAAAAAATATCAGTAGGGATAGGGTTCGAAGCAACATCGGAAAACCTAGCGCCGGCATTTGGGGCCGAAGTGCAGCATAGCGGTGCCAGCGCTGTTTGCTGGCAAATACGTTAAACGGCTTATTATGCGGTGCGTTGAGCAAAAAACCGCCTCATTTTTTTACTTCCAAAAACATAATACGCCCACGCCGCGATAAAAAGAGAGCCAACTAAGACACCAGTTAAACTATAAAAGGACATTAAAGCAATAATTGCCGCCCAATATATGAATGCCCCATAATGCCCAAAACCGTGTCGATTCACAGTAGCGAAACATATTGCTACAACCAAAATACAGAAAGCCAGAAATCCTGGAGCCATGCCAGTAAGCCAGAATTCTTTATATGTTAGCTCACGACCATTTAGCGAGTACTCAGCGTTTGGCCACGGCCAGAAACCAAAGAGCGTTATTAGCGAGTACGTAAGTGAATTAAGCATATGTTGAAAGAGAAATAGCTTTGGCATTTCTCTAACTTCTGTAAAAATTTTAAAAAAATTTCGGAAAATCATCCTTATAGCCTATACGACGCATAACACTTATTCGGCGCAAGAATCCGTCTTTAAATACTGACTTTTCCGCCTTTGTAAATTTGGTGTAATGACATTACACCGGTTTTGCTTTATCCACAATGGGTTATAGGTACAGTAGGAATAATGTCAGGCATGCCTGCATTACGCAGGCATAACGTGGTGAGATGTAGAAAATAGATATAATAACAGAGCTGGAATGAAGCTCGCGATCAGCTATCAGCGCTAGCTGTTGTAACTAGCCATTATAAATAGTGCCACCATGATTCAGATAATCACGCAGCACTTGAGCAGCAGCGTCACGCTGCACTAACCGCACTACTTCAATACCGGCATCGGCTAAGTACTGATAACTGTCTTCATTTACCGGGCCCTCATCAAAGCCGATAGCCCGGGCATCGTCGGCGGTGGCTGCACATACCAGGCGCTTTACCCCGCTCCACAGCGTGCCACCTAAACACATAGCGCAAGGCTCACAAGAGGTGAACAGCTCGCGCTTAACGCCGTCGGCATTTAAGCTAAAGCTTTGTAACTGCTGCTCGGCCAGCATAATAGCGACCATTTCGCCATGCGCGGCCGAGTTGTGCATGGGCATGACCCGGTTAACCCCTACGCTTAACAGCTTGCCGCTGTCGCAGGCAAAAATAGCGCTACCAAAGGGGCCGCCGGTACCGCGCAGCACATTTTGCTTTGACAGCTCTACCGCCAGCGCCATTTTTTCGTGGTCATCAGCGTAGGTCTTCTGCCAGTCGACCACCTCATTAATCCAGTCAGGCAAGCTAAGAATAAGTTGTTGTACTGCGGCCATAGAATTAATGCTCCGCCAACGGTTTGCTGTAAGCCAGTTCCATGTCCCACGGCAGTTGGATCCAGGTGTCCTGCTCAATGTCGGTGACATAGTGGTCTACTAACGGCTTGCCCTGCGGTTTGGCATACACGGTAACAAAACACGCTGTTGGGAAATGCTCGCGCAGGGCACGCGCAGTTTCCCCGGTATCGACTAAATCGTCAACAATCAGTAGCTTGGCGTTATCCTGCAGGCTGGCATCTTTTAAAATGCGTAAACTGCCTTGCTTATCGTGCTCGTAGCTGGCAACACAAATACTGTCAACCACCCGGATATTCAGCTCGCGGGCCAAAATAGCGGCCGGCACCAGGCCACCGCGGCTAACCGCCACTATGGCACTAAACTCCCGGCCTAACAGCTGCTGAGCCAGCTCTTTAGTGGCACGATGAAACGCTTCCCAGGATACATAAAACATTTTGTTGGTGGTAAGAGACATAATTTTTCCGGCCGCTTTTAATTAAATGACTAGATTAATGACAAGGCAATTTCAACCATCTCGTTAAAGCTGGTTTGGCGTAAATCCGCATCCAGCGCTTCACCGGTCCGGATATGGTCACTTACCGTTAAAATGGCCAGGGCATTAATGCCATACTCAGCCGCAACGCCGTATAAACCCGCCGCTTCCATCTCTACTGCTAACACCCCGTATTTTTCCAGGGTATTAAACAGGGTTTCACTTGGGTTGTAGAATAAGTCAGAGGTAAAAACATTACCTACTTTAACGTTAATTTGCTTGGCCCGGGCGGCATGTACCGCTTTTTCTAACAGCTCATAGTTTGCAATTGCCGCAAAATCCATCCCATCCAGACGATTGCGGTTAACATTTGAATCGGTGCTGGCGCCCATCGCAATCACCACATCACGTACTTTCACTTCCAGCGGTAATGCGCCACAGGAACCAATCCGGATAATATTTTTCACCCCATAGAATTTGGCTAATTCCGTGGCATACAGTGACATCGACGGCACGCCCATGCCCGAGCCTAACACGCTTACCGGTTTACCCTGATAAGTCCCGGTATAGCCGAACATATTGCGCACCGTATTGACACAAACGGCATCGGTTAAAAACGTTTCGGCAATATGTTTAGCCCGCAGCGGATCGCCCGGCATCAATACGGTTTGGGCAAATGCATCATCAGCAGTGTTAATATGAGGAGTAGCCATAATTCTCTCTTAATGTAATTTAGTCATAAAGGAATCGCCGTGCGCCATAGCGTCCAGCTTAAAGTAGTCAGCCAGGGTCTGGCCTATATCGGCAAAGCTCATCCGCTCGCCTAAATCCGTACTGGCCAGCCCCGGCTGATATGCCAGCACCGGAATATATTCACGGGTGTGCTCGGTACCGGGCCAGGTTGGGTCGCAACCGTGGTCTGCTGTCATCAGCAGCAAGGTATCGTCGCCACAGGCCTCAAGCAGCTCCGGCAAGCGGCTGTCGAAATATTCCAGGGCTTCGCCATAGCCAATAGCATCGCGACGGTGACCATAATTCTGGTCAAAATCAACCAGATTAGTGAATACCAGGCTGCGCTCAGGCTGTTTTGCCATCTGCGCTAAGGTGGTATCAACCAGTGCCGCCAGGCCAGTTGCTTTCAAATTCTCGCTGATCCCCTGATGGGCATAGATATCGGCAATTTTGCCAATACTGATGACCTTGCCGCCCGCTGCGGTTAACTTGTCCAGTACAGTCGGCGCCGGCGGTAATACCGAGTAGTCACGACGATTACCGGTACGGGCGTAATTGTCCGGGCGGTCTCCCAGAAATGGCCGGGCAATGACCCGGCCGATGTTATAATCATCCAGCAGCTCGCGGGCCACCCGGCAAAAACTCAGCAGTTTTTCCAGGCCAAAATGCTCTTCATGCGCGGCAACCTGAAACACGCTGTCGGCTGAGGTATAGCAAATGGGTTTGCCGGTTTTAATATGTTCATCACCCAACTTGCGCAGAATATCGGTACCGGAGGCATGGCAATTGCCTAAAATACCGCTAACCCCGGTGCGCTGACACAGCTGTGCAATAAATTCGGCCGGAAAACTGTCGGTTTTCTGCTCAAAATAACCCCAGTCAAACAACACGGGTACGCCGGCTATTTCCCAGTGACCACTGGGCGTATCCTTGCCGCTGCTTAGCTCACGGGCATAGCCATAAGCACCAACCGGCTCAGCACTGTCAGCAACAGCAGGCGCATTGCCTGCCGCAGCCGTGGCGGCTTTTACCAGACCCAGCCTTGCCAGATTAGGCAACACCAGCTGGCGGCCCTTTTGTTTAACGAATTCACGGGCAATACTGCCAAAGGTATTGGCACCGACATCACCAAATTTTTCTGCATCGGGCGCACTGCCGATACCAAAACTGTCCAGAACCAGGATCACTGCCTTTGCCATAATGTGGGCTCCCACTGCAAAAATGCATCAGCCAGATCTGAGCGCCGCCGGGCTGTACCCGCATTGCTCAAACCAGCAAAAATAAAAAAGGGCACGCACTTTAATACGCTACCCGGCGTTTTACAAGTTTAACTGATACTTTGGGGCTTACCGGCGTTTTTATCAAGCTTTTGCCGCTGCTGCGACCAAACTAAAAACGGCGCATACAGCGCCGTTTTGTTAGTCAGCTAACCGATGTTATTCAGGCAATTGCTGATAGCCCATATTGTACAGGGTAAAGCTGAAAATATCCGCGGCCTGATCAATAACCATTGATACTGGCATGCCGGCACCATGACCAGCCTTAACGTCGATCCGGATCAACTGCGGATTAACCTGCGTTGCCTTATCTTGCAGCTCGGCAGCGAATTTAAAGGAATGCGCCGGTACTACCCGATCATCATGATCCGCAGTCGTTACCATGGTAGCCGGGTACGTTACGCCCGCTTGCACGTTGTGCACCGGTGAATAGCCTTTTAAATACTGAAACATTTCGGCAGACTGTTCAGCTGTACCGTAGTCGTAGGCCCAGCCCGCACCCGCGGTGAACGTGTGGTAACGCAGCATGTCCAGTACACCTACTGCAGGCAGTGCCACTTTAAACAGTTCAGGACGCTGAGTCATCGCCGCTCCCACCAGTAAGCCACCGTTAGAGCCACCACGAATGGCCAGCTTGTCAGCAGAGGTATACTGTTGTTGTTGCAAGTACTCTGCAGCAGCAATAAAGTCATCAAACACATTTTGTTTTTGCAGCTGCACCCCAGCGTTATGCCAGGCTTTGCCATATTCACCGCCACCGCGCAGATTTGCCACCGCATAAACACCGCCCATTTCCATCCAGACTGCATTCGCTACGCTGAATGACGGGGTCAGGCTGACATTAAACCCACCATAACCATATAAAATGGTTGGGTTACTGCCGTCTTTTTTCAGGCCCTTTTTATAGCTGATGATCATTGGCACTTTTGTGCCATCTTTTGAGGTATAAAACACCTGCTCAGAGGTGTAGTTATCCGGGTTAAAGTCAATTTTCGGGCTGTTATACAAGTCCGACTCACCACTTTTTGGCTCAAACGCATAAATGCTGGAGGGCGTGGTGTAATTAGCGAACGAATAATACAGGGTTTCAGCATCTTTCTTACCACTGAAACCGCCTGCACTGCCTATTCCCGGTAAGTTGATGTCTCTGACCAGCTTACCGCTGTAATCGTATTGTTTCACCTGCGCAATGGCATCTACCATATAGTTGGCAAACAGGTAGCCCGCGCCTTTACTGATCCGCAGAACATTCTCGGTTTCCGGGATTAACTCCTGCCAGTTGTCAGGCGTCGGCTTAGCTGCGGTGGTGACCACAACTTTGCGGTTCGGTGCATTCAGGTTGGTGACCAGATACAGCTGGTCGCCATTGTTATCCAGTAAATCAGTATCAGAATCGGTGTGGTCCAGAATAGTAACGAACTCACTGTTTTCTTTGCTCAAATCTTTTAAAAACAGTTTATTACCTGAGGTGGATACCGCCGCTGAAACCAGCAGGTATTTATCATCTTCAGTTACTGAGGCGCCAACATACCGATGTTTCTGCTCACTGGTGCCACCAAATACGACGTTATCGTCGCTTTGCGCTGTGCCCAGCTTGTGATAGTAAAGCTTATGCTGATCGGTCATTGCCGACAGCTCGCTGCCCTCTGGTTTGTCATAGCTGGAGTAAAAGAAGCCGTCGTTACCTACCCAGGAAATACCACTGAATTTTACGTCAATTAACGTTGGCTCCAGTTGCTCTTTCGTTTTGGCATCAATCACAATGATTTTCCGCCAGTCGCTGCCGCCTTCTGAAATGGCATAGGCTGCCAGGCTGCCATCGCGCGAGAACTCAATATCTGCCAGGGACGTAGTACCGTCTTCGCTGAAGGTATTCGGGTCTAAAAATACTTCAGCTTCACCACCCTCTTTTTGCCGGTACAACACAAACTGGTTTTGCAAACCATCATTCTTATAAAAGTATTGGTAGTCACCTTCTTTAAAGGGTGCGCCAATCCGCTCAAAATTCCAGGACTTTTCTAACTTAGCCCTTACTTCATCACGAAATGAAATTTGCTCAAGGTAAGAGAATGTGACCTCGTTCTGGGCTTTTACCCAGGCTTCCGTCTCGCTGCTGCGATCGTCTTCCAGCCAGCGATATGGGTCGGCAACATCGGTACCAAAATAGTTATCGACGGTCTCACCCTTGCGGCTGACAGGGTAATTAAGTTGCTGGTGTTGCTCTGTGCTCACGGTTACATCCTGGCTGGTTGTGACGTCTTGTTTAGCGCCACCGCATGCACTAAGCATGGCAGCCGCTAAAACAGTAATTGCATACTTCATTGCGAATTAACTCCGTAATTATTGTTATTAAGTTAGTTTTCAGGTTGGTTATCAGAATGATTTTAAAAATTCTGACTGAGCTTAACAAAGTTAGTGGCAACTGCCTATTTCAACTGACTGAAATTTATGTGGACTCAAAGCGAAATACAGAGACTAAAAAAGCAAAACGCCAGCATTTCGCTGGCGTTTTAACTTTAATGGTGCCCAGAGGCGGACAAAAGCGCCGGCAGCGATTTTGAACAGCTTTAGCTGGCCCTTACAAGGGCGAGGCACAGGAAGTGCCGAGTAATCGAAGATGACGCCGGGCAGAAAAAGCAAAACGCCAGCGTTTCGCTGGCGTTTTAACTTAAGTGGTGCCCAGAGGCGGAATCGAACCACCGACACGCGGATTTTCAATCCGCTGCTCTACCGACTGAGCTATCTGGGCAAAAATGTTGTGCTGGCATAATTAGGCTGCGCTTTGATTACAACAGTGCAGTTAACTGAACAAGACACCAAAAGATGGTGCCCAGAGGCGGAATCGAACCACCGACACGCGGATTTTCAATCCGCTGCTCTACCGACTGAGCTATCTGGGCAATGCGGGTCGTATTAAACGGATTTTGCCAAGCTAAGTCAACAGATTTTTTCTAAAAGGCGCCTGAGCGAACAGGGATTAACCAAAGGACGCTGCTTTGTTCGCCAACTGTTAAAATTAACACTGCGCCAGCTATCGAAAACTTGTTACACTATATCCAGTTAACCGATACGCCGTACAATGCATTTAAATGGACAGCTGATGGAAAAAACCTCATACACTAAACCGATGTTCCGCCGCCTGATATTAATGGCCGTGCTTATTTTGCTATTACAAGCAGCGCTGTTTACCTTGTTTACCTTGCCAGAGCAGAATCAGGATGAGAATCAGTTAGCACGCTTAACAGCAGAATCCACGATCCTGGCCAGCGCATTAACCGGCCCACTTCAACGTAACGATAACCAGGCTGCTGAACAATTGTTGCTGCAGGCACGCAATGCTGACAGCAACCGGGCTCTGTATTTATATCGCCAGAGCAACCAACAACTGGAGCTGATTGCTAATACCGTCAACCTTGCTAATTTTGTCCCACAGCCAGAACTGATCAATCGCGAAGTACGCCAGGGAAATTATTTAATCGTCAGCAGAATCGTCAGTAACGACGTTAATACCTTGCTGATTAATGTGCAGTACATTCAACCCAGCAGTCAGTTACCCATGTTGCTGGCTTTTATTTGCAGTGCCGTTGCCGGCATCTTGCTTAGTTTAAGCTTTGCTTACGCCATTTCAGTGTTTTTCAGCCGCAAACTGACGCCGCTGGTCAGTAATACGAAGACAGCTTTGGATAAGAACCAGTTTGACGGCAGTGTTGAAAGTCATGCTCACGATGATTTCGGCGTGCTGGGCAGTTATATTAACCAGTTATTCCGGCGGATTGAGCAAGGTCAGCAGGCACTGAAAAGTTCTGAAACCGATATTGCCCAGCTGAAACAGGAAGTTGATACCCGGATAAAAGAGCGCACTGACGCCCTGGAAACCGCCAAATTAACGGCCGAACGGGCTAATGAAGCTAAATCGACTTTCTTAGCAACCATGAGCCATGAAATCCGTACGCCGATGAATGGCATTATCGGCACTATCGATTTACTACGGAAAACTCAGTTATCCACCTCACAATTCAGGATGACGGATACAATCCGCGAGTCGTCTTTTTCGTTGCTGCGCATTCTGGACGATATTCTGGATTTCTCAAAAATTGAGGCGGGCAAACTGGAACTGGAGAATATTCCGGTCTCGCTGGTCGATATTATTGAGGCCGTGGGCCGGATCCTGGTGTCCGTCGCATATCAACGTCAAATCGATTTAAAGCTTTTTATAGACCCGAAAATTCCCGACGGTTTATATGGCGATCCGGTGCGCTTACGACAGATATTGTACAATCTGGCCGGCAACGCGATTAAGTTTACCGAGACCACACCACAAAAAACCGGGGTGGTGGTGATTAGGGCTGACTTGCTGGAAGAGAACATGGAGTTCAGCCAAATCCAGTTTACCATTGTCGATAATGGCCGGGGCATGACCCAGCGTCAAATCAACTACGTGTTTCATCCGTTTAATCAGGCAGAAGGTTCTATTACCCGAAAGTTTGGTGGCACCGGCCTTGGTTTATCAATTTGTCAGCGCCTGACCTCACTGATGTATGGCGATATTGATGTGCAGAGTGAAGTAGGCAAAGGCACAGAATTTAAAGTGCGGATCCCGATGCGTCGTTCTGATGAAATTGACTATGTCGGTTCTGAACTATTGCGTGATGTGCACATTTGTTTATTTACGCAAGACAGCGACAACCAGGAGCACTTAAGCAGTTATTTCCGTCATACCCACGCTGAACTTGACGTGGTAAACAGCATCGAGGCATTGTATCAGCGGGCATCGCAACAGAAACCACTGCCGCCAAAGCAAGCGGCCGTTTGGGTGCTTGACGCTACCTATGAGCAAATTTCTGCCGAACATATCAAAAAATTACAGTTGCTGCCGGAGTTGGAGCGGGTACAGTTTATTGTTATTACTAATCAGGTGGAGCTATCTGAACATAGCAATGAACGGACCTACTACCTGCACAGTTCGCCAATCTGTCGCAGCCACTTATATGATGCTATTTTAGTTGCCGCCAAGCGCAAAGAGAAACCCAAGCCACAACAAACTTCCAATCTGAATCTGAGCAAAGGCGCGCCTGATATTGAAACGGCACGGCGTAACCGCCAGCTTATTTTGCTGGCTGAAGACAATATGATGAACCAGCGGGTGATTGTCGATCAGCTCAATGCCCTGGGCTATGCGGTTGAAGTGGCTGACGATGGTGCTATTGCCCTGGACATGTGGCGGCGCTATCACTATCCGCTGGTGCTGACCGACCTACATATGCCCAATATGAGCGGCTATGATTTAGCCATCGCCATTCGCAAAGAAAGTCTGCACCGCCAGGATGACAGTAACTTCAGCCGGATAGTCGCCGTTACTGCCAACGCCCTAAAAGGTGAAGAGCAAAAATGTATCAGTATTGGCATGGACGGCTATATAACCAAGCCACTGGAGCTGGTTACCCTGGAGATCATGCTTAAACGCTGGCTGCCGGCTGCTGAGCAAAAAGCAGCCAGCGCCACTGGTAAGACCAATGGCAGTAACACTGAACCGGCACAACAACCCTCCCCTATTTGCTTTACCACCATTGCTAATTTTCTGGGCAACGATCCGGCCAAGCACGAAGAGTACCTGAACTACTTTGTGAAACACGGTAAAGAACTCCTCACCGAGCTGACAACGCAGGCCCAGGCTCAGGATCGTAGCGGCGTCAGAGCGGTAGCGCATCAGTTTAAATCGGTAGCCAAAAGCGTTGGTGCGTTAAGCCTGTCTGCTGAAGCGCTGAAACTGGAGCAAGCCGCGGAAAACAGCGACTGGTCAGTTATCAATGAATATGTGCGGCTAATGCAGGACAAATATCAGGATGTGGTCAATTACGTGCGCCAGCGTTATTAAGGCACTGGTTAACCGAACAGCATCCCGCTGTCTCTGAACCAATAAAAAAAACCGGTATTGTTACCGGTTTTTTTATTGGTGGCGCAATGTTCTACATTAACTGGCTGAGGTGTCGAGCGGCGCAAAACTTTTAACTAACTGGTCAAGCTGTTGCATCTGGCTCAGGTAACCTTCCAGCTTCGCCAGAGGTAACGCACAAGGCCCGTCACACTTTGCCTGTTCAGGATCAGGGTGCGCCTCAATAAATAACCCGGCTAAACCCAGTGCCATGCCCGAGCGGGCTAACTGCGCGGCTTGTGCCCGCCTACCGTCAGCGGAATCTGTGCGGCCACCTGGTTTTTGCAACGCATGCGTAGCATCGAAAATAACTGGCGCGTACTGCTTCATTTCATCCATACCCAGCATATCAACCACCAGATTATTATAGCCAAAGCAGCTGCCGCGCTCACACAAAATAACCTTGTCATTACCCGCTTCATTAAACTTGGTAATGATATGGCGCATTTCGTGCGGAGCCAGAAATTGGGGTTTTTTCACATTTATAACGGCGCCGGTTTTAGCCATCGCTACCACCAAATCCGTCTGCCGGGCTAAAAATGCCGGTAACTGAATGACATCTACCACCTCTGCCACGGGCGCCGCCTGCCAGGGCTCATGTACATCGGTAATCAACGGCACATTGAAGGTACGCTTAATCTCAGCAAAGATCTTTAACCCTTCATCCAGTCCCGGCCCCCGATATGAATGCACCGATGAGCGGTTAGCCTTGTCAAATGAGGCTTTAAATACGTAAGGTATACCTAACTTAGCGCATACGGTAACGTAATGCTCAGCAATCCGCATTGCCATATCGCGGGACTCCAGCACATTCATGCCACCAAACAGGACAAACTGTTTATCGTTATTTACTGCAAGGTTCCCGACCCTGACGGTTTTCTGTTCCATAGTATTCCAGCAATCTCGTTAGATTAAAGCGGTAAAAACACCGGTTGTTTACTCAGGGCAACCCGAACCATTAATCCGAGCCAACCTAAAGCGCCCAGAAAGCATAACCAGCGAATAGCAATAGTGCGGCCCCGCACTGCCATCACTGCTAATGCAATGTAAGCCAGCAAGGCAACAAATTTCTCGGTCAGCCAACTATTTACAAAAGGGTACTGATTAATGGTCAGCATCAAGGCAACCGCCGATAAAATTAACAGGGTGTCCACCAGATGAGGGCCTACTTTTAGTAATTTTGTCTGCAACAACGCCGAGCCTTTGAGCATCATACCAAAACGGATAAATAACAAAATAACACTTAAAACTACCATCAGCAGATGCAGATGTTTAAACGCCATATACATACAACAAGGTCCTTATTTATTATTACGGTAAGTCATCACAAGCTTGCAGACTCAGTATCACTGTCAGGATATTTTCGTAAAATTGCTTCAAGCTTTTCAACCCTCTGCTGAAACAGTTCAACTAATTTTGGCTCAAACTGCTTGCCCGACTCAGCGACAATTTTCGCCACAACGTCATCTACAGTCCAGGCTTGCTTATAGCAACGACGATGACGCAATGCATCATACACATCGGCTAAGGCTGCAATCCGGCCATAGATATGGATTTCCTCACCTTTTTTACCCGCCGGGTAACCCGTACCATCCCACTTTTCATGATGATCCTGAGCGATGATGGCACCAGCCTGAATAATAACACGTTTTGAATCTTTCAAAATGTCGTAGCCAATAGTGCTATGGGTTTTCATCACCTCCCATTCACCGCCACTTAGCTTGGCCGGTTTATTTAAAATGCCATCGGGAATACCCACTTTGCCCACATCATGCAGCGGCGACGCATACATTAAGCGCTCAGCTTCTTCTTCACTGAGACCATAGGCTTTAGCCAGGTCATAACAAATGAACGCCACCCGTCGCACATGATTGCCGGTTTCAATAGAACGGTGTTCTACTGCTTCACTGAGCCGGTAAACGATTTCTCGCTGAGTATCTTCAATTTCATGCTGCAATTGCACATTTTCATAGGCTATTTGCACATTCTGAGCGAACAGCTCAATCAGTTTTTTCTGATTATCACTGATCTGCCCGGGTAAACCGGAAATATATAACAGCGAGCCATGGGTAAACTTACTGCAGCAATATGCCACCAGGTAGTTATCACGATAAACAATACTGCGACTGTCCAGGGCTGTTTCAAACGCCGCCAGTAAATCATTATTCAGCACTTCCTGTACCGGCTTACCCTCTTTCTTGGCAAACTGGCCCTGCCCGGCAAACACTACTAAATCGTGAGGGTCCGCGTCAGAACGTACATTTCCCGCTACCAGAGACGAACTGGCCAGTAAGGCATTTTCGTGGCAGCCCAGAATTGACGTTAATTGTTGTAAAACGCCGTCGATAAATTGCTCCATAGAATGAGAGGAGAATAAATCAATTGACGCATTAATGATTTTCTCCAACCCCTGGCGACTTTGCTCCAGCGATAAAATATCCCGGTATGAGCGCAGGCTGGACATAATAACGGTAAATAACTTTTGCGCGGTCAGTTCAGTTTTAGATTTATAATCATTAATATCGTAATTAACTATCACCTGACGTTCCGGGGCCTGCCCCGGCTGCCCGGTTCGCAGAATAATCCGCACGTGTTCGTTTTTCAGCTCTTCCCGCACGTGTCTTGCTACCAGTAAACCGGCATCGTCGGTTTCCATAACGACGTCCAGCAAAATGATGGCAGTGTCGGGATGAGCGGCAATTAACTCCCGTGCCTGAGCACCGGAATAGGCACTGATAAACTCCAGGTTTTTATTGTTAAAACTGAAATCACTCAGTGCCAGCTTGGTAACAGTATGGACTTCTGGCTCATCATCAACGATCAACACTTTCCAGTGCCCATGATTGACCACTTCGGTCGGTTCAGACTCGTCAGCAAACAGAAAGGTGTCATTCATAAGGCGGGCTCCGAAAATCAGATAGCTGTCACTAGAAACTAGCAGAAGAAACGTTAAATAGTTATATGCGCTAATGCCTTGCCGGTCAAAACTTTGTTGCTAAATCCTTTAGCGGTTGAGACGACCGCCACTGATCCGCCAGTTACCACCGTAATCTTTGCGTGACTGCACCTGACTAAAGCCGGCAGCCGTTAATAACTGTTGTACCGGATCAGCCTGATTGTAACCGTGCTCCAGCCACAACCAGCCTTGCCGGGTCAAATATGCGGGTGCCTGCTGACAAATCACCGCTAAATCGGCCAGGCCTTGCTCTGCTGCTACCAATGCAGAAACAGGCTCATGCTGCAGTGCTGCCAGATGGGGGTCGTCAGGTTCAATATAAGGGGGGTTGCTGACAATCAAGTCAAATTGCTGGCCTTGCAATGCCTCAAACCAGTCACTTTGCACGACAGTACAATTTTTTGCTGCTAAGCGCCTGGCGTTGCGCCGGGCCAGTTCAACTGCTGCGGTGATCTTCTCGGCTGCTGTTACCTGCCATGACGGCTTATTGCAGGCCAGCGCCAGGGCGATAGCACCGGTGCCGGTGCCTAAGTCCAGTACGCTGGCCGTTGCCGGCAAAGGTAATGCAAGCGCCTGCTCTACCAGCAATTCAGTATCAGGCCGCGGGATCAGGGTGCAAGGTGCAACCTCAAGCTCAATATTCCAGAACGGCCAACTGCCAAGAATATAGGCGATGGGTTCGTCCTGCACCGCCCGGTTAAGCAACTGGTTTAGGGTCAGCAGATCAGAATCACTAAGCTTGACGTCGCCATGGCTATACAAATAGCTGCTGCTGACGTTTAACTGATGACATAGCAATAACCTGGCATCATCAGCCGCCAGTACCGATATATCGCTAAGTTGCCGGGTAGCCTGCTGCAGCCATTGTGCCAGAGTCATATCAGCGGTTTTCGTCTGCCAGCGCTGCCAGTAAGTCAGCCTGGTGCTCCTGATTAAGCGGTTCCAGCACGAGTTCCAGATCGCCTTCCATCACTTCATTCAAGCGGTAAATGGTCAGGTTAATCCGATGGTCAGTTAGCCGCCCCTGCGGGAAGTTATAAGTACGGATCCGCTCAGAGCGATCGCCACTGCCGACCAGCGAACGCCGGGTCGACTCTTCGGTCAGCCGGCGTTTTTCATCTTCAGCGGCCTGAATTCGCGATTGCAATACACTCATCGCCCGCGCCCGGTTTTTATGCTGTGAGCGCTCATCCTGACATTCAACAATAATGCCGGTAGGTAAATGGGTTATCCGGATGGCTGAGTCGGTACGGTTTACGTGCTGGCCACCCGCGCCCGAGGCCCGGTACGTATCTACTTTTAAATCAGCCGGGTTAATTTCAATCGCTTCGCTTTCCGGGATCTCAGGCATAATGGCCACGGTACAGGCCGAGGTATGCACCCGGCCCTGCGATTCGGTAGCCGGTACCCGCTGTACCCGGTGGCCGCCGGATTCAAATTTAAGTACGCCATATGCGCCCTCACCCTGCACACTGGCAATCACTTCTTTAAAACCACCATGTTCACCTTCACTGGCACTAATGACTTCCAGTTTCCAGCGCTGCCGCTCGGCAAAACGACTGTACATCCGGAACACATCGCCGGCAAAAATGGCGGCTTCATCCCCACCGGCCCCGGCTCTGATTTCTAAAAAGCAGTTATTACTGTCGTTAGGATCTTTGGGTAGCAACAATAATTGCAGCTCTTTTTCCAGCTGCTCAATAGCCGCCCGGGCGCTCTTATATTCTTCCTGCGCCATTTCCCGCATATCAGGGTCGCTGTCTTTCTGCATTTCTTCAGCTGCTGCTAAATCCTGTTGTGCCTGGCGAAAGCGATTGAATGCTTTGCTGACATCTTCCAGCTGGCTGTATTCTTTAGACAGCTCGCGAAAGCGTTTCTGATCGCCAATGACACCCGGGTCACTTAACAACGCCTGTACTTCTTCATGCCGTTCCACCAAGCCTTCCAGCTTGCGGTATACCGATTCTTTCATGTTAGGTCTGTTACCTGTTTAAATATCTAATAAACTGTTGATCAGTGCCTGCGGCTCACTGGCCTCTTGTTGCAGTAACTGACGGATGGTTTTAGTGGGGCTGTGCATCAGCCGGTTACTCAGTTTGTTGGCCAGTTCAGTCAGCACCTTCTCCGCATCCTGGCCTGCCGCCAACTGATTAAGAGCCCGGCCCAGTAAGTCGGTTTTAATTTGTTCACAACGCTGTCGATAATCGCGCACCCAGTCAACGTTACCCTGTAGCTGCAGCCACTGCAGAAAATCTTCTGCCCCCAACCGGATCATGTCACCCGCCTGCTCCGCCGCTTGCTGGCGCGAGCTGACATTTTGCGCCACTATACTTTGCAAGTCATCTACCGTATATAAATACGCGTCTTCGAGCTCACCTACCTGTTGTTCAATATCACGTGGCACCGCTAAATCGACCAGAAACATTGGCCTATGCCGGCGCTGCTTCAATGCCTGTTCAACCATGCCTTTGCCTACTATCGGCAAGGTACTGGCGGTAGAGCTGATCACAATATCAGCCTGCGGTAATTGCGCCGGCACCTGTGACAGTGTAATGACTTTGGCATTAAACTGCTCCGCTAACAGCACTGCCCGCTCATAGGTGCGATTCGCCACTGTCAGCTCCCGAGCGCCCTGCTCGGCCAGATGACGTGCTACCAACTCAATAGTTTCACCGGCGCCAATCAACAGCACCCTGACCTTTTCCAGCTTGCCGAAAATTTGCTTTGCTAAACTAACTGCAGCAAATGCGACGGATACCGCATTGGCACCGATATCGGTGTTGGTGCGGACGTCTTTAGCTACCGCAAAGGTTTTCTGAAATAAACGTTCAAATTGTGGATTGATGGTACCAGCCTGGCGGGACTGGTTATAGGCCTGCTTTACCTGGCCCAAGATTTGCGGCTCACCCAGCACCAGCGAATCGAGCCCGGCGGCTACCCGCATCAGGTGCTCGGCAGCCAGCCGATCATGATGCAAATACAGGTGGGGTTGCAGCTCATTGACGTTTAACTGATGAAATTGTGCTAACCAGGCAATTACCTGTTCCGCCTGGCTGTTTGTACCATTAAAATACAACTCAGTACGATTACAGGTCGATAAAATAACAGCATCGGTAACCGCCGTGGCTGTAGCCAGTTCACGCAAGGCTTCATGCACCTGTTCCGGGGCAAATGCCACTTTTTCCCGTAAGCCAACCGGTGCTGTTTTATGATTTATGCCTAGTGCAAAGATGGCCATCACCTGTATCATCAAGTTTGTCAGGGGCGAATTGTACGAAAAACCCCATATTAAGAAAAGCGTAACTAAGGACTTTCAGCGTGTCAGTAACAATTAAGTGGTTAACTCTGGTCGCATTACTGTTACTAACCAGTGGTTGCAGCCTGCTTTCCCAACCCGCACCAGCAAAAACGCTGGACAGTTCAAAGCGACTGGAGCGAATAACTGCTATTGAACAATATACGGTGCAGGCTTCTGTTGGCATTAAAACGCCGGATGAATCAGTCAGTGGTAACCTGACCTGGCAACAGCATAACACTGAACACTATAAAGCGCGGCTGGCTAATTTCTTAGGAATAAGCTTATTCGAGCTGACCAATAACGCTGATGGCAGCAGTATTCTGCTGCGCGGAGAGCAGTATCAGGCTGTCGATACCAGCAGCTTACTGTGGCAACTTGCCGGCTGGTCTATGCCGCTGGCCGATATGCCGCTGTGGCTTAAGGGTATGCCGGGGCAGGCGGCAACGGCCATCGAGTATGACGAACTCGGCCGGGTTAAGGCGTTTCAGCTGGTAGATAGTACCGGTATTGCCTGGCAATTGCGCTATCAGAGCTTTTTTACCGATGAACTGGCCTTACCGCAAAAAATTAATTTAACCAGCGATGACACCAAAATTCGTTTTCATATCCGGAGCTGGCAATTATGACCTTAAGCCTGCCTGCCGTGGCCAAGCTCAATTTATTTTTACATATTACCGGGCGCCGCGCAGATGGCTACCATAACTTACAAACGCTATTTCAGTTACTGGACGTTGGCGATGAGCTACATTTTACCCCACGCGCCGATAATCAACTGAATTTGCAATGCAGTGATCCGACCTTGCAGGGGCCGGATAACCTGATCATTAAAGCCGGCCGTTTATTGCAGCAACACACCGGTTGCATGCTTGGCTGCGATATAGTGCTGGATAAAAAGCTACCGATGGGCGGCGGCCTTGGTGGCGGTTCATCCGATGCTGCCACCACCTTGCTGGCGTTAAACACCCTATGGCAGCTAAAACTAAGCCAAGCACAACTGGCAGCACTGGGGCTGCAACTGGGCGCCGATGTGCCGTTGTTTGTCCGGGGTTTCAGCGCTTTTGCCGAAGGTGTAGGCGAAATATTAGTACCGGTGCACCTGCCTGAAAAAACCTATTTAGTGGTCACGCCGCCCTGCCATGTCAGTACTGCAGCGATTTTCCAGCATCCGGATTTAATCCGTAACAGCCCACCCCTTAGTCTGGATACGTTGTTTAGCAGTCCATGGCGCAATGATTGTCAGCCACTGGTCGAACAGCTGCAGCCGATTGTTGCATTAACCTTACAGTGGTTGGTAGAATATGCGCCGTGTCGAATGACGGGTACTGGCGCCAGTGTGTTCGCCGAATTTCCGGACGCGGCCAGTGCTCAGCATGCCCTAGCTCATCTGCCGGCAAGCTGTCGCGGATTTATTGCAAAGGGAGTCAACCAGTCGCCGGTAATGGCGGCGTTGGCAGATACGGAATTCAACGCCTGATGCCTGTAACAACGGCATTTAATGATTTAACCGGACTCACCACCGCCCTGAGGATCCTACTGTGCCCGACATGAAGGTTTTCGCTGGTAACGCCATACCAGATCTAGCTAACAAAATTGCCAGCCGTCTCTACATCAAACTGGGAGATGCCGACGTTGGCCGTTTCAGTGATGGCGAAGTTAGCGTACAAATCAATGAGAATGTTCGTGGTTCTGATGTATTTATTATTCAGTCAACCTGCGCCCCAACCAATGACAATTTAATGGAGTTAATTGTCATGGTGGATGCATTACGCCGCGCTTCTGCCGGCCGGATCACTGCTGTCATACCTTACTTTGGCTACGCCCGTCAGGACCGTCGGGTACGTTCAGCCCGGGTGCCTATCACCGCTAAAGTTGTCGCTGACTTCTTGTCCAGTGTCGGGGTAGACAGGGTGCTTACCGTTGACTTACATGCCGAACAAATTCAGGGCTTCTTCGATGTGCCGGTAGACAACGTATTTGCCAGCCCGGTATTGCTGGAAGACATGCGCAAGAAATCACTGGTATCACCGGTGGTGGTATCGCCGGATATTGGTGGTGTAGTCCGGGCCCGTGCCGTGGCCAAGCTATTAAACGACGCTGACTTAGCCATTATTGATAAACGCCGGCCAAAGGCCAACGTGTCGCAGGTAATGCACATTATTGGTGACGTCAAAGACCGCGACTGTATTATCGTCGATGACATGATTGATACCGGCGGCACCTTGTGTAAAGCCGCAGAAGCGTTAAAAGAGCAAGGCGCTAAACGGGTATTTGCGTATGCCACCCACGCGGTATTCTCTGGCAACGCCCCGGAAATTATCAGTAATTCGGTCATTGATGAGCTGATAATTACTGATACTATTCCACTGTCTGAAGCCATGAAAGCCGTCAGCAAGGTGCGCCAGCTTACCTTAAGTGAACTGATGGCAGAGTGTATTCGCCGGATCAGCAACGAAGAGTCTATCTCGTCAATGTTTGACTAAAACCGTTATCCGCTTTTACTAAGGCGCCTGTTGGCGCCTTTTTCATTTGCAGCTATCCGGTGCTGGTGGTAATATGTCGCGCCTTTTGAAGGGGCAATCAGGTTGGGGCTGGTCGCAAGCCGCAACAACAATCACTTTATTGGAGTACATCATGTCTGATGCAATTTTCACGTTAACTGCAGAAGTCCGTACTGACCTGGGGAAAGGTGCGAGCCGCCGCCTGCGTCACGAAGACAAAGTTCCAGCCATCATTTATGGCGGACATAAAGATGCCTTATCTGTTACTTTAGAGCACTCTAAGCTGTTAAAAGCGCAAAGCTTTGAAGCATTCTACTCTCACATCCTGACCATCACTGTCGGTAAAGAGAAGATCCAGGCTATCGTTAAAGATATGCAACGTCACCCGTACAAGCCAAAAATCATGCACGTTGACTTCCAACGCGTTGAAGCTGGCCACGAACTGACCACTATCGTTCCGATCCATTTCTTAAACGAAGAAATGCCAATCAAAAAAGGCGGTGTAGTTATTCACGCCCTGAACGAAATTGAAATCAGCGTATTACCAAAAGACTTACCAGAGTTTATCGAAGTTGACCTGGCTGATGTTGAAGTAGGTACTACCTTGCACCTGACTGACATTAAAGCACCTAAAGGTGTTAGTTTTGTTCAGTTAAACAAAGGTGAAGGCCATGACCTGCCAGTGGTATCTGTGAACAAGCCTGCTGGTAAAGCCGTTGATACAGAAGAAGAAACTGAAACTGCTGAGTAATGTCTGACGCATTACCTGCCACTGTTCAGTTAATCGTGGGCCTGGGTAACCCGGGCCCCGAGTACCAGCATACCCGGCACAATGCCGGGGTCTGGTTTGTAGAAAAGCTGGCTCATGCCTTTAATGTCAGCCTGAAAAATGACAGTAAGTTCTTTGGTTATACCGGTAAATTCATTTGTGCCGGCCAGGAATATAAACTGCTTATCCCCTCTACTTATATGAATCTCAGCGGTAAAGCCGTATTAGCCATGGCGCAGTTTTATAAGCTGGCACCGGAAAACATTCTGGTGGCGCATGATGAGCTGGCGCTAGAGCCTGGCATTGCTAAATTTAAACTGGGTGGCGGCCATGCCGGCCACAATGGTTTACGCGATATTATGGCGCGTCTGAGTAACAACCCGAATTTTTACCGGTTACGCCTGGGTATTGGTCATCCCGGCCATAAAGATCAGGTGACCGGTTTTGTGCTGGGCAAAGCCCCGGCCAGTGAACAAAAATTAATAGATGCCAGCATTGCTGAGGCAGTAAGTTGCTTTGACATTCTGGCGCGCGACGGCTTAGTAAAAGCCCAGCATCGCTTACACAGTTTTAAAGCCAGCTAGCCCTGCGGCCAGCAACACAGCCTGAAGGAAAATTATTATGGGTTTCAAATGTGGTATTGTCGGCCTGCCTAACGTCGGTAAGTCTACCTTGTTTAATGCGTTAACCAAGGCAGGCATTGAAGCAGCCAACTTCCCGTTTTGTACTATTGAGCCCAATACCGGCGTAGTACCGGTACCTGACTTACGGCTGGACAAACTGGCTGAAATTGTTAAACCGCAACGGGTCATTCCTACCACCATGGAATTCGTCGACATTGCCGGTCTGGTCAAAGGCGCCTCCCGCGGTGAAGGCCTGGGCAATAAGTTTCTGGCGAATATTCGCGAAACCGATGCGATTGGCCATGTCGTTCGCTGTTTTGATGATGAAAACATTATTCACGTTGCCGGTAAAATAGACCCGGCTGATGACATCGATACTATCAATATGGAGCTGGTGCTGTCAGACATGGACAGCGCCGAGCGTGCTATTTTCCGGGTAAGTAAAAAAGCCAAGGGTGGCGATAAAGACGCCAAAGCCGAAATACTGGTCCTGGAGAAAGTAAAAGCCCATTTAGAGCAAGGCAACACCTTACGCCAGCTGGAGCTGGACAAAGAAGAAAAAGCCCTGATTGCCTATATGAACTTTTTAACCATTAAACCAACCATGTACATTGCCAACGTGACCGATGACGGCTTTGAAAACAACCCTTATCTGGATATCGTCCAAGCCATAGCGGATAAAGAAGGCGCCATCGTAGTGCCGGTTTGCGCCGCCATTGAGTCAGAAATTGCTGAGCTGGAAGATGACGAAAAAGCAGAGTTCATGACCGACATGGGCCTGGAAGAGCCAGGTTTAAACCGGGTTATTCGCGGTGGTTATTCGCTGCTGAGCTTACATACCTACTTTACCGCAGGGGTTAAAGAGGTGCGGGCCTGGACTGTCGCTATTGGCGCCACAGCACCACAAGCCGCCGGGGTTATTCACACCGACTTTGAGAAAGGCTTTATCCGCGCCGAAGTAGTGGGCTATGATGATTTTGTTAATTTTAAAGGCGAAGCAGGCGCGAAAGAAGCCGGCAAATGGCGGCTGGAAGGCAAAGATTATATTGTAAAAGATGGCGATGTAATGCATTTTCGCTTTAACGTTTAATACGGTTTTTGCTTATGAAAAGCCGCTGCCATTGCAGCGGCTTTTTTTATCGGCCCGGTTTTGCGTATAAAAACAGCAAACACACCCGTCCAGAGCACTAAACGCAAAAAAACGGTTGACGCTAATATGTCAGATCAGCATAATACGCGCCACTTGCTTAGGACAAGTTAGCGTGGCTACATAGCTCAGCTGGTTAGAGCACAGCACTCATAATGCTGGGGTCGCAGGTTCGATTCCCGCTGTAGCCACCACTTAATTTTCCTATGTTTGCGGGAATGGCGGAATTGGTAGACGCACTGGATTTAGGTTCCAGCGCCGCGAGGCGTGAGAGTTCGAGTCTCTCTTTCCGCACCATAACAAGCAAGTAAGCAGTTTCTGCAGGGGCGTAGCCAAGCGGTAAGGCAGCGGGTTTTGATCCCGCCATGCCCAGGTTCGAATCCTGGCGCCCCTGCCATATTTAGAAAACCCAGCCCCGGCTGGGTTTTTGTTTATTAGCTCCGGTGTTAGTCCTGCCGGTTACAACTTCTTTTGTGCTCGCCACAGCAACTATTCCGGGCATCCTGCCCTACACCCCCTGGGCCAGCTAAAGCTGTTCAAACTCGTTCCGGACGAGTTTGTCCCTCGCGCTTCGCACTCGGTCAGTTATTCGCTACCAACAGCATAGCGGGCAACCAGGGTTTTCAGCATGCTGCTGCGCGAGGCAACCGTCAGGGCCAGCTGGCGCAGGTTGCGCAGCGGGGCGATATCATTGCCAAATAGCTGATAAAAGCCATCCATAGTACTCATCATCAGTAAATTAGCCGGTTTACGTTTGCGCTGATAGCGGCTTAGCAACCCAGCGCTGCCAATATCCTGCTGTTGTTGGTGGGCGCTGATAATCAGTTCAGTCAGCAGCTTTGCATCGGCAAAGCCAAGGTTTACCCCCTGCCCCGCCAACGGATTAATGGTATGGGCGGCATCACCTGCCAGCACCACTCTACCCGAGTAATAACTGTTGGCATCCATCCGCGCTAACGGAAACCAGCTGCTACTCACTACTTCTACCTTTCCCAGCTGCGCAGGAAAAGCCTTTAGCAACTCCTGGGTAAGTTGCTCAGGCTTAAGGCCTGCCAACTGTTTTACCCGTGGTGTATCTTCATACCAGACTATCGACGCCTGCTGGCCTGGCAGCGGCAAAAACGCTTTCGGGCCCGTTGGGGTAAACTGCTGCCAGGTAACATCCTGTTGTGGATAAGGCGTGTTGACCAATGCCACTAAACAGGCTTGCTGATACTGCCAGCCATTGGTGCCAATACCGGCTAACTGGCGTAACTGCGAATTACCACCATCAGCAGCGATGACTAATTTGCTACTAAGCTGCTGGCCGTTATCTAAAGTGAGTAAGGCGCTGTCTGAGGCTTGACTAAGCGCCAAAACCGACGCCGGACAAAACAGTGCCAGATTAGCCGGGAATTGCTGCCACAGTGCCAGCTGCAGCAAATTATTTTCAACAATATGGCCAAGGTGGCTACTCTTAACATCGGCAGCATCAAAGGTAACCAAACTTTGCGGCTGCTCAAACGCCTGCAGCCGCTGATAAGGACACAGCCGCATTTGTTGTAATGGTTGCCAGGCGCCAAGCCTGGTTAACCAGGCTTCACTGGCCAGGTTAATTGACGATACCCGCAAATCCGGCGCACTGTCAGGCTCAAAACTTACTGGCGCTTGCTTTTCAATCAACGCCACCTGTAAACCCGCCTGGCTCAGGCTGAGCGCAACAGCCGCACCAACCATGCCACCGCCAACCACCGCGACATCAACAGTCAGCTGCTCAGAGGTATTTTTTGCCACTGTTTTCATTGTCCTATCTGGCCTCAATAATCCCGCTTGACCGTATTGTACGTCAGCATCAGAAAAAAGCGAAAATCGTTGACGACAGCACAAAAATGCGGCATTTTGCGCGCCCTGTTTGGCAAGTATTGTTATGAATGCTAGCCTGTTGGTTTAAACCTTCTGCTGGAGATAACTGATGCGTAATGTAACCGTTGCTGCGACTCAAATGGTGGGCGGCTGGAATGTGGAAGAAAACATCGCCCGTGGCGAAAAGCTGGTGCGCGACGCAGCGGCCAAGGGTGCCCAAATCATTCTGCTGCAGGAGCTGTTTGAACGTAACTACTTTTGTCAGAAGCAAAAGCCGGCTTACCTGGAATTTGCTACCACGGTAGAGGAAAACCCGGCTGTTCAGCATTTCACGAAAATCGCTAAAGAACTGAATGTAGTGCTACCAATCAGTATCTACGAGCGCGCCGGTAACTGCCTGTACAACAGTGTGGTGATTATCGATGCCGATGGTGAAAACCTCGGCACCTATCGCAAAAGTCATATTCCGGATGGCCCGGGTTACAGCGAGAAGTATTATTTCACCCCGGGTGATACCGGCTTTAAGGTGTGGCAAACCCGCTATGCCAAAATTGGCGTCGGCATTTGCTGGGATCAGTGGTTTCCAGAGTGCGCCCGCAGCATGGCATTAATGGGCGCAGAGTTGCTGTTTTATCCAACCGCTATCGGCAGTGAACCACATGATGCCACAATCAATTCGCGGGACCACTGGCAGCGCACCCAGCAGGGCCACGCCGCAGCAAATTTAATGCCGCTGATAGCGTCAAACCGGATTGGTACCGAAACTGAAGGTGATTTCCATATTACCTTTTATGGCAGCTCCTTTATTGCCGATGCCACCGGCGCTAAAGTGCAGGAAGCAAACGAAACTGACGAAGCGGTGCTGGTGCATACTTTCGATTTAGACAAAGTGGCCGCTGATCGCCGGGCCTGGGGCCTGTTTCGCGACCGTCGTATCGACATTTACGATACAGTGTTAACCAAAGATGGCAAAGTAAACCCGGAGAACAGCAAGTGAGCCGCTTACTCCCAACCACCCCCAAACACGATGGTTTTAGCATGCCAGCCGAATGGGCAGCGCATAAACAAACCTGGATGGTATGGCCGGAGCGGACCGATAGCTGGCGGATGGGTGCCAAGCCGGCCCAGCAGGCTTTTTGCGCCGTTATTGCTGCTATTGCCCGTTTTGAACCGGTAACGGTTGGCGTGTCGGCGGCACAATATGCCAATGCCGAAGCGCAGCTGAGCAAAGCTGGCGCGCTGTATCCGGTGCGGGTGGTAGAAATATCTAACAATGACGCCTGGTGCCGTGATACCGGCCCGACTTTTGTTACTAATGACAAAGGTGAAGTGCGCGGTATCGACTGGACGTTTAATGCCTGGGGCGGCCTGAACGGCGGTTTGTATTTCCCGTGGCAATATGACGATCAGGTCGCCGGTAAAATTCTGGGTATTGAGCATATACCCCGTTACCGCACCGAAGGTTTCGTGCTCGAAGGCGGCGCTATCCATGTTGATGGTGAAGGTACCTTGCTAACCACGGAAGAATGTTTGCTCAATACCAACCGCAACCCGCATTTAAGCCGGGAAAAAATTGAAGAAATACTGGCAGAGTACCTCGGGATCAGCAAAGTATTGTGGTTGAAAGACGGTATTTTTAACGACGAAACTGATGGTCACGTTGATAACATGGCCTGTTTTGTAAAACCCGGCGAAGTGGTATTAGCCTGGACTGACGATCAAAACGACCCGCAGTATGCGCGCAGCAAAGCGGCACTGGACTATTTAGAGGCCAGCACTGACGCCAAAGGCCGGAAAATTAAAGTACATAAACTGCCGCTGCCTAAGCCAATTATTGCCAAGGCAGACGAATATGCCACAGTAGATGCGACCTTAAGCGCTATTCCGCGCGAGGCCAATGCCCGGCTGGCAGGCTCTTACATTAACTTTTATTTGTGTAATGGCGGCCTGATTATGCCCACCTTTGATGACCCAAATGATAAAGTTGCCGCTGAAATATTACAGCAGCTGTATCCGGATCATCAGGTGGTTACCGTGCCTGGCCGGGAAATTTTACTGGGCGGTGGTAATATTCACTGTATTACCCAGCAGCAGCCTGCGGGTTAATTTATGTCCAAAGCTTGTGCCTTACATATTCTGGTTAAAACCCGGGAAAAAGCCGAAAAACTGAAACAGCAATTAGCCAAAGGTGCTGACTTTGGCAAATTAGCTAAGCAACACTCGCTATGCCCGTCAGGCAAAAAAGGTGGCGATTTAGGCGAGTTTCGTAAAGGCCAGATGGTGAAAGCCTTTGACGATGTCGTATTCAAGCAGGCGGTATTAGAAGTGCATGGCCCGGTGAAAACCCAGTTTGGTTTTCACCTGATTAAAACCCTGTATCGCAGTTAAGCCTTGCCGAGAGCCTTCGCTCTCAGTTTGGCTTTTAGTTTACCCTGCGCCTGGCGTTTGGCGGCACCGTCGTGACGCCCGGGCCGCTGGCCTGGTTTGCGGGCCACCGCTTCGTTCGGTGCTTTATAGCTGGGATCGTGCTCGTAACCTGGCAACACTTCAGTGTTTAACACTTGTTGGGTTAGCTTTTCAATATCCTGTAAGGCGCCCACATCTTCCGGCGTGACCAGCGTTACCGCACTGCCACTCATCCCGGCGCGGCCGGTACGGCCAATCCGGTGCACATAGTCTTCAGCGACCTGCGGTAAATCGTAGTTTACCACATAGGGTAACTCGCTGATATCCAGGCCGCGGGCAGCGATATCGGTCGCCACTAATACCCTTACCGACCCCGCTTTAAAATCGGCTAATGCTTTGGTGCGGGCGCCCTGGCTTTTATCGCCATGAATTGCTGCCGTCTTTAAACCATCTTTCTGCAGTTGTTTGGCTAAGCGGTCAGCACCATGTTTGGTGCGGACAAACACCAGCACCTGTGGCCAGTTGCGGGCGCCAATTAAATGCGACAGCATTTCCCGCTTACGATGCTTATCAACCAGATACACCTGCTGGCTTACCCGGTCAGCAGTAGCGTTAGCTGCCGCCACTTCCACCAGCACCGGCTTGTCTAATAGTTCATCGGCCAGTTGCTTAATGTCATTGGAATAGGTGGCCGAAAACAGCAAGGTTTGTCGTTTCGGCGGCAACTTGGCCATGATGCGTTTAATATCTACCACGAAGCCCATATCCAGCATCCGGTCAGCTTCATCCAGCACCAGCACTTCCAGCTGGCTTAAATCGATGGTTTGCTGATGCAAATGATCAATCAACCGGCCAGGCGTAGCCACCAGAATATCCAGCCCCTGCTCGGCATCATCATACTGCGGCCGGATTGACACGCCACCATAAAACACTGCGCTGCGACAACTGACATGACGACTGTAGGTTAGCACGCTGTCGTGCACCTGCTGCGCCAGCTCACGAGTCGGAGTAAGCACTAAAACTCTTACCTGACCGGCAGTTAACACTTTCGGTGCATTGAGCAAGTGCTGCAGCAGTGGTAAAGTAAAGGCTGCGGTTTTACCGGTACCGGTTTGCGCTCCGGCCAGCACATCTTTGCCGGAGCGAATAAGCGGAATACTGTGTTGTTGCACGGGTGTAGCCTCGGTATAACCCTGCTCGGTTAATACCCGTAAAATAGGCTCTGCCAGCCCTAAAGATTGAAACGACATTGATGATCCTGACTGTGCCTGTGCCAGACTGGCAACGGCAAAATAAAGTGCGATTATAACAGAAGCACGCAAAACAAGATATTCAGCACAATGACAACAAGTCCCTGGTTTCTTTATATGATACGCACCGCCGCAGGCCAGCTCTATACCGGTATCAGCACCGATCCGGTCAGGCGCTTACGGCAACACAATGGCGAGCTGCGTGGGGGGGCTAAAGCACTGCGCGGTAAAGGGCCTTTGCAGCTGGTTTATCAGCTGGCTATGGCAGACCGGGCAACCGCCAGTAAAGCTGAGTATCAGCTTAAACAACTTTCAAAAGCTGCAAAAGAGCAGCGGATAAGCGAGCAGTAATGGATAATTTTTACCTGGTACTGGCGTATCTGGTTATCGGTTTTAGCTTACGCCGGCTGCCGGCAATGCCGGAAAATAGCGGCATAGTACTGAATATCTATGTACTTTATGTCGCTTTACCAGCGCTGATTTTAAAAAATGTACCGCTGCTACAGTTTTCCAGCGAGTTATTAATTCCGGCACTCACCCCCTGGTTTCTGCTGCTGGCCGTAGTCGCGGCGGTATTGCTGTTAAGTAAATTGTTTGGCTGGACGCGGGAAGTTACCGGCGCGTTGCTGATTGTGCTGCCACTTGGCAATACCTCATTTTTAGGCTTTCCGATGACCCAGGCGCTGTTTGGCAGTAGTGCCATGCCTTATGCAGTGGTATATGATCAAGTGGGCTCTTTTATTGCCCTGGCTACCTACGTCACGATAATCGCGGCGATTTACAGCCCGCAAGTCAGCAAACCCACCGTAAAAAGTATCATCATTAAAATTATCAGTTTTCCGTCTTTTATTGCTCTGCTGGCCGGATTACTGCTAAGAAACGTTAGTTTCCCGTCTTTAGCCGACGCCCTGATCAACAACCTTGCTGCTACTTTGGTGCCGGTAGTAATGATTGCCGTGGGTTTTCAGCTAAGCTTTCGGTTTAGTAAAAGTGAAATATCACCGCTGGTTTCGGCATTAACCATTAAGTTATTAATGATGCCGTTGTTAGCCTGGGCTATCTGGCGCGGTCTCGGCCAAACTGGTCTGGCAGTTGATATCAGTATTTTTCAGGCGGCAATGCCGCCAATGATTTCTGCTGGCGCTATTGCCATTATGGCAGGCCTGGCACCACGGCTAGTCAGCGGTATTATTGGCTTTGGTATTTTACTTGGGCTGGTTAGCCTGCCGCTGGTTTATTGGTTATTGGTTTAAAGGATACCTATGCAAAGATTTAATGAAATCAGTGCCGAAATACTGCGCAGCCTGCAGCAAATTGATTTCTGGTGGCAATTACTGGCACTGACCGTTGCGCTCATACTGGCGTCTTTAACCAATCGTCGCTTACAGCGGCTGATGGAATCTCAAAATACCCACGACACCGGCTTGCGCCATTTAGCGGTGCGCAGTATTCAACGATTACTCTGGCCGCTAACTGCCCTGATAATTCTGGTGCCAGCCAAAATAATTTTTGAAATGAGTAACCTGCCGGTGCAAATCCTCGATGTGGCTGTACCGGTGCTGGTTGCGCTGGCAGTGATTCGGATAACGGTATATATCCTGCGTAAAGCGTTTAACGTCAGCCCGCTGTTAAAATCGTCTGAAAATTTGTTAGCAGGTATTATCTGGCTTGGCGTGCTGCTTCATATTGCAGGCTGGTTACCCGGCTTACTGGCCGTGCTGGAAAGCCTGGCAATGACCGTCGGTGAAACCCGTATTTCCGTGTTGGCGGTGTTAAAGCTGGTCTTAATGATTGCCCTGGCTTTTACCCTGGCTATCTGGCTGGCAGAGTTTATCAGTCAGCGGGTACAACGCTCGGCTTATATCAGCCCCAGCATGCAGGTCGGTTTTGCCAAATTCAGTAAGTTTATTTTAATTACCGTTGCTTTTCTGGTGGCGTTAAACGCGGTAGGCATTAATTTAAGCTCGCTGGCGGTATTTGGCGGCGCGCTGGGGGTTGGTCTTGGCTTTGGTTTACAACGTATTGCATCCAACTTTATCAGCGGTTTTATCCTGGTGTTTGACCGCTCAATAAAGCCGGGCGATATTATTACCGTGGGCCAGAACTTCGGTTGGGTTGAGCAACTGAATGCCCGTTATGTGGTGGTGAGAAACCGTGAAGGTGTCGATACCCTGATCCCGAATGAAAATCTGATTACCTCTGAGGTCATAAACTGGAGTTACGCTGATACCAATGTCCGGATGATTATTAAAGTACAAATTAGCTATGATGACGACCCTGAACAGGCACTGGCATTAATGCTGGAATGTGCCAAAGTGTCACCCAGGGTGCTGACTGAACCAGCACCAACGGTGCGGTTGATGGAATTTGCGGATAGTGGCATTGAGCTGCAACTCAGAGTCTGGCTTGCTGATATGGAAAAAGGCACCGGCGAAATTCGTTCCGCCATTAATCTGGCTATCTGGCGGGCCTTTAAACAAAACAAGATTACTATCCCCTATCCGCAACGTGATTTACACATTAAATCAGGTTGGCCACCTGCGCCTGAGCCGCTGACTAAAGATACTGATTAAATGACAAGCATCTTATTGGTTGGCCTTGGTGATCTCGGATCGATGATAGCGACAGAAGCAATGCAACAAGGGATGACAGTGCAAGCAATGCGCCGTCAAGCCAAAAGCCTGCCAGGGGTTAAGCTGATTCAGCATGATGCTACAACCCCCTGGCCAGCTTTAGCAGATAACGTTACAGATCTGGTGCTGTGTGTTGCGCCGGATGGCCGCGCCGATGAAGCTTACCGCCTTGCCTATCTGCAAGTGGCTGAACATGCAATCCATTGGCTGAGAAAACAGCCTGCCCCCCCCCATGTCTGGTTGGTGTCATCTACCAGTGTTTACGGCCAGCAGCACGGCGAATGGGTTGATGAAGACAGCCCGCGTTTACCCGAACGCAGTACAGCGAGAATTCTGGTCGCGGCTGAAGAACTCTGGCTGCAAAGTGGCCTGTCCTCTACCATGCTGCGTCCGGCAGGCTTGTATGGTCCAGGCAGAGAGATGATGCTGCGAACTGCAAAATCCGGCCAGCTGATTGTTGAAACAGAACCGGTTTATACAAATAGAATTCATATATCAGATTGTGCCCGCGCTATCATTTATTTAGTAGGTTGCAGGCAGCAGGGGCTCGTTATTGAAAATGCCTACAACCTTACCGATCTTAAGCCAGCGCGGTACGGTGAAGTTATTCAGTTTCTGCAATTGCAGTTGCATATTACTGCCAATAAACCACAGATTCTTCAGCGCGGCAGTAAAAGAGTCAGTGCCAAACGGCTGCAACTAACAGGTTTCATCTGGCAATACCCTGATTATCAGGCCGGTTATCTGACAATGTTGTAACGGCTTACTGGATTGTGTAATTAAGCGTAACCAACTGTTTGCATTAGTAAAGCGCCATAGCTATCCCGCTACTAATTCCTTAGGCTGTGCCGGTTTAACTCACCAGCATGGAACCTGATATGAAAAAATCTTTATCGATATTGTTGTCATCCTTTACCCCCTTACTTGCCCGCAGCCTGATTGTTGGTGCCGCGCTGAGTCTTGCAGCATGCGGTGGCAGCAGCGACGAGCCAGAACAACGTAAAAGCTATGTGCAGTTTTACAATGGCGCGGCAGCAACTGCCAATCCTACTTTTAAACTAGATGATACCAGTATCAGCAGTGCGAGCTTCGCCGACGCCAGCAACGTGATCAGCGTAGATACTGACAGCTATACCTTGCAGGTTACCGAAACAGGTAGCAGCAGTCCGCTGCTGTCTGACGATGTCAACCTGAGTCAGGATCAAAAGCACTTATTCATTATGACCAGTGCCGACGAACAATTTGATTATCTGAGCTTAAGTTTCGCGCGGGAAAAAGAACTGGAAGACGAATTTGACCTTTACCTGACAAATTTAGCAAACAGTCAGCCGCAGTTGGACATTTATCTGAGCGAGGCGACTGAGAGCTTTGCAGACGCCACTCTGCTTGATAGCCTAACGTTGCACGAAGTCAGCAGCGACGCCAGTCGCAATGCCACCGGCAAATACAATATCTACCTGACTGAAGCCGGCGCCGATACGCCGCTGTTTGTGGGTAAAAACCTCGACTTCAGCTTTGAAAATACCTATGTGTTGGTGGTACGCGACCAGCACGGCCCTATTGCAGAGCAATTAGCGGTTGATGTGATCTTAAATTCAAGCAGTGTTGCCCGCTATGCGCATCAGGACGCTCAGGCCCAGATCCGGCTGTATAACAGTCTGACACAGCCGGTCCAGGTTGCCCTTGATAATAACAGCCTTACCAGTCTGGCCGCAGCTGAGCTGGGTACTTACTATCAACTGACAAAAGGCGATTACAGTTTGTCTGTGCGCGATACCAACGACCAGCTCTTACTCAATAGCGCCTTACTAACCGCCGCTGCCGGCGAAAGCCAGTTGGTACTGTTATATCAGAACGAAAATAATCAGCTGGAAGCCCTGGCCATCAAAGAGAGTGACAAACCGCAAATACAGGCCAACGATGTTATTGTCAGTAACTTAATCGCTGACTTTGCCCGGCTTAATATTTATTTTATTCGCGAGGATGAAACCATTGCCACGGCCAGACACAATATCAAGAATCTGGACTTTAAAAAACAGCAAAGCCTGAACCTGCCAAAAGACTACTATGCTATTGCCCTGGTGCATGTGGCTGAAAACGGTAGCACAACCCTGCTGGATAAAACCGATAGCATGATGCTGCAACCCGGTGAACGCTATCTGCTTACGGCAGAACAGGACGACTCTGCCCCATCAGGTTACCGTCTTAATCTGACATTCTGATTTTCTGCTTTTCTTGTTTTCCAACCTGCCCCCGGTAATATGCCGGGGGTGTCACCAAAAAGCTGACAAATTGCTTTTTTTAGTAAATACTTAGTAGCTTACCAAACTCATTTGATCCGAAGGTTTACGCAGCATTTATGGTTTTACTAAAAGCAGTAATCCACGTTTTACTATTTATCAGTATTGCAACGATTTCAGCAGTAACGGTTGCCACACCGCAAAAACTTCAAGGGGGCGTGGTCCAGTCTTTTCCAGGGATCAGTGTGGTTAACGGCAAGGTGCAGCCAGAGTCCTCCTATGGCCATGCCGAAATTATTGAATGCATTGAAGCGAAACTGAACGCCCGGATTGAGTGGCAAAGTCTGCCGACAGATCGGCTGTTAAAACTGACCCGCGAAAATCAGTTAGATTTAATCTATCCGATGGGCTTTACCTCAGAGCGTGACAATTACCTGCAAGCCAGTGTCTGGCTGACTAAAGATGACGATTATTTTGTGTTTAAAACCACAACGTTAAAGCAAGCCACACTGCAGGACGACCAGCTTAAAAAGCTGCCTGTTGGGGTTAAGCGTGGCTCACCGCAGCTGCACTATCTGCAAAGCAATGATTTTCAGCATGTCCATCAGGTGTATGACTATCAGCAGTTATTGCCGTTGTTAAAAATGGATCGGGTTGACATGCTGGCTGTTCCGCAACCGCTGGCAGAGCAACTGCAGGCAGAAATGCGGGCTGATCCGACGACCGGTAATTTACAGCTTTACAATTACTATACCCGTGATGCGGGTTTTTATCTGTCGCCGGACTTTGCCGGGGCTAAATTAGATGAAATGAATAAAGCTGTCATACAGTGTCGTCAGCACACCAAAACAACTACCTCTATTAAACAAAAAAGCTGACATATCGTCAGCTTTTTTGGCATTTTACCGGCTTAACCCTCAGGCACTGCCGATCATCCGCCGCAACACATAATGTAAAATACCACCATGTTGATAGTATGCCAGCTCATTACCGGTATCAATACGGCATAACATATCAATTTTTTGCTGATCGCCATCCGGGTAAGTAATCATTACCTGAACTTTCTGCTTTGGCTTTAAGTTATTCAGACCACTTATCGTAAAGGTTTCCGCTCCGGTGAGTTGTAAATGCTTGCGATCAACGCCAGCCAGAAATTGTAATGGCAACACGCCCATACCAATTAAGTTAGAACGGTGGATCCGCTCATACGATTCAGCCAGCACAGCTCGTACCCCAAGCAGCAAGGTACCTTTGGCAGCCCAGTCCCGGGATGAGCCCGTACCATATTCTTTGCCAGCCACTACTACCAACGGCGTTTTCTGCTGACGGTAGCGCTCTGCCGCATCATAAATATCCATTTGCTCAGCGGACGGCTGGTGCAAGGTAACGCCCCCTTCAGTGCCCGGTACCATTTCATTGCGAATTCGCACATTGGCAAAGGTGCCCCGCACCATCACCTCATGGTTACCCCGGCGTGAGCCATAAGAATTAAAATCAGCCTGAGTTACCCCCATCTCCTTTAAGTAGCGTCCTGCCGGGCTGCTGGCTTTGATGCTTCCTGCCGGTGAAATATGATCGGTGGTCACTGAATCCCCCAGTAACGCCAGCACTCTTGCCTCTTTAATATCCTGCACCGGCTCGGGCTCTCGTCCCATGCCCTGGAAAAAACTAGGCTGACGGATATAGCTCGACTCTGGCCAGGTATAGGTTTTATCTTTTGGCACATCTATCGCCTGCCAGGTATCGTCACCACTAAACACATCGGCATACTCACTTTTAAACATGCTGCTCTGTACTTTAGCGACTTCGTTGGCAATTTCCTGATTACTGGGCCAGATATCTTTCAGATAAACCGGTTTACCTTGTTGATCTTTACCAACCGGTTCTTCACTCAAATCGATATTGACTGTGCCCGCTAACGCAAATGCCACCACCAGTGGCGGCGATGCCAGCCAGTTTGACTGCACCAACGGGTGAATACGCCCCTCAAAGTTGCGGTTGCCCGACAACACTGCAGAGACATTCAGGTTTTTAGCACTGATCGCCTGTTCCAATTGCTTCGCCAGTGGCCCGGAGTTACCAATACACGTAGTACAACCGTAACCGACCAGATGGAAACCCAGTTGCTCCAGCGGCTGCATCAAGCCAGCCTTCTCCAGATAACGGCTGACAACCTTAGAGCCAGGCGCCAGCGAACTCTTCACCCAGGGCTTGCGGGTCAGCCCCTTGGCCAGGGCATTTTTAGCCAGCAACCCTGCAGCCATCAGCACACTGGGATTAGAGGTATTAGTGCAGGACGTAATCGCGGCGATAACCACGGCATGGTGGTCGAGTTTAATTCTCTGACCATCCAGATCCAGATGGTCATCATGGTCCTCAGGCTGGGGTTGCCCTCCTCCTTCATCAACCATTTTTGCTTCGCGCTCAGCAGCGGCTTTCAATTCCAGTGCCAGGATATCATCACAATGCTGTTTTAACGCTGGCAAGCTGACTTTGTCCTGCGGCCGTTTCGGACCGGCCAGCGATGGCACAACTTTCGATAAATCCAGGTGTAAAATATCAGTATACGTAGCTTTATGGCCGGGCTTGCGCCACAGACCCTGCGCCTGACAATAGGCTTTAACCCGGGCAATTACCTGCTCATCACGGCCGGTTAATGCCATATAGTCCAGGGTAACTTGATCGACCGGGAAAAAGCCACAGGTTGCACCATACTCCGGTGCCATATTAGCAATAGTAGCGCGGTCAGCCAGGCTCAGATGATCCAGGCCGTCACCAAAAAATTCAACAAATTTACCGACAACTCCGTGCTTTCGCAGTAACTCGGTTACGGTTAACACTAAATCGGTCGCGGTAATACCCGCGGCAAGTTTACCGGTAAACTCCAGGCCGACCACCTCGGGTATCAACATCGAAACCGGCTGGCCCAACATGGCGGCTTCGGCTTCAATCCCGCCCACACCCCAACCCAACACACCGAGGGCGTTAATCATTGTAGTGTGAGAATCGGTACCAACCAACGTATCAGGGTAAGCCTCTGTGCCACTATCAGTGTCTTTGGCCCAGACACTTTGCCCCAGATATTCCAGATTTACCTGATGGCAGATACCGGTACCCGGCGGCACCACCTTAAAGTTAGCAAAGGCCTGCTGGCCCCAACGTAAAAAAGTATAGCGCTCAAAATTGCGCTCCATTTCTATTGCCACATTTTGCTTAAATGCTTCATCCGTCGCGAAATGGTCAACCATAACCGAGTGATCAATAACCAGATCAACCGGGGACAGCGGGTTAATTTTCTGCGGATCCTCGCCAAGCTCAGCAACCGCCGCGCGCATGGCCGCCAAATCAACAACAGCAGGTACGCCGGTAAAGTCCTGCATCAGGACCCGCGCTGGTCTGAAAGCAATTTCGCGGTCAGCATGACCATGCTTCTGCCAGTCAACCAAGGCCTGAATATCTTGTTCGGTTACGGTGTCAGCATCAAGATTACGCAGCAGGTTTTCCAACAGCACTTTTAAGCAAAATGGTAAACGGTCAACGGTGCCATGCTGGGTTGCAGCCTTCGCTAAACTGAAAATATGGTAATCCTTATCGGCAACCGTCAGTTTATCGGCATAGGGGTTGGTCTGGCTCATAACATTCCTCGTTGATTACGTATTCTCCAAGTGTAGTGCATCGGGGCGCAGATGCGAAAATGCAAGCCAACGCTTTTTTGTAATTTTGCTCTCTAACGGTTGTAAAACAAAAAAGACCGCGCTATGGCGGTCTTTTAACAGGACAAGTAAAGTCTTTGAAAATTAAAATTAATTCAGGGTTACTCTGGCGAACTTGCGTTTACCCACCTGATAAATCCCGGTAGTGCCCTTGGTAATTTCAAGCTTGCTGTCGTCAACTTTAGTTTCGCCGTTCAACTTTACAGCGCCTTGTTTAATCATCCGCAGCGCCTCAGAGGTACTTGCCACCAGGCCTGCTTCCTTCAACAGGTTGGCGATAGGCATAGTGTTGCCGTCACAGCTGAGCGTAAGCTCCGGTATATCATCCGGCAGGGCGTTTTTGCTAAAGCGCTGAATGAAGTCCTGATGCGCGGCCTCTGCAGCTGCCTCATCATGAAACCGGGCAATAATTTCTTTTGCCAGGCTTATTTTAATATCCCGTGGATTAGCGCCCTCTGCCATCTGCTGCTTTAATTCTGTAATCTCAGCCAGAGGTCTGAAACTGAGCAAGTCATAGTAGCGCCACATCAGTTCGTCTGAAATTGACATGATTTTGCCAAACATCTCAGTCGGGGCATCGGTAATACCGACATAATTACCCAACGACTTCGACATTTTCTGCACACCATCCAGCCCTTCAAGCAACGGCACCATCATTACCGTTTGCGGACGCTGACCTTCGTCTTTTTGTAACTCACGGCCCATCAGTAAATTAAAACGCTGATCAGTCCCACCCATTTCGATGTCGGCTGCAAGCGCTACAGAATCCCAGCCCTGAACCAGCGGATATAAAAACTCATGAATGGCAATCGACTGATTATTAGCAAAACGCTTTTTAAAATCATCCCGCTCCAGCATTCGGGCCACCGTCTGGCGCGAAGCAAGTTTTATCATACCGGCAGCACCAAGTTCGCCCATCCACTCAGAATTGAATGCCACTCTGGTTTTCGCCGGATCCAGTATTTTGAATACCTGCTCTTTATAGGTTTCAGCGTTAGCCAGCACCTCTTCCCGGCTTAGAGGTTTACGGGTGACATTTTTGCCACTGGGGTCGCCAATCATCCCGGTAAAATCACCGATCAGAAAAATAACCTCGTGGCCAAGCTGCTGAAAGGTTCGTAATTTATTAATTAGTACCGTATGGCCTAAATGCAGATCGGGCGCTGTCGGGTCGAAGCCAGCCTTTACTTTAAGCGGCTTACCCGTTTTTAACTTGGCAATTAGCTCGTCTTCCAGCAAGATTTCCTCGCAGCCGCGTTTTAGTTCAGCTAACGCCTGTGCCCAATCGGCCATTTTAAACTCCTGACTTAGTGCTATTTTGTCTAAACAAACGCCATTCTATAGCATGTTCCAGCCAGGGGAAACGCACAAAACTCTGGTATCTTCGAAAAAAAACGTTTATGCTCGGTTTTTGTGCATTTTCAACAGATGACGGGGCTTATGCGGCAACTGGTAGCAAAAATTCCTTCTCAACACCGTGCGTTAATCCTTGCAGTGTCGGTATGTTTAGCCATTATTTTGTTACTACCGTCCGAACAGGCTGCGGCGTCAAAAAGCAGTAACAGCAGTGCGCTGGAAGTAGGTAAACGCTACAGCCTGGATATTCCTCATAATGAACAGCCAGTTACTGAAGGTGTATCAGATACCTTTGAGTCTGATTTTACTGACCAGCCTGCTACAGAAGACAATCTGCAATGGTCAAGCCTGCAAGTGCAACGCGGTGACGTGCTGTCCAATCTGTTTAAAAAAGCCAACGTCAGTCAGCAAACCATGCTGGCTATTCTGGCGTTGGGTGACAGTACCAAAACCCTGACCAGACTGTTCCCGGGTGAAACACTTGAATTTGGTTTGAATGAACAGGGTGAACTGGCTGAATTACGATACGCCATTAATAAACTGAAAACATTAAAAGTGAGCCGCGATCCGGCTGGTAAGTTTGTCGCTGAAGAGTTGGAAAAAACGGTAGAGCACCGGCAGCAATTTGCCAGTGCAGAAATTAAATCCAGCTTCTGGAGCGCCGGTATTGAAGCCGGTTTATCAGAAGCCCAGATAATGAATCTGGCCGGGATTTTTGGCTGGGACATCGACTTTGGTTTGGATTTACGGGCTGGCGACAGCTTCAGCGTGCTTTATCAGGCCAATTATGTTGATGGTGATTTTGTTGGCTATGGCACCATTATCGCAGCGCAATTTCAGAACCAGGGCCAGGTCATTCAGGCCGTGCGCCATACAGATGGCAATTACTACAAACCCGATGGTGCCAGTATGCGTCAGGCGTTTTTGCGGGCACCGGTCAGTTTTCAGTATGTCAGCTCCAACTTTAACCCACGGCGCTTGCATCCAGTACTAGGTAAAGTTCGGGCTCACAATGGCGTAGACTATGTTGCGCCAGTAGGTACGCCCATTATGGCGGCCGGTGATGGAAGAGTTACCCACTCCGGTTATAACAACCTGAATGGCAATTATGTATTTATTAAACACGCCAATAATATTGTTACCAAGTATCTGCACTTGTCCCGGCGCAATGTTAAAACCGGCGATAAAGTAAAACAGGGCGAAACCATCGGCCGGCTGGGTGCGACGGGGCGGGTAACCGGTGCTCACCTGCACTATGAGTTTTTATTAAATGGCGTACATCGCAACCCACGCACTGTAAAACTGCCGCAAGCGACGCCATTGCAAGGCGAGGAACGCGATTTATTCATTGCCAGTGCTGCCCCCGTGTTAGCTGAGCTGCAAACCAAAGAACGGGTGTTGTTAGCGAAAATTGCGCCCTGAGGTCGCAACCTTATGTATTACATTGGCATAATGTCCGGCACCAGTCTCGATGGTATCGATCTGGTGCTGACTTGCTTCAATGACCAGCCAAAACTTATCTGTAGTGTGTTACACCCCTTCCCGAGTACACTAAAACAACAACTTCTACAACTTTGCCAGCCTGGTAACAATGAGATTGAATTACTGGGTCCAACTGAGCAACAACTGGCCCAATGTTATGCGGCTGGTGTTGCAGCATTACTGAAACAGGCAAACATCACTGCAAATTCGGTTGCGGCTATTGGTTGCCATGGCCAGACAATACGCCACCGACCGGATGGTCAATATCCATTCAGTTTGCAGATTGGCGATATGCACACGTTAGCGATGCTTTGCCAGATCCCGGTAATTGCTGATTTTCGGCGTAAAGATATCGCTTACGGTGGTCAGGGAGCTCCGTTAGTGCCAGCCTTTCACCGGGCGGTTTTTCAGCAGGCTGCCAGCCGGCGGGCTATCGTCAATATTGGCGGCATTGCCAATGTTACTCTGCTTCCGGCCGACAGTGACAGGCCGGTAACGGGCTTTGATACCGGCCCAGGCAATGCACTGCTGGATAACTGGGTAATGCACTGCCACGCGAAGCCTTATGATGAAAACGGCAGTTTTTGCAGCCAGGGCCAGGTGTTACCTAAACTGCTAAGCGCAATGCTGGCCGACCCTTACTTTGCAAAGCCTGCGCCCAAAAGCACAGGGCGTGAATATTTCAATCTCAATTGGCTGTTGCCATTCCGGCCAGAGCGCTTTAAAGCGGCCGATGTACAACGTACCCTCTGCCGTCTAACGGCGCAAAGTATTGCTGACAGCTTGCATAGCAGCCGGTTGCAACAGGTATACGTGTGTGGTGGCGGGGTCCATAACCCGGTTTTAATGGCTGATTTAGCCACCCTGTTACCCGAGTGCACGGTTAGCAGCACCGATGCTTTGGGCGTAGATGCAGATTGGGTGGAAGCCATGGCTTTTGCCTGGCTGGCCTGGGCGTATCAGCATCAGGTTACCGGTAACCTGCCAGAGGTTACCGGTGCCAGTAAAGCTTGTGTGTTAGGTGTGCCTTACTTGCCTTAACCACTCGGCAGCGTTGGCTAACGATACTAACCAACCAGCGCCAGTAAAATACCGGCCGCTACGGCCGAGCCAATAACGCCGGCCACATTGGGGCCCATCGCATGCATTAACAGGAAGTTATGCGGATTTGCCTGTAACCCCACTTTATTGACTACCCGGGCTGCCATTGGCACTGCCGACACCCCTGCCGCACCAATTAACGGGTTAATAGGTTGTTTCGACACTTTCGACATCAGCTTCGCCATTAACACGCCGGTCGCTGTGCCTATAGCAAACGCTATTGCCCCTAATACCAGAATACCCAGGGTTTGGGTGGTTAAAAATTTATCCGCACTGAGCCTGGACCCCACAGCCAGACCAAGGAAAATGGTGACAATATTGATCAGTTCGTTTTGGGCTGTTTTACTTAAGCGCTCAACCACCCCTGCTTCTCGCATCAGGTTACCCAGACAAAACATACCAATGAGTGGTGCTGCCGTCGGTAGCAACAAAATGGTAAGCAATACCAACATTAATGGGAACAACACTTTTTCCCGTTTGCCAACCGATCGCAGCTGCGTCATTTGAATTTCACGCTCAGCCTTGCTGGTCAGCGCTTTCATAATTGGCGGTTGAATAATAGGAACCAGCGCCATATAGGAGTATGCAGCTACTGCTATGGCACCGAGCAAATCGGGGGCCAGCTTTGATGCCAGGAAGATCGCCGTCGGACCATCAGCGCCGCCAATAATCGCGATTGCCGACGCTTCTTTCAGGCTAAAACTTAAACCCGGTACCCAGTTCAGGGCAATGGCGCCAAATAAGGTAGCAAAAATTCCAAATTGTGCCGCTGCTCCCAGTAACAGCATTCTGGGATTGGCAATTAGCGCACTGAAATCAGTCATTGCCCCCACGCCCATAAAAATAAGCAACGGGAAGATGCCGGTACCAATTCCCACTTCATAAATCATATACAGCAAGCCACCCGGCTCGCCCATTCCCGCCAGTGGGATATTGGTCAGAATAGCGCCAAAACCAATTGGCAGCAGTAACAGCGGTTCAAAGCCGCGGGCAATAGCCAGATACAACAGCAGAAAGCCCACCAGCATCATTACTACCTGACCCACAGTAAAATGCACTATGCCGGTCGAAGCAATCAGGGTATTAAGCGCGTCCATGTATATTCCTTAAGCCGGTCGTACTACTCAAAACTAATCAGTACGTCACCGGTACTGACCGCATCACCCGCCGCAATATGAATGTTGGCGATAGTACCATCAGCAACGGCCCGTACCTCAGTTTCCATTTTCATGGCTTCCATAATTATGACCACGTCGCCCCGTTTTACTGTTGCACCTACCTTGGTGGTAATTTTCCAGATATTACCGGCCAGTGGTGCGTTTAACGTTGCCCCACCGGTTACCGAGGCACTGCCCGGGATATTTTCTGATACAACCGGCTTTATACTGTTAAGCTCACCGCTGGGCGCTACTTCAACTTCATAGGCTTTTCCATCTACCCGCACACTATAAGCAACAGGGCCGCTGGTTGGTGTTCTGGTTTTTGTTTTTGCCGTTGAGCTTTCATCTTCATTGTCATCAGGAGCCGGCTCAAACGCAGCAGGATTATTGCGGTTTTTCAGAAATTTTAGCCCGACCTGTGGAAATAATGCATACGTCAGTACATCGTCGATGGTGTCTTTTGCTAAATCAATTGATTCTGACTTAGCAATATCCAGCAATTCACTGTTCAACTTTTCCAGTTCAGGTTCCAGTAAGTCAGCTGGCCGGCAGGTTATCGGTTCGGCGCCATTCAGCACTTTTTGCTGTAGTTCGCTATTTACCGGGGCAGGCGTAGCGCCGTATTCACCTTTTAAGACACCGGCAGTTTCCTTGGTAATGCTTTTATAGCGCTCACCGGTCAATATATTCAGCACTGCCTGGGTGCCAACGATTTGCGATGTTGGAGTAACCAGCGGTAAAAAGCCTAAATCCTCCCGCACCCGTGGTATTTCTTTTAACACCTCATCCAGCTTATCAAGGGCACCCTGCTCTTTAAGCTGACTTTCCATATTGGTTAACATGCCACCAGGCACCTGGGCCAGTAAAATACGGGCATCAACACCTTTAAGTGAGCCTTCAAACCGGGCATATTTTTTCCGAACATCCCGGAAGTATGCGGCTATTTCAGCTAATAGTTCCAGATTTAAACCCGTATCACGTTCTGTGCCTTCAGTTATCGCCACCATGGTTTCAGTCGCACTATGACCATAGGTCATGCTCATTGACGAAATGGCGGTATCGAGCATGTCAATGCCGGCATCAATCGATTTCTGATAAGTCGCGGTACTCAGGCCGGTGGTGGCGTGGCATTGCATTGCCAGCGGAATATTGGTCGCTTCTTTAATCCGGGTAACCAATTCTTCCGCCACATAAGGCTTGAGCAAACCTGCCATATCTTTGATAAAAATGGAGTCACAACCCATATCTTCCAGTTGCCGGGCCATATCAACCCACATATCAATGGTGTGCACCGGGCTGACGGTATACGAAATGGTACCCTGAGCATGGGCTCCAACACTAATTGCCGCCTGCACTGCAGTCTGCAGGTTGCGAATATCATTCATTGCATCAAAAATGCGGAAGACATCAACACCATTAACATGGGCGCGCTCGACAAAGGCTTTTACTACATCGTCGGCATAATGGCGGTATCCAAGTAGATTCTGACCACGCAGCAACATTTGTTGTTTAGTGTTTGGCATAGCCTTTTTTAACTCGCGAATGCGGTGCCACGGATCTTCACCGAGATAACGAATACAGGAGTCAAAGGTCGCCCCGCCCCAGGATTCCATCGACCAGTAGCCAACCTGATCAAGCTTACCGGCAATAGGCAGCATATCTTCCAGACGCAGGCGGGTTGCCAGTAATGACTGATGCGCGTCACGCAACACTAACTCAGTTAATAACAAAGGCTTCGTCATGCCAGCTTCCTCTTATTTATGTTGTTGGCGATACTGGTGCACTGCCGCACTGATTGCCGCTACTACGGCAGGCGAGACACCATTTGCTACCGTGTCTGCTTTATTAGCGGTATCGGTAGCTTTCAATGGCGCATAGCGCCGTAACAAGCTACTCATCACCGTCATTAATAACACCAGTAATAATAAAAACGTAAACACACTTACCATGCCGATCAGCATTAATGTCGCCGACTCGAGCAATAAATCAGACACCATTGGTGTGTTCTCCCTTAGTTGCCTGTGTTTTCAGACATTCAGTGTTTCATGACAATAAAACCAATGCAAACAGCATAGTTTACCCATCGCGCCGCTGCCGTGTTTATTCAGGCATTATGGAGGGTCGTGCGCTGGCTGAATAATAAAACTGAGTGATGGCAGCCATTTCGCTGGCGAATCACAGAAGACTTTTTAACGTCTAGCCGTCCAGAAAGATAACGTGAAGCGTTATTAATTACAAGTCCTGCTGGTTAATATCCGCAATCAGTGCGGTTATTAATTGCTGCCAGCCTAAGCTCAGCGCACTAACCAGCGCCGGATAACCATCGGCAGTCAGTGGTTGTTGATAGTTGAAGGCATGGCTGGACTGCTCACTCCCTGAGCTCAAGGTATAATGACCACTGATAATGGCCACACCATTTGCCTGAGCATGAAAACGATCGATAGTCAGCTGTAGTTTAAGATCGGCCGCTGTATGCATTGGCGCCAGTTGAAATGCTGACGAGCTGGCCTGTATCTGTTCGGTTAGCAGGCGGTACAGTTGCTGATCCAGCGCATCTGCCCACAGGTGGCGACTGGCAATAACCAATTCAACGTCAGAGCGTTCCATCACCAGGCCCGCACCATTTAAATAGTTGGCGACCTTAACCGGCTGAAGTTGGATGCGCTTGCCGCTCACGACCTGGTCAACCTGATTTTGCTGTTCCGGCAGCGGCATGGTCAGCTGGTAATAGCTCACCGGCATTGGGCTGCTGCATGCAGTTAAGCCTATAAACAGGGCAAATGACAATAACAACTTCATAATCTGGCTTTCCGTGGTTCAGGTTCAGGTTTATCACTGGCATTAAATATTAATGAATTACTTTGCTGGTTCAGCGTTTTTATAACCGGCTGTAATTCTCTTAATACCTGCTCCAATGCCTGTAGGTTGGCGCCGACACTGCTATAGGCTTCTGCTTCCGGGCTAAAGCCCTGTAAGGTACTACGTAATTGCTGCAAACTGAGCTGAATATCTGCCGGGAGCTGTTGTAATTGCGGCTGGTCGATTAACGTTTGCATACTTGACATCAATTGTTGGGCGTTTCGCATTACTTCGTTGGTTGCAGCAAGCGTTTCCTCCCCCTGAGCCAGCATTGATTCAACCGGTAAATTATTGATTTTATCCAATGCCATCAACAGTTTTTGTTCCATATTGCTAAAACCACTGCGTGCCGACGGCATTGCCGGGTAGCCTACCGAAGTACTTAATTGGCGCTGCTCATCAAACAGCTGTTGCAAGGCGCTGTCTTCGCGCCAGCTGCTATTAATATCGAGGTCTATATATAATGCGCCGGTAATCAGATTTCCGGTTTTTAACACTGCATGCAGACCCTCTTCAATAGCTTGTTGTAACTCCGTATCTAACTGGGTCAGGTTTAACTTCTCATACAGCCGCGCCGACTCAATTCTGATTAAGACCGGGACCCCCTGTTGCAAGGAGACTTCAAAGGGCTTTTCGATGGCAAAGAAAAACGGTACCGTGGCAACAGTTCCTACCCGCACACCGCGATATTCAACCGGCGCCCCCGCTTTCAGGCCACGTACAGACTCATCAAAAAATACCAGATACTCGATGTACTGACTGTATAACCCTTCCTGAATACTTTGTTTATCAGGGAATAACTGAAATTCGGTACCATCGGCGGCTTGCTCACCTGCCGGCCAGCCGTCCATTAAATCAAAACTGACGCCACCAGTTAACAACGTAGTCGCCGAGCCAATATCGACACTTAAACCCTCGGCCGATAAATCAAAAGCCAGCCCACTGCTTAGCCAGAAGCGGACATTATCAGTAACCAGTTCGTCATAGGGTTCGCGGATAAACAGCTGAAAATGTGTTCGCCGCTCTGAAACGTTAAAATCACTTAATTCAACCGTCCCCACTTCGTAGCCCCGGTATAGCACCGGATCGCCCACCGCCAGGCCGGTGGTATCGGCCGAGTTCAGGTTAACTCTGACCCCCGGCGCATCGGCCGGGGCAACAGGCGGAGAATTTAATAAAGGATGGCTAAGTTGGGTTTCACCGTTATCACCTGGCTGTAGTTCAATATATACGCCAGACAACAGGGTATCGAGCCCGGTAACGCCGCCGCGTCCAATCTGTGGCTTTACCACCCAGAATTGTGAACCGGCGTTTAAAAGTGGCGTCATATTGGGTTTCATCCGGGCCTGAATTAACACTTCGGTTAAGTCATCACTTAGTTCAACCGACACCACCTGACCGACATCGACGCTGCGATTCTTTATCTGGGTTTTGCCAGCAACAATGCCCTCAGCATCCTCTGCAACCAACAGCAGCATAACCCCCTGATTCTGAAAGTGACTGAAAAGCATCCACAGACCAATTAATACTGCCGCTATCGGTACAACCCAAATGGGTGACCATTGTTTAATCACCCTGACATTCGCTTTAACCTGTGCCGATTCTGTCACGTTGATATTCCCTCTGCTGTGCGATATTGATATGGTTTGGCTGCTTCAGATTTCTGGTTATCCCACAGCAATCGCGGATCGAAACTAACTGCGGCCAGCATAGTGGTAATCACAACTGCAGCAAACAGCACAGCAGCAATACCCGGGTAAACGCTGGCCAGCAGGCCAAACCGCACCAGCGCAGCCATAAAAGCAACCACCAACACATCCACCATTGACCAGCGCCCCACCCAGTCAACCAACCGGTAAACATTGCCGCTGTATTTACCAGCAACTTGTCTGGGCGTGCTTGCCAGATAACACAACCAGAACATTACTACAATTTTGACAATCGGAATAACCACGCTGGCCAGGAAAATAATGATTGCAACCGGATACTCGCCATCCTGCCACATTAAAATAAAGCCACTGATAATTGTTGAGTCTGTCACCTCACCAAAAGACACCGTACGCATAATGGGCAACACATTGGCCGGTATATAAAGCACACAGGCAGTAACCAGCAAGGCCAGCGTTTTCTGCAAACTAGCGGGTATCCGGCTGTTTACTTTGGTATGGCAACGGCTGCACTGTCGTTGCTGCAACGGCAGCACAGCTGTACAACAATGGCATAATTTTAATTGCTGATCCAAGCCGCTCTTACCTGCGCTGAAGTTTGTTGCCGGTTGCGGACTGGGCGCGATGCTAGCCCACAACGCATGACGATCCAGCACCTGAAAGGTTCGCAAATGCAGTAAACAGAACAAACAGAACGCCCAGAAACTCATGCCCAGCGATATTTCCGCGGTAGCGACCAGTTTGACAAAACTGATCAATAAGCCCATCAGAAAAATATCCACCATACTCCAGGGTTTAAGCATGTAAAGCACCCTGGCCACCCAAATCCGGGCCGGTAACTGGTATCGCATACCAATTTTCAGGTAAATAATGGCCAACATACAAAAGGCCGGCACTGCCTGAATAAATAACCAGATCAGAATGGCCAGCACCTGCTGATACTCAGTGAATAGCACCGCCGAGGTATCAAAAAAATGGATTTCACTGCGATTACCGGCAATTGCCATACTGACAAAGGGAAACAAATTGGCCAGTACTAACATCAACAACGCCGAGGCCGCATATAAGGCAGGTCGCATTACCGGGTTATGCTGCCTTGCATCTAACTGATGCTGACAGCGCAGACAATGCGCCTCCTCGCCGGGCGCCAACGGCGGCAAATACTGCAACAAATCACAGTGCGGACACAATACCAGCTCGTCAGCAGCGGTGTTGCTATTCGGTGCAGAGCCGTTAGTTTGCGTGGCTGAAGTGTTGGCAGTTGTATTCACGGGATACCCTAAGCTGCGGTTCAAAGGCAAAAGGTTTTACTAAGTTACCTTTTCTAAAAAGTCATCTTTTATACAAAGTTACCTTATATAATCAGCAGTATATATCAGTTTGAAGATAAGCCGGTGCTGAACAGCAAAGAAAAAATTTGAATGAAAGCAAAAACCCGCTATGGTGTTAACCGTAGCGGGTTCTTCGTAGATGGTGGACGCAGGAGGATTCGAACCTCCGACCGCTCGGTTCGTAGCCGAGTACTCTATCCAGCTGAGCTATGCGTCCATGGGGTACTGCTTCGTATGACTTATCCAGAATTTTATAGATGGTGGACGCAGGAGGATTCGAACCTCCGACCGCTCGGTTCGTAGCCGAGTACTCTATCCAGCTGAGCTATGCGTCCGCTCTATAAAAAATGGCGGAGAAAGAGGGATTCGAACCCTCGATAGAGTTTCCCCTATACACCCTTAGCAGGGGTGCGCCTTCAGCCACTCGGCCATTTCTCCGCTCTGTGTTGCGGCGTGTATATTAATGTCTCAGGAAAATAAGTCAAACAATTTTTAGGACAGTAAAGTCTGTTTGCCGACCTTTTAAACAATTCGTTCAATATTTACCGGCTATTGGTTAAAACAGGTAATTGGGTAACCAGCATCCTGCCGGTTATTTTTAGTCGGCTTCGTTGAAACCGCCACCAGAGGTATCTTTCTCAGCCTGGATCCGCATATAAATTTCTTCGCGATGAACAGACACTTCTTTTGGTGCGTTAACACCAATCCGAACCTGATTTCCTTTTACCCCTAATACGGTCACAGTGACTTCGTCACCGATCATCAGAGTCTCACCAACCCGACGGGTAAGAATTAGCATTCGCTTGCTCCTTTTCCTTGCAATTACAGTGACATTTCACCGTTGTTTTCGATAAAACGCCGTATAGTAACTCAGCTGGCCCCTGCTTGAAAAGCCAACATCTGATATTTATAAAACGCGCCGAACTATTACCTGGACAGTGTAGCAACTTTGTCACTGAACCGGGCAGTTTCGCGACATAACCCGCCTTAAAAACGGCGAACCGACGTCTGCGTTAGCTTTACGCCGATACCGTTCATTACGATCAGCTATTCAGCTTGTCGCTGATATGCTGCAGCGCATTATTAAGTACCGCAGGCAGAGCACTGCCATCGGTACCGCCAGCCTGAGCCATATCAGGCCGGCCGCCGCCTTTACCACCAAGCTGCTGTGCAGCCCAGGCGACCAATTGTCCGGCATGAACCTTGCCGGTCAGCTCACTACTGACGCCGGCAATTAAACTAACTTTAGCATCATTCACCGTCGCCAGCAGAATAACCGCCGGGCTAAGTTTATTCTTCAGCTCATCCAGCATCGTTCTTAAACTTTTCGGATCAGCCTGTTCAACAGCACTGATTAACACATTAACCCCGACAACCTGCTGCACCTGGCTTTCCAGCGACGAACCGGCCTGACTGGCTAACTTGGCTTTTAACTGTTCAACGTCTTTCTCCAGCGCACGGCTTTTATCCAGTGCTTGCTGTACTTTTTCTGCCAGGCTGAACAGATCACCTTTTAACATAGCCGCGGCCTGTGCGGCCTGTTGCTCAAGCTGCTGCATATACTGCAGGGCGCCATTGCCACTGACTGCTTCTATCCGGCGGATACCTGAGGCGATGCCGGCTTCGGCGACAATTTTAAACATACCAATATCACCGGTGCGGTTAACATGAGTACCACCACACAGCTCAATCGAGAAATCCCCCATCGACAGCACCCGGACCTCTTCGTCGTATTTTTCACCGAATAATGCCATTGCGCCGGCTGCTTTTGCTTGTTCAATCGGCATTAAACGAGTTTGCAGTGCATTGTTCAGCTGAATTTGCTGGTTAACCAGTAATTCAATTTGCCGCAACTCATCTGCCTTCACAGCCTCAAAATGGCTGAAGTCAAACCTTAAACGCTCAGGGCCAACTAATGAGCCTTTCTGGGTTACATGCGAACCTAACACCTGGCGCAGCGCTGCATGCAACAAGTGGGTAGCTGAATGGTTCTGCTTTATTGCTGCGCGCCGCTCACTATCAATTCTGGCCGCTACTTTATCGCCCACCCTGAAATCAGCTGTTGCCTCGCCCTGATGAGCAAAGGCTTTGCCTAATTTAATGGTGTCTGCCACTTCAAACTCGCCACCTGTTGCCAGCAACAACTTGCCGCTGTCGCCCATCTGGCCACCGGACTCCGCATAAAACGGTGTTTTATCCAATACCACCAGGCCACTGGCACCTGCAGCCAAAGTTTCCACCGCTTTGCCGTCGCTGAAAATTTCGACCACCGTCGCATCACCAAATTCATGGTCGTAGCCGGTAAAAGCGGTTTGCTGGTGTGAGCTTAGCGTTGCATTGTAATCTGCACCAAAATTTGAGGCCTGCTGCGCCCGTTTGCGTTGGGCCGCCATGGCTGCCTCAAAACCGGCCTGGTCAATCGTCAGGTTGCGCTCGCGCGCCACATCGTTGGTTAAATCGACCGGGAAGCCATAGGTGTCGTACAGCTTAAAGACTACATCACCCGGAATAACACTGCCGGTTAAACCCGCCAGTTCGTCATCCAGAATAGCCAGGCCGCGTTCCAGGGTTTTGCCAAACTGCTCTTCTTCCAGCCGCAGGGCTTTTTCAATCACCGCTTGTTTTTCTGCCAGCTCAGGATAGGCTTCGCCCATCTGAGTTACTAAAGCACTGACCAACTTATAGAAAAACGCCCCTTTTGCGCCCAGTTTATTACCGTGACGTACCGCCCGGCGAATAATCCGGCGCAACACATAACCACGGCCTTCATTCGCCGGTAACACACCATCGACAATTAAAAATGCGCAACTGCGAATATGATCACTGACCACCCGCAGGGATTTGTCTGATAAGTCAGTAGCACCGGTGATCTCAGCAGCCGCTTTAATCAGGGCAGCAAAGGTATCTATTTCATAGTTGCTGTGCACGCCCTGTAAAATAGCAGCAATCCGCTCCAGGCCCATGCCGGTATCGATACTCGGCTTAGCCAAAGGCTGCATTTCACCGCTTGCCTGGCGGTTAAACTGCATAAAAACGATGTTCCAAATTTCAATAAAGCGATCACCGTCTTCTTCTGCAGAGCCCGGCGGGCCACCCCAGATATGTTCACCATGATCATAAAAAATTTCGGTGCAGGGCCCGCAGGGTCCGGTATCGCCCATCGCCCAGAAATTATCAGACGCATAAGGTGCGCCTTTGTTGTCACCAATCCGGACAATGCGCTCAGCGGGCACCCCAATTTCATTCAGCCAGATATCGTAAGCTTCATCATCTGTGGCATAGACCGTTACCAGTAGTTTTTCTTTTGGCAGCTTTACCACTTCGGTTAAAAACTGCCAGGCATAGCCAATCGCTTCGCGTTTAAAATAATCGCCAAAACTAAAATTACCCAGCATTTCAAAAAAGGTGTGATGGCGTGCTGTGTAGCCAACATTTTCTAAATCGTTATGTTTACCGCCCGCCCGGACACAGCGCTGAGCAGAGACCGCCCGGCTATAACTGCGCTTATCCTGCCCCAGAAACACGTCCTTAAACTGCACCATCCCGGCGTTAGTAAACAATAAGGTGGCATCGTTACCGGGAATCAGCGAACTGCTGGCGACTACCTGATGTTGTTTACTGGCGAAATAATCAAAAAAAGCCTGCCTGATCTTGGCCGAAGTCATCGTCATGAAACTATCCTGTCCGGTTGGGTTGGTTCGTTAATTCAGTAAAGACCGCCTTAATTTGCTCGCTGCTGAAACCACGTCGTTGCAAAAAGGCCATCCGTTTCGTTTTATCTTTAAAATCTGTTATCGGGCTGTCACCATATTTCTTCTGATATGCGGCATTGGCCAGCGCCCACCAATCGATTGCCAACGCATTCACACAGTCATTGAGCTGCCCGGCACTGATTTTTTGCGCCCGGCACTCCTGTAGCAAGTAGTTGTAGCCATACCCCTGACGTGTTCTGCTGCGTACCAGCATACTTAAAAAACGGCTGTCATCAAGATACTGCTGAGCTTTACACCAGTTAATCACCGCTGCCAACTGCTCAGGTGACGCGCCTTTCTGCCGCAGTTTCTGGCTTAACTGCGCCTCGCTGTAATCGCGCCGGCTAAGCCAGTTTAATGCGCTTTTTTTCAGCTCAGCGAGTTCCGCCATTACTACACCTCTAACACACCGTCATCAGACGGTTTAACCTGCAGGGCGAACACATCGTTAAATGACAAAAAGAACGCAATATTAAGTAGTGGTAACACCACCACTAAGCCGATAAAAAAAGTGGGCAGCGTTAGCAGTACCAGTACTGTACTCAGTAACCCGAACAGCATTAGTGCGGTGACATTGCGCCAGCTGGCAATAAAACTGGTTTGCAGTACCACCAGAAAACGCTGCTCTTTTAAAAAGTAAGCAATGGCGACTGCATAAGCAAACAACATAAACACCAGCGCAAACAGTGCTACCATTAACAATATTTGTAATATAACAGTCGTTTCAACACCGCTTTCGGCTGCTACTGCCACAGACATGGTCTGAAATAACTGTTGATGAAAACTGACCAGTGGCGTTAGCAATAAAAATTTCAGGGCACCAATCGTTAGCAGTATCCTGCGACAGGGTGGCTCCGCTAATGGCTGAAACAACCAGTCAATGGCAATTTTCTGCTGTTGCTGCGCACCCACTACCGCTTTATAAAAGCCAGCGGTTAAAAACGGGTTCAGAAAAATCCAGACAACGGCCGTCAGTTGATTAAGCTGCAACAGGAAACTAATACCTGCAGTTAGCAAAAACATCGCGATAAACACCAGTGGCGCCTGTTTAAACAGTTGCCAGGCAACTGTCAGCCACTGCAGTGAGGCCGTCGGCCTGACCCGCCTGATAATCAGTTTCAGTTGAAACGGCTTTTCCACAGTTACCTCTTGCCTGCACCTGCAGCTGTTGCTGCCGTTAAAGCCCGCTATCATACTGCAAAATCAATTAAATTAAGAGAGCGCAGGTAAAACTTCAGTTGTCAGCGCAAAAAAAGTCCGAATGGCGGGTTTCAGGCTTGCTTTGCGGCAGTGGGACCGCATAATAGCAACATCATAAAAGTGAGGCTGTCATATGGAAAAGTTTGTTGAAAATCTTATTTATTCTGCCCGTTGGATTATGGCGCCTATTTATCTTGGGCTCAGTCTGGCGTTAATCGCGTTGGCAATTAAGTTTTTTCAGGAAATCATTCATATCATTCCTATTATATTCAGCATGAAAGAAGTTGAGCTGATTTTGGTGGTGTTGTCGTTAATCGATATTGCGCTGGTGGGTGGTCTGCTGGTGATGGTGATGTTTTCCGGCTACGAGAACTTTGTCTCACGACTCGATCTGGAAGGAAATGAAGATAAATTAAGCTGGTTGGGTAAGCTGGATTCAGGCTCTCTTAAAAACAAAGTTGCGGCCTCTATCGTGGCAATCTCTTCTATCCATCTGCTGAAAGTGTTTATGAATACCGAAGTTATCGCCAACGACAAAATAAAATGGTACCTGCTTATTCACATTACCTTTGTGCTATCTGCATTCGCTATGGGCTACCTGGATAAGCTGTTGCGTGACGATAAAGTTAAATCACTCTAAGGTTCGTGACATAACAAGTTATGCCGCAATGTCTGGTTTTCCTCACCGAAATATTTGCGTTGTAAGCGTTGATACCAGCTGTCCAGCATGACACTAAGTAGCGCCCGGTCAAAGGCGCGTTGCATAGCTGCATCACGAAATGCCGCCCGATAAAGCGTGCTATTGAATAGCGGGTGAGTCACCAGATCTTCAACACTGTCTTGCTGTAACCGGTAGTGGTTAAAAATATTGCGGTCCATAACCACCACCTGCACCCGGCGCGACAGCAACATTTTCAGCTGTGCCTGCTGGTCAACGGTTTCCCGGTAATCGGTAGAAATTCTGGCCATATCGGTATAGTCCGGCCCCAGCACGGTTCGGGCATTTTGAAACGCCAACACTGAATACCGGCCCAAATCACTGCTATGGCTAATAACCAGTTCGTCATCAGCTCGGCTAACGGCAATATTCTGATAACGGATATAAGGGTTGGAATAAAACAGGCCTGTTTCATCACTGCTGACTGGCTGTAAGCTGGCAATGTCGCCCTCACCTTGCAGCAGCAAAGGCTTAATCCGGGCATTTGGCACAAATATGAAGACCGGCTCATAACCCATCCGGTTAACCACTTCTGCCAGCAGTTCCACTTCATAGCCCGAAATATTAGCGGTATTTATATAAGGTGGCTTGTGCTGGCCTACCAACACGGTCAATGGTGCTGCCGTTACCACAGCACTGGTTATCAGCAACAACAAACTGGCTAGCCAACTTTGCCACATAGGTCTCATCCTCACCCCTTATTTTATTCAGCATAACGGTTTTTCGACAAACTGACAGAAAATTTATTAACATTTTCAGGCTAAAGTCCCAAGTTTCACCCGCTTAAGGCTATTACCTTGAGCAGGGCAATCTGAATACTTGGCGTCGCTGGCTGCAGCGGGTAAGATAGTCTGTTCGTCAGTCTGCCGGCGACGGCAAAGAAATGGAGTTCATTGTGTCCGACGTTAATCTGTCTCGCTGCCACAGACATGGGTTGCTGCGCATTACGCTGCTTATTATGACTGTTATTGCGTTGCAACTGCCTGCCTTGGCAGCAACTTTTGAACATGGCATGCCCTTGCTGCATAACCTGAAACCAAAAGATTATCATGCCGGCACTCAAAACTGGGCATTGCTGCAGGACCAACGTGGTGTGCTGTATGTCGGCAATAATGTTGGTGTACTGGAATACGATGGGCAAAGCTGGCGAACGCTGCAAACCAGTAATAAATCAGTTGCCCGCTCCCTGGCTTTAGCCGCTGATGGCCGGGTATATGTCGGTGCCAAAGGGGATATTGGCTATATTGACCACAGCGATGGCCAATCCCGCTTTCAATCGCTGCTGCATCTGGTCCCTGAAAGTTTTCGGGACTTTCGCGATGTCAGACAAACCTTTGTCAGTGACGACAGCGTTTATTTTACCAGCCGTGATTATGTATTTCGGCTGCGCGATGAAAAAATAGATGTCTGGCGCAGTAACAGTAGCTTTTTAAAAGCATTTTGGGTTAATCAGCAGCTTTACATCCGGGAGGAAGGTACAGGCTTACTGGTACTGCAGCAGGATAATTTTCAATTAGTCCCCGGCGGCGAGCATTTTGCCAATGAAAGTCTGTTTGTACTTGAGCCGTTCGACGACAGCACCTTACTGGCAGGCAGCCGGGAAACGGGTTTGTACCTGATTAGCCCCAACGGCGTGACGCGTTTTCTTACGGCATATGATCAGCAAATCAACGAGGCTGTGCTTTATAGCGGCCTGACCCTGAATAATGGCGATATCGCGCTGGGTACCGTACAAAACGGCGTGTTTATTCTGAACAAGCAGGGCAAACTGGTAGGTCACTACAACCGCAATTCCGGCTTGCTCGACCAGAATGTCCGCGCCTTATATCAGGATCATCAAGGCGGTCTCTGGCTGGGGCTGGATCATGGCCTGTCCCGGATCGCTTTGAATTCGGCTATCACCGCCCATCATGGTGCCAGTGGTCTGGCCGGCAACGTACTTGCACTGACCCGCTATCAACAGCAACTCTACGCTGGTACCAGCCTGGGGTTATTCAGGTTAGTCTCCCGGGAAGACGGTACTGGTCATTTTATCCGGGTAGCCCCCCTGCAAAAACAAACCTGGGGCTTTGCCGAGTTCGACCAGCATTTATTGATTGCCAATAATGAAGGGGTGTACCAGCTGGCAGATGAAAAGGTCGAACTTGTTCGCCCCTCAAACCTGGCCAGCAAGATTTTGCAGGTATCAAGCCTCGATCCGAGCCGGGTTTATGTTGGCTTGCAGGATGGCCTGGCAACGATGCGCTATATTGATGGCCAGTGGCAGGACGAAGGCCGGGTGCCGGGGGTTGAAGGTAACTTAAACAGTATTGTCGAACTGGCTGATGGCCAGCTCTGGCTTGGTACCCTGGCCCATGGGGTCTACCGGCTGCAACTCCCGGCTTCCTGGCAGGGTGGCGCATCGGTGCCGCTGGCGATAAAACGGTTTACCAAAGAGCAGGGACTGCCCAGCCTTAACAGAAACACCGTCCATCTGTTTAATGAAAAACTGATTATCGCCTCGGTGAGCGGTATCCTCAGCTATAACGCTGCTTTACAGCAATTTGATCAGGCCAGTGCTTTTAACGCCCTGTTCAGTGGCGAGCAACCCTGGGTGCGTAACCCAACCATCGACCCGCAAGGCCGGGTCTGGATGCTGTTGTGGGATAACGTTAATGGTAAACGCTCAGCGGGCGTAGCCAAACCCGATGCTAACGGCCAGTATCACTGGCAAGGCAGTGCCTTGCAGCCGTTGGCGGACATTCCGCTCGACACTATCCTGGTTGAGCTCCCCCTGGTCTGGTTTGGTGGTGCTGAGGGCATCTTCCGTTTCGCCGATGATCAGTACCAGCAACATCAGCCGAAACCCCCATTACTGCGTAAAATGCTGAACGACCAGCAGCCAATTTATGCTGGTGGTGAATTACCCGAATTAATTCAACTTAACAGCGAGCAACGAAACCTGCGCTTTCAGTTCAGTAGCCCTAATTACAATCCACTGCAGCCCGACCAGTTGCAAGTACGCCTGCTGGGCCACGACGATGACTGGTCCAGCTGGCGGCACGAACATTATCGGGACTACACCAATTTAAAAAGTGGCCGCTATCAATTTCAGCTCAGAGCGAAAAGTGTCACGGGCCAGGTAAGCGTTGCAGATAGTCTGCATTTTCAGATAGCCAGCCCCTGGTACTGGCATTGGAGCATGCTGTTAAGTTATCTGGTGCTGGCGATGGCATTGCTTTTTCTGTTACACCGCTGGCGGATGCACAGTGCCATTGTTGAACAACAGCGCCTGACTGAGCAAGTCAATATACGTACCGAACATCTCGAACAAGCAATGCAACAACTCCAACAGGCCCGGCAAACAGCAGAAGACGCTAATATGGCCAAAGCGCAATTTCTGGCGAATATGAGCCATGAATTACGCACCCCCCTTAATGCCGTGCTCGGCTTCGCTGAACTGGCTGAAGCCACACCTGCAATAACCCAGAAACAGCACTATCTGCAGAAAATCCGCGCTGCCGGGAAAATTCTGCTGAGTATTATCAATGATATTCTGGACTTCTCAAAAATTGAGGCTGGCAAACTGCAACTGGAACAAACAGATTTTTCACTGCGCGAGACGCTAAGCCAGGTCGAGGACTTATTCAGCAACCAGATTACCGCGAAGGGCCTGAGTTATCAACGGCTGCTGCCGAGCGACATTGCTGACTGGCGCTGTGGCGATCCACTGCGTTTAAGTCAGGTATTAATGAACCTGCTAAGCAATGCGATTAAGTTTACAGACCAAGGCAGCATCCGCTTACAAATCACAGCGCCCAATGACGGACAATTACATTTCGCGATAACCGATACCGGTATTGGCATCAGTGCGGCCGCACAAGCCCAGTTATTTCAGCCATTTCAGCAAGCAGATAATTCGGTTAGTCGCAAATATGGCGGTACCGGCCTGGGCCTGACGATTTGTCAGCGACTGTTACAACTAATGGACTCTGAACTTAAGCTAACCAGCCAGCCTGGCGAGGGCAGTACCTTTAGTTTTAGCGTGACCCTGCCAGTCGCCAACAGTAGCCAGTCAGCCCGGCCAGCACAGCCATCGGAAGCGCCTGAGCCAGTTAGCGAAGCGCCCGCAGAACCTGCCACCGAACATGCTCAGATCCTGGTGATTGATGATAATTATTTTAATCAGAACCTGCTGAAACTGATGCTGGAAAAACTGGATTATCAGGCACATGTGGTTAGCAGTGGCCAGCTAGCGCTGGACTGGCTGCAACAACATCAGCCAGCACTTATTTTGCTGGATATTGAAATGCCTGAGATGGACGGCTTTGCCACCCTGCAGGCAGTGCGTCAGCAGCCCAGGTTGAACGGGATACCGGTTGTCGCCCTGACCGCCCATCACTCTGCTGAGCTGCTAAGCCGGATCCGACACAGCGGCTTTACCGACATCCTGACCAAACCCGTTGAGCTGGCGGGGCTGGCCGCCAAACTGCAACAGGTATTAGGCCATTAACGAATATTGGGAGCCAGCCAGCTTTCAGCCTCAGCGCGGCTCCAGCCTTTTTTGCTGGCATAGTCTGTTAGTTGATCTTCCCCTATTTTACTGACCGCAAAGTATTTGCTGTCGGGGTGGCCAAAGTACCAGCCACTTACCGCGGCGCCCGGCCACATGGCGTAACTTTCGGTAAGGGTGATACCGGTTTGTGCGTCGACATCCAGCAGCTGCCACAGGGTGCCTTTTTCGGTGTGCTCCGGGCAGGCCGGATAACCCGGGGCTGGCCTTATGCCCTGGTACAACTCGCGAATAAGCTGCTCGTTAGTAAGCGCCTCATCGGCGGCATAGCCCCAGTATTCGCGCCGTACTTTTAAATGCAGGTATTCGGCTAAGGCTTCAGCTAAACGGTCGGCCAGCGCTTTAACCATAATGCTGTTGTAGTCATCATGCTCGGCAGCAAATTTAGCAGCGAACTCATCGGCACCAAAGCCGGTGCTGACAGCAAAGCCGCCGATATAATCTTTGACACCGCTGCTTCTCGGGGCAATAAAGTCAGCCAGGCTGCAATTGGGCGCATTGTTGCGCAGTTGCAGTTGCTGGCGCAGGTTATATAAACGGGCTTGTTCGACCTGCCGTGTCTCATCGGTGTACACCACGATATCGTCACCGTCGCTATTGGCCGGAAATAACCCAAACACCGCTTTACCTTTAACATGGCCGTCGTTAATCATGCTATCGAGCATGGCATTGGCGTCCTTAAACAGCTTACGTGCTTCCATGCCCACTTCGGCATGGTTTAAAATGGCCGGGTATTTGCCGGATAACTGCCAGGTTAAAAAGAACGGTGTCCAGTCAATATACTCACGCAGAATATTCAGGTCGACATCCTGCCATAAGTGCACGCCGGGTTGTTTCGGCGCTGGCGCAACCTTGGTTAAATCAAGTTTAAACTTGTTAGCTTTCGCCTCATTTAAACTCAGTAACTTTTCCCCTGGCCGGCTACGGGCATGTTGTTCACGCGCGACTTCATACTCGCCTTTAACCCGGGCCAAATAACCGGCTTTACTGTCCGGGGTAATAAGGGATTGCACCACCGAGACACTGCGCGAGGCATTGGGGACATACACCACACCATTGGCGTAGTTGGGCTCAATTTTTACTGCGGTGTGTGCCTTAGAGGTAGTGGCACCACCAATTAACAGCGGCTGGGTAAAGCCTAAGCGGGTCATCTCTTTGGCGACATGGACCATTTCATCCAGCGACGGGGTGATAAGGCCAGATAAGCCGATGACATCGACATCGCGCTCTTTCGCTACACGCAACAACTCAGCGCACGGCACCATCACGCCCAAATCAATTACTTCAAAGTTATTACACTGCAGCACGACGCCAACGATGTTTTTGCCAATATCGTGCACATCACCTTTTACCGTGGCTAGCAACACCTTACCCTGGGCCCGGCCCCCCTCTTTTTCTAGCTCAATATAGGGCTGTAAATAAGCGACAGCTTTTTTCATTACCCGGGCAGACTTCACCACCTGCGGCAAAAACATTTTTCCTTCGCCGAATAAATCCCCTACTACATTCATGCCATCCATCAGCGGCCCTTCAATCACGTGTAGTGGTTTCTCCGCTTGTTGGCGTGCTTCTTCGGTGTCGATATCAATAAAGTCGGTAATGCCCTTTACTAAGGCATGTTCTAAGCGCTTATTCACTGGCAGGCTGCGCCAGGCATCATCGATTTTTTCCGCTACACTGCCATCGCCTTTAAACTGGGCGGCAATTTCCAGTAAACGCTCGGTCGCATCGTCCCGCCGGTTCAGAATAACGTCTTCGACCCGTTCTTTTAACAGCGGCGGAATATCGTCATATACCGTTAGCTGGCCGGCATTAACAATGCCCATATCCATACCAGCAGCTATTGCATGGTACAAAAATACCGAGTGGATAGCCTCGCGCACCGCATCATTACCGCGAAACGAGAACGACACATTTGATACACCGCCGGAGATTTTGGCATGCGGGCACAAGCGTTTGATCTCGCGGGTGGCTTCAATAAAGTCGACCGCATAGTTGTTGTGCTCTTCAATGCCGGTGGCGACCGCAAAAATGTTCGGGTCAAAAATAATGTCTTGCGGCGGAAAGCCAATTTGTTCAGTAAGGATTTTATAAGCACGCTGGCAAATTTCGACCTTGCGGGTTTTGGTATCAGCTTGGCCCTGCTCGTCAAAGGCCATTACCACTACGGCGGCACCATAACGGCGTAGTAACTGTGCCTGGTGTAAAAACGGCGCTTCGCCTTCTTTTAGCGAAATAGAGTTCACCACCGCCTTACCCTGAATACATTTCAGCGCCGCTTCAATCACTTCCCATTTCGAGGAGTCGACCATGATCGGCACCCGCGAAATGTCCGGCTCTGATGCCAGCAAACTTAAATAACGCACCATGGCGGCCTTGCTATCGAGCATGGCCTCATCCATGTTGATATCGATAATTTGCGCGCCATTCTCGACCTGCTGGCGCGCGACATCAAGCGCGGCTTCATAGTCGCCGTTTAAAATCAGTTTTTTAAACCTGGCTGAGCCGGTGACGTTAGTCCGCTCGCCTACATTGATAAATCGGGCCTGTTGTTGCATTACCACTCCACAGAAAAGGCTTCAAGGCCAGCTAAATGAAAACTATGGCTGGCTGCTTTGGGCTGGCGCGGCGGCGCAGCTTTTACCGCATCGGCAATGGCTTTAATATGCTCTGGCGTGGTGCCGCAGCAGCCGCCAACAATATTGAGAAAGCCCTGCGCTGCCCAATCGGCAATTTCTGCTGCCATCTCTTCGGCGCCTAAATCATATTCGCCAAATTCATTGGGCAGGCCGGCATTCGGGTGTACCGACACATAGGCCTCTGACACGCCGGACAGGGTTTCGACATAGGGCCGCAGTAAATCCGGACCCAGGGCGCAGTTCAGGCCAAAACATACCGGCTCTATATGGGCCAGGCTATGGTAAAAGGCTTCGGTGGTCTGGCCGGATAAGGTACGGCCGGACGCATCGGTGATGGTGCCGGAAATCATTACCGGCAGTTTAAAGCCCACTTCGTCAAACACCTGCAGCACGGCAAAGGCCGCTGCCTTGGCATTTAGCGTATCGAAAATGGTTTCCAGCATAATAATATCGGCGCCGCCCGCAATTAAGGCGTGAGTAGACTCGGTGTAAGCGTTCACCAGCTCATCAAAGCTGACATTGCGAAAACCCGGGTCATTCACATCGGGCGATATCGAGGCGGTGCGGTTAGTTGGTCCCAGTACCCCGGCCACAAAGCGCGGTTTATGCGGCTCCAGCGCGGTGACTTCATCACAGACTTTACGCGCTACTGCCGCCGCCTCAAAGTTAATCCGGGCCGACAAACCCTCCATCTGGTAATCCGCCATGGCGATAGTGGTGGCGTTAAAGCTATTGGTTTCAACAATATCGGCACCAGCCAGCAGGTACTGGCGATGAATATTGGCAATTAACTGTGGTTGGCTCAGCACCAGTAAATCGTTATTACCTTTGACATCACACGGCCAGTCCGCAAATTCGTTGCCACGATAATCGGCCTCTTCCAGCTGATGCTGCTGGATCATGGTGCCCATGGCGCCATCCAGAATAAAAATGCGCTCTGCCAGTAATTGTCGAAAATGCTCAGGCGTCAGTCTTGCTGTCATAAAATACTCTTATTACTCTTTATTTTGGGGCGGCTGCTTATACGGTCTGGCCAATCTGATTCAGTTCAAATGGCGTGGCCTGATACACATAATAATTCAGCCAGTTGCTGAACAGCAAAAACGCATGGCTTTGCCACAATTTTTGCGGCCCCTGTAAGGGATCGTTATTCCGGTAGTAGTTTTCCGGCAGCTTAGCTGCAGCGCCGGCAGCAACATCACGCTGATACTCTTCATCCAGCGTGGTTAAGTCATATTCCGGGTGGCCAGTGACAAACACCCGGCTGCCGCTGCTGTTTTGCAATAAATAAGCGCCGGTGACATCAGCTTCGGCCAGTATATGTAAGTCGTCATGTTGCTGGTATTTTTGTTTCGGTACCTGGGCATAACGCGAATGGGGGACTAAAAATTCATCATCAAAACCACGCACCAACGGGCACAGCGGCTGAGTCACCTGCTGCCAGTACACACCAGAGAGTTTTTCACCGCGAATTTCCCGCTGCAAGCCATAGTACTGATACAAGGCGGCATGGGCCGCCCAGCATAAAAATAAGGTCGAGGTCACGTTATTGTCGGCCCAGCGCAAAATGTCACCAAACTGATTCCAGTACGTCACATCCTCATAATCGACCAGTCCCAGCGGCGCGCCGGTAATAATTAAGCCATCGTACTTTTGCTGCTGTACCTCAGAGAAATAACGGTAAAAGCAGTTTAAATGGCTCGGCGGCGTGTTTTTACTGACATGATCATCAATTCGCAGCAAATCAACATCTACCTGTAGCGGGCTGTTAGCCAGTAAGCGCAGCAACTGCACCTCAGTAGCAATTTTATTCGGCATCAGGTTTAAAATGGCAATTTTCAGCGGCCGGATATCCTGCGACTGCGCCCGGCTCTCGGTCATTACAAACACATTTTCTGCCGACAAAGCTTCTACCGCCGGCAACTGATCGATCACTTTAATAGGCATAGCCACACCCGGTTAACTGACATAACGGCTATGGTGCGCAAAACCGGCATCAAAGTCAACTTCCATACGTTTAGATGGCCAAATAAGGCGATAATACCAAGCTCAATCAACAAACGTAGCGTAAACCAGATTGAGTAAAGCAGCCGCCTCTGCAACAATGTTCTCACCTACACATGAAATGGTACCATCGTGATTTTCAATATTTCTGCCTTACGTACTGGCCTGATTAGTTTGCTGCTGTCCCTAGCCCTGATCTCGCCGGTTAAGGCCCAGTGGCAGCGCCTGCCGTTTCAGACCATGGGCACTCAGGCCTATGTTGAGCTTTGGACTGAAGATAACAATCTGGGTAAAGACTTGCTGCTTGCCGTGCAGAACGAATTTGAGCGGATTAACCAACTGATGAGCCCCTATATCGACAGCAGTGAGCTGAGCCTGCTAAACCTTGAAGCGGCAAATGGCCCGGTTACTATCAGCGCAGAACTTTACCAGCTGTTACAGCAAGCTGAGCAGTTGGCGAAGCTGAGTGACGGTGCTTTTGATATAAGCTTTGCATCGGTAGGTTTTAATTATGATTACCGGCAAAATATTAAACCCAGTGCGGAGCAACTGAATACCCAGCGCTCACTTATCAATTACCGGCATATTCAGTTGCTGGCAGATAATCAGGTTAAATTTGCCCGGCCCGGGGTAAAAATTGATTTAGGCGGCATTGCCAAAGGCTACGCAGTGGAGCAAGCCATTGGCTTGCTGGCTGATCAAGGCATTAAACATGCGCTGGTAACCGCCGGCGGGGATACCCGCTTACTCGGCGATAAACGCGGCCGGCCCTGGCAGGTTGCCATTAAACACCCACGCAAAAGCGACGATATCGTCGCGCAGTTGCCATTAACCAATAGTGCTATCAGCACCTCAGGTGATTATGAACGTTTTTTCATTGAAGATGGCGTTCGCTATCATCACATTCTGGACCCCAAAAGCGGCCAGAGCCCGTCGGGCTTGATGAGCGTTACGGTACTGGGACCGGACGCGACCCGCACTGATGCGCTGTCGACTACGTTATTTGTGATGGGGCTGGAGCGGGGTATGGCCTTTATTGAGCAACAAGCTGAGTTTGAAGCGATTTTTATCAGCAGCGAACATCAGCTTTATTTTTCATCCGGTTTAGCGCAATAAGCTTTAGCACAACATAGCGCTGCCTGAATTAGCAGTATCCTGACGGCAAAAAGCGCTCTATACTGGCGCTACTGCTGAAAATTTGAACAACTAATGCACCAGCAGCCTTATTGGGATAATAATTAAAATGGGAACCCGATGCTCAGAACTGTGTTAAGCACCATTGTTATACTCGGTGTGCTGTCAGCCATCCTGCTGCCACAGGCAATGGCTTGCACCCTGCGACTGGGCGTGGAAACGCATTTTCCACCCCATATTATTCAGACTGAAAAGGGCTGGAGTGGCCTTAGTGTTGAACTGGCAAAGCGCCTGGCCAGAGAAGTAAGCTGCGACATTACTCTGGTTGAAAGCCCCTGGCTGCGGGCTATGCGCCAAATTGATAAAGGCGAGCTGGATATTGTCAGTCATCTGACGTTTAGTCCGGAGCGCCAACAACGCTTTGCCTTTATTGGGCCGCACCATCTGGAACAAATTTATCTGGTGGCCGATCCTGCCGCCATTCCAGCGTTAACCTCTGTCGAGCAACTGGCCAATGAGATTGATCTTACCGCTATTGCCATGCTGGATGGTGCTTACTATGGCGAGGAATTTGCCAGGTTACAGGCGTTGCCCGGGCTGCGCAGGCAACTGGTGTATATCAACAATAACCTGGATAAAATGGCGCTGCTGAATGCCGGCAGGGTTAATGCCGTGCTGGAAGATTTATCGGTACTGCGCTACTGGCAAACCGACGATAGCAACACCTCAATGCGCTACCAGCCGCTGCTACCGATCCATAAAGGCCCGGTGTATTTTGGGTTTAATAAAAAAACTCTGTCGGCTGCACAGCTAAAGCAACTTGATAGTGCCTGGCAAAAACTTCACGTAAGCGGCGAGTTGGCAGCCATTGTTGCCCATTATCAGCATGTTGATAATGAACTTGAGATACCGCCACCCCAACCGCATTTGTAAACCATTGCGCGTTAGACAATAGGCGCAAAGGCGGTTAACCTGTCCTGACTGGCAGCGTTGCCCAGGCCATGGAACGGTGCTACCTCGGCCAGCCGGCCCTGTTCACCGTGTAATGCCAGATAATTCAGCATAACGGTTTGCACCAGCAGGTTAACGTTATTGGCCGCCATTGATGAGCCGGTTTCTACTGAGGCATCCGGGCGCATAAAACCAATTTGCTGGTGGCGGGCCTGTTCCGTTGCACTGCCACCGAGCAGCGACGGCCGGCCATTCGGGTTATAGACCAGAATAGCTGATGCGGCCGTTGACGAGTTATCGCCAGTCCACTCCCCTTTTCCGCGGCCATTTTCACTGTCGTCAATCCGGCCATTGCTGGCTACCGAGCCATCCGAATATAAATAAATCATCAGCGGCTGGTTACGTCTGGCAGCATATTCCAGACAGGCACCAATGCAGCGGCCAGCGCGTAAGTCACGCAGCTCGCCGGTACCCCGCTCGCCGGTATGATAATCGTAACCACCAATTGTCACGGTGCCAGCACCGGCAAAACCGTTTACCACCAGTTTCATGACCGAAGCGGTTTTACGGAACTCAGCATCGCCATTAAATTCGGCACTGCTGAAAATACCGCCCTCACCAACAATATCGGTATCAGCGGCCGGGTCCAGCGTAGCCGGGTTACCAAAGCGATCGGCTAAATCGGCGCTTTTCACGTAACCACAGCGCACCAGATCTTTAATCACAGCATCGCGGGTGACACCCGTGTTTACGCTGGCCAGCTTACCGTCACTTAAGCGTTGAATCGACTCCATTACTGCCACAGCATCATTTTGGTCAAGCAGTCCGAACAAATCACCCACATCGACTAAACCGGTCACATCACTGGGCCGGTCAATTTTAGTCGGCCGCCATTCCGGGTTATAAAACTCGGCTGGCGCCATTGAATTAGCACCGGAGTCAGAGTTTCGTGAGCCAATTAATGGCATAAGCGAACCATTGGCGCCGGCCTTGGCAATGGCAAACATCGGGTTATGCGGGTTATTACCGGTATCGTTTTCTGAGCGTGACGGTATAACAGCACCATTAACCATAGCCTGGGTTGCCATGCTGGTGCGTTCAAGAATACCGGCCAGCATCTGCGAGTCGCTGTGAAACGCCAGCCCCAGCTGATCGTTAACAAAGCCTGCCGCCGGGTCCGCCGCATTTACCGCGGTTGGCACCATATCGGCTGGCAGCCCCAGTTTGCTATAACCCTGGGTTGACAGAAAATCGAGCTGGCCACCGGCACCACCAACCAGAATGTTTGAACCGGCAATATTGGCACCACCGGCTAAATCAAAGCAGATAAACGGAATTTTCCCGGCGCCTTCGACATTGATGCCGCACTGGCTCTTTAATAACTCCAGATCTGGCGATAAATCAGCGAAGGCTTTGGTCGGATTGGCAAACAAGCTGAATACCGAGCCGGTTGTCAGAATACCAGCGCCGACACTCAGACCACAGGCAATAAAGTCGCGCCGGCTTACCGGCCGGCTATGGCAGGCGTGTAATAAGGGCGCATCCGGATGTAGTGCTTTTTTCAGTTTCATAAGTTGGCTCCTTTATACTCGCAAGAGTACGCCAGCATTAGTACACCAGCATCTGGGCGCTGGCCAATACGGCAGTGCAGGCTGCTTTGGCAATGGTTTGAGTACGTTGGCTATCGCAGGCACCATCGCACTGGCTAAGCCGGTCTATCAGATTGTTCAGCTCTGCCCTGGCATCCGCTTCGGGTAGCGCGGTTTGCGGTTGTAACGGCGCAAAGCGCTGCAGCAACGGACTAATCAACCCATCCCGGTTAGCCGGGCTTAATGCCTCTGCCGGGCCGGTATCAAAATTAACGGTCGGAAACCATTGGCTGCGCAACATCGGGTCATTAATTGCCGCATTACAATAGGCAATCCCCAGCTGGGTAATGGCCATTTGTTGCGCTGAAATAAAGGTTTCTATATCACTCAAGGCCGGCAGCTGCCGGGTGATCGTCTGATACGTAGCGGCGATTGCTGGCGTGGCCTGAGATACTCCGGTTAATTCGCTCATACTGGCGTGGATAGCCGCAAAAGGCCGGATACCAATGTCACTGCTATTGCTGTTAGCCTGGCTAACCTGCTGCACCGGAAAAGCCGGCTGGCTTCGCACATTGCTGTACTGCCCTATCTGGCCAAAAGACAAAAAGAATTCATCGCTGGCGGCACCTGCCTCCGCAGCAATAATGGTACCCAGTTCGGACATAGGTACGGCTTCACTGAGATTGGTACCACTGGCAAAGTTGAAATCCTGGCGGATCCAGGCCTGACCTGAAGTCACTTCCCGGCCATTAATTGCCAACGCCACATCACTGATCTCAAGGTTAGCCGGCAATGCAGCGCCATCCAGATTAATCAGGTAAGGCTGACTAAACAGGTACGAATAATTGTCGAACTGGGCCACTTCAAATACGATGTAACTCTCTGGTAAGTCAATTAAATGACCAATGGCAAAGGGCAGATAAAACTTCTGGCCAACCCCGATACTGAAATTCTGGGCAATTTGTGCCGGGGTCAGCGCCCGGTTGTGGATAGCCAGTAACCGGATACTCCCCTGCCATTGCCGGCTACCATCTGCTTCGTTGCCCAGCATCAGTGCGAAACTGTCATCCCAGCTGCTAATCGCTGCAGGGTCACTTTGCACGCCACTGTCTTCACCATTCACATAAATACGCTGGCCATTTACCGGGTCCTGGGTCAGCACCACATGCTGTAAACTGGCTTGCAGTAATTCGTCGGCATCGGCCGTACTCAGCGCTGGCATCCCACCAAAATCACTGTTGGCGCTGCGCAGTAAAAAGTCGTAATTATACTGGCTCTGGCCCAGGGTAAAGTTACGGCTGATGGCACTACCGGCATAACTGACTATCGCTGCCGGCCCTTCCTGTACCACATTTGCCGGAATGACCCAGGCTTCAATGGTCATCTCCCCGGTGGCACCAATCAGCGAGGCAAGCTTGGCGCTGCTCTGGGTGCTGGCCTGCGCCCGGCCACTGTTAATCTGCAGGCCCCAACCGGTTAACCAGGCAAAATCGCCCTGCAGGGTTAAGTTAGCTGCAGGCTCAACCCCCGAGGTATCAAATGCCTGCGTACCCTGGCCCTCTTTAAACTGGTAAAAAGCAATCTGGTTACTCTCAAAACGGCCGCCACTGGATGCGACCACACCATCTTCCAAGCGTAACGCTTTGGACGGCACTAACTGCGGGTCCAGCTCAGTTGCCGCGACCGCATCACTTATTGCTATTACGGCTGCCAGCATTACGGCCGCATCGTTACTGCAATCTGACCAGCAGTTGTGAAACTCGCCCCCGAGACGGGCAACCAGCCGGGATAACTCCGGCCGGTCCAGATTCATTAAATTACGACTGGCCTGATACGCTACATCGACATCGCTGGCAGCGAAAAACGGGGACTGGGCCACGGCAGCATCCGGAGCATGACAATTAGCACAATGTTGCTGCAGCAGTGGATAAACTTCTGCGGCAAATAAGGCCGGACTTTCCGGCAACGCTTTACTGGCACCGGGGTCGCGGATCACCGGCGCGACCAGGGCAACTGCGGCCTGCTCAGCATCAGTGGTATTGCCCCAGTTGCGTAACCACTGGGTTATCGTGTCGGCACAGGCCGTATTACTACTGAGCCAGCAGTTATGGCCACCCGCGACTTTCTGCACCATGACCGATTGCGCCGGATCAGCTAAATTAACCAGCGGTAATACTGCAGCATATGCCAGATTAATATCATCGCGTCTGACAAAATACGGCGCAGTATTCCCTTGCTGGTGACAACTGCCGCACCGGTTATCAGCGACCAGATTGTCCCACAGGTTTAACTTAAATTGTTGTATATCATCAGTTTGTGGTGCAGGACCATTATAATTAGTCGAATTATCCTGGGTCGGTGGTGGCGGGTTCTGCTCCACCTCAGCACCACCGCAACCTATCAGCAAGATACTAAGCACTAGCAGTAGCAAAGATCTCATGGTTACTCTCCCATACAATAAGTGGCGGTGTCGGCGAACACCTGTTTTAAGTTGTAACCACTCTGGCTGAACCGTTCGGTGGTTTGCTGAATAAGATTGACATCGGCCAGCGACTCCGCCGGGCGTAAACAGGTTGTTTCAAATGCCTTTTTCACCTGACACTGGGCAAATGCGACCGAGTGTGCTAATTCCTGGCCCAGGCTTTTGGCGCCGTGGCCCTCGCCCGGTAAGCTGTTGTCCCAGCCCAGTGCCTGATTGCGGCCTTCACGCCAATAGTTTTGCCAGTGATCATCTTCTGTTTTATAGCCGAACGGAAAATTACCGGCATTGATATGGTATTTTGGCTGCACCCGGCTGCCGGTCTGGCTGTTGGTACTGCCCGTTTCCTGATAAAACAGCTGGCCGTTGTCACCATTCTCGTCAGTGAACTGATAATCGTAATAGGCAAAAGCCTGGGCTAACGGGTCCATACCGGCATGACAACCGATACAGCGGTTATGAAAAATCCGGCTATCCCCACCGGGGCTGCGGCTGACATCCTGGCGGATCCGATCTGCCGTGGTACTGGTATCTTTTAACGGTTCTAAATCGGTGCACAACTGGCTCATCAGGGTGAAACGCAACATTGCCCGGTTGGTTCCAAGGTAAAAAAATGCTTTGGCGCCGGCCCGGCTGGTCATCACACCGGCACTGGCCTCTGCCGGGATCCCGAGCAGGCTACTTTGGGCCCGGGGCTCCAGATGCTGCTGCAAATCAATACCTTGCTGATCTAATGCTAAATAGTGCGCATTGTTGTTCGCGGCGTAGGGTGGCAAGCCTAAACTATCAGCGCCGACATACAGCACATCGGTTTGCAAAATCTGCCGAAAATCGGCATCGTCCCTTACTAGGCCAATAATGGTCGCGCTGTAATCATTTAGCGGCTCAAAAATATCCAAATCACGGTTAGTTGCCGGTGCCGCAAATAATTTTAATGTCGTGCGGTAAAAATCCGGATGTTGCATAGCGAGCTCTGCTGCCCCCTGCTCATCCCCCTGCGCTATCAGGTCGGCCATCTGTTGCAAGGTCGCCGCATCGGCTGGCACTCCAGCCAGGCGATCATGCAGCCGTGTAGCCTGTTCCACTGGCCCGGCAGACAGGGCGCCGCTATACAGTACGGCAAAGGCAGCAACCAGCAGGCCTGGTATCAGCGGCTTTATATAGCTATGCATATTTCTCTCCTGCCCGGCTAGCCGGGTAAAAACGCGATGGTCCACTTCGAACGGGTTGGCAACACATCTGCCGCCCCGAAATTCACGGCCTGTAAGCGCAGTTGTAACTGCCGCTCCAGCCGCTCGTCATTTAATTCACTTTCCACAATATTAACCTGCTGCAAACTGCCATCCGGGTTAATGATCAGCTCAAACACAACCTTGCCTTTTAGCAACGGGTTGGCACGTAAAGCCCGGTTGTACAGGGTATATAAACTGCTTTTATTGGCTTCCAGTGTTTGCCGGATACTGGCTTCTGAGCGCCCGCCCTGGCTAGCCGGGTCATTGTCTGAGCCGCCACCGGCGTTAGCTGAAACAGGTGCCGAAGACGCCAGCCCACGCAGGCTGGCATCTGCCAGAGTGGTACTTTCAGCCCGGTTTAAATCGGCTCTGGCAACGTCAGCGCTGACGGCAGCAGCCGCTTTCGCCGCCGTTTTTGCCAGCTCAGGGTTAGCAATGACGTCCGGCTCAGGCGCAGCGGCGCTTTGCTGGCCGTCCCGTTGCAATTGCGGGGCTTGTTGATTAACAGTAAAGGTCTGGCGTAGCGCCGCAAGCTCATCCTGCATGGCCAGCAACCCGGCCTCCTGCGCCTGGGCACGGGCCTGCTCGGTGGTTACCGGGCTGGCCTCCACCACCTGTTGCTCTGGCTCTGGCTCGGGTTCAGGCTCCGGTATTGGCTCTGGCTCAGGCAGTTCTATTGGTTCTGGCGGGGTAATTTCCCGCTCTTCCAACCTTACCCGCGCCAGTTGCGGCGGTAATTGTTCAAGTTGCGCCCGGCTGCGCTCTGGTACCTGGTAAAGCGGTACCGCAACCGACAACAACAATAACAGCAACAAACCGCCAATAACGACCTTGCTGAAAAACTGATCTTCATTTTGCCAACCTGCGCCGGCATGCCAGCTAAGCGTGGTCATGGCGTCGCCTCCAGAGCACTGCTGCGCTGCTCTACTGCCAGCGATACATCCCGGTATTCCGTAGCTGCACAGATTGCCATTAACCGCCGCAATACCGCATAAGAGGTCGCAGCATCAGCCAGAATAGTCAGCGGCCGGCCCACAGCCTGCTGCTCTGTTGGCAGAGGCGCTGCCCGACTGGCCAGATACTGCAATTCCTGCTGTACTGCCGCAGCCAGCGCGTCCTGCCAGAGTTCCGGCGCTTGCTGCCAATCGCCCCGCCAGACCGGTTTGCCCTGCACCAACACGCCGTTGGCCGTCACAGTAAGCAGCACCTGCTCCCGCGGTAATTGTTCTGAAACGGATTGCGGCAGACTCATGTCTTTATTACTGGGTAACACCACCACATCAGATTGATTCACCATCAGGAAAAAAACCAGAATGGTAAAAATATCCATCAGCGCCACCAGATTTAACTTAGAGCTTTGGGCCAGCCGCTGATTCTGCTTCAACATGCGTTTCGCTCGGAATGACTGCTTCATTCAGGGCCCTCACTGTCGTCTGCTGGTAACTGGCCCAGTGAAATTAACGGAAACAATTCGGCGTCCACTACCGATGCAGCCACCACTGTTTTAAAAGACCGCACGGTATCCATCGCGCTAACCAGCGTCTGATAATCCAGGCTTTCCGGTGCCAGAATACTGATATCCCGTTTCTCAGTGTTTTGCTGTTGCCAGGTCAATTTTAAATCCTGCAAAAATGCGGATAGCGCGGCAAAGTCAGGTTGGCCCTGTTCGTTATGGCTGAACTCACGCAGTAACTGGCCAGCCGGGTAATTCAGGCGCAGCCGGTCAGCCCGTAGCTCTAACTCGAGAATTTGCGGGTTATCCTGCTCCTGCTGCATTAACTGCTCGGTTTTAGCCGGCAGCTGAATATTCAGCACCCTTATCTGGGTAAACACCAGACTGAGTAACAAAACCGGTACCAATACAATCATCAGATTCATAAAGGAGGTGATGTCGAGCTCAGCCTCGTTCTGACTGATTTTATGCTTTCTGATCATCCCGGCCACCCGCCAAACGTTGTCCGATACTGTTCATTAACTTAATGCCGGCCATTTCCATGGTATCGACAATACTGGCCGTCTTGCTTTGTAACAGCGCATGCACAAACACCAGCGGTATTGCGGTCATTAAACCAAAAGCTGTGGTGTTCATCGCCACGGAAATACTGGATGACAACAGACTGGCCTTTTCTGACGGGTCAGCATTGGCTACGGCAGAGAAGGCTGCGATTAAACCAACGATGGTGCCGAGTAAGCCCAGCAAGGTAGCCACATTCGCCAGTGTTGCTAAAAATGGCGTTCGTTTTTGCAGACGCAGGCTGTATTCCAGTACCACCTCTTCCATCGCGTATTCCATATCTTCACGCCGGTGCGACGAGGCTAAACGATTGACCCCACTGGCCAGCATTAAACTGAGCGGCGTCTGATTACTGTCAGCCTGTTGCAAAATCGCTTTGGTATCAGCCGCGGCTATTGCTGGCTGTAGCTGACGATAAGCACGCTGATTGCTGGCGTAAACCGAGCGCAAAAACCACCAGCGCTCTATGGTAATGGCAATACCCAGGATCAGAATAAAAGCGATAGGAAATATAAAGTAGCCACCTTCCTGCAAAAACCGCACTATGCTGTTGACGAAATCCATACTGTAAACCTCTTAATTATTTTCTGATGATGCTGTAGCGGCAGGTTGCTGGTTTAGCGACTGTGCCTCAATAAAACGTAAAAATTGCTGGCGGTCCAGCGGCTTTAATGGCTCCGGCGCCGGATTAATTTCCGGCGCCGGAATACGAATTTGGGCAATACTGTCCTGCCAAGGCAAAACATATAAGGTTCGTGGTTGCTCCTGATTACCACTGATCGTGGTACTGATATCAACCTGCACCGTGGCAGCGGGTTGGCGCGCAGCCGCCGCATTTTTGGGCTCTGCCGGCTCAGCTTGCTGGGCCTGAGCTTGCTGGGCCTGAGCCTGCTGCGTCAGACAAACCCCGGCCAGCAACAACAGGCTCAGGCTCAACCCTTTAATAGCGAACTGATCCATCTGTTACTCCTGCTGCTCAAGTAAACTTAACCAGGCTTCGGCCATCGGATCGGCTGTCAGCTGCTGATATTGCTGATAGTGATACCGGGCCTGCTCGGGCTGCGCCAGGTATAACTCGTATAGAAAACCCAGATTTTTATGGGCACTGGCAAAATCGTTGTTACGTTCAAGCGCGTCCAGCCAGTAGCGCCGGGCCTGATTAAAGTTACCGGCCTGGCGGGCCATAACACCCAGTAAATTGCTTGCTTCAAGGTAATCCGGCTGTTGCTCAACCAGCGCCGTCAACAGCTGGCGGGCCTGCTCTGGCTGCTGTAACTGCCAGTAACACATCGCCAGATTGTAATGAATACCTGCGGCTTGGGGCAGGTGCTGCGCTAACGGCTGCAGCAGCGTTAGCGCCTGCTGGTAATCCTGATTACGCATCAGCTCTGTCGCCTGCTGAAACTGGGTCTGCTGTGCTGGCTGCAACAGCGGTTTAGGCAACACTGGCGCCGGGGTACTGTCCGTACCAGCAGCCTGTCCGTCGTCTGCAGATTGCTCAGCCTGACGTTCGGCTGGCGCCTGACTTTTTTCTGGCGGTTGTTGCTCGCTGACCGATGGCTGGTCTGCCCCTTGTCCACTGTTCTGGCCGGAAAACTGGGCACAATGGCTTAACGACAATACCAGCAGTAATGCCATCGTAACCCGCCCTGCTTTGCTGGCTGGCAAGCCGCGTAAACTCTGGCTGGGACCGTTAGTAAGCTTCATCAGCGAGCTCCAGGTAAACTTCAGGTTTGCTGTAGCGGGCCGGAAATAACTCCGCTAATTTGTTAAAACTTGCTGCAACCCATTTGTCATATAATGGCTGCGTAACCAGCGCAGCATTTTGCTGATATATCTGTATTGCCAGCTCTTCAAACGGGTACGCCTGCTCTTCCAGCAGCAACTCATATTGCTCCAGTGCCAATGGATCCAGGCCTTTGGGCCGCTCCGAATTCAGCAGCGCACTGGCCATCTGCTGATATAAACTGGCAACCTGATATTGCGCCTGACTATAAAAATCAGCAACCTGCCAGCTCATACTGGTTTGCAACAGCGTAATAGCGGCAGTCATATGAGTTTGCTTTTTCTTTAAATTATCGCGCAGGGGCTGGCGCAGTGAAACGCCATTGAACAGATCGCTGTTATGCAGCCCCAGTTGTAATGCGGCTTCAGCGGCCAGATAGCGGCTACGTTCACTGCCACTATTTTGCTGGTCTGCAATTTGTTGCTCAGTAAGTTGCTGTTCAGTAGTGACAATGCGTTGATACCAGAAGTTACGCCGGCTGACATCGTTCTGCGCCTGATACAGTTGGACCAACCGGGCCCGGGCTTCCTGTGCCGGCAAATGGGGCTCAGTATATTGATTGGCATAGCTGCGATAAGCCAGCCGGGCTGCTTCACTATTGCCGGCTTGCCAGTAATATCCTGCTGCTTTATACAATAATGCTTGCTGCTCAGCGCCTGTGGGTAACTGTGCCACTTGCTGGCTGATTAAATCGGCTGCACGTTGCCAGTCCTCTAACTGCTCGTAGCTATTTAACATCGCCGTGGTAATTGCCGGCTGTTCAGCGCTATCCGGATAGCGCTGCTGGTAGGCTTGCATCAGGCTGATTGCTTCGGGCAGGTCCTGCTGTTCAAGCAGCAGACTAATTTGCTGATAAGCCGCACTTTGATGGTATTCCGATTCCGGCAGCTCAAGTAAACGTTGTAAATGAGCCAGCTGCGCACTAACAGTTAAGCCCGTTTGCTGCGCCTGCTGATACACCGCAGAAGCCAGTTGCTGACTAAGCAGCTGCCGTCTTTCTGTCGCAACAGTGCTGTCATCGGCCTGATAAATACGCAGCAGATGCTGGATGCTTTGCTCAGCCTGCGCATACTCGCCAACAGCCAGTTCAGTCTGGCTGACAATGAATAAAGCTTCGTTCACCAGCTGAGGCTTACTATCCTCAGGATGCGGCCAGTCGGTTACCCGGTTGGCATAGCTTACAATTTCTGAATAAGTCTGTTGCTGATAAAGCTCGGTCAGCTGATTTAATGCCACCTGTTGTGCTGCCGGGTGGCGACTGTGCCAGCGGACAAACTGCTGTTGTTGCTGCCACCAGATAGCCGCTGCTGCCGCACTGGCACCGGTTGCAGTGGCTAACTCTTCACTTAGCAGCAGCGCCCGGTAGGCGGCTTGCTCCGCAGTAAAGCTGCGGGCGTTCAGTTTTGTAGTGGGATAACCCAGTTGCTGATACGCCTCCAGTGCGGCCTTTTGATCGCCACTGCCTGCCAGTGCCTCTGCCAGCAGATAACGTACATCATCTGCCAACAGCAAGCTGTCGTCGTTCTGCTCTGGCGCTAATAACGGTTGCACCAGCAGCAGTTGCTGCCAGTATTGCACCAGGTTGGCAAACTGCGCTGGCTGGTCTTGCTCGCTGGCTTGCTGCGCCTGCTGATGCCCCTTGCGGCCAAAATAATCGAGATATTGGGCTAATTGCGGCGCCAGTTCAGCCTGCTCTGTTGGCCTGGCTTGTTGCCAGAAGGCCGAAGCCGGGCCAAACCGCCGGATAAAAGCCTGCTGGGCCAGCTCGGCGTTGTCAGCTTCGGCATAATCCAGATGATATTGCACCAACTGCAATTGCATACGGGCGGCCTCTATGGCCAGCGGCTGATCGGCAATAAACAGCCGGTAACTGTCCAGCGCCGCCTGATTTAGCTCTTTTTCAAATAAAAAATCTGCCAGAGCCTGAAATAATGCCGCCTGATACGGCAGCGGCCGCTGCTCTGGCGGGCCGTCACGATAATCAGCCCGTTTCAGCAGCGCCAATAAACTTGCTGCCTGCTGCTGGTAGCTCAGTGAAATGCTTAAGATCCGCTGCAACTCCTGCCGCAGGCTTTGTTGCTCATCTTCATTCAGCCGCTGATGATAGGTTAAATCCAGTGCCTGTAAAAAGGCATCATCAGCGAATGCATATTGCTGCAGCTGAAAGTGACTCCAGCCCGTCATATATAACGCATGCTGACTGAGCTCTGGTCCTGCCAGGCTTAACACCTGTTCAAAAGCGCTCAGCGCCTCAGGATAACTGGCCTGGCTATAATAAATATCACCCACTCTGAACCAGAGTTCGGCCGCAAAATCGCTTTCTGGATAGCGTTGTAGCAACTGCTGCATCTGGCGTTGCGCTGCCTGGCTGTCGCCAGTCAAATCGAGTGCCCGGGCCAGTTGGTAATAAATCAGCTCGTTGTTAGGATCGTCCGGAAACTGCTGTAACAAAGCCCGGTATTGTGCAATCAACTGCGCTAAGGCCTGTTGTTCCGCCTCCGGCCCAAGCTCGCTCAACTCCAGTTGCCGGGTGTTAAGTTGCGACAAGCGATACAGTACTTTTTGCCGCACCGCTAAGGCCGGGGCAAGTGCCAGCAAATCCTGATATACCTGTTGCAAGTGGGCTGGCGTCACTAATTCTGGCTCAGGTAATGCCGCCTGATCAAACGGCGCCAATTCTGCCAGAGTAGCCCGGCGCACTGTTTTATCCGGCGCAGAGCTACAGGCGCTCAGCAGGCTGAGCGTCAGCAATGACATAACTGCGTAAGGAATGTGACTGCGCATTACTGCCCCTCCTGAGTGGTCAGTAATAGCTGCTCCATTACCCGGGCAATCGCCTGCGTATTTACCCGGCGCATTTCCTGTAATTGGGCACGCTCAGCCTGGCGCAGTTGCTGCAGCTCAGTATTCAGCTGCGCCAACAACTGTTGTTGCCGGGCCGCTAACGCAGTTGCAAACTGGCTTTCCTGGTCTGACAGTGTTGCCAGTTGCTGCTGTTGGCTCAGTAAACGCTCAGTTTTGCCGTCAAGCCGGGTTAACCGGGCCAAAGCGTCGTTAATCCGGGTAAGCTCTGCCGTCAGTTGCTGCTGCTGTTTAGTCAGCTGCCAGCGCCGCTCGGCACTGTTATATTGATAATGCCATTGCAAAATGCCGCGTAACCGGCTCAGACGTGCTGCTGCCTGGCTAACATCACGACCAGCGGCAGTCAGTGCCGCAACCCGCTCTTCTGCCCTGCCAAGCATGCGCTGCAACTGAGCAAAGTGTTGCTCTGTGTCATCCAGCCACAACTGCCCGGCCATTGGCTGTTGTGTTGCCGCAACAATAACCGAGGTCAGTTGCGCTGCTTTCTGTTGCAATTGTTGCTGCTTCTCGATTAACCCCGGCAAGGTGCTGCTAAGTAATTGTTGCTGCTGCCCCAGCTTAATCTGTACCACGTCACTCAAGCGTTCGATCTGGCTTAACCGCTGCTGTTGCAGTTGCTGTAGCTGTTGCAACGCAGCAAGCTGGCTATTTAGCCGAAATAGTGGCGCTTGCTGGCGCAACTGATAACGCTGCCAGCCACTTAGCCCGGCAGGGTCTGCTAATTGCTCAAGCTGCACCGGGCTGGCATGGTCGCTATTCGCCGCCAGTTGTTGCTGATAATACTGATCGGCCCAGCGATACGCGGCCAGCGCATCTTGCTGGGCCAGGGCCCGTTCAAACTGGTTACCTAACTGATGCGCTGCCAGCCAGCTGGCCGGAGCATAGGGAAAGCGTTCAATCAGCTGCTGCAGTAACGACAACAGCGTCGGTATTTGCCGGTTTTCCGTCAGCACATCGCGGTATAAGGTCATTGCTGACAGTGTCAACACACTGCTACTGGCAAACTCGCTCAGTACCTGCTGCGCATCAGCCCATTGCAATTGGTCAACCAGCAGCCCGGCTTTTAGCAACTGTAAGTAATCAGCCAGCGCCTCACGCTCGGTGGCATCGCTGAGCAAGGGTTCTGCTGCCCGCCAGCTGAACAGCCGCTGCCAGAAACCCGGCTGCGGCTCGGCGCCCAACTGCTCGCTCAGTTGGCCCAGTAACGCCAGCGCCTGCGCAGGTTGCTGTTGTTGGCGCAGCGCCAGAATTTGATTAATCACCACGTAGGGCAGCTCATTCTGCCCCGCCAGCCGGCTGAAGACCTGAGGGTCGCCAGCCATTGTATCGGGCCAGTTAAGCAGTTGTTGTAACAGCTCTGCCTGGCCGGCAAGTTCTGCCAGCGGTGGGGTCAGCTGCTGAAGATAGTACCGGGCCTGCTCAGTGTACTGTTGTTCATACTGATACCGGCTGAACTGCAACAGCGCAATATTCCTAAGCTCCCGGGGCAGCTTGCCGCTGAGGGTCTGATCATCTAACAAACGTTTTAACAAACTGGCGGTCGCCGCTGGCATATCCAGTTGTAACAGCAACCCGGCCTGAAACAGGCTGGCTTTGGCCGGTTCTTCCGGTGCCAGGGATAACTGCAACAGCGCCTGATAGTAATCTTCCTGATAAAAATGCCAGGCCGCCAGCCGATATTGTTTTTCGCTTTGTGCAAACGGCGCTGCTGCGACCGGAAGCAGCACACCTGACGCCAGTAACAGCGCGCTGAGTGTGCTTGCCAGTAGCGGCCTTATTCGTTGCCTGACCATACTTCTACACTAAAATCAGGTTGGTAATTGGCGCTGCTGTCGGTAATTTTCAGCTCCAGCAGCATGGCATCGTCCGCTTTGGTAAAACGGTGGCTGATTGCCCGCCGGTAATCTTTGTCTTCCGGGCCTTTACCAACAAATACAGCAGTTAGCGTATGCTCGCCCGCGCGGATGTTACCTTTGTACAATGGCTGTACAGCGCCGCGTGCCAGGCCGGCCAGCTCACTCTGGGTGTACAGGTGAGCGCCGATAGCTTGATCGTTTAGCTTCAGTTGAATGCTGTCCAGCTGGAAAAAACGTCCGGCATCCACCGAGACAAATACCGCCAGTTGCGTTTGTGGCGGGAACAATAATTCCTCTTCCAGAATAAACAGCTCCCGGTTCAGGGCAATAGCCTGCTGCTTTAACTGCTCCAGTTGCTGCTGGGCGGACTGCTCTGTTGTGGCTGCAGTTGATTGCGACGGCACTGCCAGCAACAGCACGCTAAGCAATACGGATATAACAAACTGACATTTCATGCTGCAACCCCACTAAAAATAAACACTGAAAAAGGCCCGGTAAACATTGGCAGTTAACCGGTACAAAGGCTCGGCACCGGCCTCTGTGCCGGCGACAGTGACGTTACGAAAGTTGTTGTAGTTAAACCGGATATGGTCCCACTCCAGATTTAACTCTGGTTTGGCGGCCGGCCACCACGACCAGCTGGCAAACCGGTAGCTTGCCCCCACTCCAATACTCAGATTGTTGAAATCGCTCAGCTCTTTGTCTCTGGCCATAAAGTTTTGTTGGTCAGCGAATTCAAACAGGTCGGCGTAAAACGATGCCTGTCCCTGCTGGTACCAGCGCACGTGGCTATCCAGCACCCAGCGCTCACCCAGCGGATGCACATACTCCAGCTCCGCATCAAACGCCTGAATATCCCAACTGTCCTGATAATGACGCAGCGAGGCCGTCAATGCCGCCCGGTAGGGTAAATAAAACTTGTTAACCAGCCCCAGCGCAAAGCTGTTGCGGGTATTGGGGTATATTTCAAACTGATAACCATACCCCAGCTCTGCCAGCGGATCACGGTAACGCACACTGCGATAAGGGTTATTCAAAAACCCTTGCTCCATATCCACTTCGGCATTCAGCGCACTGATCCAGCGCGTGGTCAGCACCTGGGTAATGCCCAGGCTATAACTGTAGCGCCGTAATTCTTCACTGAAACTTTCATCACCGTTGCGGCCAATTTCGTCATCACCCACTGCCGCGTTCAAACTTAACGTGGTCATGCCGCCAAACGTATCATGGGCAACACCAAAGGACACTGACCTGGCGTTATAGTCATCCTCGTCACTCTGTGCGTAATTCAGCGACAAAATACTGTTACCGGTCAGGTAATCCAGGCCAACCCGGCTTTCTATCCGGGTTTCACTGTAGGCCGAAGCGGTGGCGATAACGTCAATTGAGGCGCCGGATACCGTATCGACATAATAAAAACCTGATACCGATACCTGCTCGCCAATTTTACTGCGTAGCATCAGCGCCGGGCCATCAATTGATACCCCGCCACCCTGATAACTGTGCTGCATCAGATCAATCCGGTTATCTGGCAGTACCGCTGCTACAAGCGACGTGCTGCACAGCAACGCCGCCAGCAGCAGTAGCTGGCACTTAGTTGCAGCCACAACCGCCTCCACCGCTGCCGTCAGCACCTTTTGCGGCTTCCCGCGAGTCCCGCACATGGGCACTATGCTGCAACGCCACCGGATGGCGGCCAAAGGCCATAATCGGGTCAGCAAGCTCCGCCCGCTGATACGGCTTAACCCATGGCTCAATACTGGCGCAGCCGGCCAGACCGAATAATACCAGCATGGCTGTCAGCAGCTTAGTTGCGCAGCAGGGTCTTAATATCGTTTTCATATTTTTGCTCATAGCCCGGTTTATATCCCCGATGCACACTGTGCACGTCGCCATCCTGATTGATAATTACTGTAGTCGGCATCGCCTGCACCTGATAACTTTCTGACACACTGTTTTCGGTATCAAACAAAATAGGAAATTCAACCTGGGTCTTACTCAGATATTTCTGAGCAGCACTGCTGTCTGCTTCGACATTCACTCCCCACACCTGAACCCCTAACGGTTGATACTTACTGGCCAGTTTATCCAGCGCCGGCATTTCCTGAATACAGGGGCCGCACCAGCTGGCCCAGAAATTCAGCACAATAATGTCTCCTCTTTGCTCAGCCAGCCGCAGATTAACGCCGCTTAATGCTTTAAGAGTAAAATCAGGCGCTAAAGCACGCTGTCCAGCACTACCATTGTTAATGACGCTGGCACTTTGGGCACTTAATGGCAGCACAGTTAACAACAAACTACATAACAGTGTTTTCATACAACTTTCCCATTTTTTAAAAATATACAGCGAAACCCAGTGCCATACTCAGGTTATGGGTCGTTTTACTTTCAGCTAAAATCGTGGTTTCAAACACATAGTCAGCGACGACAAGATCGACTGCCAACCAATCGGTCAGATATAACCGGAACTGGCTGCCGAATTTAAACGCAAAAACTTTGTCACCGGCAAAATCAACATTGCCTGCGCCGGCAAATAGCGACCAGCCGGTGTTCAGTGCATAATCGCTACCCAGATATACCTGACCCGGTAACAGCACATAGCCAAGCTCCGCGCCATAGTAATGCCACTGCCGCTCATCGTCGGTTAACAACGGCGCGGCGCCACTTAACCGCTCATAAGAGGTCAGGCCCGCTTTGCCCAGCGCGTACTCCGCACTGACATAAAAATCTTCGTTAATATGATAACTAAGCTGCAATGCAGCCAGGCCGCTGGTGCCGAAATCTTCTATTGCCAAAGCGCCACCGCGTAACGCCACCACAAAGTTTTCAGTATCGAGCCTGGCGGGGATCACGTCAGACTGTTCAATCTCTGGCGCTATCCGGGCATCACTGTCATTGCCTTGCTGAGCAACCGCCAGCGGGCTGAGTACCAGTGGGCTAAGCAATAGTAAAGCACTGGCTAAAATGCCAGGCGTAAGCCAATTAACCATGTATTTGTCTCTTCATTAATATCACGATCGGTACTGACCAGCGTTCTGCGATAGCGCAGGTTAGCTTGCAACCGCTCAGTCAGTGGGTAATTTACGCCCAGTTCCATTGTTGCCAGCGGGCTGCGACGCTCAGGGGTTTGCACCAGCACGGTTCTGGGCCGGGTTAGCAGCACGCCACCGCCCAGAGCAATATAAGGAGACAGTTGCCAATGCGGCCACGGGCTGATGCTCAGTTGCAACAAATATTGCTGACTACTGGCTTGCTGGCCACTGCCCTGGCCCGCACTCAGCTCCAGAGCCACTACTTCTGAAAACAGATAGCTGCCACTTAACTGGTAATAACTGGTACCGGCAAAATCACCCGCTGCCAGACCCAGTTGCCAGTGACGCTGGCTTTGCGCTGCCTGCCAGAGTGCGGCGACGCTTTGCTCAGCGCCAACCGGATATAAATAATCCAGCTCTGAGGCTGCCAACCATAATTGCTGCTGGCGGTACTGCACCTTAACCCAGCCGGTACGTTGTTTTAGTAATTGTAAACGGTCATTGTTCAGCGCAACCTGCACTACCGGATAGCCCCGCCCCGGCCCGGTGCGTAAATCGATATACTCTTTTTGGACGATAACCCGCCTTTCGTCGTCTGTGATCTGCTGCGCCAAAGCGGGTGCAACTAACAGGGCCAATAACAGCAGCCAGCAGCAACGCATCTAGTCAGGCTCCACTGCAAAAGGTGAGTTGTAGTATTGGCCGCCCATATCCAGCCAATGACTGATCAGCCGTAATTCTGCCGCAGATAAATAGCCCTGATGGCTGCCACCCTGACTGAACTGCTGAAAAAACCGCTCGCTGGCCAGGGCGCTGCCGGCGCGCATGCTGGCACCAATGGTTACCGTCACCATCACCGGGATCGGGTCACCATTTTCATCCAGAATTAACTCGCCATCAGCATCGGTCAGAAATACCGGATTGCCATCGCCGTCCACGGCCTGCACTAACCGGTCGACCAGCACCCCGCCAACTAATTCTTGTTCATTGTCATTACTGAGCAATTCCCGATAGCTGGCCATCTGTTCTGCCTGCAAGTCTGACGCCTGCTCCGTCAGTTCCAGCTGGGCTGCAGGCACAATGGCATTGCCGGCTGCATCAGTGCGGCTATGACAACTGACACAACTGTTGTCACGCAATAGCTCATTGGTCACAGGGTCAAACTGGCGGCGGTCCAATTGCCACAGCGGCTGAATGTGGCTTGGATAGTCAATCCGTAACCGACAAGCCGCCTGCCAACTGGCAAAACAGTCCAGGCCAACGGGTAACGGTGTCGCCAGGTCGGTAAACTGTTGTAACTCTGTTGGATCAGGCTCTCTTAACGCCGGATCTGTCCACAAATCCTCAAAATCCAGTGCCGCACTCAAGGTTTGTTCGCCCAGTAAGCGGGCCATGGTTTGCGCCATGGTTTCACCTGCGTTTGGTGGCAGCAACGGGTTTGCATTGTTAAAAGAGGCCGATGAAGTAGCTGGCCCGGGGTTAATTGTTGGCCATTCGCCACTTTGCCGGCCATGGGGACGGGTATTGTTCGCGGCATGACAGCCGTTGCAACTAAGGGTTTCGCCGGCGGCCAGGGTTATCCACTGCTGATGCTGGGGCGATACTGCCTGACCTTCACTATTCAGTAAGCTCAGCGCCAGCGGTACGTTGGCTGGCACTTTAACCCGCACCGAACCGTCAGGTTGGACCGGTGTAATGCCTACTAACTCCCGCATTAACTGGCGGCGGTTTACCCCAAAAGCAAAATTGGGTACATCGCGCACCTCTTCCGGTGGAATAGGCACGCCGCGCACCAGACTTAAATAACGCACTGGCCGCTGCGCTGCGCTGGTTTGCATCGGATCGGCTAACTGCTCCAGCGGCAATACCGCCTCGCCACCAATGTCGTAAACACTGCGAATATCTAAAATGGCTTCACCATTTTGTGCCAGTGCAGGGTCCGCATCAGGATTAGCCGGCAAAAATACCGGTCGGGTGTACGGTTGCATTACCACAGGTTCGGTTAATAACTGTTGTGCTGTTCCCAGCTTAACCGGTACCTGAGTTTGCTTGACCAAGTCAAACAACCATAAACCAAAACGGGGACCCGCCGCAGGGTAGTCAGCAGGCTCTGCAACCAGTTCACAGCTGGTTACCTGCTCATCGACCAAAACCTGGCACGGTGACCAGCTGACCAGAAAACGTTCCGAGCCATCCTGCAACGCAAACGCGCTCTGCACCAGACCAGCGGGCTCTGGCCGGGCTGAATTATCAAAAGCCCACGGCAGCAGAGGGGTCTGAGCGGGTAAATTCAACACTTCCTGATACAACGGTTGTTCATTGTCACTGGCCAGCGCCAGCGCTATTTGCACCGGCAGGGTATTTAAGCCATCTTGCTGGCGGTTGCGCAATAATGCGGCAACCGCCATCAGCCAATACCAGGGGCTTAGCAAACTCGACAGGGCTGTTATCTGGTCCGGTTTGATGTGAATGCCAGCCGTACAGCAACTGGTTGGCCGAGCCGTCCGGCCGCATTTGATACCAGTTAAACATGTTGCGATCGCTCTGGTTATCCCAGCGACTGTACAGGATATGGCCATCGGCCAGCAGCACAGGATAAAGATCATGGCTCAGGTTAAAGCTTATTTGCTCAATGTCGGTGCCATCGGCATTCATTACGTGCAGGTTAAACGCCGGACCTTGTAAATCTTCATGCAAGCCACTGTATTGTGGTTTAAATTCATCCAGTAAGATTTGCCTGGCTTTATGCTGGCGGCTGGAGCTGAACACGATACGCCCATCGGCTAAAAAGCCTGGGCTTATATCATGGCCCTGCTCAGCCAGCAAGGGATCTGCTATTACGGGCGCAACGGTATCGCTGCTGCGACTGTAACGCCAGATACTCCAACGGGGTTGTAATTCATCAGCCACATCGGCCAATTCTGGTGGCCGCAACGCAAACAACAAGGTATCGCCGTCGGGTGATACCACCAAATCTTTTACGTCGTATGGCTCATCAGCAAAGACTTCGGCCAGCAATTCACGTTCTGCCGACTCAGCAAACGCATTTTGTTTGAGGAAAAGCTGCGCGCCCGGATTAAACTGCTCAGGTGCTGCCAGCTCAGGCTTGTAGGGATCACCGTCTTCGTTCAGTAACGGCCTGGCGACGAATGCCAGTGGATATTCCTGTGCAACCGGGTCGTTTGGTTCATCTTGGACACTGATATCGGCATTACAACCAATTAAACAGTGTAAGCAGGCCAGCAACAGTAACGTATGTTTAATCATTATTAACAGTACCGGCCACCTACGGCGATGACAACATTATTGATAAAGTGAATGTTAACAAAATAGGTTTTTTAGTAAAAAACAGAGCTACCAGATTAACGCTGGCCATCCGGCAGGGCAAGACAAAATTTGCCGGTTAATCATCATGCTGCTTGGCGCTTAGCGATTATACAAACAGCAACTGGCTGGCCGATTTCAAGTTTACCTGCTGCCTCAACGATTTAAATCAGGGTTCCGCTATCCTGGCCAGCAAAATCCAGCGGTTTTTCTGGTTATAAAAAAGCAAAAAAGCCGGCAAAAACGCCGGCTTTTTTCTAGTATAAAAGTATTACAAATCAGCTTCGAATTCTGCCGGAATAGCTTCTTCAATCACTTTTTCACCGGGTTTCAGTAACAAGCGGCTACGCAGTTCCTTTTCAATTTCATCGGCTATCGCCGGGTTCTCAGTCAGAAACTTCATAGCATTGGCTTTACCCTGGCCAATTTTATTACCCTGATAGGCATACCAGGCACCCGATTTATCTACCAGGCCCTGGGCAACCCCAAGGTCGATCAGCTCACCATTTTTGTTGATACCCGCACCATACTGAATAATAAATTCGGCCTGTTTAAACGGCGGTGCCACTTTATTTTTCACCACTTTTACCCGGGTTTCGTTACCGGTAATTTCATCACCTTCTTTTACCGAGCCAATCCGGCGGATATCCAGCCGCACTGAGGCATAGAATTTAAGGGCATTACCTCCGGTGGTGGTTTCGGGGTTACCAAACATCACACCGATTTTCATCCGGATCTGGTTAATAAAAATACATAAGGTATTAGAGCGCTTAATATTACCGGTAAGTTTACGCAGTGCCTGTGACATTAAACGGGCTTGTAAACCCATATGGCTGTCGCCCATGTCACCTTCAATTTCGGCTTTTGGCGTCAATGCCGCTACTGAGTCGACTACCACGACATCTACTGCAGCAGAACGCACCAGCATGTCACAAATTTCCAGCGCCTGCTCACCGGTATCGGGTTGCGACACCAGTAAGTCTTCTACTTTTACGCCCAGCTTTTTGGCATAAACCGGATCCAGCGCGTGCTCTGCATCAATAAAGGCACAGGTTTTCCCGGCTTTTTGTGCTTCGGCAATCACCTGCAGGGTTAAGGTCGTTTTACCTGATGATTCAGGGCCGTAAATTTCCACAATCCGGCCGTACGGCAAGCCGCCTATACCAAGTGCAATATCCAGGCCCAGCGAGCCGGTGGATACTGAGGCAATATCCAATGCCGTGCTGTCACCAAGGCGCATAATAGAGCCTTTACCAAACTGACGTTCAATTTGAGTAAGGGCAGCGCCCAGGGCTTTTTGCTTATTGTCGTCCATTGTTCACTCCAGAAAATTCGGCTTGCATAAACACTGTATGCTCGTACAGTAGTCTAGTTTGGCAAGGCTGTCAATAATAAGATGCTGTGCTCCAGCGCATAATCAATTGCCTGCTGACGCACCTGCTCGCGGTCGCCGGCAAAAAACTGCTGCTGGCTGCTAAGCTGGCCATTCAGCCAGAAACTAAACCAGACAGTGCCCACTGGCTTCGCTGCCGAGCCACCGCCGGGCCCGGCGATACCTGAAACCGCTATCGCCAGCTGAGCATTTGCCGCTAACGCTGCCCCGGCAGCCATTTCTTTAACCGTTTCATCGCTTACCGCGCCAAATTGTAATAAAGTGGCGCTACGCACGCCCAGTAGCTGCTGCTTGGCTTTGTTGCTGTAGGTAACAAAACTACGATCAACATAAGCAGAGCTGCCGGCAATAGCGGTTAAATAGTAAGCAATGCCGCCACCGGTGCAGGATTCAGCAGTGGTGACGAACCAATTTTTCCGTGATAATAACGCACCCAGCTCTGCAGCCAGTTGCTGAGTATCGGTTGCAGGTACCATAGCCAATCCAACAGGGAATTCAGAGTGTCATTATGCCGTCAGACCAGAAACCGGAGCAAGCCCTAAGCAGTCACACCCC
>NZ_JAGYIM010000020.1 GCF_018402695.1 Arsukibacterium sp.
CGCCAAAGCTGTGCGACGGTACCGGTAAAGCGCAGGCGGATTGGATCGGTCGCCATGCCCTGATTACCATGCTTGCTGGCAATAAAGCCCGACAAGGCCGCGCCAACCGAGCGGTCGGTGTTGCGAATGGGTAAGCTTAACTGACCGCCGGTTTTGTGCAGCACCATTTGCTCGCAGCGCTCAAGTAACAGCTGGTTAAGTGCGCCCGGGTCAAACGGCGTGTTGTTTTTCACGCAGTAAAGCGGTTTATCAGATGTTACGCCGCTCGCCTGCAAAATAGGGGTTAAATCCAGTTTGGCTTGTTTCTGGGTTTCACTGGCTTTGGCGGTTAGTAAATCGGTGCGGCCAATTAACTGAGTCAGCTCAGTTACCCCCAGCTCTGCCATTAGCTCGCGTACTTCCAGCGCTAAAAATTTAAAGTAATTCATCACCATTTCCGGCAGGCCGGTAAAGTGATCGCGGCGCAGGGTTTCATCCTGCGTAGCCACGCCGGTAGCACAGTTATTTAAATGGCAAATTCGCAGGAATTTACAGCCCAGTGCCACCATAGGGCCGGTGCCAAAACCAAAGCTCTCGGCACCTAAAATAGCCGCTTTCACTACATCGAGGCCGGTTTTTAAGCCGCCATCTACCTGTAAGCGCACCCGGTCACGCAGGCCGTTTTCAACTAAGGCCTGGTGCACTTCGGCCAGGCCCAGCTCCCAAGGGCTGCCGGCATATTTAACTGAGGTTAGCGGGCTGGCACCGGTGCCACCGTCATAACCCGATACGGTAATTAAATCGGCATAGGCTTTCGCCACCCCGGTAGCGATGGTGCCGATACCCGGCTCCGATACCAGTTTTACCGAAATTAATGCCTTCGGGTTAACCTGCTTTAAATCGAAAATCAGCTGGGCTAAATCTTCAATCGAGTAAATATCATGGTGCGGCGGTGGCGAAATTAACGTTACCCCAGGTACTGAATAACGCAGCCGGGCTATTTCAGCAGTGACCTTTTCGCCCGGCAGCTGGCCGCCTTCACCGGGTTTGGCGCCCTGGGCGACTTTGATTTGAATAACCTCAGCATTAACTAAGTAATGCGGGGTTACCCCAAAGCGACCGGAGGCCACCTGTTTAATTTTTGAGTTTTTCTCAGTGCCAAAGCGCCGTGGATCTTCACCGCCCTCACCGGAATTCGAGCGCCCGCCTAAACGGTTCATCGCGATGGCCAGCGCCTCGTGGGCTTCCGGGCTTAACGCACCAATCGACATGGCTGCGCTGTCAAAGCGTGGGTATAAGTTTTCGGCTGCTTCCACTTCAGCTAAGGCAACGCCGTCAGTATCATTAGCCAGTTGCAGTAAGTCGCGCAAATGGGCTACCGGCCGCTGGTTAACGTGGTTACTGTACACCCGGTAGTCTTCGTACTTGCCGGAACGCACCGCTTGTTGCAGGCTGGTGACCACGTCCGGGTTGTAGGCATGGTATTCACCATCGTGCACGTATTTTAATAAGCCACCGTGGTTCATTGGCTTGCGTTTTAACCAGGCCATATTGGCCAGTTGCTGCACGTCCTGCTCAAAGTCAATAAAGCTGGCACCACCAATCCGCGAGGCAACATCGGCAAAGCACAACTGCATCACATCTTTATTAATACCTACTGCCTCAAACAGGTTAGAGCAGCGGTAACTGGCCACAGTGGAAATGCCCATTTTCGACATAATTTTGTAAAGGCCTTTGTTAATGCCTTTGCGGTAGTTCAGTACGGCCTGACGGGCACTTAAGTTAATGGTACCTTTTTCGACCAGTTGCTCGACCGTTTCATAGGCTAAAAACGGGTAAATTCCGGTAGCGCCCAGGCCAATTAACACCGCGAAGTGGTGCGAGTCGCGGGCACTGGCGGTTTCAATAATGATGTTGGAATCGCAGCGCAGCTGGGCATTGACCAGCGCAAGTTGCACCGCACCGACTGCCATCGCCGCCGGAATAGGAATAAGGCCCTGCTCAATCCGCCGGTCGGTCAGGATCACCAGTACCACTTTGTCATCGCGCACAGCGGTTACCACCGCGTCGCACAACGCCCGGGTGGCTTGCTCTAACGTGTGTTGCTGCGGGTTAAAATTTAACGAAAATACCTGGTTTTTATAGTATTTTTCGTCAGCCTGGCGCAGCTGTTTTAAGTCGGAATACATCATTACCGGCGATTCAAACTGAATACGGCGGGCGTAACCGGCGGTTTCTTTAAACACGTTATGCTCGCGGCCGATGCTGGTCGCCAGTGACATCACATGGGCTTCACGCAACGGGTCGATAGGCGGGTTCGTCACCTGGGCAAATTGCTGGCGGAAGTAATCAAACAAAGTACGGGGCTTGCGCGACAATACAGCCATCGGCGTATCGTCACCCATCGAGCCAACGGCTTCCTGGCCATCTTTGGCCAGTACCGTCATTACCTGTTCAATTTCTTCATAGCTGTAGTTAAACAGCTTGTGATACACCTGCATGGTGTCATCGTCAAATACCCGCTTACCAATCAGATCAGTTTCGTACTTTTCATAAGGTACCAGCCGCTGCACGTTGTCATTCAGCCAGCTACGATAGGTATGGCGGGCCATTAAATCGTTATCAATTTCATCCGAGCGCCAGATCTGGCCGGTGGTGGTATCGACCGCCAGCATTTCGCCGGGGCCCACCCGGCCTTTTTCCACGACTTCATCCGGGGTGTAATCCCAAATGCCGACTTCTGAGGCCAGGGTAATTAATTTATCGCGGGTAATAACAAAGCGGGCAGGGCGCAGGCCGTTGCGATCCAGGTTACAAGCGACATGCTGGCCGTTGGTCATGACAATGCCGGCCGGGCCGTCCCACGGCTCCATATGCATTGAGTTAAATTCGTAGAAGGCTTTTAAGTTATCATCCATTACCCGGTTGCCCTGCCAGGCGGGTGGCACTAACAACCGCATGGCGCGGAATAAATCCATGCCACCGGCTAACAGCAGCTCTAACTGATTGTCCAGCGAGCTGGAGTCAGAGCCGGTCTGGGCAACAAAAGGTGCTGCGTCCTGTAAGTCGGGTAATAACGGCGAGGCAAATTTATACTGGCGGGCGCGGGCCCACTGGCGGTTGCCCGTAATGGTATTAATTTCACCGTTATGGGCCAGGTAGCGAAATGGCTGGGCTAATGGCCAGCGTGGCATAGTATTGGTGGAAAAGCGCTGGTGGAAGACGCAGATGGCAGTTTCCATCCGGATATCGGCTAAATCAGTGTAATAGCGCGGTAAGTCGGCCGGCATCATCAGGCCTTTAAATACCGTTACTAATGACGAGAAGCTGGGAATGTAAAAATCAGCATCGGCGCTTAGCTGTTGCTCGACTCTGCGGCGAACCATGTACAGGCGGCGCTCTAAATCATGATCGCCCCAGCCGTGCGGGGCATTAACAAATACCTGCTCAATTTGCGGCATGGATTCCAGCGCCAGCGGGCCTAATACGCTGCTGTCGGTGGGCACGCTGCGCCAGGTCACCAGGCTTAAGGTTTCGCGGGCGATTTCTTTATTGATAATCGCCTTGGCTGCGGCCGCTTTTTCCGGATCCTGGCTTAGGAAGATCATGCCGACGCCGTATTTTTTCGCCAGATTCCAACCGTTTTCTTCGGCAATCGCCCGGAAAAAACTGTCGGGCTTTTGCATTAATAAACCACAGCCATCGCCGGTTTTGCCGTCGGCCGAAATACCGCCGCGGTGCTGCATCCGATCTAAGCCATTAATGGCGGTTCTGACAATCCGGTGGCTGGCCGCACCTTCTATATGTGCTATCAGGCCAAAACCACAATTTTCCCGTGCCTGACTATGCTGATACAACGCCATGACTTACCTCCAAACTTGCCTTGCAAATATATAATTATTTAATAAATATGAATTATTATTCTATTTTTATGGTTTTTTGCTTGTGAAAGAAAATAACGAGTGTTCTTTCAGTGCCTAATGCGTTGTAGTGTATTTGCTCTAATATATCGGTGTGCCTAAACACTGCGAGCTGAAAAGGTATACTAAGAAAAAGCTGAAAAAGCAAGTGAAGTTTAACCATCTGGCCGTCTATTTAAAGCTGGAGCTGGCATGCTTAAAATGAAAATAAATTACATGAATTGGCGTTATTTCCGCCATCTATAACAGGTTGGCATAAAAAAAAGCTGCCGTAGCAGCTTTTCTGGTTCAGATTAAAGCAAGGCGTTGCAAATATTTATGCTAAACGCTGCTGTTGGCTTAGGTTACTTCTCAAACATGCCTTTGACTGTGGCTTTGCCCGCTACGATTAACTGCTTACCCATAGCAAATACCTGGTTTATTGCCAAATCATCACGGTTAAGCAAAACCAGATCGGCGTCCAGGCCAATGGCCAGCCGGCCTTTCTGGCTAAGTCCCAGCACCGCTGCCGGCGCCTGGCTGATAGCACAGATGGCGTCACTGATACTGACCTTATGGTGCAAGATGGCATCGCGCGCCGATTGATAAAGTGTGCTGACCTGGCCAACCTGTAACCCAAGCAATTCACCCGAGTCATTATAAATAGGCAAACTGGCATTACCGTCTGAGCTTAGGGTAAGTTGCAGTGGGCTGATACCTTCCTGCAGCGCCTCAGCCAGCGCCGCCGCCGCCGCGACTTCACCATGCTCAAGATCGTATGCAGTGGTGCTGGTGGTGAAGTCAATTACCCCACCTTGGCCGGCAAACTCCAGCCCGGCCTGAAATACCGCGCGGTTGCGGTTCATATGGGTCGGGTAAAACTGCTTTAAGCTAAGTTCGGTGCCGGCAACAGCCTCGTAAATAGGCTGCAAAATGCGCTCACCCGCACCCATATGCACACTGACAATACCGCCTTTGCCGGCCAGAATACCGCCCACTCTGGCGGCGGAGGCCACTTTTCGGATCTCATCGGTAGTGGGTTGTGACGAGCGATGATCGCTGATAGCAATTTCACCAACACCAATAAATTTATCAATCAGAATTAAATCGTCGGTAATGCTGCCGGTCAGGGTACGACATGGCACCTGATAAGAGCCGGTATGACAATAGGTCGTAATGCCTTCTATTTGCAAAGCATGGGCTTTCGCCAGCAGGTTAGTCAGGGTACGGGTGGTCGCATCAGTACCCAACACACCAATAGCCGTGGTAACACCGCCGAGGGTAGCATCGGTTAATTGCATTTCCGGGGTGCGGGTGGCAAAGCCGCCTTCACCACCACCGCCAATAAAGTGCACCAGCGAGTCAACAAAGCCCGGTACGGCAATACTGTTGCTGCCGTCAATCACCGTCAGCGGTAAATCAGTGCCGCCAGTGTTGAATTGCTGACCCATGGCAATAATTTTGCCGCCAGCCATAACGATGTCCTGTCTGCCGAGTGGTGCTGGACCATAGACCTCAACATTTTTTATCAGATAAATTGTGTTCAAAATAACCTCGTTACTGATAGCCGATAGCAACCGCAACCAGCATAAAGAAGCTAGCCAGGGCAAACAGCCACAGTTGTAATTTCCAGACGAACTTCAGCCAGATGGTCCAGTCTACCCGAACCACGCCCAGGCAGCCGATAAGTGCGGCAGAAGTAGGAATAATGCAGTTAGTCAGGCCATCACCCAGCTGAAACGCCAGTACCGCAATTTGCCGGCTTAACCCCACCATATCAGCCAGCGGCGCGATTAACGGCATTGTCAGCGCTGCCTGGCCAGAACCCGATGCCACAAAGAAATTAAATACCGATTGAATAACCAGCATTAACCAGGCAGATAAATAGGCAGGTAAGTCGCCCAGCGCCTGACCGGAGTAGTACAGCAGAGTATTTAATACAGAAGGCGTTTGAGGGTTGTCACCACCGAGCAGCAGCACGATGCCTTTGGCCATACCGACAATCAGCGCTGCCGGCAGTAGTTCACTGGCACCCTGTTTAAAGCCCTCAGCCGCCTCGTTTACTCTGAGTCGTTTGCCGATGACGGCAATAATGGCGATAACAATACCAATGGTAAAAAACTGGCTGGCAATTTCCGGAATGTAATACTGGCGAACGGTTACTCCCCAGATTATCCAGATTAAACCAGCAAAAAACGCCAGTAAGATCACGCTATCGATGGTGCTGTAGCTATTAACCGCCTGCTGCTGTTGCTGGCTGCGTAATTGCTGATCGCTGGTAAAGCTTAGTGAGCTTGCTGGGTCACGCTTAATTCTGGCGGCGTAGCGCATGGTAAAAATAACCCCGAACAGGGTAAATACCAGCCACATTACTAAGCGCAGATCAGCACCGGACAGCAGTGGGATCTCAGCAATGCCCTGCGCAATCGCCACATTAAACGGGTTCATCCAACTGGTGGCAAAGCCAATCTGGGTGGCAATGTAGGTAACCAGCACTGTGGTAATCGCATCGTAGCCCAGCGCCAGCATTAACGGCAGCAGCACAATGCAAAAGGCAATAGCCTCTTCACCCATACCAAAAATGGCGCCGCCCAATGAAAATAAGACAAACAACAACGGAATAAATAAAAACTCCAGTTGCTTGGTTTTCTCTATTAACGCCAGAATGCCGTTATGAATAGCTCCGGTTTTCATAATAATGCCAAAAGCACCACCGGTAAGCAGGATAAAGGCGATAACGCCGACTGCAGATCCCCATTTATTGCCCGAGACCATGCCTTCGAAAGCATAGTTTAAAAAGCCGACACCGCCGCCTTCGGCAAACAGCGGCACACCGGCGCTGCTGTCTGTTGCCAGGGTAAAGCTGCTGGGGTCAATCCGGCTTTTGGTTTTTACCGCATTGTCGGTTTCGGTGGCCACTTCGATAATGTCGAATGACCCTGCCGGAATAAGGTGGGATGCCAGGGCCGCCAGAATCATCACAAAAAACAGGATGACAAAGGCGTCCGGCATCGACACCGGTTGTTTTGCTTGGTTAGCCATAGTGTAAGCCTTGTGGTAGCTATCGGTGATTGGCGGGCGAGAGCGTTATATTCTCGCCCGCCTCTTTGCTAATTAAAAGAAATAGCTAAAGGATACACGATAGTTGCGGCCAAAGGCGTTGTGGTTAATTGAGTCGAAACCACGACTGCTGCCATACACGGCTGGCGGGTCACGATCCAGCAGGTTATCGATACTGAAATTAAGCGAGGCGTGCTCAAAATCATAACCAATATTGGCGCGCAGGGTGGTCCAGGATGACACATCACGATTGCCATCGGCGTCAATCAGGCCCAATTCGTCCAGTTCGTCCAGGTTACGGCTGCGTAAACGGGCGGTATCGTCCTGATAGGATGACGTGTAAAGTGCAGTCAGGCCAACAAACAGGGCTTCGCCGCTCCACGAAATGCGGGCACTACCGATATTTTCCGGGTAACGGAAAGTACCCATTAATGCCTCAACTTCATCTGAGCCTGCTTTATTGCGCTCAAACTCCAGATAATGGGTCCAGTCTAAATCCAGCCCTAAGCGGCCACCGGCCAAATCGAGGGTATGACTGAAGCTGGCATCAATGCCGCTGACATCCTGGCGGCCCACGTTATCCAGCTGGATGACATGGTCACGGAATAATGGCAATTCAGCAAAGCGTGGATTATCGTATTCAACCCAGGCATCGAGAATTTCTGCCATGTTTGCACCGTCGTCTTCAACGGTAAGGCCCGCTAAGTCGGTAACATCACACAGCGCCGGATCGTAAGAGATCCCGAGTTCGCCATCGGGCACCAGGCCACAATGACGCACACTGGCGTCGGCAGCCGTGCGGGCCAGCATCGCTGTCATATCGGTATCAACCAGCTTTTTATGTTCAAACTGCCAGTAGTCAACGGTTAGCGTGGTGTCCTGGGTCGGGCTCCAGCCAAAACCGACACTGACCGACTCGGAGGTTTCAGCTTGCAGGGCAGCGTTGCCCAGTTCCAGTACATTCGGGCTACTGGTAAAACCGGCACCTTCGCAGTACAGGTCAGAAACGGTTTGGTTGGCACTACAATCGAACGTTGCGGTGGTGGTTCTGAGTTTTACCCCGGCCTGGGTCAGCGACGGTGCCCGGAACGACGTGGCCCAGGAACCGCGCACAACCAGGCTATCCAATGGCCGCCAGGTGATACCGACTTTGGGGTTAAAGGTACTGCCAAAATCGTCATAGTGGTCATAACGGCCGGCCAGTTGCAGCTCAATGGTGTCGGTCAGCGGCGCATAAATTTCAGCAAAAGCGGCCATCTGGGTGCGGTCGGCAGCAGACAGGCTGGAACCAAAGCCAAATACGTCTACCAGATACCCATTGGCAGCACTGGCCTGGGCATTAGCAGATGGCGTATCGGTTATTTCTTCTTTACGCAGCTCCAGACCAAAAGCTGAGCGCACCATTTGGTCGTTAAATTCAAATAAATCGCCGCTGAAGCGGGCATCCCAACCAAAAACCGTGCTGACACCGTCGCGGGTCGGAACTTCCTGCGCCAGTGCAAGCAGGGCTTCATTAGCTGCGTCGTTGGCTAAAAACGGGTTATAGACGCCGGCTAAGCCTGCACCGCTGCTACAATTTAAGGTATCGGTATCGCTGTTGTAACTGGCAATGCTGCCGTCCTGACAAAGCTCGCCGGCAATGGCGGCGTGATACTTATAACGGTTATAAATACCGGCAATGGCTTTTTGCTCGGATTCAGAGCGGGACAGCAACACGGCAGTTTCCCAGTCCCAGTTTTCTGTGCTGCCAGCGATACTGCTGACCAGCCGGAATGAATCGCTGGTAACTTCCACTGTTCTGGGGGTGTTAAAGCGGGCATCAAACCGGAAGCCCCACAAACTCTGGCCTGCTTCGCTGGTAAAAGGATCGATATAAATTTGATCCAGTAAGTCGTCGCGCACGGCGTCAGGGAACACATCCAGTGCGGTTTCCTGCACCCATGGGCCTTCTTCATCACTTACCTGGTTAATAGGGGCCGGGCTGGACGAAGAAACAGACGAGGTGTGGCTGTAGAAGAAGTCAGTATTCCATACCAGATCATTGCCAAGTTCTTTGCGGAAATTAAAACCGGCAGAAGCACTTTCAAACGGGCTTTCTAATACATCGTCTTCATTTGGATAATAAGCGCAAATCTGCTCACCCAGTTCAGTTGTCACCAACTCACTGGTACAGGCCGGGCTGGCGATTTCATTGCCATCAACGGCTGACCAGTAGTAAATATTTGGCACACCCTTGGGTAAATATGAGTAGTTACTGACTAAGCTTGGGTTGCGGGTGAATTCACGATCCTGAGCGGTGTAACCTTTGCGATCATAGATATCGGCAAACAAGGTTAAATTACCGCCGGCCAGTTCAGTACCAAGCAGGATGTTAGCGTTTATCCGGCCTTCGTCAGAAGAGGCGGTGCTGTTGCCATAAGATAAATTTACCTCAGCACCCTCGTAGTCAGTTTTCAGAATATAGTTAATAACGCCGGCAACGGCGTCTGCACCATAGATGGCTGACGCCCCTGTCGCCAGTACTTCAACCCGTTCAATGGCTGCCAGTGGAATACTGTTTACGTCAACGAAGTTCTGGGTACCTGCTGCAAAAGACGAAGCGGCAATGCGCCGGCCATTAACCAGCGTCAGGGTTGACGATGGGCCCAGGCCCCGCAATGAAGCGGCAGCCTGACCGGCCGGCGTAGAAGTTGACGTGGCGCCGCTTTCAGAGGTAGAGAAAGTACCACTGCCGCCGCGCACCTGGCCTAAGTCTCTTAACAGATCATAAATTGAGCTGGCACCGGAGTTTTTAATATCCTCAGCAGAGATAACCACTAACGGTTGGGTGCCTTCCAGATCCACCCCTTTGATCCGTGAACCAGTCACTTCAATTCGCTCAACTTTTTGTTCTTCTTTCGCTGTTTCCTGTTGTGCATAGCTAAAAGGAGACGCGAGTAAGCTGCCAGCAATAGCCAGCGCCAGCGGGTTTAATTTACGCATAATTACACCTGTGTTTAAATTGGGTACGCGATCAGCTAAGGATCGGGCACGCCTTTATTTGCTTTATTTTTGCTTTAATGGGTTTGTTCAAACAGAGAACCTCAGGTCAACCGCAGTTGCCTGATAAGTTTCTATTCGTTAAACCACTCGGAAAGGTAGTAGGACGAATAGTGATATGAGCCGAGCATTAGTGCTTTCTTTAACATATCGCTACTTTAAATAGTAAGTTATCAGATATAAATTTGATTTTTTGCTGTAGGACCATGTCGAAAACATCACCAACAGCAATCTTATTTCTACTTCTAATTGGCAAAGATGTCAATACAGGATAATCTACAACCACTAAATATAGGGTTAGCGCCTGGCGCATTATCAGTAGTCTACAGGCTGTGATTGCCTGAAAAACAATAAGAAAGAGCCGATGAAAAAAATAACTGCTTGTTTATCCGCCATTTTAGTGGCAATGCCGGTTTTTACTCTTAGTGCCAATGATGAAAATAAAACCATGCCTGAATACTCGATGTTATTAATGGGCGGTGGTCTGGCGACTTGCAGCTCAACCAGCAGCCGGCACTGCGTTAGTGATGAGATATTTTCTGCTGCGGCCAAAAAGCATAGCCAGTTTCAATTAAGTACCGAGCACCTGCAAGCAATTAACAGCGCCGGCTTCTGGTCTGATGACCGGATAATAGAACAGCAGCAAACATTGGCCGTGCTGGAGTTTTTGCGCGGCCAGTTAGGTAATGATACGGTCTCAGAACGCGAACTGCTGAGATTATGGCGTAGCGCTGAGATAGAGGTCGACGGTATCTGGGTATCGGGCCGTAATGTGTATGCGGGCTTAAGCAGCCGTGAGTTGAGCTTTGTGCTCGATCAGCTGGAAGTTCCGGTAACGAATAGTAATGGCGCCAGTCGCAATAACCCGCGAAGCAGAGAGTTTGCCGATTTAGCCAATACCAAAAATAGTTTTACCGTAGAGTTGCATCAGAAGTTTGTGGCGATGGCGCAACAAGTGGCGGGTGATAAGCGTAAACCGCGGATCCTGGTGGTTACCGCCTCATCGCGCGATCCCTTTGCTGCGGTCGATTTCTATACCAATTTGTTTGCTGAGGCTGGCGCTGATGTCAGCTGGCTGCCAATTAGTGCTGCTTATCAGGCCGCCTGGCAGACGGGTGATAAAAACAGCTGTGCGGAGCTGGATAAACATCTAGCCGAGCAACACGGCAGTTATCAACGGCAACGGGTTTATCCTGACTTAATGGCGCAGAAAACAGATTTTTGTCAGGCTGGCAGTAAAGCTGCGGTAGCGCAAATCCGCCGCTCTGATGGTATTTTCTTTAATGGTGGCGATCAAAGTTTAACCTTGCGGGCATTGCGGCTAGAGGATGGTTCGGCATCAGCGGAGTTGCAGCAAATTGAGCGAATGCTGGAAGCGGGACAAATTGTGGTGGCGGGCACCAGCGCAGGAACTGCGGTAATGTCTGGTGGCAGCTTTAACGGTCAGCGCACCCCTATGATTACCAACGGCGATAGTTTCAATGCCATGCAATTTGGTGCCTTTGATTTACCAGCGCCGGCAGTTGGCTGTGATAAAGATCAGAGTTGCAGCAACGGCCTGGCCGAAAACCACCTGACATACAATGGTGGTGGCGGCCTTGGATTGTTTCGTTGGGGCGTGCTCGATACTCACTTTTCAGAGCGGGGTCGCCAGGGCCGGTTAATTCGCTTGCTACACGATACACAAAGCCGTTTTGGCTTTGGGATTGACGAAAATACCGGACTACTGGTTGGTTTTGGCCGAGCGGAGGCAGAACCCGATGTCCGGATGGCCGTAATGGGTGAAGCCGGCGTTTATGTGGTTGATATGAATAGTGCAAATAGCAGCGGTGAAGGCAGCGCGTTAAATCTGCGCAACGTTGTGACTCATTATCTGACCCGGGGTGATGAAATGGAGCTGAATGCTAACCAGCTACGCAGCCGCTTTGCTGACTGGAAATTTGCCCCAAATAATCTGGCCCAGCCTTTACTGACTTCCGGTGATATATTTGAGCGTGACAACTATAAACAGTTAACTCATTTACTGTGTATGACCCAGGCTCGCCAGGCGGAGGGTCGTGCAGTTAAAGTCGGGCAGGGCTATGCTGTGACCGTGTACAAAGATCATAGCTCTTATACTCGTCAGGGTAGTTTCAGACAGCAGGGTGAAGAGATAGCATACTGTTCATATCGGAATATGATGGTTGACCTGCAACCTGCTAATTAAGGTGGTTTTAGCTAAAAACCGCGTAAAGGGTAGCGCATAATGCAAAGTCCGGTGCACCCAAAGGTAAAAGCTTTTGCTGCATTGATTAAACGCTGGGGCAAGTTACGCCTGGGTTTAGTGCTTTGGCTAAGCTCGCTGGCGTTGCTGGTGCTGGCACATTACACCTATGCCGCATTATTTGCGGTGGTGGTTGACTGGTTAATGCTGCAAGCCCAGCTGACCCTTGCTATGTTGGTCAGCCCCGTCATTATTCTGATTGTTTTCTATTTAGTGCTGCACCTTGATGCGGCCTTACTCTACCTGAAAGACTCTGCCCATCAGGAGCGCCTGCTGAACCAGAATATGCAGGATAGTATCCGCCAGCTTAATTTTGAGATAGAAGAGCGGAAAAAAGCCTTTCAGGCGAAACGACGTGCCGTTGATGAACTACGCAAAGAAATCTCGGAACGTAAAAAGACCCAGCAAGAACTGGAAGAGCAGAGTTTACTTATCCGCTCTATTGTTGACAGCTCGCCAGACTTATTTTATTACCGCGATGAAAATGGCCATCTGGCAAGCTGTAATAAAATGTTTGAAATTATTATGGGCAAATCAGCGCAGGAGTTAATTGGCTTTCATCCTGCTGAGCTTTATACCGAAGACAGCGCCCAGGCGGCTATTTTAACTGAATATGAGGCCGCGGCTGAGCACACCGAACTGACGTTGGATGTCGAGTTTGTAAAACCTGATGGTCAGCTACTCTGGTTTGAAATGCGTAAAGTACCCTTCTATGATGGTCAGGGTCGTTACATCGGCTTGCTGGGATTTGGTCGTGATATTACCTCGCGTAAATTAGCAGAACAGGCGCTGGAAAAAGCCTATCAGGACAAAGGCAAGTTTATCGCGACGTTAAGCCACGAGCTGCGAACCCCGTTGAATGGCATTGTTGGTTTAAGCCGCCGGCTGCTGGACAGTACTTTAGGTCCAGAACAACACAGCTGGGCTAATACTATCTTCAGCAGTGCCGAAACGCTTGGTAATATTTTCAATGATATTATTGATTTAGATAAGATTGACCGCCAGGATTTAGACATTGTCTATCAAAGCATTCATATTCAGAGCTTTTTAAATGATATTGCTAATTTTGCTGAGCTGATTTGTCAGCAAAAGGGCCTGGGCTTTGATATTAACAGCCAGGGGGATTTAGATTGCTACCTGAAACTGGATGCAACCCGGCTGCGCCAGGTACTTTGGAATTTGTTAAATAACGCAGTGAAATTCACAGCTCAGGGGCAAATAACCCTCGACTGCGTGCTGACAACAACGGCGACAGGCCCTGCTGAGTTATGTTTGAAGTGATAGATACCGGTATTGGCATAGCTAGTGCTGAGCAGGAACGTATTTTTGATATGTACTATAAGTCAACCGATGGTCGCCGGTTAAGTATTGTTGGCTCGGGAATTGGCTTATCGGTATCGCGGGCACTGGTTGAGGCGATGGGCGGCAGTATTTCATTAAGCAGCGAGCCGGGACAGGGCAGTTGTTTTAGTGTGAAGTTGCCAACCGAGCAGGTCGCTGCGCCAAGCATCAGCACCATAAGTTGTCCAGAGCTTACCGTTTTACTGATTGAAGACGTGCCACTTAATGCCGAAATAGCCACAGCCTTGCTGGAACAGCGCGGTCATACGGTTATTCATGCTGAAACGGGTGAAGACGCCATTGCGCTGCTGGAAACGGAAGATGATATCGATCTGGTGTTGCTGGATATGCAGTTGCCGGATATGAATGGCGATCAGATTGCCCGTTATATGCGCAGTGAAAGCCACTTGCAGAACATCCCGATAGTGGTGCTTAGTGCCAATGTCAGAAAAGCCGAAGAACAACTAACCGACGTTCAGGTTGATGGTGCGCTGGCAAAACCGATTAATACCAATAAACTGGACCAGATGCTGGCCCGGTTGTTTTCACCCAGTGCCTTAAAGTTGCAACAGCTTAGCCCGGTTGAACCCGACAACAATGATAATCAGATCCTTGATCTGGCTACCCTGCAAGACTATATGCAGTCATTGGGGCCTGATGCAATGAAACGCAGCGCCCAGTTGTTTGCTCAGTTATTGCCAGGCTACATAAACAAAATGATTGAAGCGGCGGTACAGCAGCATCCGCAGGATTTCAGAGAGTCTGCCCATAAGCTTAAAGGCGCAGCGGCGTCGGTAGGCTTACTCTGGGTGCAACAGCAGGCGAAAAGTTTGAGCAGGAAGCAACGAACTGGAAAGGGCTGGAACGGTAATTAGTTGATTACCACTTAAAAGCAGAGCAGCACCTGGCTGCTCTGTATGAGTTTATTGAAGCTGAATTAACTGAGCTCCACTGCTGCAGGCTGTTAAATAGCTTACTTGTCTAATCTTGCCTACAAACCGATAACCTTCACCATGAATAGTGCTGATTAACTCAGGGCTGTCGATATCTGACTCAAAGTGCTTGCGGATGCGGCGAATATGTTACGTCTACGGTGCGGTCGTTCGGGCGTAAGTCACGGCCAGTCATATGACGGATTAATTGCTCGCGGGTAAAAATTTTACCTGGAGTGTCCAGCATTAAACGTAAAGCACGGTATTCGCCTTTAGGTGAAGCGACGCGCACACCCTTTGGTGATGTCAGGTTGCGGCTGTTTTCATCCAGCGTCCAGCCGTTAAATTTAACAATGCTTTTGTGCTCTTCAACCACAGGCTGGGCAACAGTGCGCCCCAGCAGGTTGCGGGCACGGATAGTCAGTTCACGTGGGTTAAATGGCTTGGTCAGGTAATCATCGGCACCAATTTCCAGTCCCAGAATACGGTCTACTTCACTATCACGACCAGTCAGGAAAATAAGACCAATATTCTCTTTCTGACGTAGCTCACGAGCCAGGATCAGACCATTTTTACCAGGTAAATTAATGTCCATAACCACCAGGTTTACCGGATTTTGTTCCAGCTTTTGATACATCTCTTCGCCGTTAACTGCTTCGATGACATCATAGCCTTCACC
>NZ_JAGYIM010000021.1 GCF_018402695.1 Arsukibacterium sp.
CTGAACGGGTGTAAGGTCAGCTCTTTAATAAAGCCCAGCACACCTTTAATCCGGATAGAGTAGCCAATCATCAGTAAAAATACGCCAACCGCCAGCGCAGCAGTCATATTGATATCGGTGGTCGGTACAATTTTCATATAGACATCGTGCGAGTCCATGCCAAACGCCGTTTCACCGACAAAACCAGCGAACGCAGGCAGGAAATCAACCGGCACTAAATCCATCAGGTTCATTAAAAACACCCAGACAAAAATAGTTAATGCCAGTGGTGCGATTAATTTGCTTTTGCCGTGGTAGGTGTCTTTGACGTTGGCCGCAACAAACTCGACCACCATTTCAACAAAGCACTGTAGCTTGCCGGGTACACCAACAGTGGATTTTTTCGCCACACTGCGGAATATCCACAAGAATAATATGCCAAGGCCAATAGACCACGCTAAGGTATCGACATGCCATGTCCAGAACCCAGCCTCGCTACACGCTTTGTTAAACGCGACACTGCCATCGACAGTACACATTTTTGCGTTAGTAAGGTGGTGCTGAATATGGCTAGACAGTGTTAACTCTTCACCTGCAGCCATGTTTCATCCCAATAGTTTAATGTTTAAAGAAAAACGGTGCTGTCCACTGTGTCAGTAAGGTGATCAGGAAACCAGTAATAAATGCTTCTGGTACTAAATGCTCCTGTTGTAACACCACTGCACACAATATAACAGTTAACAATACTTTTAAGCTGTGGCCGCGCATCAGCGCCGCCGCTACCCGTTGTGCCTGTTCTGCGCCGCTGTACCTGAACGCAAAAAAAGCAAATACAAAATTTGGAACTGCAGCGGCTAAACCACCTTTAAAAGCGGACTTTGCCCCAGCGCTGTCAGTCAGCAAAAAAAAAGCCAGTGCAATACAACCGGCGACGATAACCTGGGCCAACACTGCAAAATACGCAGATTTTCTGGCCTGGCTTGCGATATTTTCTGCCACTGTACCCCTCTTTGTAATAGCCCATGCAGGGGTAGAAAAAACTTGCGAAAGTATACTTATTTGCCCCCGATTTGCAACAAAAAGCGGTTTTGACCACTGCTTGTCCATATCATTGAGAAATAAAATGCCTAATCAGGCTCAGTTAATTGCATTTTGGCTAAAATACCATCCAGTTCAGCCAGGCTACTGTAATTTATTACTAAATTACCTTTACCTTTCTTGTTGTACATAATTTGTACCGGTGCGGCAAAACGCTCACTTAACCGTTGTTCCAGTGCGTCGACATCCGGATCTTTAGGTTTTGCTGCAACGGGTGCTTTCGGTTCCAGAATGCGCCGGACCAGGCTTTCTGTTTCCCGCACGGTAAGCTGCTTGTGGGCAACCAGCCGGGCGGTTTCGGACTGGCTGTCATCAGTCAGTGCCAGCAGGGCACGAGCGTGGCCCATTTCAATATCGCCATGCTCCAATAATACTTTAACATCATCGTTCAAGGCATTTAAACGCAATAAATTGGTGACTGTAGCGCGTGATTTACCGACAGCATCTGCCACTTGCTGATGGGTCAGTTCAAACTCAGTTAATAGCCGATCGAGGGCTACGGCTTCTTCCATTGCATTTAAATCTTCACGCTGAATGTTTTCAATTAACGCTATCGCTACTGCCGCTTCGTCGGGCACATTTTTAATCAGGCAAGGTACTTCGGCAAGTCTTGCCAGTTGCGCCGCACGCCAGCGCCGTTCACCGGCGACAATTTCATAACTGTTATCGCCAACTGACCGCACGACGATGGGTTGAATAACGCCCTGGGCCCGAATGGAACTGGCCAGATCCTCTAACGCATCCTGTGACATATCTTTGCGTGGTTGATATTTACCTGGACGTAAAAACTCGACCGGCAATTTCTGCAGCTCTGCAGATTGCTGATTAGCGTGATTTTGCTCTGTCGTTTTATTCGACGTCAGTAATGCATCTAAGCCCCGGCCTAAACCGCGTTTTTTCACCGCCATGCGCAAAAATATCCTTTAACTTATCGTGGTTATACAGAGGTTGCTTTGCCACTGGTTTTTTTTTCTGAACGTCGCAAAATTTCACCGGCTAATGCAAGATAAGCCTTAGCACCCGTTGAATTTTTATCATAATACATCACCGGCGTACCAAAACTGGGTGCTTCTGCCAACCGGACATTCCGTGGGATCACCGCCCGGTATACCTTGTCACCAAAGTGTTGTTTCAATTGCTCTGACACATCATTAGCTAACCTGTTACGGGGGTCGTACATAGTGCGTAAAATGCCTTCAATTTTTAAATCAGCATTCACTACTGCCGCCAGTTTATTAATGGTATCAACCAGTGCTGTCAGCCCCTCTAAGGCAAAATATTCGCACTGCATCGGTACCAATACGGTATCGGCAGCAGCCATGGCATTCACAGTTAACATGTTCAATGACGGAGGGCAGTCGATGAAAATAAAATCATAACTGCTTCGGTAGTCTTTTAACGCAGTGCGTAAACGAAGCTCGCGGGCAAATACGTCCATCAGCCTGACTTCTGCAGCAGTAACATCAGAATTGGCTGCGATCAGATGATAACCGCCGCTGGTTTCTTTGACGACAACTTCAGCCAGCGGTTTTTGATCAATCAATAATTCATAAGCGGTAGCATGCACTTCGTACTTATCGACCCCGCTGCCCATAGTAGCATTGCCCTGTGGGTCAAGATCGATTAACAAAACCTTGCGCTTGGTTGCCGCCATTGATGCTGCTAAATTAACAGCAGTGGTAGTTTTGCCTACCCCACCTTTCTGATTGGCAATGGCGATAATTTTACCCACAAGGCTCCCTCATTATGGTTAAGCGCTGGTCATAATAACCAGATGCCGGCTGGCATCCAGTTCTGGTACCTGCAATGGTATAACTGCGCTTACTTTAACAAAATCCGGCAAAGCTGCAATTTCTTCTTGCACCGCTGCGCCTTTCATTGCATAAAAATGGCCATTGGCTGCAGGTAGGTGGCGACACCAGTGCAGCATATCACTGGCCGAGGCAAAGGCTCTGCTGATAACGCCATCATAAAGTGTTGCAGGTTTATGCAGTTCTACCCGACTTTGCAGCGGTTCAATGTTGGCTAAGCCAAGTTGCATTTTTACCTGATTTAAAAAACGGATCCGTTTGCCCAGACTGTCTAACAGGGTGAATTTTTTTTCAGGGTAATAAATGGCCAGCAGTACACCGGGTAAACCAGGACCAGTACCAACATCAATGAAATGAGCGCCTTGCAAATGCGGCGCAATAACCAGGCTATCCATCACATGCTTAACCAACATTTCTGCCGGATCTCGCACTGACGTCAGGTTATAGGCGCTATTCCATTTATCAAGCAACTGCACATATGCAACGCATTGTTGTAATTGTGAGTCGTTCAGTTGCAGGTTGGTTTGCGCAACTAACTGCCGCAGTTTTTCGAGCATACTGTTCCTTTTAGCTAAATAACACCTTATTACGCAGACTTACGTAATAAACCCTGCTTTTTCAGGTATACCAATAGTAACGAAATCGCTGCCGGGGTAATACCCGAGATCCGTGATGCCTGGCCTACGGTAGCTGGCTGGCTCTGATTTAGCTTCATAATGACTTCGTTTGACAAGCCTTTAACCGCGGCGTAATCAAAAGCTTCGGGTAATTTAGTAGCTTCATTACGTTGTTGCTTGGCAATTTCATCTTGCTGGCGATTAATATAGCCTTCATATTTAATCTGAATTTCAACTTGTTCTGCGGCAATAGGATCAGCTAATGCCGGGCCTAAACTACTAATTTTCATCAGTTGCTGATACGTCATTTCTGGCCGGCGTACTAATTCTTCCAAATTTGCTTCCCGACTTAACGGTGTTTTTAGTAACTGGTTTACCTCAGTTAGCGCTGTATGTTGTGGGTGGATCCAACTTTGCCGTAAGCGTTGCCGTTCCAACTCAATTTGTTCCATTTTTTCGTTAAATGCTTGCCAGCGTTGATCATCAACTAACCCCAGTTCACGGCCTTTAGCGGTTAAACGGGCATCGGCGTTATCTTCGCGCAACATCAAGCGATACTCAGCCCGGCTGGTAAACATCCGGTAAGGTTCTTTGGTGCCTTGTGTGGTTAAATCATCAACCAGTACGCCTAAATAAGCCTGGTTCCGGCTCGGTGCCCAGGCTTCACGTTCAGTGGCAAACAGGGCAGCACTAAACCTGCC
>NZ_JAGYIM010000022.1 GCF_018402695.1 Arsukibacterium sp.
CAGTGTTGTGCCCAGCGGGGCTGGTGCAGTTTTCACGCTTTCCGGTACACCAAACGCCGCAGGCGTCAGGCATTCGCTGCTCTGGCCTTTACCTTACTGGTGTTGCTGGCAAGCTATCAGCAACCAGGCCTGATAAGTGTGGCAGTGGCGCTGGCCATTGGTATTACATTTTGCCTGTGTGCCCTTTTACTGCAAAGGTCCGTTATCACCGAACCGTCCTTTAGCCGAACCCTGCAAATAGTTTTTATAGTGCATGCATTGGTGATGTTCGGGCAAGCCGCGTTAATAATGTTTAACTGGCAGCAGCTCAATATGCATGGCTTACCAGAAACCTCTATTTACACCCTGCTTAGCCACATTTTGTTAACCACATTTACCGCCTTGCTATTGCCATGGCTAAGCTTTTTGAAACTGGAGCGTAAACTTACCCTTAGATCGCAACGTGATGGCTTAACCCGGCTGGCGAATCGGGAGCACTTTTTTAATCAGATTGAGCGGTACTGGCAGCAACATCCATCGATCCCTGCGGTGCTAATGATGATTGATATCGATTTCTTTAAAGGCGTAAACGACACCTTTGGCCATGCGGTGGGTGACCGGGCTATTGCTTTGGTAGCGAAGCTGCTGTCAAAACAACTGCGCAGCAACGATATTATTGGCAGGATAGGTGGCGAGGAATATGCGGCGTTGTTAATTGATATAGACGAGCAAACGGCGTTGAGGATCAGTGAGCGGCTCTGTCAGCAAGTCGCAGCGCAATTACAGTACATTGACGATGCCAAAGTTGAGCTGACTATCAGCATTGGCATGGTCCATGTGGTTCCGGCACAGCACAAGCATACTGCTGCCTTTAAAATCGCTGATGAAGCCTTGTACGCCAGTAAACAGGCCGGTAGAAACACCGTAACACTGGGTAAGCTTAATACAGTTTAACATCTGGTATTTGATTAATCCTTCAAATTTTTGTGAGTCAGCACTCTTGCTGTGGTCATGTTTGTTCCTTCGTAAATAACAAATGTATATACATAATGAAAATCTTGAATTACATTCGGGTACAAGAATCTGCCAACTGATTGAACTTTTAAGACTGTTCTTGCTGCCACTTGTCTTAATTGTTTATCAAGAGAAAGCTGATTTTAGATATCAGCGCCGTTAAAACAGCATATATAAAAAAAGGAGTTAAAGTGGAAGAATTAAAACATTCCGGGCTTGGTATCGCGTCATTTATCACAAGTATTGCCTCTGGGATCCTGATATTTGTGCTTATTGTAATCGCTGGCATTATGGAAGTGTCTACACCTGGTGGCATTGATGAAAACTCTGCAGATGCGATAATAGTAGGCCTGTGTGTCCTTGCTTTTTTAGGGACGTCAGTAGTTGCATTTGGCTTGGGTATTGGTTCACTTGTTCAGAAAAACCGCAAAAAAATCCTTGGCATCCTTGGTACAACGTTTTCTGCACTCATAGTGTTAGGAACGGTATTTCTTATTGTTCTTGGTTTGTCAATGGAGTGATGCTGCTCAAGCAACAGCCATAATGTGGCATTTGACAAGTATTGGCCATATTGATTACTTGATGGTGTTATTACTTCAAAGAAACGATACGAACACTATTATCCATAAAATATGATAGCTGGCCTATATACCATGATAACTGCAGACTACTTACCATAAACCCAGCTGTGCTTGCTGCTCGCCTGGCCAGGGCGAGAGTACTAGGTGGGGTTGCTGTAAATCGGCGGCAAACTGGCGGCACAGCTGAGGAGCGAGGGTATTGTCCGGGGTGTGGAAAAAACAGTACGGCGTTTTCCCCTCTCGCAGCCAGTTGTTAATTTTCGCTAGCCAGGGGGTATAGAATTGCCGGTTAAGCTCCATATCATCGGTGCCGATAAAGCGCAGCATCGGCCGGTCACTCAGGCAAATAGCATGCACCGGTAAGCGTGGCTTTTTCGCCTGGGCATCCAATAGCGCCGGGCTGCTGGCCGTTACTGAAAATAGCGCTCGGCTATCTAACACCACCCGCTCGGCACCGTGTTGCTGCAACAGGCGGTTTAAGGCCAGTTCGTGCTCAGCCTTATCAAAAAACGCCGGATGGCGTACCTCTACTGCTAATGGCACCTTACTACTTAATAGCTCAAGCACAGTGGTTAATTGCCCCAGCATGGCCGGGCCCACTGCTGCAGGTAGTTGTAAGTGAACTAAACCAATAAAAGGGTGGACCGGGGCAAAATGTTGCCACCATGCTAACAGGGCGCTGTGGTCGAGCTCCGTTAACTGATGACTAAAACGACGGGGGATTTTAAATACAAAGCGGAAATGCGCTGGCAACTGCGTGGCCCAACGCGCCAATTGGCTGTCGGACGGGTCAGCATAAAAGCTGGTATTGCCCTCCACGCTGTTAAAATACTGGCTGTAACCGGCCAGAAACTCATTGTTGCTCAGATCATCAGCAAATAAGCTGCCTTTCCAGCGGCTGTTAGCCCACATCGGACAACCAACATACAGCAAAGGGTTACAGTTCCAGGTTATCAATCAGCCGGGTGCTGCCAAGTTTAGCTGCGGCCAGAATGACTTTTGGCTCGGTTGCGTCAACAGCGAGCGTCAGACTGTGCTGATTGCTGATATTAACGTAATCCGGCACAAAACCCGCTGCTGTAAGCTGTGTCTTGGCTTGTTGCTCCAATGCCCGGTAATTATGGTTGCCGGCGATAATGCTGGCTTTAAGTTGCTGTAATATCTGATACAGCGCAGGGGCCTTAGCCCGCTCTGCCGGCGTTAAATAACCATTGCGGGAGCTAAGTGCCAGGCCGTCATTTGCGCGCTCAGTGGCCACGCCAATAATCTCAATCGGCAAGGATAAGTCGATCACCATCTGGCGGATAATCGCCAGTTGCTGAAAGTCTTTTTTACCGAAACAGGCAATATCGGGTTGCACCAGATTAAACAGTTTGCAAACGATAGTCGACACGCCGCGAAAATGGCCAGGCCGGTTTGCCCCGCAGTGCAAGTCACCCAGTTGCGGCACTTCAACAAAGGTTTGGGCATCGAGCCCGCGCGGATACATCAGTTGCGGGGTCGGGGTAAAAACGGCATCGGCATGGTGCTGGGTTAAGCCGGCGATATCGGCATCCAGGGTACGCGGGTAATTGGCTAAATCTTCATTCTGGCCAAACTGCATTGGGTTAACGAAAATACTGACAAGAACTTTATCAGCCTGGCTTTTTGCCACGTCAACCAGCTGCAAATGACCCTGATGGAGGTTCCCCATGGTAGGCACAAACGCTATTTTTTCACCGGCGCGGCGCCAGCTGGCAATTTGCGCCCGCAGCTCTGCAATAGTACTAAGAATAATCATTTAGTTAAAACTATGCTCCGGGCCAGGGAACACCTGGCTTTTTACTTCACTGACATAGGCGGCAATGGCACTTCTGATCTCGCCGGTTTGCGCCAGATAGTTTTTCGAGAATTTTGGAATATAGCCGCTGCTGATGCCCAGTAGGTCATGCATAACCAGAACCTGGCCGTCAGTGACGTTGCCAGCACCAATACCAATAACCGGAATGCTCAGTGCGTCGGTAATTCGTTTTGCCAGCGGCGTTGGAATACATTCCAGTACCAGCAGCTGAGCCCCGGCATCTTGCAGTGCCTGCGCTTGCTGCAACATGGCATCGGCCGCAGTATCGGTTTTCCCCTGTACTTTGTAGCCACCAAAAATATGCACCGATTGCGGCGTTAGTCCCAGATGACCGCACACCGGTACGCCGCGTTCGGTTAGCGCTTTAACGGTTGGTAGTAAAAAATCACCGCCTTCCAGTTTCACCATATTGGCGCCGGCCTGCATTAACGGCGTCACGCTTTGCATCGCCTGCTCGGGGGTGGCGTAGCTCATAAAAGGCAAATCGGCAATGATAAAAGCATCTGGAGCACCGGCCCGGACGCTTTTAGTATGGTAAGCAATATCGGCGACGGTAACCGGCAGCGTATCGCTGTGGCCCTGCAGCACCATGCCCAGCGAGTCGCCAATTAACAACACATCGACGCCTTGTTCGGCAAACAATTTGGCGAAGCTGGCGTCATAGGCTGTCAGCATGCTGATTTTATCAGCTTGCAGCTTCATTTTTTGCAGTACCGCTGTGGTGATTTTAGCCATAGGTTGTGATCCGACCATTAATTCCGGGTGCGCAAGATCGCACAAAGTTCCGCCAGCTGCAAGTTACCAGCTGCACGTTTCGCTAAGTTTCTGCAGGCCATTTAATGGCACTTTGCTTAGCAATGCCTGCAGCGGTGTGCCACAAGGCAGGGTTAACTGTGGTGCAATTTCAGCCAGCGGATACAGCACAAACTCGCGCTCTGCCAAACCGTAATGTGGCACCGTTAAGCGCTCTGAGGCAATAGTGTGGCTGGCATACAGCAAAATATCCAGATCTAACGAGCGCGGCCCCCAGCGCTCGGCTTTGCGCTGCCGACCTTGTTGCTGTTCTATTTGCTGCAAGGCATCCAGCAGTGCCAATGGCGTAAGCCCGGTGCTGATTTTGGCCACCGCATTAACGTAGTCGGGCTGGTCTTGCGGGCCCATTGGTTTGGAACCATACAGGCTTGATACTACCAGCAGCTTGCTTTGCGGCAGCTGGCGTAGCGCCGCTACCGCGTTCTGTATTTGCGCGACCGGGTTGGCTAAATTAGCACCTAAACCCAGAAAAACCTCATGCTCAGCAGGCCGTTCGAGTTGCTGCTCAGGCATCGGGTGTGCTGCTGCGCCTACGCTTGTAATTATTCCGGCGGCGCTTTGGTCTGTCATGCGCTTCGCGGCCCAGGCTGTTTATCAGCTCCAGTTTTTCAGCATCATCTGCAAATTGAAATTGCTGCCACCAGCTGGCCAGTTCAGTCAGGCTGCCGCCTTCGGCTTCGGCGCGCAGTTGCAGAAAATCAAAGGCGCCGCGAAATTTATTTTGCTCAAGCATTTTAAAAGCCCGGCGGCCACCGCGTTTGGTTAGCCGGTACTGCAGTGCCCAGATATCGCGCATGGTTAAGCTAAAGCGTTTTGGGATGGCGATAGTGCGTTGGATATCATCCAGCACTTCAGTCATCGCAATATTCAGGGCGTCAATTTCATTTAAGCCGCTCTCAATCAGCAGAGTCTGGCTACGCAGTTCTACCGGATACCACAGCATGGCAGCAAAAATAAAGGCCGGGGTAACCGGTTTATCAACTGCAACCCGTTGATCAGTATCCTGCAGAGCGCGGGTTACCAGGCTGAAGGCTTTACCTTCAGGTTCCTGTTTTAATATTTTGTCCAGCTGCGGCATCAGCTGTTTTAATATCCGGGTATCGCGCAGCAACATAAAATTGTCGAATGCTTTACCGGCCAGCAGCATTTTTACCAGCTCATCAAATAAACGCGGCGGTGGAATGTTTTTTAACAGCACGGCTAATTGACTGATAGGTGCTAACGCGTCAGGTGCAATCTCCATATTGAGCTTGGTGGCGAAGCGGATGGCTCTGAGCATCCGCACTGGATCTTCCCGGTAGCGCACGTCCGGGTCACCAATCAGCTCAATCCGCCGTGCCGTAATGTCACGCATGCCGTTAGCAAAATCGTAGATAGCGAAGTCTTTTACCGAATAGTACAGCGCATTTATAGTGAAATCGCGCCGCTCAGCGTCTTCCTCAATAGTGCCATAGACGTTGTCACGCAAAATCTGGCCGTGATCACTTAAACTGGCGGTTTTCAGCTTGGGAGCCGTGTTTTCTTCATCATCAGCGCCGCTGTGATGACCACGAAAGGTAGCAACTTCAATTATCTCCCGGCCAAACACCACATGGGCCAGCCGAAAACGACGACCAATTAAGCGGCAGTTACGGAATACCTGTTTAACTTGCTCCGGATGGGCATTGGTTACCACGTCAAAGTCTTTGGGTTTTAAGCCCAGTAATAAATCGCGAATACAGCCACCGACCAGATAGGCTTCAAAGCCAGCGTCTTTCAGACGATACAATACTTTTAAAGCACTGGGACTGATATCGCGCCGGGAAACACTGTGCTCACCCCGGCTGATAACCTGCATCGGTGGTAATATTGAACTGGCTGACGCCCGGGCAATAGGCGCTGCGGCTGCGGCCGATCTGGCAGCAACAGGCTGTTGTTGGTTGTCGCCCTGAGGCTTACCGCTTAACGTTCTGCGGCAGAAATCTAACACGCGCGAAATTATGATATCTCTCCTGAGCACTTGCCAGTTTGATTAGTGGCATTGGCATCTGACTTAAAAAAACGGCTAATAATACCGCAGCACACAACAAAAAAGAATTAATCTGGCTAAAATCAGCCAAAATCGGGGGTTATTACTTCCCGTGCCGCCGGAATATCAGCAGGACGCCAGTTGGCAAGGGCAAAAGTTAACTGTTCTGGGGCCTGGGCTTGTTGTAGCTCATCTGGCAACACCAGCCCTAATATTGCCAGCGCCCGGGCCAGAGTATAACTGGCTGGCCAGTGACTTAAAGCGGTAGCATGGTTTTGTTTACTTAGTTTATGGCCAGGTGTGGTAACCGCTAACGGCAAATGGCCATAAAGCGGTGGCGAGGTCCCAAGTAACTTAAACAGATGCTGTTGCCGGGGGGTCATACTGAGTAAGTCGGCACCGCGGATCACTTCCGTAACCCCCTGGTCCCAATCGTCCACTACCACTGCCAACTGGTATGAAAATAAGCCATCCCGGCGTAATAGTATGTAATCTTCCTGCGCCAGTGCCGGCTCGATCTGCTGCGGGCCGAGCAAAGTGTCGTTAAACTGACAGGCGACGCCAGCTGCCTGCAAGCGCCAGCTCAATGGTGTCGGGTTGTTTTCTTGCTGATGCAGTTTCAGGGTCGCACAGGTGCCCTGATACAGCCCGCCGCCGGCATTAACTTGCTTACGGCTGCACTGACAGCCATACACCAGGCCTTGTTGCTGCAGCTGGTTAAATATTTCGCGGTAGCGCTCAGTACGCTGACTTTGATAGATAACCTGCTCATCCCACAACAGGCCATACTGCTCCAGCGCGAACATAATGCTGCTGTCTGCACCCGGGCTGACTCTGGGTGTGTCGATATCTTCTATACGCAGCAGCCATTTGCCACCTTGCTGTTTGCTGTACAGATAACTGCCGACAGCAGCCAGCAATGAGCCAAAATGCAGTGGTCCGGAGGGAGAGGGGGCAAATCTGCCAACAGCGATGGCTGTTGGCTTACTTTTGCTATCTAACATTGTCACAGTGGCTGCAATTAGCCGCCTAGCTGCTTTTCTTTTATCTCGGCCAGGGTTTTACAATCGATACATTGATCAGCTGTTGGCCTTGCTTCCAGACGCTTTATACCAATTTCAATCCCGCAGGTATCACAAAAACCGAAATCGTCGTTTTCGATTTTTTGTAAGGTTTTTTCAATTTTCTTTAATAGCTTCCGCTCGCGATCGCGGGCGCGTAATTCCAGGCTGAACTCTTCTTCCTGAGCGGCACGGTCTACCGGATCAGGGAAATTGGCTGCTTCATCGGCCATGTGGGTCTTGGTGCGGTCAACTTCTTCGCGCAGTTGTTGGCGCCAGGCGTCAAGAATTTTGCGAAAATGTTCGAGCTGCTTCGGGTTCATGTACTCTTCCCCGACCGCTTCCTGATAAGGTGTTACACCAGCCAGTGCCAGTAACCCTAATGTCTTAACATTCTTGCCTTCTGGCATGATCATCTCCTGTACAATACTGCCAAGCAAAAAAAAGTGGCGGCTATAGATAGCAGAATATTGCCACTACCGCAATCACTAATAAAAAAGCCGGCGAAGTATACAGATTGTGGCTGGAGCCGTCACCTGTTTTAACCCCGGCAGCCTTATTGGCTAAAATGTGGCATAGTTTTGTCACTGATAACCGCGCCAATAGTGCATTGCAACGCCATTTTAATGCTTTGCGCTCGTTGTCTGCTGCGCGGCTATGTTACACTTTGGCCCATAAAAGTTAGCCATTACTGCTGATAAGCTCGATTAAATGGGGATTACTATGTCTGATTCAAGCTCTAATTCAACACCAGAAATATTACAAATCAGTATTGCTGCAGACAAAGCTGCGCAAAAATGGGGTAATAATGCGTTATTAAGCCCTACTGCAGATGGTTATCAAATTCATTTGCCGGAGAATGACCCGCTGCGTGGCATGCAGAGAGCCGGTCGTAGTCTGGACAATCTCGGTATTTCACAACTGCAATTAAGCGGTACGGGTTGGAGTAAAGACCTGCAATGGGCGTTTTATCAGGGTTTCTGCAATGCCAGAAAACACGATGGAGTGGTTTTCAACAACCAACTGGGCGACGCAGAGCAGCTGCAACAACTAGCGCAGTGTTTTAGTTTTGCCAAGAAAATGATCAATGATACCCCTGAAATGTTATCGCCGGTCGCATTAGCAGAGCAGGCTGAAGCCTTTATCCGCACTGTTGCCCCGGCAGGTAGCGTAAGCAGTGAACTGATTAGCGGCGCAGATCTGGCCGAAGCAGGCTGGCATGGTATTTACCAGGTAGGCCGGGGCAGTACCCGCCCACCAGCGTTACTGGTGCTGGATTTTAACCCCGCTAAAACGGAAGACGCACCGGTTGCTGCCGCTCTGGTTGGTAAAGGCATTACCTTCGACAGTGGCGGTTACTCAATTAAACCAACGGAAGGTATGGCGACCATGAAATGCGATATGGGTGGTGCTGCTACCGTAACCGCGGCGCTGGCGCTGGCAATAATGCAGGGTCTTAAGCAGCGGGTAAAACTGATTTTATGTTGTGCAGAAAATCTGATCAGTGGTCATGCATACAAACTGGGCGATATTATAACCTATAAAAACGGCACTACCGTTGAAATTGTCAACACCGATGCTGAGGGCCGTTTAGTGCTGGCCGATGGCCTGATGTGTGCCGCGGAAAGTAAAGCGCCGCTAATTATTGATGCCGCTACCCTGACCGGCGCAGCCATGATAGCAGTCGGGGGGGAATATAATGCCCTGTTTGCGCTGGACCAGCCTCTGGCAGCCCGGACGCTGCAATACGCTGCCAATGAGCAGGAAGCGACCTGGCAGTTACCGCTGGAAAAATGGCATCAGCAACAATGTCCTTCGCCCTATGCCGATACGGCTAACAGCCGGCCGGTAAAAGGCGGTGGGGCGGGTGGAGCCAGCAATGCTGCCGGTTTTTTAAGCCGGTTTGTGCCAGCTGATGGCAAGGGCTGGCTGCATTTTGATTTAGCAGCAGCCTTTAATAACTCGGCCAATGGTTATTGGGCAGCTGGCGCTACCGGCCATGGCATTCGTACTATTGCCACTACCTTACTGACTGAAACGACGGCTAAGTAATACTGCAGTGACCAAAAAAGAGGTTAACGCGGGCTTACCGGTAGCAGAGGTGCTGCCGGAGCTTTGTCGCTTGCTGAAAAGCGGCAACCGACTGATTTTGTCAGCGCCGCCTGGTGCCGGTAAATCGACCTGGCTACCATTGCAGTTGCTGCAGCAACCCGAATTTGCAAGCGGCCAGATTATTATGCTGGAACCGCGCCGGCTGGCGGCGAAAACCATTGCCAGTTACCTGGCACAGCAGCTGAATGAGCCAGTGGGTAAGACCGTTGGCTATCAGATCCGCCATGACAGCTGCCAGTCTGCAACCACCCGCTTGCTGATTGTCACTGAGGGTATTCTGACCCGCAAACTGCAGCAAGACCCGGAACTGACCGGTGTCAGCCTGCTTATTTTTGATGAATTTCATGAGCGTTCGCTGCATGCCGATTTAGCGCTGGCGTTAAGTATAGAAGTGCAGCAATTACGGGAAGATCTGAAAATACTGGTGATGTCAGCCACCCTCGATGTGGCCGCGCTGGAAAGCTACCTGCAGGCACCGCTAGTCAGTAGCAGCGGGCGCAGTTATCCAGTCGATATTCAGTATATAAAACCAGGTTCAGAGCCCTTAGCAATCCAGGGCGCGCGACAGGCGCTGAGCGCATTTAACGATAAGCCGGGGAATATACTGGTTTTTCTGCCGGGGCAGGCTGAAATAAACAAAGCCCGGGAGTATTTAGCAACTCAGTCGTTGCCAGAAAATCTGCAAGTTTATTCATTGCTGGGGGCGCTGAGCCTGACTGAACAACAGGCTGCAATTGCGGCACCGCCAGCAGGCCAGTATAAAATTGTCCTGGCAACCAATTTGGCCGAAACCAGTTTAACGATTGATGGCGTTAACCTGGTGGTGGATACCGGCTTGTGCCGGCGGGCCAGTTTTAACCCGCGCCACGGCATCAGCAAGCTGGAAACGGTGGCAATTAGTCAGGCTGCGGCCATTCAGCGGGCGGGTCGGGCGGGCCGCCAGGCACCGGGGCGTTGTTATCGGATAGACACAGCGGAATTATGGCAAAGGCGGGCGGCGTTTGAGCCGGCCGAAATTGAATTGGCAGAGCTTACTCAACTACGGCTGGAAATTGCAGTATGGGGCTGTCTGCCCGATGATATTAACTGGCTAACCCCGCCGCCGCCTGCGCATCTGGCCGTTGCCAGCCGGTTGTTACAACAGTTTGCGGCACTGGACGAGGCCGGGGTTATTACCTCCTATGGCCGGCGCTTGTATCAGACCGGCAGTTCAGTGCGGCTGGCTAATATGTTGTTGTATGCTGCAACTCATGAAGCGCAGGTTCCCGGGCTGGCGTGGCTGGCTGCGTTAGTGGCAGCGCTGTTGGAAGATAGCCGTAATTTGCAGGCAAATCTGCACCAGCAATTACAAATGCTGGCCCAAAGCAAGCATTTGCCACAGTATCAGCAAGCGCAATCTTTCGTCCGGCGTTTAGGATTTAACAGCCGCGCCAGCTTACCCTTGCAGTCGCTGCCAATGTTATTGCTCAGAGCCTTCCCGGATCAGCTGGCGCAGCGCCGTGGTCAGGGTTATTTGCTGGCCAATGGGGTGGGGGCCAGCCTGGCGTCGGATCATCCGCTGCATGACACCGAGTTGTTGGTAGTGTTGGATATCCAGCAGTGGCAACAGCAAAACCGCATTCGCCATGCTGTCGCTATTACGCTGCAAGATATACTGGCTGATTGGCAGCCACAGTTGGATTGGCAGCTGAAAACCGGCTGGAATGATAAAACGGCCAGTTTCAGCAGTGAACGCCAGCGCTGTTTTGGCCAGCTGGTATTACAACGACAGCCAGTGCAAAGTCGTATAACAGCGGCAGAACGCCAGCAAGCCTGGCTTGACTATCTGAGCCGGCGTGGCCTGGCAGAATTAAGTTGGTCGGATGCGGCACAAAGCTTATGTGCCCGGGTACAGCTGATCCGCCAATATCAGGGCGTTGCCGTGTTGCCTGATTTCAGTCAGACAGCGTTACTGGCAGACTTGGCCAGCTGGCTTGGGCCACATCTTGGTGATATCAGCAAAAAAACACAGTTAAGCCAATTAGAGCTGGAACCCATATTACTGGCCAGATTAAATTACCAGCAACAGCAGTTGCTACAGCAGCAGTTGCCTGCCTATTGGCAAACCCCGACGGGCAGCCGGCTGAAAATTGACTATTTGCATCCCGGCGGACCGCAGCTTTCAGTAAGAGTTCAGGAAATGTATGGTCAACTCAGCACACCTGTGCTGCTAAATGGCGCTATTGCATTAACTATTGCCCTGCTTGCACCCGGGCGGCAACCTTTGCAAGTTACCCGCGACTTAGCCAGTTTCTGGCAAAACAGCTGGCAGGATGTTAAAAAAGAAATGAAAGGTCGTTACCCGAAACACTACTGGCCAGATAATCCGGCCGATGCGCAGCCAACAACTAAAACCAAAAAGGCGATGTTACGCGATGTCAACCCGAAGTAAAGGCGCCCGCGCGCCGAAAGTCAAAGTCAGACCATGGTGGCATAAAGTACTGTTTACCATTGGTAAGTTAGCGCTGGTAATGTTGTTTTTACTGGCTACCTACCTGATTTATCTCGACAGTAAAGTTACCCGGGCTTTCGCCGGTCAGAAATGGCAGGTACCGGCCCAGATATATGCCCGTAGTCTTGAACTCTTTCCCGGTAAGGCGTTAACTTCTGCTCAACTGCAGGCCGAACTGGACCAATTACAGTATCAGCGCAATCCGGCAATGACGGCCCCCGGCCAGTACAGCGTGTCGCGCAATCATATTACAATTTACCGACGGGCCTTTACCTATATTGATGGCGTTGAGCCTGAAGCCTTATTCAGTGTCGAGTTTAACAGCAGTGGCATTAACCGGATCCGTTACCGCCAGCAGCAGGAAGTAAACTTTGCCCGGCTGGAGCCGCAGTTAATTGAGCATATGCTGTCACCGCATCAGGAAGACCGCGAGCTGGTCAGGTTAGAGCAGGTGCCCAGCCTGGTAAAGGAGGGGCTGTTATTGGTCGAAGACCGTGATTTTTATCATCATCGCGGCGTGTCACCCCTGTCGGTATTACGGGCGCTGTGGGCGAATATTGTGGCCGGGCGGACAGTGCAGGGCGGCTCTACCCTCACTCAGCAGCTGGCAAAAAACATGTATTTGTCCAGTGATCGGACGTTGCTGCGTAAAATTAATGAGGCGATGATCGCGCTGATCCTGGATTACCGCTTTAGCAAAGATCACCTGCTGGAAGCGTACCTGAACGAAATATTCCTGGGGCAGAATCACGCCACGGCTGTGCATGGCTTTGGCCTGGGTAGCCGGTTCTATTTCGCCAAACCAATAACAGAATTGCGGCCGGATGAAGTGGCGTTATTAATTGGCCTGTTGAAAGGACCATCCTATTACGATCCGAGACGCTATCCTGAGCGGGCAATTACCCGCCGGGATCTGGTGCTGCGATTGATGTTTGAACACCATTTACTGGATGGTAAGCAGTATCAGCAGGCACTGGCGCAGCCATTGCAACTGGTACCACGGGGTCAGTATCTGAATGCGCGTTTCCCAGCCTATCTGGATGCGGTTAAAAAAGAACTCAGGCAGATAAACTTTGATCAACAGCTGTTAAGTAGCGGCATTAAAGTGTTTACGTTTTTAGACCCGAAAGCCCAACAGCAAGCCGAACTGACTGTTCGCCAGCAATTGCAGGAGCAGGATGAGCAGTTGCAGGCGGCGATGATGGTTGTCAATTATCAACAGGCGGAAATTCAGGCACTGGTTGGCGGTAGGGAAAGTGGTTTTGCCGGCTTTAACCGGGCGCTTGACGCCAGGCGGCAGATTGGCAGTATTATCAAACCGGTGATTTATCTGGAAGCCCTGAATCAACCTGGCAGATTCTCGCTGGCGTCGATGCTGGACGACCAGCCATTAAGTTTGCGCTCAAATAATGAAGAGTGGCAACCGCAGAACTTCGATAAAAGCTATCGGGGCCCGGTTAATCTGTTGACAGCATTAACAGACTCGTTGAATGTACCGACGGTCCGGTTGGGTTTGCAATTGGGTATGCCTACAATAAGTGACGGTTTACGTAAACTGGGATTAAATCGCCGGGTTAATTTGCATCCGGCGGCATTACTGGGTGCTATTGAGCTTAGCCCGCTGGAAGTCAGTCAGCTGTACCAGACCCTGGCCAACGACGGTGTTTATCAGACACTGGCAACGGTGCAGGCGGTAACAGATCAGGACGGCCACCGTCTGTATCACCGGCCTGGTCAGCGCTACAGCCGTTATTCACCGCAAAGTATTTATCTGCTGCACCATGCATTAATAGCGGCGACGCAGACAGGTACAGCGAAGGCATTGCAACAGGCTTTACCGATGACAGTTGTTGCCGGGAAAACCGGAACCTCAAGTGACTATCGCGACAGCTGGTTCAGTGGTTTTGACCAGCAGACTCTGGTAACGGTCTGGCTGGGTCGGGATGACAATAAGCCAATAGGCCTGACGGGCAGTAGCGGTGCGTTGCCGTTGTTTATTGATTATTTTCAGGGCCAAGGTGCGCAGTCACTAGTCCGGTATTTGCCTGATCAGGTACAGATCCAGGCATTTTCGGCTGTAAGTGGTGCGCCGGTGGCAGAAACTTGCGCTAACATATTGTTATTACCTGCAATATCAGTTGAAATGCAGCAACAATTAACCTGTGATGATTAACGTTAACTTTTAAAGTAATTAGGGTGCAGCAAACTCACTATTATGGAAATTAAACCCGAACGTTCGCTCCTGGTTGGTGAATGGCACTATCTGGCAAAAGAAGACAAGTTGGTGAAGCTTGATCAGCATGGCCAGATTATTGCCACGGCTGATTTAGATAACCTGGGCCAGAAAGTTGTTAACTACTTTATCGTTCATGCCGGTAATCTGGTCACTAAAGATCAGCTACTGGCTGATGTATGGGGGATCCGTGATGTGTCTGACGGCCGGGTGATGCGGGTTATCCGGGCTATCAGAATTGCCCTGAATGACGATACCCGCCAGCCAACCTATATTGAAACGATCCCTAAACGCGGTTATCGCTTTATAGCCAACGTAGCCGAAATTCCGGATAAACCTTTGCAAGACAGTGGCAGCGCTGCCGAAACGCCGGTTGATGCTGTTGCTATTAGTCCGCACCGGCAGGCAGCAACTTGGGCCACTGCAATATCGGTATCCTTGCTGGTGTTGTTAGCCTGGTTGTTCTGGTTAAAGCCGGTGGCTGAAAATCAGCCTGCAGAAGTTAATACTATTCCGCTGTGGCGCTATAAGCCTATTACCTCGCTGGATGGCCTCGAGTTCTACCATAACGTGTCGCCCGACGAGCGTTATTTAGTATACAGTTATGCAAAACAGGGCTCAGACTTAGTTGCAGTTCTTACACTACAGGATTTACTAAGCCATCAACGGGTACAGCTTACAGCAGAAATTGGAAGTAGTCTTGGTGCGGCGTTCAGCCCCGATGGCCGGCAAATTGCCTACCACAGGATGCTGCCGGATAGAAGTTGCGAAATCCGGCTGATTGAACTGGATCAGGGCAAAATGGCGGTAAAAACAGACCGGTTATTAACCCGCTGTACTCCTGAGTCAGTATCAGCACGAGTCAGCTGGTCACCTGATGGCCGCTATATTGTTTATCCCAGTCTCGACCCTGAACAACGGCAGATGGTTATGATGATGTACCCGGTAGCGGGTGGCACCGCTGAGCAATTAACGGTTCCCCCAACCAGTAGTTTTGGTGACTATGTTGGCCGGTACTCGCGAGCAGGCGATAAGATTGCCTTTATCCGTGATGCGGCCGGTACCGCTCAAATCTGGCTGCTCGATTTAACCAACAGAGCGACCCGGCTGTTAGTGCAGATTGACGATGCTTATCCGGGCAATATTGACTGGACGTTGGATGATCGCAGTATTATTTACCCTTCCGGGCCCACCGCATTGGGAATTGTGGATATTGCCACGGGAGAAAGCCGGGAACTGGCCTATACCGATAATCATGCTAGTGAAATTCAGCTGGGGGCAGTTAGTGGTAAAATTTATGCTTCAGTGGGCTTTTTTTCGCATACCAATATTAAAAAGGTCAATAACCAACTGGTTACTGCCACGTCCACAGAAAACCTGGTATTCAGCTCCAATCGTAATGAGTCATTAGTTGAAATTAACCCGCAGCCGGAAGGGCCAACGGCAGTGGTATCCCGGCGATCCGGATTACCCCAGGTCTGGCTGTTTTATCCGGATGGCCGCCAGCAGCAGATTACTGATTTTGCCTCGCGCGAGCGGATCCGTAGTTTGGTATTTTCGCCGGATGGCAAGCAGTTGCTGGTCCATCTGAATAGTGGGGTCTGGCAATTGGCTCTTGATGGTGAACTTAAACAGGTCGTTGGCCAGGGGGGCGAAATTGTAGCGTATCCTGCCTGGAGCAGAGACGGCACAGAAGTATTCTATGCCCAGTCACGGCAGGGACGTTGGGATATTATTACAGCAGCTGTCGACACGGAGATTGAAAAGCGGTTGCTGGCAACCGATCGTGAGTTGTATCAACAAAGTTATATTGCAGATTACAATATCTGGCGTGATGCTAATTCAAAGAATTTTGTTATCGAATACAGTAATGGTGAAACAAAGGAACTGGATTTAGGCACTACAGCAGATCAGGCTTTTTTTAAACTAGATCTTCGCTCGGAGGGTTTTTACTTTACTTATCTGTTGGATGGCACTCAATATCAATTGCGCTATTATGATTTAACCAATGATACTATTGATGATCAGGTGATAAAAGATTATCTGTATCACAGTCGTTTCAGTATGTCACTAGACGAGAAAGACGTTTATTTTCTGGAAGCGGCCAGAGCGGATTTCGATATCGCTGAAATTAGTTTTTAGATCGACATTTTATAAGGTTTTTATTGAAAAACCATCGAGTTTCATCGGAAGTTCAGGAGTAGGGTCGATAGTGTTTAGCACAATAATGTGACTGAAACCCGGAGACTTTACCATGATAAAAGCAATTAAAGCGATCGTAGTTAGTGCCAGCCTCATTGTTGCATTAGCCGCCAGCACGACAACTGATGTCGCTTCTTACAAACAGCAGCTACAACTTGATGATTTGTATGTGTGTTCTTTTTGGCCAACATGTCGTGACCCGGATGAGCAGAAACCCGCACCATCAGACAGTTCCGCCCCCAAGCCAAGTGGTGATAAAGACACCACTAAAGATAACAAAGATGAGGCTCAGCTGGCCTGAGACAACTTAAAGTCGTTTCAAAAGCAGATACACTCTACTTTTCAGTCAATTAAGGTATAATCCGCCCTGACACTTTAGTCAGGCGGACCTTAATGTCAAATTTAGAACCACTGGTAAAAATCGGCAACTGGTATTATCAGGCAGCATATGGGCAGTTATTGCCCGCTGAACCTGATAGCAGTGATGCGGTGCCGGTAGTGTTAGAACCGCGGCTGCACAGTCTGCTGAACTACTTTTTGTTGCACCCGAATCAAATTCTGGATAAAGACACCCTGATTAATGACGTCTGGCCACCTGCTGAAGGCACCGATGCAGCGGTGATGCGGGCGGTCGGGGCGTTACGTAAAGTGTTGGGTGATAACGTTAAGTCACCAACTTATATTGCCACTATTGCCAAGAAAGGTTATCAGTGGCTTTGCCATATCGAACCGTTAACCAGCCATCAGCGGAAACCGTTGGCGCTGGCAGGAACCCTAACGCCGGCTGATCTGGCACTGCCCGCTGCTGACGCTGAAAAAAGGTTACCCTGGCGTTTTATTAGCGCAGTTTGCAGCGCATTGCTGCTGGGCGGTGCAGTCCTGGCCTATGTGCTTGCCAGTGTGACCGTGACGCCGCTAACCCAGTTACCTGATACGGTAAAACCGCTTAGTGCCCTAACCGGCCAGGAATACGGGGCCACCCTGGAGCCCGGTCAGCAGTATGCATTTTATTGGCACCGCAAATCTGAAGCGGCGCCACTGCAGCTGGCGCGCCAGGACTTAACCAGCTTAAAAGTCAGTTATCACGACCAGCTATATACTGCTGCCAGCCAACCGCTATGGCTGGATGACAGCAGATTACTGTTCCGGGCCCGGGACAGCGAACAACAATGCTACTTTTATCAGCAACAGGTGATGCCGGACTTTTTGCCCGCCGAAAAAGTTATGCCTTGTCAACAGGTGGTGGCGCAGGGATTAGCGATTATGGAGCGGAATTGGTACTGGCTGGACTATGCTGATGATTTGCGCCGTTACGAATTATGGCGCCGGACAGAAGATGGCAGCACCTTGCGGCTAATGGCATTTGAGGAAAAGTGGCACAACGTTGACCAGCTGCTGGCAGTGGGTTCATCACTGTATCTGGTTGTGCAGCAGGATTTTTATCGTAGCCGGTTGTATCAGGTCAAGCTGGAGCAAAATCAGCTGGAACATATCGGTCACTTTGACCAGAAAATTATTACCAGTAGCTACTGGGACCAGCATCATGCGCTGCTGACCCTGAAAAACAGTGAGTTGCAGCTATATGATTTAAAGAGCAATAAACAGCTCAGTCTGGGGCCGATGACCTGGGATCTGACTCAGCCACAGCGATATCAGCAGCGGATCTTGTCGACTCAGTACCTCGATTACACGACAGACATTGTGCAACTAACGTTAGCAAACGAACAGTTAACCAGTCAACAAAGCTGGCAAACCAGTAACCGTAACGAGCGGCTGTTTGCTGCTAATGGCGACCAGCTTGCTTTTGTTTCAGAGCGGGCTGGCGATAATCAGGTTTGGCTGTCCCAGGCAGGTGAAAGTCGTCAGTTATCAAGGTTAGCAAGTGGCCAGTACATTCAGCAGTTATTCTGGCATCAGAATGCCCTGTTATCAGTAATTGATAATCAGCTTTATCAGGTAGCGTTGGCAGATGGCAGCCTGTCATCAATTAGCAGCAGGCCGGTATCCGGACGATATCAAAGCTGTAACGATACTCTGTACTGGACAGAGCAAAATAATGATGGCTGGCAGTTAATGCATAGTCTGCAACAACCTGAAGTGCTGTTGTCCGGGGTAGTAAACCTGAAATGTGCGCCAGCTGGCCTTGTGGTACAGTTTTACAATGATAATGCCTTGGCATTGTGGTCAGCCAGTCAGCCACAACAGCTAACGCCATTGCCCGTCAGCCTGAACTGGCATCACATTCTGCCAGAGCAGTGGACCAGTAATAACCAGCAATTGTTATGGCTGGAGCGGCAACAATGGCAGCTAAAAGTGTATGACTGGCAAAGCGGTGAGATCAGCAGTTACCCGTGGCCGGCCACGGCATTGCCGCTGGAAATTCATAGCGACAATAGCGGTGACCTGTACAGTGTGCAGCCGCGACATTATGACACTGACATCGTCTGGCTGCAGAACCGCAATTAAAGCGCGGCAAAACTCTTGGCCGCGGCATCAATTGTAGCGGCCAGATCATCATCACTGTGAGCCAGCGATAAAAAGCCCGCTTCAAAGGCCGAGGGGGCCAGATAAATTCCCTGTTGCAGCATTAAATGGAAGAAATGTTTAAAGGCGGCGGCATCGCACTGGGTTGCCTGCTGATAGTTGCTGACTCTTGGCTCGCTACTAAAGAAAAAGCCAAACATACCGCCCACCTGATTAAACGTCATCGGCACGCCGTTTTGTTGCGCAGCTGCGCTGATCCCGGTGATTAGCAGACTGGTTTTTGAGCTAAGCTTTTCATAAACATCTGGCTGGCTGATTTCATTCAGTGCCGCCAGGCCGGCAGCCATAGCAATAGGGTTACCCGAGAGGGTACCCGCCTGATAAACCGGCCCTAACGGGGCAATGTGCTCCATTATCGCCCGCCTGCCACCAAAGGCACCGACCGGCATACCGCCGCCGATGATTTTGCCAAGGGTGGTCAGATCTGGCACAACATTGTATACCGCCTGGGCGCCGCCAAGCGCTACCCGAAAGCCGGTCATTACTTCATCAAAAATAAGCACGCTCTGGTATTGATCACAAATCCGGCGCAGCCCTTCCAGAAAACCCGGCTCTGGCGGTATGCAGTTCATATTGCCCGCCACGGGTTCGACAATAATGCAGGCAATATCAGTGCCTTTTTCCGCAAAGATTTGTTCTACCTGCTCCAGGTTATTAAATTCGCAGGTCAGAGTATATTTGGCAAAGTCGGCCGGTACGCCCGGCGAGTTAGGCACGCCCAACGTCAATGCACCGGATCCTGCTTTAACCAGCAAAGAATCTGCATGGCCGTGGTAGCAGCCCTCGAATTTTAAAATGGTATCGCGCCGGGTATAGCCGCGGGCTAAGCGGATAGCACTCATGGTAGCTTCAGTACCTGAACTGACCATCCGCACCATTTCCATCGATGGCATCAGTTTGGCAATTTTTTCTGCCATATCAATCTCTGCCGGGCAGGGAGCACCGAAGCTCAGGCCATTTTCAGCCGCCTGAATGACTGCATTGCGGATAGCTAAATGGTTATGACCGAGCAGCATCGGGCCCCACGAGCCAATGTAGTCTATGTAGCGTTTGCCATCAACATCGAATAAATAGGCGCCATCAGCACGCTCAATAAATACCGGGGTTCCGCCAACACTTTTAAAGGCTCGCACTGGCGAGTTAACCCCACCTGGGATAGTAAGCTGGGCCCGTTGAAACAGGGTTTCAGATAAAGACATAGTAAATTCCGCTCGCAGTTATTGGGTGTGGTATCAGATGATTACGTCAGCTTACTACTGAACTATTTATTGCTATACCAGGGCACCGCACATTCGTAATCTTTGACGATGTTTTCCACGCCAAGAGTCAGGGCAAACAGTGCCATTCTCACCAGTACGCCATTATCGGCCTGACGAAAAATAGCAAGGTTAGGGTTCAGGTTTAAATCATTGTCTAATTCGTTGGCTTCCATACGCGAATCGCGTGGTAACGGATGCATAATCACCGTATTGGATTTACAGTATCTTGTATAAATTTCCTGATTCAGCCGAAACTTACCGCGGTACTGATCGGCATCGGCTTTCGAAGGAAAACGTTCTTCCTGAATTCGGGTCTGGTAAACAATATCGGCGTTTAAATGGCCTTCCAGTTTATCACTGATCACCAGCTGATGACCGGCATTGGTCAGGCTACTGACAATGTCATCCGGCATCGCCAACTCAGCAGGGGACACCAGGGTTAACTTAATATTGCGGTATAGGCACAGTAGTTTTGACAGTGAATGGACGGTGCGGCCAAATTTCAAATCACCGACCATCGCAATATGCATACCATCAATCTGCAGGCCGGAGGCGGCAAGCTCACGTTCTATGGTAAACAGGTCAAGTAATGCCTGGGTAGGGTGTTCATTGGCACCATCACCGCCATTTAATACCGGCACTCGGCTGCCTTCAGCAAATTCAGCGACGGAGCCCGCCTGCGGATGGCGCATAGCAATAACATCACTATAGCTGCTGATCACCCGTGCCGTATCAAACAACGACTCGCCCTTGGACAGCGCTGAAGATTCCATGCCGGTGGTTTCGCGCACTTCTCCGCCCAGCAGGTTAAAGGCACAACCAAAGCTGACCCGGGTGCGGGTACTAGGTTCAAAAAACAAGTTGCCTAAAATGGCACCATCGAGCACCCGGGTCCGTTTCTTCCGGCCGGCATAGGGTGCCATCTGCCGGGCAATATCAAAAACCCGGGTAATACTGTCGCGGTCGAATTGCTTAACAGAGAGGATATGCTGGCCTTTGAAGCTCATTGTCAGTACTCATTAAACAGGTGCCATTGGGCGCCATTATCGACGCAAAGGAAACCCTATTATACCCAAAACCGTCAGCAAAAAGCGAGTTTAGTGCAGCAAGGGTTTCAGCGTTGCCAGTAAAATAATGGCCAATAACAACAGCACAGGCATTTCGTTAAAGATTCGGTAAAACCGCGGACTGCGCCGGTTGCGGTTGTGTTTAAAGTCCGCCAGTAATTTGAAACACCAGCCGTGATAACCATACAGCAATAGCACCAGCAGCAGTTTGATATGTAGCCAGCCGCTGGCGATAAACCAGGCCTTACCATAAGCGATAATCAATAACATACCGAATATCAGCGTAAGTACCGCAAAGGGGTTACAAAAAAGTAGCCGCCGTTCCATGACTTTAAAGGTTTCAGCACATTCAGTGCTGCGGGTTTCTGCATGATAGACAAATAGCCGCGGCAGATAAAAAATGCCGGCAAACCAGGCCACCATAAAGAAAAGATGTAATGCTTTGTATAGCAGAATTAGGGTCATAATAAATTATTCTGTTTAATGAGTAAGCTGCGAACCTGGTCCCAGCGGATAATGCCAATTGGTTCTGTGGGCGAGTCCTGGTAGATATAAACCAGGCCATCGCGTGCGTCTTCCAGCAGCGCAAATACTTCAGCCAGGGTGGCTTGATGAGACAAGCCGGTAACGTCCTGATAGCGAATTGCACTATCCCCGGTTAATGACAAACTGACATCATAGCTTGCCGCCACAAATTCTGTAGCATCACCCTCCGTACGTTTTAACAATAATTGTACCGGGGGCTGCAGCTGGGCCAGTTGCTGGCGTATTGCCGGATCGTCAGGGTTATGTAGCAACACATATTCTTTACTGAGCAGCGCCAGCACGCCTACTTTTTGCAAAATATCGTCAGCGGGAGCCAGCTTGTAAGGCATTTGCATGAAATCGAGCTGCATCATGAAGATGGATTTGTTATTAAAAAATTGCACTGTGGTGACATAGGCCGTAATAATCACCACCATTGCCGGCAGAATAATTTGCTGATTTGATGCCAGTTCAATTACGGCGAGCAGGGCTGCCAAGGGCGCGTGCAAGGTAGCGGCCATTAAACCGGCCATGCCGAGCACCGCATAGGTACCTGCAGTGCTGCTGTCGCCGATAAAAATCGCCGGTATTATTGCCAGCAACGTGCCCAGTACAATTCCCATGCCAAATACGGGGCCTATTACCCCGCCCGGCACGCCAAGTCCGAGGGCAAAAATGGTCAGGACCAGCTTGCCAACAAATATTACCAGCAGCAGTTGCACGTCTGTCGGATTATTCACGGCATTAAAAATTGCGCCGGTTTCCGCGCCCATCGCATGTGGTATCAGGTAGCCGACTGCGGCGGTTACCACACCAGCCAGCGCCAGACGCACCAGTAGCGGCCAATTTTTAACCAGCCGGATTAGCCGCATCAGGTTCTGATTAAATAGAAAGGCTACTGCGCCAAACACGATACCGCAGATAATAAGATAGGGGAAATGCCAGATATTTATTGCCACTATGTTAAGAGATGCCAGTTCCCGGTCGTGACCAAACACTAACTGGGTGGCCAACGCACCGACTACGGATGCCAGCATAATCGGAATAAATACATGAATACGGTATTCACGCAGCACGACTTCCATCACGAAAATTACCGCGGCCAGTGGTGTGTTAAAGGATGCGGAGATACCTGCCGCTATACCACAGCCGGCCAGAATCCGAACGCTGTTATAAGGTAGTTGCAGGTATCGGCCTACGGTACTGGCGCCATATGCGCCCAGATGCACTGAAGGCCCTTCCCGGCCAACTGAGAAACCACTGACCAGGGCAATAATACCACCGAAAAACTGATTCATGGTATTGCGAAAGGGCATGATGCCGTAGCGGGTTTTTATTCGGTGGATAACAAAAGGTATCCCCATCCGGTAGTGGCGATAACCGGTTGCCAGGGCAATAAGGCCTATCAGCAGGGCGCCGCCAAGAGGCAGTAACCAGACAATTTCCGGGTCGGCGCTGGAGAAATCATCGGATTCGGTTAGAAATAGTCGTTGCAGGGCCACGATCGCCAGGCGGAAGATGATAATCAGCAAGGCGGCTATTAAACCGCCAAGCATACCCAGCAAACACAACTGTAAAGACGTTTGCGGTAATGCTAATCGGCGCTGCAACCCGGGCAGCCAGTCTCGCCATCGTCGCATAATAAATAACATGAGTTAAACGATGGCTTAAGTCTAACATAAGCATATGAGAACGCAGATATTAATTGCTGGTAGCTTTGGAGAGTGAACTTAAGTTTGTTTGCGGCCGGGTTAATACTTGAATAAATTAGTCAGGTATTAGATAATCCGCGCTGTTGTAACCCCTGTTGGAGCACCCATGTCTGATATGCAAATACCACTGGAATTTACTGATGCAGCCGCTCGTAAGGTCGCGATGCTGGTAAGTGAAGAGGACAATCCTAACCTGAAATTGCGGGTTTATATAACTGGCGGCGGCTGTTCTGGTTTTCAGTATGGTTTTACTTTCGATGAAAAAGTAAACGATGGTGATTTAACCGTTGAAAAGCAAGGGGTCTCTATGGTTGTCGACCCGATGAGCCTGCAGTATCTGATGGGGGGGGTTGTTGATTATACCGAAGGTTTACAGGGCAGCCGCTTTATTGTCCAGAATCCCAATGCCACCACTACCTGCGGCTGTGGCTCATCATTTTCTGTTTAGTAAAAGTAGACATTTTGTAAATTTTTAAAGACAATTTTGCCGGGTTATCCGGCAAAGTCGCTTTAAAATCACAGTTTTACTCTATTGGCGGGTAGCAAACACCAAAATGGTCAGAACCAGCGCGATAACAAGGTTGAAGCTGATAATATATAAAAAACCTTTTTTACCCTGGGCCAGCGTCCAGTTATTCTGCCGTAGATAGAGATACCAGATAACACACATTAATAACGGTATTAGAAACAATAGTTTAACCATTTTTTATAACCTCAAAATTCCTGCAGTTACCGTCAAACCCTGACAGTTTAAGCCTTTATCTTCGCCGCTGATTTCTACCAATGTAAAGTTGTTGTACATTTTTTAACGCATGTAGCTATACGCTCGTCGCATCCTATGGTTTAATTAATTGCTTTAAATTGCTTATTGCACTGGCAATAGGGTTTGGATTTTATTTCGCAGGAAGGCTGGTTGATCATAATAAAAGCGTAACACGCTGGGAGAAGAAAAAATATGAAAGGTACTAAAAGTGTAATTTCAGACGAAAATAAGCGTCTTTGTGTCTGGCTGAAACGACAACGTCAGGACAAAGGTCATACGATGCGGAGTTTGTCTGAAATTTTAGGGACACCTCATTCATTTATCGGTAAGGTTGAGAATCAGGAGCGCCGGTTGGACGTTATAGAGTATGTCCGCTATTGTCAGGCGCTGGAGGTCGATCCAACTGAAGGGTTAAAACAGGTGCTGAGCGCCTGAGAGTAATACCCGAAAATTTAGATAATAAAGGAAGCCGCTACTCAGCGGCTTTTTTATCAGCACTAAGCTTGTTTGACCGCGCCAGCAAAATAATTAACAGCAATACCGGTAAGCCCATTGCGGCCGTCATTATAAAGAAATTGCTATAGCCGAACTGATCGACCCACGCCCCGGAAAACCCACCGGTAAATTTAGGTAATAACAGCATCAGTGAGCTGAACATCGCATACTGGGTAGCGGTAAAGGCTAAATTAACTAACGAGGATAAGTAAGCGATAAATGCACTGGTCGCTATGCCGGCACTTAAATTGTCAGCGGATATAACCAGCGTCAGCCACATCAGATCGTAACCAATCTGACTTAATGCGGAAAATAACAGGTTAGTAGCAGCGCTTAGAATTGCCCCGGCAAACAACACCTTCATAATGCCGAATTGATTAATTAACACTCCACCAAGTGCCGCACCAACCAATGTCATTATCACCCCGAATACTTTTGAGACACTGGCAACTTCTTCTTTGCTGTAGCCCATGTCGACATAAAAAGCATTTGCCATAACTCCCATTACCACGTCCGTCAGCCGGTAACAGGCAATTAAGGCAAGTATCAGCAGTGCATGCCATTTATAACGGGAGAAGAAGTCAGTAAAGGGGGCTACCACGGCTTGCTTTAGCCAGCTTATAAAGCGATGCGCCAGGGTACCGTCAGTATATTGCTGCTGTTTTAAGCCGCTTACCGGCTCGCTACTCAGCAAGGTGGTCAGGATGCCGGGCAACATGCAAAGTCCCATTACCAGATATGCTTGTTGCCAGCCGGATAAATCATAATCGTTGCCATCTGAAAACAAGGCTGCCAGCCACAAGGTACCCGCTGACGCCAGAATCATCGCCAGACGATAGCCGGTAAGATAGGCTGCCGCCAAAGCCGCCTGCATGTCAATTACCGCGCTTTCTATCCGAAAGGCATCGACATTTATATCCTGTGTCGCCGATGAAAAAGCCAATAGCACGGCAAAGGCCGCCATCAGGGCTAAATTTTGCTGTGGATCAGTCAATGCCATACTGCAAATAGCGCCTGCGACGAGTAACTGTGAGGTAAGTAACCAGCTACGGCGCCGCCCCAGCCAGTGGTGCAACAGCGGAATTTTCAGGTTGTCAGCCAACGGAGACCACAACCATTTGATGGCATAGGCCATTGCCACCCAGCTGAAATAGCCAATGTCAGCCCGGGACACGTTGGCTTCCCGTAACCAGAATGACAGGACACCAAATACCAGCATTAAAGGTAAGCCGCTGGAAAATCCCAGCACAAAAATAACTAATACCTGACGTTGGAAATAAATACGAAGACCTGAGAGCCAGGCAAAATAAGAGGTCAAGGTGAGCTTCCGTACAACAAACCGTGTAATTAGCTTACTCTGCTGACAATTCTGGTCAAGTAATTAGGGCGTGTTGCATGCTAAACGCCGCCAGTGCGAACAAAATCTAACCATCAAACGTCAACATGCCCTAAGGCCTGACACCAATACAATTTAACGGGCAGTGGCCTTTGCCGCGCAAAAAACTCAGGCAATCCTGAATACTTCTGCGCAGCTGGCGATTATGTTGCAGGCTATCAGCGGGCCAGTATTCTAACTGGTGCATCAGGTGCCAGAATACCCGTTCCCGCAGGCTGTCGGGTGCACCGGCCAGCAACTGAAATTGCGACCATTCTTCCAGGGTATCCCAGATAAACAGATGCAATTCCTGATGGGCCAGCCGACCACGCAAAAAGCCGGATACATAGTACACCAGCTGCTGAGATTTTAGTTCAATAAACCGCTCTGACATTGCCTGCCTCAACTGTTGCAAAACAGTACAACAATTAAGGCAAGTATAGCCGGTTTTATTCGGTTGGCAGTAAGCGTACCGTTTTTAACAGCAAGGGTTCACGCGGAACATCAGGCCAGCCGAGCTTTTCGCTGGTTTCAGTTTCCAGGGCATTAATTTTGTCCAGCACGTCAAAGCCGCTGACTACCCGGCCAAATACGGCATACCCCCAACGGGAGCCGGGGTCGAGGCTGTCATTATCGGCAAGATTGAGATAAAACTGACTGCTGGCACTGTGCGGGTCAGACAACCGTGCCATGGCAATGCTGCCGTACTGGTTTTTTAAACCATTACCAGATTCATTGAAAATGGTTTTGCCCTGTTCAATTTCAGTAAACTGCATATTATAGCCGCCGCCCTGCACCACAAAATCGGCAATCAGCCGATGAAAAACCGTGTTGTTATAGGCATTGGTTTTGACATAACTTAAGAAATTATTAACGGTGAGAGGGGCCCGGCTGCGGTCAAGTTCCACCACTATGTTGCCTTGCGATGTTTCCAGTTGCACCCTGGGATACAGGTTATCTGGTTGCATAAATTTACCAGCCTGTAATGGCATGGCCCAAAGTAAGATAATTGCAAATAACCACAATCGCATCATTTTATCCTCTGATCTGATTTTGCCAGCTTTCATCGCGCAGTAAATCGGTAAGTACCTGTTCGGTTAGCACCCTGAGCTCGCGTTCAATTACCGCAATATCAGCCCGAAACGGTGCTATTTGACGGCTGTCACCGCTATACGCTTTTGAAAAACTATTGCCATTATGCTGCACCAGCACCGTCATTGTTACCCGGTTTACTACTTCATGATCAAGAGGTCGCTGGTTTACTCTGGCCTGTAGCTGATTAATCTGAATAGTAAGCGAGCGCTCACTCTGATTCGTTAAGCTGGCACCCCGTGCGGTTAATGCATCGGCGACAGTTTGCTCCAGCTCGGCTCTCAGATCATTGGCTGTTGCATAGCCCTGACTGGTATCACCGCGCTGAATTACCAAAGTATTCATGCTGGAGCGCTGGTCCAGTAAATAAAAGCTGAAGGTGCTTTGCGTCAGCGAGGGCGCTTGTGGCCAGAACACCTGAGGGCTGACAATTAACTGCGGTGGTTTGCTGGCACAGCCAGCGAGCAACAATAAACACAGCAACAGGTTACGCATCTGGTTAGCTCCTTTTAATCGCTTCTAGTATCACAAATTTTGGATTTGCAGCTAACTGCTGACAATGGCCAAACAGCCGCTGCAATTGCTGCTGATAATTGAGATGACGATTAGCCACAATACGCAACCGGCCGCCCTGTTTCAATACCCGCTTAGCCTGGGTAAACATTTGAGTTGCGATATGCGTGGTAACAGTATGTTGCTGATGAAAAGGCGGGTTACAGATGATCTGATCTATGCTTTGTTCCTGCTGACCGGCCAGACAATCATCAACCATAAACTCGCTATTACCCAGGCAGTGTGGCAGGTTTAGCTCAATATTGGCTTTGGCAGACGCAACGGCCATATAAGACTCATCAGTAAATACCACGTTACTGTCGGGTTGTTTCGCAAGCAGCATCAGGCCGAGCACACCATTACCACAGCCTAAATCAATAATCCGCTGCCCTGCAGTATCTTGTGGTAAGTGTTGCAGGAAAAACCGGGCGCCTAAATCAAGTTTTTCCCGGGCGAAGACATTGGCGTGGTTTATCAAAGTAAAGTCAGTATCTTCCAGTGGCCACTGCAGCGGAAAATTTGGTTGGGGCTTGCCGGGCTCGGGCTGACAGCGAATTAGCCGGCATTTTTTGACGGTCAGTGATGCCTCGGCCGGACCCAGTTGTCGGTTAAAGATGTCCAGCACATTGCGATTGATCTCTTTGGCCTTCGCGGCTGCCAGAATAATCGTTTCAGGGCGAACCACAGCGGCCAGCTGACGTAGCATAAAACGTAAATAGCTATGATTGTTTGGCAGCTTCAATAACACGATGTCAGCATTTCCAGGCAGCGGCTCCAGGCTGTTGATCATGCTAAACTGGGCGTGCTCAATATTATTTGCTGTCCGGTTATAATGTACCGCTTGCTGTGCCAGAAAAGAGTCGCTGCTGCTGGTTTGCTGGCAGGTAGCCAACGCGCATGACAGAGCGCCAAAACTATCGTTAAGCAATAATATATGAGGGGATGCCATATGGGTTGCAGTATAGTCGACTATAGCTGCATGAGCCGCTTCTATCAGTAGTTCGTCAGCCGCATCCCAGGCTTGTAAACTGTGATTAGGCTGATCTAGTGGCCAGCGGTGGAGAGTCAGGCTGATCTGACCAAACTGAAATTGGGTATTCATATTGCCAACGTTTTAGCAGAGAGAACCGCATTTTGACACGCAAGGCGCAGAGCGACAACCGCAAAGCTGAAGCACAACAGTTTTTATTACCTGACGCTGCCATTACGCTTTGGCCGGCCTGGTTATCCGCTGGTAGAGCGGCCATTATACAGGCTCAGTTAACCACTGAATTGTCCTGGCGTCAGGAACAAATCCGGATCTATGGTAAAACGGTCAGCATACCACGGCGCCAGGTATGGATGGGTGATCCGCATTGCAGCTATAAGTATTCCGGAGTGCGCTTTATCCCTGCGTCATGGCATCCTGAGGTCCGGCATTTGGCGACAGAGCTTAGTGATGTTGTTGGCCGGCCGTTTAATTGTGTACTGCTTAATCTGTATGCCAATGGCCAGGATCACATGGGCTGGCATGCAGATAATGAGCCTGAGTTAGGCCGGGCTCCGGTTATTGCCTCGCTCAGTTTAGGTGCAGCCCGTCGCTTTGATTTACAGCACCGGCAGCGAGGGCACCAACTGCAACTGCAGCTGGACCATGGCAGTTTGCTGCTGATGGCCGGAGATTGTCAGCAGTATTGGCAGCATCGCCTGCCAAAGCAAAGCCGGGTGGCAACCCCAAGGCTAAACCTTACTTTTCGGTATATTACGCCACCGGGTTAGATAAAATTATTTTTAGTAGGCTGGCCAGTTCGTTAGCCTGATATGTGTGATGTAAATAGAAATAGCGCGCGACAATCGCTGGCTGCTTTACTAAGATCAATTTAACGTCCAGTTCAGGGAATGAGAAAAATGCTGATTCACACTGCAATAGAACAAAAACTGCTTAGTGCCTTTGAGCCGGTGCACCTTGAGGTCATTAACGAAAGTAGTAACCATAATGTGCCTGCTGGTTCTGAATCACACTTTAAAGTGGTAATAGTCACACCGGCATTCGATGGTATGCGTTTACTGGCACGCCACCGGGCTGTTAATGCCATAGTTGCTGAAGAGCTGGCAGAGAAAATTCATGCGCTGGCACTGCACACTTATACGCCATCTGAGTGGTACGAGTATTACGCCGAAAAGCCGCCAGTCTCGCCCAAATGCTTCGGCGGCAGTAAAGCCGACAAAGCAATTATTTAACGTAAACCACGAATTTATTAGCTGAATTTAGCCTAAAATAAAATAAACAGGCTGATCAGACCTGTTTTCTGCGTTAAAGTTTTACACTAGCGTAATTTTTTAGCGAGCTAACAGCAGGACTTCTTATGGTTATTCAACCGAAAATTCGTGGTTTTATTTGTACTAACGCTCATCCGGTGGGCTGTGCTGAGAATGTAAGGCAACAGATTAGCTATGTAAAACAGCAGGGACCTGTAGCTAATGGCCCGAAAAATGTATTGGTTATAGGTGCATCAACCGGTTATGGTCTGGCATCAAGAATTACCGCTGCATTTGGTTCCGGCGCAAACACCCTGGGTATCTTTTTTGAAAAAGCCCCTACCGAAAACAAAACCGGTTCCGCCGGCTGGTACAACACTGCTGCCTTTGAACAGGCAGCCGGAGCAGAAGGCTTATGGAACAAACATCTCAATGGTGATGCCTTTACCGACGAGTTAAAAGCCGAAGCCATTAATCTTATCCGCAGTGAAATGGGTAAAATCGATTTAGTGGTGTATAGCCTTGCCGCCCCACGGCGCAAAGACCCGGTAACTGGTGAAGTTTACAGCTCGGTACTAAAACCTATTGGCCAGGCGTACACCGCCAAAAACCTGAATACGACCAAGCGGGAAATTGAAGAAGTCTCGGTTGAACCCGCTAACGATGATGAGATTTTCAACACCGTTAAAGTCATGGGCGGTGAAGACTGGGAGCGCTGGTTAGATCAGCTTCACGCGGCCGGCGTATTGGCCGACAACTGTCAGACTGTGGCATACACTTACATTGGTAAAAAACTGACCTGGCCAATTTATGGTAAAGCCACCATTGGTCGGGCTAAAGAAGATTTAGATCGGGCAGCGGGGGCAATTCGCAACAAGCTTAGCGATGTTAAAGCCAAAGCCTATGTCGCTTCATTAAAAGCGCTGGTTACTCAGGCCAGTTCAGCCATTCCAATTATGCCGTTGTATATTTCCCTGTTATATCGGGTAATGAAACAGCAGGGTAGTCATGAAGGCTGTATTGAACAGATTAATGGTTTATTTCGCCAGGGATTATATAGCGACACACCAACGCTGGATGACGCCGGCAGGTTGCGGATGGATGGTAAGGAGCTGGCTGACGAGGTGCAGGATAAAGTTGCCGCACTGTGGCAACAGGTAAGCACTGATACCATTGACAGCCTGACTGATTATCATGGCTACCATACTGAATTTTTACATTTATTCGGCTTTGGCTTTGCTGGTGTTGATTACGATGCCGATGTTACGCCTGCCGTGCCATTGGCCAATCTGGCTAATTAGTCGTATTGACAAGCCGCCTTTGGGCGGCTTTATTTTGCAACTAAGTAAGCGACGCTAACTGGCAAACCCAGCATCGGAGCGCTTTCAGCGGAGATTAGTACTGGCCGTAGTCAGCATTTTCAGCAGAGCCAGGCAGTAATCATTTTGCTGATAATTTTACGCTGTACCATGGATAGCCGCTGGCTTTAATGTTAGAATTCGCGACTTTAATACGTGTATCTGGTTAAAAATTAATCGCCTTGTTGGCTGGATTAGCAAAATCAGGTGCGCTGCGTTCGCTGCAGCTGAAAAACTAGACCCGGTTTCTTCCCAAAATAGTAGTGCAAGTACGTATGATAAAACTCAAAAAAGGCTTGGACATTCCCCTTGCAGGCAGTCCTAAACAAGAGATAAGTACGGGTAACGCCATTACTACCGTCGCCGTTTTGGGCGAAGAGTATGTGGGCATGCGTCCGACAATGGCGGTCGAAGTAGGTGATGCCGTAAAAAAAGGCCAGGTGCTTTTCGAAGACAAGAAAAACCCTGGTGTTAAATTTACTGCGCCACTTGCCGGTACCGTCAAAGAAATTAACCGCGGTGCCAAGCGGGTATTGCAATCAGTGGTTATTGCGGTTAGTGGCGATGACGCAGAGCAATTCAAGCGCTACAGCAGTGACCAGCTTGCCGGTTTAAGCCGTGAGCAAGTCACTGAAAATCTGGTTGAATCAGGCCTGTGGGCGGCATTGCGCACCCGGCCATTCAGTCAGATCCCGGCGATTGACAGCACGCCTCGTGCTATTTTTGTCAATGCCATGGATACCAATCCATTGGCGGCCGATCCTACTGTTATTATTAATGCAGAAGCAGAGGCCTTTACTCAGGGGCTGACGCTGCTGAGCAAGCTGACCGATGGTAAAGTTTACCTGACCAAAAAAGCCGGCAGCGCAGTGCCAACCAGTTCTGTAGTTGAAGTGGCAGAATTTGACGGCCCGCATCCTGCCGGCTTAGTCGGAACCCATATTCACTTTTTAGAGCCGGTGAGCATGAAAAAAGTGGTATGGCATATCGGTTATCAAGACGTCATTGCCATGGCAAAGTTGTTTTTAAGCGGTGAGCTGGATGCTAACCGGGTGGTGGCATTGTGCGGTCCTGTAGTGAAATCACCACGTTTAGTAAAAACGGTACTCGGGGCATCCTTAGCAGAACTGACTGCCGATGAACTTAATGACGGTAAAAACCGTATTATTTCAGGTTCAGTGCTGGCAGGAAGCAGTGCGCACGGTGTGCATGGCTACTTAGGTCGCTATCACAATCAGGTATCAGTACTGGCCGAAGGGTATGAAAAAGAATTCCTTGGCTGGATTGCCCCTGGCGCCACGAAGTTCTCGGTAACGCGTGCTTATCTGTCGCATTTGAGCCCCAAACGCCTGTTCAATATGACAACGACCACTAATGGCTCATCGCGGGCTATGGTGCCAATTGGTAATTATGAGCGGGTAATGCCGCTGGATGTATTACCAACCTTGTTGTTACGGGACCTGGTGTCCGGTGATACCGACAGCGCCCAAACCCTGGGTTGCCTGGAGTTAGACGAAGAAGATTTGTCGCTGTGTACTTTTGTATGCCCTGGCAAATACGACTACGGCACAATTCTGCGCAGCTGCTTGACGACCATCCAGAAGGAAGGCTAACCATGAGTTTAAAGCATTTTTTAGAGCGCATTGAACCGCAATTTGAGAAAGGCGGTAAGTATGAGAAGTGGTACGCGCTGTATGAAGCTGCCGCGACTATCTTCTATACCCCTGGTTTAGTTACCAAAAATGGCACTCATGTTCGCGACAGTATTGATTTGAAGCGAATCATGATTTTTGTCTGGCTGGCACTGTTTCCGGCATTATTTTTCGGTATGTACAATATTGGCCATCAGGCGGTAGAAGCGCTGGTAGCCGGTTATGGCACACCTGATACCTGGCAGGTTGCGATATTCCAGATGCTGGGCGGTAATTTGACTGAAGCGTCAGGCTGGGCCGGCAAGATGTTTTATGGTGCCGTCTGGTTTTTGCCAATATACGCCGTAACCTTCATCGTTGGTGGTTTCTGGGAGGTCTTGTTTGCTTCGGTGCGTAAGCATGAAATCAACGAAGGCTTTTTTGTCAGTTCAATTCTTTTTGCACTGATCCTGCCGGCAACCATTCCGTTATGGCAGGTTGCGCTGGGTATTACCTTCGGTGTCGTTGTGGCCAAAGAAGTATTTGGTGGTACGGGCCGTAACTTCCTGAATCCGGCGCTTGCTGGCCGTGCTTTCCTGTTTTTTGCTTATCCGGCACAAATATCCGGTGACGCCGTATGGACTGTAGCCGATGGTTACTCAGGTGCTACCTGGTTAAGTAAAGCACAAATGGGCGAACTGGATTATGGTGCCAATACCGAATTGTGGTGGGATGCCTTCTTAGGTTTTATTCCTGGCTCAGTCGGTGAAACCTCAGTACTGGCCTTGTTAGTGGGTGGTTTAGCATTAATTTACTTCCGTATTGCTTCCTGGCGTATCGTGCTGGGTGTGATGATCGGGATGATCTTAACCAGCTACCTGTTTAACGCTATCGGTTCAAACACCAACCCGCTGTTTGCTATGCCCTGGCATTGGCATCTGGTATTGGGTGGGTTTGCTATCGGGATGTTCTTTATGGCAACCGATCCGGTTTCAGCATCCTTTACCAATCAGGGCAAATGGGCCTACGGCATTTTAATCGGCTTTATGGTGATTATGATCCGCGTTGCTAACCCGGCCTACCCGGAAGGCATGATGCTGGCCATCCTGTTTGCTAACCTGTTTGCACCTTTATTCGATTTCTTCGTGGCTCAGGCCAATATTAAGCGGAGGCTGGCACGCAATGTCTAGTAATAATGACACCATCAGCAAAACGCTGATTGTAGTAGTTTCCTTGTGTTTAGTTTGCGCTATCGTGGTGTCTACCGCTGCAGTGCAACTGCGACCGAAGCAGAACCAGAATAAACTACTGGATTCTCAGGTAAACATTTTGCGCAGCGTCGGCCTGATTGAAGGCAAAGCTTCGCCACAGGAAATTGCTGAAAAGTTTGAAAAACATGTTGAATCGCGGCTGGTTAATCTGGAAACAGGTGAAATCGTGGCCGACTGCGATAAAGCCTGTGCCAAAGCCTATGATTACCGCCGGGCAATGAAAGACCCTGAGCAAAGCACTGCATTGGATGGCGCAACGGATGTGGCGTCAATTCGCCGGATTGCTGAGCTTGCTCCGGTTTACCTTACATATGATGAAGACCGTAATCTGCAATCGGTAGTACTGCCGGTTCATGGCTATGGTTTATGGTCAACGATGCATGCTTTTCTGGCATTACAGCCAGATGGCAATACCATCATTGGCCTCAACTATTATGAGCAAGGTGAAACGCCGGGTTTAGGTGCGGAAATTGAGAATGAGCGCTGGAAGGCGCAATTTAAAGGTAAAAAGCTGACGAAAGACGGTGGTGTGGTTGGCCTGGAAGTGAAAAAACCAGGTAACGCGAACCCAGACTCCGACTACGAGGTTGACGGTTTGTCGGGCGCAACTCTAACCGCAAATGGGGTGCAAAATACCTTTACTTTTTGGATTGGCGAGAACGGTTTCGGACCTTTCTTAGCCAAAGTGCGTCAAGGAGCCTTAAACAATGGCTAATGCAAAAGAGATTAAAACGGTCCTGTTTGGGCCCGTTTTCGCCAACAACCCGATAGCATTACAGGTATTGGGTATTTGTTCAGCGCTGGCAGTTACCACTAAGATGGATACTGCATTGGTAATGTGCTTTGCACTGACTTTCGTAGTTGCATTTTCAAACCTTTTTATCTCTATGATACGCAATCACATTCCATCAAGCGTGCGGATCATTGTGCAAATGACCATTATTGCCTCGCTGGTAATCGTGGTGGATCAGTTCCTGAAGGCCTTTGCTTACGATCTGGCTAAGCAGCTATCAGTATTCGTTGGCCTGATAATTACCAACTGTATCGTAATGGGCCGGGCTGAAGCCTACGCTATGAAAAGTTCACCTGGCATGAGCTTTTTAGATGGTATTGGTAATGGTTTGGGCTACAGCGTGGTGCTGCTGGTCGTCGCTTTTATCCGCGAGTTAGGTGGTTCAGGTTCACTGTTCGGCGTGCAAATTATGCCATTGCTGAGCGAAGGCGGCTGGTACCAGCCAATGGGTTTCCTGCTGATTGCACCCAGTGCTTTTATTATTATCGGACTATTTATCTGGGTGTTGCGGACATATCGTCCGGAACAAGTAGAGAAGGCATAAGGAGCAGCAAATGGAACATTACTTAAGCTTATTTGTGCGTGCCGTCTTTATTGAGAACCTGGCGCTATCGTTCTTTCTGGGGATGTGTACCTTTATAGCGGTATCACAGAAAATTAAAACCGCTTTCGGTCTAGGGGTTGCGGTAATTGTGGTACTGGGAATTTCGGTACCGGTTAACAATCTGGTGTTTAACCTGTTACTGGCACCAGGCGCGTTATCCTGGGCAGGCTTTCCTGAAGCAGACTTAAGCTTTCTCGGCTTCTTAACCTATATCGGGGTTATTGCCGCGCTGGTGCAAATTCTGGAAATGACTTTAGATAAGTTCTTCCCGGCACTGTACAACGCCCTGGGTATCTTCCTGCCTTTGATTACCGTTAACTGCGCTATTTTTGGTGCGGTAGCCTTTATGGTTGAGCGTGACTATAACTTCGGTGAGAGTGTAGTATTCGGTCTGGGTAGCGGTGTTGGCTGGGCGTTGGCGATTACCTTGCTGGCAGGCATCCGTGAGAAGTTAAAGTATGCTGATATACCCGCTGGTTTACGCGGCTTAGGGTCTACCTTTCTGGTAGTGGGTTTAATGGGGCTAGGCTTTATGTCTTTCTCTGGCGTTTCACTGTAAAGCAGTAGAGGGAATATATAATGCAAGAGATATATCTTGGCGTTGGCATGTTCACCATAGTGGTTTTAATGCTGGTGTTTATTATCCTGGCAGCAAAATCCAAGTTGGTGGAAAGCGGCGACATTACGATTAGTATTAATCACGACCCGGACAAAGCCATCAAAACCAAAGCGGGTGGTAAATTGCTGGGTGCATTAGCAGACAATGGTATTTTCCTGTCTTCTGCCTGCGGTGGCGGTGGCTCTTGTGGTCAGTGCCGGGTCCATGTTAAATCAGGTGGGGGCGAAATACTGCCAACTGAGATGGGCCATATCACTAAAGGTGAAGCGCGCGAAGGTTGCCGGTTATCCTGTCAGGTTGCGGTTAAATCTGATATGGAAATTGAAGTTGAAGAAGAAATCTTTGGTATCAAAAAATGGGATTGCGAAGTTATCTCTAATGATAGCAAGGCAACCTTTATTAAAGAGCTGAAAATGGCGATTCCGGATGGTGAGTCAGTACCATTCCGCGCCGGTGGTTATATCCAGATTGAAGCGCCGCCGCACCATGTTAAGTACAAAGACTTTGATATTCCGGAAAAATTCCGTGGTGACTGGGAACGCTTCAATTTCTTCAGCTTAGAGTCGAAAGTTGATGAGGAAACCATCCGTGCTTACTCGATGGCCAACTATCCGGACGAGGAAGGCATTATTATGCTGAACGTGCGGATTGCGACGCCACCGCCGAATAATCTGAGCCTGCCTTGCGGTAAGATGTCGTCTTACATCTGGAGCCTGAAAGAAGGTGACAAAGTGACGATTTCAGGGCCATTTGGTGAGTTCTTTGCCAAAGACACTGATGCTGAAATGGTATTTATCGGTGGTGGTGCGGGTATGGCGCCGATGCGTTCACACCTTTTCGATCAGTTACGTCGCTTAAAATCGAAGCGTAAAATCAGCTTCTGGTATGGCGCACGTTCTAAGCGTGAAATGTTCTACGTGGAAGATTTCGATATGCTGGCGGCTGAGAACGACAACTTCGAGTGGCATGTTGCCTTGTCAGACCCGCAGCCGGAAGATAACTGGGATGGTTATACCGGGTTTATTCATAACGTCATTTATGAAAACTACCTGAAAAACCACAAAGCGCCGGAAGATTGTGAATTTTACATGTGCGGACCGCCAATGATGAACAAAGCGGTTATCAACATGCTGAAAGACTTAGGGGTTGAAGACGACAATATACTGCTTGATGATTTCGGCGGTTAACTCAGTACAACCTTAGATATATTAAAAGGGGGTAACGTTCTGCGTTGCCCCTTTTATGTTATTAGCCGTGTTGGTCGCTGCTTAAGCAGGAAATTTTTCAGGAATGTTATCAGGAAATATGATGAAACGTGTCCACCCTTTTTCGTTTATCTGGTTAGCTTTTATAAGCTTGTGGCTAGGTGGCTGTTCACCCGCGGCTAAGTTGCCACAGGAGCAGGAGCTGCACGGTAACACCATGGGCACGACCTACAGCGTCAAGTTCTTCAGTGTGCAGCCAGTGGATAATCAGGCTTTGCAACAACAGCTGGAGCAGGAGCTGGAGCTGATTAACGATTTAATGTCGACTTACCGAGCTGAATCAGAGCTGATGCAGTTTAACCTGCAGCAAACCACAGAGCCTTATACGCTAAGTGAACAAACAGCCAAAGTGATTGCCGAAGCTATAAGAATAGGCCAGCAGACGGGAGGAGTACTGGATATTACTGTCGGACCTCTGGTCGAACTGTGGGGGTTTGGTGCTGCAGGTCGGATTACTGAGCGTCCTGAGCCTGAGCAACTGCGGCTTGTCAGTGACTATGTTGGCCTTGATAAAATCAGCCTTGATGCTAATCAGCTGGTGAAAACAGATGCCCGCTTAGCCCTCGACTTATCGACCATTGCCAAAGGTTACGGCGTCGACCGGTTAGCTGAAATTCTGGAGGCAGCAGGTATCACGGATTATATGGTGGATATTGGCGGTGAAATGCGGGTTAACGGCCGTAAACCTGACCGGGAATGGCGGGTAGCGATTGAGAAACCGGTGGCGGGAGACCGGGCGGTGCAAAGGATTATCGCCCCGGGTGATATGGCGATTGCCACCTCAGGGGATTACCGTAATTATTTTGAACAGGACGGTATTCGCTATTCTCACTTGATCGATCCGCGCACAGCTGAGCCAGTTCAGCATCGAACAGTGTCCAGTACGGTTATTCATCCAAGCAGCATGACCGCTGACGGTTATGCTACAGCGTTACATATTATGAGCGCAGAAGAAGCGATACAATTTGCTAATCAGCATCAGCTTGCTGCATTGTTGATTATTAAAACTGACGAGGGCTACAGCGAGCTGGTCAGTGACGCGTTTCAACCCTTTTTAGCTGACGAAGTGAGGTAAGCGATGGCGGTATTTATATTTACCTTTGGTTTATTTCTGGTGGTGGTTTTAGCGATGGCAGTGGGCGTTATTGTCCAGCGTAAAACCCTGGCCGGAAGTTGTGGCGGCCTGGGCGAGCTTAATATTGATAAAGCGTGTGATTGCGATAAACCCTGTGAAAAAAGACAGAAACGGTTGCAGAAAGAGAAATACTGGCAAGATAATAAAATCATCTGAATGGTGGATCGCTGCGTATAGGTTAAGCTATTAAGTGAACAGGCGCTTACAACTGTAAGCTGCCTGCATTTTATTGATATAACCTGTACTAAGGATAATAACGATGCCAAGGTTACAACCCTACACCCTGATCCTGCTGCTGGTGATGAGCCTGCCTGCACTGGCTAACCGCTTTGCTAACGTTGAGATTAACGCCACACCACTGGCTGACAACCTGTACATGCTGACCGGTTCCGGTGGTAATATGGCGGCGTTGGTAAACGATAATGAAGTGATATTGATTGATGCTCAGTTTGCGGAACTGGCCGATAAGATTAATGCCAAATTAGTCGAACTCAGTGACGGAAAAGCGCTGGGCACGCTAATCAACACCCATTTACATGCTGATCATGTCAACGGCAACAGTGCGTTAAAACCCAAGCGGATTATTGCGCATGCCAATGTGCTGAAACGCCTGAGTGAGGACGAAACGTTTCCGCGCGCCGGCTTACCCACCGAAACCTTTAAAACCCAATTAAGCCTGAACCTGAACGGTCAGAAAATTCGCCTGGAATATCTGCCACCCAGCCACACTGATGGTGATATTGTTGTCTGGTTTGACGATAAAAACGTGGTGCATATGGGTGATATGATGTTTGAGGGGCGATTTCCCTTTATTGATTTAAATAACGGCGGCTCGGTTCGCGGCTATATTGCCAACGTAGCCTATGTATTAGACAACATCGATGATAATACTAAGGTTGTTCCAGGGCACGGTGAGCTGACTGATAAAGCCGGGCTGCAGCGCTTTCATCAGATGATGGTTAAAACTCTGGAAATAGTAGAGCAGCAGCAAGCTAAAGGCTTAACTAACGAGCAAATTGTCGAAGCAGGATTGGGTGATGAATGGCAAAACTGGCACTGGAATTTCATTACGGAACAGCGCTGGATTAATACCTTATTGCAAGCTGAACCAATAACCCGCTAACCATTAATTCAGCTTTACATCCCAGCCGGGTTTGCGGTTACAGTCGCCAGACCCGGTACTTTTTGCCTTTCATTTTACCGTCGTTTAAAAGCGCTAATGCTTGTTTAGCCACCTTACGGTTAACCGCAACAAAGGCTACAGTATCCAGCATCTGAATTTTACCAATGTCGGCAAACACAATCTGGCCGCCGCTGGTCAGGGCGCCGACAATATCACCCGGGCGTAATTTGTGTTTTTTGCCGCCATCAATTTGCAGCGTTTGCATGGCAGGTTCTGGTAATTTCTGGCTCAGTACCGAGTTGTCAGGTAACGGCTGGGCTGTGATCTCAAGGCTTAGTTGCTCAGCCAGCGCCGCCAGTTTCTGGCCGTCGTCTGCGCTTAGCAGTGAACAAGCCAGCCCGCTGTTACCGGCACGCCCGGTGCGGCCAATGCGGTGGGTATGAGTCGCAACATCATGGGCCAGCTGATAGTTAATGACTAAATCCAGTTTGTCGATATCCAGGCCGCGGGCAGCAACGTCGGTGGCAACTAACACACTGACGCTGTTATTACTGAATTTAAGCAACGCATGTTCCCGGTCACGCTGCTCTAAATCGCCATGCAGGGCGATAACACTGACCCCGGCTTGCTTTAGGGTGTCAGCTAATTCCTGTGTTTCCCGTTTGGTATTACAAAATACCACAGTACTGGTTGGTACAAAGCGGTGTAGCAGCAATTTTACCGCGTCGGCCCGGCTTACTCCGTCTAGCTGATAAAACTGTTGCTCAATACTACTTTGAGTATGGGGGCTTGCAACCGTTACGCTTACAGGAGTCTGCATAATGGAATCGGCAATCTGGCGTACGGCTTTATCAAAAGTAGCACTGAAAAGCAGCGTTTGTCTTACTGCCGGTACGTCAGCGAGAATGGCATTTAGAGCATCTGCAAAACCCATCTCCAGCATCCGGTCAGCTTCATCCAGTACCAGAGTTGTTAAATTGCTCAGATCCAGTCGTTGCTGCTGCAGATGGTCAAGGATCCGGCCAGGAGTGCCAACTACAATATGGGCACCATGTTCGAGCGAGACGATTTGGCTGCGGTTAGGTACGCCACCACACAGGGTCAATACTTTAATATTGTGAATATTGCGGGCCAGCTTGCGAATTTCAGCAGCAACCTGCTCTGCCAGTTCGCGGGTAGGGCACAGCACCAGGCTTTGAACCCGGTAGCGTTTTACGTCTAGTTTTGCCAATAAACCCAGCGCGAAAGCCGCCGTTTTACCTGAGCCGGTTTTAGCCTGGGCTATCACATCTTTGCCCTCTAGAATTGCGGGCAGACTTTGCGCCTGTACCGGTGTCATCTGCAGGTATTCGAGACTGGTTAGGCATTCCAGCAAGGGCGCTGGCAGGGCCAGTTGGTTAAAAGAGTGGTCAGACACAATATGATCCTGTAACTAAAAACAGGACGCCGCCTGCAAAGGGGCGGCATTATAGCAGAAGTTAACTTAGGGTGTTGTCGTTTTTTTGTTCAGGCTTTGTTCTCAATCCGGTTCTCAGTTGCAGCATCGTCCTGCTCAGGTTTGGCCAGACTGACCACCTGATCCTGAGCGGTGCGTTGGGTTTCACCGATAAAGCTGCCACCACGCTCGATGCATAGATCGTCACTGTGAATAATACCCATTGCCTTGCCCTGAGGTAAAATTTCTACCGTGTTCGCAAATAATTCACCGTCAAATAAGCCATTAATAATTACTTTGTCAGCAGTGACCTGGGCTTTAACCCGGCCGGCAGCGCTGATAATCAGGGTCTTTTCACTGGTAATGACCCCTTCGACATAGCCATCTACCTGCATATCGCAGCTTAATCGGAGGCTTCCGATAATTGAGCATCCCGCAGCGATGACAGTTGTAGTTGTGTGCTTGCTTTGGTTTGCAGCATCGTTACTAAAGAATCCCATTTAATGCTCCGTTCTTTTTCGAATACCAGGTCAAAGTTATTAGCATCCCAATCCATAAAGTTTTGTGGGTTAAGTGACCGGTCTAAAAAGTGTATCTCATAGTGTAGATGCGGTGCCGTTGAATTACCGGTATTTCCTGAGGTGGCAATTAACTGGCCCTTATGGACAAACAGACCATTGGCAACTTTAAATTCATCTAAGTGAGCATAAAGCGTCGAAAAACCAAAGGCATGCCGAATTTTGAGTAAGTTGCCATAACCATTTTTGCTGGGGCGGACCACTTCAACCACGCCATCTGCCGGCGCGTAAATTGGTGTACCACGGTTAGCAGATAAATCGATGCCATTGTGGTGCTGTTGTTTGCCCATAATTGGATGGGTACGCACACCAAAACGGGAAGAGCGCCGGCGGAACTCCAGCGGTGAGCCGTTGGGAACCAGCTGCAACATCGCCATTTTGGCACTGGAATTAACGGTTGCCGTATCCAGCCTGGCCTCTAAATCCTGCGGGAATTGTTGCTCCAGACCAAGGGTCAGTTCAATTTCCCCCAGCCGGTTGCTGACCTGCAGCATTTCATCCTGCTTAATCGCCAGCTCCTGCTGTAACTGCTCGCGGGTCTGGCTGAGTTGGTTGATCTCTGAACTGAGCTGCTCCGCTTGTGCTGCCAGCAGCTGATGTTGATTTTTGGTGTGGTCTACAGTCTTCAGCAGATAATCAATGACCGCAGCGGTGATAATTACAGTAAACAGGATTAGCCATAAGCTAATCACTGCATTGCGTTTAAACAGCTTGCTGACACTAAAGTGGCGGGTACCATTGATGCTCGATACCGAGATAATAATGCGATCTTTCATCTGATATAACAGCTTTTACAATGGTTAAAAACAGAACAAGCGGTCAAAATAGGGTGCTTTGTCGCTGCTGTCAAGGTTTTCGTCGCGGCCAAAAAAAGCAAAACCGCAACTACAGGCTGCGGTTTTGGTACTAATTACATTAATGTCAATGCATTAATGACTTTCGTCACCCTCTATACCGTGGACGTGGCCGTGGGCTAATTCTTCTTCTGTTGCCTCACGTACTTTCAGTACTTCAACGTCAAAGCTCAGCTGGATGCCCGATAATGGATGGTTGCCATCAACGACGACTTCTTCTTCAGTCACATCCAGGATGATCACTGATTGCTCACGACCATCGGGGCCTGCTGCGCGAAAACGCATGCCCGGCGCTACGTCCATACCTTCAAACATAGTTTTAGGTACAGATTGCACTAATTGATCGTGGCGCTCGCCGTAGGCGTCTTCCGGCGCAATGGTTGCAGTAAAACTGTCACCAACCGCTTTGCCTGCTAAGGCTTTTTCCAGGCCGGGGATTAATGCGCCATGGCCAAACAAAAATACCAAAGGCTCGCCATCAACAGATGAATCCAGTTTGTTACCGTCCGGATCGGTAACGGTGTAATGCATGGCGACGACTTTGTCTTGTGAAATGGTCATGAAAACCTCTTTAACTTAAAGGATAAGGTAACGGCAGTAACTGCAGTGCCGGTGCACTGTCGGACTTTAACCGTAACGAGTCTGCCGGCGTTATATCATTAGGCAGCACCGCAATTAACCAAAGCTGGTTATTGATATTCACTGCGTTAATAACCTGGCCCACCCGGCGCCAGTTGTCGTTAAACTGTTGTTCGATATCACAGCCTGCGGCTGGTGCTTCGTCAGTATCAGCCTGCAGGATCCAGGCAGCGCGCTTATTGCGGCCCAGATACTTCATCCGGGCTACCGTTTCCTGGCCAAGGTAACAACCTTTGGTAAAACTGATGGCATCTACCGCCTGTAAGTTAAGCATTTGTGGTACAAATTCGCCAATCAGCGGCTGTTCCAGATAACACAGTCCATGCAAAATATGCTGCTTTAACCACAGGGTAGGTGCTGCCAGCGGATAATCGCTATCCAGCAAGGTTATTGCATCAGCTTTAGGCAAGATCAACATGAAATGCTGATCTGCCAACTGTAATACTGCCCCGTCATTATGGCGGCTTAGCCTACCATTGCCGTCTGGCAATTTAAAGCCAAGCTGGCTGACTAATGCCTCAGCACCTGCACCGCCAATACCCAGTGTGGCAAAATCATCCTGCCCGGATTCAAAGCTCACTTTGGAAAACACGCCAAATTTCTGCCATTGGGCAACGGATGCGCTCAGCTCGTCCCGAAAAGCAACAATAAGCAGCTCTTCATGGTGTTGCAACAAATGAAATACTGACCAGGTTTTACCCTTGGCATCACAATGGGCGCCCCGGAGAAAGGTGTCGTTGCTTAACTCGTCGAGATCACAGGTAGTCTGGCTTTGCAAATACTTGCGATTATCAGCACCGCTGACCCGGATAATGTCGAACGCAGGCAAGGGGGCAATAAAAGCACCCTGAACCTGATTTGATAATTGGCCGTAACTCTTTGCGGTTAACCAGGATGTATGCATTGTTTATGTCACCAAAAGTATCACCAAAGCGTAGATAGTTGTAACATTGGGGCTGCAGTGAAAAGCTCAACCCCAAAGCGGCAGAATTGTTTAATCGCCGTTTCTTTATAATGTAGCTGGCAGTAAGGAATATAAATGACCGAGTTAATGATCAAACCCCGCCTACGCTGGGCGTGCCGTCGCGGTATGCTGGAGCTGGACGTATTGTTGGCGCCTTTTGTTGAAGAAGGTTACGACGCCCTATCGCTGCAACAGAAACAAGATTTTGAACGGTTACTGGCATGTGACGACCCGGATTTGTTTGCCTGGTTTATGGGGCACGCCAAGTCATCAGATCCGTCGTTGCAGGCGCTGATAACCTTAATTCTTGACCGTGTCCGGGTGTAACGTCGCCATTTCCCGCTCGCGCTGGCGCCGTTGCGGTATGCTGGTGCTGGCGGTAATGCTATTTATGTTGTTTGCTTTTCAGCCGTTGCCGCCGCTTAGTCTCTGGTTGGCTGCACCGTTACTTTTTATACTGTATTGGTATGGGGTGAATCTATACCAGCAAGGGCCGGTAGCGAAGGGGCTGAGCTTGCAAGATAATGGCCAGCTACGCTGGTGGCAAAGCGAGCAGCCGGCAGGACAGCTTATTGCTGGCTGTCTGGTCAGCGAGTTCGGGCTGCTACTGCGTTGGCGAAGCGAAAATAACAACCAGCATTTACAGTGGTTGCTTGCCGACCAGCTGACCATTGCCGACTACAGGGCGCTGGCGCGCCAGCTTAATCAGTTTAACTGGCAAGCCGGAGCCGGCAAATACCCGGGAAACTAAGGTGGTATGGCCAGGTTCAGGGGGCCAGGTTCAGGGGTTAGCACAGTAGGTTTACTGCTGCTAAGTAAATTCGGATAATCAAGATTGTAGTGCAGGCCCCGGCTTTCTTTCCGGGCCATGGCGCAGCGGATAATCAGTTCAGCAACCTGGGCCAGATTACGCAGCTCCAGCAAGTTATGGCTTAGCCGGAAATGGCTGTAGTAGTCATGAATTTCCGATTGCAGTAATTCAACGCGGTGTAAAGCCCGCTCCAACCGTTTATTGGTGCGGACAATACCCACATAGTCCCACATAAATAGTCTGAGCTCATGCCAGTTGTGGGTAATAACAATTTCTTCATCGGAATCACTGACCCTGCTCTCATCCCAGGGTGCGATGTCGGCGTAGCGGGCGTCGGCTGCCAACTGGCTCAGGATATGTTTGGCAGCGGCCTGGGCAAACACAACACATTCCAGCAGCGAATTACTCGCCATCCGGTTGGCACCGTGTAAGCCGGTGTACGCTACCTCACCTATAGCATACAGATTATGCAAGTCGGTCTGACCATTCAGATTTGTCAGCACGCCACCACAGGTATAATGAGCCGCAGGGACAACCGGGATAGGCTGACGGCTGATATCAATACCGACACTTAAACATTTGGCGTAAATTGTCGGGAAATGCTCAATTATAAAATCTTTCGGCTGATGACTGATATCCAGATACAGACAGTTGGCGCCCAGGCGTTTCATTTCATAGTCAATGGCCCGGGCCACAATATCCCGTGGCGCCAGCTCAGCGCGCTCGTCAAATTCCGGCATAAAGCGGCTGCCATCCGGCCGGCATAAATAGGCGCCTTCCCCCCGCATTGCCTCTGAAATCAGAAAATTTGGTGCGTCGGGGTGATACAAACTGGTCGGATGAAACTGGTTAAATTCCATATTAGCCACGCGGCAACCAGCCCGCCAAGCCATGGCGATACCATCGCCACTGGCAACATCCGGGTTACTGGTATACAAGTAGACTTTGCTGGCGCCGCCGGTGGCCAGCGCGACAAAATGGGCTTTAATGGTTTCTACCTTGGCGCGGGTTTTGTTCCAGACATAAGCGCCGTAACAGCGTTTAGCATCCAGGCCAAGCTTACTGCCGTTAATTAAGTCGATAGCGTTATAATTTTCCAGCAACTGAATATTCGGATGTTGCTTTACCTGGTCAACCAGGGTTATCTGCACCGCCTGGCCAGTGGCATCTGCTGCATGCAAAATACGTCGATGGCTGTGGCCCCCTTCCCGGGTAAGGTGATATTTGAGGCTGCCATCGGTATCATGGTATTGGTCAAAAGGCACGCCTTGCTCTATCAGCCATTGCATGGCCTCTTTGGCATGTTCGGCTGTAAATTGCACAGCGGCCTCATCGCATAAACCGGCACCGGCAATTAAGGTATCGTTAACGTGGGACGCAATACTGTCATTTTCATCGAATACTGCGGCTATGCCACCCTGGGCATAAAGAGTGGAGCCTTCCCGTAAGGGTCCTTTACTTAATACCAACACTTTCGCATGATCAGCTAACTGCAACGCCAATGATAAGCCGGCAGCGCCGCTGCCAATAATTAATACGTCACAATGATATTCATTTTGTCGTGTCATGCGATACACTTATCCCAGTTGAGCCTTAATGTTAGGGTAACCTTGGGGTTACCGCTGCAATTACCCGACAGCCGGGCTGTTGGATCAAACTATTGTAGCGGTTTTGTCATAATAAACAGAACTATTTATTGTGGCCACGGTCAGAGCTTCAACGCCAGACCAGGGCCATTTAAAATCGACGACCTAATAGGTATTACAGGGGACAGGCTCACAGAATGAGCGAGCAAGAATTAGATTGGCAAATTGTCCAGCGGGTCCAGCAAGGCGATAAAGCTGCTTTTAATCTGTTGGTAAAAAAATATCAGCACCGGATAGCGAACTTAATCTCGCGTTATGTCTCTAACCACGGAGATGTTGCAGACGTCGCACAGGAAGCTTTTATCAAGGCATACCGCGCAATGCCGGGGTTCAGGGGAGAAAGTGCCTTTTACACCTGGCTGTACCGGATTGCAGTTAACAGTGCAAAAAACTATCTGGTAGCAAACGGCCGTAAGCCACCTGCTACCGATGTTGATGCCGAAGATGCTGAGTATTTTGAAGGCAGCGATGCGTTAAAAGAGCAGGATTCGCCAGAGCGGTTGCTGTTGTCGGAAGAAATTCGTGCTGTGGTATTTAACACTATAGATAAATTACCAGATGAACTTCGTACCGCAATAACACTCAGAGAGCTTGAAGGGTTAAGTTACGAAGAAATCGCAGAAGTGATGGCGTGTCCTATTGGCACAGTGCGCAGCAGGATCTTCCGGGCACGTGAAGCGATAGACATTCAGTTAAAACCATTGATAGGCTAAACCGGATTAATGAACAGCAAGCAGACAGGAAAAATTATGTCGTTAGAAAAGCAGGATTGGCTCTCAGCAGCCAGTGACAACCGGCAAATCAGTGATGCTGAGCTTGACCTTTTGTTACAGCAACCTGAGTTACAGCAGAAGCTTGAACGGTATCAATTAGCTGCGGCTGTTTTCCGGCGTGAAAAAACGGTGCCGTTACCATCAGATTTCAGCGCAGATATTGCTAAGTTGCTGCAGGATGAGCCGGTATATCAGCTGACGCAAAGCCGCAGTTTATTGCATAAAGTAGGCGCTGGTATCAAATACGCAGCGAACGGCAGCTGGCTGAAACCTGTTGCACAGGGTGCTGTCGCGGCCGGGGTGGCGTTGTTTGCGGTATTGGGTGTGCAACAATATCAACAGCCAAATGGCCAGGACTTAATGTCGCCTAGCCCGGTATTACAAACCAACCCGATAGGGGGGTTCGCTACGCCGGTAAGTTTAAGTTCTACCACCGCTGATACCCGCTTTGCTGAGCAGGAGCAGCAGGCAATGCAGGAGCAGCAGCGCAGATTGCAGGTGTTGTTACAGGCTCACCGCCAGCAGGTTAGGGTGATGGCGCAGGACCAGCCGAAAACTGAGCAAGAAAACGAGCAGTAATATGAATAAAGTAGTAAGCCTGTGTTGCACCCTGTTGTTATTGTGCAGCAGCTTGCTGCGGGCCGATGAGGCAGGCTGGGCCTTATTTGACCGGGTTCAGCTGAGCGTTAAACAGTATAATTTTGACAGCTCGTTTGTGGTATTTAAAGGTGGCCAGGTCGAGACCTTTCGCTGGCAACACGGCCGTGAGGGTGATAGCGAAATTGAGCACCTGGTGCCACTTGATGCCGACGGCGTTGATATTTTGCGTCGTGACGGCGTAGTGTATTATTTTTTAACTGACCGGCCCGCTCTGGTCACCACCAGCGATAGTATTAAAGAATTACCCGCCATTTTGTTCCAGGACAGTCAGCAAATTCGCAACCTTTACACCGCAGTATTAGGCAGCAGCTCCGTTATGTCGGGCCATACCGCCCAGCTACTGCGGCTTAGCGCTAATGACGCCGGCCGGCATAGTTACTGGCTGTGGGTTGAAGTTGAATCAGGTTTCCCACTGCGGATTGATATCATGTCGGAGCAACAGGCGCCGCTGGAGCGCTGGTTAGTTACTCATATGCAAATCAGCCCTGAACTGCCAGAGAATCTGCAGCGCTTGCTGGACAGCGAACTACCTGAACCGGCGGCTCGCCAGACTGGCGCGGTATTGCCGGTAAATCAAATGCAGCTCGGCTGGCTACCAGACGGCTACCATTTGGTAGAAGATCCGCACATTGTGCCGCAGTTGCAGCAAAGCCTGTTAAGTTACTGGCTGCTGACCGATGGCTTGCATCAGGTATCGGTGTTCGTCCAACCCAGTCAGCAAATGCCAACTCAAGCCTACCGTGATGGGGCGACCACAATCTACATGTTAAGTGCACCACAGCATGATATAACGGTGATTGGCCCGGTCAGTATTGATGTGGCCGAACGGCTGGCTGCTGCTGTCCGCTAGCAAATGCTGTATACTGGCAAATACTGTTTGTTAGTAAATACTATTTGTTAGTAAAGAATAAAGACCTGCAGGTAACAGTGTAATGATTGAGCAAATAGCCACGGTGCTTGCCGTTGAATCAGACGGTGTCTGGCTGGGCACCACCCCGGTGACAACTTGTAACGCCTGTCATGCCAGTGATGACTGCGGCACAGGTATCGTCGCCAAAACCATGACTCCCCGTCAGAATCGGTTCTTTGTAAAGACAGCGTTACCGCTGCTGCCGGGGGAGCAGGTCAAGGTTGCTACTGCTGGTCAGCAGCTGGTTATTGCTGCCTTGCTGGTTTATTTGCTGCCACTGGTATTAATGATAATTGCGGCGTTACTGGTGCATCTTGGCTGGCAGGCGGCGGAAAATTGGGTAATGTTGGCTGCAGCAGTGGGTGCAGTTGCTGGCTTGTTGATTGCCCGCTATTACGGGGCAAAAATGGCCCATCAGCAGCAACTTAGCATTCTGGCCGTGCTGCCCGACATCTCGGTACAGCAAAAGTACAGTCGCTCTGCTGAGCCTTCGGCGAAGAACACATAGCAAGCTGTCTGCGGATAGAGTACAATTCCTCCTAATTTTTTTACAGCATCGGTCTCACAATAGCCGTACCGTTACGCGGTGCGCCTGAGCTTATTGTCAGTACCCCCAGTATATTTCGGACATTTGCGGATAACATGGCAAAACTTAATAACATCAGAAACTTCTCCGTCATCGCTCATATTGACCATGGTAAATCGACTCTGTCTGACCGGCTTATTCAATATTGTGGCGGTCTGGCTGATCGGGAAATGCAGCAGCAAGTTCTGGATTCGATGGATCTGGAGCGTGAGCGTGGTATTACCATCAAAGCGCAAAGTGTCACCCTGAATTATACCGCTGACGATGGCAACACCTATCAGCTGAACTTCATTGATACGCCGGGCCATGTCGACTTTACCTATGAGGTCAGTCGCTCGCTGGCGGCCTGTGAAGGGGCGTTGCTGGTAGTGGATGCGGGGCAGGGCGTTGAAGCACAAACCGTGGCTAACTGTTATACCGCGCTGGATATGAACCTGGAGGTGATCCCGGTTTTAAATAAAATCGACTTACCGCAAGCCGAGCCAGAGCGGGTTGCTGAAGAAATTGAAGATATCATCGGTATTGAAGCGCTGGGCGCCGTGCAGTGCTCGGCCAAAACCGGTTTTGGCATTAAAGATGTGCTGGAAACCATCGTCAAGAAAATACCACCGCCGGAGGGCGAGGCCGACTTGCCTACTCAGGCACTGATTATCGACTCCTGGTTTGATGCCTATCAGGGCGTGGTGTCACTGGTGCGGGTAAAACACGGTGCCATTAAAACCAAAGACAAAATAAAGGTCATGTCGACCGGTCAGGTATACGAAGTTGACAAGGTTGGAATTTTCAGCCCGAAAGCCACTAACACCGGCGAGCTGAAAACCGGTGAAGTGGGTTTCGTGATTGCTGGTATTAAAGAAATTAAGGGCGCGCCGGTTGGCGATACCCTGACCCTGGCCAAAAACAGCGCTGAAAAACCCTTGCCCGGCTTTAAGCGGATTAAACCCCAGGTATATGCCGGGGTGTTCCCGGTATCCTCGGACGACTATGAAGATTTTCGGGATGCACTGGCCAAGCTCAGCCTGAACGACTCATCGCTGTTTTATGAGCCGGAAAATTCCGGCGCCCTGGGTTTTGGCTTCCGGATTGGTTTCCTGGGCATGTTACACATGGAAATTATTCAGGAGCGTTTGGAGCGCGAGTACGACTTAGATCTAATCACCACAGCACCGACCGTGGTGTACGAGGTGATTAAGAAAGACGGCGAAAAGGTGATGGTCGACAACCCCAGCGATTTGCCGGCGGTAAATGACATTGCCGAAATTCGTGAGCCTATTGTTGAAGCGCATATTCTGGTGCCGCAGGAGTACCTGGGTAATGTTATTACCCTGTGTATCGAAAAGCGCGGTACTCAAACCAATATGCTGTATCACGGCCGGCAGGTTGCGGTAACGTATGAGCTGCCGATGGCCGAGGTGGTGATGGACTTTTTCGACCGCTTAAAATCAACCAGTCGCGGCTATGCCTCACTGGACTATGCCTTTAAACGGTTCCAGACCTCGAACATGCAGCGGGTCGATATTCTGATCAATGGCGAGCGGGTCGATGCGCTGGCGATTATCAGTCATATCGATTTTGCCCAGGGCCGGGGCCGGCAACTGGCCGAAAAGCTGAAAGAGCTGATCCCACGACAAATGTTCGATATCGCCATTCAGGCAGCCATTGGTAATCATGTTATTGCCCGGACCACGATTAAGCAAATGCGTAAAAACGTTTTAGCGAAATGTTACGGTGGTGATGTCAGCCGCAAGAAAAAACTGTTGCAAAAGCAGAAAGAAGGTAAGAAGCGGATGAAACAGGTTGGTAATGTTGAAGTACCGCAAGAGGCCTTCCTGGCCATTCTGAAAGTTGGCAAGTAGAAACAGCTAAAATAAGGGAAATGCATGGCCGGTTATTTTGCAATTTTATTAGTAATACTGACCTTAACCAGCGGCCTGATCTGGCTGCTGGACGCGTTGGTGCTGGCACCTAAGCGCCGGGAACGCCTGGTTTTAGCGCAAAGTAGTGCCGGTAGTCAGCTGAATGAAGCAACCAGCGATACCGTGCTAAAAGAGCCGGCAGTAGTGGAAACGGCTAAGTCGATTTTTCCGGTAATAGCTGCTATTACCTTGTTTCGCTCGTTTTTATACGAACCGTTTCAAATTCCTTCCGGCTCAATGATGCCAACTTTGCTGGTGGGTGACTTTATTCTGGTTGAAAAGTTTTCTTACGATGTAAAAGACCCTGTGTGGCGCACGACGTTGTATCACAATAAGTTGCCGGAACATGGTGATGTGGCGGTATTTAAGTACCCTGAGCAGCCTACCGTTGATTTTATCAAGCGTATTGTCGGCCTGCCGGGTGACCGGATTATTTACCGCGACAAGCAGCTGTATATCGAAAAAGCCTGTACAGAGGGGCAAACCAGCGGTTGCGGCACCCTGGAGCGGGTAACGCTGACCCATATTCCTGATAATCAGTTTTTTCAGGGCCGGTTTCAGCAGCGGCGTTATCACGAAGCGCTGGGCGAAAATGGCCATCATATTCTGGTTACCCCCGCTGCGCCCGAGCAGCCAGGCCAGTACCATCAGCAGAGCGGCACAGCGATAGATGAATTTGTGGTGCCGGCAGGCCACTATTTTGCAATAGGTGACAACCGTGATAACAGCCGGGACAGCCGGTTCTGGGGTTTTGTGCCGGCCGACAATCTGGTCGGCAAGGCGGTTTTTATCTGGATGAGCTTTGAGTTTAGTGAAGATCCAAACAGCTGGTTACCCGGCTGGGTACCGGTGGGCGTGCGTTTTGAGCGCCTGGGTAAAATTGAGTAAGGTAGGCTGATGCTACAACCGGTTAAACCGTTAATGAATAAGCTGGGTTATCAGTTTGCCCGGCCAGAGTTGCTGGAGCAGGCGCTTACCCACCGCAGTTGCAAAGGCAAGCATAATGAACGGCTGGAGTTTTTAGGTGATGCGGTATTAGGGCTGATTATTGCCCAGATGTTGTTTGAACAGTTTCCGCAAACCCGTGAGGGTGATTTAACCCGGATGCGCTCGGCACTGGTTAAAGGGGTTACTCTGGCAGAAATAGCCCAGGAGCTGGCCATTGCCCAATATTTGCGGCTGGGGCCGGGTGAGCTGAAAAGTGGTGGCCACCGGCGCGAGTCTATTCTGGCCGATGCGCTGGAAGCCATTTTAGGTGCTATCTTTTTAGACAGTGGCATGGAAGCTTGCCGTGAACGCATTCTGGTCTGGTTTGGCGAGCGCTTAAAACAGATTGCGCCGGGTGAGCAGAAAGACTCGAAAACCCGCTTACAGGAATATTTACAAGGCCTGCGCTTACCGCTACCGGTTTATGACGTGATAGCGACAGAGGGCGAAGCACATCAGCAAACGTTTACCGTACGCTGCACCGTGCCAGGGATTAAGCCTATTACTGCCTCAGGCAGCTCACGGCGTAAAGCTGAACAAGATGCCGCTAATGCGGCTTTGGAACAAATTAAAAATGAACGATAACCCTGTGCCAACCTCTTCTGCGATGCCAACCACTTATGCAGGTTTGGTGGCGATAGTTGGCCGTCCGAATGTGGGTAAATCTACGCTGCTGAATAAACTGGTTGGCCAGAAAGTCAGTATTACCTCAAAAAAACCACAAACGACCCGGCACCGGATCCTTGGCATAGATACCGTTGATAATTACCAGACGGTGTATGTGGATACGCCGGGTTTGCATATTGAAGAGAAAAGGGCAATAAACCGGCTGATGAACAAAGCCGCCAGCAGCTCCATCGCCGATGTGGAACTGGTGTTGTTTGTGGTAGAGGGGACCCGCTGGAATGACGACGATCAGATGGTATTAAACAAACTGATTGTCTCTGAAAAGCCAGTTGTGCTGGTGGTCAATAAGGTCGACTTATATAAAGATAAGTCAGAACTGCTGCCACATCTTCAGTGGTTGGGCAGCCAGCTGAATTTTGTTGATGTGGTGCCGTTGTCGGCCGAAAACGGCGACAACGTGGCGGCGCTGCGTAAAGTGGTGCAGCAGCACTTGCCGTTATGTGAGTTCTTTTTTCCGGATGACTATATAACCGACCGCTCACAACGTTTTATGGCAGCAGAAATTGTTCGCGAAAAACTGATGCGTTTTTTAGGCGATGAGCTGCCGTACTCGGTTACGGTCGAAATTGAACGCTTTAAATGGGAAGAGAAGCATTTCCACATTGCTGCTTTAGTACTGGTAGAGCGGGAAAGTCAGAAACGCATGGTTATTGGCAATAAAGGCGAGCGGATTAAAACCATCGCCACTGAAGCCAGGCTGGACATGGCAGCAATGCTGGAGCAACCGGTTTTTTTACAGGTATGGGTTAAAGTGAAGTCGGGCTGGGCTGATGATGAACGCGCGCTGCGCAGCCTGGGCTATGGCGAAGATTAATAACCATTAATAGTAAGGTGTAAGCAGATGCAGCCGCTATGTCCAGCCTATATATTGCATAGCCGGCCTTTTCAGGACGAAAAACTGTTACTGCAACTGTTAATGCCAGAGCAGGGCAGGGTCTCTGCGGTTATCCGTAAACGGCAGGGCAAGCAGCGCTTTGCCCTGCAGCCGTTTCAGCTATTTACCGTGGCGCTCAGTGGCCGCAGCAGTTTAAAAACCATCAGAACGCTGGACGAACTGGCACCGGCCGTGCGGTTTAGTGGTAAATTTTTGTTCAGTGCACTTTATCTGAATGAATTAATATGTCGGCTATGGCCGGACGATATGGCGGCTGAGCAATTATTTAACTATTACCAGCAAAGCCTGGCAGCATTAAACCTGGCGCAACAAACTCCAGAGCAACTCGAGCCCTGTCTGCGGCAATTCGAATTTTCGTTGCTCAGTGAGCTGGGGTTACAGGTAGACTGGTTGCACGATGCCAATGGTACAGCGCTTAACCCTGATTTACAGTACTTGTGGCAGCCAGAGCAGGGCTTTATTGTCGTGACCAATGGCTGGCCGGGTGCGGCCTTAAACGCTATCGGCCAGCAAGACTGGCAGCAACGTGGCGCCTTACCGGTTGCCAAGCAACTTAGCCGGCAGCTGTTACAGCCGTTACTAGGCGATAAACCACTGAATAGTCGTGCTCTGTTTAATGTCACGGTTTAATGTAGCCGTTTAATTCGCTTTTTTGTTTGGTAATTCACATTCACAACATTTTACCGGAGCTGTTATGAGCCCTATTTATCTTGGTGTTAATATTGACCACGTCGCCACCCTGCGTCAGGCTCGCGGCACCAGTTACCCTGAACCCTTGCACGCGGCACTGGTGGCAGAGCAGGCCGGCGCCGATGGTATTACTGTGCATTTACGCGAAGACCGGCGGCATATTATCGACCGCGATGTCTTTTTATTGCGCCAGAGCCTCAGTACCCGGCTCAATTTTGAAATGGCCGTAACCGATGAAATGCTGGGCATTGCCGCTAAGCTGAAGCCTCACTTTTGCTGCCTGGTACCGGAAAAACGGCAGGAGCTGACCACTGAGGGCGGCCTGGATGTTGCCAGGCAATTGAGCCGGATGACTGAAGCGGTAAGCGCGCTGGCGGCTGATAATATTCTGGTATCGCTATTTATTGATGCCGATAAAGCTCAAATTGACGCGGCGGCTGCGGCAGGTGCGCCTTTATTGAAATTCATACCGGCCGTTATGCTGAAGCAACAGACAGCAAAGCGCAGCAGGCAGAGCTTAGCAGAATAACCGAGGCAGCCGCTTATGCGGCATCGCTGGGTATTACCGTCAATGCCGGGCATGGCCTGCATTATCACAATGTGCAGCCAATAGCGGCTATTCCACAGATGTACGAACTTAACATTGGCCATGCCATTGTTGCCCGCGCTATTTTCAGTGGCCTGGCTGGTGCGGTAACAGAAATGAAACGGCTGATGGTCGAGGCCCGGCGCTAATGGCCATTATTGGCTTAGGTACTGATATTGTCGAGATAGGGCGGATAGAGCAAAGCCTGGCACGCTCGCCGGGTCTGGTGAAGCGGGTGCTCACTCCGGCAGAGCAGCAGCATTTTGCCGGGCATGCCCTGGCCAGCCGCTATTTTGCCAAACGCTTTGCTGCCAAAGAGGCTGCTGCCAAAGCGCTTGGTACCGGCATTGGCCGTGGAGTGTCGTTCCAGCATATTGAAATAAGTAATGATCAGCATGGCCGGCCTGAACTGAAATTCAGTGGTTACGCGGCCGAGTTAGCAGCCAGCTTAGGGGTAAATCATTGCTGGCTGTCATTAAGCGATGAGCAGGCATACGCCATGGCAACTGTTATTCTGGAAGCTCAACCTTAGCCAGCCAGTCATCATCCAGCTTGCACAGTGCCGTTAAAATATCGTCAAGCTCAAACAGTTCGGGCTCCAGTTGTTGCAGGCTGGTGCCGGTTTTCAGCTGGGTTTCCAGGGTTTCTGCCAGGCTTTTTAACGCAGGTACCCCGGTGTAACAGCAGGCACCATGCAGTTTATGCACTAATTGCAATAATTGTTCACTGTCGTTGGCACTCACCGCCTCATTGAGTAATTGCTGGGTCTCCGGCAGGCTTTTCAGCAGCATTTTCAGCATGTCTTTGGCCAGCTCAGGTTTGCCGCCAGCCCGCTGCAACCCAATTTGCCAGTCAACCAGGCTATTGTTATCACCGTTCAGGTACGCCGGCACTTCGCTAACTTCAGCTTGCTGGCCGGCCTGGGCTATCAGTGGACAAAACTCCTGCAGGGTGTAATGCAGCATTTTATCATCGAGCGGTTTGCTTAAGAATTCGTTAAAGCCAAGCGACAGCAGCCGGGCGCGCTCGCCGGCAACGGCGTGAGCGGTGACGGCAATAATAGGGGTGTGTTCGTTCAGAGAACTTTGCCGGATCCGCTGACAGGCACTGATGCCATCCATTACCGGCATATTGATATCCATAAAAATAATATCATAAACATGCTGCGTGGCTTTTTGCCAGGCATCGGCGCCGTTAGTGGCTGATTCCAGATGCTCAACCAACTCGGTCAGTAAGGTATTAATCAGTTTCAGGTTGGCTTCATTGTCATCAACCGTCAGCACTTTTAAGGCGGCTTTGGGCTGGGCAATTGGCAGTGGCAGCTTTTTTGCCTGGTCCAGATAAGGTTTAGCCAGGGCAATAGCCAGTTTGCGCTGGTGGGTGGGTTTGGGCAAACAGGCATTGGCACCGGACGCTAACATGGCTTCGCGTAAATTAGGCGACAGGGTATTCACCAGCAAATAGGTGTAGTTGCAGCTTGGCTGAATTTGCTGCACCAGACTGATCACCAGGTTTACCTGATTAATGGCTATCGCCCGGCCTATCAGGCCGATATCATAATGCTGGCCATGGTTCAGCGCTTGCTGCAGCTGGCCTTTGGTAGCGCAGGCCGTTACCTGTAAGCCCCAGCTGTGCAACAAATTCAGGGTGGCTTCGCGTGAGTATTGCTGCGGCTCAAAATACAGCAGGGTTTTGCCATCGAGCACATCAATTGGCAACGGCTCGGCTACCGATAAGTGATGGCGCTGACATTTAATGGTAAACCAGAACGTCGACCCTTCGGCAGCTTTACTCTCAAAACCAATGTTACCGCCCATAGCCTGCACCAGGCGCTGCGAAATCATTAAACCTAAACCCGAGCCGCTATTGTGATCGGCTGGCTGGCTGCTGGTAAAACCCTGGAAAAGCTGGTTTTGTTTATCCTCACTGATACCGCGGCCGGTATCCTGCACTGAGCAATGCAAAATTAGTTGATCTTCATTTAACAGGGTGGCACTGACCCGGATAACGATACTGCCGTGCTCGGTAAACTTGATGGCATTGCCGGCAATGTTCATCAGTACCTGAATTAACCGGCCCGGGTCGGCAATTAAGTCATCCGGACAGCCGTTGTCAATCATCATTACCAGTTCAAGATGCTTGTCAAACGCATTGGCGGCCAGTAATTCAGTGGCATCGTTCAGTAAGTCACGCAGTGAAAACGGTTCAGGATTAATTGACATCCGGCCTTCTTCCAGCTTGGAGAAGTCCAGCACATCGTTTACCAGGTGCAGTAAACTGTTGGCCGATTTCTGGATGGTGCTAAGGTAATCATGCTGGTTGGCACTAAGCTGGGTTTTCAGCAGCTGGCGGGTAAAACCGATTACGCCATTTAACGGGGTGCGCAGTTCATGGCTCATTTTCGCCAGAAATTCTGATTTTTGCCGGTTCTCCTCCACCGCTTTGCGTCTGGAGAAATCCAGTTGAATATTCTGAACTTCCAACTGTTCCATACTCAGCTGTAAGTCACTGGTTACCTGCTCAATATTCTGCTGCATTTCCTGTTCCAGCGAGGTGAGCTGCTGACTAAGCTGGTTAATGCTGGTCTGAATTTGATCCAGCTCTTTAATGCCAGACACGTTTGGCTGTTGCTGATAATTACCCGCCTGCAGCTCTTGCAGCTGCAACTGCAGCCGGCTGAGTACCGGTTGAATTTTCTGACGGACAAACTGGCTTAAAATAACACATAGCATAATGACTGCCGCTACCAGCATGGTGACATGCAACTTATAGCGTTGTTGCTGCAGCAAAATTTGTTCATTTTGTAAATGCAGCAGAATATAAGGCCCCTGCGCCGGCTGGTTGCTGTTAAATAGCAACGACTGATAAGTCAGCAAGCTTTGCTCAAAAGGCACCAGCTGGCCCACTGCGCTGCCGTTGTCAGGGGTAAAAGCAGGATAGGCGGCGGGTTTATGTTGCGGGTTGCTACTGGCAAGCACTTGCCCGTCTTCGGCAAACAGCAGAATATTGCTGACCACCGGAGAATTCAGGCGATGACTGGTATTTAATAATTCCTGAATAGCAGCAATATTATTGGCCGCCAGAAACTTTTCGCTGCTAATTGCCAGCGGCACTGCTATATTTCTGGCCTGGGCAGCCAGGTTCCGGTGCAATTCCGCTGTCTTACTGGAGGCAAAATAACTACCCAGACTGACACTGGCCAGCACGGCGGGCAGCAGAGCGCAAAGTAGTATCCAGTAACGTAAAGCAATTTTCGTCATTAGGGCCAGGGCTTGTTACAATAGTTGCGGGCCTGCCCATAATGACATAACAATTTCTACTTGCCTATAACACAGAGCGCAGATGGTCACACTATACAAAGCAAAGGCGAAAGCCCGCCTGATTAAGGCAACCCTTACCCTGGACATTGACAGCACAGACTACGAGGTAAATGGCCTTAGCCGCTACCAGCAAAAAATTGCTTTTGTCAGCGGTGCGTTGCCAGGCGAAAAGGTGCAGGCGCTGGTGCTGGAAGATAAACCGGGTTTTATCAAAGCCCGTACCATAAAAGTACTTAAACCAGCACCAGAACGGCAAACCCCATTTTGCCCGCATTTTAGCCAGTGCGGTGGCTGTCAGTTGCAGTATCTGGATAACGACCGGCAACGCCAGCTAAAACAGCACGGGGTAAACCAGTTAATCCGCCATCAGGCCGGGCTTGACAGCTTGCCCTGGCAACCGATGATCAGTGGCCCGGATACCCATTACCGGCGTAAAGCCAGGTTGGGTGTCTGGTATGATAAAAAAACACGCCAGCTGAGTGTTGGTTTTCGTGCTGAGGGTAGTAAGGCCATAACTGCTATCGGCGAATGCAGCATGTTAAGCCCACTGCTGACACCGGCGCTGACCCTATTGCCGCCGGTGATCAAGGCCCTGCCCGAGCCTGCGGCAATTACTCACCTGGAACTGTTTGTTGCTGCTGAGCGGCCCTACGTGGTGGTGCGCCATGTTAAACCCTTAACCCAGGCCCAGCAGCAACTGTTCAGCCAAAGCTGGCCCCAAGCGTATTTTCTGGGCGATGACGGTACAGAGACTTTGCAGCCCTGGCAGGCTGATACGCCCGCTCCGGCGTATACCCTGGCAGAGCAGAATATTACGCTGCAGTTTCAGCCGGGCGATTTTATTCAGGTAAATGAGGCGATTAATCAACAGATGGTAGCGCAGGCACTGGCCTGGCTGCAGGTAAACGCCGACGATATCATTCTGGATTTATATGCCGGTATTGGTAACTTCAGCCTGGCGCTGGCCAAATATGCCAAAACAGTGCAGGGTATTGAAGGGGTGGCCAAAATGGTGCAGCAGGCGGCAACCAATGCGCAGCTAAATGGTCTTAGCAATGCCAGTTTTGCCCGGGCCGACTTACATCTACCCTGGCCAGAGGCACCCTGGGTCAGGCAGCGTTACACTAAAGTGGTGCTGGATCCGGCCCGTGCCGGCGCGCAGGGCGCCATAGCGCAAGTTGCCGCACTTAAAGCGGCACAGATATTGTACGTGTCGTGCAACGCTGCCACCTTCGCTCGCGATGCCAAGGTATTGCTTGGCCAGGGCTATCAGCTGCAAAAGCTGGCTGGCATCGATATGTTTCCGCATACCAGCCACCTTGAGCTGATGGCGTTATTCAGTTTGCCCGCAAAAAAATAAGGAGTTTTCATGGTCAGGGTTCGTCAATCGCATAGTAGTGGCTATCATGGCGGCGATACGCTGGAGTGGCTGTGTTCGCTGGGATTGACTGAAAAGAAAATCAGCGCCTTGCTAAATTGTGGCTTATGGCTGAAACAGCAAGGATTAGATGACAACATTGCCCAGGTGCGGACCGGCTGGGAAATGGTGGAAATTCTGGCCGATTTGAAAATGGACCACGACTCTTTGCTGGCCGCGTTATTATTTCCGGCGTTTGACGGCCACCTGCTTAGTGAAGACCAGCTGGCCGCAGAATTTACCCCAACCGTTATCAGCCTGCTGCATTCTGTGCAGCAAATGGATGCTATTCGCACTATTCCCACCGGCGCCAACCAGAGTGTTAACCCCCAGCAGGCCGATAATTTGCGCAAAATGCTGCTGGCGATGGTAGAAGACGTCCGGGCAGTGGTATTAAAGTTGGCGGCACAAATTTGCTATTTGCGTGAGGTAAAAGACGCCGATGAAGAAACCCGGGTGCTGGCCGCCAAAGAAACCAATGCGATTTTCGCGCCGCTGGCCAACCGGCTGGGTATTGGCCAGCTGAAATGGGAGCTGGAAGATTTAGCCTTTCGCTATTTGCATCCCGGCGTCTACAAGCAGGTGGCCAGTTTACTGGAAGAAAAGCGGCTGGACCGCGAGCAGTATATGCAGGATTTTGTTGCTGCGGTGCGCCAGAAAATGCAGGACGCCAAACTCGACGTTGAGGTGTATGGCCGGCCCAAACACATATTTAGTATCTGGAAGAAGATGCAGAAAAAACAGCTGAGCTTTGATCAGTTGTTTGATATCCGGGCGGTACGAATAATTACCGACCGGGTGCAGGATTGTTATGGTGCGCTGGGTATCGTCCACACCGGCTGGCGCCATTTACCCAAAGAGTTTGATGATTATATCGCGACCCCGAAACAAAACGGTTATCAGTCAATCCATACCGTGGTGCTGGGGCCGCAGGGTCGTGCCGTGGAAATTCAGATCCGCACCCGGCAAATGCATGAAGACGCCGAGCTGGGTGTTGCCGCCCATTGGCGCTATAAAGAAGGTGCGGTAGGCGGCAATAAAGTGGTCGCCAATGACGAGAAAATTGGCTGGCTGCGTAAGTTACTGCAATGGCAGGAAGATGTGGTTGACGGTACCGATTTAGCTGAAGAGCTGCGCACTCAGGTTATTGAAGACCGGGTGTATGTGTTTACCCCCAAAGGCGATATTGTCGATTTACCGATAGGATCGACACCTCTCGATTTTGCCTACTATGTGCATTCCAATGTGGGCCATCGCTGTATTGGCGCCAAAATTTCCGGCCGCATTGTGCCCTTTACCTATCAGCTGAAAACCGGCGATCAGGTGGAAATTTTAACCGGGCGCGAACCTAACCCCAGCCGTGACTGGCTAAACCCGAACCTGGGCTATTTAAAATCAAGCCGGGCCCGCTCCAAAGTACAGTATTGGTTCCGGCTGCAGGACCGCGACAAAAACCTGGCAGCTGGCAAAGAGCTGCTGGACACCGAATTAACCCGCTTAAATCTGGTGATGGAGTACCCGGCCAAGGTGCTTAGCCGCTTTAATGTTAATTCGATGGACGAACTGCTGGTGGGCATAGGTGGCGGTGAAATTAAAGTGACCCAGGTCGTACACTTTATTCAAAGCCAGAGTGGTAAGCTGGCACAGCCGGAAATTGACCCGCGTCTTAAAACCAAACCGTTGCCTGGTAGTAAAAGCAAAAGCGATGTCGTGGTGCAAGGGGTCGGCAATTTACTGACCCATATGGCAGGCTGTTGTCAGCCGCTGCCGGGCGATGCCATTATTGGTTATATTACTCAGGGCCGGGGTATTGCGATTCACCGCGACGACTGCGATCAGTTTAAAACGTTGCAGGACAGTCATCCACAGCGGGTAGTCGACGCCACCTGGGGCGATAAATATGCCTCAGGGTATGAAGTGGATATTCGCATTGTAGCCCATGACCGTAACGGCCTGTTGCGTGATATCACCAGTATTCTGGCCAACGAAAAAGCCAACGTCACGAAAATGAGCAGCAGCTCCGATATTAAAGAGCAAACTGCGGTCATTAATATGACCCTGGAGTTGTATAACCTCGACTCGCTGAATAAGTTGCTAAGTAAAGTCAGCCAGATAGATGACGTAGTCGAAGCAAAGCGGTTTCATCATTAAACCTTAACTAAAAAGAGAGCAGTGTGGCAGATAATATTCAGCGCCTTTTAACCATTATGAGCCGGTTGCGTGACCCTGAAACCGGCTGCCCGTGGGACCTTAAGCAAAGCTACGCGACGATAGTGCCTTACACCCTGGAAGAGGCCTACGAGGTGGCCGACGCTATTGCCCGGCAAAGCTTTGATGAATTAAAAGATGAGCTGGGCGACTTACTGTTTCAGGTGGTGTTTTATGCCCAGCTGGCCAAAGAGGACGGCCGTTTCGAATTTGATGATTGCGTGGCCGCCATATGCGATAAGCTGGAGCGGCGTCACCCGCATGTGTTTGGCAACATGCAGACAGCAAATGGCGCTGATGCAGAAGTGGTGCTTAAAAACTGGGAAGCGCTGAAAAGTACCGAACGCAAACAAAGTGGTTTGCATAGTGTGCTGGACAATATTCCGCAGGCCATGCCAGCCCTGAGTCGGGCTAATAAACTGCAAAAACGTTGTGCCACTGTCGGTTTCGACTGGCCCTCGGTCGATGGCTGCTGGGATAAGGTAAAAGAAGAAATACTGGAAGTGGAGCAAACAGCGCCTGGCAGTGAAGCGTTAGCAGAAGAGCTGGGTGATTTAATGTTTGCGCTGGTGAATGTGGTTCGCAAGCATAAGCTAGACCCGGAAACGGTGCTGCGCGCCGCTAACAGCAAGTTTGAAACACGCTTTCGTGGGGTAGAGCAACTGCTGGCTGGGCAAGGAAAAAGCCCGCAGCAGAGCAACCTGGATGAGATGGAAGCCCTGTGGCAGCAGGTAAAGAAAGCTAACCGCTAACCTTGACAATAGCTGTACCCGCAACCGCCGGCCGTGCCAGCATGGCCGGTCTTTTCATAAAAAATTCACTATTGTGCTATTTTTAACCAACAAAACTGCAGTATGGTAGCAGGTAGTGCTGGCAGTCTGGCTGGCATATTACGCCACAGGACTTTTAGTATGACTAATATGAAAACAATCAAAAAGCTAACAGCTTTATTGGGGTTACTGGCAACGCTCAGCGTGCCAGCCCAGGCGACCGTATTAAACGGCGGTTTCGAGCAATGGTCGGGTAATCAGCCTGCCGACTGGGGCTTAATTGACAGCGGTATTAGCGTTAGCCAGTCCACTACAGTGAAATTCAGCGGTAGCAGTGCCGCAGCAGTCAGTGTCAACACAACCAGTCAGGCGAATACCGACTTTCGCCAGCTGGTCAGTGTTAATGCCGGCCAAACCTATAATTTCAGTACGGCGGTGTACCACACCGAAGGCAGTGTCCGGGCTCGCCTATATGTTAATGGCTATCAGGGCTATTCGAATGAGCAACTGACCGGCCAGTGGCAAACGCTCAGTTACCGTTATACGCCAACAAGTAGTGGCACTATTGAAGTGGGTTTACGTTTTTACGACGTGGCCGGTTTTGATGGTGCCGAACGGGTATACGTTGACCAGTTTGAGCCAACCACCAGCCAGTCACCGCCACCAGGCGGCTGCAGTGATAACAGCGCCGAATTTGCGCTGACTACCGATAACTATGGTGGTGAAACCAGCTGGCAGTTGGTATCCGCCAGCAGCGGCACGGTGTACAGCGATGGCAACTTAGCCAGTAATACGCAGTACAGCGAGCAGTGGTGTCTGGCGGCAGGTGATTACACCTTTACTATATTTGACAGCTACGGCGACGGCATTTGTTGTGGTTATGGCAGTGGCAGCTACAGCCTGACCCTGGCGGGTGCATCGGTATTCAGTGGTGGCAGTTTTGGCTCATCGCAAAGCCATAGTTTTAGTGTCGGCAGTGGCGGTGGCGATGATGTCGAGCTGGACGCTTATTATGCTGCGGCTGCAGGCTTAACCGGCTACTCGCTGAAAACCGCGCTGCACAACATTATTAAAGACCATTCGGTGCAGGGTTACAGTGCTATCTGGACGTTTTACAATGTGTACGAGCTGGATAACTATTATGAAAATGATGGTTCGATACTCGATATCTACTCGGAAAAACCGTCTGCAAGCGACAGCTATGTCTATGCGGCCAGCAGTGATCAGTGTGGCAGCTACAACAGCGAAGCCGATTGCTACAACCGCGAACACAGCTTTCCCCGCAGCTGGTTTGGTGGTGCGGTAGAGCCAATGAACTCCGATATTCACCATATTTTTGCGACTGATGGCTTTGTCAATGCCAAGCGCAGCAGTTACCCCTACGGTGACGTAGGCAGTGCCAGTTTTACCTCAAGCAATGGTACCCGGCTGGGCACAGCTGCCACCGGCAGTGGCTACAGTGGTGTGGTGTTTGAGCCAATAGATGAGTTTAAAGGTGATGTAGCGCGGGCTTATTTTTATATGGCAACCCGTTACCAAAACCAAATTGCTGGCTGGCAGAGTAACAGCAGTCAGGCTGACGCCGCTTTAAACGGCAACAGCAGTCAGGTGTTTGAAAGCTGGTTGCTGCAAATACTAAAGCAGTGGCATCAGCTGGACCCGGTAAGCCAGAAAGAGCGTGACCGTAACGACGCGGCCTATCAGTATCAGGGTAACCGCAACCCCTTTATCGACCACCCGCAGTTTGTAACTGAAATCTGGGGTAATTAACAAGCAGCTATCAGGGCGCAGCCAGTAACCAGTTATAACCGGTTACTGGCGTCGCCCTAATAATGATAACGACACTGCACAATAACAATCTGATGGTCTGTCACTTTATAAACCAGCCGATGCTCCCGGTCTATCCGTCGTGACCAATAGCCTGACCAGTTGTGCTTTAACGGCTCGGGGTCGCCGATGCCTGCGAATGGCTGCCTGGCTATCTCTTTAATTAACGTATTAATTCGTTTCAGTGTTTTTTTATCTGTTTGCTGCCAATACAGATAATCTTCCCATGCGGTTTGGGCAAAGGTTAACATCATTCTTTAATTAGCTCTTTTACCAGCAGCTTACCTGATTCGACTTCGGCAATTGCCTGGTTTAAACGTGCCGCATTCTTCGGGCTGGCCATCAGGTAGGCCGTTTCTTCATAAGCCTGAAAGTCTTCAAGGCTGATGAGAACTGCTGGTTTACCGTTTTGGCGGGTGATAAGTACCGGCTTATGGTCGTCGTTAACTTTGTCTAAGGTTGTAGCAAGTTGGGCGCGAAACGCTGAATAACTCATGGTGTCCATTAGTGATATCTCTGTGCTGGCAAATACAGGACATATTGTAGTTGTACTTATACTTGTACGCAATGCAGCGATGGTAAAAGCAGTAACATAACTACAGCAACATTGACAGCGGGCTTTTTACGCCACTGGCACCGCGATTTAAAACATGAGTATAAATTTGGGTGGTGCGAATATCCGCATGACCGAGTTGTTCCTGGACGGTGCGGATATCGGCGCCAGCTTCCAGTAAATGGGTTGTCACAAATTCATCGGGAATGAATTTGAACAGCCGCCGGCTGGCCCGAAGGGTAAAATGCATGGACGCATTTTATAACCGAGTGACGCAGCGTGTGGCAGGTGACATTCTTGCTTATGTTGGCCTTTTTAGCGGCTAGTTTAACTTCGCGCCTTAAGCAGGTTTCATCCAGATGGTGTCTGCGGAGCAACTTGCTATCTGGATCTGTACTCAGTTTTCCTGACGGGAACAAATATTGCCAACCAATTTGTTTTGGTGCCCCGGGGTTTTTGCGGGCCAGGGCATAAGGTAACCAGACACCACTATATTCAGGGTTAGCCAGATCAGCCTGAAAATACTGCAGAACATATTGGCTTTGCTGTTTAAGTGCCGGCACTAATTCTGGCGCTAGTGTCACCCGGCGGTTTTTATTGCCTTTACCTTGCCACACCATCACCGACAAATAATCGTAATCAATATCATGCACCCGTAATCTAACCGCTTCCATCAGCCGCAGCCCACTGCCGTACATTAATTGGGTAAGCAGTTTATATTTAGGGTCGACTACCTTTAACAGCGCATTAATTTCGGCACGGGTTAATACCACGGGTAACTTTGGGGAAAGCTGGGAGCGATTAAAATTTAAATTCAGTGATAGCGGTTGTTGCAACACTTTGCTGTACAGGAAACTCAGTGCATTTAATGCTGTAGCCTGGGTTCGCGGCGCGACGTTGCGCTGATTTACCAAAAAGCTTAAAAACGTCTCTACATCCTGCTCTGTCAGTACCGACGGATGCTGCTTTTTATGATACAGAACGTAAAACTTAATCCAATAAACATAAGCTTCAATGGTTCTTTTTGCGTAACGACGGGCATACATAAATTCAGCAATGTACTGCAAAAATGGCGATGCCATAAGTGATACTCTCTAATAAATGAAAGTGTATAAATATACAGTAGTAGGTGAATTAATTGTTAGCAAGTAAATCGCAAGCTTAAAACACGCTTTCCCCAAGCTGTACCAGATAACCCGCCAGAAATGTGTTGATTTACTGAAAGTTATTGGGTAACTTCATTTTATTTACAAAAGATAGAATGTAATTTACACGTCATGAAAGCGTGGATGTTACAAACTACTAAGCTGTTATGTTGCTTCTTGAATATGGAACGTTTCGATGAAAAGTAAGCTGGAATCAGCTATTGGTACATTTCCTAAATATCTAGCTATTCAGATGTTTTTTATATCATACATCCTTACTATCTATTTTAAGGCTAGTGCGCCTTCGCCTAAAATTTACCAACCTGAAATGGTCTTTTATCTCATGCCTCTTTTAATGGCAATGGTGTTCATTCATCTTGGTTATCTTTCAGTTACTGTACGAAAATTCACGTTAGCTCAGCGTATACAAATTTTAGGAGTGCTCATTTTTTATGGCACTATTTGGTATGTTCTTTTCTAGCACGCAACATAACAAAACAATAAACAACATTCGCTTCGCTCATTGGGAAAAAGCCTCGCTGTCGCTCTGCTTTTCCCGTTATTGTAAGCGTTATGCAGTTTGTTGAGATTCAGTAATGTCAAAAGTTAGCAACCTGAAAAAAGCTGATTTTCTTATCTTGGCAGTACTCGCTTTACTTTTCATTGGATGGTTTATAAACAGCAGAAGTGATTCAAATATCGGTTACATCGATCTGGCAGGTAGTGTTCTTTCCTGCGAAAAAGATAAAAAGTGGTCACATTATTTAGGTTACTTTAGTTTAAATAGCGAACAATACTATACCTTGCAAAAATACAGTTCTTGTGACGCATTTAAAGCGGAAATGGCGGGTAAGTCATTAATGGCAAAGTACTTAAAATCTAATGGTTTAATAGTCGAGTTAAAAAGCGACGATCAGATTTTGTATAATTCGGGCGTTGCCGGATTTGCTTTGGGTTTGGTATTTGCCTGGTTTTTAGCATTTGCGGTAATAAGGTTGCCAGTACGCTGGCTCTTAAAAAAACATGCATAACAAGGCAAGTCAGCATCGCACCTTCGGTGCTGGACTCGCTAACGCTCGCCGCTGCTTGGGGCGTTATATGCTATGAGTGATTCGAATATCTACTATCAACTCGAGAAATTGAGAGCACGCTTTGATGGCATAGCTGTGGAATCCATAGAGCAAGAACTTGAGTGCGCACAATTTGAGTCACTACAAATTGACGGAATAGTATTTCAGTCGTCTGCGTGGCTGGATCAAGTTGGAGATGAAAAGTTACTTATTTTCCAACTCCAACAGTCAGGTTTATTCATAAGCAAAAGCTATTGTATTGGAATCAAATATTCTGACAACCTGGGTGCAGTTCATTTAACAAATAAACAGCTTTGGGAAATGGGTATTCCATAGATGGAAGCATATAACAAGTTACTGAATTTCGTTCCGGCCACAAACAGCGTGGCCTCCACTGGACTGCCTACGCTGCGCTGCGGCAGCCAATTAGCAAAGCGTTTTAAGCCATGGGGAACACAGTGAAATCATCGCTATTTCAAATAGGCACTTTGTTGCTCATTTTTGGTGCGCTTTTTTTAACGATTCCAGCAGTACCTTCTGTAGATGCTGGGCATAATTATGATTCGTTCCCGAATCCAACTTTGTTTATTGGTCTGCTGTGTGTTGCTATTGCAGCAGGAATAAGCATCAGAAAACTTGGCTTTCCGAAATTATTTTGGGTTTTCTTTGCGTCGTTATATGTCGTTTTTTCATTGGGTATCCACGCAAGAGTTTGGTGGTTTTAATGGCTTATAACAAGTTGCTTAATTTCGTTCCGGCCACAAACAACGCTGCCTCCACTGGACTGCCTACGCTACGCTGCGGCAGCCAATTAGCAAAGCGTTAGGGCACTCTATGAGAACATTGCTCCTGTTAGCTCTTGCAATAATCAGTGCTGATTTGCTTGCTTCTGTCACAGAATGCGAAATTGCTGACTTTGATGGAGCTCAGGCAAGCTATGTTTCTCAGCTTTATAATAAGGCTGACGTCGTTATAGAGCTTGGAAATATGATCGAAGTTTTGGATGACTTGAGCAAGTACGAGGTTACAGGGGTTTGGAAAGGTGAGGTCGGAGAGCACATTTATTTAAAGTTTAGTTATGAGCTGAATACAGTCTTCTTTGGCAAACGAATCGAACCAAATGTTTTAGAAGATGCGGCTTATCCGATCCATCGATGCCTTTATATTAAAGACGTTCTCTCGTCTGAATATGGAAAGCCAAAAATGCCTTCATCAACTTTCTTTAACCTGAATCACGCGTCATCGTTATTAATTTGGTCTGCATTGTTTTCACTATTGGCATTGTGCGGACTAAATGTTTACTTATATAAGTGGATCAATGCCTAACAAGTTACTTAATTTCGTTCCGGCCACAAAAAGAGTGGCCTCCACGGGACTGCCTACGCTGCGCTGCGGCAGCCCATTAGTAATGCGTTATATTTTTTTGGAGATTTCTACCTCAATGAAATTTAAATGGATCTTTGCTTCTTTAATAATTATTTCTGGTTGCAGTACTACTTCGAATTTGAATGAAGATTTTTGTGTAAAAAATGAATGTTCAAAACAAACTCAAGTTGCTTTTGAAAAGTTTAAAAAGCATAAAAACTATAAAGCGTTTGCATTCGGCAAAAGCGAAAATGGAGAAGTTTTTGGATTTTCGTATGACTATAAGTCACAAAAAGCTGCCAACATGCGAGCGTTACTTGAATGTCAAAACAGAGTTGATGCTTTAAAAGCGGATGTAAAGTGTGTTGTAATCAAAAAGTAAAAATATAACAAGCGCATCAACTTGACAAATACTTGTTGGCTTCTGCGCTGCGCTTCGGTTTATAGCCAACCAATATTTGCCCGTTATGCGAGCGTTATGTGCTTAGGTTGTCATGAGCGTCGAAAATAGAGTTTTTAAATGAACACACGCGACTACTTGCTAGCTTTATTTGACATTCATTCGGGCTCACTTCCGATAAGAATTGCCTCAGATGAATTTATTTCTCGTGAATTACTCTCGGAGCTAATTCTAAAAGGCTACGTTAGCACGACAATGCAGGCACCTGACAAATCGGTTTTTATGAATCTTTCGCTTACAGAGAGTGGTAAAAGTATGCTCTCTGAATTAAGGAAAATGAACCCTGAATTATCTAAAACACTACCATTCAGAAAATACAGAGCAATAATAATGAATATAATATATTTTGTTATTACATTGTTCGTTATGGAGTTTTTTTTCAGAGTGCTTCGTGGTGGCCAGTAGTCTCAAACTCGCACATAACAAACCGCAGCACTCGCTCCCGCTGGTCGCTGGGACGCCCGCTACGCGGTCTGTCGCCCGTGTGCGGGGCGTTATATTTGCATTCAGCATCGAGGTTAAATTTTGAATCAAAAGGAATTGAATGATGCATTAATTCAGGCGGCTGACTGTGACGTCGAATCAGCTCGAGAGTTGCTTGCGGCTGGAGCAAATCCAAATGGCATGCCTTTAATTATGGCAATTCAGTGTGGTGCTGAGGACATTGTTTCTCTTTTCATAAAAGCTGGTGTTGATCTGAATTCTAGTTATTCTGATACAACACCTCTAATCAGAGCAGTCACTGCAGGTTACCCAAATATAGTAAAATTGCTTATCGTTCACGGAGCTAAACCTGACTTTACAGATACCACTGGAAAAACAGCGAAAAAAAGGCTATCTGAATGTTCTATGCCCCGTTTAAATGAACACAATAGAAATTTAATTACCGAGTACCTAAGTGGTGCAGAACAAATATAACAATCGCCATCAAAAACGCGCCCTTTGGGCGCTCGACTCGCAACAAGTTGCTCGCGTTTGTGGCGGGCGTTATGTGTAAGGATGCTTCGTGAAGACTGTAGTTTTATACGGATTTGAAGGTGAGTTTGTTGGTGGTAATGAATACGATTACAACCATCCTGAATTACATCATGTCCATAAATGCCTATTATTTTTGGCTCAGGACAGTGAACATCCGGATTTTGAATTCGCGACTACAGAATGCTCAAAGTTTGGCTTTGCCAACTTGAAAAATCTCACTGGTAAGCCGTTAAAGGTTGATGTGCTGAATACCGACAAATTTAGCGGTTTTGCCGGGTTTTACGAAGAAGCTTTAAACGAGGGTAGCTCAATTGTTTACTACCCAAACACATAACAAACCGCGTCATTCGGGGCCTGCGGCCCCTGCTGGCGGCGTTAGGTAAAAATCGTGAAATCACAACTCGATATTCATCCATATACAGAATGGTTTGTAGAAAACCTGCAGTACAAAGACAATTTGTTGGTGATTACAGTCGAAGAAAGTCCCAAGATGGCTGGGAATATAAATTCGCCAAAAAGGTATCTTATTATTTTTAACGACGCCTTAACCTTTCAGAAATATGAAGAAGCAGATCATTTTGAAAACTATTCAGAAAATAGAACCGTTGGCGTAATTGGAAAATACTCTCATTCTATACTTATTGAATTTTACAAGACGAAAACGATGTTGTTCGAGCTTATCCCAGGAAAAATAGAGCATTATTCGCTGATAACTTCAAACGAATGTTTTCACGTGTTAACGAGATTAGAACCACAAATTGTCAATGTTACCTAACAAAAAGTTCAACGCGGACACAGTAACCTTCGCTTCGTTCATGCGCATGCACTTCGTGCATTTTTGCGCAACACTACGCTCCCGGTTACTGTGCCGGTTAACTTGGCGTTATGCGAAAAGGTAATTCATGATTAGCGAACCTGAAAAACCAAAAAATTATAACAGGGACTACGCCGTAATATGCGTATTGGCAATACTTATTGCCGCCGTTCTAATTTACTTTCAAGTCCAATACGTAACCGTCCTCATTCCTGTTGCCCTTGTAACCATTGCTCCGTTGTTTTGGTTCCGTGATTACCATAAGGCACAGAAAGCATACTTAGACAAAAAAAACAAAGCTAAAAATACGGAACAGTGCGAATACCAAAGCGATGTAAATCAAAATATTGCAAATTATGTTGCGACACAGCGTCTAAAAAGGGCGAATAAAAAATGGTGGCAGTTTTGGGTTTAGATGCGCATAACAATCGCCATCAAAAACGCGCCCTCTCGGCGCTCGACTCGCAACAAGTTGCTCGCGTTTGTGGCGGGCGTTAGCTGAACTATGAAAGATTCAACCAAGTTAGCCATTTCTAAATTCCTCTTGGCAGATTTATTTGTCGGTTTGCCTTTATATATTGCTCTTTTTGCTTGGTTGCAAAAAAATGCGCTGTCTTTTAGCAACTTTAATGATCTCAAGTTAGCTCTTGAATTAGGTGTATTGTTAACGACCTTAAGTGCAATTATTGGTGTATTTTTTTTGGTTCCGTTTTGGGTGCTGGCTAAAAGGTTTAAGTTTGCTTCTTATCCGAGCATTGTGTTTTTCAGTGTGCTGCCATCGTTTTTACTGTATCTGAACGAAAGTAAACAATTTTACTTGTACTCTTTGGCAATTAGTGCGGCAATCGGGTTAAGTTTCTTTAAGATGAGCAAATCAATTAATGTCAGCAGCTAACAAGGCAAGTCAGCATCGCACCTTCGGTGCTGGACTCGCTAAAGCTCAACGCTGCTTGCGGCGTTAAGTTTGTAAGGATGCATCAAATCAAGATTCTTATCGCAAAGGCATCAATTGTTCTTTTGGTATTATTATCTCTTTGGAGCGCCACACTCGTTTACGCAAAGCTCAGGGATAGCGCTTCCATAGCTGTAGCTCAGCAATATATTGATGCACTAGAAAATTACATAAGTGTCAAAGGTAGCTATCCAAAATCACTGGATAAATTACAGCTCTCGGTAAACAACAAAGTGCTTGGTTTTTTACCCTCTAATAAGATTATTTACAAAAAAAATGAAAATGCATACATCATTTACTACAAGCAATTTCCATTAGGGCCTGGCCATGTGTATTCCAGCCAAAGCAAAAAGTGGTACTTTGATGAAATATAAAAACTTAACAAGTTTAGCCAGCATCGCCCACGGAAAAGCATCCGTGGGCTGGACTCGCTACGCTCGCCGCTGCTAAATGCGTTATGTTTTTCGAGAATAACCGATGAATTTAGGCGAATGGGATTCAGCCGTTTTTAAAAGCGTGAGCATACCAGCTATTTTGGTGCTGCTTTACGCTGTTTACGAAACGGGGCTTCCGCTTGATTTAGATTCTATTGCCGGGCTCGGCACCTTCGCCATGTTGTTTATTGGGGTGTATCTGGCAATTTCTTTGGTTGGCTGGCTAATAATTGGTTTTCCTGTTCACTGGTTAATTTGTGTTGGCCAGCAGTGGCGGCTGGTTTATGTATGTTGCTGCCGCTATCCTATTTTCTGGTCTACTATTCTTGGTTTTTGGGGTAGTTGAGGTCGCGGCAATATATCGTTTTTTCGCTTTAGTTCAGGCGGTGTTGTTTAAATATTATGCTTATAAATAACCACAAACATAATAAACCGCGTCATTCGGGGCCTTCGGCGACGCTTACAAGTTCGCGCGAATGCGCGGGGCGTTATACGGACTTAATATGATCGAGCCGACAAAGCCACCATCGTTTATTTATAAACAAGCGATCTTAATAGCCATATGCATGCTGTATATGCTAGGGGTATTCGCCCTGGCTTTGAAGTACCCTAGTTACAACTCTATGTTCATATTGTCTTTTTCATTTGTAGCGGCACTACAACACTGGATATTGCCTAACGTTCTGTACAACAAAGAAGAAAAATTATATTTGAAGGCAAAAAAGATATGTGACGCAAAACAGAGTGAACAAAAAGTTGTTCTAGCCCACAAATTGCAGAATGGCGATGTAAACAAAAATATCGAAAACTACTTAAAAAGAAGAAAATAATTTGGTTTTTGGCCTGTATAATAAGTTGCTAAATTTCGCTCCGGCTACAAACCGCGTGGCCTCAACGGGACTGCCTAAACTCCGCTGCGGCGGCCCATGAGTAATGCGTTAGCGCAAACATTAGTAAAAGGAAGTGCATAAAAATGAAAAGAATCTGCCTCGTATTATTTTGTTCACTCGCTGCTTTGATAACCAGTGGTTGTGTGACAAGTCCTATTGTCATTGAAAAAATGAAGATAGAGGAATCAAAGCATAAGCTCTCGCAAAGAGTATTATTGGTGACTGACGGGGAGTTTTTGTCTTTTAAACACAATGAAAAGCAATTAGGTACAAGCTTTGAGTACGATCTTGGTTTTTATCTCAAGAATGCGATTCACGATTCATTAAAATCAGTGTTTGAAGCAGTTGCGCAAACAGACACAAGCTCAATGAATGACAAATTTGATTTAGTTATCAAACCGACTGTACTCTCTTTTTCTGCGCCTGTGCCTGCATTAGTAGTTATGCGCACTAAAACCGAAGTGACAATTCGATATGAGGTTATTCCGCAGGCGCCTCTAAAATCATATTTTATAACGTCTACAGGTACTTATGAGTTGCTGGATGATCAAGATAAAAAAGTATACAACTCTTTAACTGGTCGGGATATATACACTTACAACGCTTCAACTAATTTTGGTATGGCTATACCCAACTATTCATATGAAGCTGGGAAAGATGCATATATGGCGGTTTATCATGCACTTAGAGATCTAAACTCTCAATTATTGGCAGAGCTCGCGAGTAGCTAATAAATTGCTTAATTTCGTTCCGGCTACAAACGGCGTGGTCTCCGCTGGACTGCCTACGCTGCACTGCGGCGGCTCATTAGTAACGCGCTATGATTCTAAGGGAGTTCAGGTTGACTGATTTAGATAAATTTAAAAGTTTTGTTGCTTCAATTTCTGAAAAAGACATCAGTGACGATGAGTTACTTCAAAAGTCTAACGAGTTCTTCGTTGAAAATTGTAGTGAAATAGATGCAGAGTTCGTAAATACGCTTTTATCAGCCAAAGCGGAAGGTACCAATATCGGACTGGAGTTAATGGAAAGTTATGCCTATAAGGGCTCTCCTGCGGCTCAACTTGCAATTGGTGTTCTAAAACTCGAAGGTAAAGGAATAGCGAAAAATGTTACTGAAGCTATTTTTTGGTTAAAGAGAGCTTACATAGGGAAAAATCCGAAATCAGGTCTTATGCTGTCGGCTGTTTACGCAAATGGTTTGGGGGTAACTGAAAATATGGTTAAAGCCAGGGAGTATCTTAAAGGCTCTGCTGATATGGGTGTTCCCAAAGCACAATATCACTATGCAGGCATGCTGATTGATGGTGATGGCGGTTCTATCGACGAAGAAACAGCAATAGACTATATGTTCATGGCTGCTAACAATGGGTACGAAGATGCCGTCACATTCTTAAGAGATAATGACTTAATCGAAACATAACGAACAAATATTGTCGCCAGCAAAAATCGCTGGCTGCGACGTCAACCGACTGTTTAGCTTTTCGCGCTAAATTTGGGTGTTAGTTTTATAGGGAGAATTGATGCAATCTACAATTAAGAGAATGTTATTTAATTTTGGCGGCTATTCTTTTTGGGTTGTGCTGGTTTGCTGGGGATTTTTATTTCTTCTTCTGAAGAGTTGTCAAACGGTCTGTCATCATACTGTTGTAAATACTGTTTCGTCACCAAATGGTGAGCAAGTGGCAGAAATAAGCATCGGCGATTGCGGCGGGGCCACCACTGACTTTTTTGGTAGTGTTGATGTGACAAGTAACAATTCGAGGCTTAGTGCTGAAAAATTATTTACCTTTGCAGGTCGTCCAGAAGAAACGGGCCTTGAAGTATATTGGGTTAATGACAACGAACTTGTCATCAGTGTCTCAGATCTTTATAAAGCTCGAAGCATTAATCCTAATGGCAGAAAAAGTGCCGATTTAAAAGTAAGTTATCGGTATCGTGAGAGACAAAACTAACAAACAAATATTATCGATACTGTCCTGCATGGCAGGGAAGCATTCGCGCGTACCAAAATTAAATATTTTGCTTTTGCATTCTTTATTTTATCTGCATTATTTCAATTCACAGTGCAATCCACAGTACAAGGCAAGGAAAAGCATATGGCAGGGCCAGCACAAAACGGTGTTCTTATTTACTCTGGTGATTTGGCCAACTTATCAGCGTTTTATGAAAAACTTTTCGGTATGCGTGTTGTTCGTAAAACCAATGATTTTATCAGCCTGGAAACGAATGGTTTTAACTTAATCATTCATGTTCCACCTTTCAATATGCCGGATAAAGCGTTTAGCCCTGTTAAGCTTTTCCTCACAGTGGCTGACATGGCTATTGCAAGAGAGCAAGCTGTTAAATTTGGCGGTCAGGCATTCGAGGGTGAGTGGAGCAATCCTGTATTTAAAGTTTCAAACATCGCAGATCGAGACGGCAACCATATTCAATTACGTCAGTTCAATACCTAAATAAGAGTAAGTTGGCGGTCTTCGTAAATGGATAAAGCCCATAACAGGCCGCTGTTGTGCTACTGTCGTTGCCGGGAAAGCTTACGCTGTACTTCAGCTGGCCCGAACCCGCAGCGTTAAAAATATACGGAGGATCAGGTGAAAGATTTATCAGCCAAGCAGTGGTTTTGGACTTTACTAATTGTTATGCCAGTTACATTTTACGTGGTGGAGCTTTTCACAGGCGAGGCCCAGCCGAGCATATTATCTGTTGTATCCTATATACTCTCGTCAGTTTTGGGGGTTTTACTGGGTTATGTGCTATTCACTAAAGGCCTGGTTAAAATCAGTCACTTTAACGGGTTCAAGTTATTAGCATTCATTATCATCATGGCACTGGTAATTGGGCTGTCGCTGCTGATTAGTTTCCTTGGCATAAATCAGTTGGGTATTCTGATTTTTAAGACGGTAATCATATCATTCAGCTCAGCAGCGATTGTTTTTGCTTTTGGCTGCAAGCAGCAAGAACCTGAGAGGAGTCTATGAAGTTTGCTAAGTGCCTTGCAGCCTGAGCCAACGATTGTCCAAAATAATGTGTGTTAGCCATTATTGTTATTGTTTAACCATCACCGCTTAATAACTAAAACGGCCTTGTAATATAAGCGGCTGTGGCGGATAAAGGTTGAGTTTTATGTAAGCTGGCATGGCTGAATTTCTGGCTGCCGTGTAACGCCCCAGACAAATTCAGGACTGAGGTATTTTTCAGAATGGTTTCTAAAATCTACAACAAACTCCCCGCCGCAGTGCAGCACTGGCTGGGTATTTTCGGGGCGGCAATTAAAAACTGGCTGGGCAGTCAGGCCTTTATTTATGCCGCCGCGCTGGCGTTTTTCACCGTGTTCTCTATTGCGCCGATTCTGGTGGTGGTGGTGGCGCTGGTCGGGCTGATTATTGGTGAAAAGGCTGTGCAGGGGCAGCTGTTTGCGCAGCTGGAAGGCACACTGGGTTCGGAAGCCGCTGGTGTGGTGCAGACGGCAGTGGTTAATTCGCAAATTGACCAAAGTGGCATCTGGCCGGCGTTGATTGGGATTGTTGCCACCATTGTTGGCGCTACTACGGTTTTCGCCCAGATGCAGCAGTCGCTGAATCAGATCTGGGACGTTGCGCCGCGCCCCTCTAAAAGTAACCTGTGGATCTTTATCAAAAGCCGCTTGCTGTCACTGACCATTATCCTGGCCATAGGCTTTATTTTGCTGGTTTCGCTGCTATTGTCTGTGGCCTTGCGCAGCGTGATGGCCTATGCCGAAGGCTGGCTGCCGGTGCCAGGCTGGGTAATGGTGGGGATGGAGTTAGTGCTGTCGCTGCTGGTGATTACCCTGCTATTTGCGGCGATGTTTAAAATTCTGCCTGATGTACTGCTGTCGTGGCGCGACGTGTTACTTGGTGCCTTTATCACTGCTGTACTTTTCACCGCAGGCCGCTCTCTTATTTCCATCTATCTGGCCTATACCGCCACCGCATCGGCCTATGGTGCTGCCGGTTCTCTGGCATTGCTGCTTTTGTGGGTAAACTACTCTTCAATGATTCTGCTGTTCGGCGCCGCCTTTACCCGGGCGCACCTCGAAGGCCGGGGCAAGAGCATACGCCCCAAGAGCACAGCGGTGCGGGTGCATCGGGAATTGATTGATGATGTAGCGCATAAATAAGGATCATAAGGTGGATAAACAGGATGTTGCAGCGTATATTCTGGGCCGGTATGCGGGTTTAGTGGCAGTGGAAGCTTGGGGTGAACAGTCGTTCTTTTATAACCCTGATAAAGCGCTGCCACGCGGCGTCTATTTTGCTACCGTTAAAGACAAAGATGGGGATAATGACCAGGCCTCCCGCCTTGGCCGTGATGGGGTGTTCCGCTTTAATTTTGGGATCAGTAACGCATCGTATAAAAAAGTACTGGGGCAACGGCCCGCCAGACCTGTTGCCGGTGGTGTAGTGAGTACCGGCCATGATTTCAGCCAGTTTAATACTCTGTTGCCACACCCGGTTTACGCCTGGATGTCATGGGTATGTGTTGTAAATCCGGACGGCGCCATGATGCAGCAGCTGACGCCGTTGCTGGATGAGTCCTATGCGCTGGTGGTGGAAAAGTATACTAAGCGGATAAAGAAATAGACAAAGCGCTGGCTAAAATGGATTGCTTACGCCACGGGAGAACCGGCGTAATCTTCAGGTGTGATAAACAGAGGAAAGATAGAGTGAATAAAATTTATATTGGTTTACTGGCCGGCTTAACATTTGGTGTATCTGCAAACGCCTATAAAAGCGAGATTGTAGAGGTATCAATCAAAGTAGATGAGGGAAAACAAACTTTTCGCCTGGTGTGCAAGCCCAAAATGGTCAGATCTGAACTGCCTGCTAACTGGGTTGACTCCTGTAATGGTATAGGTGAAAAGCTGTTGGAGTTAGCAGTGGAAAACGGAATGAAGCTCAACGTTGTTGCTAAGCCTTTTGGAAAAGCAGGCGATCTGGCTCAGAAAACCACCGCTGAACTGCCAGAAAACGTTATGCCGACAGAGATCATCAGCCCCGAATTTGGCGGTTGAAATGCTTTGCTTCGCGGATGGCATCAGGCAAAAGCTCTGACGCCGATTAATACCTGATGCAGATAGACAGCATATACGAAATATAGAAACACGCCGGTGAATAATGCCAGCATATCGCGACTGTTTCGCGCTGGCTGTGCGCTAAAACCTGTAGCGCTATCCTCGCGCTGGCAATAGATAAAACCGGCCACAGCCCTGATTAAAAAACTGCCAAACAACTGGATATCAGCCAGGGTGCCAATTAAAACTAAAGATACGATGACAGGAGATATCGGGTTAGTGCCTCTGCTGACATTGGTCTGGCGTAACGATAGCCCTGGGCAAGTCGGTAACCAAGTTGCAGCAAAAATTGTTCTTGCTGTTCGGTCTCGACACCTTCGGCGATAAGGTCCATATTCAGCTGAGACGCTAATGACGCCATTGAAGATACAACGGCGGCGCCTGCGCCATCCGGGCAGTCACTGACAAAGCCCCGGTCGACCTTCAATGAGTCAAACGGCAGCCGGATAACCCGGTTCATTGACGAATGACCGGTGCCAAAGTCATCTATTGCCAGGGTAAAGCCGGCCTGATGCAATTTATTAAGTGTTTGGTTAACGTCTGTGAAGTGCGTTTCCAACGCCCCTTCAGTAATTTCCAGTTTAATCTGGCTGCAGGCAATACCTGATTGCTGAGCCCGGGCCACCAGTTTATCAGCCAGCAGAGGGTCACTAAGCTGTACCGGCGACAGATTAACAGATATCCAAAGTGCCTGGTCGTGTTGCTGCCAACTGGCCAGATCGCGACAGGCAGTATTGAACACCCACAGCCCGAGCTCATGAATAATGCCGATCTCTTCTGCCACCGGAATGAACCGGTCGGGTCCGATCGGCAATTTATCTTCTCTGGGCCAGCGGATCAGTGCTTCAGCTCCCACCACCTTACCTTGTTCAGCGATATCAACAATAGGCTGATAATGAAGCAGAAACGCTTTTTCTATGGCGGCCTCTCTTAGCTCTGTTTCAATACTGATTCGTTCGCGAAACGCCGAGAACTCCTCAGCGGAGAAGCGCCGGGCCTGGTTGCCGCCAAGTTCACGGCTGCCCAGCGATGCGGCTGAAGCAGCATCAACCACATGATAAACGGCGGAATGATGATTCATCAGCGCCAGTCCCAATGACGCCGTGATATTGGCTTTTTGCGTACCTATTACTATTGGCCGGGCAATGGCGGCAAGGACCTGATTAGCTTTATCATCTAACCAGTTATTAAGGGTAATGCTATCCTCGCTTTGTCGGCCAATGTGGATCAAAATAAAATTATTGCCATCGCCGCGCCCCAGATAAACATCCGGTCCCAGCAAGTTACTTAAACGCTGCGCCACTGTGCGCACCACTGTCAGCCCGCCTTGTTGGCCAAAAGTGCGAAGTACCAGACTCATCCGGTCAAGCCGCACTTTAATTACAGCCGTGGCAGCCTGCGGGCCGGCGTTATCCAGTAAACGTTGTCCTTCACGAATAACAGTAGCCCGGTTAGGCAACCCCGTGGCCGCGTCAAAATCTGTCGCAGTGTGCAGTGCCTGCTCTGTGCGCTGATAGCGCACGCGTAGCTCCATCACTTCGGTGATTAGCGCTGCAAATTCCTGAAACAGCTTTTGCTGCGGCGCACTGAGCTTGCCTCGTGGTTGCATATCAATCAGGCAAACGGTACCTATGGTATAGCCATCACTGGTAATGAGTGGCATACCGGCATAAAAACGCAGGTGAGGCGCGCCGGTAACAATAGCCAGGTTACGGGTGCGCTCATCTTCCCGTAAATCCGGAATAACCATAAGCTGATTTGTTTCTAGAATAAACTGGCAGACACTCTGATCCCGGGGGCAGGCAAATTGCTCGCCTGCAAACGCCTTCACCCACTGCGTTGCATCGTCAAGCAGGTGAATACCAACGTTAGGTACATTAAAAAAATCTGCCACCATTCTGACAATACGATCAAAAGGTTGCTCATAGCCGGAATTAACAATATGTAGCCGCTCAAGGGCGTTTAACCGTGCGCTCTCCAAATTGACAACATTACTTTCGGACATCATTTTCCTCCGGGTAAACTGTTCCGAAATAATCTCTGTTGTTAAAAAATAGCACAATTTGCAATATCTGGTTTTGGGCCGCCGGCCATAGTGCTTTCAGCTTGTGATTGATTTGCAGATAAAAAAACATTGGGCAGGCAGGGTATTGCTGATTTACATTGAGTGGCTGGCAAGCCTTTGCTATACTTTCCGCCCGTCCTGATACCAATTCTTGCACACCCGCAGTAGCCCAGTGTTAACCCACCGGCGGCCTGGTGTTGTTGCGATGTTGGTATTTCTTTATTGATTAACATTGTCTCAGGGGTCTCATGACTACAAGATATATCTTTGTGACGGGTGGCGTGGTTTCCTCCTTAGGTAAAGGCATTGCCGCCGCATCGCTGGCTGCGATTCTGGAAGCGCGTGGCTTAAAGGTTACCATCCTCAAACTTGACCCCTACATTAACGTCGACCCTGGCACCATGAGCCCGATTCAGCACGGTGAAGTATTTGTCACCGAAGACGGTGCTGAAACCGATCTCGACCTTGGCCATTACGAGCGGTTTATCCGCACCAAAATGACCAAACTGAATAATTTTACCCAGGGCCGGGTTTACGCTGAAGTGCTGCGTAAAGAGCGCCGTGGTGATTATTTAGGCGCTACTATTCAGGTGATACCGCATATTACCAATGAAATAAAGAACCGGGTGGTGCGCGGCGCTGAAGGCTACGATATTGCTATTGTGGAAATTGGTGGCACCGTCGGCGATATTGAATCGCTGCCATTTTTAGAAGCGATTCGCCAACTGGGTACTGAAGTGGGCCGCGAGCGCACCTTATTTATGCACCTGACCCTGGTGCCGTACTTAGGCACTGCCGGTGAAATTAAAACCAAACCTACCCAGCACTCGGTAAAAGAGCTGCGCTCTATCGGTATTCAGCCGGATATTCTGGTATGTCGCTCCGACCGGGCGATCCCGGCGAACGAGCGCGCTAAAATTGCTTTATTTACCAATGTTGAAGAAAAAGCCGTTATCTCGTTAAAAGACGTCTCGAGCATTTATCAAATTCCGGCATTGCTGAAATCGCAAAGCCTGGATGATTTAGTTTGCCGGCGTTTCCATATTGAAGCACCGGAAGCCGACTTAGCAGAGTGGGAACAGGTACTGTATCAGGAGTCGAACCCAACGGGCGAGATTACCATCGGCATGGTGGGTAAATATGTTGAATTGCCCGATGCGTATAAGTCAGTCAACGAAGCGCTGGGCCATGCCGGCCTGAAAAACCGGGTTAGTGTGAATATTAAATATGTTGACTCCCAGGATGTGGAAAGCAAAGGCGTCGGTATTCTGGCAGGCTTAGACGGCATTCTGGTGCCTGGCGGTTTTGGTGAGCGAGGCATAGAGGGTAAAATACTGGCGGCGCAACATGCCCGCGAGCAGGGCGTTCCTTATTTAGGTATTTGCCTGGGTATGCAGGTAGCATTAATTGATTACGCCCGTAATGTGGCTGGCATGGCCGGTGCCCACTCTACCGAATTTAACAAAGATACCGCTTACCCGGTTGTTGGTTTAATTACTGAATGGCTGGATGCCGCAGGCTCAGTGGAAACCCGTTCAGATAAATCTGACTTAGGTGGCACGATGCGCCTGGGCAGCCAGAACTGTAACCTTATTGATAATACCAAAGCCCGCGAGATTTATGGCAAAGCAGTTATTCAGGAGCGGCATCGTCACCGCTATGAAGTGAATAACAACTTACGGCCAAAACTAGAAGAGGCGGGGTTAGTGGTATCGGGCTTATCGGCTGATAACCAACTGGTTGAGATGATTGAAATTCCGTCTCACCCGTTTTTTGTTGCCGGCCAGTTTCACCCGGAATTTAACTCGACCCCACGTGATGGTCACCCGCTGTTTCAGGCGTTTGTCGCTGCGGCGTACAAATTTCAGAAAAAGCAACGCGTATAACTTTTGCTAAGCCGGGTGGATATCCCGGCTTTTTCGTTTTAGAACAGGGGATTGATAGCATGTCTGAGATTGTAAAAATTATTGCCCGTGAAATTATGGACTCACGCGGTAACCCAACGGTTGAAGCCGATGTGTATTTAGCCAGTGGTGCAATGGGCCGCGGTTGTGCGCCATCAGGTGCCTCTACCGGTTCGCGCGAAGCGTTAGAGCTGCGCGACGGTGATAAAAGTCGTTATCTGGGTAAAGGCGTGACTAAAGCGGTGGCCAATATTGATGGCCCTATTCAGGCGGCACTAACGGGTAAAAATGCCTATCAGCAAGCTGAAATTGACCAGATCATGATCGATTTAGATGGCACTGACACTAAAAGCAAACTGGGCGCCAATGCCATACTGGCGGTGTCACTAGCGGTGGCCCGTGCTGCAGCAGCTGATAAAAAAATCCCGTTGTACCAGCATATTGCTGATTTAAATGGTACCCCGGGCCAGTATTCAATGCCGGTACCGATGATGAATATTATCAACGGTGGCGAGCACGCCGATAACAACGTTGATATTCAGGAATTTATGGTACAGCCGGTTGGCGCCAAAACCTTTGCTGAAGCGCTTAGAATGGGCGCGGAAATTTTCCACAGCCTGAAAAAAGAGCTGCAAAAGCGTGGCCTGAATACGGCAGTGGGTGATGAAGGTGGTTTTGCACCGGATCTGAAGTCAAACGAAGAAGCGCTGACCGTTATCGTCGAAGCGGTGAAAACTGCGGGTTATGAAATGAACAAAGATGTGACGCTGGCGCTGGACTGTGCCGCGACAGAGTTCTATAAAGACGGCAAGTACGTGTTAGGCGGCGAGAATAAGAGCTTTGATTCATTCGGCTTTAACGACTATTTAGCCGGCTTAACCCAGCGTTATCCGATTGTGTCAATTGAAGATGGCCTGGACGAAAGTGACTGGGACGGCTGGAAAGACTTAACCAACAAAATTGGCAGCAAAGTGCAGCTGGTGGGCGATGATTTATTTGTCACCAATACCAAAATTTTAAGCCGCGGTATTGAGCAGGGCATTGCTAACTCTATTCTAATCAAGTTTAACCAGATAGGTTCGTTAACCGAAACCCTGGCTGCGATTAAAATGGCCAAAGATGCTGGCTTTACTGCCGTTATTTCGCACCGTAGTGGCGAAACCGAAGATGCCTTTATTGCTGATTTAGCCGTAGGTACTGCCGCTGGTCAGATTAAAACCGGTTCGCTGTGTCGTTCTGATCGGGTTGCCAAATATAACCAGTTACTGCGTATTGAGCAGGAATTAGGAAGCAAAGCCCCGTACAAAGGCCGCAGCGAAATTAAAGGCCAGTAAGCCCTTATTCGCATTAGTAGCAATATACAAAGCCACCGCAAGGTGGCTTTGTTGTTTTTGGTGCTAACAGCTTTAGCTGATGCTGATTTGCGCTAAATGGCTTTGCAAGTGTAGGTTGTGAACACTGTAGTATTGTGCTTTGGTCAGGTTGCCAAAGGCAAAATGAGGCTGCAGCTGGCCTCGCCAGTCCATAAATTGCTGTACATTATAAATTAATTCCCGCAGGGCAACATCATTAGGTAAGCCGGGCTCAAGGGCGGGCGCGCCAGGGATCGGTTCATCCAGCGGATGATGCAACTTACCTGTTGCGGCAAAAGCATTGACCGCCAGTTTGCCAATGCTGTATTGGAACAACGGTGAGCGGGCTTGTGGATAGCCATAAATTGAATAGCTGATACTCTGGGCGCAATGTTGCAAGATCTGGCTGACATTCCAGACGCCGCTGCTGGTTAAGCGCTCAGGTGGCAACGCTTTAAGTTGCACCAGAATGTCTGATAAAGGGTATTGGCGCAGGGTGGCAACCAACTTGGATGTCAGTACCAGAGCTACCGGTGTCAGCACACTGGCTTTAATAAATTGACGACGGTTCATACGCTTTTGCTGTAACGCTTGTTGGATAGCGTAAACTAGCATTTTTTAGGGGGTGGCTGCTACTTTTGCTTTTACAAGCTGCAGCCGATTGGCTAACATCAGCGGATGATTGAACCCCTGAGCAACCAGCCACATTTCTGGCAGGTATCCAGCGATAACCAGACTTATACCGAGCTTTGCAATGCTTTGTATGAGCGCGAGCTGCTGCGCCTGGCAAACATCAGCCCGGAGCAACTGCCGTCATTGCAAAAGCGGCTGGCAGCCCTGCCTTTCTATATCCGCCGGGCTGCCGCCAATATCGTTACCTACCGTACTGAGTTGCAGCTGGACAGCCAGAATGCGTCCTGGTTTCATAAGCAGCTTGCCCGCTGCCCGGCGCGCAAACAGCAGGCCGACCCGATTGCCAATTTCTACTTAAAAGCAGCCAAACCCGGGCTGATTGTGCCGGTGTACATTGAACAGCTTACCCTGGAGCAGATTGTGCTGGACAGTGTGGATGAGGTCGACAGCAGTGGTGAGCGCTTACATTGCAACGAACATGGCTGGTTTAGTTTTAATGGCACGCCGTTACAAAACGACAATGCCAGTAAGTTTTTATTAAAACCGAACAAAGCTATTGTTACTGCTGCCAGCTGTGGCCATCAGTGGTTAAATAACGATAAAAAAGCGCCCAGAGTGTTGAGTTTACGGGAGTTATTGCTAACCAGTCGCTTAAACTGGCAGAACTTTGCCAAACCTTATCAGGCCAGCCGTGAGCTTAAATAAGCTGAAAACGCCTAACTTTTCGTGTTACCGCGGCAATTAGGGCTTTGCAGCGCGGTAACAAGCCAGCATAATAACGCTATGTCTCTAACAGATCCTGGCATATGCGACTGCTAACCGGAATATTGCTAATTTTATTTTGCCTGCTGCAATATCGCTTGTGGTTTGGTCAGTATAGTGTGACCGACTATTTACAACGGCTGGACGAAATTGCGACCCAACGTGCCAGCAATCTGGAATTGCAGAAACGTAACCGGATGCTGATGGCCGATGTAACCGATTTACAACAGGGGCTGGAGGCCATTGAAGAACGGGCTCGCAATGAGTTGGGTTTAATTGGTGAAGACGAAGTTTTCTTCCGGATAGTGCAAACTGAAGGTCAGCAGGTTCCGGCAAAGGGTAAACCATGACCAAGCCGCTTGACCTGACAATTGCCGCCGTGATCCCCGCCGCTGGCGTTGGTAAACGAATGCAGGCGGCTATTCCAAAACAGTATTTAACCCTTAGTGACAAAACCATTCTCGAGCACAGTGTTGGCCGGATCACTGGCCATCCGCAGGTTGCCGCGTTGTGGCTGGCGCTGGATAAAACCGATCCTTATTTTGCGGCAACACCATTGGCTACCATGGCCATCGAGCGGGTTAATGGTGGCGCTGAGCGGGTGCATTCAGTATTACAGGCGCTGCAGCAAATAGATGCCCAACGTTACCCCTGGGTGTTAGTGCATGATGCAGCCCGGCCGCTTATCCGCGAGGCGGATATCACCCTGCTGATTAGCCGTTGCCTGCAGGCAAACCAGGGCGGCATCCTGGCCTGTCCGGTGCGCGACACCATGAAACGCGGTCGGGTATGCGCCACTGGTAACCTGGTGACTGAAACCGTCGAGCGTGAACAGCTTTGGCATGCGCTGACGCCGCAGTTTTTCCCTACCATGCAACTTCGGCTGGCGATACAGCAGGCCCTGGCGGCGGGTGTTACCATTACCGATGAAGCGTCAGCAATGGAGTGGGCCGGCCAACCGGTATTGCTGGTAGAGGGGCAGCCAGACAATATTAAAATTACCCGCCCGGCTGACCTGACGCTCGCCGCCTGTTTTCTTGAACAACAACAACTGGAGCAGCCAACAACATGAATTTTCGGATAGGTCACGGTTTTGATGTCCATGCTTTTGGCGGCACCGGCCCGGTAACCCTGGCGGGTGTTAGAATTGAATATAGTCAGGGTTTAGTGGCGCACTCGGACGGCGATGTGGTGTTGCACGCGGTGGCCGATGCCTTATTGGGTGCGTTAGCACTGGGCGATATTGGCCATCACTTCCCTGACAACGACCCGGCGTTTAAAGGTATTGATAGCCGGATTTTACTACGCAAAGTATTCGCCGAGGTCAGCAAAGCGGGTTATCAGTTAAATAATCTGGATGTAACTATTATGGCGCAGGCCCCTAAAATGGCGCCGCATATCAGTGCTATGCGTCAGTGCCTGGCAAGTGACTTAGCCGCTGAGATCAGCCAGATCAATGTGAAAGCGACCACCACGGAGCAACTGGGATTTGTCGGGCGCAAAGAAGGCATTGCGGCTGAAGCCGTCGTATTGTTGGTTCAGCGTTAATGAATGCGGACTATAGCGCCGATTTTGCCAACTGGTATTATTTGTATGGTAAGCCTGCTGTTACCGCCACTATTCGCAGCACGCCTGAGGATTTTATTGTCGATGAGCAGCTGAATTTTCAGCCCAGTGGGAGTGGTGAGCACCTGCTGCTACAAATTGAAAAGCGTGGCCAGAACACCCAGTACATTGCCAGGCAGTTAGCCCGGCTTACCGGCCTTAGAATGCGTGATATCAGCTATGCCGGCTTAAAAGACCGTCATGCACTGACCCGGCAGTGGTTTTGTTTTAAATGGCCCATTAAGCAGGAACTTGACTGGCAGGCGTGGCAAATAGAAGACAGTCAAATACTGCAGGTAGTGCGCCACTACCGCAAATTACGGCTGGGGGCGTTAAAAGCCAACCATTTCCAGCTGACCCTGACCGATGTTAGCGAGCCCGAATTGCTGCTGAAGCGATTGCAACTGATTAAAAACGGCGTGCCCAACTACTATGGTGAGCAGCGGTTTGGTCGCGGTGGTGGTAACCTGGCATTGGCTGACAGTTTGTTTGCCGGCGAGCGGATAAGCGATCGTCAAATCCGTGGCCTGGCATTGTCGGCCAGTCGCTCTTATCTGTTTAATGCCGTGCTATCGCAGCGGATTGCTCAGGGTTTATTTAACCAGGTGCTGGACGGTGATATTCTGCAGTTAGATGGCAGTGGCTCAATTTTTCAGGTAACCCAAGCTGACAGCACATTGCAGCAGCGCCTGCTCGATGGTGACGTACATCCAACGGCACCGCTGGTCGGGCTGGACGGTGCGCAGGTAACTCAGCAGGCCGCAGCATTGGAGCAGAAGGCACTGGCTGAGCATCAGCCATGGTGTCAGGGTCTGGTTGAGTACCGGCTGCAGGGGGCGCGGCGTAGCATCAGATTAGTGCCGCATCAACTTAGTGCGGTAATAAAAGGGAATAGCGTTACCTTAAGTTTTGCTTTGCCGGCGGGTTGTTTTGCCACCAGTGTCCTGCGAGAATTAGCACGTTACCGGGATGGCAGCCGACCATTGGCTGAACTGGAGTAACGCTGGGTGAAAATGGAGTAGTTATGCGAATTTTATTAAGCAATGATGACGGCGTGTACGCCAAAGGCATTCAGGTACTGCAGCAGGCGCTATGCCAGATAGCTGAAGTGACTACCGTTGGCCCGGACCGCAATTGCAGTGGCGCTAGCAACTCTTTGACTTTACTGAATCCACTGCGTACGCAGACACTCGATAATGGCTTTACCGCGGTCAGTGGCACCCCGACTGATTGTGTCCATCTGGCAATTAGTCAGTTGCTGGATTTCACCCCCGATTTAGTGGTTGCCGGCATTAATCATGGCGCTAATTTAGGCGACGATGTGCTGTACTCGGGTACCGTTGCTGCCGCAACCGAGGGCCGTCATCTGGGGTTGCCCGCTATTGCTGTGTCATTGGCTGGCCGGAACGAGGAGCATTTTGCCACTGCAGCCCATGTTACGGTAGAAGTCATAAAAAAGCTGAAGTCGCATCCATTGCCCGCTGATCAAATTTTAAATATTAATGTGCCTGCTATTGCCCTTAGCGAGTTAAAAGGCATTATGGTTACCCGGCTTGGCCGGCGGCATAAAGCAGAAACCATGAGCAGTGATACCGACCCCTGGGGCCGGAAAATATACTGGTATGGCTCATTGGGGCCAGAGCTGGATGCCGGCGAGGGTACTGATTTTTATGCGATAGCTAATGGCTATGCGTCTATTACGCCGCTGCATGTCGATATGTCGGCCTATAAAAGTATGGATACACTGGAGCAATGGTTAGCGGGGATCAGGTTGTAATTATGGCAGTAGCAACAGCCCGCAGTGCAGCGGTATTAGCACAAAAATTACGCAGCGAAGGTATCACCGACGATGCGGTATTACAGGCGGTATCCCAGGTGCCCCGGCACCTGTTTGTCGAAGCCGTGCTGGCCCACAAAGCTTATGAAAATACCGCCCTGCCAATTGGCCAGGGCCAGACCATTTCCCAGCCGTACATAGTAGCGCGGATGACCCAGCTGTTGCTGCAGGGCAAAGCACCGGGCAAGGTATTGGAAATAGGTACTGGTTCGGGCTATCAGACCGCTATTCTGGCGCATTTGTTTAGTCATGTCTGCTCGGTCGAGCGGATTAAAGCGCTGCAGTTTCAGGCCAAGCGCCGGTTGCAGCAGCTCGATTTACACAATGTGTCAATGAAGCATGGTGACGGCTGGCTGGGCTGGCCCAGTAAGGCCCCTTTTGACAGTATTATTGTCACGGCGGCGCCGGTTGAAGTGCCGGCGGCCTTGTTACAGCAGTTAACGGATGGTGGCCGGCTGGTTATTCCGGTGGGTGTTAAAGAACAGGTGCTGCGGGTGTATCAGCGCAATGCTGACACCTTTAGCAGTCAGGATATTGAAGCAGTGCGCTTTGTGCCACTGGTCCCGGGCGAATTAGGTTAACAGCGCAGCAGCAAGAGGCCACAAAAAGGGATTATGAAGAATTATATTCATTGGATAATTAAAGGGTTAGCAATGGGTGCTGCGGATGTAGTGCCCGGGGTGTCGGGCGGCACCCTGGCGTTTATTCTGGGCATTTATGAACGGCTGTTAGCTGCCATCAGTTCGGTAAATACGGCGGCGGTTAAGTTGCTGCTGCAAGGCCGTTTCAAGACATTGTGGCAGCATATCGATGGCACTTTTCTAGCGTGTTTATTCAGTGGCATTTTACTCAGTATCTTTTCTCTGGCCAATGTTATCAGCTATCTGCTGGAGCACCGGCCGGTGCCATTGTGGGCATTTTTTAATGGCCTTATTCTGGCCTCTTTACCGGTTCTGTTACGCAGTGTCAGCTGGTCTGCGCTCAGAATAGTGTTGTTATTGCTGGGGGCTGCATTTGCTGTGGTCGTTGGTATGCTGGCACCGGTGCAATTACAGCCCGCGCCTTACCTGTTTTTTCTGGCCGGGGCCGTCGCGATTTGTGCCATGATTCTGCCGGGTATCTCGGGTAGTTTTATTTTACTAATTCTGGGCATGTATGCCCCGGTTATGTTGGCGGTAACAGAGTTTCAGCTGGGTATTCTGCTGCTATTTGCCAGCGGTTGTCTGGTTGGTTTACTTAGTTTTTCGAGATTATTGAACTGGTTATTAGAGCATTTTCATGATGCAACGCTGGCGTTGCTGACCGGGGTGGTTATTGGTGCGCTTTACCGGATCTGGCCCTGGCAACATAATCAACAAATGTTTAGCCCCTGGCAGTATCAGCAACAGGTGGCAAATCATGAGCTGTTACCGGCGGCCGGTGCGTTGATTGCCGGTGTTCTGGTTATCGCGCTATTGCTGAATTTAGAGCGGTTGTTCAATGGTGCCGGCCAGGGCCGTAAATAAGGAGCGTTTTATTAAGCGGATGACGGAGCTGAAATGGATTGCTGGCCTGCCTGTTGCGCTGCTACTGGCGCTAAGCGGCTGTACCTCCAGTTCAGGGCCGGCGCCGGTTACCACGCTTGAGCTCAGAGAGAACCCATACCGGGAGCGTAACCGGGGGAGCCTTGCCGCCAGTCAGTATGTTGTACAACGCGGGGATACCCTGTACGCCATTGCTTTTCGGGCCGGGCTGGATGTGCGAACCCTGGCCAGTCGCAACAATATTAAAAGTCCTTACACGATTTACCCGGGCCAGGTGGTGCAGTTGGTTGCCAGCAAATCCAGCAGGCCTGCCAGTCAGACGGTTAAAGCAGTCACCAGTAAAGCCGCCCCCCGAAAACCGGCGAGTGCCGGCCAAAGTGGTCAGGCGACTGATAAGGCAAAGCAAGCAAAATCAAATAGTTCAGCAAAAGCGGCTAAACCTGTTGCGTCGTCAAAACAAACACGTTATGTTCAGACACAACCTGCAAAAAGCAGCAAAAAAACCGCGGATAATACCTCAGTTGGAAACAAGGTGCAATGGCACTGGCCAGTGAAAGGGAAAATTGTTTCGCGCTTTTCAACCCGCGAACATGGCAACAAAGGGGTTGACATAGCGGGGCAGGACGGTAGCAGAATTAATGCTGCAGCAGATGGCCAGGTAGTTTATGCCGGTAGTGCCTTACGCGGTTATGGCAACCTGATCATTATAAAACATAACGACGATTATTTAAGCGCTTACGCCCACAATAAACGTATTTTAGTGGCAGAGCGACAGCAGGTTAAAGCTGGGCAGCAAATTGCCGAAATGGGCAGTACTGATGCCACCGATAGCCGGTTGCATTTTGAAATCCGTTTCAGGGGCAAATCGGTTGACCCGTTACGATATTTACCGTAACAAAAGGTTACAGTGATAACGAGACTAACCACAAAGGTTAGCAATGGCACACAAGCACGAAGGCAGGAAGGTAGCTGAGTCAGACCCGATACCCGGCAGACGTGGGAGAAAGGATATGGGACTTAAAAGTGATGACGTTGTAGAGTCAGATGTAGAATTAAAAGATGACGAGCTGGCGGACGAAGTAGCGACGCTGGACGATGAGATGGAACCGGATGTTGCCGAGTTAGCGGGTGAAGAAATTATTCCGGATGAAGTATTTGCCAAGGACGATAGTCAGAAATCGATGGACGCCACCCAAATCTACCTGGGTGAAATTGGGTTTTCTCCCCTGCTGAGTGCCGAAGAAGAAGTCTATTTTTCACGGTTATCATTGAAAGGTGATGCCGCTGCCCGTAAAAGGATGATCGAAAGTAACCTGCGGTTAGTGGTAAAAATTGCACGTCGCTATATTAATCGTGGTTTAGCCTTACTGGATTTAATCGAAGAAGGGAACCTTGGTTTAATCCGGGCGGTGGAAAAATTTGACCCTGAGCGCGGTTTCCGCTTTTCTACCTATGCCACCTGGTGGATCCGCCAGACCATTGAACGGGCCATTATGAATCAGACCCGGACTATCCGTTTACCAATTCATGTGGTGAAAGAGTTAAATATTTATTTGCGGGCAGCCCGCGAATTATCGCAAAAACTTGATCACGAGCCGACACCGGAAGAAATCGCTGCAGCGCTGGACCGGCCGGTAGCTGAAGTGCGTAAAATGTTGAAGTTAAATGAAAAGATAACCTCAGTAGATATGCCTGTCGCCGGTGCTTCTGAAAAACAACTGCTTGATGTGATCGCCGATGAGAAAGAACAAGGGCCGGAAGGTGAGCTGCAGGATGAAGATATCCGACAGCACCTGGTGTTATGGCTGGATGAGCTGAATCCGAAACAGCGTGAAGTGCTGGCCCGCCGTTTTGGTTTGCTGGGCTATGAACCTTCAACCCTGGAAGATGTTGGCCATGAAATTGGCTTAACCCGTGAACGGGTGCGGCAAATTCAGGTGGAAGCCTTGCGCCGCTTAAAAGAAATTGTGACCCATCAGGGCCTGAATATTGAAACCCTGTTTCAGGATTAACCGCAGCTATCAGTAACAGAACGGGCGCTCAGGCGCCCGTTTTTATTTGAACATATACACAAAGGATGGCTACACCCGGCTTAGCTTTGGCACAGTTGGTCGCAATGCTAGAGACCGATAGTTGCATCTTGTACGCAAGCCGCTTAGCGTAGTGTTAGTAGTAGCGGGCAATAATAATAAAATAGGGTTTTTCATGACGTTAATAAAAATTTCGGCGTTAGCAATGGCAATGGGACTGTGTTCTGTTGCCAGTCAGGCGGTACCAGTGTTTCCGGACAGTGACTACAACCAGGCAGTGGCGTCTGTGGAGCAAGTACTGGGCTATCCGCTGGCCAGCCGGATTTCTGAGCCTGCGGCGATAAAACAGTATTTTGAACAGCTGGCACAGGCCCATCCCAACCGGATTAAACTGGTACCCTATGCACAAAGCTGGCAGGGCCGGCCGCTGTTTTATGTGGTCATCGGCAGTGAGCAAAATATTGGCAGACTAGCTGATATTCAGCAGCAGATGCAGCAACTGGCTAACCCGCAACGCATCGATGACCGACAGGCTAAGCAGATTATCGACCAGTTACCAGCCAGCGTCTGGATTGCCAATACGCTGCACGGTAATGAAATTAGCCCGGCCGAGTCTTCGATGGCACTGGCCTATCATTTGCTGGCCGATCAAAGTCCGCAAACGGCTAAGCTACTGGAAAACACCCTGGTGTATATTGACCCGCTGCAAAACCCGGATGGCCACAGCCGTTTTGTCAGTCGTTACTATGCTACCGTCGGTTTAGCTCATTCGCCGGACAGGTTATCGGCCGAACATAATGAACCCTGGCCCAACGGCCGCACTAATCATTACTTGTTTGATATGAACCGGGACTGGATTTCGTTAACCCAGCCAGAAACCCGCGGCCGGGTAAAAGCGCTGCAGCAGGTTTACCCGCTGGTGTTCGTTGACTCGCATGAAATGGGTGGTGATATGGGCTATTACTTCAGCCCGGAAGCCGAACCTTACAACCCGCACATTCAGGCGAATCAACGTCAGAGCCTGCAATGGCTGGGCGAGAACAATGCCCGCTGGTTTGATAAATTTGGTTATGATTATTTTACCCGGGAAATTTTTGATGCCTTTTATCCGGGTTATGGCGCCAGCTGGCCGTTGTATCAGGGCAGTATCGCTATGACCTACGAAATGGCCTCGGCCCGTGGTCATCAGTACCGCAAAGCTGATGGTGAGATTCTGACCTTTGCTGATGGGGTACAGCGTAACTTTGTCGCGTTTATGTCCACCATTGAAACCGCCAGTCAACGGGCGCCAGAGCTACTGAATAACTTTTATCAGTATCGTAAGGATGCCATAGCACAAGGCAGCTCAGGTTCGGTGCGCAGTTATATTTTCCCGGCGGGACGCGACAGTGCCGGCCTTAGCAAACTGGGCGCTATTCTGACCGAGCATGGTATAACGGTTGGCAAAACAACTGAGGCCTTTAAAGCCTGCGGCGAGAGTTATCAGGCTGGTAGTTATGTCATTAATACCAACCAGCCAACCTATCATTTAATCCGCACCTTGCTGGATGATACGGTGCCGATGGATAAAGAGTTTATTGTCAAACAAGAGCAGCGCCGGGCCAATAACCTGCCGGATCAGATCTACGATGTCACTGCCTGGTCACTGCCGCTGATGTATAACCTGCCAGTGGTGAGTTGCAACCGGGCAGTCAATGTTGCCACTACAGCGGTCACTACTGAGCGTGTTCTGGCGGGGAGCGTAAGTAACCCGCAGCCCGGTTATGGTTATATTGTGCCCTGGGGTGATATGGCGGCCGCCCGCTTTGCCAGTGCAGCGCTGCAACAGGGCATAAAGCTGAAAAGCAGTGATTTACCTTTTACGCATCAGAATGGTAAGCGCTATCCGGCTGGCAGCCTGATTATCAGTAAGGCTGATAATGGCGCCGAGCTGATGACCCAAGTGCAACAGCTGGCTACCCATAGTGGTGCCAGCGTGACTGGTGTTGACAGTAGCTGGGTTACCGATGGCCCTAACTTTGGCTCGTTCAATGTAAAAACCCTGCATAAGCCTAATATTGCGATGTTGTGGGATGAGCCGACTAACCCACTCAGTGCCGGCAGTGCCCGCTTTGTGCTGGAGCGTAATTTGAATTATCCGGTAACCGCGATCCGGCCGGCGCAGTTGCGTGGCGCAGACTTAAGCCATTATCAGGTGTTAGTACTGCCAGCCAGCAGCCGGGGCAGCTATCAGCAAGCATTGGGCAATACTGGCCTGGCCAACCTGCGCAGCTTTGTTGAGCGCGGCGGGGTACTGATCGCCCTTGGCAATGCCACTGATTTATTACTGGCTGGCGATACCCCGCTGCTTAGCAGTAAACGTGAATATAAAGTGCGCGACGGTGATGAGAAGAAGGCTGGCAAGGAGATGAAGGTTGCCGGTAGTGTGATAAAAACTCCGGAAGACTATCAACAGTGGCTGGTGCCGGAGAAAGCTGATCCGGACTGGGTACCGGGTTTCCTCGCCCGGGCTGATGTTGATCAGCAACACTGGCTGACCGCCGGTGTGCCTGAAACCGTCAATAGTATTTATGTCGGTAATCAGGTGTATCAGCCACTGACCATCGCCGATGGCCGTAATGTGGTGAGTTTTGCCCCGGCAGAGCAGCTATTGGCCGGTGGCTTTGTCTGGGATGAAAACCGCCAGCAAATTGCCCACAAGCCGCTGGTGATGGTGCAGGGAGTAGGCAGAGGCCAGGTTATCAGCTTCACCCAGGAGCCGAACTTCCGCGCCTATGTCGATGGTATGCACTTGCTGTACATTAATGCGGTATTCCGCGGTGCGGCCCACGCCAACCCGCTGCGTTAGGGAAGTGGCAACTGACGGCGCCGGCACTAACTGCTGGCGCTGTTTTGTTTTTGAATAAGCACCGTAACGGTGCCGGCAATTAAGCCCCAGAACGCTGACGCCAGACCGAAAAAGCTGGCACCAGAAGCGGTAACCAATAAAGTAATTACTGCCGCATCCCGGTATTTGGGCTCGCTGGTGGTCGTGGCCAGGTTAGCGGCAATAGTGCTAATCAGCGCCAGGCCCGCCAGCGCGGCTACCATTTCTTTGGGGAAGGCGGCAAACAATGCCACGACAGTGGCGCCTGCCAAGCCAGCCAGCAAATAAAATACCCCGGCGGCAATACCGGCAATATAGCGTTTTTGCGGCTCTGGGTGCGCTTCAGTACCGGTACAAATGGCAGCAGTAATGGCGGCCAGATTAATTGAAAACGCGCCAAAGGGCGCTAATAACAGGGTGCTAAGTGCGGTGCTGCTGATAAGCGGTGATACCGGAGTCTGATAGCCACTGGCCCGCAGTACCGCCACCCCCGGGATATTTTGCGAGGCCATGGTCACCAGCAACAACGGCAAACCCACCCCGACTAAGGCACTTAATGAAAATTCCGGCGTGACCCATACCGGCTGCGCCAGACTTAAGGTTACTGCTGATAGATCCAGGCTGCCACCGCTAATGACGATGAGAATACCGCTTAGCATCACCAGCAAAATGGCATAGCGGGGCCAGAATACCTTAGCGAATAAATACACCAGACACATGCCGCAGACCAGCAGCCACTGGCTTTGCATAGAGCTGAAAATAGCAAACCCAAATTGCAGTAAAATACCGGCCAGCATGGCACTGGCCAGCGGCAGCGGAATTAATGCCGTCAGCTTTTCAAACCAGCCACTAATGCCGATAACCAGCCCCAGGGCGGCGGTAAAAATAAATACGCCGGTGGCCTGTTCAATACTCAGCCCCTGCAAACTGGTGGCCAGTAGCGCCGCGCCCGGCGTTGACCAGGCAGTGATCACCGGCGCTTTGTAATACCACGACAGGCCAATACAGGTCGCCGCCATGCCAATACCCAGTGCCAGTAGCCAGGAGGCCATAATCTCATTGCTGGCGCCAGCCGCACTGGCTGCCTGAAATACAATAGCGACTGAACTGGCGAACCCGACCAGCACCGCCACAAAGCCGGCTACCACGGCCGATAAGCTTAAATCTTTACTAACCATCAGGCTTCCTTCGCATCCCGGCTAAGTTGGTAGAGTAAATCCAGCGCCTGACGGGCGCTGAGCTCGTCCGGGTTGATGGCAGCCAGCTGCTGCAGCAACGGGTGTGCAGCCGGCATTAACGGCAGCTGTTGCTGCAATTCTGCCGCGGCCTGACGTTGCGTGGTAGCAGGCGTGCTGGCGGTGTTCAACTGGGCCCGGCCTTGTTGCTCTAACTGGCTGAGTTTTTGTTTGGCCTGACTAATCACGGCTTTAGGCACCCCAGCCAGCTGGGCAACCTGCAAACCAAAGCTTTTGCTGGCTGCACCGTCCTGCACATGGTGCATAAACACGATGTCATCGCCATGTTCAACCGCATCTAAGTGGACATTAACGACACCATCCAGCGTATTGGCCAGTTCGGTTAGCTCAAAATAATGGGTGGCAAATAAGGTCAGGGCTTTAATCCGGGTGGCCAGGTAGTCGGCGCAGGCCCAGGCCAGGCTTAAACCATCATAGGTGCTGGTACCTCGGCCAATTTCATCCATCAGCACCAGGCTGTGTTCAGTGGCGTGGTGTAAAATGGTCGCAGTTTCGCTCATTTCCACCATAAAGGTGGAGCGGCCTGAGGCTAAATCGTCTGAGGCGCCAATCCGGGTGAAAATGCGGTCAATCGGGCCCAGTGTCGCGCTAGCGGCCGGCACAAAGCAGCCAATATAGGCCATCAATGTAATTAACGCCGTCTGGCGCATATAGGTTGATTTACCGCCCATATTCGGCCCGGTAACCATTAACATCCGCCGACTGGCGCTAAGGCTCAGCGGGTTGGCAATAAAAGGTTCGCTCAGCACCTGTTCGACTACCGGATGGCGGGCCTGCTCCAGTTCAATACCCGGCTTGGCGCAAAGCACCGGCCGGCAATAATTCAGGCTCACCGCCCGCTCTGCAAAGGTGCAAAGCACATCCAGTTCGGCCAGCGCCTGGGCCAGTTGCTGTAACTGACTTAAATAAGGGCTTACCCGCTCAAATAATTGCTCGTATAACTGTTTTTCCAGCGCCAGCGCCTGACTTTGACTGCCCAGCACCTTGTCTTCGTATTCCTTTAATTCCGGAATAATATAGCGTTCGTTATTTTTTAAGGTCTGGCGCCGAACATATTCCGGCGGTACTTTGGTGTCCGCGCTGCGGCCGGTTTCAATGTAGTAGCCGTGCACCCGGTTAAAGCCAACTTTTAACGAGGCGATACCGGTTCGCTCGCGTTCGCGCAGCTCAAGCTGCTGTAAATAATCGGTGGCGCCGGTGGCCAGCGCCCGCCAATGATCCAGCTCGCTGTTATAACCGTCGGCAATGACCCCGCCATCGCGGATTAACACCGGCGGTGCCTCAACAATCGCCTCAGTTAGCAATTGCTGCAGTTCGGGCAGCGGCTGACTGTTGCGGCCAAGTTGTTGCAACAAGCTGGTAGTGGCAAAGCTTAAACTCTGTTGTAATGCCGGTAATTGCGCCAACGCCTGGCGTAACCTGGCAAAATCACGCGGCCGGGCACTGCGCAGGGCCAGCCGGGCGATAACCCGTTCAATATCGCCAATCTGCTTTAGTGCCGGCTGTAAACTTTCGACGTCGTCTGTCAGCTCATTAACGGTATCAAGCCTGGCCTTAACATCGTGCTGGTTGCGCAGCGGTGCGTGGATCCAGCGCTTTAATAAGCGGGAGCCCATTGCTGTCTGGTTGCAATCGAGCACCGAGGCCAGGGTGTTTTCATAGCCACCACTAAGGTTTTGGGTTAGCTCTAAATTGCGGCGGGTGGCGGCATCCAGTACGATATAGTCTTCGGCCCGTTCCAGCGCGATGGCGCGGATATGCGGCAGGCTGGCGCGTTGGGTATCTTTAACATATTGCATCAGACAGCCGGCGGCCATTAAGGCTACCGGCGCCTCGTCGACGCCAAAACTGATTAAATCCTTGGTGCCGAATTGCTGGCAGAGCAAGCGCTTCGCGGTGGCCAGTTCAAATTCCCACTCTGGCCTGCGCCGGGCTCCTTTGCGCTGCTGGCATAACTCCGGCTGGCTGAACAGCTCCGGATAAAGTATTTCGGCCGGGTTAAGCCGTTGCAACAACGCCGCCAGGTCGCTGCTATTGGCTACCTGATTAATTAAAAAACGGCCGGCACTTAAATCCAGCTGGGCCAAACCAAACTGGCCGCGTTGCTCACAGATGGCACAGAGCAAATTGTCCTGCCGCTCGTTTAGCAGCGCTTCATCGGTTACCGTACCGGGGGTAACAATTCGCACCACTTTGCGTTCAACCGGGCCTTTACTGGTAGCCGGGTCACCAATTTGTTCGCAAATGGCTGCCGACTCACCCAGTTGGACTAACCTGGCCAGATAGCCTTCAACGGCATGGTAGGGCACGCCGGCCATCGGAATTGGCTGACCGGCACTCTGGCCTCGTTTGGTCAGCGAAATATCCAAAAGTGCCGCGGCTTTTTTGGCGTCATCAAAAAATAACTCGTAAAAGTCGCCCATCCGGTAAAACAGCAGAATGTCGGGGTGCTCACTTTTTAATCCCAGATACTGTTGCATCATCGGGGTGTGACTGCTTAGGGCTTGCTCCGGTTTCTGGTCTGACGGCATAATGACACTCTGAATTCCCTGTTGGATTGGCTATGGTACCTGCAACCGATACTCAGCAACTGGCTGCAGAGCTGGGTGCGTTATTATCACGGAAAAATTGGTTCGTCACCACTGCTGAATCCTGCACCGGTGGCGGCATTGCTTACTATTTAACCGCTATTGCCGGCAGCTCTGCTTATGTTGATCGTAGTTTTGTTACCTACAGCAACAAAGCCAAGCAGCAGCTACTGGGCGTGCGTAGCGCCACTTTATTACAATTTGGCGCGGTAAGCGATGAAACGGTTAAAGAAATGGCTGCCGGGGCAGCGTTAGCGGCAAATGCTCAGCTGGCGATAGCGGTTTCAGGTATCGCCGGGCCCGGCGGTGGCTCGGCAGGCTGAAGCCAGTGGGCACTGTCTGGTTTAGTTTCTGGCTGAATGGCCAGCTTAGCAGCCAGCAGCAGTTTTTTGCCGGCGACCGCGAGCAGGTGCGTCAGCAGGCAATTGATTATGCGCTGGAGCACAGCATCTTATTATTGACAGCCTTGCCAAACTAGACTACTGTACGAGCATACAGTGTTTATGCAAGCCGAATTTTCTGGAGTGAACAATGGACGACAATAAGCAAAAAGCCCTGGGCGCTGCCCTTACTCAAATTGAACGTCAGTTTGGTAAAGGCTCTATTATGCGCCTTGGTGACAGCACGGCATTGGATATTGCCTCAGTATCCACCGGCTCGCTGGGCCTGGATATTGCCCTTGGCATAGGCGGCTTGCCGTACGGCCGGATTGTTGAAATTTACGGACCTGAGTCATCAGGTAAAACGACGTTAACCCTGCAGGTAATTGCCGAAGCGCAAAAAGCCGGTAAAACCTGTGCCTTTATTGATGCAGAGCACGCCCTGGATCCGGTTTATGCCAAAAAGCTGGGCGTAAAAGTAGAAGACTTGCTGGTGTCTCAGCCAGATACCGGTGAGCAGGCGCTGGAAATTTGTGACAGGCTGGTGCGCTCTGCTGCAGTAGATGTCGTGGTAGTCGACTCAGTAGCGGCGTTAACGCCAAAAGCCGAAATTGAAGGCGACATGGGCGACAGCCAAATGGGCTTGCAAGCCCGGTTAATGTCTCAGGCACTGCGTAAGCTAACCGGTAATATTAAGCGTTCTAATACCTTGTGTATTTTTATCAACCAGATCCGGATGAAAATTGGTGTAATGTTTGGTAACCCCGAAACCACCACCGGAGGTAATGCCCTGAAGTTCTATGCGTCAGTGCGGCTGGATATCCGCCGGATTGGCTCGGTAAAAGAAGGTGATGAAATTACCGGTAACGAAACCCGGGTAAAAGTGGTGAAAAATAAAGTGGCACCGCCGTTTAAACAGGCCGAATTTATTATTCAGTATGGTGCGGGTATCAACAAAAATGGTGAGCTGATCGACCTTGGGGTTGCCCAGGGCCTGGTAGATAAATCGGGTGCCTGGTATGCCTATCAGGGTAATAAAATTGGCCAGGGTAAAGCCAATGCTATGAAGTTTCTGACTGAGAACCCGGCGATAGCCGATGAAATTGAAAAGGAACTGCGTAGCCGCTTGTTACTGAAACCCGGTGAAAAAGTGATTGAAGAAGCTATTCCGGCAGAATTCGAAGCTGATTTGTAATACTTTTATACTAGAAAAAAGCCGGCGTTTTTGCCGGCTTTTTTGCTTTTTTATAACCAGAAAAACCGCTGGATTTTGCTGGCCAGGATAGCGGAACCCTGATTTAAATCGTTGAGGCAGCAGGTAAACTTGAAATCGGCCAGCCAGTTGCTGTTTGTATAATCGCTAAGCGCCAAGCAGCATGATGATTAACCGGCAAATTTTGTCTTGCCCTGCCGGATGGCCAGCGTTAATCTGGTAGCTCTGTTTTTTACTAAAAAACCTATTTTGTTAACATTCACTTTATCAATAATGTTGTCATCGCCGTAGGTGGCCGGTACTGTTAATAATGATTAAACATACGTTACTGTTGCTGGCCTGCTTACACTGTTTAATTGGTTGTAATGCCGATATCAGTGTCCAAGATGAACCAAACGACCCGGTTGCACAGGAATATCCACTGGCATTCGTCGCCAGGCCGTTACTGAACGAAGACGGTGATCCCTACAAGCCTGAGCTGGCAGCACCTGAGCAGTTTAATCCGGGCGCGCAGCTTTTCCTCAAACAAAATGCGTTTGCTGAGTCGGCAGAACGTGAATTGCTGGCCGAAGTCTTTGCTGATGAGCCATACGACGTAAAAGATTTGGTGGTATCACCCGACGGCGATACCTTGTTGTTTGCGTTGCGGCCACCAGAATTGGCCGATGTGGCTGATGAATTACAACCCCGTTGGAGTATCTGGCGTTACAGTCGCAGCAGCGATACCGTTGCGCCAGCGTATTAGCAGATCCCTTGCTGGCTGAGCAGGGCCAGCTGATATAAGCCCAGGCTTTTTAGCCGATGGGCGTATCGTGTTCAGCTCCAGCCGCCAGCAATAAAGCCAGGCAGATCTTACTGGATGAATTTAAACCACAATACAGTGGCTTCGCATGAAGATTTACAAGGTCCGGCGTTTAACTCTGCATGTAATGAATGCCGATGGCACCGACATTGAGCAAATAAGCTTTAACCCTGAGCCGCGATCTTTATCCTGTGCTGCTGGCGGATGGCCATATGTGATACAGTCGCTGGGACAGCCAGAGCGATCGTATTACGTTTAACTGGTATCAGATGCGGCCGGATGGCTCGGCTGAACCAGTTGCTCATACGGCTGGCACTCATCAAACCGGACCAGACAACTTTCCAGTATTATCAAGGTTTACTAAACCACTAATTGTGGCTGGAATAACGGAGGTTATAACATTCATCACGCAAATGGCATAACGGTTTTTGAATAACAAACCACCACTACCCCAATTCTCACGAATAACGCTGTGTGGCCCAGTGACAATGGGCAATGCGTTGTATCGGGAAGTATTGAATTTACCCACTCAGGCCCTCTGCTGCCGTGACGCGATATTCATTCAGCCCGAAGGCCATTTGAACCACGTTGCAGAGCGCGTGCGTTGCAGGATCGCTCAGACATTTCAGACAAATGGTCTGTGCCGGTTGCTGGGGTCGATGAGCAGGTAACCGGCTGTGAACTGGTTGAAACCTGCTGACTACTGCAAACGATTGTTTGGACATGGTTGTTTGAAACAGTCAGCAAACTCAGGTACACCGGTAAGCTGGAACAACTTTGGCGGATAATAACCAGACCTGTCAGTGATGACGTACACGAGGCGATGTTTTTTATGGCTAATCCGAGTGGTTCTAACGCTTCAAAAATCGTGAAATATTTTAGATATTCACAAGTGTTTACGACGTGGTGGCGAGGCGGTATTGCACTGGGCGATCGATCGATGCAAACCAGCGCGCGCAGCGCCAGTCCGTTAACTAATCGGTGCCGCGGCGTGACTATTCCACGGAAGGAGATGTACCCAATTGCTGGGGTACCGCAAGGTAATGCGGGAGTAGACAGTACACCGGTCAACCTGACCCAGTTCAGTGCGGATTAAAGTACAAACCAACGTACCGCCGGCGCTGAGCTTACTGAATAGTGAAGGTCGGCAGTATCGCCAACATCAACAGTGGATAACCCTGGCCGCCGGCGAAACCCTTAGTTGCCAAAGCTGTCATGTACGAACAATACCCGTCCCATGGCCGGCAAAAATAGCGGTGGCGGCAATTAACCCCAGACGAAACTAACATCAGCCTGCTGCCAATGCAAACCGTTGCTACCACCAAACCTGCGGTGAAATAACAGCGCAAACCATGGCCAGCACGCTAAATGAACAAACGCGGAAGTGCTGGATTTGGATTGTGGACGATCGGCGACTAAACCTGATCGCAAATTACAACAGTTCATCTGGCGACACCATTTCCAATTAAGCTCGGACCTACCGCCCAGTTGGCAAGCAGCTAATGAGTTGGTTGTTATCAAGAAATACATTCAGCCACTGGCAATTGGACCACTGTTTAGT
>NZ_JAGYIM010000023.1 GCF_018402695.1 Arsukibacterium sp.
GAAGCTTTGTTTATTCCGCCATCGAATCAACGCAAGACCTTGGTTTAGGTCGGCAAAACAGAAGGAAAACGTCTATGCAAATCAACTTAACGGGTCGTCATGTAGAAATTACCACTGCATTAAAAGAGTACGTAGACAATAAATTCGCCAAGCTGGAACGTCATTTTGATCACATTAACAATGTACATGTCATCCTAAACGTGGAAAAATTGAAACAAATTGCTGAAGCTAAGCTGCATTTAAACGGCGGTGAGGTTTTTGCTGCATCGGAAGATGAAAATATGTACGCGGCTATCGATCAGTTAATAGACAAGCTCGATAGGCAAGTTATTAAACATAAAGAAAAAGTGGCCCGACACTAAGTCAACTATGATCAACTTAAGCGCTATGCTAGCCGAGAACTGCACCAAGAGTGCAGTTCTTTTTAACAGCAAAAAACGAATTCTCGAATATATTGCCGAGCTGGCGCATCAGCGCTTACCCGAAATAAGCGAGTACACTATCCTTGAAGCGTTAATGACCCGTGAAAAGCTGGGTTCGACCGGTATTGGCGGGGGCATAGCCATTCCACATGGCAAGCTTAAAACGGTTACCCAGCCCATTCTGGTATTCGTGGTGACCAAAGATGCCATTGCTTTTGACGCTATCGATAATCAGGCGGTTGATATTTTCTGTGCCATCCTGATCCCGGAAGAACAGTGTCAGGCTCACTTAACGACCCTGGCCGGTATCGCCCGTTTGTTAAGCCAGAAAGAACTCACCCGGAAAATCAGGCATGCTGAGTCTGACGAGCATCTGTATGAGTTGATCATCGACGCCAGTGAGGTAATGAGCGCATCATGAAACTTTTGGTTGTCAGCGGTCGCTCAGGTTCCGGTAAGTCAGTCGCGTTAAGAGTATTAGAAGATCTCGGCTACTATTGTGTCGATAATATTCCGGTAAATTTGTTACCGACACTGGCAACGACGGTGATGGGCCAGTACGAGCGGGTTGCCGTCAGTATTGATGTTCGTAACTTGCCACAGGACCCGGATGAACTGGCAGATATTTTGTCCTATCTGCCGCGAAAATTAGACCTGACCATTCTGTATCTCGACGCTGACCATGCCAGTTTAATTAAACGCTTTAGTGAAACCCGGCGCTTGCACCCACTATCACATCAGGCCATGTCGCTGGATGAAGCGATTTCCCGCGAACAACAATTACTCGATCCTATTTCCAGCCGTGCCGATTTGTATATTGATACTACTGAGCTGAATGTCCACCAGTTAGCAGAACAACTGCGCGAGCGGATCCTTGGCCAGAAAACCGGCAGACTGGTGATGCTATTTGAATCATTCGGTTTTAAATATGGCATTCCCAAGGACGCTGATTTCGTTTTTGACGCCCGTTTTCTGCCTAATCCGCACTGGGAACCTGAATTAAAGCCGTTAACAGGGTTGGATCAGCCGGTAAAAGATTACCTGGCGTCGCAAGCCGTAGTGGCAAAATATACCTGGCAGATTAATAGCTTTATCAGTAGCTGGTTGCCGCACCTTGAGCGCAATAACCGCAGCTACCTGACTATTGCTATTGGCTGCACCGGCGGCCAGCATCGTTCAGTTTACATTGCTGAAAACCTGGCGGAAAGCTATCGCAGCCAGCGGGAAGATGTACAAATCAGGCACCGGGAGCTGGTACGCCATCATGGCCACTAAGCTTAGCCGCAATGTCACTATTGTTAATCAGCTTGGATTACATGCCAGAGCCGCAACTAAGTTAGCCCAGTTGTGCCAGCAGTTTGAATCACACATTGAATTAGTCTGTGAAGATAAAACAGCTGACGCCTGCAGTGTCCTGGCATTACTGATGCTGGCGAGCAGTAAAGGCAAAACCTTGCAGGTTACAGCACAGGGCAGCGATGCGCAGGCCGCACTAAATGCCGTTGTCTCCCTTATTGAACAAGGCTTTGGAGAGTAGCCACTGCAAGCCTAAGATCCCTTACTCCGTTTATTCTCTGGCATTGCCTTTTTTATATTCGGGCTGCCTTCCTGTTGTCCCTGCTTCAGTTCACGCTCGCCCCGGGTCCTATCAATTGCCTTTAGCTGGTGATGCAGTGCCGTTTTAATTAGCATATGCGCACTGATCGGGGCGGTAATCAGCAGAAAAATAGTAATAAGTAACTCATGGACACTAATGCTTTGCTGCAGACTGAAGTAGAAAATTGAGCCGAGTAATATACCGCCCATCCCCAACGTTGTGGCTTTAGTCGGACCATGCAGCCGCATAAAAAAGTCTGGCATCCGGCTTAAGCCAATGGAACCAATTAATACAAAACTACCGCCGAGAAACAGGAAAAACGCGACAGCCCACTCCATCCAATTATGCATTTCACTATTCCTATTCGATTATATCGCCGCGCAATAAAAACTTACAAACGGCAACGGTGCTGACAAAACCCAGCATCGCAATTAGCAGCGCCGCTTCAAAATACAACGGCGAGCCCATTAACAGCCCGTATAAGATAATCAGTGCGATACTGTTGATAAACATGGTGTCCAGTGCCAGGATCCGGTCTGGCAAACTTGGACCTATCAGCAGCCGCCATAAATTCAGCAGCAATGCCAGGCTGATCATGCCAAACACCAGAAATATGACATTCTCTAACATTGAAATATCTCCTTCAGCGGCGTTTCATAACGGCTTTTTATAGTAGCAATTAACTCTGCCTCATCTTCTAAATTCAGCACATGAATTAACAGCCAGCGCTGGGTTATTTCGCCGGCATTGGGTTCAGTGTCATGACACGGATAAACATCCGCGCTAACGGTTCCCGGGGTCATTGATACCGTGCTGGCCAGAATAGTAATCGGTAAATCATGCTGTAAGTCTAATGGCATCCGTACAAAAGCCGGGTTCAGCCTGCGCTGAGGCCCCAGGATCAGCACAGCAACCTGGGCATTGGCGGTGATGATATCGCCAAACACCCGTAAAATATAACGCAGCGCCAGTAATGGCCGCTCAATTAATGGCTGCGGATCCCGGAACTTGGCACTTATCCAGGGGATAATTAATGCCAGAATAGTACCAAAGAACAGATGAATCACAGCGACACTCTGATTCAATAACAGCCAGACCAGCAGCAACAGTAAGCTGCGATAGGGTGTAGGTAACCAGCTAAAACGTGGCGTTACTCTCATGGTTGTTCTCCAACAGGTGCCGCATCACCCAGAATGATTGCAATACTACCTTGAATATCACGCATTTGCTCAGCTGCAGCAAATGACAGCTCTGTCAGCGGTCCGGCAAAAACCACCATCAACGGTGCAGCCAGAAGCAACCAGCCTAAAGCAAAGGCTTGCAATGGTAATACCCGTTCCGGCCCAGCTTCATTGCCACTGACCCGCCAGAACAAAATGCTGCCGGCGCGAGATAAACCAATAAGTACCATTAAACTACTGACGAGCACCACAGACCACAGCAAAACCTGCTGCAAAGGTGAACTTGCTGCCTGCAGAATCATCAGCTTGCCGACGAAACCTGACAGCGGTGGCAAACCGGCGACTGCGACTGCCGCCGCCACAAACATGGTACCCAGCAAAGCCGGTTGGGCCATTCGCCGGCCCGGTACCAGTCGGTCACCGGCTTTACCCCGCTGGGCACCGATTAAATCAGCAAGTAAAAACAAGGCGCCGCACACTAAAGTGGAATGCACGGTGTAGAAAAGTACCGCTGAGGTGGCTGCTGAGTTTTGCAAAGCAACCAGGGTAACCAGAGTACCAACCGAAATAATAACCAGATTTGCCACCAGCTTTCTGAAATCCTGACTGGCCAGCACACCAATGGCACCAAGCATAATAGTGGCAAGGCCAAAGGGCCATAGCCAGTCAGACGCCATCCCGGCCAAGGGCCCGGCCTGCTCCCCAAAAATAGTGGTATAAACTCTTAGCAAGGCATAAATACCAATTTTAGTCATAACAGCAAACAGCGCAGCAACCGGCGGCGACGCTGCCGAATAGGTTGCCGGCAACCAGAACTGTAATGGTAAAATTGCCGCTTTCAGTGCAAATACAATTAACAGCAATAAGCCGCCGGATTTCACCAGCATAAGGTTTTCAGCTGGTAACTGCGCGACCTGAACCGCCATATCGGCAATATTCAGGGTGCCAAGGGTGCCGTACAAGATACCCAGCGAGAATAGAAATACTGCCGACCCCGCCAGATTAAGCACCACGTAGTGCACTGCCGCCTTGGTTTTGTTTTTACCACCGGCATGCACCAGTAACCCATAGGACGCAATCAGCAGCACTTCAAAAAACACAAACAGGTTAAATAAATCGCCGGTTAAGAAAGCCCCATTGATACCCATCAGTTGAAACTGAAATAATGGATGGAAAAACGAGCCCCTTTCATCCTCACCAGCGCTGCCATAGCAAATGGCGCCCAGCGCCAGTACCGATGTTAAACACACCATACTGACACTAAAAATATCCGCGACCAGAATAATCCCAAAAGGAGGCTGCCAGGCGCCTAATGCATAAAATGAAATGCCTTCCGCCTGCGTCTGCCACAACAGACACACGGTCAGTATCAGCAAAATGACGGTAGATATCATGCTGACCCAGCGCCGGCGCATTGGCGAGTAGTGAATAGGTGGCAGCATAATTAGCAGCGCAGTAAAAATTGGCAGTAAAATGGGCGCGATAATCAGATGCGACATTAACGGCTCTCCTTGCGACTACTTTCATTTTCCGGCAATTTGCCATCGACATGATCATTGCCCAAATCAGCGCGGGCCCGGATTGCCAGGATCACCAGATAAGCGGTCATCGCAAAGCCTATAACTATTGCGGTCAGTACCAGTGCCTGTGGCAGCGGATCAGCATAGGTTTCAGTCGTACCAAGCACCGCAGCGCCCTGTAATGTCAGGCGTCCTGATGAAAACAAAAATAGGTTAACGGCATACGCCAGCATGGTCAGCCCGACCACCACCGGGAAAGTGCGGCCTCGAAGTAGCAAAAACACGCCACAGGCGGTCAGGAAACCAATACAACCTGCAAGTAAGCTTTCCATTAAATGGTCTCCGTATGCACTGGCCGGTGGCTGGTGGTCATCTTACCCAGGCTGGCCAGGATCAGCAGGGTCGACCCAACTACTGTGATATAAACCCCGGCATCAAACGCAATGGCGCTGGCCAGCTCAATTTTACCCAGTAGCGGGATATCAAAATAATCAAACCAGGATGTTAAAAACGGCTTATTGAACAGCCAGCTGGCGACACCGGTAATTAATGCCACCATCAGACCAACCGCCACCACCCGCTGATACTCAATATTCATCCGGCTTTTTACCCATTCCACGCCATGGGCAATATATTGCAAAATTAACGCCACAGCCGTTACCAGGCCGGCAATAAAACCGCCACCGGGTAAATTGTGGCCGCGGAAGAAGATAAATACCGAAACCATCAGGGCCAGCGGCAATAAGCTCTGAGAAACCGTGGCCAGCAACACCGGATGACGCTCCAGCGCCCAGGGCCGCCCTTCCCCATCACTGCTTGGCTTAAACACCGGAATACGGGTCAGTAGTTTAAATATACCCAGCGACGCAATACCCAACACCGCAATTTCACCAAAGGTATCAAAACCCCGGAAGTCGACCAGAATAACGTTGACCACGTTAGTACCACCACCGCCGGTTTTCGCATTAGCCAGGAAATAATCTGAAATGGTATTAAAGGGCCGGGTCATAATGGCATAGCTGATGCTGCCAATAACGACCCCCACCATACTTGCCAGACCAATATCCCTAATCACCCGGGTTGGACTGGATTGCTTCGGTGTTTTATGGGGTAAGAAAAATAGCGCCAGCATTAACAGAATAATAGTAACAACTTCTACCGACAGCTGGGTTAACGCCAGATCAGGCGCTGAAAAACGGGTAAAGGCAATGGATACCATTAACCCCACCACCGAAATCATCAACAGCGCCACCACCCGCTGCCGGTGAAAAACCACGGTAGCAAAGGCACTGATTAACAACATCGCGGCACCGGCGGCGTATTAACGGCATCGGCAACCGGCAGTTCAGGACGACCACCCAAACAGCGTGTCAGGTTGCCAGTGGCAGTGACCCGCCAACACTACTATGCACATCACGTAAAAACACCAGATATCGCTGCAATGAGCCATTATCCAGCCAGCTGTAGATTTGCTGACAACGCTTAGCCAGTACTTTCATGGCCGCCTCAAAAGTATTGATGGCATCAACCCCGGGCAAGGTATTCTGAAAATCGAATAAGTGCTTACGGTTAATGTAAATTAATGCACCACCGGCCAGTGCCACTACACTCATTAGCAATGGCAGGTTCAGACCATGCCAGATAGCCAGGCTGTACTCAGGTACAGCCGTCCCTAATACTGCCAGCGACGCAGCATGCAGCAAATCGCCGACGATATAACCCGGTGCAACCCCGACCAGAATGCAGAGCACCACTAATACTTCAACCGGCATCCGCATATAGCGAGGAGGCTCATGCGGGGTTTTTGTCAGCCCCTTTGGCTTACCATTAAAAAACACATCATGGATAAAACGCATGGAATAAGCGACGGAGAAAATGGCTGCCACTGTTGCCAGTACCGGAATTATCCACGACAACGAGCCCAGTAAGTGCTGATGCAGGGTTTCAGCAAAAAACATTTCTTTTGACAGGAAGCCATTCAGTAAAGGCACCCCCGCCATCGCCGCAGCAGCGACCATGGCCAGCGTGGCGGTAATCGGCATAAAGTGCCACAGGCCGTTTAATTTGCGCATATCGCGCGAGCCTGATTCGTGATCGATAATTCCGGCTGCCATAAACAACGAGGCTTTAAAGGTGGCATGGTTAATAATATGAAACACCCCGGCCACTGCCGCCAAATCAGTCCCCATCCCAAATAACAAGGTAATTAACCCCAGGTGGCTGATAGTAGAGTAAGCCAGCAAGCCTTTCAGGTCGTGTTTAAACAACGCCAGATAGGCGCCGACTAACAGCGTCGTTAAGCCGGTAATACTGACCAGCAAGAACCATAAATCGGTGCCGGCCATTGCCGGATAAAATCGCGCCAGCAAAAATATACCGGCTTTAACCATGGTCGCTGAGTGTAAGTAAGCACTTACCGGGGTAGGTGCGGCCATAGCATTAGGTAACCAGAAGTGAAAGGGAAACTGTGCTGATTTGGTAAAACAACCCAGTAAAAACAGCACCAGAACCAGCGGGTACCAGCCATGCTGCTGTATAACCTGACCGCTGGCCAGAATAACATCCAGATCATAACTGCCGGTGATTTGCCCCAGCAACAACAATGCCGCCAATAGACACAAACCACCAGCGCCGGTAACGGTTAGAGCCATTCTGGCACCCCGCCTCGCTTCCGATTTATGCCACCAGTAACTGATCAGTAAAAATGAACTGATGCTGGTAAGTTCCCAGAACAACCACAGCTGTAACACATTATTAGACAAGACAATACCCATCATTGCGGTCATAAACAGCATCAGATAGGCATAAAACCGGGGCATAGAGTCTTGTTCAGATAGATAGTAGCGGGCGTATAAAATGATCAGTAAACCAATGCCCAGGATCAGCAAACTGAATAAAAAGGCCAGGCCATCCAGCCGGATACTGACATCTAATCCCAGTAAGGGTATCCAGCCCAGGGTATAGCGCAAACTCTCACCAGCAAATACAGCACTGCCGTGATACAGCAATATCATCAGCGCGATAGCGGGCGGAATGGCGGTTGCCATGGCACAGGCACTGCGTCGCCAGTTGGCGGTTAATACCGGCACCAGGGTACCCAGCAGGGGAAGTAATAGTATCCATAACAATGTCATAGCGTCGTTGCTTCCTTTACAAAAAGGCCAAATTCTGAAAAAAACTGCAATTTGTGGCCTGCAGGTTAAGCGTACTGCCTGTCATCAACCTGACCAGAGTGCAACCGCCTGAAAAATGAAACCGGGTTGCTACCGGCAGTGAATCAAAACTTAATAGGATTTTTAGCAATATTTATACCGGTAAGTAGCCGGAATGTCTATTAAAGTCGGTGTGGCAGCCGCTGAAATACCGGCAAAATTTTTTTAACGGTTGCGCTTTTTTTAATTCAAAAAAGGGCCTGAATAGGTTATTACTAGGATCTTAACTTTTATCAGGATAATGCTATGTCACTCATGTCGGTACAACAGGTTGCTGAGTTTCTTGGAATCCCGGACATTCGGGTCGAAAGATTAGCCAGAGAGAATTTGCTGGTTGCTACAGAGCAGGACGAAAGTGGCAAGCCACTATTTAATGAAGATGATGTCAAACGTTATAAAGTACTGGCAGAGCGGTTAGGAGGTTTGTAGTTGCAACTGCTGGATTAGCTGCTGTTGCCAGTGCCGGCTTAGTGCCTGGCACCCGGGCAGTTTTTCTGACAGATGCAGATACCACAACCAGCAAAAACCGCAGAAGACGATTTTGGCCAACGCCAGTTTGGTCTTAAGCTGTGCTGAGCTTGCAATACCGTTGGTTCTTTGTTGCCGGTAGGCTACCAGCAAGCTTTGCTCCGACACGTCAGACAACTGAAAATTCAAAGATATCGCAGCCAAATCAAGACAACTGTCTGCCAGCTGCGCGTATTCAAAGTCCAGTAACCAGAGTGCATCATTTGCCCACAGCATATTGCCGGCATGCAAATCCAAATGGCATAACACCAGGTCATCTGTAAAAGACTGATATTCCTTTGCTATTTCAAGTAATTGTTCAAATAACACTTCATCGGCACGCGCAAAAGAATGGCTGAGATGCTGAACTGACTGAACTAGGTACTGAACTGGTTGTAAAACCGCTGTCTGGACAGGCAATTGGTGTAACCTTGCCAGAGTCGCAGCCAGCAATGGGACCCTTTGTCCGGTGAACTCAAAGGCACGGCCATCTGTAATAAACTCGCTTATCAGCACCTGCAAATGATTATTCAGACAAAGGGGCGCTGGCGCAATACCCGCTACCGCCGCCGCATGCTGACACCGCAACTCCTGCTGGCGGCACACGCCGCTGCTGCTGGCAGGATAACGTCGCACGGCATAACTGCCCCGACATGTTTCCACCCGGTAGTTAAGATTGAGATCACCATTGGACAGTGCTGAAATGGCATGCGGCGGATGGCCGGCAAAAAACTCCAGATGCCGGCACAGCGCAGTTATCTGCCTGGCACCGCCAGTTGCGGCTGCTGCTGGTAATTTGCCCGCCATATAAAATATCCCGCTAACGCAATAATGGTATACAGCATAAACAACAGGGTCAGAAAATACAGATGTTTTTGGGCATAAACATAAATTGAGATTGCATCAATTACTACCCAGTACAACCAGTTCGACACCAGTTTACGGGCAACCAGCCAGGTAGCCATCACACTGAACACTGTGGTCTGCGCATCCAGATAGGCAAAATCAGCATGGGTATAATTTGCCATCAGGTATCCCAGCAGTAAACCAACAGCGCCGGTAACCGCAATTAACTGTAAATGCCGGCGCCAGGGCCATTCAGATACCGTATTATGGCCCTGATGCTGCTGCTTAAGCTGTTGCCAGCGCCACCAGCCATACATTGCCATCGCGGCATAGTACAGTTGCAGCAAGGCGTCGGACAACAACGCCGAATCCCACATTATATGGGTAAACAATATCGTGCTCAGTAAGGCCGCTGGCCAACACCACAGGCTCTGACGCAGGGCCAGTATCACATAGGCCAACGCCAGCAACGTTGCCAGCAACTCCAGGCTATGCATTAACTGCCATTCATCCAGCGCATTACTGAGCCACACCATCATGGCTGTAAATCACCATGAATAAACTTACAGACAAACACCACCTTACCGTATTGGGCAAAAGACGCCTTAATACAGCTTTGCAGGGCCTGCATTACCTCATCATAATCGCCAAATATCTGAGTGCTCATAGTATTGGTGATCACCCGGATATCCGGATACTGATTCAGCTGCTCAATAAAACCCTTTATCGGGCCGATATAGTCTTCGGCCAGTGGGTATTTACTGATTTCTACTGATAATTTCATAACAACTCCTGTTACGTAGTCGTAAAATTAAAATTGGTAGCTGGCACTAAGCCCTATCCGGCGCGGTTCGGCAAACTGCTCATATAAATGCGGCTCGTAGCCGTCACGCGGATCATTGCCAAAGTAGAAGCCACGCACACCGACATCCTGATCGAGCACATTGCGGCTCCATACTGCCAGCTGCCATTGCTGCATCTGGTAACTTAGCCGCAGGTTTAGCAGCTCATAGCGGCTGGAGCGTTGATTGTGACCATCAGAATAGTAATAGCTGTCTTTACCCTGCAGGCCAACATTGAATGTCAGCTCGTCGCTCAGGTACCAGTCTGCCGCCACATTGTAGCCAAAGCGTGGCGCCTGGGCCTGCTCACGGCCACTGAAATCATCGCCATCAATAGTGACATAGTTACCCAGTTTGGTTTTCAGCCAGCTGGCGTTTATTATCAGCGCCAATTGTGGATTGACTTGCAAGCGGCTTTCAACTTCAACACCGTAATTCCGGCCACTACCGGCATTATCAATAAAGCCGGCAAATTGCGGCCCACTGTCAGGGTTTAACCAGCCTTTTACCTGCATATCCTCGCGCCACATGTAAAATGCGGCAACCCGGGTTACCAGGCTCTGATCCAGTGCCGTGCCTTTTACCCCAAACTCGGCGTTGTACAGGGTTTCCGGGGCAAAGCTGGCTTTGCTAAGCAACTCAGTTAAGTTGTCATCAGCGGCTTTGGCCAGAGCATCACCGTTAACCCCACCCGCTTTATAGCCCCGTGATGCAAGCAGATAAATCAGGGCCTGAGCGTTAGGCTGATAATTCAGGCTTAGTTTTGCGCCCCACATGGTGTCACTGTTATCGATCCGGTTGGTACTGCTATCGCTGTATTCATCTTCATAACGTTCTAAGCGCAGACCAGACACCAGCGTTAACCTCTCAGTGAGCGGGGTGCTCAGCTCGGTATACAATGCCAGGTTACTGCGACTAAGCGCACTGGCAAAGCTATCGGCCTGCCATAAATCCCAGTTCCAGAACTGACGAGTCAGATCAAATTCTTTGCTGGCGGCATAAATGCCCAACACCCAGTCGCTTTCGCCAAGCCGACCGGCATCGGTAGAAACTAACCGGTAGTCCAGGGTTAACTGCTCACGATCACGCAAATAGCGATCAGTCGTTGAATACTCATCCGGGTGCAAGCCAACATAGCTCCAGTCCTCATCAAAACCGTAATCTGAGGCGGCATCCAGCCAGCTAAGCTGGCCCTGTAATCTGGCGAAGGGTAAACCACGGTAATCTGCCTGCAGCGCCAGCGCCTTACTACGCAATTTATCCTGGCCGGGCTGATCAGACAGCGTGGTACGGTCTCTGTCCAGCGAAAACGCGTCATAGCCATTATCCTGGTCAACAAAGTGGCTAACCAGTTGCAGCTTTAGCGTGTCGGTTGGCTGATAAGCTAATTTAAAACGTCCGGTTAACTCGTCAATATTGTTAGTATCGTCCCGATCAAGAAAGCGGTTTTCAATAAAGCCATCAGACACCTGCTGCTCCAGCGACAAGCTGTAACCCCATTGTGAATTGATGGCATTACTGAACTGACCAGCCAGTTGATAGCTGTCGTAATTGGCGACAGTCAGGCTGGCTTTACCCTCTGCCCTCTCGGTGGGGCCCTTTGTAGTCAGGTTCAGCATGCCGGCCAGCGCATTGGCGCCAAAGCGGGTGGCCTCGGGGCCCCGAAATACTTCAAACTGGGCAATATCACTTATACCGCTAATCCCCAACCCGGAATAATCAATGCCATCTATCAGAATACCGACCGAGGGGTTAATGGTATCGACAAACTCACTGCGCTCGCCAATACCGCGCACCTGAATATAGCGGCCACGCGATGCACCTGCGCTGTAGTTAATATTAGCAAACTGGTTTAGCAGCTCATCAAGATGTTGCACCGACTGGCGTTGCAAATCCTGTTCGGTAACCACAGACAGACTGCCGGCAAGCTGGCCTGCGCTTTGCTGGCGTAAGTCACCCTGCACCGTAATACGCTCAATAGTAGCAGCAGTTTGGGAATTGTCGGCCAAAGCAACGTTACTGGCAGCCAACGCTGCAAATACTGCTGAGGTAACTAGAGATGGGGAAAAACGCATTGTCGTATGACACTCCATTTAATAAAACAGAGATCACACCAGCTTGAGGAGTTAGCACCATCCCTCCGCCGGCATAATCCGGATCAGGTTCTAAGGGTTTGCCCGTAAGCATCTCAGCATCTGCACTCACTTCTAAATAAGCGCAGTTGCACCCCTTGGTTGCGGCGCAAGTGTAAAGCTTTTCATCTGGCGGAGCAAGCCGGCTGCTTAACACTTCATCGCATTTACGAAACGGCAGCTATACTCATTATCAGCCTCAATGCTTCATATGAGGCTTATCCAGGAGCAAAGCAATGAGCAGAGATACCGCACCGGAGCATCTGCACCCGGTTTTCCGGCACAAAGTTGAGTTGTTGTTGCAGGATCTGGCACATGCCAGCTTGCCTTTTCAGGTCTTTGAAGGTTTTCGCTCGCCCCAGCGTCAGCGTGAACTCTATAGTCAGGGCCGCAGCAAACCTGGCCCCCGGGTCACCAACGCCGATGCCTGGCGTTCCCTGCATCAATACGGTGTTGCCGCAGATTTTGTATTGTATATCGATGGCAGATGGAGCTGGGATGACAGCGGCGAGCGCAAAAAATGGTGGCAGCAGTTACATCAACTGGCCGCTAAACATGGCCTGCAGCCGCTTAGCTGGGAGCTGCCGCATTTACAGATGCAGGACCTTAAGCTTACTCAGCTGCAAGCTGGTAATTATCCGGTCGGCGGTGACAGTAGCTGGGCCGAAAACCTGCAGCAGGCTATCAGTAATTGGCAGGGCTTACCCCCAGCGCCACCATTACCCCCAGGCCTGCCAGCCCGGCCCCCCTTACCGCCCGAAGCTTCTGCTGATAACACTTATGCTGTGCTGTCGCCCGGCCATTGCGTTGTACAAGCCCGAGTTACCGCGCGTGACGGTCTGCGGCTGCGGGCCGGACCGGGCACCGGCTTTGAAATTAAAACAACCTTAGCCTGCAATCAGCAGGTTTTCGTGCTTAGCCAAATTGGGGAATGGAGCCAGATAGACTTGCAAGGCGATGGCCTGGCAGATGGTTATTGCCATAGTGGTTTTTTGGCTACAGGCTAAAACCGAGGGCAGTTTCTGGGATTAACCGCTGTTGCTTGCAGCCTAAGAGTATGCAAGCCCGACTCTTTGCAGCTGCTTAAAACGATATATAGGTAAAATGGCCGCTCGTCCCATATAAAACTAAAAACCAAAAACTAAAAAAGCCCGATATGTCAGGCTTTTAAATAGGGAAAGATTCTGAAATTAACTGTCGTGATAACCTAAAAACTGTTATCAGAAACGGAAAGTTGCAGTAACAAAATTTGTGTCATCAACATTTAAGTATGACAAAGACAACTTTTTAAAATCGATACCCACACCAAAACCTGCTTCAGTGCTTGAATCTGACTCACTCATGCCAAAGCCACTGGCTTTAACGCGGCCATTGAACACCCCTAACCGGGCATGCAGCTCAACTGAATCGTTTAGTTTAATAGTTGGACGGTAGGCTGCACCAATTAATGATTGCAGTTTTACATCAACACCATATAACTTGTCAGAATTTAAACCAATAATGGCTAATGCTTCTACTTTATGTGCGAACTTTTCTGTGGCTTGTAGCGTAGTTCCTATCACACCAGTCGCCCCAAAATGACTGATACTTTCACTTTCAATATCTGCCGATATTTGTGTTGCACCCAGTTCAAAATACATCTCAGCCTGGGCAGCGCCGGCAAAAGCAGCTGTTGTTAAGACTGAAGCCAAAGCTATTTTTTTTACTACATTGCGCATATAACCTCCTTTAAAATGCATCGCGAGTTTACATGCAGGGTGGTTATTTGCAACGATAATTTATTAGTTGTAAAGATGAAAATTCTTGCTTTAACTAATTCAATATTACCTGCAAAAATCATAACCCCAGATACCAGGTGGCGATGGAGAAATACAACACCACGCCGGCGACGTCGGCAATAGAGGTAATTAACGGGCCGCTGGCGGTGGCTGGGTCGAGTTTTAAGCGGCTGAGTAAAAAGGGTAACGATAAGCCGACCAAACTGCCGACCATCACCACCAGCATCATGGTGGCGGCTACTACTATGGCAATATCATAACCACCACGCCACCAGCCGAGCCAAACTACGGCAAATGACATGGTTAAGCCGAGTAAACCGGCTACCAGGCACTCTTTGGCCAACAGCGAGCCCCAGTCGCGTAATTTAACATCGCCGGTTGCTAGGGCCCGCACCATCAATGTACCTGACTGAGCGCCGGCGTTGCCACTACTGGCAATCAACAGTGGCAGGAAAAACAATAAGGCCAGATAGCTGGCAATGGTCTGTTCAAAATAAGCGATGCCGGCGCCAGAGAAAATATTGCCAAATACCAGCACTACCAGCCAGAACACCCGTTTGCGGTATAACAGGCCAATGCTGGCATCTTTAACATTGCCCTCCAGCTTGCCTATAGTGGCGGTTTTATGAAAATCTTCAGTCGCCTCTTCTGCCGCAACATCCATCGCATCATCGTAAGTGACAATACCGACCATCTGCTGTTCCGCGTTCAGAATAGGCAACGCCAGTAAGTCATATTTCGCCACCATCGCCGCGACCTGCTCCTGTTTCATCGCCACAGTGGCATAAATAGGGTCATGATTCATCAGCTCGTCCACCAGCATGGTAGCTGGGGCCAGAATGAGCTCGCGGAGTGACACCACACCAATCAGTTTACGGTCACTGTTAACCACATAAGCGGAATAAATGGTTTCTTTATCGGGTGCTTCGCGGCGCAATACATCGAGCGCATCCCGTACGTTAATATCCGGTGCCAGTATCGCGTAATCCGATGTCATAATAGCGCCGGCGGTGCCTTCCTGATGACTGGATAACCGCAGTAAGTCCTCGCGCTCTGCCTGTGCCAGAGCCGGTAACAAGGTTTCACGCTGCTCGGCGTTTAAGCGGTTAAACAGATCGGCTCGTTCATCAGATGACATTTGACGGATTATCGGTGCCAGCTTGCGCCGGCTTACCTGGATAGCCAACGCAACCTGCGCTTCTGCCGGTAAGTATCCAAACACCTCTGCCTGCTCTGCCCGGCGCAGTGCCGCCAGCAGTATCCATAAGTGCTCAAGGGAAAATTCGGTAATCGCCGCGGCGTAATCGGCAGGATGGACATCTTCCAGCTGGTCCTGCAGTAACTGCACCGTATTATTTTCCAGCGCTGAGCGCAGCCGGTTTATCAGTACAGGTAACTCCATAACACCCTCTTAACTCTGGTCTGGCGTCAATATTGCTATCTCCTGCGAATTACAGGGTAAGCTTATTAAGCGTAATTTCATAAAGCAGCCGGCATACTGGCTGCAGGCTTATGCAGGGAACTGAAACCATGATACCCCGAGCTGACACAGCCCACCATTGCTAGTTTAAGCAAAATAACATATTGCTTATTAAGCAGAATTTAACCATCATTTTAAAATCTGCTGCCCGGGATAACAAGCGGGGCATCGAAAAAATTAACATTATACTCACCTGTGCTCTGCTACTATGCCAAAGCCGAGGCTCAATTACCGGATAGGATATGCAACCACAACACAGTAATAATACAACGGCGCTTAGCCCCTGGTGGCTGCCACTTGCTTTGGAGTGCGGCCAGTGCTGGCAATATACGCTTGGGCCCCTGACGCTGTTTTTACAAAGATTGGATACCGAGTGGTGGCTGGGTTCTGCCAGGCCTTCGGAACAGGACGACCGCTATCAGTTGTCAAGCCAACCTCTCAAACAGTTACCCCAGTTAGATAACCTGCAGCGCTTTGTATTCCGGGAGAGCCCGGCCCGGTTTTGTTTAACACCAAAGTTACTTGACCGGCCGGTCGTAGTAAAAACCCGTACTCAGCTCAGTATTCCTCCGGCCCAGCAAGTGGTGTTTTACATCAGCTCGCCGGTGGTTGTTGAGGTAAACTTGCAACAGCCTGAGTGTAAGCTGACTGATATTGCCAGCCAGCGCTTATCCGACACTTGGTTTGGACCATCGACCCTGCACGGTGAACTGTGTTACGCCGACAAAACCCAGGCCCGCCACAACCGGGCTGAACTGCCTGCCAGGCCACATCGTGCTGTTACCACTGTTACTATTGAAAATAATGCCGATACCATGCTGGTGCTGGATAAATTAAGCATTCCGGTACCCTACCTCGCCTTGTATGGGTTAAATGACGGCACGCTGTGGACAGACCCGATAACCCTGCAACACGACGGCAATCATGCGCTTACCCGTTTTAAAATAAGCAAGCAGTTACCGGCAGGGGTGACTGCGGCGGCCCGGGTAGCCGAGCCACGGCAACATATTGAAAAACAAGGGCTGATTCGAGCCTTCACCGGTATGTTCAATGACTAACAGGAGCTGGCACTAATGGAGCAAATTACCGCCTTTTTGCGGTCTGAACAGATGGTTAATATGTTGCAGGCAGCCATTCTGCTGGCGGCAGGCTTATTGTTGGCCAGCCTGGCCAGCCGTGGTGTACAAAAATTGGTTATCCGTAACTTCTCGCAACATCATGCCGTATTGTTTAAGCGTTTGGTTTACTGGCTGGTTCTGGCCTTGTTTTTTGCCTCAGCATTGCGCCAGTTGGGATTTTCGCTGGGCGTACTGCTGGGCGCGGCCGGGGTGTTATCAGTCGCTATTGGTTTCGCTTCGCAAACTTCTGCGTCAAACCTGATCAGCGGTTTATTCCTGATTGGTGAACGGCCATTTCAGCTGGGGGACGTTATCCAGGTTGGCAACACCACCGGTGAAGTATTATCAATCGATTTACTGTCAGTCAAACTACGCACTTTTGACAACCTGTATGTGCGTATTCCCAATGAAAGCCTGATTAAAACAGAAATGATTAACCTGACCCGCTTCCCCATCCGCCGGTTTGATTTGATGATTGGCGTGGCCTATAAAGAGGATATCAGTAAAGTACGTCAAATATTGCAGCAAGTGGCAGATGATAATCCACTCAGTCTGGATGAACCTGAACCACTGTTTATTTTTAATGGTTTTGCTGAATCATCGCTGAGTATTCAGTTTAGTGTCTGGACCAAACGGGAGAACTTTCGCGATTTACGTAACAGTATTCAGGAAGAAGTTAAAATTGCCTTTGACCGGGCAGGGATAGAAATCCCATTCCCGCAACGCACCGTGGTGTTTGGTCAGGGTTCTGCCCCACTTACCATCAATACTGCGGCTGACCGCACAGCGTCAGCTGAGCACAAGGATTAAGCAGTATGATGTTTTGTCGAATGTCAGTCGTTATTATTATGTTGCTTGCCGGGGCTCTGGTTAAGCAGGCCCGCGCCGACACTAATGCCAGTTGCACCACTTTATTTGATGAAGCGGATTTGCAAAAAGCCGGCCTGACAATAAGCGCTATTCATTTCGAGCAGCAAAATGTGTTCGATCTGTCTGAACCCGGTACCTTTTGGTTGCATCGTTTTGCCAACTACAGCCATATTATTTCTAAAGAAGTCACCATTGCCAACGATTTGCTGTTTGCCCCGCAAAGTCCGTTAGACCTGGCAGAACTGGCGGAAACCGAACGTATTCTGCGGGGCCGCAGCTACATTCGCGATGCAGATGTTGAGGTAAGTCACTATTGTCCTGCCACCAACACCGTTGAAGTGTTAGTAAAAACCTGGGATAACTGGTCGTTACTGCCCAAGATAGACTTCTCCAGCGAGGGTGGGTCAACCGAATACTCGATAGGTATCGCCGAAGATAACCTGTTGGGCACCGGTAATCAGCTACAACTGGATTATGCTAAAGACGCTGAGCGTACTGGTTACCTGTTCAGCTTTGCCAGCCCGAATATAATGGGCAGCCACTGGCAGGCATTAACCCGCTATGCTAATAATTCTGACGGCGAAAGCTATCAGGTCAATATTCAGCGGCCATTTTATCGCCTGAGCTCGCCCTGGGCTGTTAGTTTTGATGTCAGTAAAGACAAACAGCAAATTACTGATTATGTATTGGGTGAAAAAGTGAATCAGTACGACCGTACCCAGCAGGGTTTTAGCAGCTTCGTTGGTTTGAGGTTAGCTGGCAACAGTAAGCGTATTCATCGCCTGAACAGCGGTGTAACCCTGGAAGATGTTAGTTTTACTGAAAATGCCGACACACTGTTTGAGTTACCGGCAGAGCGCAACTTATCAAGGGTCTGGGTAGAGTACCAGTTACTGGAAGACCAGTATCGCAAGCTTTACAACATTAATCAGTTTAACCGGGTTGAAGATATTAATCTGGGTTGGCAGGCATATCTGCGATTAGGTCATGTGCAAAAAGGTTTGGGGGCAGACGCCAATGGCTGGCAAGTGGATGCGGCCATTGAAAAAGCCTGGTCACTGCAAAGTGATTTATGGCTGCTGGGCAGCGTTCGTTACCACGGATTGAAAATGGCTGATTTGCGCCAGCAACTGCTTAGTACCCACTGGCAGCTGGTGTATCAGCTAAGCCGGCAAAGCAGTGTGGTCGGTATTCTTGATTTACAACGTGGTCAGGATTTATTCGAAGATGAGGCATTATATCTGGGCGGTGATACCGGCTTACGCGCCTTCCCGCTATTCTATCAGCGGGGTGACAACCGGATGGTCGCCACGGCCGAGTACCGGTACTATACCGACTGGAATATTCTGCATATTTTCGATGTCGGTTTTGCCGGCTTTGCCGATGCAGGCCGCAGCTGGGGCGCCGAACAGCGTGGTGAAAGTGAGATAGACGATAGCGTTCTTTATGGTGTAGGCGTCGGCGTGCGGTTGTTATCGACTCACTCCAGCCGCGGCACCATGGTCCATATCGACTTAACCCGCCCGGTAACCGACAACCCGGAGCTGGGCAACTGGCAGTGGCGGGTTACTGCCAAACGGCGCTTTTAACAGCGCCATCAGCGCTGGCACAGGCTGCAATATACCGTGGTACGCTGGCCCAGCTTTATCTCGGACAATGGCTGTTGGCATTGCAGACAAGGCTGGTTGCCGCGACCATAAACCAATAGCTGTTGTTTAAAGTAGCCAGGCTTACCATCGGCCTGGCTGAAATCTTTTAACGTGGTGCCGCCCTGCACTATGGCGGCGGCCAGGGTTTCTTTTACTACCGTACTCAGTAATGCCAGCTTATCCGGTGACACTGTATTGGCAGGTGCAGTAGGTAAAATGCCAGCTTTAAACAATGCTTCGTTGGCGTAGATATTACCTATGCCAACTACCACTTTATTATCCATCAATACCAGTTTGATGGCAGCAGAGCGTTTAGCGCAGGCATCAATCAGGGTTTGAGCGCTAAAATCCTCTGTTAGTGGTTCTGGCCCCAGTGCAGCCAGCAACGGATGCACCTCGCCTTTAGCTTGCCACAATACCGCACCAAAGCGGCGGGTATCGTTTAACCGCAGCACTTTGTCATTCGATAATACTAAATCCAGGTGATCATGCTTAACCGGCGGCGTGTTACTGGCTACAACCTTTAAATGACCCGACATCCCTAAATGCAGAATAATATCGCCTGCCAGCCAGACGTAATCAGTAAATACTTGGCGCGACGCTGCACGGCCAGGATCGGCTGGTTGGCTTGCTGCACTACCTCGTCCGGGATCCACCAGCGTAGCTGGCGCTGTCGCGCCACCACGCTCAGCAGCTGCTGGCCTGCTAAATGCGGACTAATACCTAACCGGGAAACTTCTACCTCGGGTAATTCTGGCATCTATGTTAATTCTCCAGCAAAAAAAGTTGGCGGGCCTGCTGCGCGCTAAGTTGATAAAACTGGCTTTGCCCGGCCTGTTGCAACAAGTATTGGCTGGTATCCGGGTCATCGTCTGGATACAGTAGCCAGATGATGGGGCTGCTCTCCCCGACCAGTTGCACACTGGCCTGTGCCAGCGGCACCCGGCTTTGCATTGGCACAGTATCCACTGGTATTAACTGACTGTGCTGCCAGGCCAGCGCCAACTGGGCTGCATCCACATTATTTACTGCCGGTTGTAATTGCCATTGTGGCCCGGCTTTGACTAAACGCTGATTAGCAAAACCAACCATTAACAGCTCGCTGTCTGCCGGAATTAACCGGTGCTCGGCCGCCATTTTTTGTTGTAAACGTTGTGGAATGCCATACAGCACAAACATCAGAATCAGGACGGCAAAAATCAGGACGTTGTTCCAGTTGCGGCGTGAGAGTTTTAACATAACGATACCTTTCTGCACAGGCGCAGGTCTGCTTAGGCGCAGCGGCATAGTAACTTAGGCGGGGTGTAAAAAGCAAAAACCCGGCGTTGGCCGGGTTTTCAGGTCGATTACTTGATTTTCGCTTCTTTGAAAATCACGTGCTTGCGCACTTTAGGATCGAACTTTTTAATTTCCATTTTTTCTGGCATGGTACGTTTGTTCTTCGTAGTTGTGTAGAAGAAACCAGTACCGGCAGAAGAAACTAAACGGATTTTATCGCGCATGAGTTAATTCCTTAAACCTTGTGACCGTTGGCACGAACGTCTACTAAAACAGCGTCGATACCTTTCTTGTCAATAATACGCATACCACGGGTGGTCGTACGTAAAGTAACAAAACGGTTTTCGCTTTCAACCCAGAAACGGTGAGTTTGCAGGTTAGGCAGGAAACGGCGCTTTGTCGCGTTGTTGGCGTGCGAACGACGGTTACCTACCATCGGACCTTTGCCAGTTACTTGGCATACTCTAGACATGTCTATATTTCTCCAAAATTACGTCAGCTCGAGCTATCATTCACCCTTCTGGCCTTGAAGGTTGCCCCGAAAATGGATGAGGGCGCACTTTATACACGAAAGCCCCATTAAACTCAAGAGAATTTAAATGGCACTTAAGTCAGATCCGTTGGCGATCTGCCTGTATTGTTCCAGCATTTCGACAGCAAGTTGTTAAAGCCAGCCGCGTTCTGCAAAAGAGACAACTTCTGCATCGCCCACCACAAAATGGTCCAGTATTTTAATATCTACCAACGCCATGGCCTGGGTCAGGCGCTCCGTTATTGCCCTGTCGGCGCGGCTTGGCTCGGCCACCCCGGAAGGATGATTATGAGCCAATATAACGGCGGCGGCATTATGCGCTAAAGCGCGCTGAACTACAATACGCGGATACACCGGCGACGCATCAATAGTGCCCATAAACAGGGGTTCACTGGCAATTAAACGATGCTGATTATCAAGGTAAAGTAGTAAGAACACTTCACGCTGTTCATGGCCAATAGTGTGTGATAAAAATTTTTTCACCAATGCCGGCTCAGTAAACACCGTTTCCCGCTGCAATTGCTGCTGCATGTAGCGCTTACTCAGCTCTAATACGGCCTGTAACTGCACAAACTTAGCTTCACCCAGGCCCTTAGCCTGACAAAACTCATGCTGACTGGCGCCCATTAAGCGGCGCAACGAGCCAAAATGGTTTAGTAACTGCCGGGCCAGGGTTACCGCATCACAGCCACTGACCCCGGTACGCAGAAATATTGCCAACAGCTCTGCATCAGACAATGCCTTAGGCCCCAGTTGCAGTAGCTTTTCCCGCGGTCGTTCGGTTAATGGCCAGTCAGAAATTGCCATCTGAATCCTCCCTGAATTGATGCTGATTTTTACGTTCCGTGTTATCTTATGCCAATGATTTCAGGACCAGCTTTAGGTATTTATGCAGCAGACTCTGGCAGCAAAACGTATTTTACTGGGCATTAGTGGTGGCATAGCCGCCTACAAAAGTGCCGATTTAGTCCGCCGCTTAAAAGAGCGTGGTGCCGAGGTCAGAGTGATCCTGACTGACGCCGCCCAGCAGTTTATTACCCCGCTTACCTTACAAGCCGTGTCCGGTAACCCGGTCAGCACCAGCATGCTCGATCCGGCGGCAGAAGCGGCCATGGGCCATATAGAGCTGGCCAAATGGGCTAACCTTATCGTGGTCGCCCCGGCATCAGCCGATGTTATTGCCAAACTGGCCCATGGTATGGCCAACGATTTACTGACTACCTGTGTGCTGGCCTCTGCCGCACCGGTTGCGGTGGCGCCGGCCATGAACCAGCAGATGTATAACAATATAGCTACCCAGCAAAACTTAGCAACACTAAAAAAACATAAATTTCACATTTATGGTCCAGGGAGCCGGTGAGCAAGCCTGTGGCGATATTGGCTATGGCCGGATGCTGGAACCGCTGGAGCTGGTGGCGCTAATCGAGCAAACCCTGATTGAAAATACTCAGGGACCTGCTGCGCCATTGAGCGGCCGGCGCTTTACCATTACAGCTGGCCCTACCCGGGAAGCACTGGACCCGGTGCGCTATTTATCAAATCACAGCTCAGGCAAAATGGGCTTTGCCTTAGCTGCTGCCGCCGCTGAGCTGGGAGCGAATGTCACACTAATTAGTGGCCCGGTGCAACTGGCTACCCCAGTAGGGGTTAAGCGGATAGATGTGGTAAGTGCGCAGCAGATGTTTGAGGCCGCATTAAAAGCGGCGGTTAACAGCGATATCTTTATTGGTTGCGCCGCTGTAGCAGACTACCGGGCCGCGGAAGTGGCCACCAATAAACTGAAAAAAGGCGCCGATGAGCAGTTGCAGCTTACTCTGATTAAAAACCCCGATATTATTGCTGCAGTTGCTGGCCTGGCGAAACAACGGCCCTTTACTGTAGGTTTCGCTGCTGAAACTCAGGATGTCTTAAACTATGCCCGGCAAAAGCTGGCAAAGAAAAAACTTGATATGATTTGCGCCAACGATGTATCGCAGCCCGACGCAGGTTTTAACAGCGACCAAAATGCAATAACCGCACTCTGGCAAGGTGGCGAGCAAGTGCTTGAATTGCAAAGTAAAGCGGCACTGGCTACCAGCCTTATCGAACTGATTTCCAACCAGTTTTCTCAATTTTTATCTCAACAACAGACCACAAGTGAAGCGAACAAATGAATAAAGCGATTGAGCTGAAGATCCTCGACCCCCGTATTGGCAATGAGTTCCCGCTGCCGGCTTATGCCACTCCGGGCTCAGCCGGCCTCGATTTACGCGCCTGCCTGGATCAAACCTTAACCCTGGAGCCAGGCCAGACGGTATTAATTCCAACCGGTATCTCGATTTTTATTGGCGACGCTAACTTATGCGCGACCATTTTACCGCGCTCTGGGTTGGGGCATAAGCACGGCATAGTACTGGGCAATCTGGTGGGGCTAATTGACTCTGACTACCAGGGGCCGTTAATGGTATCCATGTGGAACCGTGGCCAGCAAACATTCAGCATTGAACCGGGCGACCGGATTGCCCAGCTGGTATTTATGCCAGTAGTGCAGGCCGAGTTTACTGTGGTTGATAGCTTTGACACCTCTGAGCGTGGTGAAGGTGGCTTTGGTCACTCGGGTAAAAGTTAGTTAACCCTAGTTTGCCTAGGATTGTATGTAAAACCTCCAGGCAACACACTTGTTTACCACCAAACTTGAAAGCTCGGGAGGCCAGTGTGCGTTTTGAGCAGCGGCATGGATGCCGCGGAGCCTGAAGGGGCACAGGGATGTGATCCTTGAAGGCGGCGAAAGACGCATACGGGCTGGACGAGCCTTACACCGAACATAATGCTATCGGCTGTAAGAGCAGTAGGTACTATATAAGTTTATTTTCAGGAACAGCTATGTCAACACCGCGTCGCGGCAACAGAAAAGAAGATATTTTGCAGGCGTTAGCCGCCATGTTGCAAAGCAATAACGGCCAGCGCATTACCACTGCCGCTTTAGCGGAAAAGGTTGGCGTATCAGAAGCGGCGCTTTATCGCCATTTCCCAAGCAAAGCCCGGATGTTTGAAGGCTTAATTGAGTTTATTGAAGATACCCTGTTATCCAGAATAAACAGCATTTCAGATGAGCATAAAGATACCCAAAGCCGCATAGCGCTAATGCTGCAATTAATTCTGGTATTTGCCGAGCGTAACCCCGGCTTTTGCCGCATTCTTAGCGGCGATGCCCTGCAGGGCGAGCAGGAACGGTTACTGGAGCGGGTAGCTGCGCTGTTTGAAAAGCTGGAAACTCAGTTTAAGCAAACCCTGCGCGAGCGCAAATTGCGTGAAGGTAAAGGGTTTAGTATTGATGAAGGCGAACTGGCTAACCTGTTGCTGGCAACAGTAGAGGGTAAAATAAGCCAGTTTGTCCGCTCGGGCTTTAAACGCCTGCCCACCGCCGCCTGGCAAAATCAGTGGGCGCTATTGCAGCAGGCGTTATTTAACTAGAAAAAAAGCGCGGCGCCAGGTGCGCTTTCGGAATAGTGTTAAATAACGTAAGGCACCAGGTAACGCTTACTGCACCGGCTTCAAGGATCACATCCCTGTGCCCCTTCAGCCTGCGCGGCATCCATGCCGCTGTTCCGTAAGCATTACCTGATACCTTACACTACGGTGAGCCATCAAAAGCATTTCCTGACCCGGCACTCTGTAATCAGCTATCTACTCCCTGCCCTTCGCTCTGTAACTTTCTAAGTTACCTTAACCCCATATTGCGCCCGATAAGCTTTCACCGCCTCCAGATGCTCCGCCATCTCCGGCTTATCGGCTAAATAGCTGATTAAATCCGGCAGGCTGATAATGGCCACAACCTTAGTATTAAAGTCACGTTCCACTTCCTGAATGGCTGACAACTCACCCTGGCCGCGTTCCTGCCGATCCAGCGCGACCAGCACGCCGCTAAGCTCGGCGCCCTGCGCCTGAATCAGCTGCATCGATTCGCGAATCGCGGTACCGGCGGTAATTACATCATCTACCAGCATAATCCGGCCCTTGCAGCGGTGAGCCGACTAAGTTGCCACCCTCGCCATGGGCTTTGGCTTCTTTGCGATTAAAGCAATATGGCACGTCGCGGTTATAGTGATCCGCCAGTGCTACTGCTGTGGTGGTAGCGATAGGAATACCTTTATAGGCAGGGCCAAACAGCACATCGAACTCAATTGCCGCATCCTGCAACGCCGCCGCATAAAAACGGCCTAGTTTCGCCAGATCACTACCGGTATTAAATAAACCGGCATTAAAAAAATACGGACTGGTGCGGCCCGATTTCAGTGTAAACTGGCCAAACTTCAATACCTGACGGGCCAGGGCAAATTCAATAAAATCTCGTTGAAACTGCTTCATGCTTGTTCTGCCCCCTGCTTAAGCCAGTACCCGTTTTTGCTCTTCAATAATTTCCCGGATAGCATGGCGCCCCAAATCCATCATCTGCTGCATTTCATCAAAGCTGAAGGGCTCAGTCTCGGCCGTGCCCTGTACTTCAATAATTTTGCCGGTTTCGGTCATCACAATATTCATATCGGTTTCGGCATTAGAATCTTCGGCGTAATCTAAATCGGCTACCGGCGTACCTTTGTATACGCCCACCGAAACTGCCGCTACCATATATTTTAACGGGTTAGTTTTAATGGTGCCCTTGGCCCGCATAAAGTTCAGCGCATCAACCAGCGCCACACAAGCACCGGTAATCGACGCCGTGCGGGTGCCACCATCAGCCTGAATCACGTCACAGTCGATAGTAATGGTATTCTCACCCAGTAGTTTTAAATCGACCGCAGTGCGCAGCGCCCGGCCAATTAAACGCTGAATCTCCATGGTGCGGCCACCTTGTTTGCCGCGCGCCGCTTCGCGGTCATTACGGGTGTGGGTGGCGCGTGGTAGCATGCCGTACTCAGCGGTAACCCAGCCTTTGCCCTGACCTTTCATAAAACGCGGTACACCTTCTACTACACTGGCGGTACAAATTACCTTGGTATTACCAAACTCAACCAGTACTGAGCCTTCAGCATGAGCGGTAAATTGACGGGTAAAAGTAAGGGGACGGATCTGACTGGCGGTTCTGCCACTTGGACGCATAGCTGCACTCCTGAAATTAACGATGGCCGCTATTATAGGTTGTATAGCTGTTGAGGGCCATCTATTCGCCAAATTCGATGCGCCTGCGGTATACTCTGGTTTTATTTTTCGCCTGAGAGCTTTTTATGATCCACAGCATGACCGCCTTCGCCCGCCACGAAACCAAAGCCAGCTGGGGCACCGCCCAGTGGGAAATCCGCTCGGTAAACCAGCGTTACCTGGAAAGTTATTTCCGCTTACCAGAGCAGTTTCGCGGCTTAGAAAGCCTGCTGCGCGACAAACTGCGTAACAGCCTGCAACGTGGCAAAATCGAAGTAAATCTGCGTTATCATGCAAATCAGGCGGCTGGCGAACTGACCTTAAACGAAGAATTTGCCGAACAATTGCTGCAAAAAGCCCAGCAACTACTGCAAAAAGCACCACAGGCACAATTAAATATTGCCGACATTCTGCGCTGGCCCGGCGTAATGGAAACCCCGACTGACGATTTAGACGCCATGCAGGGCGAACTGCTGGCCGGTTTTGATGCCGCCCTGCAGGATTTTCTGGCAGGCCGCGGCCGTGAGGGCGATGCAATAGAGCAGATGATCCAGCAGCGCTTAACGGCGATTGGCGAGCAAGTGGCTTTTGTCCGCACACATTTACCACAAGCTATGCAATGGCAGCGCGACCGTATTCTGAACCGTTTAAACGACATTAAAGCCGATATTGAGCAAGGCCGCTTAGAGCAGGAAATGGCGTTTTTAGCGTCAAAATCTGACGTCGCCGAAGAGCTCGACCGGCTCGATGCCCATATTAAAGAAACCCGCCACACCCTGAAAAAAGGTGGCGCCTGCGGCCGTCGCCTAGATTTTATGATGCAGGAATTTAACCGCGAAGCGAATACGCTGTCATCCAAAGCCATCAGTACCGAAATAACCAATGCGGCGGTTGAGCTTAAGGTGTTAATTGAGCAGATGAGAGAGCAAATTCAGAACGTTGAATAACGTGAGCTATCATCCAATTACAAAAGCAGGTTCAACTACGAACCTGCTTTTGCGAGATCAAATACCTGGTATTCCAGACACCAAAAGCTGTTTTCGCCAGACACCCCATTTTAACCAATTTAACTAAATGCCGGCAGGCAGTTACCGGGTTTACCTTGTTGAGATGAATACGTTAACTAATCTGCTCATTCAGTGAGGTGAATAGCCAGGCTAATCACCTAAGCCTCAGAAAGCCAAGTTTTAGTTCAGCAAGCTTTACATTCCCATATCAAACTTATTCTTAGGTAAACTGCTACCCAATAACTCTGCGGCTGTAGCACTAACCTCCGATTGCACATAAGCCCAATATTCAGGGTTGTCTACCGTACGCGCTTTGATCTGGCTTGGAATAAAACGGCTCATTTCCATATTAAAATCGGCTCTAACTTCATCATCTTGTCGCAGCTTATTGATTTGCAGCTCGAGCGCTGTTCTAAAGTCGTCTTTATGTTTGTTTCTTGCCGCTAATTTTTTTTCTACCAGCTGTTTTGACAGCGCTATGCCACGTTGTTTGATCCAGACGATATCCCAAATATCGCGAGGCTTAATTCTTCTTGCCCGATAAGCGACGGCGATAAATTTATCTGCCAGTGTTTCCTGCAGTGATTGCACCGGCACCAGGATCCCTTCTGTGGGTACCACGATGTTGTAATGGTTTAACAAGGGCCTTTTTTCAATGTCGAATGAAGGAATAGCACAGACATCGATATGCATTTTTTGCCGGGGTAAGTCTGGGCGATTTGCCTCTTTAACGATACTGATTTTCCAGGAAACGGTATCGCCCTGATTGGCTGCTGAAGGTTTATTTACCCACACTTCAGTTTCATATTTGTCCTGAATATACTTTTGAATGTCAGCTTCCAGGCCGTCAAAATCTGCCGGCTTGAAATTATGGCCACCGTTAAAATCGAGATCCTCTGATAAGCGGGTACTGTTGTAACACATACGCAAGGAGGTCCCGCCAATAAAGGTCAGGCTTTGCATCGCACCTTGCTTGATCAATACCGCCATAATGTCGTGGTGCAGGATCTCTTTCTCAATAACAGGGGTAATGGCGGCATAGTCTGGATTCGCTTGCACAATTTGACGAAGTTGTTGTTTTAGCATCCTGATACTCTCACTATTCATTCACCAGCATATGCAAATTGCGCTGACAACGCTTAAGGTCGGCAAGCGCTTGTTCGGTGTTGGCACGATACATTTTAATATCAGGGTCAAAATACAGATTGGCGGCAATCTGCTCGACTGGCCTTTTGGTGTGGGTAAACTCAATCACGCCATAAGGCGTGGTAAAGGTGCCGGTTCTGCCTTTTGTCACCACGGTAACCCTATCCATTATCACTTGCGAAATGTCACCGGTTGAACTTAACTGACTTTCCAGACTAATATAATTCAGTTCATCACTGCGCAGTTTTTTGATGATTTTATAGATTGCAGTTTCAGGCTCTGGCGGTGTTAACACACTTTCGTACAGCCCTTGGGCCACTCTCCTAAGCTGCCCTTTTTTCACCCGGTCAGCCAGAAATTTCGTAAAGGCAGGCGTGTATGGCTCTCCCAGCATAAAAGCAAGCTCTGCAGCACTATGAATGCCACCGCCAGCCTTAACCGCGTTGGCAAAAACCAGTAGTAATTTGTCAGCTTTTGACATAAAGCACACGAAAAATAACAATATTGGTTAAAAAGTGTAGACCTAAGCAGCAAAATCTTCAACCTAACAGTGCACAAAAAAGCACTAATTAGGTAATAAAATGTACATCTAATAGTCAACCTAACTCACATAAGCGTGGGCAACAATCACCACGGCAAAGGTATTCTGGGCATTACGCAACTTGTTTTAAGTAAAGCAAAACGAATTATGTGACTTCATAAAGACACCTCTAAACGTTTGGCATGCCTGTAGTAGCACGAGATGTTTCCTGTTATTTGAGCGACAAATCAAGCAGGCGTAAAATGGTGGATAAAATGGCAGGTAAAACTAAAAAACCACCAACAAATATAAACTATCTTCATGATTTAAAATAAAAATTATTTTAAATCAACGAGCAGATCCAGAACGTAGAATAGCTTTGCCAGCTTAAACTTCAGCCAGCTGCTTACCCCGGCTGGCTGTCAGCCAGTGTCTGGCAAGTAGCTCGTCCAGTTCTGCTCGCTTATCGTTATTGGCTATACTGGCCGGGGCATCGGCGCAGGGTTGTAACAGCATGTAATCTGCCCGGCCAGAATTTTTAATCTTATACAGCGCTGCATCAGCTAAATACAGACTATATTGCCAATCCCAGCCCGGCGGCTGAATGATGGCGCCAATTGAGCAGGTAATATTAACCGGTGCGCCCAGCTGTTGTTGCCACGGATAGTTGTGCACCAGTTGTTGCAGCCGTTCAATATAATGCTGAACCTCACTACTTTGCTCCAGTACCAGCAGAAACTCTTCGCCGCCCCAGCGAATAAGATGGTCATTACTGCGGCTATGTTGCTGCAGAATGCCGGCAAAATGTTTTAACACACTGTCACCAAGTTGGTGGCCGTAACGGTCATTAATTCGTTTAAAGTAATCTAAATCTAACAGAATCCAGGCCAGCGGCTGCTCACTGCGCTGCGCCCGGGCCTGCATTGCATCGATATTTATATCAAGATAATGCCGGTTGTGCAGTTCGGTCAGGGCATCTTGCATACTCATTTGTTGTAACTTCAGGTTGGCCTGGTATAACTCCTGAGTCCGCTCTGTAACCTGCCGGCTTAACTCTTTGCGGGCATTAGCCAGTGAAGCTAACCTCAGTCGATACACCAACCAGAACAACGCCAGCAATAGTCCCAGTAGCAACAAGCGCGCAGTTATGGTTTCATGCCAGTAAGGTTGTAACTGAATATCCATCGTTGCGGCGTCACTCCAGCGATAATCGCCGGCCACTTTAACCTGCACGTTAAACCGATAGTTACCCGGCGGCAAATTAGTGTAAAACGCCTCACGCCGGCTACCGGCATCAATCCAGTTTTGTTCATAGCCTTCCAGTTGATAACGCGTATCAATCGATGATGCCTGATAGTAATAAGGTGCGCTAAACCGGAAATGCCAGTCCCGCTGCTCTGGGGCTAATTTAGCTGCATCTCCATTAAATAGTTGATTGCCAGCAGTTAAACTTTCCAACACCGGTACCGGCACCGGCGCATAGCTGTTCAGACGGTCTAACCGCAAGCCAATAATGCCATTAAGGGTTGGAAACCAGATCCGTCCCTGATGAACCGCACCTTTATTGCTACCAGCACCATTACAACAGCGATGCGAGTCCGTGGCAGCCTCTGGTTGACGGTCATCAACTAACATATATAGTTTACTGATTTTACCTTGTTGCAACGCCGGGTAATCCAGCCGGTAAAAACCTTCAAAGTTACTGATAATCAGTTTATCGTTTACCAGTTCGGCATGCATAACACCATTGCCGGGCAAACCATTTTGCTGCGTAAAATGCTGCCATTCGCCTGGCTTACCTAAAACAAAACCCTGATCAAAGCTGCCAATAAGCATATTGCCATCGGCAAACTCGGTAATAACACTGATAAATCTATTGGCTAAAGGTATGTCGAGCACAGGTTGAAACTGCTCTGCATCCCGCAAATATAACCCTGATTCGGTGCCTACCCAAAACCGGCCGATACTGTCCGCAAACAATGCCCTGATACTTAATTCGTTTAATGGTGGCGTGATCCCTGCTGAGTTAATTCACCATTCTCCAGTACATACAAGCCACCATTGCTGCCTACCCAAATCCGTTGCTGCTCTGCTACCAAAGTGGTGATGAGCAGATGAGCAGTTTGTGGGAAATTCTTCTGCCAGGCCAGAGTTTCTGCATCCAGCAAACTCAAACCGGCCCGGGTACCCACCCAAAGATCATTCTGCTGATGCAACAAACTATAGACATACGGACTGGGTAACTGCTGATTAGCCAGTAACGGTTGAAATTCGCCATCCCGCAGCAATGCCATACCCTGACTGGTGCCCACCATCAGATGCCGCTGCCAGGGTAGCACGGCCCAACTAAAGGGGTCAGGTATACCGGCTTCGGTGCTGTAGCGCTCTGTCAGTGCGTTGCGCAACCGGATAACCCCATGGGTCCGGCTACCCAGCCAGACATTCTGATGCTGATCTTCCAGTATACTTTCAATCCATCTGAACGGCTTGTCTGGCGCGCCGGCTTGCTGCACCTGCATTATCTGGCCCGGTAACACCTGATATAAACCATTGAGCGTCGAGACCCACAATTGCTGCTGTTTATCCTGATACATCAGTTCAATGCGGCTGTCCGGCGCCGCACCCGGTAATTCCAGAGCCTGCCAACGACCCTGCTGCCAACTAAACAAACCGTTATTAGTTCCAAGAAAAACAACACTTCCTCTCACAGCCAGTTCTGTAACCTGTAACTCCTCGGTTGCGGCTGGTGCCGGGTACCAACGGTACTGTTGCTGCTGATAGGCAGCAAACCCATGCTGGCCACCTATCCATAACGTATCGTCCTGTTGCTTAAGCTGGAAAACCGGTCCGTTATGTTCTGTCACCGGTAGCAATTGTTGTTGCTGCCATTGATATAATTTATTGGCACCGATAAAAAAACGGCCATCGGTTAATTCAGCAAAACTGGTAATTGAACCGGGTTTAATATCGCTGATATCAATGGCCGTAAATTCATTATTGTGGTAATAGCTTAAACCATTGACGGTGCCAATCCACAGCCGGTTTTCGCTATCTAAATATAGTGCAGTAATTAAATTGGACTGCAGCTCTGGGGTATTAGCGGTATTGAAAACCGTAAACTGATGGCCATCAAACCGGGCCAGCCCTCCCTGGGTACCCAGCCAGATATAACCTTGCTTATCCTGTGCCATGGCGGCGACAGACACTTGCGGCAGACCGGCTTCCACTGACCAGCCCCGGTGTAATATCGATGCCTTATCCAGCGCACCGGGCATTGCCTTCAGGCCGGTACTCACTGTCAACAACATCGACATGAGTATTGCCGCCAAAAAATATCTGAACACCAAACCGGCTCCTTGCTCTGTTTACACCCTGATAATAGCTGTTACTCTACTAAAAAGCCTGTGCCAGTTTTTACCAAAAGCTGACGAATGGTGCTTTTTAGCCTCTCAACGGTAGTGTTGCGCTATTGGTCTTACCAGTGCTAAGCTCGATAAAGTATTGGCAATAAAGCAGGTTTATCATGTCATTGTTTAAAGCAAACTGGGGGCTCAGGCTGTTCGCCTGGCGCTATATTCCACTCATTGGTTTTTGTTCACCCAAAATTGTCCGGATCAGCAACAGCACGCTTGAGGTGACCATGCCACATAGCTGGCGTACTAAAAATCATCTTGGCAGCGTCTATTTCGGCGCATTGGCTATTGGCGCCGATCTGGCGGGTGCATTCCTGGTATTTTCTAAAGCCAAAGCCCGCGGCGTTAATGCTAACTTTGCGTTTAAAGATGTGCAGGGCCAGTTTTTAAAACGTCCTGAAGCTACCGTTCATTTTACCAGCAACGATGGTGAGACAATTGATCAGATGCTGGATGAATCGCTGGCAAGTGGCGAGCGGATTAATAAACCGGTTACGGTAGTAGTAACCTGCCCCAGTCTGCATGGTGCAGAGCCAATGGCCAGCTTCACCCTGACCCTGTCAGTCAAAGCAAAACCAAAGCGCTGAACGCCTGTTAAACAAAGCAGCAGGCCTGGGTTTGCGCCCAAGCGGCGGACAGTCTAAAATTGCCCTTTATTTATTCTGGCCTCTGGCCCTATCCGAGTGTAGCGATGCAAGAACTCAGCGGTAACCTTTTTATTGTCTCGGCGCCCAGCGGGGCTGGAAAATCATCTTTAATCAATGCCTTATTGAAAAACCATGCTGATATGCAGGTCAGCGTCTCCCATACTACCCGCCAGCCACGACCTGGTGAAATTGATGGTGTACATTATCACTTCATCAGTGTGGAGCAGTTTAAAAAGCTGATAGCCGACAACGAATTTCTGGAGTGGGCTGAAGTTTTTGGCAATTATTACGGTACCTCACGCAGCGCCATTGTCGCCAACCTGCGCCAGGGTATAGATGTGTTCCTGGATATTGACTGGCAGGGTGCACGGCAAATTCGCGAACAAGCGCCAGGCACCCTGGGTATTTTTATTCTGCCACCCAGTATGGAAGCGTTGCAGCAACGGTTGGTGCAGCGGGGGCAGGACAGCGAACAGGTTATTGCCAAACGAATGGCACAGGCGCAAAGTGAAATGCAGCATGCTGATGAATACGAATACCTGATTATTAATGATGACTTTAACCAGGCGCTGCGCGAGTTAACCCACATCGTATTAAGCCAGCGCAACAGCTTGTTGTCACAGCAAAGCCGGCACCAACAGTTAATGCAACAACTGTTGGCGAAACCAGCAAAATAGCGTAAACTATGCGGTCTTGTAATATACCTGAACACTCCGGAGTGGCGAATGGCTCGCGTAACAGTTGAAGATGCAGTAGATAAAATTGGTAACCGTTTCGATTTAATTCTGGTTGCGGCCCGTCGTGCCCGTCAACTGTCAGTGGAAGGCAAAGAGCCCATGGTTGATCGTGAAAACGACAAACCTACCGTGGTGGCGCTGCGTGAAATTGAACAGGGTTTTATTACTAACAGCATTCTTGATGAACAGGAAAAACGCGACCAGATGCAGCAAGAGGCAACTGAAATGGCCGCTGTTGCCGCAATTATCGGTTCTGATCAGTAAAAGTCCCCTGCCAAATATTGCCAGCGGCGCTTTAGCCGTTGGCATCTGCGTGTTTTAGACGTATATTCTTAACTAACCAGCATCATGAATTTTCAGCTGTCGAAGTTTGGGAGCGTTTGTGTATTTATTTGAAGGCCTGAAAAATCAAATTTCCGCCTATCTGCCTGCCGAGCAGGTCAGTCTGGTGCAGCAGGCCTATGTTGTCGCGCGCGACGCGCATGCCCCGCAAACCCGCTCCAGCGGCGAACCTTATATTACTCACCCGGTAGCGGTTACCAGCATTCTGGCTGAAATGCGGATGGACCATGAAACCCTGATGGCCGCGCTGCTGCATGACGTTATTGAAGACACCGAATACAGCAAAGAAGATTTAGCCCGGCTGTTTGGTGACACCGTTGCCGAACTGGTACAGGGGGTCAGTAAGCTCGATAAAGTTAAATTCAAAGATTATCAGGAATTTGAAGCCACAAACCTGCAAAAAATGTTTATGGCGATGACCCAGGATATCCGGGTAATTCTGATAAAACTGGCCGACCGCACCCACAATATGCGCACCCTCGGCGCCTTGCGTCCGGAAAAGCGCCGGCGGATTGCCAAAGAAACGCTCGAGCTGTATGCCCCCATTGCCAACCGTCTTGGTATTCATAATATTAAAAATGAACTGGAAGATCTCGGCTTCCAGGCACTTTACCCAATGCGCTACCGGGCACTGGGCAGTGCAGTAAAACTGGCCCGTGGCAACCGCCGCGAGTTGCTGGAAAAAGTGCAGAATGAAATTCGGGGCAGGATCAGCGATGCCGGTATTGAAGCCGATGTTAGTGGCCGGGAAAAACACCTGTACAGTATTTACCGCAAAATGAAAAATAAAGAGCTGATGTTCAATGACGTCATGGACATTTATGCCTTTCGGGTGGTGGTCAATTCTATTGATAACTGCTACCGCATCCTTGGTTTGGTCCACAACCTGTACAAGCCGATTGAAATACGTTTTAAAGACTATATTGCCATCCCGAAACAAAATGGCTATCAGTCGCTGCATACCTCACTAATCGGCCCACACGGTATTCCGGTTGAAATTCAGATGCGTACCCGTGAAATGGACGAAATGGCCGACAAGGGTATTGCTGCACACTGGATGTATAAATCCAACGGTGAGCACCAGGACACCACAGCGCAAATCCGGGCGCATCGCTGGATGCAAAGCCTGCTGGAGCTGCAGCAAAGTGCCGGTACCAGTTACGAGTTTGTCGAGAACGTCAAATCAGAGCTTTATCCGGAAGAACTCTACGTATTTACCCCAAAAGGTAAAATTGTCGAGCTGCCCATTGGCGCCACCGCAGTAGATTTTGCCTATGCCGTGCACACCGATGTCGGTAACCGCTGTGTCGGGGCCAAAATAGATCGCCGGCCCTATTCACTCAGCAAACCACTGGAAACCGGCCAGACCGTTGAAATCATAACCAGTCCTGGCGGCAAGCCGAATGCCAACTGGCTGAACTATGTCGTGACCAGCCGGGCCATTCTGGGAATTCGGAATTATTTAAAACGCCAGCAGCAAAATGAAGCAATCAGCCTGGGTAAGCGGCTGCTCACTTCGGCGCTGGGAGAAGTAAAACTGGAAGACATTGCCTCTGAGCGGATTGAGCAGGTATTAAAAAACGTCCACCAGCAATCCTTCGATGCGCTGTGCAGCGAAATTGGTCTGGGCAACCAGTTACCGGTGGCGATTGCCCGGCGCTTACTGGGTGAGTTTGAAGCTGATGATACCAGCGGCAAAAACAGCTCTCCCTTGCCAAAAAGCAATGCCTTTATTGTTGGCTCTGAGGGCATGCTGGTCACGTTTGCCAAATGCTGCCGGCCAATTCCGGGCGATGAAATTGTCGCCAACGCCACCCCGGGCAAAGGCCTGAATGTGCATCGCAGCGACTGTCGTAATATTAAAGGCTGGGAGCGCGACCCTGCCAAGTTTTTCCCAATTCGCTGGGATAACACCAGCGATAAGCAGTTTTTGTGCGATATCCGGGTATTTATTATTAACCGCCAGGGTGTACTGGCGAAGCTGACTACCCTTATTGCCAGCCAAAACTCAAATATTCAGGATCTGGTTACTGACGACCGCGATACCGGTGAATATGTGATTAAAATTACCCTGTCGGTGCAGGACAGGGTGCATCTGGCCAATGTCATGCGGAAAATCCGGGTCATGCCAGACGTGCAAAAAGTTTACAGAAGGAAATAATTTTATGTCGAAAGTCATTATTCGCACTGAAGCAGCCCCTGCTGCTATTGGCACTTACAGCCAGGCGGTAAAAATTGGTACCACTGTCTATTTATCAGGTCAGATCCCGCTGGTCCCTGCGACGATGCAGATGGTGTCAGAAGATTTTGCCGAGCAAACGCATCAGGTATTTAAAAACCTCACCGCAGTCTGTGAAGCGGCCGGTGGTAACCTGAATAATATGGTTAAGGTGAATATTTTCCTGACTGATCTGGGCCAGTTCGCCACTGTTAACCAGATCATGAGTGAGTACTTTGCTGAACCTTATCCGGCCAGAGCGGCGGTTCAGGTCAGTGCGTTACCTCGCAACGCCCAAATTGAAATTGACGGCGTGATGGAAGTGCCGTCTACCCACTGATGCTCAAAACAACAATAAAGTGCCACCTGTTAGCGCTGGTGCTGTGGTTTTGGCTGCCCCCCCAACCTGCGGTGGCCGAAATTCAGCCACAGCTTATTGAGCGCCCCACTCTGGTTTGGTGTCTGGATCACTTTCCGTATTTTCACGAGTACGATATCAGCGACACGCCTACCGGTCCGTCTGTGGTATTAATGCAGGAACTGGCGGACCGGGCTGGGTTTAAGCTGAGTTTTACCCCCCGCACTAACCTCGCCCGCTGTTTAAAGCTGATGGAACAGGGTGAGGTCGACCTGATGAGTAACCTGAGATACAGCGATGAGCGCAGCCAGTTTATGTATTTGCTGCCTTACAGTAACAATGTGGCAGAAAGCTTATTTATGCGAAAAGCCGACCAGCGGCTGATTGACAGTAAAACCCAGTTGCGGAGCCTGACGCTGGCAACCTTACGCCACTACTTGTACAACCCGGCCACCATGGCGCTGATAGCCGAAGAGTCACGCCATATTGCTCAGGTAGACAGCATAGAGGTCGCGCTGGAAATGCTTTTGCGTAAGCGAATTGATGGTATCGTTGCGCCTACTATCAGCACTACTGAAGCCATCAACGCTATCAGCAGTTATCAGCAACGTTTTAAAATTGCGCCGCTCGATTTCAGCGATGATACCCCTGATAATATTCACCTGGCTCTTGCCAGAAATAGCCCGAATGCCGCGTTAAAGTCCTTGCTGCAACAGCATTTAAAAGCCATGATTGATGACGGTACCGTCGCACGGCTTATCCGCAACCCGGAAAACCGACCTGATGTGAAAGAGCTTAAACTTCAACAACCTTAAACGTCAACACGCCCTAAACAGATTAATACTTTGCCTCTGTCCGTTCCCGGTTTACACTAAAAACATGCTTCCGCTACAGTAAGAGATCCCTTTGCCACATACCCGACTGGATAGCCTCAGCATCAGCCTGATCAAAGGCGTAGGTGCCAAAGTGGCAGAGCGCCTGGACAAGCTTGGCATCGCCAGTGTGCAGGACTTATTGTTTCATTTGCCCCTGCGCTACGAAGACCGCACCCGGATTTATCCGATTGCCGACTTAATGCCGGCTATTCATGCCACCGTGCTGGCTGAAGTAGTAACTAGCGAGATCCAGTTTGGCAAAAGACGTAGCTGGCTGGTAAAGGTAACCGACGGTAGCGGGTTTTTAACCTGCCGGTTTTTTCACTTCAGTGCGGCCCAGAAGAACGCGGTAACCCCCGGCGTTAAACTGCGGCTGTTTGGTGAAGTAAAACGTGGCCCACGGGGCATTGAAATGCTCCATCCGGAATACCGGGTACAACAGGATGACCAGCTACAACAGGTAGCTGAAACCCTTACCCCCGTGTACCCGACCACGGAAGGTATCAAGCAGGCCAGCTGGCGCAAACTCACCGACACAGCACTTGATTACCTGAAACGCTATACCCCGGCAGAATACCTGCCGCCAAACTTACTCAGTACCCCCTGGTCACTGGCCGACGCCCTGGCGTACATTCACCGGCCCCCGCCCGATGCCCAGCTTAGCCTGCTGGAGCAAGGCCGCCATCCGGCACAACAGCGGCTGATCCTGGAAGAGCTGGTTGCCCAGCAACTGAGCATGAACCAGCTGCGCAGTCAAAGCCAGCAACAACGGGCAGTTGCCCTGCCCCATACACCAGACATAGAGCAGACTTTTTTAGCCAGCTTACCGTTTACGCTTACTGGCGCCCAGCAACGGGTGGTAGCCGAGCTGAGGCAGGATTTAGCAAAGCCACTACCCATGCTGCGCCTGGTGCAAGGGGATGTCGGCTCCGGCAAAACCCTGGTTGCGGCGCTGGCCGCACTAACAGCAATAGGCCAGGGTTATCAGGTGGCGTTAATGGCCCCGACTGAATTGCTGGCCGAACAACATGCGGCTAATTTCAGTAACTGGTTTAGCACGCTCGGCATCCATGTCGCGTGGCTGGGGGGTAAAACCAAAGGTAAAGCACGGGATGAAGTACTTAACCAGCTGGCTGATGGCAGCGCCCAGATGGTACTGGGCACCCATGCGTTATTTCAGCAAAGTGTCAGCTTTTGCAAGCTGGCACTGATTATCATTGACGAGCAGCATCGTTTTGGCGTGCACCAACGCTTAGCCCTGCGGGAAAAAGGCGGGATGCCCGGGGTCTATCCGCATCAATTGGTAATGACCGCCACTCCAATTCCACGCACGCTGGCCATGACGGCCTATGCTGATCTGGATACATCAGTCATCGACGAATTACCACCCGGCCGCACTCCGGTAACCACGGTCGCGATCCCTGACAGCCGGCGCCAGGACATCATCGAACGGGTGCGGAACGGCGTTTTACAGGATAAACGCCAGGTATACTGGGTGTGTACCCTTATAGAAGAGTCTGAAGTGCTGCAGTGTCAGGCGGCGGAAGACACCGCCGCCAGTTTGGCCAATGCCTTACCAGAACTTAATGTTGGCCTGGTACATGGCCGGCTTAAAAGTAATGAAAAACAAGATATTATGGCGCGCTTCAGCAGTGGCGAGCTCGACTTACTGGTCGCAACTACAGTTATTGAAGTCGGGGTAGATGTCCCTAATGCCAGTTTAATGATTATTGAAAACCCCGAGCGGCTCGGCCTGGCGCAGTTGCACCAGTTGCGCGGTCGGGTGGGTCGCGGCAGTGCAGTGTCACATTGTGTGTTGTTGTACCATGCGCCTTTATCAAAAACGGCTCAGGCCAGGCTTAGCGTATTACGTGACTCTAACGATGGCTTTGTGATTGCCCAGCGCGATCTGGAAATTCGTGGCCCGGGCGAGCTGCTCGGCACCCGCCAGACCGGCTTGCTGCAGTTTAAAATTGCTGATCTCAGCCGCGATGCCGAGCTTATTCCACATGCCCGGCAACTGGCTGCCAAATTGTGGCAACAGGACCCGGCGGCGAGTCAGCAACTTATCCGGCGCTGGCTGGCAAACAAAGATATTTATGGCAATGCCTGAAGGAAACCCCAAATGAAAGAGTTACAACAGTTAAGTCCGCTGCATCTGCGCCAGCAGTGCCGCAGTGGCCAGTTCAGCGGCACCACTTCAGGCTTAGCGCCCGGCTTCGTCCAGGCCAATATGGCCATCTTACCTAAGCAATATGCCGCCGACTTTTTGCAGTTCTGTCACTTTAACCCCAAGCCATGCCCATTGCTGGGTATGGCCGCGCTGCCCGGTGCCACCGATATGCCAGCCCTGGCAGAGCAGCTGGATATTCGCAGCGACCTGCCCAAATACCGGGTTTTCCAGCGGGGCGAGCTAACTAATGAAGTGATTGATATCAGCGATTACTGGCGGGATGATTTCGTTACCTTTCTCATTGGCTGCTCGTTTTCATTCGAAGAGTCACTGCTGGCCGATGGCCTGGAAATCCGCAATATTACTGAGCAAGTAAACGTGCCTATGTACCGCACTACTATACCCTGTGTGCCAGCCGGGGTATTTCATGGCGGCATGGTGGTCAGTATGCGGCCGATGAAACCGGCCGATGCCATACGGGCTATTCAAATTTGCTCACGCTTTCCACAGGTACACGGCGCGCCGGTGCACTTTGGTGATCCGGCCGCTATTGGCATTAGTGATATTACTAAACCCGATTTTGGTGATGCCGTAACAATAAAACCGGGCGAAGTGCCGGTATTCTGGGCCTGTGGCGTAACACCCCAGGTCGCTATTGCCAATGCCAAAGTGGATTTTTGTATTACCCACAGTCCCGGCCATATGCTGGTGTTAGATATCCCTAACAGTAAGTTATCGATACTGTGAACATAACGAAAAAGTTATTCTCTCAGCTTTTAAAATAGTTGCGCAAGGTACTGCCGCTGCTGAACACGCTGATAATACTGCCCAGTACCCCGGCAATAGAGGCGGCAACAATGTGTAACGACTGGCCAGACGTTAACGCTATGCCACCAACGATCACAATGACCACGATGGCAAACGTCAGCCGGTAGTTTTTCCAAACCCCGGCTTCGCCCACTTTTACCAGCTGGCGCAAAGTTTCAGATGGTTCAGCATTTAGCACAAACTGGCGGAAACTGCGGTTTACCAACGCTAAGCGGCCGCGATTTACCCGCAGCAGGCCATTAATGGCCAGGTGCTCAATCATCAGGCAATTTAACGGATTAAGCTGATGACCATTGGCCAGATTAAACAGCGCCAGTTTTTCTTCGTTACTGCAGCTTTCCCATTTATACCGATACAAGGCATCGGCATGCTGCAGAATAAAATTCAGGGTTGCCCACTGGCGGGTGCTAAGGCCGCCGTTACCTCGCCAGATGCCTGGCTGTGGTTCAGCATGCTGCTGGTTTAACTGTTCTGTACTTACCGGCAAGGGGCCAAGCAGCGGATAGGCATTTATCTCCTGCTGCAACATATCGGTATCTAATGGTTCCGCCAGCGTTGCTGGCAGCTGCACATTAAAATTAAGCAGGCATTCCGACCAGGCCAGATATTCGGTTTGTTCCATTATCCGCTCACCGGCCGCTGCCAGGTCATCTTTTATCGTCAATCGTTGAAGCGTATTAAAGCCCATCACTAAGTTAAATTCGCTAAGCTGCCCCAGCAAAGTCAGAGTTTTAAATTCTGTGATCAGTGCTAACAGCTGCTGCCGCCGGCGCGGGCCATCCAGACAGGTATCTATCTGGCTCAGTGTGACCTGCAGTGGTCCACCCGCTTTGCTCTGCTGCACCATTATCGACATATTTTGCAACTGCAACTGATCATCGTGCTGCAAGATGGCACTTTGCCGGTAAAGTTGCTTAAAGCCTGGCTGCAACAGGGTATTACTGCTGTCGCCGCTATCCGCCAACTGCACATGTTTTAACAGCGTCTGCAAATTAACACCGGCAGGTGGGCACGCTGTCAGCTGCAAATGCAATCCGGCGACCAAACGTTTAGCGGCTACCGGCTGTGTCTGGTTGCATAACCGGTGGATATGGCGCAAAAAGTCACTGTCATAACCCAGTCTCTGCCACAGCACCCGTCGCACATACAGCTGCCATAACATCAGAAATAACAGCAATGGCAGTAAAAAGCGCAAACTCAGGCCCAGCAGCTGCCCGGCAGATTTAGGGCTGTTGCCACTGTCGTGTAACTGCTGCACTGCGTCATTGGCGGGGTCAAGCGGCGCAACCCTGACCAGAAAGGTTTTTACCCACTGCCATAAATAGGTATTACCAATAATAGTACTGAGCTTCGGGTAATCGTCTGGCAGGCCACTGCTACTGACGCCAGCACAACGTTGCTGAAAATCAGCATAAGACCAGTTAACCGGCAGCAATTGCCACGGCTTTAAGCGCTGCTCAGTAATCGAGTTTGGAAAGCGGTTTAATGCAAACTCGTGCAGCTCGGCCCGCTCACGGTTAAATTCGATGCATTGCATTTTGGCATAATGGGCTTGCAACGCCTGCTGCGGCACGTTGCTGATATACGACAGATAACTGAAAGGCAGTATGCTGATGAGGGCAACACCGCCGGCAATAATCAGTTTGGCCACAGGCCTGATCACCGGCGCCTGCGGTTTACGCTGGCGTAAGAACAAGATGCAGCTAGCCAACAATTAACAGCAATAAGCCAACACGTAACCAGGGTGACACCTGCTGCAGCTGGGCTGAGGGCAGCGTCAGCTGCAACGCAGTATGCAGCGCAAAAAAGCCGTACACTAAGCCCCAGACCAACGACACCAGCAGCAGTAACCGCCGGCTGTCAAACCCCAGCGGTATCGCCAGCCGGTTTTTTACCTGCTTGCTGTTAATCAGCCGTCGCAACAACTGCAAACCCGCGATCAACAATAAAAAGAACACGATCATACTGACACTGAATATCAGGAACTGGTTACTCATAATCGCATCGACATGATCCTGCGGGTAAAACAGCACCAGTGCCCAGTCATCGACCGGCGTGCCGGCCAGAATAAAATTGCCGGGCTGGCCATGATAAAAGCCTGCCAGGCCTGCTCTGACATCATTTCCGGTTGGCTCACCCGATTTAATCGTCTGACTTAGCAGATTATTTTCGCTGCCAATATAAAAAATATTCTCGACAAAAGTACGGCTGTTGTCGTTGTGATACAGCACCTTACCGCTGCGCCGTTCCACTATCATAAACTGCAGGCCATTGGCTGATGGCGCTGCCAGACTAACCGCAGGCAGCACCACATCGGCAACCAGCACAAAACCGGCATCTGCGCTGCTGCCAGCATCAGGTTCAGCCATCAGCGGCATAGATATGGTCGTGCCGCGGGTACCGTTATTAATGTTCAGCAATCGTTGAATATAAACATTATCAAACCGCCGGCCCGCCAAATTCAGCTGCCAGCCATTGCCGTTGCGTACCCGTTTAAAATAATCGCGGTGCGACAAATCATAAATTTTCGGTGCCGCATTATTCTCCAGATAATACGCCGATGGCAGGCTGGAACGGCCTGCGGCATCCAGCACCGTAACAGACAATAAACGGCTGGGTGTCACCACCTTATCCCGCCGGTAAAAGGTGCGCAGTGAACAGGGCGGGTCTGCCGTAACGTGCATAGCGGGTGGGTAAAAATCGAACACTAACTCAGCAGGCGGACAATCAGCAAGTAACTGCGGGTAGTTCACTTTTTGCAAATCACGTACCGGTTGCAGCAGTTCTGCATAGGCCGGGCTACCTTGCCAGTGTTGTTGATAATACTCGCGGTACGCCTGTAGCCCGGTAAATACCGCGTTAATATCGGTGGTTAAGCTGGCCCTCAGTTGCTCAACATAGTCCTGCGCCTGTTGCTGACGGCTTTGTTGCCAAACCGTCACGGTCAGATAGCTGAAAATCAACGCCAGCAACACCGCAAAAAAACCGTACGCTACCAGGTAACAAAAACTGCTGTACAGCCGGTTAACTGACTGGTTTTTCGGTTGCAGATACATCCGCAGTACCGACCAGACAAAGGTCAGGCTAACCAGGGTGGCAAACAATAACGGAATGTTCCAATAGCCGCTACCCTGCTCTGCCAGTTGCTGCCGGGGCAATAAACCAACCAGATATAATTGCGATACGGCCTTGTCATCCGCCGCATAATCTACCGCCACCAGGCCTGCGGCCAGTCGCATCGGATAAATAAACAACCGGTAATCACCATAAGACAGCTTCATATCCAAATGCACGCTGTAGCTGGGCAGGCGCGGCTCTGGCCGTTCACTGCTGTCGGTTACCTCACTGAAAAAGTCACTGAACTGCTGCTTACTGAGCGCTTCGGTTACGCTGGTCAGATTAACAAAAGAAATTGTGGTTTCACCGCCGGTGCTGGCCAGCACCTGGCTGTCTTCGGTGACGAACAGCAGCTGACTAAAGCCGCGCTCTGGCTCTGGCAAAAATCAGCATGCTGAATTTCGGCTTCAAGATAATTGACTGTGTTTTTATCCGGCCACTGGTACCAGCGTAATTGCACCTTATCCTGGGTTAGCCAGTAGCGGTTGGTGTAGTCCGGGCAGGCAGTATTGGCCTCAGCAACTTGTTGCTGCGGACACTCAGCGCTGAATTGTTGCCGCTTGGTGACTTTATAACTGGGGAATAAGGCGCGGATTGCCGTTTCGCTCTCCTGATAGTCGTATAAGCTTTGTAACTTAATCAGGTTTTCAGTAAAGGTACTGCTGGCTTCGGCCAGCACCCGAAAGTAATCCTGGTTGATCACACTGCCGCGGGCCTGGGCGTAACGGTAATAGCCAAACACAACCAGCGCCAGCAAGGCAGCCATCAGCAATATCAGGCCGGCAATCCGTTTCGGTCCGGACTTTACGGAAGTTTGCGCTGGCGCTGCGTCGCTGCTCATGGTGCTGGCCTTAAGTTAACAATTAAGTAATAACTTAAACTCAGCAAATTGCAAACTTGCATTGGCCGCAACGCCAATAAACCCGGCACAGCGCCAGACAATGAGTTTATGTTAGCAGGTCATATCCGCGATAAAAGTCTTTTAGCTTGTTTACTGCCAGCGCTATTGAGCAGAGTGCCGGCTTTGCCTACAATGGCTTACTTTAATTTTATGCAGATCACAGCCATGAACGACACTTCAACGAAAGACCTTGCCAGCGAACGACAAGCAGGCCCGCCCGGAATTACCCGACCGCCTCTCTGTTAACCCGCGCAGCAAACATTACGTAGAACAGATTTTTCAGTACGATGTCGGTATTAAGCTAAACGGCAAAGAGCGCTTTGATGTCGAAGAATACTGCATCAGTGAGGGCTGGGTTAAAGCCGCAGCCACCAAAGCACTCGACCGGCGCGGCCAACCGCTGCTAATGACCTTAAAAGGTAAAGTTGAAGCCTTTTATCGTTGAGTAAACAGATACTTTATCGCCACAGCAATCTCAACTGCGGGAGGCAGCATGCTACTTAATTGCGATTTAGGCGAAAGCTACGGTAGCTGGACCATGGGCCTCGACAGCCAGGTTATGCCCTATATCGACCAGGCCAATATTGCCTGTGGCTTTCATGCCGGCGACCCGGATGTAATGCAGCGCACCCTGCAACTGGCCAAACAGCATGGCGTGGCCATTGGCGCCCACCCGGCTTATCCTGATCTAAACGGCTTTGGCCGGCGCAGCATGCACTGCTCGCATAATGAAATAATCAACCTTATCCATTATCAGGTAGCGGCACTGGACGGCATGGCGCAGTGTCACGGCTTAAGCTTAAGCTACGTTAAACCGCACGGGGCGCTGTATAACGATATGATGAGCAAACCGGCAGTCTGGCAGGCGGTGTTGCAGGCCATCGCCAGTTTCCATAAACCGTTAAAACTGATGCTGCTGGCCGATAACAACCGTCAGCGCTATCAGCAACAGGCAAGCGAGCTTAAGGTTGAACTGTTGTTTGAAGCCTTTGCCGACCGCCGCTACACCGATGAGGGTAAGCTTACCCCACGCAGTGAAAATGGTGCCGTGCTGCATGGCAGCGAGGTACTGGCCCAGGTAAGCGAACTGATTAACGATGGCAGTGTTACCACCGCGACCGGCCAGCGCCTGGCATTAAACGCCGACACCCTGTGCGTGCATGGCGACAACCCGGGCGCCATTGCGCAGGTGGCGCAAATTCGTGCTTTGCTAAGCCGCGCCCAAACATGAACACCAGTAAGCCTCTGTATAGCTTAACCGTCGCCAGCGAAAACGCGGTGATGGTGTATTTTGAGCAAAAAATGGCGGCTGATATTGCCGGCTTAGTGCAGCAGGCTGGGCCGCTGATCCGCCACGCGCTGGGCCCACATTTACTGGAACTGCTGCCTTCTTATGCCTCAATTATGGTGGTATTTAACCCCTTTAGTACTGATCATTTCGCTGTTAAGCAGTGGCTGCAGCAGGCGCTGAGCGCCCTGACAGCAGGTAGCAGCAAACCCGGCCGCCGCGTAGAGCTACCGGTATATTACAGCGAACAAAGCGGCCCCGATCTGGCGCTTATTGCCAAAACCAAACAGCTTAGTGTTGCTGAAGTGATTAAACTGCATCAGCAACAGCTGTACCGGGTGTATGCCATCGGCTTTGCCCCGGGCTTTGCTTACCTCGGCGAAGTGGCTGAAAAACTAACGATGCCCCGCTTAAAAACCCCCAGGGCCAGAGTGCCGCGCGGCGCCGTTGCCATTGCCGACCGCCAGACTGCAGTCTACCCGGCGGTATCTCCCGGTGGCTGGAACTTAATTGGCCTGTGCCCCACCCCGATGTTTCAGCCACAGCAGCATCCGGCTATGCCGGTGGCAGTCGGCGATGAAGTACAGTTTGTCGCTATCAGCAAAGCCGAGTTTTTAGCTCTGGGTGGCGAGCTATGAGCCATTTCGAGGTTATTAACCCCGGCGTGCTGAGTCTTATTCAGGACGCCGGCCGTTTTGGCCAGAGTCCGCTTGGCCTCACCAACGGTGGCCCGCTCGATGCCGGCTCGGCTAACTGGGCGAACGCCCTGGTAGGTAACAGCGCTAATGCCAGTTTATTAGAGTGCAGTATCGGCGGTTTGCAATTGCAGGCCCATTGCACTGCAACTTTTGCCGTTACCGGGGCCAGTGTAACGGTTACCGTAAATGGCCAGCCAAAAGCGTTGTGGCAAAGCCATCACGTGCACAGCGGCGATATAATCGAATTAGGCATGGCAAGCCTGGGCTTGCGGGCATATTTGGCGGTTGCCGGTGGCTTTAACATTACCCCGCAGTTTGGCAGTAGCGCCACGGTAATGCGCGAAGGTATAGGTGGCCTTCACCAGAACGGCGCTAAGCTGCAGGCGGGCGATAAGCTACCGCTGACAAGCGGTACAACATTGCCAGCCCGGCAATTACCAGTGGCTATACAACCAAACTTCGACTTTAGCAAAGGCCTGAGTCTGCGCCTTATTGAAGGCTATCAGCACCAGATGTTCAGCGCGGTTCAGCGCCAGCGTTTCTATCTTAATAGCTATACCATAACGCCAAAAGCCGACCGGATGGGCGTTAAGCTCAGCGGCCCGGCCATCAGCTGCAGCAGCCAAAGCCTGTTATCCGAAGGCATAAGCTATGGCGCGGTGCAAATTCCGCCCGACGGCCAGCCAATCGTGCTGTTAAATGACCGCCAGACCCTCGGTGGCTACCCGAAAATTGGCAGCGTGTTATCGCTCGATTGCTGGCAACTGGCCCAGGCCCCGGCCGGCACCGTATTGCAGTTTGTTAAAACCGACCCGCAGCAGGCACATAATGCCCTGTTGCTGGCCCAGGCCCGCTTTCAGCGGCAGTTAGCAAACATGTAGAAACCAGGGCGGAGCAGCAGATGAGCACAACTGATTTGCTACTGGTTAGCCAGCAAATTGAACAGTTATTAGTAGCGCGCAATTTGCGCGGTATGCAATTGCTGCAGCAACAGTTGCGGCCCGGCTATATCTTGCGTGCGGCCAGACTGATTAACCAATGCCGCGGCACGGTGTTAATCGGCACCGGCTTTCCGGTACTCGATACCTTTGAAACCGACGGCCCGGTCGGCGCCATCGCCCTGTATCAATTGCTGGAGCAACTGGGCGCCAGGCCAATACTGGTTAGCGGTAACCCGCTCTGTTCGGTGCTGGCCAGCCGTTACCGTACTTATCAAATCAGCGTTAATCAGCAACACAACCTGCCGGGCATTGCAGTGGCGGCGCTGGCTGAACTGCAACCGCAGTTAATTATTTCAATTGAACGGCCCGGCTTTACCAGCGACAACCGCTACGCCAATATGCGCGGCGAAGATATTACCGCGCGCTGCGCCAGTTTCGACCACTTTTTAAGCCTGGCCAGCTGCCCGACTATTGGTATTGGTGATGGCGGCAATGAAATTGGCATGGGCAATATGGCGGCTTTCTTGGTCAGCTGAATATTACCCCGGCAGTAACCGAATGTGACGAACTAGTAGTAGCCGACGTGTCTAACTGGGCCGCCTGGGGTATTATTGCCATGGTGTCGGTATTGCAGGGCCGCAACTTACTGGCCGATGCCGCCCCGTTGGCCATTTTGCAGTTTTTATCGGCCCATGGCAGTGTCGATGGCGTAACCCGGCTCAATACCTTAACCGAAGATGGCCTGGCACATACCGAAGGCGAGCAACTGATTAGTGATTTGCAAAAGCTTTTGAAGATTTGCCAGAAATAGAATCGACTTACCCTAAGCCGACCGTTGCAGGCCTGGACGGCCGAATCGAGCCTACAGGGATGTATTCACGGCGTGTTGGTGTGGGTAAGCCGGTTCGGTTTCAGTGCTGCGTAGTCGTTTCCGAAAAACCGTTTTTAAAGTGAGAACAGCATGAGCATAGTGTATTTAAATGGTGATTTTATTCCGGCCGCAGAGGCCAGAATCTCACCTATGGATCGCGGTTTTTTATTTGGCGACGGCATTTACGAAGTTATCCCCAGCTATAACGGCCGCTTTGTTGGCTTTAAGCCGCATATTGCCCGCATGCAGGACGGTTTAGCTCAGCTTTCGATAGACCCGGCGCTAAACCTTAGCGACTGGCAAGCCATTTGCCAGCGCCTGCTGGCCGACAACCAGCAAACCAATGGCGACAACCAGGCGGTCTATATTCAGGTTAGCCGCGGCACCGACAGCAAGCGCAACCATGCCTTTCCGGCCAATATTAAAGCCACCGTGTTTGCCTATGCTTTCCCCATCGCCGCCGAACCCGTCGCCGATAAAAGCAAAGCCACCACCTATAACGTGGTAACCGGCCAGGATTTACGCTGGCAGCGCTGCCATATTAAATCAACGTCACTGCTGGGTAATGTGCTGCATTATCAGCAAGGCTACGCCAGTGGTGCCCAGGAAATTCTGCTGTTTGACAAAGACGGTAACTTAACCGAGGGCGCCGCAGTCAATGTGTTTGTAATAAAAGATGGCGTTATCGCCACCCCGCCGCTTACCACTAAATTACTGCCCGGCATTACCCGCTTATTGCTGCTGAATATTTTGCGCAAACACAGCAACATGCAAGTAGAAGAGCGGGATATTTCTGAGCAGGAAGTGTTTGCCGCCGACGAAATCTGGCTCACCAGTTCCAGCAAAGAAATTGCCCCGGTACTCAAAGTAAACGAGCATACCGTTGGCACCGGCGAAGTCGGCGATGTCTGGCTGGCCGCGCAGCAGCTGTTTAGCGCCCATAAGTATGATGAGTGATCTGTCTTTAAGTCCTCCGTCCTGCCCCTCCTTGCTAAAGAGGGGAACCTAACCCGTCCCACTTTAACAAAGGGGGACCACAGGGGGATTTGAATTAATTGTGTTCTGACCCCAATTTCTGCTGAGCTAAAAGCCGCATTTTAACCCGATCCCAGGTTCGGTTTGTTCAATCCGGCACGATCAATCAACAAGATCCTGCGGCCAAAATCTGGCCCTTTTTCCAACACAGAAGCAAAACAGCCGCAAAATTAATTTTAAAACTAATACCTTTGTACTATTAAATTTAATGACTTAAATAGCCCGAAAAAAACTATTTTTCTAATGCCAATAATAGCTTAGATATTTTTCGTTCATTTATTAACAATTAGCTTGCGCAACCCTGAAAAATAACCAAAATAGACGGTAGCCCAACGGCTAATTAAATCCTCAGGAGATGTAAAATTATGAAACGTGCACAACAAGGTTTTACCTTAATTGAATTAATGATCGTGGTAGCGATTATCGGTATTTTGGCTGCAGTAGCACTGCCAGCTTACCAAGATTACACAGTTCGTGGACGTATTGCTGAACCAATCAACTTGATGTCAGCTGCTAAAGTAACAGTTACTGAAAATATCGTTAACGACAATGGTGTTGTTGATGCTACAAGCTGTAATGGTGTTACACCTATAGCAACCGCAACTCAGAATACTCTTTCAATGACTTGTGCAGATGGCGTGTTAACTGTAACCAGTACAGCTCGTGCTGGAAGCGTTGTACTTACTAATACTCCGACCGTTAATGCTGATCGTACCGTTGTTTGGACATGTGCTGTTGACAATGCTGCTTCAAACAATTTTGTTCCAGCTGAGTGCCGTATCTAATTTCAAATTAGCGTAAAGTAGTGGTTTGATCCACGAAGACATAAAGCCAGCTACAACGCTGGCTTTATAATTTTTCTACCTCAATTCTTACAAACCTAGCTGAATAGAACCCAGAAAACTATAAACTTGAATAACCGCTAAATGCTGGCATAATCAACAGATTCACGAAAAATTAATAGCATATCAGGAACCTTACGCTGTATGGCGGTTAATGCAAATTCCACCCTATTAAAGCGCTTGTTGCAGCAAGGCATTATCGATAGTGATAAGGCCACTAAAGCGATTAGTGAAAAAAGCGGCAATTACCGCACCCTGCCGGAATTACTAATTAATGAAAAACTGATAGGCTCAGCCCGGCTGGCAGAAATGGCCACTCAGGTAAGCTCTGCGCTGAGTATTGACCTCGATTATTACGACCTGGTGTCAGTGCCGGAAGACCTACGCAATGAAAAGCTGGTTCGTAAAAACGATATGCTGCCGCTGGCCAAACGCGGCCGCAATATGTACCTGGCAGTGGTTGACCCGACTAATATCGCAGCAATAGAAGACTTTGAATTCAATACCGGCTTAAATGCTGAAGTGGTGGTGGTTGAGTTTGATAAGCTGCAAAAGCTGATTGAAAAGCTGTTTGATAGCAGTTTTAACCTGGCTGGCGATGCCGCCGACTGGGATTTAGGTTCGTTAGGCATAGTCGAAGAGCACGAAGATGAGAGGTGGGGTTCAGACCGATAAAGAAGACCAGCCGATTATTGCCTTTATTAATAAAATGCTGCTCGGATGCCATTCGTAAAGGCGCCTCGGACCTGCACTTTGAGCCCTATGAGAAACTATACCGCATTCGCTTTCGGATAGACGGCATTCTGCATGAAGTGGCTAACCCGCCAGTGGCGCTGGCCAGCAGGCTATCGGCGCGGTTAAAGGTAATGTCGCGGCTTGATATCGCCGAAAAGCGGGTACCACAGGATGGCCGGATTAAGTTAAAACTGTCGGCTAAAAAATCGATCGATTTTCGGGTCAGCAGCCTGCCGACCTTATGGGGCGAGAAAATTGTAATGCGTATTCTCGATTCCGACAGCGCTATGCTGGGGATAGACGTATTAGGCTATGAAGATATTCAGAAACAGCGCTATTTAGCGGCACTGGCCCAGCCACAGGGCATGATCTTAGTTACCGGGCCGACTGGTAGCGGTAAAACGGTATCCCTTTACACTGGTCTCGCCATTCTGAATACCAGTGAGACTAATATCTCCACCGCCGAAGATCCGGTCGAAATTAACCTCACCGGGATTAACCAGGTGCAGGTAAACCCGCGCGCTGGCCTCACCTTCGCCGCTGCACTGAAATCGTTTTTACGCCAGGATCCTGATGTAGTGATGGTCGGTGAAGTCCGCGACCTAGAAACCGCCGAAATAGCCATTAAAGCGGCTCAGACTGGTCACTTAGTGTTATCGACCTTGCACACTAACTCGGCCCCGGAAACCTTAACCCGTTTATTAAATATGGGCGTGCCGGCCTATAACGTTGCCAGTTCGGTTAGTTTAATTATTGCCCAGCGCCTGGCGCGGCGGCTTTGCCCGCAGTGTAAGGCACCGGAAAAACTGCCCGAGCAGGAATTACTGCGCCAGGGTTTTACCGAAGATCAGTTGGCCAGCATTACTATTTTTAAACCGGTCGGTTGTGATCATTGCACTAATGGTTATAAAGGTCGGGTCGGCATTTACGAAGTCATGCCGATTAGCGGCAAAATGGCCGATATTATAATGGCCGATGGTAACTCACTGGATATTGCCACCCAGGCGCAAAAAGAAGGCATTAATAACCTGCGTCAGTCGGGGCTGATAAAAGCCGCCGCCGGGGTAACCAGCCTGGCGGAAGTAAACCGGGTGACTAAAGGTTAGCACGTGACAAGTGACAAGTGACAAGTGACAAGTGACAAGTGACAAGTGACAAGTGACAAGTGACTAAAAATTTTACATCCGGCGCCCTGGCGCTGCAACAGGACAATTAGTATGGCTCAGGCACAAAAATTTAAAATTAAAGAGCTGGAAATATACCAATATAAAGGGGTAAACCGCCGCGGTAAAAAAGCCGATGGCGAGCTAAAAGGCAATAGTATTGCCGAAGTCAAAGCCCTGTTGCGCCAGCAGGGCATTACCCCTTCTAAAGTTAAACGCAAACCGAAATCTTTATTTAGCGGTGAGAAAAATTACCGCTATGGATATTGCAGTGGTCACCCGCCAGATTGCTACCATGCTCGGTGCCGGCGTGCCGCTGGTGCAAAGTGTCGATTTAATTGCCAATGGGGCCGATAATAAAAGCCTGCGCACTTTAATGCAGAAAATTTCGGTAAAAATTCAGTCGGGTTTGCCGCTGTCAGAAGTGCTACGTGAGCACCCGAAGTATTTTGATGAGCTCTATTGCGATTTAGTGAAATCAGGTGAGCAATCCGGTGCGCTTGGACCGGATTTTTGACCGCATAGCGATTTATAAAGAAAAAGCCGAAGCGCTTAAATCAAAAATTAAAAAAGCCATGTTTTACCCGGTAGCGGTACTGGTAGTGGCCGCTATAGTAACCTCAGTTTTATTGATTTTTGTAGTGCCGCAGTTTGCTGAAATTTTTGCCGGTTTTGGTGCTGAATTACCGGCGTTCACTCAATTAGTACTGGGTATCTCAGAAATGATGCAGCAGTATTGGTGGGTGGTGCTCGCAGGTATTTTTGTCTTTGGCTATGTGGTTAAAAAGACTTATGTCAATAACTTGAAGTTCAGGACCATGGCCGATGGTTGATTCTAAAGGCGCCGGTTATCGGCAATATTTTAAATAAAGCGGCAGTGGCGCGCTTTGCCCGCAACCTTATCGACTACCTTTGCCGCTGGCGTGCCTTTAATAGAAGCGTTGGAATCAGCCGCCGGCGCATCAGGCAATGAAGTCTATCGCAATGCCATTATGCATGTCCGGGAAGAAGTGTCGTCCGGCACCCAGATGTATCTAGCCGATGAAACAAACCGACCAGTTTCCGGAAATGGTTATTCAGATGGTCTCAATTGGCGAAGAGTCCGGTGCTTTAGATGGTATGCTGGAGAAAGTCGCCAATATTTATGAGCAGGAAGTGGATGATGCCGTTGATGGTTTAACCGCGCTGCTCGAGCCAATGATTATGGCAGTACTAGGTGTGGTAATCGGCGGCTTAATAATTGCCATGTACCTGCCCATTTTCCAGATGGGTTCGATTGTATAATGGCGGAATTTGCCAGCTATTTAAGCCAGCATAACTGGCTGTTTATCACCTTAGTCGCGCTGCTGAGTTTATTAATTGGCAGTTTTTTAAATGTACTGGTATACCGGCTGCCGAAAATGATGGAGCGCGAGTGGCAACAGGAATATCAGGCGTATTTTCAATGCCAACACCGACACAAACATAGCGAACAGTAAGACAGCAGCAACACCTGAGCGCTTTAACCTGGCGGTGCCGCGATCGCGCTGCCCTGCATGTAATACGCCAATTGCCGCGCGCGATAATATTCCGGTACTTAGCTGGTTACTGTTAAAAGGCCGCTGCAGGCACTGTAAAGCGCCAATAAGCAGCCGTTACCCGGCAGTAGAGGCGTTAACCGCTGTCATGTCGGCCTTAGTGGCCTGGCAATATGGCTTTGGCACCCTGGCGCTGGTGCTGATATTTGTGACCTGGGGCTTAATAGCGCTCAGTTTTATTGATATCGATACCATGCTGTTACCTGATAGCCTGACCCTGCCGCTATTATGGCTGGCCTTGCTATTTAGCCTGACCGATTCAGCTTTAGTTAATCCTGCCCAAGCCATTATTGGCGCCGCTGCCGGCTACCTGAGTTTATGGCTGGTGTACTGGGGCTTTAAACTGCTGACCGGTAAGGAAGGTATGGGTTATGGCGATTTTAAATTACTGGCCATTTTTGGCGCCCTGCTCGGCTGGCAACAGCTGCCGCTGATTATTTTATTGTCGTCGTTAGTCGGCGCGGTAATTGGTGCCAGCATGCTGGCCATTCAGGGCCGCGATAAGGCCACACCCATTCCGTTTGGCCCTTACATTGCTGCGGCTGGTTTTATTGCCTTGCTGTGGGGTGAGCAGTTAACCAATGCCTACCTGAGTTACCTTGGCCTAGCAGTCCGTGCGCAAGCTCAGCTGTGGCAAGACCGCTGACAGCAAAGCAGTTGATAAAGAACCGCGCTTTATTGTTGGTTTAACCGGCGGTATTGGCTCGGGCAAGTCGACCGTCGCCAGCTTGTTTAACCAGCTTGGTATACCCTCGGTCGATGCTGATCTGGTCGCCCGCGAAATAGTCGGCTAAAGGCAGCCCGCTACTGGCGAAAATAGCCGCGCATTTCGGGCCGCAGTTACTGACAGCAGAGCAAACGTTAAACCGGCCGCTGCTGCGCCAGTTAATTTTTAATGACCCGGCAGCCAAACAGTGGCTGGATAGCGTGATGCACCCGGCCATTCGCACTGAGATGCTGCAGCAGTTAGCCAACCTGCCGCCAGCGCCCTATGTGCTGTTAATTGCCCCGCTGCTGCTGGAGAATAAGCTGAATAAGCTGGTTGACCGGGTATTAGTGGTAGATATAACTGAACGAAACCAGCTGTCGCGTACTCTAAGTCGCGATAAGGTTAATGCCGGGGCTACTGCGAAGCAGGTGCAGGCGATTATTGCCAGCCAGATCAGCCGGCCAGAACGCTTAGCCTTAGCTGATGATATTGTCGATAATAACGGTCGACATGCGGCGGCGAAGCTGCCTACAACCGCAGGTGCAGCAGTTACATCAGCATTATTTAGATTTGGCAAAGGGTTAGCTTTGACAAAGGCTTAGCTTTGACAAAGGCTTAGCTTTGACAGAGGGTTAGCCCGGGCAGACAATTTATCACTAACATGCAGAGTTTAACCTAAATGCTGAAAGATAACCGGGCCCGCAGGTTCGGTTAAGTTTAAAACAGGCCAATTGTTCTTATGACGAACACCACCGAGATTATTTACGAGCATCCGCTGAACGAGAAAATCCGCACCTATTTGCGCCTGGAGTTTTTATTTCAACAGGTGCACAGCCAGTTAGCGCTGGCTGATGAAAACCAGCAGCAAAGTTTTTTTACCAGCCTGTTTGCGTTAATTGAAGTAATGGACCGCAACGATGTCCGCCCCGATTTAATTAAAGATATTGAACGCTGTGAAAGCCAGTTGGTGGTTTGGTCGCAGCATCCGTCGGTGTCTGATTCTAAGTTACAAACTATGTTGCAGGCCGCGGTGCGGATGCAGTCAGAGCTGTTACGCAGCGGCAAGCTGCTCGGCGGCCTGAAAGACGACAACTTTTTAGCGCCACTGCGCCAGCGTTTCAGTATTCCTGGTGGTTGTTGTTACTTTGATATGCCCCAGCTGCAATATTGGTTTAGTTTACCGCTGGCCGAACGCCAGGCGCAGGCAGAAGACTGGCTGCAACAGGTGGCGCTGGCCGAGCAGGCTATTCGGTATGTATTAACCTTTATCCGGGAGCGCAGCCATTACCAGGATGTGCTGGCCGACAATGGTTTTTATCAGCAAAATGCTGAGCAGTATGAGTTGCTGCGGATTAAATACCCGGCCGGCGAAGGCATTTACCCGACGGTAAGTGGCAATAAGTATCGTTATGCTATCCGCTTTATGCAGCTGGACGCCGACAGTGCCCGCAGCGCCGCTGCTAAATCCCAGCAATTTCAATTGGCGTGTTGTTAGCCCGAAAGTTTAGCTCAGCAGGTCGAGCCTAATTGCCCACACAAACACGCCATAAATACGTCCCTGTGGTTCTTTATAAACTTCATCCATGAAGTTTACCCTGCGGGCCAGCATAGCTGTTCAAATGCGCTCCCGACGCATTTGTCCGCCCGTCCAGGGCTTCAACGGTTTGTTTAGGACAATCAGACTCTCGCTCATTGGCAGCCCTTTTAGCATCTCACTTATCTGCTATACTACCCACCGGATTTTCAAGTTTTAAACAGAGTAAGCTATGCCAACTACCGTTAAATGCCCTACTTGCACTACACCGGTGATCTGGGATGCCAGTGCTACCTTCCGGCCATTTTGTTCTGAGCGTTGCAAACTCATTGATTTAGGTGACTGGGCTGCTGAGAACCATCGTATTCCGGATAAAGCGCCTATAGATGCTGACTTATCAGAACAGTATCTGGCCGAGCTGGAGCAGGAGTTTATTGCTCAGGATAACCAGTTTTTTAAAAATTAAATATTAGTAAACCATCCTATTTCGTCACATTATTTTACATTTTTATAATAGGTACAACAAAAAGCCTCATTTTTTCAATAGTTTGTTCATTGGCATATTTTGTGCTTCCAGTTGCTGTTGTGACAAACAGTCGCTGTAATAAATCTATAATGAATAACTTTCAGGAAGAAACTTATGAAACTTTTAAAACTGGCTGCAGCAGCGGCCTTATTAGGCATGGCAGGTGCAAGCCAGGCTTCAATGATTATAACGGATGGTAATGTAAAGCTTGGCGTCGATGATTACGGCCAGCTTAATGTCAGCGGTGGGGTGGCTGATGTCACCGGTTTAACCGGTGTTGGTTTACGTTATTTAGACGATGGCCTGGAGTACGAATCAACTTACCATGGTTGCTTGTGTGAGGGTTGGGGTGTAGCAGCTGACGGCATAGCGGGCTCTGCTAACAATAGTTTTGGTGCGCCGTCGGGCCTTAGCCTGGTGAGTTTTGACAGCACGGCTTCAACAGCCACCTCAGTAACTACCATGGGTGGCTTGCTGCAAATAACCCACGATTTTGCCCTGGCAGCAGAAAGTGACAACTTATACCGGGTAGCAGTAACCATTGAAAATATCAGCGGCGCCGATATTGCTGAGCTGCTGTACCGTCGTACCTTTGACTGGGATACCTCACCTACCCCATTTGACGAGTTTGTCACCATTGGCGGTACCGCAGGCGCCAGCGCCGTATTAGCTGCAAACGAGAATGGTTTCTGTAGCTCAGATCCAACTGTTTCCTGTTCCTCTATTTTTGGCAATACCGGTGATTTCACTGCTGCCGGGCCGGATGATATTGGCTCTAACTTCGATTTTGATTTTGGTGCCTTACTGGCCGGTGAAAGCTACACCTTTGAAATTTTCTATGGTGGCGCGGCTAACCGCAACGCAGCGTTAAGTGCTTTAGCCAGTGTTGGCGCTGAGGTGTATTCACTGGGCTGGTCTGGTTTAGACGCAGATCAGGATGGATTTGGTGATGCCAACGGCGAAATTACCCCAACCTATATTTTCGGTTTTGCCGGAGTTGGTGGTACGGTAATTATTGATCCAGACGACCCGGTTGCTGTACCAGCACCTGCCAGCGCGCTGCTGTTTGCAAGTGGTTTACTGGCACTGTTTGCCCGTCGCCAACGCTATGCTAAGCTGTAACTCAGTTATACTGAACACAGCAATAACAGCAATATAAGTACTGTTGTTATTGTATGTACTGATAAAGCCTTGCTGTATTGCAGGGCTTTATTTTTTAACGAGTAACAGCGCTTAGCCCAACAAGCCTTTTTAATGGAATAAAATCATGGCAACCTTTAAATCTTACCCGCCCTTAATTCGAAAAACTGTTTCCACAACTTTCCTGCTGCTGTCGGCTCTGGCCTGTTCAGCTGCTAGTGCTGCTGAAACTAAACCTGAAGTAACTGAATTTGGCGACTGGCGGTCGGTATGTAAAACCCAATGTGTTATTGCCCAGGGTCTGCAAAACCCTGAACAACCGGCCATTATTTACTCCAGCCAGATTTCGTATGTTAACGAAAGCAGTGATCCTGTATTGCAGCTTAATTTACCACTGGGTATCTATCTGCCACCGGGCGTGGCAATTGATATTGGCGAAAACAAGCACAGAGTACCGGTAACCGTATGCTTGCCAGAGGGTTGTAAAGTATTGCTGGTATTAAGCCCGGCCATAGTAAAACAACTGCAGGATAACGCTGCCTACACGGTACAGCTGTTTGTAACCGAGCAAAGCCCACGCCAGCTGAAGTTTTCATTACGGGGCTTTAGTGATGCGCTGGCCAGTTTAACGGCAGATAAAACGTAAATACCAGGGCACCTTTATTAAAAATAGCAAGCGCCGCCGTTACAAAAAGCGCTGTTGTAATTGCTGCACTATTGGCTGGTTGGCATCGGGAAAGGTGATAGTGGCCAAGGTCGCTGATGTCAACCCACTGCAGTGGCTGGCCTTCCAGCCCTGTGGGGTACCCGTAAAATCGGTAACCAGCCAGATATCCAGCGTGACCTGACGCTCCGGATAGGTATAGTTAAGCAGCATAAAAGGTTCAGCCTGGGTTACGGTGATAGCCAGTTCTTCTGTTAACTCACGGTCTAACGCGGCTTCGACAGTTTCGCCCTGCTCGACTTTACCGCCCGGGAATTCCCATTTACCACCCTGATGCTGCTTGCTGCTGCGCAGCGCCAGCAATACTTGCTTTTGCTTGAGAATAACGCCCACTGCCACATGAAGTTGCGGCAGGGTGTCAGCTTGCTGGCTGCCCATGTTAGCTGTGCCTGGCAAAGCATCAGCTGAGTTTGCCATGACACTGTTTATATTTTTTACCTGAGCCACAGGGGCATGGATCGTTGCGCCCCACTTTGTCGCCATCGCGCACTACCGGTGTCGGCATGGCATTTGCGCCAGCTGCTGCAGGCGCCGGGGCGGCTGCCGTGGCACCACCCATCTGGCCGGCTTCGTCATGCTGATAGTTATGCGGTACCGCATCGGCCTTGCGGCGTTGCTCTTCAACAGCTTCGACATCTTCAGCCGCTTTAACCTGAACCCGGCTTAGAATACCGATAACGTCTGTTTTCAGCTCGTCCAGCATATTTGAGAACAATTCAAAGCTTCGCGTTTGTATTCCTGCTTCGGGTTTTTCTGGGCGTAACCACGCAGGTTAATGCCCTGACGCAGATGGTCCATCGCGGCTAAATGCTCTTTCCAGTGGGTGTCGAGACTTTGCAGCATTATGGCTTTTTCAAACTGGCGCAGTACTTCTACCCCAACCATCTGCTCTTTGTGCTTGTAGCCTTCGCTAAATTCCAGCTGAATTTTATCGCGCAGTTTTTCTTCAAACAGTTTTTTGTCATCAGCCAGCCATTGGCTAACTGGCAGATCTAAGGCAAAGTCGGCTTTTAAGCGCTGCTCCAGCCCCGGAATATCCCACATTTCATCTAATGATTGTGGCGGAATATACTGGCTGATCACTGAGTCGACCACATCTTCGCGAATGGCGTTGACGGTCTCGCTGATGTCAGTGGCATCTAACAATTCGTTACGCTGCTCGTATACTACTTTGCGCTGATCATTGGCGACGTCATCAAACTCCAGTAATTGCTTCCGGATATCGAAGTTACGGGCCTCTACTTTGCGTTGGGCATTTTCGATGGCGCGGCTAACCCACGGGTGTTCAATGGCTTCGCCTTTTTCCATGCCTAAGCGGCGCATCATGCCAGCCATCCGGTCGGAGGCGAAAATGCGCATTAACGCATCGTCCAGCGACAGATAAAAACGTGAAGAACCCGGATCGCCCTGGCGGCCTGAACGGCCGCGCAGCTGGTTGTCGATACGGCGTGATTCATGGCGCTCGGTACCTATTATATGTAAGCCACCGGCCGCGATAACTTCATCGTGGCGCAGTTGCCAGTCGGCGGTAATTTTCGCGACAGCTTCGTCGGTTTTATTTTCCAGCGCCGCTAATTCAGATTGCAAGCTGCCGCCCAGCACAATGTCGGTACCCCGACCTGCCATGTTAGTAGCAATGGTAACGGTGCCCGGACGGCCGGCATCGGCAATAATTTGCGCTTCATTTGCGTGAAACTTGGCGTTCAGTACCTGATGCTTAATTTTGGCTTTGTTCAGTAAATTAGACAGGTATTCAGAGCTCTCAATCGAGGCAGTACCTACCAGCACCGGCCGCTTAGCATCGCGGGCCTTGATAATGTCTTCAATAATGGCGTTGTACTTATCTTCAGCGGTGAGGTAAACCAGGTCGGCCATATCGTCACGCACCATAGGGCGGTTGGTCGGCACAACAATGGTCTCCAGACCATAAATTTGCTGAAATTCAAAGGCTTCAGTATCAGCAGTACCTGTCATACCGGCCAGTTTGTCATACAAACGGAAATAGTTCTGGAAGGTAATAGAGGCCAGGGTCTGGTTTTCGTTCTGAATACGCACGCCTTCTTTGGCTTCGACGGCCTGGTGCAGACCTTCTGACCAGCGGCGGCCTTCCATCGTACGGCCGGTGTGCTCGTCAACAATAACAATTTCGCCGTCTTTTACCACGTAGTCGACATCGCGCTTAAACAGCTGATGCGCCCGCAGCGCAGCATACACATGGTGTAACAGGGTAATATTGGCAGCAGAGAATAAGGTATCTTCTTCGCCGATCATCCCGGCTTCGCGCAGCATATCTTCTACTTTGATCTGGCCTTGTTCGGTTAAATATACCTGGCGGGCTTTTTCATCAACGGTAAAGTGACCATCGCCATGATTACCCTCTTCGTCTTCTTTGTCCTGCTTTTCCAGTTGCGGCACCAGGGTATTAATTTGTTTATACAGCGCGGAGCTGTCTTCCGCCGGGCCGGAGATAATCAGCGGGGTACGGGCTTCGTCAATTAAAATTGAGTCAACTTCATCGATAATGGCAAAGGCTAAATCGCGCTGCACCCGGTCTTGCGGCGAGAACGCCATATTGTCGCGCAGGTAGTCAAAACCAAATTCGTTATTGGTGCCGTAGGTAATATCGGCCTGATACGCCTGTTGTTTGGCCTGATGGGGTAAGCCCGGCACGTTAACGCCGACGGTTAAGCCTAAGGAAGCTGAACAGCGGCTCGTTAGTTTCGGCATCGCGCCGTGCCAGATAGTCGTTAACGGTAATAACGTGCACGCTTTTGCCGCTTAACGCATTCAGGTAAGCCGGCAAGGTCGCGGTCAGGGTTTTACCTTCACCGGTACGCATTTCAGAAATACGCCCCTGGTGCAGCACTATACCGCCCAGCAACTGCACATCGAAATGGCGCATTTTAAACACCCGGGTGCTGGCTTCACGCACCGTAGCGAACGCTTCGGGTAAAATGTCTTCCAGCGTGGCGCCGTCTGCTACCCGCTGCTTAAACTCAGCCGTTTTCTGCTTTAAGGCTTCATCGGACAATGCCTGGTATTCGGCTTCCAGAGCATTAATTTGCTTGACGTACTTCTGCTGTTTCTTCAGGAAACGGTCGTTACGGCTGCCAACTAATTTGGCGAAAAATTTTCCAAACATTATCCAGATACCATTTAAGTTAAAACTGCTTTGCAGCCCTGGCCAGGCCAGTTATTTATTGTCGTTGTGATTTACTGCCTGCCGGTAAAGCGGCTATTGGCAGAATATGGTGCCAACCGGGGTAAGTTTCAAGCCCGGCGAACTGTGGCAGCACCGATAAAACCTGTTACACTAAACCGGCCTGCTGTTAAGCCCGTTAAGTAAGCTGTTGATGAAACGCTATAGCCATAAACCCGAAGATTTAACCAAGCTGTTTGGCCAGAGCTCGCTGGCTTTGATGCAGCAACAGTATGAACTTGTTCGCAAATTAAATACCGAGCTATGCCATATTTTGCAGCTGGAACAACTGAGTTTTTGTCAGGTGTCGAGCATTAATGCCGGGCGGGCGGTTATTTTATGTCAATCGCCAGGCTGGGCTAACCGGTTAAAGATGCAGCGCGATGCCATTCTAGACAATTTCAGGCAAAAAATCTTGCCTGATTTAGCCGGAATCGATATTGAAGTGTCGCCACACGGCCAGATTGCCCGGCCGGAAATAAAAACCCCGGCCAAAGCGCCTGCTAATACTAAACAATCTGATTTATCGGACAGCGCCCGCGCCTCACTGCAACAGGCACTGGAACACAGCGACGACAAAGTAAAACAAGCACTGGCCCGGCTATTGGCCAAATAAAAAGGGTCGGAGTGAATAAATTATTCACTCCGACCCTTTTATTGCTTTAGTTTATTCACTCTGACCCATTTTTTTTAATGGGAAAGTAAATATCAGGCCAGTTGCGGTGCCAGATAGGAAATAGGCATGTGGGCTTTATCTTCAAAGCTGACAAATTCCCAGTTTTCCTGCTCGGCTAAAACGGCGCATAATAGCTGATTATTTAAGGCGTGGCCGGTTTTGTACGAGATAAACTCGCCCAGCACACTGTAACCTGCCATATATAAATCACCGATGGCGTCGAGAATTTTATGTTTGATAAATTCGTCTTCGTAGCGCAGGCCGTCCTGGTTTAATACCCGGAACTCGTCCAGTACCACGGCATTGTCGAAACTGCCGCCTAACGCCAGGTTGTTGGCCCGCAGGTACTCGATATCATGCAAAAAGCCAAAAGTACGGGCGCGGCTGATATCTTTAATAAAGCCGGCAGCCGAAAAGTCCATTTGCATCCGCTGCGTGGTTTCAGCAATAACCGGGTGGTCGAAGTCGATGGCAAAGTCGATTTTAAAACCGTGATGTGGCCGGATTTCAGCCCACTTGTCACCGTCTTCCACCCGCACGGTGCGCTTAATTCTAATAAATTTCTTTGCCAGTTTCTGCTCGCTGATGCCGGCTTCCAGCAACAGGTATACAAACGGGTTGGCGCTGCCATCCATAATCGGGATTTCAGCTGAGTCGACTTCAATAATCAGATTGTCGATACCCAGGCCGGCAACCGCAGCCATTAAATGCTCGGTGGTAGACAGGCGCACGCCTTGCTCGTTGATCAAACAGGTACACATTACCGTGTCACCAACCATTTCTGGGGTAACTTTAAAGTCGACTATCGGATCCAGGTCAACACGACGGAACATAATGCCCGTGTTGTCAGGTGCAGGCCGGAGAGTGAGCGTAACCTTTTCACCCTTGTGTAACCCTACACCAATAGTACTGACTGTTTTAGCGACGGTACGTTGTTTAATCATAATTTCTTCCTGCTCAAATTTTAAGCAATCACAAAATGGCGGCGAAGCTTAGCACAACTTCAGCAGTTTTACCAATTTACTGGCTAATTCTGCAGACAGTTATGGTGCCTAATAGCAACTGAACAGCAGCTTAACTTCAACTGTTGCTAATATTATTCTCTTCACCAGGCGTACGCCAGACATTTTACTGCCGGCCACAGCAGGCGGCTTAATCTGCCTGCTTGCGTAAAAACGCCGGGATATCAAAAATATCGATACCACCTTTGCTTTCCGGCTGGGTTTTAGTCTGCACGGCTTCGTCTTTTTGCAGATTAGCCGCCGGTGCCGCATGACGCATAGTATTACCCTGCTGCACATAGGCTTGTACCGGCTCAGCACGATGACTTGGTACCAGGCTGATATCGGGCCGGCGATCGGCACCAATACCGGTCGCTACTACCGTTACCCGCAGCTCGTCGTGCATTTCCGGGTCGATAACCGCACCCACTACGACAGTAGCGTTTTCAGAGGCAAAGGCTTTAACCGCATTACCGACAATTTCGAATTCTTCAATGCTGATATCCAGGCCGGCAGTAATGTTAACCAGAATGCCTTTGGCACCAGACAAGTCGATATCTTCCAGCAACGGGCTGGAAATAGCCTGCTCGGCAGCTTCTTCAGCACGATCCGGGCCTGACGCGCGGCCGGTACCCATCATCGCAGTGCCCATTTCAGACATAACAGTACGTACGTCAGCAAAGTCGACATTGATCAAACCGGGCCGGGTAATTAATTCGGCAATACCCTGCACGGCGCCCAACAACACGTTGTTAGCCGCTTTAAACGCATCCAGCAGGCTGGTGCCTTTACCTAATACTTTTAACAGCTTGTCATTCGGGATGGTGATCAGCGAGTCAACATATTTGCTCAGCTCCAGAATACCTTCATCGGCATAAGCTGTACGCTTTTTACCTTCGAACGGGAACGGCTTGGTGACTACGGCAACCGTTAAAATACCCAGCTCGCGCGCGACTTCAGCCACGATTGGCGCCGCACCGGTACCGGTACCACCGCCCATGCCGGCTGCGATAAAAATCATATCCGCGCCCTGCAGGGTTTTCTTGATGGTTTCGCGGTCTTCTTCCGCTGAACGCCGGCCGATTTCCGGATTAGCACCGGCACCTAAACCTTTGGTGACACCGGCACCTAATTGCAAGGTAACATTGGCAGACGAATTACGCAGCGCCTGGGCGTCGGTATTCGCCGCGACAAACTCCACGCCTTCGATATTGCTGGCAACCATATACTCGACTGCGTTACCGCCGCCGCCGCCAACACCTATTACTTTAATTACAGCTTCTTGGCTGTGGTTTTCCATTAACTCAAACATAGCTCTCTCTCCGTTTTTACGCTCTTTAAAACTCACCTTTGAACCAGCTGCTGATTTTTTTCAGCAAGCTGCTAACTGGATCGCGGCTTTGGGCCGCGTTTTTTTGCTGGGCCCGGACATCCTTGCCATACAGCAACAACCCAACTACGCTGGCGTAGGCCGGGTCTTGTACATACTCTTTCAAACCGCTGACATGCATCGGCTGGCCAACCCGGACCGGCATCTGAAACACGTCTTCGGCAAACTCTACTGCACCTTCCATTTTCGAGGTACCGCCGGTTAACACTAAGCCAGCAGCAATTTGCTCTTCAAGGCCGGAGCTGCGAATTTCTTCCAGCACCAGCTCGAATAATTCGTGGTAGCGCGGCTCGATAACCTCGGCCAGGGTATGGCGTGACATTGACCGCGCCGGCCGGCCACCGACACTGGGTACTTCAATACTTTCTTCTTTGCCTACCATGCTGCGCAGGGCACAGGCGTACTGCACTTTAATATCTTCTGCATGGCTGATTGGCGTGCGAAAGATTTTGGCAATATCACTGGTAACCTGGTTGCCGGCTACCGGAATAACGGCGGTATGGCGCAAGGCACCATTGGTATAAATGGATAAATCGATGGTGCCGCCGCCCATATCGACCACACAAACCCCCAGCTCTTTTTCATCTTCGGTTAATACCGCATAGCTGGAGGCCAGCGATGAAAAAATTAGCTGATCGACCGCTAAACCGCAGCGCTCGACACACTTTTCAATGTTTTTCGCCATATCGTTGGCGCAGGTAATAATGTGAGCTTTGGCTTCCATTCTTACGCCTGACATGCCAATCGGGCTTTTAATGCCTTCCTGCATATCAACCGAGAACTCCTGCGGCAACACGTGCAGCATGCGTCTCTCTGCCGAGATAGGCACCGACTTTGCGGCGTGAATCACGCTGGCGACATCGTCGGCGGTGACTTCAGTATCATTAATCGGCACCATGCCGCTTTCGTTCTGGCAGCGGATATGTTTGCCGGTGATACCTAAATACACTGATGAAATCTGACAATCAGCCATCAGTTCGGCTTCATTAATGGCCCGTTGCACGGCTTGTACCACCAGATTAAGGTCATTAACGCCGCCTTTATCCATACCGCGCGAGGCATGGGTACCCACGCCGACAATACTGAGCCGGTTATCCGGGGTGATCTCGCCCACTACCGCTTTTATCTGAGCAGTTCCGATGTCTAACCCTACGATCAAATCTCGTTCTATCGACTTTGTCATGCTTTTCTCTTTGGCTCCGTATTGGCATAACGCACGGCAATGCCGGTGTCATAGCGCAAATCGACTTCAGCTAATTCCTGTTCCCGATGGCCTTGCATGACCGGGTACAGCTCAATAAAACGTTGCAACCGCTTCATGGTGTCCTGCCGCCCCAGCTGCAGTGCCAGGCCATCCTGTAATTGCAGCCGCCAGGAAAACCGCTCGGTTAACCACAGTTGCTCAGCGCTAAACTGATGCAATTGCAGCAACGCTTGCATATGGCGAAACATTGTCAGGGCATCCTGCTCACTGCCCTCTGGGCCGTGGAGCCGGGGCAAGGCCGGGATCAGCTCGCTTAGCGGGGCGATAAATAACTCCCCTTTATTATTGAGCAAGTGCTGCTGATTCCAGACTGCGACCGGCTGCTGCTCTGTCACAACCACCACCAGCGTATCGGGCCATTGTTTGCGCACGGCTGCCTGATACACCCAGGGTTGTTGCTGCAGGAACTGCTGCACCTGATCAACGTCCACCCGAAAAAAATTACCGACATATTCCTGTTGCAACTGCTGCTGCAGCGCTGCCTGCTGAATATGCGTAAAATCGCCATATAACCGCACCTGTTTAATCGGTGCACCCTGCTGGCTTTGCAGCCAGCTATAAACCTGGACTCCACCCCAGCTCAGCAGCGCCAGTGCCAGCACGAAAAACAACAGACCGCCGATAAAGCCCGGCCTGTGGTTTAGTTGGCTGAAGTACTGACGCAAGCTCATCTAGTTACCTTGCTCTGTTTTACTGTCTAGTGTTTGCTGCAAAATGCGCAGCACCAGCTCACTGAAACTTAAGCCGGCGGCTTTTGCCGCCATCGGCACCAGCGACTTTTCTGTCATGCCCGGTACCGTATTGACTTCCAGTAAAAAGTGTTCGCCCTGCTCGTTCAGCATTAAATCAACCCGGCCCCAGCCCGACGCACCCACTGCTTTAAATGCAGCCAGCGCATCGGCTTGCATGGCGGTGGTTTGCTCTGCGGTTAATGGTGCCGGACATAAATACTCGGTGCTGTTAGCCTGATATTTTGCCTCATAGTCGTAAAAGGCCCGCGGCGTGCGCATTTCCACTACCGGCAGCACCGTATCGCCCAGAATCGAAATGGTAAATTCGCGGCCGTTAATCCAGCGTTCGACTAAAATTTCACTGTCATATTTCAGCGCTGCGCCGATGGCCTGCTCCAGCTCCGCTGCCGTGCTGGCCGCGCTCATGCCAATACTCGACCCTTCATTGGCGGGCTTAACCATTACCTTGCCGCCCAGCTGCTGCAGTAAACCGGCATAGTCAATAGTGTCGTTGTGCACCACAGCAAACGGCGCTGTCGGCAGCTGCTGCGCTAAAAATAACCGCTTGCAGCGAATTTTATCCATGGCCAACGCCGATCCCAGCACGCCACTGCCGGTATAAGGCAGGCCCAGCAACTGCAAGGCACCCTGCATGGTGCCATCTTCGCCACCGCGGCCATGCAGCACAATAAATACCCGCTCAGCTTTTACTTCGCTCATAAGCGCCGTTAACGGCTGTTCCGCCGGATCAAAGGCCACGGCATTAACGCCAGCTTGCTGTAAAGCGCTGAGCACCGCTTTGCCTGAGCGCAGCGACACCTCACGCTCGGCAGAATGCCCGCCAAACATCACGGCGACTTTGCCAAAGTTGCTCATGCTGCACCCTCCGACAATTGCTTCAATTTGTTAATGTCCAGCCGGGTTGCCGCCAGCTCCTTCACCAGACTGCCAATATTGCCGGCGCCCTGGGTCAGCACGACATCGCCATCTTGCAACACCTCGGCCAGCGCACCGGCCAGCGCTTTCGGCTCAGCCACATATACCGGCTCTAACTGACCACGAGCCCGGATAGAGCGGCATAAATTGCGGCTGTCAGCGCCAGCAATTGGCGCTTCGCCGGCAGAGTACACTTCCAGCAATAACAGTTTGTCGACACTGGACAGCACCTGAGTAAAATCTTCATATAAATCGCGGGTGCGGCTGAAGCGGTGTGGCTGATAGGCCATCACCAGCCGTCGCTCTGGCCAGGCACTGCGCACCGCAGCAATAGTAGCGGCCACTTCAGTCGGGTGATGACCATAGTCATCAATTAACAGTACTTTGCCGCGGCCGCTATCAAACTCACCGTATTGCTGAAAACGCCGGCCAATACCTTCAAACTTACCCAGTGCAGCCAGAATGGCCTGCTCGCTGATCCCTTCATCGGCGGCCAGCGCAAAAGCTGCGGTGGCGTTTAAGGCATTGTGTTTACCCGGCAAGTTCAGTTGAACTTCGCGCTGGTTACCGGCAGGGTCAGTAATCACAAAAAAGCTGCGGGTGCCCTGCTGGCTGAATTCAGTGATTTTATAGTCGGCATCATCGCTGAAACCATAGGTCAGCACGGTGCGGCCTATCGATGGGATAAGATCACGCAATACTTTATCGTCAATGCACAACACCGCCATGCCATAAAACGGCAGGTTATGACAAAATTCCAGGTAGGTGTCTTTCAGCTTTTCAAAGTCCCCTTCATAGGTGTCCATATGATCAGCTTCAATATTGGTGATCACCGTCGCCATTGGCTGTAAATGCAGGAATGACGCATCGCTTTCATCTGCTTCGGCAATTAAATAACGACCGGCACCTAACCGGGCATTGGAGCCGGCTGAATTCAGTAAGCCACCAATTACAAACGTTGGGTCGGTGCCGGCTTCGGCGAAAATAGACGCCAGCAGGCTGGTAGTGGTGGTTTTACCGTGCGTACCGGCTATGGCGATGCCGTGGCGAAAACGCATCAGCTCACCGAGCATTTCGGCCCGGCGCACCACCGGAATACGCTGGGCCAGCGCCGCTGCCACCTCAGGGTTAGCCGCTTTGATGGCACTGGAAACCACCACCACACTGGCACCGTCTATCTGGCTGGCATGGTGGCCAAATTTAACTTCCGCGCCCAGTGACACCAACCGTTCAACCACCGGATTAGACGCCAGATCAGAACCGGTAACCTTGTACCCTTCGTTTAACAAGACTTCAGCAATACCGCCCATACCGGCACCGCCGATGCCAACAAAGTGGATCCGCTCTACCCGGCGCATGGCCTGTTTTTTATGTTGCAGGGTGGTAATCATACTACTTGTCCTGTTACTTGCCGGCATAAAGCAGCAATATGTGATGCCGCATCGGTTGTTGCCAGAGTTCGGGCACGCTGCGCCATTTGCTGCAGCGGCGTTTTATCGGTTAACCAGGGCTGCATTATTGGCTGCACCCCCTGTTGTTCTAATTGCTGCTGTGGCAGCAGCACCGCAGCAGCACGGTCGGCCAGTACTCTGGCGTTGGCGGTCTGGTGGTCATCAATGGCACCTGGCAGCGGCACAAAAACCGCTGCGACACCTACCGCAGCCACTTCGCTGACCGTCAGGGCGCCGGAGCGGCAAATCAGCACATCGGCCCAGCGATACGCCGCAGCCATATCGTCAATAAAGGCACTGACCTGCACCTCGCAGCCGCTTGCGATAAGTGGCTGATAAGCCTCTGTTACTTCGGCGTGCATCGCGCTGCCGGTTTGATGGCGCACAGCAATACTGCCGGTTTTAGCCAGTTCAGTAAGCTGAGCCGGCAGCGCTTTGTTCAGCGCCCGGGCACCCAGGCTGCCCCCCACTATTAATATATTCAGGCCGCTGCTTGCCTGGCGGCCGGCGCGGCATTGCAGTAATTCAGCACGGATAGGGTTACCGACTAACTGGCGCTTTTGATGGCCGTTGAAGGCGTTGTCAAATGCGACCAGCACCAGCTTCGCCAACCGGGCCAGTAATTTATTGGTGCTACCGGCGACAGCATTTTGCTCATGAATTAACAATGGTGTACCGTTAAGCCAGCTTGCCAGGCCACCGGGCCCACTGGCATAGCCGCCAAAACCCAGCGCCAGGGTGGGTTGAAGCTGACGGCATACTTTTGCTGCCTGCCACAGGGCTTTTAGCAGCATCCAGGGCGCGCTGATTTTGCTGGTCAGCCCTTTACCGCGCAGGCCCGCAACCTTGATACCGTAAAACGGCCAGCCGAAACCCGGTACCAGCTGAGCCTCCATCCGGTCACTGCTGCCCAGCCAGGCAATATCCCAGCCCTCGGCAGCTAACGCCTGTGCTACCGCCTGCGCCGGGAAAATATGACCGCCGGTGCCACCGGCCATAATTAATGCCAGTGGTTTAGCCATGTTTGCCTCCACTGAGCGCATGCTTGCCTTTTAAACGTACTTCAAAATCAATCCGCAACAGTAAGGCCGCAGCCATTAACATAATGATCAGACTACTGCCACCTGAGCTGACAAATGGCAGCGTTAAACCTTTGGTTGGCAGCGCCCCGGTGGCCACACCGACATTTACCGCAGCCTGAAAGCCAATCCAGATAGCCAGCGCATAAGCCAGAAAGCCGTGGAAGCTTAATTGTTTAGCCAGCGCGCGCTGGCCTATCCACAGGGCACGGTACACCAGTACAAACAGCAGGGTCATTAACACTGCCACGCCGACAAAACCGGTTTCTTCAGCGATGACGGCCAGAATAAAATCGGTGTGGGCTTCAGGCAGGTATTCCAGTTTTTGAATACTGTTGCCCAGACCCTGGCCAAACCAGCCGCCCCGACCAAACGCCATTAGCGACTGGGTTAACTGGTAGCCGCTGCCAAAAGGGTCTGCCCAGGGGTCGAGGAATGCGGTTACCCGCTTCCAACGGTATTCGCTGTAAACGATTAGCACGCCAATTGCCATCATGCCGGTGGCCATTAGACACAGGAATTGCCAGATTTTGGCGCCCGCTAAAAACAGCAATGCTACCGCAGTGGCAAACATTACAATAACGGTGCCTAAATCAGGCTGCATCAGCAGAAGTACCGCAAACAAGAACAGCACAGCCAGCGGTTTTAAAAAGCCTTTCAGGTTGTCCCGTACTTCCTCGTGCCGGCGTACCAGATAACTGGCCAGATAAACGAAGAAGAATAATTTTGCTGGCTCTGCAGCCTGTAAGCCAATGGGGCCAAGCGATAACCAACGGGTACTGCCATTTACATTGCGACCGAACAGCAACACCGCTACCAGCAACAATATACCGAGCAGCAGCAGCCACATGTTGCCACGATGCCACCAGCTTACCGGCACCCGCAACACCAATACTGCCAGGGTCAGGCCGATGCCTAAATACACCATATGCCGGATAGTAAAGTGCAACGGATTATTAAATAGCCGCTCGGCGACCGGCATTGACGCACTGGTCACCATCACCACGCCGGTAGCCAGAATTAACAGCAACAGCGTTAAAAATAGTTTGTCATAAGGGGCTGTATCATCGCGCTGCCAGGCAGCGCTAAGACTTTGCCAAGGGTTTTGCCATACAGTTAAAGCCAGCTGCTTCATAATTTCAGCTCCTTAACCGCATTGGCGAAAAGCTCACCGCGCTGGGCATAACTTTTAAACATATCCAGGCTGGCGCAAGCCGGCGACAACAGCACCATATCGCCACTCTGAGCCAGTTTGGCTGCCTGCTGCACCGCAGCGGTCAAATCTTTTACCTGAATGGCATGTGGGTGTAACGCAGCTAGAGCCGGTCCGTCCTGCCCCAGAGTAATAAGGTGGCTGACATCACGCTGCAGTACCGGTTGCAGTTCGCTCAAATCAGCGCCTTTGGCGTCACCGCCGGCAATCAGAATCAGCTTACCGCTGATAGCAGGCCGCAGGCCGGCAATAGCCGCCAGGGTGGCACCGATGTTTGTAGCTTTGGAGTCATTGACCCAGCGGATACCCTTATTAGCCAGCACCAGCTGGCAACGATGAGCCAGACCGCTAAACTGTTGCAAGGTGGTAGCAATAGCTTCACGGCTGGCGCCTGCGCTAAGCGCTAAGGCCGCTGCCGCCAGGGCGTTAAATTGGTTATGACTGCCGGTAATGGCCAACTGATTAACCGGCAACAATGGCTCGCCGGCAACATTCAGCCATGGTTGACCTTTTAACAGGGTAATACCATAGTCGGCATCAACCAGGCTAATTGCCAGAGGAACGGCGTTACCAGCCATGGCCCCTGGATAGGTTAACGGATCGGCCTGGTTATACACCGCCAGCTGTGTGTGCTGGTATACCCGTTGTTTTGAAGCGGTGTAGGCTGCCATATCGGCATAGCGGTCCAGGTGATCAGCACTGACATTTAATAAGCAACTGGCCCGGCTTTGCAGGCTGGTTGTCGTATCTAACTGAAAGCTCGAGAGTTCCAGCACAAAAACGTCAGTGTCTTGCTGGCGGATTGCATCCAGCACCGGCAAACCAATATTGCCGGCAGCCACCGCCTTAATACCGCTTTGCTGCAGCATCTGAGCCACCAGCGTGGTGACGGTCGATTTACCATTAGAACCGGTTATGGCAATAACCGGTTTTTGATTAAAGCGGGCAAACAGTTCGATATCACCAATAATTTCAACGCCCTGGGCCTTAGCAAAGCGAAAGGCCGGATGGCTCAGTGCCAGGCCGGGGCTGACGATAATCATATCCATCTGCGCCAGACGGTTAGCGTCAAATTCGCCCAGATAAATGCCGTCCACTTTGTCAGCAGCAATCTGCTCCAGCCCGGCAGGCTTACTGCGGCTGTCCATCAATACTGGTTTTACCCCTTGCGCCAGCAAAAAGCGTACTGTGGCCAGACCCGACAGGCCCAGCCCCACTACCGCTATGCGTTTGGCGTTAAGGTTAGTATGCATTTGTTATCTCAGTTTCAGGGTCGCCAGACCCACCAGTACAAAAATGATCGATAATATCCAGAAGCGGACAATAACCCGCGGCTCTGGCCAGCCTTTTAATTCGTAGTGATGATGAATAGGTGCCATCCGGAAAATACGCTGGCCGCGCAACTTGTAAGAACCAACCTGCAGAATCACCGACACGGTTTCCATCACAAATATGCCACCCATAATAAACAGCACAATTTCCTGACGGACTAAAATGGCAATCACCCCCAGCACCGCACCCAGCGCTAACGAGCCGACATCACCCATAAAAACCTGCGCCGGATAAGTGTTAAACCAGAGGAAACCCAGGCCGGCACCAATCATTGCAGCGCACAGCACCACCAACTCACTGGCATAAGGCAGATAAGGAATATTCAGATAGCCGGCAAAGTTAACGTTGCCGCTGGCATAAGCAATAATGGCAAAGGCACCCGCCACCATAATAGTCGGTACTATTGCCAGGCCATCCAAACCATCAGTCAGGTTAACCGCGTTACTGGTGCCAACAATCACAAAGTAACTGAGCGCCAGAAACAACAGGCCAAGTTGTGGCATCACATCTTTTAAAAAGGGCACCAGCAGTGCCGTTTCGGCGGGACGCTCGGCTGTCATATACAAAAACAATGCGGTGACAATGGCGAAAACAGACTGCCAGAAGTATTTCCAGCGGGCAATCAGGCCTTTTGGGTCTTTGCGGATCACTTTACGGTAATCGTCGATAAAACCGATAGCACCAAAGCTGACCAGCACAAACAACACCACCCAGACATATTTATTGCTGAGGTTTGCCCATAACAAGGTACTGATCAGAATAGAGCCCAGGATAAGCAACCCACCCATGGTAGGTGTGCCCTTTTTCGAAAAATGACTTTCCGGGCCGTCACCGCGCACGACCTGACCAATTTGCATTTTCTGCAAACGGGCGATCAGCAGGGGACCAAAATACAAACTCAAAAATAATGAGGTTAACACGCCCAGGATTGACCGGAAGGTCAGATAGCTGAACACATTAAAAAAGCTAATGTATTGGGTTAAATATTCGGCTAACCACACTAGCATGGGCTACGCTCCTGCTGACATCGTTCTAGCAAGTCCTGCACTACTAACTCCATTTTCGCACTACGAGAGCCCTTAACGAGTATGGTGACATTCTGCTGGGTTTTAATTAGCGGTATCAGCCGGTCTAACATCGACTGCCGCGAGCTGAAATGTGAGCCTTGTCCGTTGAACAAGTCACTTGCGCTCTGTGATAACACACCCAGGGTGAATAACAGATTAATCCCGGCAGTTTTGGCGTATAAACCTATTTCTTCATGGTATAAACGAGCATTGGCTCCCAGTTCAGCCATATCACCCAACAGCAGTACCCGATAGCCCGGATAACTGGCCAGTAAGTCGATTGCTGCCTTTACTGATTCAACATTGGCGTTATAGCTGTCGTCTATCAGCTTAATATTGCTGTTAAGTTCTATAATATTAGTGCGACCTTTTACACCGGCCATCTGCGCCAGCCCCAGCTGCACATCACTGAGTCTGGCCCCCACCGCCAGCGCAGCCGCAGCAGCAGCCAGTGCATTAGCAATATTATGTTTACCGGGCAAACTAAGTTGCACCAGTATCTGTTCATTGCCGTACACCAGCTTAAACTGAGCGCAGCCCTGGCTATTTAAGCTAATTTGCTCGGCCCGGATATCAGCAGCGCTATGATCTGCGGCGCTGTCAGTTTTGTAGTCACTGGCGAAACTAATAATTTTCAGATGCTTACAGCGGTTACGCCAGTATTCGGTAAACTCACTGTCATGTTGCATAATGGCAATACCGCCATCGGCTAAACCAGAGAAAATTTCGCCTTTTGCCCGGGCAACACCGTAGGTATCACCAAACCCTTCCAGGTGTGAGGCGGCAGCGTTGGTAATAATGGCTACATCAGGTTTAACCAGCGAGGTGGTATAGGCTATTTCCCCGGCATGGTTTGCGCCCAGCTCCATAACTGCATAACTGGTCTTGAGCTGTTAAGCGCAACAGCGTTAATGGCACGCCGATATCATTATTAAAATTACCCTGGGTGGCCAGCACCTGACCGCAGCGGCTGAGTATCGCCGCCAGCATTTCTTTAACGGTGGTTTTACCTGCGCTGCCGGTTACCGCTATGGTTTTCGGCTGTAAACGGGCTTTAACTGCAGCCCCTAACTGGCCCAGAGCCAGCCGGGTATCGGCCACCACTATCTGACTGATGTCGCAATCCAGCGGCCGGTCTACCACAATAGCGGCCGCGCCTTTGGCCATCACATCGGCTACAAAGCGGCTGCCATCAAAGTTCGGGCCTTTTAAGGCAATAAACAGCGCCCCGGCGCTTATCGTTCGGCTATCAGTGCTGACGTCGCTGATTGGGTGATTGTCGCCAATTAACTGCCCCTGTAATAAATTGGCTATTTCTGCACAGCTTAGGGTAATCATGATGCCATCTCCGACATAAGTTGCCGCACATAAGCACGCTCATCGTAACGTTGTTGTTCGTGCCCGATAATTTGCGTAGTTTCATGGCCTTTGCCTGCCAGCAGGATCACGTCACCCTGCTGAGCACTGACCAGCGCCAGCTTAATGGCCAGCTGACGGTTAGGTTCAATCCGGTAATTATCCGCGTCCTGCATGCCGGCAGTGATGTCCTGGCATATCTGCAGCGGCGCTTCACTGCGTGGGTTATCTGAGGTAACAATGCAGTGGTCAGCATATTGCTGGGCTAACTGGCCCATTAACGGTCGCTTACCTTTGTCACGATCGCCGCCACAACCAAAAACGCACCATAGCCGGCCAGCACAATGCTGACGCAGTGCTTGCAGTGCCTGCTGCAAAGCATCAGGGGTATGGGCATAATCAACTACCACGGTAACGCCATGACTAAAGACAAATTGCTCCATTCTGCCGGCCAGCGGTTGCAGGCTGCTGGCCGCATGCAGCAGTTCAGTTACGTCATAGCCCAGTGCCAGTAAGCTACTAATGGCAGCCAACGCATTCTGAATATTAAATTCGCCGAGCAGGGGCAGATGCAACTTATGCTCGCCGGCCTGGCTGTTAAGCAGACATTGAAAACCGTGCTCAGTAGCAGTGAGCTGGTGATAGCCCAAAAAACGGGCATACCCCTGACAATCCTCTGCCTTTCCATAAGCCCAAACCGGGGTATCGTTACGACTGGCCAGTGCCTTCCCTAACGGATCAGAAACATTCAGCACGGCACAGCGGCTCATATCGGGTTGGAACAGCAAGCTTTTTGCCTGACCATACTCGGCCATGCTGCCATGGTAATCGAGATGATCACGGCTTAAGTTGGTAAACACCGCCACCTGAAACTGCAGACCAGCCACCCGCTGTTGCACCAGCGCATGCGAAGATACCTCCATCGCCACCACCTGACGTTTTTGGGCGACAAATTCAGCCAGAATTTTCTGTATCTCAATGTAATGTGGTGTGGTATTCAGCAACGGCGTCAGTTGCTGCCAGTGACCATAACCCAGGGTACCAATAACGGCTGCCGGCGTTTCACATTGCTCGGCCAGCTGGTTGATAAAGCAGCTGGTACTGGACTTACCGTTAGTACCGGTGATCCCGACCAACTGAAGATGTTGTTGAGGCTGTTGGTAAAAGCGGGCTGCCAGCTGGGGCATTTGCGTCACTAGATCAGACAGCACCACCACTCTTTCATCCTCAACATGCTGCTGTTCAGCATCAATAGCATCTGTCAGCACCAGCGCTGCGCCCTGTGCCAGTGCCTGATCAATATACTTGTTACCGTGTTCACGGGTACCAGGCAGGGCGACAAACACATCGCCACTGCTTACCTGGCGGCTGTCGAGCTGCAAATGGCGCAGTGGCCGGTCAGCCAGATTTTTCGTCCGTTCAGGCAGCCATAAATGTAACTGATTAGTTGGCATTGTGGCCTCCTGCGCGGCTGATAAGCGCCGGGCCGGTATCAGCATCGGGCGTAACATTAAGTAGCTGCAGGCTGGCGCCCATAATACTGGCAAATACCGGCGCAGCGATTTCACCACCATGATAAAAATCCCCGGCCGGTTCGTTGATCACCACTACCGTGACAATCCGCGGATTAGACACCGGGCCGACACCCGCAAACGAGGCGATATAATCATCACCGTAGCCACCGGCAACCGCTTTGCGGGCAGTACCTGTTTTACCGCCAACCCGGTAACCGTGAACCTGGGCCCGGGTCGCAGTGCCACCGGGGCCAATATTCGCTTCCATCATTTCAAGCATGGCCAGCGCATGCCTTTCAGCTAAAACCCGCTGCCCCGGGTAAGGCTCGTTGTTTTTAATAATGCTCAGCGGCCGGTTAACGCCACCGTTAGCCATAGTGGCGTAGGCGCGGGCCAGCTGCACCGCAGTAACCGACAGGCCATAACCATAAGAAAAAGTAGCGCGTTCAAAATCAGACCAGCGCTGACGGTAGCTGAAAATACCACTGCTCTCACCTGCCAGACCCAGGCCGGTCTCTTCGCCCAGCCCCATATTGTTATACAAGCCGAGCACGTGCTGATGGGGCATATCCAGCACCAACTTAGCCACACCCATATTGCTGGACTTCTGAATAATGCCGGTTAAATCTAATTCTTTATAATTATTGGGGTCGCGCACCCAGCTGCCACCAATTCGCATCGTGCCAGGGCTGGTATCGACCACCGTATCCAGGTTGGCACTGCCAAATTCCAGTGCACTTAGAACGGCCAGCGGCTTCATGGTCGACCCCGGTTCAAAGGTGTCGGTAATCGCGCGGTTGCGAAAGCGATGCACCGGGGTATTGCGCCGGTTATTCGGATTAAAAGACGGGCTGTTGACCATCGCCAGAATTTCACCGGTTGCCACATCAACCACTACGGCCGAGCCGGAAGTGGCGCCATGCGATAGCACCGCTTTTTTCAGTTCGCGATAAGCCACTGTCTGAATTCGCTGATCAATACTCAACTGCAAATTGGCCGGCGCGGTGGCATCCTGCCGCTCAGTACTTCAATTTCCCGGCCCTTAGCATCTTTGCGAAATACCTTGCGACCCGCAGTACCGGTCAGTAAGTCGTTAAAGCGCTTTTCAATACCTTCGACCCCAACATCATCAACATTGGTAAAGCCGATTAACTGGGCGGTCACTTCGCCGGCCGGATAATAACGTTTCGATTCCTGGCGAAAGTAAATGCCCGGCACTTTTAGCTTTTTGACGTAATCGACCACAGCCGGGTTCACCTGACGCTGCAGGTAGACAAAGCGCCGTTTCGGATCATCACCCACCCGGCTTAATAACTGCTGCGGGGTCATTTGCATTATATCGGCCAGCGCATGCCAGCGCCGCTCGTCACCTGGCGCATTGCGCTCGATAACAATTTTCGGATCGGCCCAGATGGCCTCGACCGGCACACTCACCGCCAGGGCTTCGCCGTGACGGTCAAACACCATGCCACGCATTACCGTATCGGCTTCTACCCGTAAACTGCGCCGGTCGCCCTGAGTTACCAGCATTTCAGGCTCCACCACCTGCAACCAGGCAGCCCGGCCCAGCAAAGCAGCAAACACCGACGTCAGCATCACCATTACAAACGCGAAACGCCAGCTGATTACTGACGGATACTGGCGGGCTTTGGCCTGGCTTTTGCGTGGTTTAGCTGTCATTGCGGCCTCACCATAATGTCACGTTCACCACTGGGTCGCTGCATATTTAAGCGCCGTCTGGCGATATCCTCCACCCGACTGTGCTCAGCCAGCGAACGCTGCTCCAGCAGCAAGTTGCGCCATTGTGTATCCAGCTGATCACGCTGCTGATAGTACGCGTCCTGAGCAATGGTCAACTGGCGGTTTAAATGCGCCAGGTACACCACGGCCAGTGCTGAAACAATACAAGCCAGCAGCAACACACCGGCCAGCTTATGTTGGCGCCAGTCCTGGGAGATTAATCGTTCCAGCTGAATTTGGCTCATAACCGCTGCTCCCCGGTGATATCCTGCTTTTCAGCAATTCGCAGCACCGCACTGCGCGCACGCGGATTAACCGCCAGCTCAGCCTCGGAGGGCATAATCGCTTTGCCGATCAGTTTCAGCGGAATAGCCTTCGACAACTGGGCATCGGTTAACGGCATACCACGGGGTACCGGCTCACCTTTGGAATAACGGCGCATAAACTGTTTAACCAGGCGGTCCTCCAGCGAGTGAAAGCTGATCACTACCAGGCGGCCACCCGGCTTCAGCACACTCATAGCCGCATGCAGCGCCAGATTGACCTGCTCCAGTTCACTGTTAACGTAAATGCGGATGGCCTGAAAGCTACGGGTTGCAGGATGCTTTTTCTCTTTATGGCTTTTCGGCACGCTGTCGCTAATCAGTTTCGCCAGCTGGGCTGTGCGGGTAAAGGGGGTCTCTTCCCTGGCAGCCACTATTGCCTGGGCAATCCGCCAGGCAAACCGCTCCTCGCCGTATTCACGCAGCACAAAACTGATATCTTCGACATCGGCAGTCGCCAGCCACTGGGCTGCCGATAAACCACTGCTGGGGTCCATCCGCATATCCAGCGGGCCATCCCGCATAAAACTAAAACCACGATCGGCGTCATCCAGTTGCGGAGAAGACACGCCTAAATCCAGCAAAATGCCGTCAAGTTTGCCACTGAGTTGTTGTTGCTCAGCCACGGTTGCCAGGGCGGCAAAGGGGGTATGGGTGATGTGAAAACGCGCATCAGCTTGCAGTGGGGCTGCAGCAGCGATAGCGGCGGGGTCGCGGTCTATAGCGAATAAACGGCCGTGCGGGCCAAGTAAATTAAGGATCTCTTTGCTATGACCGCCACGACCAAAGGTACCGTCCAGGTAAATCCCGTCGGCTTTAATTGCGAGTCCGTCAATTGCTTCTTGCAGCAAGACAGAGATATGAGCGTGGCTAGTCATTTACAGTACAAAGTCCTGTAATCGTTCAGATAATTCAACGGTGCCTGCCTGAGCCTGTTCCAGTTCAATATCAGCGGTTAAACGCTCGTGCCAGGCGGCTTCGTCCCAGATTTCAAACTTATTTAGCTGGCCGACCAGCCGGATATTCTTGGCCAGACCGGCGTGCTGGCGCAGTGGCGCCGGCACTAAAATACGACCGCTTTTATCCATATCGCAGTCGGTGGCGTTACCGAGTAATAAACGCTGCAGACGGCGTTCCTGCGGGTTCAGGCTGGACAGGGACTTCAGTTTTTCTTCTATTTCTTCCCATTCAGCCAGCGGATACAATAATAAGCAGGGGTCGTGCAAGTCGATGGTGCAGATCAAGTGGCCCTGATTTTCAGACAGCAAGGTTTCGCGGTAACGCGCTGGTAGCGCTAACCGTCCCTTATCATCCAATGTCAGTGTAAATGAGCCACGAAACATAACTTATCTGCCTGGTTAAGCGGCCTGCGATTTTCAGCGCAGCGCCAGCCTGAATCGATTGGAAAATTCCAAAATGATCCACAATTACCCACAAATCCCCACAACGATACAGTTTAGGGCTCTGCTTTGACCAATGTCAAGGTAAAAACCGAGTCTGTTGATCGATATAGATCCAGTAAAATCGGGCGCTCTGATGAAGTTGATGATTTTGGTGGGGAAAAGTGGTGAAGGCTGTAAGGTTTATTGGCCGGGTTGCTGCAAATAAATTTACCTATGCTGGCTTTTTCATCAGAAAACTTGCTATTGCTGAATAAATTATTCAATATAAATTTACATATCGCATAACTAATTTTTGTAACCGGCTAGCAGGCCGGTTGAGCCTAAGACCACCGCCTATGCTGAGTTTACTGAAGATACGTGGCATGCTGGACCAGATGTCGGTTATTGAGCGCAAGCTGGCCGAATTTATACTGGACAATGCCCATATGCTGCGCGATTACTCCTCGCAGCAACTAGCCGATGCGGTAGGTATTAGCCAGTCCAGCGTGGTGAAGTTTTGCCAGAAGCTAGGTTACAAAGGGTATCCTGATTTAAAGCTGGCGATTAACGAAGCGGTAGTGACCGCCAGCACGATGAACCGGGATCAGGCTGATAAAAATAATGATGATGGTAGCTTACTGGGCATTGGCGAACAGTTGCAGTTCAGTCTGCAACAACATTTGCGAACTTTGCTGACCATTAACGATGAAAAAACCCTGCTGCAGGCCGCCCGGTTACTGCAAGGCGCCGATAAAATACTGCTGGCCGGGTTTGCCAAGTCGGCAATAGTGGTCGCCGATATGCAGTTCCGGCTTGCTGCAACTGGGCAAGCTGGCGCTGCATCATGCCGACCCGGCGTTAGCGCTGCAGCTGGCCCGCAGTTTAACCGACACCAGCGTACTGTTGCTGGTATCCGACTCTGGCCAGAACAGTGACATATTAAAGCTGGAGCACTATGCCAAAAGCCGCCAGCTGAAAATTATCTCGCTGACCAGCTATAAAACTAATGCCCAGAGTCTGGCAGCCGACATCACCCTGTTTACCTTAAGTGCCGAAGAAGATATTCGGTTAAACCCGATTTTAACCCAGCTGGCGCAGCAGCATCTGTGTCATATGCTGTATTTGCAGCTATGCCAGTGGCAGAATAACGATTTGGCGCTGACCGAAAGCACCGAATTACTGGGCCTGCTGGAAAAGCCCTAAGCTGCATCAGCGAACTCAACACTCATAACTCAACACTAAACATTTAAGTCAGGACAGCATTTTTAAACCATCGATAGCGGTGATCCCCAACCCCGGCGCATTGCCAATGGTAATGTCAGCATCATTAAAGCTGACACTGCTTTGCACCGGATCAAAGCACAAAGCGACGGTCCGTCTAAATCAATTTTAGTAATAACATCTGACTTGGCTACTGCAACATGCACCGCAGCGGCCACGCTGATGCTGCCTTCGAGCATGCAACCTATCATGCACTGCATATCGTAAAACGAGCAGATATCGGCAATTTTAATGGCATTAGCAATTCCGCCGGTTTTCATCAGCTTAATATTGATAATATCGGCGGCGCGCATTTTTATCAGCTCATATCACTTCGCGCGGGCCAAAACTGCTTTCATCAGCCATGACCGGGGTATGCACCCGCTCGGTTATGTATTTTAAGCCGTCTAAGTCGTACGCTTTTACCGGCTGCTCCACCAGCTCCAGACGCACGCCGGCATCTTCTAATTTGCGCAGCGCATATACCGCCTCTTTGGCGGTCCAGCCCTGATTGGCGTCCAGCCGGATTAATGCCTTGCCGGCAACGGCAGCATAAATGGCTTTCACCCGCTCATATATCAACGCCGATATCTTTGCCCACTTTTACTTTCAGGGTTTCAAAACCGCGATCGATGGCACTGAGGGAATCGGCGACCATTTTGTCGATATAATCGACACTGATGGTAATGTCTGTTGTTATTTTTGGAACGCCCCCACCGAGAATTTTATACAACGGCGCCTGATACAGCTGGGCAAATAAGTCATACACTGCCATTTCCACTGCCGCTTTGGCGCTGTAGTTTTTCATTATGGCGCCCTGAATAAGGCGGATAATATGGTTTAAATCGGCAATCTGCTGGCCCACCAGTTTCGGCTTTAACACACTTTTAATGGCATCAATTATCGAGCCATGAATATCACCGGTAATCACTGCCGTGGCAGGCGCTTCACCATAGCCAATATGGCCGGTGTCGGTTTCAATCATTACCACCACGTCTTCAATTTGCTGCACCGTACGCAACGCCGTTTTAAACGGGGTTTTCAGTGGTATGGTAAGCATGCCCAGCCGGATATCGGTAATTTTCATAGGTGCCTCGGTTAACGCAACGATTTAATCGCGTATATTTTGTCCAGATAACTGCTGTCAGCCGAAAGCCGCAGCGGGGTTAACGGTGTTACTGCCACCCCATTTAATATGCCCTGATAAAGCTCAGGCTGTGCCGGCGAAGCGTCGGCATCGTTTTTTGCTTCCTGATCGGTAAAATAGGCCAGATCATGTACCGAGTGAATCACAAAAGGCTCACCCTTATCACTGCCCAGGTACAACATGACATGACCCGGCCGGTAAATTAAGTCACCGGCGCTGGCCTCATTGATCGCCGCCAGTTTGTCACTGTGGCTGCTATCTGCCGTAAAACGGATATTCTGGCCATAGCTGCCCTCGCCCTGTTGGCCAGAGTTACGTGGCATCAGCAAACCAAAGCTGCGGTATATTTCAATTATAAAGCCGGTACAGTCGCGACTGTCATAGTCATGGCCCCAGCCGTAGCGGTCTCCGAGAAACTTAAACGCCTGGGTTATCACATTGGCTGTGGTATACGGCAGGTAACCGATATTGACATCCTGCTGGCGGGCAATCAGTGCCGGGGTGAAATCCAGGCTACCATCGCTGTTCCGCACCGGTAATTTAACAATATGGCTGGCATGCGGGTTCTGACCATGCACATTGTGGCCGGTATCTTGGGTAGTGAGTAACGGTAAGCGGCTGCCCATGTCGAGCAGGAGTTCTGAAATAGCCGGTTGCACCGGCGTATAGCTGGTGTAGGCGCGGGCACCGGTCACCACCAGAAACGGTGTTTGTTCACTGTATGCCAGCACCTGTTGTCGGCTGCCAATGGCAACATCTTCTGAGTACACCCAACCAGTGTAATGGTAATTCTGCAGCAGCAGCCACTTGCCATCGCGGCTTTGGTGCAACACTGCAACCGCTTCACCGGGAAATAAGGCGGTTTCCTGAAAACGGTCTAAGTCCAGGGCCATCTGCTCATTGTGCACCCGGTCGGTGGTCGGCATGCTGCGTAAATCCGTGCGCTTTACCACCAGGCCAAACTGCACAGGGTTGTCAGCTGGTAGCGCGTCGCTATTCAGATTGGAGCGGTAGGCCTGCCACTGTGCAGTAGTTACGGCATTGCCATCGGCATAATACCTTGGCTGTTCGGGCGAGGCACTGGCTTGATTGATAATGGCAGTTAGGGTCGTTGCGGATAACGTTTGTGGCACGTCCGCCAGTCTGGTCATTTCTGGTTGACGGGCAAAGGTAGTGTTATTTCTGGTATTGATTTGCTGCTGGGATAATAACACCCTATCGGCATCTGCTACCTTCGCCAGCCAGTAGGCAGCATTTAACTGTTCGGTTTTTAACATAGGAATATCTGACTCAGCATAAACATTTCTCTGAACACCGCCGCTACTCAGGCATAAAAGCAATATTAACCAATAACCTAGCTTCATTTCATCCTCTTATCAGCCCCCCAAAACTGCTGGCTGATGTTTATAATAGCTGCAAATAGAATCAAATATTCCAATTAATAATAATTTTTAGCATAAATTATTTTCAAAACCAAAAAATTATTGCTATGTTAATTTTGTGCAGAAAATAAACACCTCGCACTATAACTATAAACGGGTATTAAAAAGGGCAAGCAGAACCCTGTTACGGACAGCTACAACACGCAACTCCAGGAGAGATACTGATGAAGTATAACGAGCTCAAATTTATAAAAAGTCGTTTGGCGCAAGCAACCCAATTCGCTTTTCGCTCCCCGGCGACCGTTACCGCTATGGTACTGGCTGGTATTCTGACCTGTGCACCGGTAGCGGCACAACAGGTAGGCGGTATCCGTGGTAAGGTAACCACCGAACAAACCGGCGACTCACTGGCCGGTGTTACAGTAACAGCAACCAGTAATGTATTACCCGGTGCCCGCACCGCGGTAACTAAAGCAGATGGCAGCTACTCGCTGCCGCTGTTAATCCCGGGCCGCTATCAACTAACCTTTACTGCCGCCGACGGTTCAGTACGCCGGACTGAAGTTGACGTGCGGCTGGAGCAAACCTCTAATGTTGATGTGCCAGCTTGATGGCAGCAGCAGCGACATTGAAGTAATTGAAATTGTCGGCAGCACTATCGTCCGTGAAGGTAACTCCAGTTTAACGAACTCGCTGGGTGCCACTGCCATTGAGAGTTTGCCAATTGGCCAGAATTACCGGGATTTATTGAAACTGATCCCGGGTGTGCAGTATTCAGAAAATGCGACGCTGGGCCCGTCCGCCGGTGGCTCTGGGGTTGATAACAAATATGGCTTCGATGGTGTGGATGTCTCCTTGCCATTATTTGGTAACTTAGCGTCAGAACCGTCAACTCATGATGTTTTACACGTGTCGATGGACCGTGGTGGCGCTAAAGCGGTCGGCTTTAACCGCTCTGGCGGCTTTGCCATTGATACGGTGTCTAAGTCAGGTACCGACGAATACAAAGGTAGTGTTGAATACAAGCTGCAAGATAAAAGCATGGTATCCGATATTACCGGTGATATCCCGTATGAGCTCGATCAAAGCTGGATTACCGCTGGTTTCGGTGGGCCACTGATTAAAGACAAGCTGTACTTTTACGGCTCGTACTACCGGCCGGAAGTTGACCGGGTAAATAAAGAAACCGCTTACGGCCCGGTGAAAAGCTTCAACAGCACCCGCGACGAGTTTTTCGGTAAGTTAACCTGGGCAGCGACCGACGATTTACTGTTTAATATCAGCCAGCGTAGTTCAGAGCGGGATGTGGTTGGTGACTCAATTGGCACGCTGGACAGTGATGAAGGCTCAGTCGGCGCAAAAGCTGAACAGGATATCTTTACCCTGGATGGCTCCTGGCTGATTGATGGTGACACCTCTCTAACCTTTAATATTAATAGTTTTGAGCTGGTTGACTCCAGTACCCCAGACACTATCCTGGGTTTTGAGCCAGTGATTGGTAGCAGCCTAGGCCTTAATAACCTTGACCAGCAAGGCCGTTTTTCTGTGCCCATTTTACGGGATGATACGCCGGAAAATGCCGCCTTTAATGCTGCAGCGCAAATGCTGATTGACCGCTATGGTTACATCGGTGATGACGGTGCGCGCACCGGGGGTGGCCGGGTTGGTGCTTACAACCAATTTGATGACGTGAAATTTAGCCGTGACAGCTTTGAAATAGCCCTGGATCGGGAAATGGAGCTGGGTAATGCCTGGCATAACTTCCATATTGGCTTTAAGTACTCGGAATTAACAGAAGAATTACGCCGGGTGTCTAACGGTTGGGGCACCATCGGCTATCTCGGGGGCTTAAGCACCACAGTGCCCGGGGCATTTTATCAGGCTACCATAGTAGGTGCTGATCCAAGCGTCGGTGAAGGCCTGAACGTGCTGGAGTCTTCGGTTAAAACCTACAACCTGGAAATTAACGACACAATTACCGCCGGCGACTTTGAGTACAATATCGGCGTGTTAATCAGTAAAGATATCCTGTATGGCCAGGGCTTGCGGGAAAACGCCAATAATTTATCCGGCTTTGAACTGGCGCCGGGTAATAAATATAAAATGTATACCATGGACTGGGACGACATGATCCAGCCACGGCTGGGCGTAACCTGGCGCTACGATGGTGAAAATACCGTGTTCGGTAACTTTGCTGTCTATCACCCGGAAGCGAACTCGCTGGCCCGCGCCGCGTCGTGGGACCGCTCTACCCTCGGCCGGATCACTGACGTTTATTTTGATGAAGACGGTGACTTTGTGGAGGAAAGATACCGTGGCTCTTCATCAGGTAAGTTTTTCGCCGATGGCTTAAAACCCCGCCGGATTGATGAGTTTACGATTGGTACTACTAAAGCCATGAGCAGCCAGTTGTATCTGCGTGGCCATATCCGCCATCGTAAAGGCTCTAACTTCTGGGAAGATGTACCCAATGCCGCACGGCTGTCAGGTACCTATGGTAATGGCCAGGTGCCGGCCGACATTGCCGCCCGGGGCCTGTATATTCCGGAGCTGGCTGACTACCGCGAGGAAATTGGTGGCTCAACTTATGTTATCGCCGAAGTCGATGGCGGTTATACCAAATACTGGGAAGCCAGCATTGAAGCAGAATGGATAGGCGAACGGACCTACATTAACGCCTCTTATGTCTGGAGCCGTTACACCGGTAACTTTGACCAGGACAACACCACCACCAATAATGACGCCAACACCTTTATCGGCTCATCGTTCTACAATGACGAACCGGGTAAGTTCTCCTGGGATAACAAAGACGGCACCTTAAGTTCAGATAAACCACACTTGCTGAAAGTATTCGGTTACTACACCCTGGACTGGAATGCTAATGTCGGCGCTTACCTGTTGTATCAATCAGGGCAAGCCTGGGAAACCTGGTCAGCAGAGTATTACGGCCATGCACCTACCAGTGCTTACTATGCGGCCAGCGCTTATGCTGAAAAAGCCGGTAGTCGCAGAACCTCAAGTCACTGGCAACTGGATTTAAACTACACCCAGAACTTTGCCGTTACTGACAAGCTGAACATGAAGTTTCAGATTGATATCTTTAACCTGTTTGACCGCCAGACTGGCTACAACGTGAACCCCTACGACTATCAGGCAAACTACGGTCAGGCCCGCAGTTTCTACCTGCCACGTAGAATTCAGTTCTCAGTTGGTATCGACTTCTGATCCCATGTTGTTCCTGGTACCTTTTGCCCGCCTTGTGCGGGCTTTTTTCTGGCCAAAAACTCAGGCCAATCGACAGGCATAAAAAAACCGCGCCAGGCATCAGCCTTGGCGCGGTTATCTGTTAAATAGGTGAGTTAGCCATTAAGCCGGGTTCTGTGCTCTGTTGCCAGAGTGACAATCATTCCTCTAGGGCTCAGGTCACCCTGAGCCTCAAGCAATCTACCCGCCCTCAACGCGGGCCGCGCCATAGAGGGCCTATTTGATCTTGCTCCGGGTGGAGTTTACCGTGCCACGAACTGTTACCAGTCGCGCGGTGCGCTCTTACCGCACCCTTTCACCCTTACCTGATCCCACTTGCGCGGGCCATCGGCGGTTTGCTCTCTGTTGCACTGGTCGTAGGCTCACGCCCCCCAGGCGTTACCTGGCACCCTGCCCTGTGGAGCCCGGACTTTCCTCCCCTTGCTTACGCAAGCAGCGATTGTCTTGGCCAACTCAGCGCGCATTATACGTGAAACGACGTTAACTGCCAGCCCATTCTAGGGCCAGCTTATACAGGGCATTTTTCTTTTCGTTATGAATTTGCGCCGTTAACGCTGCGGCCTGCTTTACCGGCAGTTCGGCCAGCAGAATTTTTAAGGTTTGCTGCGCCTGTTCGCTGATGTCGCTGGCGGCTCTGGCGGGCTCGGAGGCAATCATCAGTACCATTTCACCCTGACAGCGCTGCGGGTCCTCGTTCAGCCAGGCCTGAATTTGCGCCGGCGTGCCATGACAAAAAGCTTCAAAGGTTTTGGTCAGCTCTTTGGCCAGTACCAGTTCCCGCTCAGCACCCAGCACCAGTGCTACATCGTCCAGACAGGCCTGAATCCGCCGCGCGGTTTCGTAACACACTACAGTGCCAACATCGACTGGCAATGCCGCCAGTTGCGCCTGACGCTGACTGCTTTTTGCTGCCAGAAAACCAATAAATAAAAATTTGTCGGTCGGTAAGCCCGCAGCACACAGCGCCGTAATAACCGCACTGGGGCCCGGTATTGGCACGACTCTGACCCCGGCGGCCCGACACTGCCGCACCAGATTATAGCCCGGGTCGCTGATCAGCGGCGTCCCGGCATCGGAAACCAGCGCCAGATCCTCTCCGGCCAGGCAGCGCTCAATAATACTGGCTGCCCGCTGCTTTTCATTGTGATCGTGCAGCGCCAGGGTTCGGGTTTGCACGCCCAGATGTGCCAGCAATTTGCCGGTATGGCGGGTATCTTCAGCGGCGATACAGCTAACCTGCTTTAACGTAGCAATTGCGCGCTCGCTAATATCAGCTAAATTACCGATAGGTGTGGCAACAACATACAAAGATCCGGTTTGTTTGGTCATATTTCGCTATTTAATTGAGCTTGGCGGGCAGTCTAAGTAAGATAGCCCTATTAAAAGCCTAATGGTACTGTGCAACGTGAATTCCAGCAAATTAAAGCCACTGCTATTTTTAAGCCTGTGCGGCCTGTTAGCCAGCTGCGCCCAGCAACCAAAACCTGAGCCGGAACGCCCGGCGCTGAGCACTGAGCAGGAACTGCCGGTAACGATTGTTGAAGATGCTACTGAGCTTTATCAGAAAGCCCGTGATTATCAGGGCGAGGCCCGGCAAATTCATCTGCTGCGCGCCGCCCGGGCGGCACTGGAACAGCAACAGTATCCGTTGGCATTGGCCATAACCCATACCCTGGCAAACAGCGAGTATTCCCTGGTACGCCAGCGCAATATTTTGTTGTTGCTGCAAGCGTATCTGGCGAATAATGAGCTGGAGCGCGCCAGTGCCCTACTGGAAAACACTAACCTTGATACCCTGCCAGAAGCCGATATCAGTGAGTACCTGTGGCAGGGAGCACAGTTTTATGCCAAACAGCAACGCAGCCTGGCAGCCAGCCGCTGGCTGTTGCAATTGGACCAGCAGCAACAAAACACCGACAACTACCCTGAACTATGGAATTTATTGTGGCAACAACTAACTGCGTTAAATCAGAGCAACCTGGCCACGCTGCGTACTAATGCCACTAACCGGAATATCGCCTGGTTAAATCTGGCTGAGCTCAGCCGGGCTAATATTGGCCAGCAACAGGCACTGCAACAGGCCCTGACCGACTGGCATCAGCGTTATCCGTTTATGCCGGGCCCGGACGCGTTGCCGCAGGCACTGCAGCAACTACTTAGCTTAACCCCATATCAGCCACAACGAATTGGCGTGCTGTTGCCGTTAACCGGCAATTTCCGCGCTCATGCCAAAGCCCTGCAATATGGCTTAATCAGCGCAGCCAGCGAACAGGAAACTGCCCCACAGCTTATTTTTATCGACAGCCAGCAAAGCCCGGAACTCATCACTGCCGCCTTAAAACAACAGCTGGTAGATTTTGTAATTGGCCCGCTGCTGCGGGACCAGGTTGATCTGATTAGCCAGCAACAAGACTGGCCCTGGCCTACTTTGTTTTTAAACAGCCGCGATCCGGACCAGCCAAAAAGAGATAATCACTTTTTTTATGCGTTAAGCCTGGAAGATGAAGCTGCCCAGATGGCGGCGCTGTTTCAACAGAAAAATTACCAGCGGCCGGTGCTGATTAGCGCCCGTAATAATATCAGCCAGCGGATGCAGCAGCATTTCGCCAGTCAGTGGCAGGCCTTAGGCCACCCGACACCAGAGCTCTACCAGTTCAGCGCCAAAGCAGAGCTGGAAGCGATTGTCAGCAGCTTGCTGGAAACCGATAGCAGCCAGGACCGGATCCGCAGTATCAGCAGCCTGGTCAGTGCTAACACTAAATTAGAAGCTGAGCCACATAGCCGGTTAGACATCGACGCCATTTACCTGCTGGCGGATCCGATGCAAACCCGGTTATTCAAACCTTATATCGATGTGTCGGTAAATCAGACCGCTCCGCGGCTGCCGGTCTATGCGAGTTCACGCAGTTTCAGCGCCAGCCTCGATCGCAATGAGCAACGCGATTTAAATGGCCTGACTTTTACCGAAATGCCCTGGATGCTGGGTGAGCAAAGCAGTGTGCAACTGCGCGAGCAATATCAGCAGCTGTTTACTGATCAGGATGAAATACTGCAGCGCTTGTATGCAATGGGCCACGATGCCTATCAGCTCATCGCCCGCCTGAAGCAGCAACAGCATCTGCCGGCGCTGGTATTTTCCGGCCTCACCGGGCAGCTAAGTCTGGATAAAGATGGCAGTGTGGTACGCCGTTTAAGCTGGGCCCGCTATCGTAATAACCGGTTAATTGCCGTGCAGGAACCCTGAGCAAGAATAGCTGACGATGAACAACAAAGGGGAATACTACGAGCAACTGGCGCTGGACTATTTACAGCAGCAGGGGTTAAGCCTGGTGTGCCGTAATTATCAGTGCAAAGCCGGCGAAATTGATTTAATCATGCGCCAGGAGCAGTACCTGGTGTTTGTTGAAGTAAAATACCGGGCCAGCGCGGCATTCGGCGGGGCGCTGGCAGCAGTAACGCACAGCAAGCAGCAAAAACTATTGCGGGCCGTACGCTGGTATTTACAGCAACATGGCGGCCAGAGTCAGCCATGCCGGATTGATGTATTAGCAATTGAAGGGCGCGAGCCCTTTCATTACAACTGGCTGCAAAATGCGTTCAGTTAAAAGGACAGGGTAATGCAGGAACATATTCGCCAGCTTTTCAGCGAAAACATTCAGACCATGATTGCCACCAGCGAAGCCTTGGCCGAGCCGATTGAAAACAGTGCACTGGTTATCGTTAACAGCCTGATCAATGGCGGCAAGGTGCTTTGTTGTGGTGCCGGCGCCAGTCACGGCCTGGCTGGTCATTTCGCTCAATTGCTACTGGACCAGTTTGAAACTGAACGTCCTTGTTTGCCAGCACTTGCTCTGCAAAATGACGTGTCCAGCCTGCACCCTAATAACCATATTAATCAGGACTATCTGGCCCGCCAGGTAAGAGCACTGGGCGGCCCGACTGATGTATTACTGGTTATTTCACTTACCGGCTCCGAACAAAGCTTAATTAAAGCGGTCGAAGCAGCGGTCACCAGTGATATGAAAGTGGTGGCACTAACTATTGATAACGACAGCGACCTTGCTGGCCTGCTGAACCAACAGGATGTCGAACTAAAAGTACCGGCGCACCGATCGGCCCGGGTATTTGAATGCTACACCTTTTTACTGCATTGCATTTGCGAACTAATTGACACTACGCTGTTTCCACAGCAGGGAGAACTATGAACATCAGCAAACTTATCGCACTGACTGTCGCCATTGTTTTATTGCAGGGCTGTGCCGCCGCTGTCGTCGCCGGCGGTGCAACTGCGGCAAGCGCAGCAAATGACCGGCGCACCCTGGGCTCACAACTGGACGACAATAGTATTGTAATCCGGGCCAGACGGGCAATAGGTACCGCAGACAGCATCCCTGATGGCAGCAACATCAATGTTACCAGTTACAACGGCGTTATTTTACTGACCGGCCAGGTCAGCAACAGTACGATTAAACAACAGGCAGAATTGCTGATAAAAGATACCCCTGGGGTACGGGATATTCATAATCAGATCCGGCTTGGCAACAGCACGTCGTTAACCACCCGCACCCGCGACAGCTGGATCACCACCAAGGTAAAAACCAAGCTCCTGGCCGATGATGATGTCGCTGGCCTGAATATTAAAGTGGTTACCGAGAATGCCGAAGTATTTTTAATGGGGTTAGTACAAGGCCCTGAGGCAGATAAAGCGGTAGACATTGCCCGCAATGTTGACGGTGTCTCCCGGGTAATAAAAGCCTTTGAACGGCGCTAATCCCTCAGCAAAAAGGGTCAGAGTGAATAAATTATTCACTCTGATAATCATCTAGCCTAATTGGCCTTGTACGGCCTCCGAGTTAAAACTTATACCTGGACAGGCACATAACAGAGCAAGCCATCCAGACTTCAGACCATTCCCCTCACCAAATCTTGACAGCCAGGTAATCGACAACTAGTTTTACTGTATATTTAAACAGTTATCAGGTGCGGTATGCCCAGACCCCGCAAAGCCCTCATCGCCGTCGAGGAAACACCTTACTACCATGTCGTCTCCCGCTGCGTGCGCAGGTCTTTTTTGTGCGGTACTGACAGTGAGACGGGTGAAAATTACGAACACCGCCGGGCCTGGATTGAACAGCGCATTCGCCTGCTGGCCTCACTGTTTGCTATCGACATTTGTGCGTACGCCATTATGTCTAACCATTTGCACATCGTGGTTAAACTCCAGCCAGAGCAGGCAAAGGACTGGAAGACTCAAGACGTGCTGTTGCGCTGGACCAGTCTTTTAAGGGAACTCTGCTGGTGCAACGTTATCTGGCCGGCAGTGCTCTCAGTGCCGCCGAGCTGGACACCGTAAACAGTTGTGTCGAGGTCTATCGCCAGCGCCTGACCAGCCTCAGTTGGTTTATGAAATGTCTCAACGAGCCCATTGCCCGTCAGGCCAATCAGGAAGATGGCTGCACCGGCCACTTCTGGGAGGCCAGATTCAAATCTCAGGCACTGCTCACCGAAGAGGCTCTGCTATCCTGTATGGCTTATGTCGACCTGAACCCGGTTCGCGCCGACATGGCCGAGACACCAGAGCGCTCAGACTACACCAGCATCAAAGAGCGACTGACGCCCACATTCGATTTAGCACACGCTATTGCTGAACAAACCCGGCAAGGCAGCCTGCAACACTTCAGCCACGCCCTCAAGCCCTTGCTGCGTTTCGAGGGGGCGCTAGTTGACCAACCGCAACAAGGTATTCAGTTCAGCCTGCACGACTATCTTGAGCTTCTGGACTATACCAGCCGCGCTATCCGGCCAAGCCAACCCGGTAGCACAACCAAACCGCTACCCCCCATCCTGCAACGCCTTAATCTCAGTCAGCAAGACTGGCTGACACGGGCTACCCAATTCGAAGCGCGCTACAATACACACTTTAGCCGACGCGCCCACCGCGACACCGCCTGACCAATTACCAATTACCTCAGCAACGCATATCTTACCGGCCATCAACCTGAAGCCCAGGGAACGTTATGGCTGAAAAGAGCGAAAAATTCGCATCAGGCGCAGGTATTGACCAAACGAGTACTGGCTGCTGAGACTTTGGCCGCATTGCCCTGCATGTAAACTAATGAACAGCTCGTTTGCCCTATTCTTGCTAGTTGTGCCTGTCCACAATTACTCAGTGCCTGTCCATCTGCTAGTTGTGCCTGTCAACAATCTGCTCACTGTGCCTGTCCTTAGCCTGATCACCTGTCCTTAGCCTGATCAGAACGACTGACACTGCTTAACATTCTTGCAAAGCTTTCAGCACCTTAGAGTGAAATTCCCGCTGTTTCATCACTATCATCACCACCACCGAGCTGATCATAAACAAGATGGGGTCAATAAACCACGACAGGGCAGACAACGAGAAATAAATGGCGCGCAAACCATAATTGAACGAGTGGCCGGCCTGGTCAATAACCTTGGCTGCCCGGTTGGCATATAAGGCCTGATCATCTGTTGTTAAATCACGGCCATCCGGCGCTGCACCAATCAACACGCCACAAAAACCGTACTGACGTAATGACCAGGTAAACTGAAAAAAGGCAAAAACGAAGATAAAGGTCATTAACAGCAATTTCAGCTGGACGGAGCCTTCGGTATAGTCAGCCCAAGGCACCAAATTTGACAACATCAGACTAAGCTTTTCAGCCGATGACATGGCTGTCAGTAAACCCGCTAAAATAAGCAGCGAACTGGAGGCAAAAAACGTGACATTGCGCTCCAGGGTGGAGATTAATCCGACATCAGCCATCTTGTTGTCGCGGGTCAGCATTTTCTGCATCCAGTCAGTGCGCTTGCGGCGCAGCTCAAACGATAAACAACTGACCACCTTGGCCTTACGTTTAGCAAACAGGGTGTAGCCTATCCATAGTATAAAAAACCAGATAACTGCAATTAAGTCTAACGGGCCAGGCATAAGATGCTCCTGTTACTTAAACAAGCTTATTCTGCAGTCTGGTTTAACATACTGCGCTGCGTAATATATTGCGCTGGTGCCGCAGATGGCGCCACGCATCCCAACTGTATATCAGCAAGGCAAGCCAGATAAAACCAAAGGTAATTAAACTGGCCGGTCGCAGGGGCTCATGATACAACCAGACCCCAAACACAAACATCAGGCTGGGCCCGATATACTGAAAAAAGCCCATGGTCGACAATTGCAGGCGTCTGGCACCGGCAATAAAACACAGTAACGGAATAGTCGTCACAAAGGCCGCAGCTACCAATAACACATTGAGGCCAAGCGGGTTATTCAACATATTTACCGCACTGCTATCGGCATAATAGCACCAGTAAAATAAGGCCAGCGGCAGCAATAGTAAAGACTCAACAAACAGCCCGGTTATCGCCTCTACCGCCAGTTTTTTACGTAGTAAGCCGTAGATGGCAAAAGAGCCGGCCAGCGCCAGCGCAACCCAGGGTATAGAGCCAAAGATAACCACCTGAATCACCACACCTGTTGCTGCCAGCCCAAGGGCCAGCCACTGCAAAGTTCTCAGCCGTTCGCCCAGAAATAACATGCCCAATAAAACATTGAGCAGCGGGTTAATATAGTAGCCCAGGCTGGCTTCCAGCATATGATCGCTGTTAACCGCCCAGATAAACAGCCCCCAGTTGGCTCCCAGGATGAGCGCGGTAAACAATAGCCAGAGCATCAGTTTTGGCTGGCGCATTAACCGGATAAGCTGAGCGCCCTGCTTCAGCGCCAATAACACCAGCAATAATAGCAGGCACGACCAGACAATCCGGTGCACCAGAATTTCTGTGGCGGCAATAAAATCTATTTGTTTAAAATATAATGGGGCGATGCCCCAAAGGGTATAAGCGCTGGCGGCGAAAGCACCACCAAGCTTCTGTTCCCTGCTTAACGACATTGTGCAACCTCAGAGAATTGGCCTTTAGCCAACCAGATAAGTACCGGTACCCAGTGCAATATGCACGCCTTGTTCGTTATGCAGTTCCATCCGGCACACTGCCACTTTGTTACCTGCACGGATCACTCTGGCAGTGGCAATAAAGGTTTCTCCCCGGCCTGGCCGCAGGTAGTCAGTGCGAATATCAATGGTGCTCATTTTGCCAAATCGCTGCACCAGCTCACTTTGATCTATGTCGCTGAACCGGCCCAGGGCACTGGCCACGGCCATCATGCCGCCGGCGACATCCAACACGGTGGCAATCACCCCACCATGTAAAATTTTTTGAATAGGATTACCCACCAGCTGTTCAGCCCAGGGGAAACGTACTTCAACTTCGTCATCGGCAAACCGGCTTACCTGTAACCCCAGCAAACGGTTGAACGGCATTTGATCAAAGGTTGCCGCGATGTAAGGAAGTAATTGTTCTGCAGACTGCGCCATCTCAGGGTAACCAGCCGCTTAGGGTTAACACGGCGACCAGGGCCAGAAAGAACAGCATATTGCGTTTACCTAATTGCACCATGGCGCTGCTCTCATCAAGGGTGTTAATTTGTTCCTGCTCCAGTGGCTCAGCAGCAACTGCAACCTCGGTCAGCACTTGTTCGTTGTCGGTGGTAAAATCCATAAAGTAAGCCAGTAAGGCATTTGATGCCCGCGAAAAATAGCCTACTAAAGCAAAGCCCAGGCCGAATAATCGGGTTGGCAACCACTGCGCCCAGAACGTCATATAATGAACAGCATCCGGGCCGCTGCTATCTGGCTGCAATTCGGCATAAGCTGACACCACTGCCTCATCCGTGGCTGCCGTTTCCGTCGCTGCCACTGTTACCGGCTCCTGCAGCTGGCGCAGCAATGCATATGTTATAACCCCGAAAGCACCCAACAATAAAAACCAAAATGCCGTGGCCGCGTAATAGCGGAAATTCAGCCAGATTAAGGTCTGGCCATAGCTGTTTTGCTCGAAACTGCTGCCACTTTCCGTCCGTATTTGCTGCATTGCCAGATGAGCAGCCTCGGCATCACCACGCTCTTGGGCATTCAGATATTGTTTATACAGTTGCCGATAGTGCCAGCAACCAATACCGACCAGCAGTACCAGAGTATTAACTATCAGGGTAAGCAGGCGGTTGTCTACCAGACACAGCACCAGCGCTACCACGGCACCCGGTAAAAGCAACCATAAATACTGCCCCAGTGAATTTCGGGCCAACCCGGCCAGTGGTGTTCTAAGACTAAAACGCAAATAAGCCCTGACATAACGCTGAGCCTGCCAGGCGTCGCTGCGCACCGCCAGCCGCTCAATAATTAATGCCAGCAACATACTGATTAACGTCATTCCCTGCTCTCCTTTATTGCTGCCCGAATTGCGGCCCGGTAATACGCCCAGTCAAACGCCGGCCCCGGATCGGTTTTACGCCCGGGCGCGATATCACAATGGCCGACAATCCGCTGTGGGCTAATCTGCTTATAGCTTGCCAGCAAGTAATGGCTTAAGGCTATCAGGCTCTGATACTGCTGCTCAGTATACGGTATATTATCGCAGCCTTCTAACTCTATACCTATCGAATAATCGTTACAGTTGGCCCGACCAGCAAACTCACTTTTGCCAGCGTGCCAGGCTCGTTTGGCAAAAGGCACATACTGAAAAATACGGCCATCACGCCAAATCACGCAGTGCGCGGCGACTCTGACCCCTTGCAATGAGGCAAAATCGGGCTGAGTAGTCCAATCAAGCGTGCCGCAAAACAGCTGGTCAACATAGCTGCCCTGCTGGGGCGCATTGGCAAAGTTGCCGGCTGGCAAGCTGATATTATGGATAACCAGTAAACTTACCGGCTCGCCGGCCGGTCGCTCATCAAAGTGCGTGCAAGGCCGTTGCAGGATCGGTGGACACCTTGGCTGCGTAGCAGTTTTCATCGGAATTTTTGCCTTTAGCCCTTACTGTGATTAAGCTAGAGCACTATTGTCAAGGTTGAGGCCAATGAATGCAAGCACCCGAGCAACGAACGCCTTTTGCCAGCGCTTTTAGCTGGTTAGCCTGGCTACTGCTGCTGGTTATGTTGTTTCTGTTTTTTCAGGATTACCTGACCGGCAAGCATAACCCGAACCAGCAGCTGCAAAGCATTCAGGGCAGTGGCGGCGAAATCAGCACGGTATTAATCCGTAACCGGGCGGGTCATTATATTGGTACCGCATTGCTTAACGGCCAGCCGGTTGACTTTATGCTCGATACCGGCGCCACCACTGTCGCCATTGCCCAGCGCACCGCTGAAAAACTCGGTCTGCCCCGCGGCCGGCAAATTCAGGTGGCTACTGCCAACGGTATTACTACCGCCTATTTAAGCCAGATCGAGTCATTACAGTTAGGCGATATCGTGCTGCAACAGGTAAGCGCCAGTGTGGTACCCAATTTAGGAGGTACCGAGATTTTGTTAGGCATGAGTGCGTTAAACCAGTTAGAATTCCGCCAGCAAGGTAACCAACTGACCCTAATTCAGCGAAATTAATATGACAGAGCAAGTCACTGCAGCACCCCATCATCCTTTTCTGGCTCAGGAAATAAGCCGTAGTGTGCAAAGCGCGCTGGCCGAAGATTTAGGCTTTCTGCCGCTGACGGACGGCGACATTACTGCCAGCTTAATTCCGGCAAGCCAGCAGGCCAGTGCCACTATTATCAGCCGCGAAGCCTGTGTGGTCTGCGGCACTGCCTGGGTAGATGAGGTTTTCAGGCAGCTTAACCAATTATCCGCCAGTGGTCAGGTTACTGTCATTTGGCAGGTGAAAGATGGTGACAAGGTTGCTGCCGACAGTCTGCTATGCCGGCTGACAGGCCCGGCCCGTTTGTTGTTGACTGGCGAGCGCAGTGGCCTGAATTTTTTGCAGTTGCTAAGCGGCACCGCAACGGTAACCGCCAGTTATACCACGTTGCTGGCCGGCAGCGATACCCGGCTGCTGGATACCCGAAAAACCCTGCCGGGTTTGCGATTTGCCCAGAAATATGCGGTGCACTGCGGCGGTGGCTTAAACCACCGTTTTGGTTTGTTTGATGCGTTTTTGATTAAAGAAAATCATATTGCCGCCGCAGGCTCTATTCAGGCGGCAGTGGCCCAGGCACGACAGAACTTTCCGGGTAAACCGGTCGAAGTGGAAACGGAGAATCTTGCCGAAGTACAGCAGGCTTTGCTGGCAGGCGCCGACATTATCATGCTGGATAATTTCAGCATGAACGATATCAGGGCAGCAGTAAAACTGAATAATGGTCAGGCAAAGCTGGAAGTATCGGGCAACATTACCGCTGAACGCCTGACAGAATTGGCCGCAACCGGCGTCGATTTTATCTCAAGCGGTGCCCTGACCAAGCATGTTCAGGCTATCGACTTATCTATGCGGCTGAGTATTTCCTAACTAGTTAAACCACTGTTCAGTTAACTTCTGATACACTCAGGCCATCGCAACAGCGGTTGTTTGGTTATAGTCAATTTGGTAACAGTCAATGCAGCTGACAGAACCAGTACAGTTGACCGGAAAAGTGGTGCACTGGCGCGACGATAAAGGTTTCGGTTTTGTTGTGCCGGACAGGTTTGTGCCGGATAACGAAACAGCGGTTCCCGTTGCCCCGGATAACAACAGCCGGCAATTATTTTTCCATATCCGTGATTTCACTGACAGTAAAATCCGCCCGGCGGAAGGCTGCCGCCTGCAATTCAGCCTGGGGAAAGATAAGCAGGACCGGCCTATTGCTACCCAACTCAAGGTTATCGCCTCCCCCGCTAAAGTTGCACCCACGCCTGAGTCAGAGGTCATTGATCTCGATTACACCCAGGATGTTGCCTTGTATTTCCGTTGTGCCTTTCTGGTATTGGTGGTTATTGCCCTGCTGTTTGGCACCCTGCCTTATGTGCTGCCTATTTTATATATAGAAGCCAGTCTGTTCACTTACTGGCTGTACCGGGCTGACAAAGCGGCAGCGATAGCCCGTCAGCGCCAGCGTTTGCCTGAGCAGAGCCTGCAATTATTCAGCTTAATAGGGGGCTGGCCCGGCGCGTTACTGGCCCAGAAGAAACTGTCACACAAAAAACGTAAATTTTTGTTTCAAAGAGAATTTTTACTGGTCATTATCGGCAATGGCATTTTACTGATTTGGTTATTGTCGCAACATGGCCAGTTGTTTCTGGGCCGGCTGGCGCTGTGGTCTTAATGCCCTGAGTTTAGCGATACCGCCCGTTCATTGCTCCAGCCCCGGCCTTTTAGACACTGTACTTAACTCGTCAACCGGCGCCGGCCGTCCCAGCAGATAGCCCTGAAATTGCTGACAACCCAGCTGTCGCAAGGCCAGGTATTGTTCTACTGTTTCCACACCTTCAGCAATAACCGCTAGCTCCAGGCTATTACCCAGTGCCAGAATGGTCCGGATAATGGCTTCATCACTGGGGTCGTCCAGTAAATCGCGGACAAAGCTGCCATCAATTTTCAGCTGGTTAAGCGGCAAGCGCTTTAGGTAACTAAGTGACGAATAGCCGGTTCCAAAATCGTCCAGCGAAAAGCGTACACCCATCCGACCAAGCTGCTGCATTTTTTCAATAACCGCTTCTATATCTTCCAGCAACTGAGTTTCGGTCAGCTCAAGCACTAAATTTTCCGGATTAGCGCCACTTTGCTGCAATGTATTACGCACCAGCTCAACAAATTTAGGATCATGCAGCTGGCGGACACTTAAGTTAACCGCCAGATGCCAGTATGACTTCTGTGAGTCATGTTGCCAGTCAGCCAGCTGCAGACAACTTTGTTGCAATACCCAGGCACCGATTGGCAAAATTAAGCCGCTGTCCTCGGCCAGGGGAATAAATTCGGCCGGCGAAACCGGGCCCAGTTCGGCATCAAACCAGCGCAATAACACCTCAGCACCCAGCACCTGGCCATTGCTATGATACTGCGGTTGAAAATACAGACTAAACTGCTGCTGACTTAACGCGTGGCGCAAACCGGTATGCAGTGCAGAGCGGGCCAACACTTTTGCCTGTAGTTTACTGTCGTAAAAACAGTAACGATTTCGGCCGCGGTTTTTCGCATCGTACATGGCTAAATCAGCCCGTTGCAGCAATTCATCAATATTGTCTGCATCGCTGAACATGGCAATACCAATACTGGCACTAATTGTATAAGTACGCTCTGCCAGCTGAAACGGCTGGTTGAGAATATCCATCAGCTTCATCGCCAGCAGCTCTACCCGCTGACCGGCTAAATCTGGCCGTGGCTGCAGTTCGGCTAACAACACGACAAATTCATCGCCGCCAAAGCGGGCCAGGGTATCACTTTTACGCAGTTGCTCGCCCAGCCGCCCGGCGACCTGGCTCAACAGCTCATCCCCGACAGCATGGCCGAGGGTGTCATTTAAATCTTTGAAATGGTCCAGGTCAATAAACAGTACCGCGCCCTGGCAGGGAATACGGCCAGCCAGACTCCAGGCCTGCTCCAGCCGCTCCAGCAATAAGCGGCGGTTGGGCAGCGACGTCAGTGAGTCGTAAAACGCCAGCTGGTGAATAGCAGCCTGATTTTGCTTATGCTCAGTCACATCGGTTGAAATACCGCATAGCGCATATATTTCACCGTTGGCATGGCGCAGTGGCAGCTTTACCGACAAATAAACGTGCTCCTGGCTGCCGTCAGCAGTGGTATTTATTTCTTCCTCGACAATCCGCTCGCCATCCACCAGCACCCGTTGGTCATTAACCTGCAGCTGGCTAACCGTTTTGGCATCAAAAAACAGGCTGTCAGTATGACCAATAATTTGTGCTGGTGGCCGGCCAAACAGCTCTGCTACCTTATGGTTAACGTACTGATAGCGCGAGCGCTTATCTTTAATATAAATATGGGCGTCAACACTGTTCAGGATCGTGGTCAGCCGGTCCTGGCTTAGCTGCAGCTGACTGAGCTGGCGTTTGCTGCGCCTGTGATACCAAAGTAATGCCGCTGCACTTAGCAGCAACAGCAGGCTGCTGAATGCCGACCAGATCAGCAGCCAGGACACACTATTTCTATCGGCAGAGCCCGGCTCACTCCAGCGGTTGATGGTCTGAAAGTAATAGGACTGCGGATCAGCCTGCCATTGCTGTAGCTGACGTTCGATAGCGTTTAATATTTGCGGGTTCCGGCCTGCAGCTGTGGCATAAAACAGCTCAACCGGGTCAAACCGCAGTGGATTTACCTGCAGCTGAAACTCTGCTGCCCGGCTATTACCAAACAGATGATTTGCCACAGCAAAATCAGCGCCACCGGCTGCCACCAGATTAAAAGCTGCCTGTAGCGATTTTACCTGCTGTAACCCGATATCCAGTTGCTGCTGCTGACTGTATTGCTGTAGAAAATGATACTGTGAACTGTTCTCCAATACGGCAACCTGGCGGCCAGCTAGTTCTGATAAGCCGTTAATGTTGTGATCTGCCAGACTGTATAATCTTGACCAGCTGTATAACACAGGGGTTTGATGGAAACTCATGTCCTGCGCCCGCGTCCGGGCTGTGCGCCACATCAGGCAGGATATCAATGTCACCACTTGCCAACAGCTCCAGACAGTATGCCCAGTCACAACTTACCGGTTTCAGTTGCCAGTTCTGCTGTTGCGCAAGCGGGTTAACAAGTCGCCAAAAATGCCGGTCGGCGTGCCATCAGCATTCACCAAGATTTTTGGAGGGTTCTGGTAAATTCCCACTACCAGTTGCCGGTTGGCCGGCAAGTTAGCCTCGTTGGCCACGGCGGCAAAAAAAAGTAACCCTTTGGCAGTTAACAACAGCCATGCCACTAGCAGGGTAATACGGCGCATAAACACGTCACTTAGTTATTATTCTGTTATTGAGCTTACTGCAGGGTGCTCAAAATGCAAATGCTGCCCCCTGGCTGCACCACTAAACTTTAAAAATGTAGCCTTTTCGGTAACACCAGTGCATGAAAAGATAAGAAAGCCCCAGAAAAACCAGCGCAAAGGCCAGTGAGCCATTCAGATCGCCAAACAGCGGCTGAAAAATCTGGCTGAACAACCAGCCTTTCAGTAAACCGTCGCCAACCGGGACCATCACCAGTGCCCGCGCCACTATGCCGGCCAACATATAAAACAATATCGCATTGGCACCAAATACTACAAAAGGTGCACTCCAGCGCCGCCAGCGTTTGATATCACTTAACCAGGTACAGGCCGCTAAAGCGATAGCACAGTAGCCAGTGCTTAACAGCACAAAGCTTGGGGTCCACAGGCTTTTATTAATTGGCAGACTAAAATGCCATAACTCGGCCAGCCACACGGCTATTACGCCTGTCAGCAGCAGGCCACGAAGCTTGTGGGCCAGGCTATGCTCGGTTTGTAACCACTGTGCCAGCAGCACACCGCTTAAACAACTGGCCGTGGCCGGCAGCGTCGACCAGATCCCTTCAGGGTCAAAAGCAAAGGGCGTAGCCTCGCGGTAATATAAGTGTGTTGGCACCAAGCAGCGTATGGTCGAGCCAGGCTGCAAAGCTGTTGCCGAATAACAACAAACCACTGAAGGTATTGCCCTGACTGTCCTGATAAGGCAGGTACAACATACCCAACAGGTACACCGCACAAAGCCCGGTTAGCCAGGCTATCCGGCCGCGGGTGCCGCAGTACAGTACTATCAATACCGTAGCGAAGTACACCAGGCCAATGCGCTGCAACACTCCCAGCCAGCGCAGGGTCTGCAGCTTCTGCTCAATGTAACTGTAAGCCGGGTCGGCAAAATTATAGTAAAACAGCGCCAGAAACAGCCCCAGGCCAAACAGCTTTAAGCTGCGTACTGCTGCATGGCGAATAAGCTGGCGGTTGGCCTGACTGCTTTTAGCCTGACTGCGCTGCTGGCGCAGGCTGAATTGCAACGACAGGCCGACAATAACAATAAAAAAGGGAATATCAGATCAGTCACTGTCCAGCCATGCCACTCGGCATGGCGTAGCGGCCCATAGACATGACTCCAGCTACCCGGGTTGTTCACCAGAATCATCGCGGTAATGGTTAAGCCGCGCAATGCATCCAGTGCCAGCAACCGTTGTGCTGGCAGGGTTGCCAGAATGGCATCACAATGGGCTTTCAGCCATCTCAGCATCAAGGTGCCTGCTGTGGCTTCTGTAATGTAGTCTGCCCCGGGCTCTCAGCCGGGGCAGGTTTTACCGTTACCGGTAAACGTCCGGTTGGCTCGGCCAGTCCCAGCAACACCCGGGCCAGCGCCGTATAGGTTGCACCGGGGTCGCCAGCGGCAATTGCCTTATCTTCGCTGTTGTAGGCATAACTGGCCAGCGACAAATCAGCGTACTGGCCATAAACAGCAGCATCATAAGGCGCGCGCAGACTGATAAATACATGCGGAAGTTGTAACTGCGCTACCTGACGCAGCAGGCTCAGAAAATCCTGCTGCTGGCGCTGATAACGGGCAGCCAGCGGGCCCAGGGCACTGACATCATCCATGCCGCCAATTTCTGCCAGTGACGGCATCGGGGTAATAAAGCCACTGATCACCACATCGGCTGCAGCCAGCAGTGCTGTAGCGCTGCTCAGATCGTCCTGTAATAAACTCAGGCTCTGAATATCAAGGGGTTGGCGGCTTTGTTGCTGCAATGCCAGGCTCAGTGCCGCGGCTTTATTGCTATCAGGCATAATCAGCAGCAGCCGTTTACCGGTAAGTTCCGGTAGCGTTTCGGCAGTATCGCTTTCCGTTGCCGGGATCCGGGTAATGGCCGCCTGAGCCAGTGCCAGCTCAGCCTGGCGATGAGCCGGACTGCCCAGCAACGCATCGGCTTTTGCCAGCTGTGCCGCTGCAGTGGTCTCTGGCATCAGCGGATACTGTTGCTTCAGCTTAATGATCCGCTGATAAGACGCCTGCAACTCATTGCGCTTAAGCTCGCCATTGACCACAGCCTGCTCCAGAGTGGTCAGTAAAGCCGCTAAGTCAGCCAGTTCGGCCGGACTCTGCAGCTTTACCGGCATCAATGCAATATCGGCGCCTGCCGCGAAGGTGGCAATAACGGCATCATGTGGACTGAAAAAGTGGCTGATGCCGGCCATATCCAGCGCATCAGTGACGATCAAACCTTGATAACCCAGTTGCTGGCGCAGCAAATCATGCAGTATTGCCCGCGACAAGGTGGCCGGCTTCACCATCTGCTGGCCGTCTTTGGCGCTAAAGGTACTGCTGTCCAGCGCCGGATACTGAATATGCGCGGTCATGATCATACCCGGCTGTTGCTTGGTAATAATGGTGCTGAACGGCAATAAATCAACCTGATCAATCTGCTCGCGGCTATGCGCTACCTGCGGTAAGCCCAGATGACTATCGACGTGGGTATCCCCATGGCCCGGAAAATGTTTCAGCGCCGCAATAACGCCGCGCTGTTGCATCGCCGCGGTCATGGCGCCACCAAGTTCTGCCACTGTGGCCGGGTCTTCTGCAAAGGCCCGGACATTGATTACCGGGTTATCCGGATTAACATTAACATCCACCGTCGGCGCAAAATTGACATTAATTCCCAATGCCAGCAGCTCATCGGCCAGGATGGTACCGGTGAGTTCTGCAAAATGGGTTCCATGTTGCGGATAAGTCGCGCCAATTGCCATATTACCACTGAATGACGTAGCCAGCTGGCGTGGTAAGCGCGCCACCCGCCCGCCTTCCTGATCAATACCGATAAACAGTGGCAGCTTTAATTCAGAATTTGCTGCAGCTTGCTGCAACTGCCGGTTCAGCGCGATAATTTGCTGGCTGTCTTCCAGGTTTTCGGCAAATAAAATGACCCCGCCAATATCATATTTACTGATAAGCTGCGCCAGCTCTGGCGGCAGACTGGTTAACGGGGTGCGACAGCGGCCAACCGGAGTGGCTTCCTGACAGTAGTAACGCAGGTCAAGCATCAGTTTCTGGCCCAGCATCTGCCGGACACTGGCTGTGGTTAAAGCGGCTTGGGGACCAGTAGCTTCCGGTTGAGTGTGCGCCGGCTCAGGTTGCGTCTGATTACTCATCGCCAAACCGCCTGACAGCGCAACAGCCAACATACCACTTCCCAGCAACAACCGTCGCCAGCAATTTTTCTGATCCGACACACTGTTTACTCCGCTTATGTTAAGGTAACGTTTGGTAAAGTAACCTTTGTTATAGAACAGCCAGCAGTAAAACAAAAAAAAGCCACGCCCGCCAGTGCCGGCGCGCCGCTAAATAAAAATTAACAGTAAAACCACGCTTCGGGAACGCTGCCATGCAACTGACGTTTTTAGACTGGACGGTATTTTTCAGTTATTTCCTGCTACTCGGCTGCGCTGGCCGTCTGGGTTAACCGGCGCAAGGCGAATAACAGCAGTGACTATTTTCTCGGTGGTAACACTATGCCGCCCTTTCTGGTTGCGATATCGGTACTGGCGACATCGCAGTCAGCAGCCACCTTCCTCGGTGGCCCTGACATGGGCTTTCGCGGCAATCTAACCTATCTGGCCAGCAACATCGGCGCCATTATCGCCACCTTGCTGGTCATTAAATGGCTGATCCCGCGCTACTATCAGCTGAAAGTCACCACAGTATACGAACTGCTGGAAAGCCGTTTTAATGCCACAGCCAAAAACCATGCCGGTAAAATGTATTTATTTGGCCGGGTGTTTGCCAGTGGTGCCCGCTTGTACATGGCCGCGCTGGCCGTTGCCATGTTGTTATTCAGTAATATTGAAGCGGGGAGCGTGGTCACCGCTATTATATTGCTGGCCATTATCGGTCTGGCCTGCACCATGGCCGGCGGCATTCGCTCGGTTATTTACACCGACGCTATGCAATGCGCAGTTTACGTTACGGCGGCATTGGTGGTGCTGGGCTATCTGTACAGCAGTCTGCAACTGGATCTGGCCAGCTTATACGCTGTATTAAGTGAACCGCTGGCTGACGGCAGCACTAAGTTACAGCTGTTTGATTTCCGGGCCGACTTCAGTAGCAGTGGCGTATTTACTGTCTGGTCCGCGTTAACGGGCTTTGTATTGCTGAACATTGCGGCGTTCGGTCTCGATCAGGACATGACGCAGCGGGTGCTGACCTGCAAAACAGCGGCCGGCGGCGCCAAAGCCCTGCTATCATCAGCCTTGCTGGTAATTCCGGTGATGCTGGTGTTTATAGTGATTGGCTTATTATTGTATATCTACTACCAGCGGCCCGACGTATTCAGTAACGATGCCAGCTACAGCAGCAGCTTTAACGGTGAACAAATTACCGTCTTTATGTATTATGTTTTAAATGAAATGCCATCAGGCTTGCGTGGCCTGGTGGTGGTCGGTGTTATTGCTGCGGCGTTATCAACCATTACCTCTGGCTTAAATTCGATGGCGTCAGTGCTGGTTGCCGATATATATCAACCCTGGCGCCAGCGGCGTAAGGCGGCGACCAGTGACCGGCACTATGTCCGGGCGGGCCAGTGGGCGATGTTATTAACAGCGGTTACCTTGTCCGGCATGGCCGTACTGTGTTTTTACTGGCAACAATATTCTGATATGCCGTTACTGGCCTTTGCGCTAAGCGTAATGGTATTTTCATATAGCGGTTTGCTGGGGGTATTTTTTACTGCGCTGTTTAGTCAAAGAGGCAACAGCACCAGCGTTACCGCGGCGCTGCTGGCAGGTTTTACTGTCACCTTACTGCTGCAGCCCTATTTGCTGCAATTAATCAGCCCGACCCTGGCCAGCTGGGATTTGGGTTTTACCTGGCAATTATGTCTGGGTACGCTGGTTGCCTGGTTAGTCTGCCTGACAGGCAAGCCCCGGCCGGAAGCCCAGCTGGTAGCACCTGGGCCGGCAGCAAACAATCTGGAGAATTAAATGTATTTACTGGCTGTTGATGGTGGAGGCAGTAAAACCCTGGCCCGACTACAGCACGTGGTCAGTGGCCGGCAATGGCAGGTAGCAGGTGGCCCCGCCCAGCTGTCTAATAATCTGGAGCAGGCAATTAACACGGTGCGCCAACTGAGTTTGCAACTATGCCAGCAAGCCGGTATTGGCCTGAATGAGGTAATGGCCTGTATTGGTTTGGCTGGTGCCGGTAACCCCCAATTGTACAGTGCGTTTTGTCAGCAACTGCAGCTTAATTTTGCTGCCTGGCAACTGACTACCGATGCCCGTACTTCTCTGTATGGTGCGAACAATGGTCAGCCTGTGGTGATGGTGGCGCTGGGCACTGGCTCAGTGGCAATGCGCTTGTCTGCTGATGGTACCGAGCAGCAAACCGGTGGCTGGGGTTTTAATATTGGCGATGAAGGGGGTGGGGCCTGGCTGGGGAAGCTGGCCGTACGCCAGTTGCTGTGGCAACTGGACAGTGACGAGGGCCTGACCAGCCCGCTAACCCGGGCGCTGGGCCAGCACTGCGGCGATCATGTCAGCACGGTGCTGCCCTGGTTAAAGCAAGCCAGCGCCACCGACTTTGCCGCACTGGCACCATTGGTATTCAGCCACAGCAACTGCCCATTAGCCCAACAGATTTTGCGCCAGCAAGCCGCTGCTATCGCTGAACTTATTCACTGTTGCCGCGGCCAACGCGAGTTGCCGGTGGTGTTACTCGGCGGCCTGGCGGCCAGCAGCCAGCCCCTGTTGAGCGATGACATCAGCCAGCTGTTACAAGCCCCCCGCGGTGATGCCCTGGATGGCGGCCTGATCCTGGCTGCCAGGCAACTGGCCCGCACCAGCACAGCTTGATGTATAACCCTGAATTTACGGAGTGAGCGTCTGATGAGTCAATCTGAATTACTGCAACAGCTGGCCGGAATGAGCACAGAGGCACGAAACCCAGCCTCTGCCAAACTGGATCAGCTAAATAGCCTGGCCATTGTCAGTCTGATTAATCAGGCCGATCACACGGTTGCCGCCGCCATTACGCCTTGTCTGCCCAACGTGGCTCAGGCCGTCGATGCTATTGTTCAGGCCTTTGAATGTGGCGGCCGCTTAATATACCTCGGTGCTGGCACCAGCGGCCGGCTCGGTATTTTAGATGCCGCCGAGTGCCCGCCGACGTTCAGCGTACCAGCCAGTCAGGTGGTAGCATTAATTGCCGGCGGCAGCAAAGCGATTCAACAGGCCGTGGAAGGCGCTGAAGACAGCCCGGAGCTGGCCGTGGCAGAGCTGAGCGCCATCAACTTCGGTCCGGACGATGTGCTGGTGGGCATTGCCGCCAGTGGTCGCACACCCTATGTTTTAGGTGCTCTGGCCTATGGGCGTCAGCTGGGCGCCACTACTGTCGCTATTAGTTGCAATGCCAGCGGCCCTATTCTGACCGCTGCCGATATTGCTATCTGCGCTGAAACCGGCCCGGAAATTCTGACCGGTTCAACCCGGCTGAAAGCCGGCACTGCCCAGAAAATGCTGCTGAATATGCTCAGCACTGCGGCTATGGTGCGAAGTGGCAAGGTATACCAGAACCTGATGGTCGATTTACACGCCAGTAATCAGAAACTGGAAGCACGCGCGGTGCGGATAGTGATGCAGGCAACTGACTGCGACAGTGTTACCGCCAACGCCGCCTTACTCCAGGCTAACATGAACGCTAAGCTGGCCATTTTACTGGTACTGACCGGACAGGACCTGGCCAGTTGTCAGCAGGCACTGGCCGATAGCAAAGGTTTTGTCAGTAAAGCACTGGAGGCCGGACAATGAAGCTGCTGTTGAGTGTACTAACTGTGCTGTGGCTGGCGGGTCTGACAGGATGCAGTAAACAAATTGCTTCGCCGCAAGCCGTTAGTCCGGCGCAAATTACCCCGGGTGCAGCACAGCTGGCTGCCTATCTGCCGCGACTTAAAGGTAAAAGGGTTGGCCTGCTGGTCAACCAGACCTCACTGGTAGACGACCAGCACCTGGTAGATGTGCTGCTGGCAAACCAGGTCAATATCGTTAGTATTTTTGCCCCGGAGCATGGCTTCAGAGGCGACCATGATGCCGGCGCTAACGTCAGCTCCGGCGTTGACAGTAAAACCGGCCTCCCGCTGTTGTCCCTGTATGGCGCCAGTAAGGCACCCAGTGCTGAGCAAATGCAGGCTTTGGATCTGGTTATTTTCGATATTCAGGATGTGGGCGTGCGGTACTATACTTACATCAGTTCTATGCATTATCTGATGCAGGCCGCCGCTGAGCATAATGTGGCGATGCTGGTGCTGGACCGCCCTAATCCGAATGGCCGTTATCTGGATGGCCCGGTACTGGATTTAGCCTTTCAGTCCTTTGTTGGTATGCACCCTATCCCGCTGCTGCATGGCATGACTGTGGGCGAGCTGGCGCAAATGATCAAAGGTGAGCGTTGGATAAATCAGGCCGCAGAGCTTGATCTTACCGTTATACCGGTAGCAAATTACCAGCGCGATATGTCCTATAGTCTGCCAGTACCGCCAAGCCCGAATTTACCCAATGACCAGGCTATTGCCCTGTATCCGTCGCTGGGCTTTTTTGAAGCAACGCCGTTAAGCGTCGGCCGCGGCACGCCCTTTCCGTTTCAGGTGCTCGGATATGACAAATTTAGTTTGGCAGATTTTAGTTTTACCCCGGTGGCAACACCCGGCGCAGCGCTTAATCCGCCATTAAAAGACACCCCCAGCAAAGGCCAGGACTTGCGCCAGATTAAGGCCGGCGGTTTAGATTTAAGCTATTTAATCAACTGGCAGCAGTTATTTGCTGAACACAATGCCACTTTTTTTACCTCACCGGAATTTATGGATAAACTGGCCGGCAGCGCTACCTTGCGTCAGCAAATCGAACAAGGCTTAACCGAGCAGCAAATCCGCGCCAGTTGGCAAAGCGCGTTGCAGGCTTTCGCTGCGCAGCGCCAACCCTATTTAATTTACAACTAGATTTACCACCTGCTCTACAACTTGGCGTCGGGCGTTTATAAGTCCCGGCGTTAAGCTCAGTTACTTATCCTCTGCGGCAATGACTCTGCTAAACCGGGCTAACGGCGCCATCCTGGCCCGGTTCAGGCTAAGCTCGTCACCAGCGACACTGATATTATCAACCTTGCTTAATACATCCAGCAATTGCGGCTCTAAGTTGTCTTGCAGGCAAGCTTTGCGGGTGGTGGCCAGCGGGGTAAAGCTCAGCCGTGGTCCCTGCAACTGATAACCGCCAGTCAGGCTGTTACAGCCGGTAAAGCCGCTAACCCGGCCCGCCTGGTCAAACTGCAAATACACGTTGTTGTCGGCATCGACACTTTTTTGCAGTAATTCGGTCAGTTGCCATCTACCGGCAATATTTAATTCCTCCTCTACCGCCTGCAGCGTGTCATCTTGCTGTTTATCCAGCCAGTACTGATCTGCCAGCTCACCTGTTATCCGCTCACCCTGCGGGCTAAGTAGTAACACCCGGTTTTCACCGACCAGAAACTGGCTATTGGTCGCATCGTCCAGCTGGATCTGCCGGCCATCGCTGCTCCAGCGAAATTCGCCTTCCGTCTGCTCAGGCTCATCGGCCCGCTCCTGATAGTAACGAGTCAACCGGTACCGTTGGTTGGCATCCAGTTGCAAAGTCATTTTAATACCCGGGCAGTCGGCGCAGGGCAGCACGCCCTGATAGCTGCCGGGCCAGTCCAGCGCATTCTGGCTGGTATCAGCCGGGGTGGGTGACTGTTGCTGCACCGGCTCATCCGTCGGACGGGCCGATTCCGGCAGGCAGCCGCTTAGTAAAACCATAGCAAGTGCTGTGCACCCTGCTGTGGATAACGTTTTGACAAACAAGGTGCTGCCAGGCAGGCTGAGTGAGTAACGCATAGTGGGCTCCGAAGCGTAAATAGTAATCAGAATAGCAGGCTACAGTATAACGGCTATTGTCGCCCCGCCAACTTTACCGGCGCTGAACCCAGGCGGCTAATCCGAATCAGGATCGAGCACGACATCTGGCGCAAATGAACTACACTGAAAACCGGTCTGAACGAAAAGGAGTTAAAATGAGCATTAATGTTTTAGCAATTTGTGGCAGCCTGCGGGCGAAATCCACCAACCGCGGGCTGGTGCGTTACGCCATGGCTCACTGCCCTGAGGGTATGAAAATTCACCTGGCCGATTTAATGGAGGTGCCGTTTTACAATGCCGACCTGGGTGCCAAACCGCCGGCAGTAGAAACCTTGCTGCAACAAATGGCTGAAGCAGATGCAATACTATTGGCTTGCCCGGAGTATAACTATTCACTGGCGCCCGCGTTAAAAAATGCGCTGGACTGGGCCTCGCGTGAACCTGACAATCATTTACTAAGCGGTAAACCGGTCGCTATTATGGGCTCAGCCGCCGGTATGGGCTCCAGCCGGGCCCAGTATCACTTACGCCAGGTCTGTGTTTATCTGAACCTGCACCCGCTGAATCAGCCCGAAGTTTTTGCCAACGCCTTCAGTGGCGCCTTCGATACAGACGGCGATTTAACCGATGAGAAAATTCAGGCTAATGTGCGTAAATTACTGGCCGCGCTGCTGGCCTGGCAGCAGCGGCTCTGTGCTGGTAAAGGTTAAAGCTGCCATTGCGGCTTAATTACCGCTAAAGGCATCAAGCAAGCTGGCATCGGCCAGCCTGATCAGCCGGCCATTTACTACGGCCAGTTGTACCGCGTTGTCTTTACTCAGCAGAAAAGTGGTGGTTAACCGGCGTTGTGGCCAGGGCTTATTCACTCCTCGCGGGTTTACCGCCACTGGCATGCCGGAACTATTGTTCAGTAAACCGGCTTCGCCGCTGAAATGGCTGTAGCCATCGGCCAGCAGCTGAACATAACGCTCTGCCGTTAAGGTCAGCGGTCCGGTTAGCGGGTAGGCTTTACCAGCGCTGTAGCGCATGCCGCTGGCATCCAGGGTGTAATAGCCACCATAAATACTGGCATCGCCTATTTCATCCAGCACCACCTGGCCCCGGCCATTACCACCGGCGGTAAAGGCTAAATCTACCTTTGCCAGTACGCCATTGCCATCAGCCTTTGGCAGGTTGATATTACTGATAATTAAATCTTTCATGCCGCCGCTGTTATTCATCGGAATGCTGTTGTAGCCGCTTAAATCATATTCGCGGTAACGGCCAGTACTTATCAGATCGAGCCAGCTTAGATACAACTGCACATTTATCTGCCGGGCCTGCTGGCGGAATGGGTCGTTAAACTGACCACCCGCTTCCACCAGTACCGTGCTAATCCCCATCTTCGAGAAAGTATCCCCAAAGGAGCGGATTGAATAAGCGTCATTGTAGCGGCCCTGTTGCTCAGGCAACACTTTATCCAGCAGCGGCTTTACAGCACTGACTAACTGCATGGCGGCATGGCGGCTGGGGTTTATCTCACGCGCCTCGTTATATGCCGGTGCCAGTAATGAGATCGTTGCCGGTTTTTTGCTGTCACCGGCAGCATGGTAGCGGTTCTGATCGTGCAAGTTAAAACCATAATGCGGCTTAATTTTTTTTGCTGCCTGCATTAACAGCTGCCCCTCCGGGGTTTGCAGCGCCAGCGCATCGCGGTTTACGTCAATGCCAAGGGCATTAAAGCGGCTGTTACGCTCGGCACCGTCCGGGTTCAGCATTGGAATTAGATACAAGGTAACATTTTGCTGCCAGCCAGCCCGTTTACTGTCTGCTCCCGCCTGCTGCTGTTGCTGGGCATCCAGCACCGCCAGCAAATCAAAAATAGCGGCAGTAGCCGTGGGTTCATCGCCATGCATTTGCGACCAGGCCAGCACTTTGCGCTCTCCGTGGCCAATTTTCAGCAAGTACATCGGTCGCTGCTCAACTGAGCGGCCCAGCTCGCTTACCTCCAGCCAGTCTTGTTGCTGGTAATAGTCAATCAGCGGCGCAATATCATCGTGAGTTATCTGGCTTTTCGCCAAACCGGGGGCGGTGAATTGGGTATAATCTGCTGCGCTTGCCAGCCCTGACAGCACGGCACTTAACGCTAACCATAACGATACTCGCTTTAACATAGCATCCTCTCTTTCATTAATTTAGCCCCAAACTGTTATCAACCATACCACAGCCGGCAATACGCATCACTCTGCACAATTGCCAACTCTGGGCTAAGCTTAGCAAAAGCTAATTCAGCAGGGATGTGTCCAATTGCTTAACCCCCGTCAGTTTTACCGGCGACTACGCCAGCGCAAGGTGCTTAGCACTGTGCTGGCCTACCTTGTTCTGGTCTGGCTATTACTGCAAGTTGTTGCGGTGGTCAGCCAACTGTTACAGCTACCGCCGCTGCCCGGCACTATTATCGCGATCAGCCTGATAGCGGCCACGCCCTTAGTGTGCTATCTGGCCTGGTTTTATCAGTATCAGCATGGTCGGCTGCAGTTAATTGCCCGTGCTGATGGCCATATGCCGGTAATATTTGGCACTAAACAACGTACAGGCTTATTGCTGGTTAGTCTTTGCAGCGCACTGCTGGGTTATCAGTATTATTTACTTAGCCGGCCCAACAGTGAGCCGGCAGCGCTGAGTTTATTAGCAGCCAACTCTATTGCCGTGCTGCCTTTTAGTCAGTTAAAACAGGACCACGCTAACCCTGAGCTGGAATTACTGGCCAACAGCCTGGCTGAGGAAATCAGCAGTCAGCTTGGTCGCAGCCCCGGCTTAACCGTCGCTGCTGCCAGCTCCGGCCAGGTACTGAGCCGCCAGCAACTAAGCCTGGCCGAGATTGCCAGCCGGCTTAGTGTCGCCACCTTGCTTAGCGGCAGCATCAGTTTGCAAGGCCAGCAGTTACAGATTAATTTGCAACTGCTCGATGGCAGCAGCGGCCAGACCTTATGGAGTCAGCAGCTTGAGCGAGAGCTAACCGATATATTTGCGCTGGAGAGCGAGGTGGCGCGCTCGGTTGCCAATACCTTGCAGGCCAGCTTAAAAGACGGCAATTCGCTACAGGATTTATCAGCCAATGCCAGCACTCAAAGTGCCGATGCGTATGTCAGCTACTTAAAAGCCCGCGAGCAATACCGGTTACAAACCAGCGAAGCGATGCAACAAGCCCGTCAGTTATTTGAACAAGCCATCGGCCAGGATCCGGAATATGCGCTGGCTTACGTCGGCCTGGCCGATACGCTGTTATTGCTTAGCGATGGCAGTAAAGAGTTTGGCATTATTGACGTTGATATCGCCACTAAGCTGGCTGCTGAATATCTGGAAAAGGCACTGCGCCGGGCGCCAGAGCTCGCCGAAGCCTATGCCATTCAGGGCAAGATGCTCGAGCTGCAACAGCAGCCTGAGCCGGCACTGGCCGCTTATCAGCAGGCGATAGCGCTTAACCCCAACCTGGCAGTAGCCCATATGTGGCAGTATCTGCTGCTCAAGCAGCAAGGCAAGTATGATGAGTCATTGCAAGCACTGGAACGGGCATATCAGCTGGATCCGGTATCGATCGCCGTGCTGTATAACCGCGGTTATGAACAGGCGATCCGTGGCCAGTTTGCTGAAGCCACAGATAGCTTCACTCAGTTAATTTCAGACTTTCCCGAGTCACCTTTGGGCAATGTTGGCATGTCGTTGGTTGCCTTTAATCAAGGCCTGCTGGCTGACAGTCTGCGGCATTGGCAATATGCCCATCAGATCTCGCCGGAAAATACAGGCTATCGCCGCAACTACCTTGGTTTAGTGTTAAGTCTTGGCTTGACAGACAGGCATCCAGAACTAGCAGATAATCCGCGGTTTCGAAATAGTTATCTGCTGCGCAATAGCGATTTCGATACTCTTTTTAAAGAAATGACATTTAAACTGGCAGCTCAACCAGATGATGCCTGGCTACAATTCGAGATGGCCTGGTACCAGATGTTGGCAGGCAATAAGGAGCAGGCTGCAAACCTTTTACTGCAAAGCTATGCGCTTTTTGATTCGGAAGACTTATATGGCATGCCGATGTGCAGTCCGGCTATTGAAATAGCATGGGCACTTAACCAGCAGGGACAACAGCAGCAGGCAGCAGAATTGAAGGCTCGTTGCCAAAAACAGCTGCACGCTGCTATGCAAAGCGAGTTGCGCGATAGCTACCTGAATCATCTGGCAGCACGACTGGCAGCCTTGCAAGGCGAAAATGAGTTAGCGTTACAAGAACTGCAACAAGCGATGGCCTATGGCTGGCGCGAGTGGTGGACTTTTCACGATCCGATTTTTGAGACTATACCGCCAGATCAGCTGGCGCAACTGCGCCAGCAACTGGATAATGCACTGGCAGAACAGCGCCGGCTAGCGCTGGCGCAAGCTAAGCAACCTGCGCCGGCCAACCAGTAGCAACCCTAAGCCGGCAAATAGGCTCAAAGTAGACGGCAGCGGCACCTGGACTGCACTGCGCTCCAGAATAAATACCTGCTCAGACGGCGAGCTAAAGCTCAATACATCAGAGCGATTGCCAAGGTAGTAATAGCAACGTTCATCACCTTCATCCAGAAACACAGGACCGCATTCATCGCGATCATTGCGATAATAAAAATCCCTATCTGCGCCGGAATAAAAAGTACTGTTAAAGGTCAGCCAATATTCGCCCGGCACTAAATCATCCGGCATAGCAGCTGCAGGGTTAAAGCCATTCTCGCGCAAAGCGGAAAACGCCCAGCTTTGCTCACCTTGAGTCAGGGTCCAGCTAAATTCAGCAGCAAAGGCGGAGGGGAAATCCCAAATTAAGGCACTTTCAAAATCCAGTTGCGCACCCAGTTCAAACTGGTAATAGCAAGGCTCTTCCTGCCAGAACTCCGGCGGCGGCAATAAATCGGTAATCAGCCAACACTCCCGCGGCACCGCTAGTAGCGGCAGGTCGCCGATAGTAAAGCTAACCCGATCAATAGCCGGGGCGCCGGCCAGCAGATAGCTGTCGTTAAAATAACTGTTATCAAATAAGCCATAACTTTGCGGCCTGGTCGAAGTTTCTGAGGCTCGACCAGCACCACGGATTAACTCAGCCTCAGCCAGAAAACTGCAAAACAGTAACCCCACCACCGCATATTTTAACAAACGCATAACCGGCACTCCCTGTTATTGATGCTGCATTTCACCGGCTTACTGCTGACCGAACCACGAAGGCAAACTTAAGGTTAATAAAATTAATAACCAGATAATTTAGAACCCACTAAGTAAAGCAGAAAACTGTTAAAACGCCAGTGGCTGGCTTGCCCGCCGGCATGCTTATCTGTATAAAAGTAACTGTATAAAAATAATAAAAAGGAGCCGATGGTGGCAGACTGGTTAACCCTACTTCCGGCGGTCGTCGCCATTGCCGTGGTACTGTGGCGCAAAGAAGTGATTTTAGCGTTGCTATTATCACTCTGTACCTCGAGCTGCTGATATTTCTGCAAAATGGCCAGAGCTTTGGTGCCGGTTTATTACTTGACGGCAGCATTCAGACCCTGGAACGGATTATTGCCGTTACCGGTGACGCCGACAACGCCCGTATTTTAATGTTCTCGTTGCTGGTCGGTGGCTTACTGGCCTATATGCGCTACTCCGGCGGGGTGTCGGCCACGGTGGCGATGCTGGTGAATAAAGGTATCGCCCGCAATGGCCGCCAGGCCGGCTTACTAACCTTTTTTATCAGCAGTGTAACCTTTATAGAATCGAATTTAAGCTCGTTAACGGCGGGTATCAGCTCGCGCGGCCTGTTTGATAAATTTAAAATGAGCCGGGCCCGCCTGGCCTATATTATCGACAGCACCAGCGCCCCTATTTGCATTATTATTTTACTCAACGGCTGGGGTGCTTATATTCTGGGGCTGCTGAGCACCTATCGATTTACCCCAAAGTCCGGTGGCTATTTTAATTGGCACCATACCGCTTAATTTCTATGCGTTAATTACTCTGGTGGTGGTGCTGTATACCATTATCAGTGGCAAGGTGTACGGGCCGATGCGTAAATCAGAACAGCAGCTGCATACGTTGTCGCATCACAGCGAAATTGAGACCGCAGCCCAGCCACCCGGCTTATATGCTGGTACCGCTGGTTACGCTGGTAGCGGCCATGCTCGGCTTTATGTTGTTAACCGGTAATGGTCAGCTGGTGCAGGGCTCGGGCTCCAAATCGGTGCTGTATGCCACCGCGCTGTCCTGCGTGGTGGTGTACGCTATGATGCTGCTTAGCCGCCGCTTTGCCCACCAGCAACTGGTCGATATTGGTTTTAAAGGCATCAGTGAGTTACTGCCGTTGGTTACCATCGTGTTGTTATCGCTGTCGCTCGGCTCCAGCTTAAAACTGCTCGGCACCGGCACCTTTATTGCCGGCATTGTTGATCAAAACCTGCCACAGGTGCTTATTCCGGCGCTGCTGTTTTTAGCCGGTGCGTTAATTTCGTTTACCACCGGCACCAGCTGGGGCACCTTTGCTATTCTTATTCCTATCGGCATGCCAATGGTCAGCCTGTTGGGTTTACCACCGCAGCTTATTCTGGCCGCGATATTAAGCGGCGGGGTATTTGGTGATCACTGCTCACCTATTTCCGACAGCACCGCGGTAAGCTCGGTGGCCGCCGGCTGTGACTTACTGGAGCACGTAAAAACCCAGCTGCCTTATGCCCTGGTCTGTGGCGCCATCGCGCTACTAAGCTTTGTAATCGCCGGCATATTGATGATTTAACGAGGATAACGATTTAACGAGGATATAATGATGAACATCGCCCTGCTGTCCCCTTTCTGTCTGCTGGCGTTACTGGTAATGGCCATCGCGGCATCTGCAACCGCTAAGCAGAGCGAGCCGGCCGTACCAGCCGACTTTACTGATGTGGCCAGCCTGGTGCCCGATGCCCAAATTCATATGGCGTATCTGGGCAGCGACAATTTTGTCGGCATGCAGGTCGATGGTTATCAGGCCAATAAATGCTATTTGCAGCAAAACGCGGCTAACGCTTTGGTAAAAGCGCAGCAAGCCGCCGCCGCCCAGGGCTTAACCCTGTGGATTTATGATTGCTACCGGCCGCAGCGGGCGGTAAACCATTTTATGCGCTGGGCCAAAGATTTAGCTGACACCAGCACCAAGGCTGAGTATTACCCCAACCTGGCTAAAGACCAGCTGGTCGGCGAATATATTGCAGAGAAATCTGGCCACAGCCGCGGTAGCACCATCGATTTAACTCTGGCCCGGCTGGATGCCGATGGCAACTGGCAACCGCTGGACATGGGTTCAGCCTTTGATATGTTCGACCCGGTTTCCAATGTCGGCCACCCGGCTATCAACCAGACTCAACAAGCTAACCGTCAGTTATTACTGGATATTATGGCCAGTGCCAATTTTAAGGTATACAGCATGGAATGGTGGCACTTTACCCATCAGCCGCCGGTATACACCGAGCAGTATTTTGATTTTGTTATTAAATAAACCAAAATTAATTACAGATAATTACACTATATTAATAATTGATTCATCAAGGCTTTGTTATACCTGTTAGTGACTTTAATCGTCGTAATCGCAATTAAGGAGTCACTATGCATAAGCTACTTACAAGCGCCGTTCTCGTTGGATCTTTCTTCTCAGCAGCAGTTGCTGCCCAAACTTACGACAAAGGCTTTTACCTCGGTGGCCACTACGGCCAGCATAAAGTAGAACTGGAATCCGATTTTGCCAATACCGATCTCGATTTTGGGGTAGCCGGAGTTAATGCCGGTCTGCAGCTTACCAGCTTTCTGGCCGTCGAGGCCCGCTATGCTGTTGGCGTAGAAGACGAAGAAATTTTTGATGACACCGACTCCGCCCGCTATGACATCGACCGCCATATGGCCTTGATGGCCAAAGGCTCCTTACCGCTGGGCGACCGTTTTGCTGTGTTTGCCACCGCGGGCTATGGCGAAACTAAATACAGTTTTGCCTACGATATTCCAGGACTGACCGGCTCTGAATCGACCACCGAAAGCGGCTTTATATATGGTGCAGGTGCTACTTTTCATCTGACCAACCGCTTAAGTCTGGTCGCTGAATATACTATGCTGCCCGATCTTGAAGACGAAGATGAAGGCCTGATTGAGTCTGACGTATCAATGATGACCGTTGGCCTGAACTATCAGTTCTAAGCCCGGCTTACCCCGCCAGCGGCCATCTCACCACAGATGATGGCAGGTTGCTGGCGCAAGGTTTGTTGCAGATGCCCGCTGGTCCTCCCTGCTAACGGGCATCTGTTTTTGCCGGCCCTTGTTTACCTGTGTTGCCCACCAGCCTGGCCGACAGTCCTGTCGCAACCAGCCTTGCAGCTGCCGCTAATGCCATTAGAGCTATCGCCATTGATCTGTTAGTATAAACTCATGTTATTTTTTAACCATGTTAACCACTTTTAACTATGGCAAGACGTACTAAAGCCGAAGCGGAAAGCACCCGTGCCGCTATTCTGGATGCAGCCGAACTGTTGTTTTTTGAACATGGGGTTTCCCGCACTACGCTGGAGAAGATTGCCGCCGCAGCCGGGGTAACCCGTGGTGCTATTTACTGGCATTTTCAGAACAAAGCAGACTTATTTAACGCCATGCTGGAGCGGGTGCGCCTGCCCTTTCAGCATCTGCTGGCGGCAGTGGATAACAACCCGGCTGCCGACCCGTTCAGTCAGTTGCATGAGCTAATGAGTAATGGCCTGCGCCTTATTGCTTCCAGTGAACAGCACCACAGAGTGCTGACCATTGTCTTCCATCGCTGTGAGTATATTGATGAGCTGAACCCGGCGGTCAACCAGCAGGATAAACTGGATGAAGCCGCAGTTGCGGTAATGCAGAGAGCATTTGAACGGGCTGAGCAGGCCGGGATGTTACGCACTGGAGTTTGCCCCCGGCTGGCAGCCGTTGCGCTGCATATGTACGTTGGCGGCATTATCAGCCACTTTTTGTTAAAGCCGCAGCAATGCGATTTAATGCAGCACGCGCCTAAGTTAATTGACGCCATGCTGTTGGGCCTGAAAAAAGCCTGAACCGCGAAAATCCGTTGCAACCAGGCTGGAAACAGTAACGCCAACCATAAAAAAGCCAGCTAACCGCAATTGCAAAACGGACTAGCTGGCAAAGGTACTGATTTTAAAACCGTCTAGCGGGCTGGCGGGGTCCTTTTAGCAAACAGCCTCATAACGACCAGATAAAACACCGGCACCAAAAATACCGCCAGCACCGTGGCTGAAATCATGCCACCGAGCACACCGGTGCCAATGGCATTGCGGCTGGCAGAGCCGGCACCCGAGCTGAGAACTAAGGGCAATACACCAAGCGAAAAGGCCATTGACGTCATAATGATGGGTCGTAAGCGCAGGCGCACCGCTTCCAGAATAGCCGCTGTCAGCTCCTTGCCCTGATTCTGCAGCTCACGGGCAAACTCGACAATCAGGATGGCGTTTTTCGAGGCCAGCCCCATAGTCGTTAACAGCCCCACCTGAAAATAGACATCGTTACCCATGCCCCGCAGATAAGCCGCCGTTAAAGCACCAATAATGCCCAGTGGTACCACGAGTATCACCGCAAAAGGCACGCTCCAGCTTTCATACAACGCAGCCAGACATAAAAACACCACCAGAATAGAAAGCGCATACAATGCCGGTGCCTGCGAGCCTGATAGTTTTTCCTGATAAGACGTCGCAGTCCACTCAAACCCAATACCGTCCGGCAACTGGCTGATTAACTGCTCCATGGTTGCCATTGCATCCCCCGAGCTGGTGCCCGGCGCCGGTTCGCCCTGAATTTCCATCGCCGCCACGCCGTTGTAGCGTTCCAGCCGCTGCGGGCCGTATACCCATTCGCTACTGGCAAACGAGCTGAAACTGACCATCTCGCCACTACTGTTCCTCACATGCCAGCGCTGAATATCTTCCGGGGTCATTCGAAACTCCGGCTCCGCCTGCACAAACACTTTTTTCACCCGGCCACGGTCAGTAAAATCGTTAACATAGGTCGAGCCCCAGCCAATCGACAAGGTCTGGTTGATATCATTTAATGACACCCCCAAGGCCTGGGCTTTTAACTGATCTACCTCTATCTGCAATTGCGGCGCATCTTCCATACCATTGGGCCGCACACCAAGCAGACTGGGCTGCTCTGCGGCCATCCCCAGTAACTGATTACGGGCATTCAGCAAGGCCTCGTGGCCTATCCCACCCCGGTCCTGCAGAAATAATGAGAAACCGGTAGCCCGGCCAAGTTCGGCAATCGGCGGCAGGTTAAAGGCAAAAATCTGGGCTTCTTTGACGGTACCAAAAAAGCCCCAGGCCCGGCCGATCACAGCCTGCACACTGTCTGCCTCGTTGCGTTCACTCCAGTCAGCCAGCCTGACAAACGCCAGGCCCATATTCTGGCCGCGGCCGGCGAAACTGAAGCCCGACACGGTAAACACCGACCGTACCGAATCTTCGGTAGCATAGTGCGCGGCTACCTGGTCCATTACCGCCTCGGTTCGCTGCTGGCTGGCGCCGGTTGGCAACTGGATCATGGTTAAAAATACGCCCTGATCTTCTTCCGGCAAAAACGAGGTGGGTAAGCGCATAAACATCAAGGCCATCACCGCGACAATCACCCCGTAGATCAGCATTGAGCGTTTCGGCCGCGCCAGCATGCCGGCTACGCCGCGCTGATAGCTTGCGTTGCTGCGATCAAAGCCACGATTAAACCAGCCAAAGAAGCCGCGTTTCTGCTGATGATTGCCATTAACCGGTTTAAGCATGGTGGCACACAATGCCGGGGTAAACATTAGCGCTACCAACACCGACAAGGCCATGGCCGTAACTATAGTAATCGAGAATTGCTGATAAATGGCGCCGGTAGCCCCGCCGAAAAATGCCATTGGCACAAATACCGCCGACAGCACCAGGCCAATACCGACCAATGCTCCGGTGATCTGGCCCATCGATTTGCGGGTGGCTTCTACCGGGCCTAAGCCCTCTTCGCTCATTACCCGCTCGACATTTTCGACGACGACGATGGCATCATCCACCAGCAAGCCTATTGCCAGCACCATGCCAAACATGGTCAGGGTGTTAATGGTAAAACCAAAGGCCGCCATAATGCCAAAGGTGCCGAGCAGCACCACCGGCACCGCCAGGGTAGGAATTAACGTCGCGCGGAAGTTCTGTAAAAACAGATACATCACCAGAAAGACCAGAATAATGGCTTCAATCAGGGTTTGTACCACTGAGCTAATGGAAACTTCAACAAAAGGCGTGGTGTCATAAGGAATAACCGCACTTAAACCCTGCGGAAAATACGGCTCCAGCTCGGCCAGCTTGGCTTTAACTGCCGCCGCCGTATCCAGGGCATTAGCACCGGTCGCCAGTTCTATCGCCAAACCGGTGGCCATTTTGCCGTTGTAACGGGCTATTACTGAGTAATCTTCACCGCCCAGCTCAACCCGCGCCACATCGTTTAGTTTTACCAGGGCGCCATCAGCGTTAACTTTCAGTAAGATCTGGCCGAATTCCTCGGCTGAGGTCAGCCGGGTCTGGGCCAGTATAGCTGCATTATATTGCTGGCCTTCCAGCGCCGGCGCGCCACCTAACTGACCGGCGGTTACCTGATTATTCTGCACCCGAATTGCCGCCGTAACGTCAGCCGGGGTTAACTGGTACTGGTTCAGTTTGTCAGCATCCAGCCAGACTCGCATTGCATACTGGCTGCCAAACACCTGGACATTACCGACACCGCTGGTCCGGCTGAGCGGGTCCTTAACGTTTGCCACCACAAAATCGGCAATGTCGTCGCGTTCCAGGCTGCCATCTTCCGAGATAAAGCCGACAACCATCAGGAAGCCGCCATTCGATTTCGCTACCCGCACACCGTTTTGTTGCACTTCCTGCGGCAGCAACGGCAACGCCTGCTGCAGTTTATTCTGGACCTGCACCTGAGCAATATCAGCATCGGTACCGGTTTCAAAGGTCAGAGTCAGGCTGACGTTACCGGACGAGTCTGAGTTGCCCGACATATACATCAGGTTGTCCAGGCCATTCATCGCCTGCTCTATCACCTGGGTTACCGCATATTCTGCCGTTTGCGCCGATGCCCCGCGGTATGAAGCGCTGATGCTGATCGCCGGTGGCGCAATGCGTGGATATTGCTCTATCGGTAGTTGTTTAATGGCCAGCAGGCCGGCCAGCATAATGACAATGGCGATAACCCAGGCAAAAATAGGCCGGCTGATAAAGAAATTCGCCATCGCTTACTCCTCGTCCGCAGCGTCAACCACAGTAACAGTGACGCCCGGCCGCACTTTTTGTAAGCCGGCGACAATCACCTGCTCGCCACTACTAAGACCCGCGGTGACCAGCCAGTTCTGGCCATAACTGTTACCTAAAGTTACCGGCCGCAGCTCTACCTGGTTATCTTTATTCACCAGCATTACCGTGGCATCGCCTTTCGGAGTGCGGCTAACCGCTTTTTGCGGCACTAACAGCGCCTGATCATTACTGCCATGGTGCAAGCGGGCCCGCACAAACATGCCGGGTAATAAGTCACCCTCTTTATTCGGGAATACCGCGCGCAACGTCACCATGCCGGTACCCGGATCCACATTCACTTCAGAGAACTGCAAACTGCCTGCTTCAGCATAACTGCTACCATCGTCCAGTAATAATTCAACCCGGACGTCACCCGCGCCATCATCAGCACGCAGTTGCCGTTTCAGCTTTAGCAGCTCGTTACTCGACTGGGTTAAATCGACATAAATAGGGTCAAGCTGGCGAATTGTCGCCAGTCCCTGCGCCTGATTTGCGGTCAGTAAGGCGCCTTCAGTCACCAGTGACCGCCCAATCTGGCCGGCTATCGGGGCTTTAATATCGGTATAATCTAAATTTATCTGCGCTGTTAACAGGGCCGCTTCGGCACTCGCTACGGCTGCATCTGCCTGCATTAGCACTGCTTCGGCGTCATCGGCATCCTGCTGGCTAACAACTTTATTACCGAGCAAGCCTTCTATCCGCTTGGCTTTTAAGCGGGCGTTGTGCTGCACCGCTTTGGCGCTGCTGAGCGCGGCTTGCGCACTGCTTAATGCCGCCTGGTAAGAGCCTGGGTCAATTTTATACAACAGCTGGCCGGCTGTGACCAACTGGCCTTCGGTAAACAGCCGTTGCTGCAAAATGCCGCTGACCTGCGGCCGGATTTCGGCATGCCGAAAATCGGTGGTACGGCCAGGCAATTCAGTGGTTAACTCGACTGCGCTGGTGCTCAGCGTAACCACGGCCACTTCAGGCGCAGGCTGGCCCTGGCCAGCGCTGCCAGCAGGCGGCTCGCTGCAACCAGCCAGCAGCAAAACGCCGGCAGCAACCAGCATGGTCAGTTGTTTAGCCCACGGCTTGAAAACTTGCATAGTGTATCCTGTATTGACATGGTAACGCCGGCTCTGCGCTCAGGGGCGCCCGACTAGTCCGGCCAGATTAGCCCGGCAATATACATACACCAGTGTATGTTAGCAAGCAAAAAGAGTGATCTTGCGCCGGATGGCAGGCTTTTAACGGTGAATAAAGTGACAGGATCCAGGCGGCGAACAGCCGGCTTCAGCAAACCAGCTGACGCTGCTCTGGCAAGCCCATACTAAGCACAAAGGGACAGTCAGCCTGCTGGGCATGGCTGAAATCCTGCTTACTGCTCAGCCCCTGCCAGTTGAGGGCAATCAGGCTCTGGGCAACGGCACCGCCCAGGCCACTACCCGGCCCCAGTAAAATAATATGCTCGGGCGCAAATTCTTTTACCGCTACCTGAATGGCCCGGCTGAAATTAAAGGTATCGCAGACCTGCTGGCCTAAGGTATAGGCTTTTAATGCGCTGGGCTGGGCCAGCTGGCTGGGCCAGATCACGCCACGGCCATCAATTAATGGCAGCTGTGGCGTGGCAAAGAGCGGCTCAGCAAAATGGGCCAGCGCCTGATCGGCCGCGCTCTGCATTAACGGGCTGTGAAAGGCCGCATGGCCGGGTAGTAACAGTGGAAACCGCTCATCACAGGGCGGCAGCGCCTGCATTGCCTGCTGCACCGCACTCTGGGTCCCGGCCAGCACCGCATAGCCACCATAGGCTATCGACATAAACAAGGCGCCCTGATGCAGGTAAAGCTGTTCAGCCAGCCGGGCCTGTTTGTCGATATCCAGCTGCCAATCGCTGTTTACCAGTGGGTAAATAAACTGGCCGCCGGCCGCACCGGCAGTAAGCTGTGCCATGCTGGTTACCAGTTGCATACTGTCGCGGCCCTGCCACACCCCGGCACAGCCGAGCGCCGTGTACCAGCCCATCGAGTTACCGGTAATGGCCACAATGTCGAATTTGTCGCGGTTAATCTGGCTGAAATCGGCCAGCCCGGCGCTGAAAATTAATGCCGCGGCGTTCTCCGCTTTAATATGGCGGGCGTTGCTGAAACTGGCTGCACTATCCAGTTCAGTAACCGTGGCCAGGCCAAGCTCTGCACGCAGGGCATCAAATTCACCCAGTTGCTGGCGAAACGGGCTGGCCGCCGGCAAGTGCTGCTGAATATAGCCAAGTTCTGGCCGGTTATAACTGCCGCGGCCCGGGCAGACAACCAGCGCGGTTTTTCTACTCATTTATGTTGCTCCCAGCCAGCAACTGCCGCACTTTATCGACAATCTGTTGTTTTGACGGCAGCACCGCATAGGCGGCGGCACCCAGCGGAATAAAGCTGTCCTCTGCGGTGATCCTACTTAACTGGTAACAGCCTGGTCGCGCCTCATGCAAGGCGGTAAACAGCTCTTCGCTAAGCGAGCCGCGCCGCCGGCACTCATCGACAATCAGTACCTGGCGACAATCTGCCAGCGCTGCAACGATAGCATCAATATGCAGTGGTACCAGGCAGCGTAAATCCAGCACTCGCAGGCTGTAACCTGCTTGCGCCAGCTCTGCTGCAGCCTGCCGGCTTAAGTAATAGCCATTGCCGTAACTGATAATGGTCAGCGCCGGCTGCTCTACCGTGCCCTGCTCAGGGGCCTGGCCCGAGACCTGGCCTGAGACTGGGTAAGCAGCCTGGTTAAACACAGCCGGCTCCCCCAGCGCCGGTAACGGTTCATCAGGCAGCGGATAGTCGCAAAGCCAGCCGCCATCGCCCGGGGCCAGTAAATCGCGGGTCATATATAAGGCAATCGGTTCTAAAAAGATCACCAGCCGTTTCTGCTCATAAGCCAGCTGCACTGCCTGGCGTAAAAGCAAGGCGGCGTCGGCACCGTTTGACGGACACAGCACAATAATGCCCGGAATATCCCGGAATACCGCAAACGAATTATCATTATGAAAATGACCACCAAAACCGCGCTGATAGGCCAGGCCGGCGATCCTGATCACCATGCCATTGTGATACTGACCATTGGAGAAAAACGGCAGCGTGGCCGCCTCGCCGCGGATCTGATCTTCTGCATTATGGACATAAGCCAGAAACTGAATTTCCGCAATCGGCAACATGCCCTGCTGCGCCAGGCCTATCGCCATCCCCAGAATACTTTGTTCATCCAGTAAGGTATTAATGACCCGATTGCCACCAAACGCCTGAATTAAATGCTGCGATACGCCGTAAACCCCGCCTTTTTTGGCGACATCTTCACCAAACAGCACGGTATTGCCGTACTGGGCAAATAAATCATGCAGGGTCCAGTTCAGCAGTTTGGCTAAATGCTGTGGCTTACCGAGGTTATGCTTATCGAACTCAAATAGCGCACTGCGAATGGCCGTTGGTGGTAACGGTGGTGCCGGCAATGCAGGGCGCACTGGCGCTATCGCGGCCATAACCTGGGCCGCTGTTTGTAATTTGGGCCGGCTGCTGGCAACGGCGGCTACCCGGCTGATCTGGCTGGCTAAATCGAGCACCACATTTAATAACTGTGGCCGGCTTAACACGCCGCGCGCCAGCATCGTCGCGGTGCTGGCCAGAATAGGGTCGAGCTCCAGCTCAGCGTTAATCAGGTTTTTACTGCGATAGGCGGTTTCGGTATCAGCCCCGGCATGGCCAAATAAGCGCACGGTGGATAAATGTAACAGCGCTGGCTGGCGTTTAGTCCGGACATAGTGCGCCGCTTTGCGGGCCACCGCGAAGGTTTGGGCCAAATCGCGGCCATCGGCAGCAAAGTAACGCAGCTCAGGCCGGTCGGCCAGGCTTTGTTCAATCCAGCCCTGCGGTGTTGGCGTGGAAATACCCAGGCCGTTATCCTCACAGACAAACAACATTGGTACCGGCACATGCTGATACGCCGCCCAGCAAGCCGCATTAATGGCGCCCTGAGCAGTGGAATGGTTGGCCGAGGCATCGCCAAAGCTGCACATCACTATCGCATCATGCGGCCAGTTGCCGCTCTGGCCCAGCCGCTTACTTAAATCAATGGCAAAAGCAGTACCAACCGCTTTAGGTATTTGCGAGGCAATAGTGCTGGTTTGCGGCGGAATATTCAGCGCCAGGCTGCCCAGCACCTTGTGCCGGCCGCCGGAGATAGGAGTCATCACTGGAGGCACAGAACGACAGCAACATATCGTACAGTGGTGTACTACCCGGTAACTGTTTACTGCGCTCAATAAAAAAGGCACCACTGCGGTAATGTAAAAACGCCGGATCGGTTAAGCGCAGTGCCGCTGCCACCGCGGCATTACCCTCATGGCCGGCACTGCCAATGGTGTAAAAGCTCTGGCCTTTAGCCTGCAATAAGCGCGACTGCAAATCCAGCAGGCGGCTGCTTAGTTGGCTGTGCCAGAGCCGGTACAGTTCACTGTCACTTAAGCCCTGCTGCAAACTGCTGGCCGGTGCTAAGCTGTTGCTGTCAATCTGCTGAAGAAACTGCTGCAGCCACGGATGCATCGGTTCGGCCACGGTTAGCTGAATGCCTGCAGACCGGTCTGGGCCCGGCCTAAAATTAACGCATGTACATCATGGGTGCCTTCGTAGGTATTTACCGCCTCTAAATTCATTACATGGCGAATCACATGATATTCATCGGCAATGCCATTGCCGCCGTGCATATCGCGGGCCAGACGGGCAATATCCAGCGCCTTGCCACAGGAATTGCGCTTAATCAGCGAAATAGTTTCCGGCGCTAACTGGCCGGCATCCATCAAGCGCCCGGCCTGCAAGCAGCCCAGCAAGCCAATGCTGATCTCGGTTTGCATATCGGCCAGTTTTTTCTGGATCAGCTGGGTCTGGGCCAGTGGCCGGCCAAACTGGGTGCGGTCCAGCGTATACTGGCGGGCGGCATGCCAGCAGAACTCGGCTGCGCCTAATGCGCCCCAGGCAATACCATAACGTGCTTTATTCAGGCAGCCAAAGGGGCCTTTTAAGCCACGTACTTCCGGGAAAATCGCCTCTTCCGGCACTTCGACGTTTTCCATCACTATTTCGCCGGTAATCGAGGCCCTGAGCGAGAATTTGCCGTCAATTTTCGGCGCACTTAGGCCTTTCATGCCTTTTTCCAGCACAAAACCGCGAATTTCACCGTCTAACTTAGCCCACACCACAAACACATCAGCAATTGGCGAGTTAGTGATCCACATCTTGCTGCCGTTCAGCAGATAACCATTGGAGGTTTTCTTCGCCACGGTGCGCATACCGGCGGGATCAGAGCCGGCATCCGGCTCGGTTAAGCCAAAACAGCCCACCCATTCGCCAGTCGCCAGTTTGGGCAGGTATTTCTGGCGCTGCGCTTCGGTGCCATATTCATGAATAGGGTGCATCACTAACGAGGACTGCACGCTCATGGCACTGCGATAACCGCTGTCGACCCGCTCTACTTCACGCGCCACCAGGCCATAGCACACATAATTGACCGCTGAGCAGCCGTATTTTTCCGGCAAGGTAGCGCCCAGCAGCCCCAGTTCGCCCAGTTCAGTCATAATTTCGCGGTGAAAGTGTTCATTGCGGTTGGCCATTAATACCCGGGGTTGCAGTTTATCCTGGCAATACTGATGCGCAGTATCACGGATCATCCGCTCTTCTTCGCTTAACATTGCAGATAATTGAAACGGGTCTTGCCAATCAAATACCGGGCGGGCCATAACGCTACCTCATGCTGTTGTTCGATAAAAAATATCGACAAAAATGACGATAAATATGCTTTTGTGCTGAATTAAAGCCTGTTGCTCACTCTACTGCGGCCTGCTATAAAGTTAAAATATATTAATTCTGTATCTGGTATAGCTTTTACCTATGGATATTCGCCAACTCAGCTACTTTGTCGCCGTCTATGAACAGGGCAGTATCAGCGCCGCCGCCCGCCAGTGCTGCGTGGCCCAGCCATCGTTGTCAGCGGCCTTGCGCCAGTTAGAGCTGGAGCTGGGGGTGAAGTTATTTGTCCGCTTACCCAAAGGGGTAACTCCAACGGAGGATGGCGACAAGTTGTATAACCATGCCGGCAAACTGCTTGGCCAGTTGCAGTCATTAAAAGCGTCGTTCCGCACGCCGGTTAACCGGGTGCAATTCAGGCTGGGTTTAATTAAGGCTCTGGGGGTAGAACGAATGAGCGCGCTGCTGCGCGAATTCAGTCAGCAGGTCGATGGCCTCGGAGCTGCATTTGGTCGAGCCGGACGAGCCCTGCGATGCCCGGATTATTACCCCGCAACAACTTAAAACCGGCGAAGTGCTGCAACCTCTGTGGCACGACCGCTATTTATTAGCGCTGCCGCCGGCCTGGCCGCTGAGCCTGCAAGCACAGATTAGCCCTGGATGATTTTGCCGACTTACCCCTTATTAAACGCATGCCCTGCGACGCCTGGGCCGCCTTTTATCCTGAACTGCTGCGCCGGGAGATCCGACCCGACATCCGCGCCGACATTCAAACCATTGAATATGCCCTTGGCCTGGTATCGGCTGGCGTCGGCTGCGCGCTGGTGCCCGATCTGGACAGCCTGCGCCAGCGCAGCGATGTCAGTTTACGGCCTATCCAGGGTCTGCAACTGGAACGCACCCTGGTACTGGCGCATGGCCGCAATCAGGACAGTAGCGCCTTGCAGGTGCTGCGTCAGCTCTGCCAGCAAGCTGCCGCCAAAAACTGAAAAATTATGCCATGCTCTATTCTGGCCGGATTAACACGGCCTGGGCTAAACTGGCCTGATCTAAACTGGCCTGGCACCGTACATCTGACCATAAATGCGTTGAGAATGGAATGACTATGCATCTGACAATACTATTACGCCAGGGCCTGATGCTTTTGACCTTACTGGCGCTGACGTATCTGGCCGCCGGCATTGGCGCGCTGGGTTCAATCAACGCTGCCAGCTTTTACCGCGAACTGCAGTTGCCCGCTTTTGCCCCACCTGCCTGGTTATTTGGTCCGGTCTGGACCCTGCTTTACACCTTAATGGCGGTTGCCGCCTGGCTGGTCTGGCGCAGTACCAAACAACACCGGGCGGCATTGGGGTTGTACTTTGCTCAGCTGGCGGTTAATGCCTTATGGAGCTGGTTGTTTTTCGCCTGGTATCAGGGCGCCCTGGCATTTGCCAATATCCTGCTGTTACTGCCGTTAATTATTGCCACCGCGCTGTGTTTCTGGCGCCAGAATAAGCTCGCTGGCCTGCTGCTGGTGCCTTATCTGTTATGGGTTAGCTTTGCCGCCGTGCTGAATTTCAGTATCTGGCAGCTTAACCCCGGGGTGCTATAAGCGCCTTGTCATTCCCTCCCTGCGGGTCCTGGGGTTGATCTCTGGCAACAAAACTGCAAAATAGTGGGTTAATTTCCAGCTAAGCAGCGGCGAGAAAGCGCGCAACAGGGTACAATGCGCGCAGCAGATCACACAGGAGTTCTCATGCCAATCAGCACGCAACATAAAGTTTATCTTCCGGCCAGCGCAAAATCGAACCAGTACATTCTGGCTGAAATTAAAGCCACCCCGGAGCTTTACCAGCATTACAGCAGTGAGCAGGTGTGTTATCAGCAACTCAGCCAGCAGCTGTTCACTCTGGCCGACAGCCTCAACTTACATAATGTGCATTTAATTGCCACAGATAAACTGCCGGTAGTGCGTTTTCACACCGAAGCCCATGTTTTTCAAACGGCTGAGCAAATTCTGTTTTTCTATAATCCGGCTTATCATGAAGCGCAAAACCTGTTCAGTCGGCCGGGGTATCAGGCGCGGAAAATCCGCCTGCTGTTTTTAGCCACCGGTAACGATATCCGGGCCAATGCCGCTGACTTCCATCAGCGGGTTTTACAGCTGCTGCAGCAACTGCAGCCACAACTGCCTGAGCAGAACCTGAAGATTAAAATCCGCGATCATCAGCATTTATCCTATGATTTACTGGCAAAAAGCAAAGGCGATCGCGAGAGCTATGGCTATAAGTTACGGGCTATTGCCGGCCGTTATGCTACCCGTAAGCTCAGCCTGCCAGAGCATAGCGCCTTAACCTATGTCCACCTTACTTTGCCCCTTAGCCGCGCCCTGAAACAGCAGTATGTCGCTAACGACAGTCTGGATTACAGCCCGCTGTATCAGCAGCTGGAGCAACATCTGAAAAACGCTATTCAGGCTAAAGATTTAAACCGGGTAGCCATTATTGGCAATGGCTTAACCCCGCTGGTCCGCAACAGTAAGTTTGATAAACCGGAAACCACCGCCGAGCTGCAACTGCTGGGCTTTGATCCGGCCAATAATGCCGCTCAGTTTATCAGTGACTGGCAGGGCGATAATCTGGTAGAAGCGGTGCATATTTTAATTGTCGCCGGCAGCGATGACATGACCGAGACTGGCTATGGCCGCTTTATGAATCAGGTGGAAGCTGCGCTGCGCAGTTTTGCCGATAAGCTGGCGATTAACCCGGAAAAACAAGATTTAACGGTACGGTTTCATCAGCATATCAGCTATAACAGTTAACGCTGTCAAGCCTGTCCCTTATAGCAAGGCCGGTACACCCGGCCTTTTTAATGATATCAGCCCGCAGGAACCGGGGTTGCCGGTATTCTGAGATCCAAGGCAATCGCGCTCACTGTTGCTCGCCTTTGCTGTTGTCGGCATTTACCTGGCGATCCAATGCTTTAATAATATCGCGCCAGCTTAAAATGCCCAGCGGCTGGTTGGCACTATTAACCACCGGAATACACGACACGCCCTCAGTATTCAGCAGATGAATCGCATCCATTACCTTGGCATGCTCACGCAGGGTAACCGGCTTGCGGCGCATAACCTGGTGTACCTTCTTATTTAAGGTGGCCAGATCACGGGCCGTTTCTGCGGCCGGTGCCAATGTTGGGACTTAAAGCTTTAAACAAATCACGGTCAGATATCACCCCCAGCAAACTATTGTTTTCCACTACCAGCACGTGATGAAACTTCACATGGTCAAAAATCTCTTTTACCACCGCCAGGGTATCATCAGGTGATACGCTAACCGGCTGTTTACTCATTAACTGGCTCAGACTAACCATGTTGCAACCTCCACAGGCTATTTGCTGTAGCTTAGCGTACTGGCCGCTTTTTTGAAATTCCGCCGCTTATCAGCCCAGCTTGGCATTGACAAGCCGCCGTTAAGAAAACAAAATGCTACTAATAATTAATTAAACGTTAATAAGCACGATAACGGAAGCGGAAATGATCACGGAAACGGAAATCCCCGCGGATTTAAAGCCGCTATTGTTCGACGGCCAATTGTTTTACGGCAAGTGGGGCCAGATTTACTTTGTCAGCAAAAACCGGCTCAGTTACACCGACATGGCCAGCACCCCTGCCGTAGCTGCAGTTAACGACACTATTTATGGCCGTTACTTCCTGCAGGATATCGAGCCTGCCTGGCAGCGTGATAGCATCTTGCGCGATTTATACCGCTACGCCAAACCCTGGGCTACCGACTTATCCGGTCTCGACAGCCAGCAAGTAATAGCCGAACTGTTACATTTATTTCAGCAGGACGAGCTGCGGGTATGGCAACTGACCGACGGCTGGGTCAGGCCACCCGAGACACCCGGCAATAGCCCATATGTGGCAGCAGGCAGCACAGGCGCAGCCGGCGGCAGTGTCAGCGCCGGCCCTACCAGCACCGGCAAAGCCAGCAAACCCAAAGGTGGCGGTGCCACTACAACGTCGCCGGTAACTGCCAAAACCGCGGGACATGAGGTGGTCAGTACCGGCCCAGATTCATTAGAAAATGAGCAGACGAGATCTACTACTCCAATTGATATTACAGCGCCGCTCCCGAGCAAGACTAGCGATGGTCAAAACATCATTTACTTTGAAAAATCTGATATAAAGTGTAAAGAGTTGTGGGATGGTCAAGCTTATGAATTCTACATTGATGGACCAGATGGCGAATTAGAGTTTGCTGAAGCAAATGTTGATGCAGAAAATAGTAATATAGAATTCTACATTAATAATAACTTTAACCGTGGATATGTGCTTAAGGGTAAAGATTTCTCGCTGACCGATGAGGTGCTTCGCAGGTCAGTAGAAAAATACCAAGAAAACAACGGCATGCCCCCAACATTCTTGAACGGTACAATTATTAAAAAGAATTTAGAGAACTTTCAGAAAGAATTCTTAAAAGCTAAGGGAGCTAACTCGGAGTTATCAGATGCTGAAATAGCAAATATGGCTGTGAAGAAAATATCGTTCGGGGCCTCTAGAGAGAAAATTGGTTATAGCGATATCAATGTTGAAATTAGAAAATATGGCAGCGCAGAAATCAATGGAAAGGTTTATGAGCAGATCCCTAAAGCAGTAAAAATAACGGCGAAAAAACCGTAAGCTAAGCAAGTGACGTCCAATAGGTTACATTTATGAAAATATCAAAGACCAATTTACTAGACCTGCTGCTTGACTATATTGATGGTAAAAGTGAAGCCGTGAATAGAATTTCAGAGGCCTATAAAACTAAAAACACCATTTGGTCAAATGACGAATGGATTTACGTTAAAGACGTTGAATCCAGTTTGAAATCATTGAAAAAAATTCATCTACAAGGTGAGTTTGAGCAATTTGTTAATATTAGACAGCTTATACTGGATAAAAATGTCAGGCAGACTTGATTGAGGACACATGGATAAAAAATCGGATACTGGAATGTCGGGAAAGCATGCACTCACTTTACCCGGAATAAATTTATCTTATGTCCCAATCTCATCACCAATACGTCACAATGACTAAAATAAAAGAACCATTAAACACCGTATTAAGAAAATACTGCCATGTTGGCTAGAGAGACTTTTCACGGAGCTACCCTGAGTTGCCGGATATTTCTTTACGAAATACAACTTATCGCCATCTGACGGACGAGCAGCTGGATGATGCTGCTAATAAACTGGTTCAGTATTTTACTGACGATAAACTGCTGATTATTTACCGCATCAGCAAGGGTAAACTGTACGACACAGAAAACCAACTGGAACTGCCGCTCACTGCATTGCCCTGGCTGAAGGACACCATTATTAATGGCTTCTGGCGTCAACCTTCGGCCGGTGGCTTACCCAAAGATCAGCATAGTGTTTCGGCCACTTTTAGTGGTGAAGAGATTTTGCTGGGCCGCAGTATGAACGCGGGTGACTTCGCCAAACCTGGCTTTAAAATTGTCAATAAAAGCCGCGCATCGCATATTATGGCGTCTCGGCCACAAGAATTTCAGATAACTGATGAGCGGGTGGAGAAGGTGTTATTACCCTTGCTGAGTCAGTTGGGTGTTAACTAGGGCGTGTTGCTTTTGCTGTAACCGCAATATGCTGGGCCGGGCCGCGGCGGCGGCTGTGGAAGATGCTGGGGCCGCTGGTTTTCTTGGCTTCGCGTTTGGCGCTGCTGGCCAGTTCCGACACATCGTGCTGGCTGACACACAGCTGCGGATCGGGCTCTACCACCCCGATTGACAAAGAAATCAGCGGGAAAAACAGCGGCTGGCCCAGCCGGTCGACGGCACTGCAACCACCATCCGCCAGATGCGCCTCGCTGTAATAGTGTTTTATCCGGTCGTTAAAGCGCGACTGAATTTGCGCCAGCACCGCCATGGTGGTGTCGCCGGTAAACACCACAATAAAGTCATCACCGCCAATGTGGTAGATATAGCCCTCGCCGGCCGGCACTTCGGCCTGAATAATTTTCGCCAGCAGCTCGATAACCAAATCGCCTTTACTGTAGCCATAAATGTCGTTGTACGGCTTAAAATGATCAATATCGATATAGGCCACACTAAAGATACTGCCCTGGCGCAGTAAGGTATCGATATGCAGGTTCAGCGGCACATTGCCCGGCAATAAGGTCAGCGGGTTGGTATAGCGGGCAAAGAATACTTTGTTTTCACTAATTTGCTTCAGCACTTTGCGCACCGAGCCTAAGCCATAGTATTGGCCGTTGTCGGTAACCAGAAAATACAGGCCGGCGTCATCGGCATCTTCGCTGATTAAACTGCTGACATCGTCTATCGACATGCTTTTTTCCACCACTAACGGTGCTTTTTCCATGCAATAGCTAATCGATTTACGCTGATACAACGCCCGGCCAAAGGTATGGGAGAATTTTTCATTCAGCACACCGCGACTGACCACCCCAACCGGCCGTTGCTCGCTATCCACCACCGCAATGCAAGCCAGGCTTTTATCGTTAGCAAAGCGTTCGGCTACATCCAGTGCCGGGGTATCCTGGCCGACCGCCGGGGTAGCAATAATAACCGGCTCCAGCGCCTGGTTCAGCTGCAGCTGGCTGCTGGCCAACAGCGGCGCCAGCGCGGTCGGGCAGTCCTGAAAGTCATTTTGGGGCCGACCCAATAAATAGCCCTGGCCATATTCGGCCCCCAGCTCGCGGCACATTTGCAGCTCTTCGCTGGTTTCAATGCCCTCGGCAATAATGCTGGAGCCGGTGTCTTTGGCTATTTCAATAATATTTTTAACAAAGGCTTTTTTAATCGGATCCTGGTGCAGCTGGTCGATAAAGTAACGGTCTATTTTCACAATATCCGGCCGTAATTCCGACCACAGCCGCAGCCCAGAAAAGCCGCTGCCTAAATCATCAATGGCAATTTTAAAACCAAACTCGCGATAATGTTTTACCGCATTAATAAATAACTCGGTGTCCTCCACCTGAAACTGCTCAGACAGCTCAATAACAATTTGCTCTGGTGCCAGACCAGCCGCTTCAATCATTTTTTTGGTCAGGCCGGAGGGATGATCAGAGGTTAACAGCAGCAGCGGATTCACATTTAAAAACAGCAAGCCATCGGCACCGGCTTTGGCAAAGGCATTTATGCTAAGCTCGCGGCACAATAACTCCAGCGGCTCCAGCAGGTTATAGCTTATGGCGGTTTTAAATAAATTGCCGGGCGAGTGTAAGGCACTGTTCGATGGCCCGCGAATTAAGGCTTCAAAGCCGAGGTTTTTACCATCACTCAGCCGCACTATCGGCTGAAATAATGGCGTGAGCCGCCGGTTAGCCAGAATATGACGCAGCTCGTCACGATGATAGTCACTTAAACCCAAGCTGATTACTCTTTCAGTTAGCCTACTACTTTAGCCAACACTCTCCGTGGCGGTTGCTACATCCCTGCAGCTGGCCAGAATAAGTAACTAATGTTGCAACCGTATGACAGCGGCAGTACCGGAATCAGCCCCCTCTATCCCCCTTTACTAAAGTGGGAAGCGCATGGCCAGAAAGCACAACGCCAACCCGAAGGTTGGCGTTGGTGGCACTTTAGTACAGCGCGCTTAGCTGGTAGCTGCCAGCGGCGGCTTATTTGCTGCGGCGTAAGCGACGGCCACTGGCTAACAGCAGTAAACCAGCACCAAATACACCTAAGGTAGCAGGTGCAGATACCGATACCGCTTGGCTTGGTAAGGCGTTGACCTGCACGTCATCAATTAAGTTACCCATGGTGCCGCCAGTCAGGGAGTTCATGGTCAGCGTTGTACTGCTGCTTGTTGCTACAAAAACACTACTGAAGAAGTTCCAGCTGCCAACCACATGGTCGTCAAGTTTCCAACTGATATCAGCTACTTTTGCTTCAAACGCTTCGCTATTGTTATTACGGGCGCGGTAGAAGAAACTCAGCTCGTACTGACGGCCAACTTCGGTAGCGAACGTCTGGAAAATTGACCAGGCACCAGTATTGGCACCATGCGCATTCAGCTCAATAAAGTTTTTGCCGCTGGCAGCGACAACGCCATTCAGTGCATTCCAAATTTCAATATTGCTGCCCTGCCAGCCAGCAACATCAGCGCTGCTAAAAGGCTTCCAGCTTTTATTGGCAACAAAATTTTCTTCAAAATCGCCGTTAACAATCAAAGTAGCATGGCTGCTGAAACTGGCGGCCAATAAAGCGGCAGCACCTAATAAAGTACGAACAGAAACTAATGACATCTTGATCCCTCAAACATTATGATTAAAAAACCAACACATCATACCAGTGGTTTAGAATATTAGGAACAGGTGTTAAGAGATTTATTTTTAAGGGGTTTGATCTTACGCAAACTACCCTCTGGCCAAGTGCTGTCTTTTTGTTGCAGCAAGCCACAGACTGTCAGCCTAGTTGTACGCATAAAAACCTTTTGCAACAAAATATCGCAGAAAGCCCTTCCAATTTCAGGTCCAACTAATTTAATATCAGTTTAACCTTACTATTTGTAAGGTTATTGCCTGTACAAGATAATGGATTTTATTCAGAACTTTATACCTCGAAGACCCCCGTAAGGATAACAAGGCGGATAGATGAAAAAAAATTTACCAGTTACCAGAATAGAAAAAACCTTTCATGCCAATGCTAACATTTTGTCGACCACCAACCTGGACGGAAAAATAACCTATATCAACAAAGACTTTATTCAGATTAGTGGCTTTAGCCAAGCAGAGCTTATTGGCGAGAATCATCATATCGTCCGCCACCCGGACATGCCGCCAGCGGTGTTTAAAATGTTCTGGTCTGATTTACGTGCTGAAAAATCCTGGATGGGTATCGTAAAAAATCGCTGCAAGAATGGTGACCATTACTGGGTAGACGCCTTTGCCACGCCGATAAAAAAAGCCGGCCAGGTTGAAGAGTTTCAATCGGTTCGGCGCAAAGCCCCTCCTGAGGCGGTAGAGCGTGCAGATAAAGTCTATTCCACCCTGATGGCAGGCAAAACGTTGCGCCAGCTAAAAGATGCCGTACCCCTCTGGTCTAAACTTACCATCGTGATGTTACTCAGCATGCTGTTGCCGCTGATAGCTGCCATTTTTTCCAACTCCGGTTTACTGTTTGCTGCAGCCGCGTTGTGCGCTACGCTTATGTCAATCGTTGCCCTGTTTGTCTTATCTACCCCTCTGCGCGCGGCCCTGCAACAACTACAACAGATTTCTGCAGATAAAGTTGCCAGATTTGTGTACACCGGCCGCGCTGATGAAGCCGGCATGCTGTTATTGGCCATCAAAAAATTAGAGTCTGAAAATGCGGCCCTGATTGGCAGAATTAATGACATGTCAGCGACGCTGAGTGACAGTGCTCAAAACTTAAGTGCTGCGGTAAGCCAGTCTGAAAACGGAACATTGCGCCAGTTTGAGCAAACCGAACAAGTGGCCACAGCCATGGAGCAAATGTCAGCCAGCATTGCCAGTGTAGCGACAAATGCTCAACACACTTCAGTTGCTGCTGCTGAGGGTTTGAATATTACCAGCAACAGCAAGCAGGTGGTCGATCAGAATGTACAAACGATCACTGAGCTAAAAAACCTGATGAATTCTGCCACATCCATCATTCATCAGGTCGCAGCCAGCAGCGATGAAATTGAAAAAATTCTTGAGGTCATTCTGGCAATAGCAAATCAAACTAATTTGCTGGCCTTAAACGCCGCAATAGAAGCAGCACGGGCCGGTGAGCTGGGCAGAGGCTTTGCGGTAGTGGCAGACGAAGTCCGTTCGCTTGCCAACCGCACTCAGCACTCTACCAAAGAGATAAACGGCGTTATTGAAAAGCTGCAAAGTGGCGTCAAGCAAGCCGTAGAAGCCATGCGAGCAGGTGAGTGTGCGGCTGAAGACAGTGTATTAAAAAGCAAACACACCGCAGAAACGCTCGAGCAGATACTGGCCGCAATTAATAATATATCGCAAATGAGCGGACAAATTGCCCAGGCGGTAGCCGAACAAACGCAGGTAGCCGATACCATTTGTGAGAGTGTTGTCAGTATTAACAGTAACGCCCAGGAAAACCTGCAGGCGGTCAAACTCAGCAGTAAAGTTGCCGATGAAACCATGTTAATTACCCGGGGTCTGGACCAGCTCACCAGTCAGTTCTGGCAAACGCAACAGGGAACCTAGCATGCGACAGTTATCACATCAGTATGTCTCAGCGGCCAGCTTACGCCAGTTTATCGACGCCCACGGTTTATCCTGTTGCCAGGGGGTGGTGCAGATATTTTCAGGGGCCAGCCTTGAACTTACCGTCCGGCTGCAGTTAGAGCTGAAATGTCAGTTAGCACAGTTCGTACTGATAGGCGCCTCGACGGCAGGCGAGATCTATAACGGCAAGTGTGTAGAGCAGTCCATAATTTTAAACTTCCTGATCTTTGAACAAGTACTCAGGCTGCAGCCCTTCAGTCTGAGCTTAAGCCCGGCCAGCGACCAGCAGCACACAATCGATAAGCTGTTTCCGACAGCGCCAAAAGTGATTATTTTTTTCACGAATGCGTTAGAGACCAGCCCGGAGTCGTTACTGACCAGCTTATATCAGAAGATGCCCGACTGTATTTTTGCCGGTGGTAATGCTGCCGACAACGCCGGCTTTATCGGCACCTTTACCCTGCTGGAAGCCGAAGTTTACCGCAGAGGCCTGGTTGGGGTAGCGTTGTATGGTGATACGCTGCAGGCACTACAACATAAATTTACCGGCTGGCAGGCAATTGGCCAGATGTTTACGGTAACCGCCGCTGAAAACAACATTCTTTATCGCCTGAATGACCAGCCGGTACTGGAGATTTATCAAAAATATCTGGGCAAAGCCGCTGTCAGCGGTCTGCCGAATACGGCAATAGCATTTCCACTGCGGGTGCAACACGGTGAAAAGGTTATTCTCCGGGCGCCGCTAGGTGTAACGCAGGATGGTCACGGCATTATTCTCGCCGGTAATATACATATCGGCGACAGTGTTACCTTCTCGTTTGCTGATATTCACGTGCTGATGCACCAAGTGAAAACATTAATGCAACTCAGCCAGACCGCAGTGGTTATATACTCCTGTGCCGCAAGAAAAGCTTATTTAGGCCAGCACATTGAAGCAGAGATCCACAAGCTGGGAGCTAAAAACCACGCCGCAGGGGGCTTCTTCTATGGCGAATACTGCTCGGCCGGCCAGCAGTTCGACTTGCTTAATCTGTCCACTACCCTGCTGTTATTAGCCGAGCAGGAGTTACCCATTACCCTGCATTTTGACGACACTGAGCAGCAGCCAATAATCCCGTCATCGCTGTACACCCTGGCCCACCTGGCCACAGCAACCGGCAGAGAGCTTAGCGATACCCTGTCTTTGCTGAAGCAGCATCAGCATGCTGTAAATCAATGCTCTATCGTCTCCATCACCGATGCAGAGGGCGTTATTGTCTATGTGAATAAAAAATTCGAGGAGATCAGTGGCTACAATGCCAACGAACTTATCGGTAAAACCCATCAGCTGATCAGACACCCGGCTATGCCGGCAAACGTTTATCAAAAGTTATGGCAAACCATTAAACGTAACCGCACATGGCAGGGGCTTATTCTGAACAAGAAGAAAGATGGCTCGCACTATTACGTAAAAACCGTGATCGTGCCGATACTGGATGAACAGCATAACGTCAGCCGCTATTTAAGTATTCGCAATGACGTTACCGACATTGTCAAAGCCCGCCAAACCATAAAAGTTCAGAATACTGACGCCCTTACCGGCTTACCCAATCGCACCCGGCTTAGTGCCGATGTAAAAAAAGGCCACCTGATACTGTTAGCCGTGTTTGATATCAGAAACTTTAAACTACTGAACGATTTCTGGGGCATTGAACATGGCGACACGGCCATTAAACAGCTGGCCCGGCGTTTTGCCAGGGCCGCCAGCCCGTTAAAATTGCAACTCTACAAGTTTCACGGGGCCAGTTTTGCGCTCAGGCCACTCAGTCAGATGTCACTGCAGCAGTTTACGGAAACATGCGAACAGCTCAGAACCGAAATAGAAGCCACCACGCTGGACATTAACGAGCATGTATTTGATATCAATTTAAGCATTGGCATCGGCGTCTCAAAAACCAGGGCAATAGCACTGGCAGAAAACGCCCTGGTTGAGGCCAAAGCGCATTATTCATCATCGTTAGTCATAAAAACCGAGCAGCAGCTATCCAGTAATGATGCGTATAAATGTATCGAACAGGTGCGAAATGCCCTGAACGAGAACCGGCTTATCGCCTGGTTTCAACGCCTGGCCCCCATCGATAGTACCCGTCAGCATCGTGACAAGTTCGAAGCCCTGGTCAGATTAGACCAGGGCAACGGCGAATTTACTGTGCCGGGCGTGTTTCTCGAACATATCAAAAAAACCAGGCTGTATGGTGCGTTAACCCGCGAAATTATCAATATCGCCTTAACCACTGCCAATACCTTTAATTGTACTATTTCCGTCAATTTATCAATTGAAGACATTCTTGACCGGCAAACGACTGAGTTCATTTTTGATAAACTCAATTTACACAGCGGCAGCCAGATTATTTTTGAAATTACCGAATCCGAGGCGATCAGAGAATTTTCCAGCGTTGCCGAGTTCATCAGAAAAATAAGATCTTATGGTGCCCAGATTGCCATTGACGACTTTGGCAGCGGCTACTCTAACTTTGCCTATCTGGTGGATATTAAGCCTGAATATATCAAAATTGACGGCTCCATTATCAAAGGGGTAGTTGAAAATCAGAATAGCCGGCTGGTAACTAAAAGTATTATCGACATGGCAAAAAACCTGGGCATTAAAACCATCGCCGAATTTGTCAGCTCTATCGATATTTACCAGTGTTTAAAGCAACTCGGGGTAGATATGGTGCAGGGTTATTACATTTCCAAACCGATACCGGCGTCAGAAATTGCCAATAATCAGCGGGCTTATCTGGAGGCTATGTCCTGAGTAATGCAGGTGGTTTTTTACCACTCCGCCACCTGCAGCCGCTGTTTTACGCCGATTACCTGAAACTGCAGGGCGTGAAATACTTCATCAAAATCACGGCAGCCGGTGCTGATATTCGGCAGCGATAAGCCCGCTTCAATAAAAAACCGTTGCTGCTCGGCTTCAGTTTGCCAGGCTTGCTGCCACCAGTCTTTGATCAAAGCGCCCGATGATTTAAGCCGGGCCTGGCTCGGCAGCCTGTCCCGCTTTACCCGGTTTTCCTGCGTGCTGGCGGGCAACAGGTTCCATAAATCGTTATTCGGCCAGTAACTGAATGGTACGCAATGGTCAATATCATAGCTGTATAAACTGCTGCCACTCCAGACACTGCAAACATCCATGCCCTGCAACCGCAATTGCTCAACCTTTTTTCTGACCAGGCCGGTATCATGCTGCCGGTCCAGCCAGCGCAGCTGATTATGGTAAGTATCGAGCGAAATTTGCCGCTGCTGGTTCAGCTCATATTTCTGCATTTCCGCCACCCATTGCTGCACCAGCAAAGGCTCTATCCAGCAGCCGTATTGGCGAAAACAGTTCCACATATCTTCGCGCAGCACAAAGCTGCCAAAGCTGTCTAAAAAGGTTTTATCCAGCAATACTCTGCTTTGCCGCCGGGTTTTACTGCGCAGCATCTCAAACAGGCGGTTTTCTTTATGGCCTTGCCAGATATACGTTACCGGCCCCGCTTTTATGGTATTTAAGGTATCAGCGAACAGTTGCTGCAAAGCAACAGCCTCCTGCCCACTATAAAAGTTGCCAATAGCGAAATCATCCGCCGTTAAATGGCTTAATAAACCCCAGCCATTGGCTTTGACGAACCCCAGGCCTTTAGCCGGGTCAGCGTTTTGCTGAATATCGTTATCCACCAGCCGCTTAAAAAGCCTAATCCAATACAGCGCCACCAGACCAAGCGAAATAGCGACAGTGCCGTCTTGTTTATCGATGACTGCCCCAGGGTGAGCGTCGGCAATTCGCACCAGAGTGCGCAGCAGCGCCAGCTTATAGGTCGACGATTTATTATCGTTTACCACAATATGCCGCACTTTACTCAGGCTGCCACTGCCATCATCGGGCAGTTCCAGCACCAGGGTTTGCCACTCAACTCCGGCTCTGCCGCCGGCATCAGCGGTTATATCACTGACAAAACGCAGCACCAGGCCAAATTGGCTGGCCAGCGCGGCTATTTCATCTACTGACACCGGGTAAGCGGTGCGCTCATCGCTAAAGTCACCAAAGCGCAGGCTTAAAATAAAACGGCCGCCGGGCGCCAATAGGTTAGTGATTTTACGAAACGCCCGCTTGCGCTCAGACGGCACAATATGCATCCATACTGCACTGAGTAAGATGGTATTAAATTGCAGGTTTAACTGATAACAGGCTTTTAGCTCTGGCAGGCTATCTTGCAGCCACTGGACTTTTTCAGTTGTTTTCAGCTGGCCATCCGTTTTTAACTGGCCCAGCCGCAGCAAATCAGCAGCCGGTTCCACCGAAATAACCTGGCAGCCCTGTTCTGCCAGCCACAAGGCATCGCGGCCACTGCCGGCACCAATATCCAGCACCAGTTGCTCTTTTGGCCAATACGGTTGCCAGCAAGCATGCACCTGCTCAAAGCTCAGTGCATCGTACTGGGCAGCAAATAACGCTGCGCCTTGATGGTAGATATCAACGGTTTTGCTCATTACAGTTGGCGAAGGCCCCGACGTGCTTAATTAGTGTGGTTGGTTAGTGTTGTAGCAATAATTGATAAGCCAGGCAATGGCTGTGGTTTGATGTGCCAGGCTATTCTTAATGCACCAAGCAGTTATTTTCTGCTTATCTCAACTTAAAAGGCGCCCAGCGTAATACCAGGCGCTGTTATAGCTTAGCAACCCAGCTCTGTTTTTAACCCACCAACCTGGCCTTCAACCGCCGGTTCTTTGTATGATGGCAAGGCGGGCATGATATTAAGCCCACTACGTCTTTCCACCTCATTTACCGTGACTTCCCGTGGGCAGAAACTTGCTGAGCGGCTCAGGTTCTGGTCCATAATGTAGGCAGACGCCTCAACCCAGCCCCCATTGTCTGTAATCACTACCTTGAAGTAACCAGACGGAATAGTATGGCCTTCATCTGCACGCGGCAACGTACCATAATACCATTCATACAAAGGGCCCGTGACTACATAAACCGCCTCACCGGTGCGGGCCAAATTACGCACAGCAGTCTCCAGCTTGACCCAGGCGCCTTGATTCAGGTTAGCGGATTGCGGTGTGATATTAGATAGATAGTTGGTCATCGGCCAGTAAGCAGTATTACTAAATGCTGCCAGAGGCACCTGATGACCGCGGTCTGTGCCAAGCACGGCAGCAGCATCTGTATAATCTGCCGGCTCCAGCGTATATGCTGAATTAATATTAGGGTCTGCTTTCCATGTCCGGGTGCGGCTAGGCCCATCAATGGTATTTTTAGTAACTTTGTATGCTACCCAATTGGCAAATTTTGTACTGCTATTGTTATGTAGCGTGTAAATTGGCCTTTCAATTGTCTGGCCAGATTTACCGGTTGGGCAGTTGTACGCGCAGTTAGCGGCGCTAGCTGCCGTACAAAATAGTAAACCGGTTAGTGTAAGAGTTAAGTAGGCTATTGTTTTCATCATTATGCTCTTGTTGTTGGACTGCGAGCATCGTGCCCCAGGAAAGTTACAGAGATATGAATAATTTTTGAGCTATGCGGTTAACGTATCTTTTGTGGGACATGGTGGATGGTGGATAACTGGTAAGTGCCAAAACCGGACAAAGATTTTAATTTTGTTATGCCGCATAGTTCATAATCTGATTAAAGCTGAAAGAAGCTTTATGCATAACGTATCTGTTGTAATATGAAATTATTGCGTAATTTAATATGCCAAAATAACGGGTGGATTGTGGAAAACGCTGCAAATATAAACGTAACGATGCCTATGTTTTCTGTGTCAATTGAAGCTCGCCAAATCGACACTATGGCACTAAGGTTTATGAAAAGTGCAATTGCCTCAAAAAAAGCCTACCAAACCATAAATGGTAACTCAGAAAATGAGAATATATTGAGAGAGATGTATGCATCATCTTGCTTAATGCTCTTGGCTGCTGCGTTAGAGGCATTTATTAATGAGATTTATTTAGATCGTGCTGGCAATGTTTGGAATGAACTATCCAATAATTCATCAAAACCTCCAGACCATCAATTCTATAGGGGTTGTGCTCACCCTAAATTTAGAAGCTATCAGCATGGTAAAAAGGGTAGCCAAGGAATAGACCAGCTATCACCCGTAAATAAATATAAATTTTGTGCGGAAATACTTAATGTTCAAGATTCTATAGACACAGAAAATTTTGCAGATTTAGAACTTATTTTTGATATCAGAAATGCATTAATGCATTTTAGCCCGTCTTATGGTGAGCATCGTATGGCACGGCGGAACAAATATAAACTAATCGAACTGATTGGTGAAAGATTCAATGTTGGCGGAGGGGATCCACTTACAAGGGGCTGTCTGCAACTCCCCTGCTTAAATTGGACTTCAGCTACCACAGTAAAACTAATAAACAATTTTTGCTCTTACTTTAGAGTATCCCAATTAAAAAGTGGGTTGTTTTCAAAGCTAGGCAGCGATCATGTGAACTGAGTTCAATCCGGGTTTCTGGGTTGTCTGCTAATCGCTCATAGCGGTCATTGGAAAATTTGTCTCCCAATCCTAAATTCACCAGATTTGTGGGCGGGTAAGCATATTTAGCTTCGCCTTCAAGATCGCCCACCAAACTCCTACAATTTTAAGCAAGACAGGTATACTGCCCACTTTGCTGAATTCACCAAACTCCAGAAGGCGCCATGACTGCCGACAGCCACTACCACCTGCTCATTCCCACCTATCGCAATGACTTTAATACCTGCTTTTACTGCGGCTGTATTGCTGCCGGGCATGACTATGCGCCGCCGCGGCAGTATCTGGAGTTTTACCTGGCGACCCGCGAGCCCAGTGAATTTTTAAAAATACCGGCCTGTAATGAATGCCATGACCACTTAAAAGCCTGCAAGGCCGGCACGCTGGATGAGCGGCACAAGTTTGCCAGAGCTAAACTGGCGAAAAAGTATGAAAAAGCGCTGACTATCTACGATATGTGGACTGAAGACGAGCTGGCCGGGCTGGATTTTAGCTTGCGCCACAGTATTGAAGCCGGTTTAACGCTGGGTGCGGAGACTACTGAACGACTGGCATACCCGGGGTTTGCCTATGAGGCCGCCGGCCAGCAACATAATGTTGAATACCGCGCCCCGCAGGTGTTTGAAGTTTTTGGTGAGCAGTTTGATACGTTTCGGGCTGCGCTGGATTTTGCCAGTAAAGCCTACCGCATACCGAAAAACGCGTTAAAACAAGCCTTTGCCGACAATGAGCATCACTTTGAGCTGGCTATTCAGGCGATGCACAAACAAGTAGCGGAAAAAGAGTTTAACCAGCAGCTGAAACAGCAATGCGCAGCCTTTGCCAAGCAGCATAAACAAGCGGTGATTTTTGTGCATAAACAGGTAGAGCGCTACCTGAGTGAAAACGATGAGATGACCATAACCGAGGCGCTGGCGCATCTTTACCTTACCCGAATAAAGCCGGCCGAAACTGCGCGCCGCTAACCAATAACTGCTAGGCTATAGTGTTCTCAACGTTTGAGAGAGGATGATATGAAATATAGTCCCAAGTTTAAGATCTGGCTGGACCAAAAAGTGTTAATAGCCATGGTAAAGGGCAGCTGGGACCAGCAGGATGCTGAAGACTATTCGCGCGAGTTTAAAGCAGTAGCGATGCCCTTATGTGGAAATGACTGGGCCAATATTACTCTGCTGGAGAGCTGGCAGTTGGGTGCACCCAGTATTGAACCCATTATTATCAGTTTGGTTAACTGGACTATTGAACACGGTTTGCGTTATTCCGCCCATGTTTATCAGCCTAGCACCATTAAAGAATTTCAGCTTGACCTGATGGTAAAGAAAGTTGAAGGCTGCTTTGAAAAGCAACAATTTATGTACCCCGATCAGGCTTTCGAATGGCTTGCCAGCAAAGGCTTTTGTACTGACAACCAACAGAAATTAGCCATTAGTTAACCCTAAAGCCTGCCGCTATGGGTTAAAAATTAGCCGGTTTACTGCGTTGGATCATGCTGAGTTTAGCAGCAGCTGCTATGCTTTAGCTCCCGGTTACAGCGGCAAAGACAGATGAGCCCTACCCCAAAATTTACCTTATGGCGCGAGCAGCGGATTATTCTGGCTAAAGCTAATGGCAGCTGGAGCCGGTTTACTGCCGAAGATTATACCAGCCAGTTTAAAGCGCTGGCGATGCCATTAATTGGCGAAGACTGGGCGCATCTTGTGTATCTGGACAACTGGCAGCTGGGTGCACCGGATATTGAGCCGGTTGTGCAAGACTTGGTACGCTGGTGCCTGCAAAGCGGCCTGCGTTACACCGCCCAGGTGTATTGCCCTAATATGGTTAAGCAGTATCAGCTGAACCGGATGATCATTGACAGCACCAGCCTGTTTGAAAAGCGGGTTTACCCCGACCAGCAAGACGCATTCGCCTGGTTGGCCAGTCTGGGTTATCACAGCCAATGCCAGAACCTGCTGCAAGGCGGCTGATACCTGGCAAAACAAGCCCGGATATTGATCCAGCGCAGCCTGCCAGTAGCATGAAACTGTTAGGCTGCCACTATAAATTAGTTTAACCTAATTAATTAGAGGACAGCGTAATGAGCAATCTGAAAACAGTAACGGTAAATGCCAGTATGGCCGAAGGCTTTGCCATTAGCGGTGAAATTGATGGCCATACCGTGCTGATTGACCAGCCAGTCACAGCCAAAGGCAGCGGCACCGGCCCTACCCCGCTGCAAATGTTGTTATTTGCCATTGGCGGCTGTATTGGCACTATTGGCCGGATAGCCGCGTTTCAGCAGAAAATTAACTTGCGCGGCATGCAGGTAAAAGTAGAGGGCGATTACAACCCGGCGGGGTTGCTGGGCAAAGCCACCGATGACCGGGTAGGATTTACCGAAATACGGATTAGCGCGGTGATTGATGCTGACTTAAGCGATGAGCAAAAAGCCCGGTTCTTAGATGAGGTATGCCAGCGCTGTCCGCTGCATGACAACTTAAGCCATACCAGTACTGTGCTGCATAGTTTGGGATAAACCAGGTTAACCACGCCCTAAAGTGTTTAACCTTTTTTAGTTCGTTGGAACATGCTGCTATGACAGACTTTATGCCTTTTGTTGCCAGTATTACCGCAGTGGTGTTAATCCTGCTGATTGCCGGTTTACTTGGCCTGCGGTTACTTGATTACCAGGCAGATAAACAAATGGTACAAAGGCTGATAGCCAGGCAACCGCAGCAACCCGGCCAGTTTGACCCGGCCATGCTAAACGGTTTGCCTGAGGCTGCCAGACGTTTTTTCCTGTTCTGCATAACACCGGGCACCCCGCTTTATACCGTTGCCGACCTTAGCATGAGCGGCCGGTTTGGCATGGGCAACCACCACAAGCCGGATTATCTGGCGATGCAGGCCAGACAAATTCTGGCGCCGCCAGACGGCTTTATCTGGCAAATGCAGGCCAGACGCAGCCTGCTCAGGGTATCAGGTTCAGACAGCGCCAGCTGGACCCGGTTCTGGCTGCACGAGTTGTTGCCGGTAGCCCGCAACGGTGCCAGCCTGGACCAGCGCCGCTCGGCGTTTGGCCGCTATGTGGCAGAGGCGCTGTTCTGGACCCCGGCCGCCGTTTTACCCGGCCCCGGTATCACCTGGAGCCACCTGACTGACAACAGTGCCCGCCTGACAGTTAACCAGCAGGGTATGAGCCAGTCGGTCGACTTAACGGTAGCAGACAATGGCCAGCCCCTGCTGGTTAGCTTTATGCGCTGGAGCAATGCCAACCCGCAAAAACGCTATACCCTGCAGCCGTTTGGTGGCTATTTATCCGATTTTCGCGACTTTGCGGGTTTTAAGCTACCCTGCCATGTTGAAGCCGGTAATCACTTTGGTACCGCTGATTATTTTGCCTTTTTTGTCGCCGATATACAGCAAATTCGCTGGCCGCAGCACCATAACTAAAACCCTGCCGGTAACATACTGCACCGCCAGGTTTAAAGGCTGATTATTGACCTCTTGTGTTAGCAAACTTGACAAAGTTTGCCATCGCTGCACAATAAGCTGAGATAATAAAAGAGGTGAGCTTATGGCAACCATGAATATATCGCTACCCGATATGATGAAAAGCTGGGTAGAACAACAGGCCGCAACTGGCCGCTACAGCAATACCAGCGATTATATGCGTGACTTAATCCGGCGGGATCAGCAGCGGGCAGCTAAGGTTGCCCATGTGCAGCAATTGGTGGATGAGGGTATTGCCAGCGGCAAGGGCAAGCGCAGTATGGCAGAACTTGAAATGGCCGCGCTGGCTAAACTTGCCCCCTGATTTATGACGTATTTGCTAAGCAAGCAGGCTGAAGAAGATATTATTGATATCTATGTCACTGGTGCTGAGCTATTTGGTTTAATCCAAGCCAAACACTACCATCAACAATTAACGACCATTTTTCAATTTTTGTCTGACAACCCCAAGGCTGCTCCTGTACGGGAGGAAATTATCCCGCAGGTAAGAATACACCCTTTTGGCTCACATATTATTATTTATCAATTAGATGCTGATAATAACGTCTTTGTTATCCGGGTACGACATGCGCATGAAGATTGGTTAAATGACACCTGATATTAAATTAAAAAAGGCGCCATGCTGTTGCATAACGCCCTTTTGTATCCTTTTTAGTCGCACTTTCAGCAACTGGAAACCGGCTTATTTCGCCCCGGGTTCAGCAAAACGGGTTAGCCAGCTTTTTACTTCGTGGTACCAGTAAATAGAATTGTTCGGCTTTAAGATCCAGTGGTTTTCGTCGGGGAAGTATATCATCCGCGATTCAACACCACGGCTTTGCAGGGTGCGGAATAGCTCGAAGCCCTGCCCTACCGGTACCCGTAAGTCCTGCTGGCCGTGGATCACCAGGGTTGGCGTGTTGAAGTTGCCGGCGTAATAGTGCGGCGAAATGCTTTTATAATTATCCGGATTATCCCAGTAACCGCCAAAGCGGGTGGAGTGCACGGCAAAGTCAGCCGCCATTTGCGAGTACATGTTATATACCGCGGCATGAATAAGCAGCGCCTTAAACGGGTGCTCGGTACCCAGCAATATTGAGGTTAAATAGCCGCCATAGCTGGCACCACCGGCCACCATCCGCTCGGTGTCAATCCAGCTCTGGTTTTCAAACCAGTTGGTCGCTGCCTGAATGTCGGCCAGCGGCTTGCTGCGCCAGTCGGGGTTAATGGCATCGGCAAAGTCCTGGCCAAAGCCACTGGAGCCATGAAAGTTGGGCCAGGCCGTAACATAGCCCCAGCTGGCAAAGGTTTGCGAGTTCCAGCGATAGCTGAAGCTGTTGGTAAAGGCATTGTGCGGCCCGCCATGAATAAGCATTAACAACGGGTATTTTTTGCTCTTGTCAAAGCCCGGCGGGTAATGCACCCACATCTGAATATCTTTGCCATCGGCCCCTTTATAACTGACTGACTCGAAGGTGCCCAGCTCGACTTTGCTCAGAATGTCGTCGTTAAAACTGTCGAGCCGGCGGGTATTGCCGTTGCGGCTATCTACACTAACCAGCCGGGCTGGATATAAAAAACTGTCGTTAGTGGCGAACAGGCTGGTGCCGGCCTGTACCGGCTGGCCAAAACTGGTCTCCTGGGTAATAGCGCGCGGCTTGCCGTTGCGGGCGTCGATATAATACAAGCGGCGGGTAGCCGCATCGTCGATACTGGCATAAAAACCACGGCCGTCATCGGCCCAGCGAAAACTACTGACCGAGCGATCCCAGTCACCGGTAACAACCCGGCTGGATTTTTTCGCCAGATCATAAATCATCAGTCGGGCGGTATCGGCATAAAAGCCGTGTATTTGCTGGCGGCTGAACGCCAGGCTTTTGCCGTCGGGGCTGAACTGCGGGTTACTGTCCGGTGCCTGATTGTCTTTGGTCAGGTTTTCGACGGTATCAGAACCCAGCTGGCTTAAGAAAATATCAATTTTGGCATCAACCTGGTTATCCCAGCCGTTGGCGTTAAAGGCCAGATATTGCTCGTTGCTGTCAACATCATAACTGGAGGCGCTTTGGTTCGAGCGCGGCAGCTGCTGGCCCAGCGGCTGGGTTAGCGGCTGCACCTCGTCGCTGTTAGTCACTGAAGCGGTGGCGTTAATCCGGAACAGATGGGCCTGGCGGGCTTCATCCAGATAGCGGTCGAAATGCGAGTATGGCAGCGCATTCCACTGCATAGCCGACACTTTTTTATCTTTATCGGCTTTTAATTGCTCCGCCATCTGCTCCCAGCTTTTATCCGACCAGACCCGGCTGATAAAATACAGGTGCTTACCACGCCACTTCAGGCCCGATACGCCAGTGGGCACCCCGGTCAGGCGCTGCGCTTCACCCGGCTTATCCATGGCCAGCAGATAAATCTGGCCGGCTTCGTCTTTATCGCGCTGGCTGATAAAAGCCAGGGTATTGCCGTCGGGTGAAAACACCGGCTCACTGGCCCGCAGGCCTTCAGCCGTTAACGGCCGCTGCTGTTTGCCATCGGCACTAAACAGCCATAACCGGGTTTGCGCCTTGTCAGTTTTAACATCATAGTTGGTTACCGGCGCGACAATATGCTTGCCGTTGGCTGAGACAACCGGGTTGCCAATTCGCTGAAATTGCCATAAACGCTCGACGCTAAGCCGGCTATCATCGTTATTGTTGTCACTGGCAGATAGCATGCCTGGCAACAGGCACAGCAGCAGGATTAAATACAGGGTTCTCATCGGTGATGCTCCATGATTATTGTTATTGGCGCTATTAAAAATAGCACAGCCAGTAACTTACTGGCTGCTGTTAATGTTAACTTAGCGATAGAACCGTGGAATTTAAGCGCCAAATCAGCGCCTATAGCAGGTTAATGGGCACCTTTAAGTACGTAGTACCATTGGCTTCAGCCGGCGGCAGCTGGCCGGCGCGGATATTGACCTGTACCGACGGCAGTATTAACCGTGGCATGGCCAGGGTGGCATCCCGCGCTTCGCGCCGCTTAACAAAATCAGCCTTACTGACCCCGCCACCAACATGAATATTATGCTGCTTTTGTGCCGCGACAGACGTCAGATACTCGTGATTACGCCCCTCTGGCGGGTAATCGTGGCAGATATACATTTCAGTACTATCGGGTAACGCCAGTAGTTTCTGAATAGAATCGTATAAGGTGGCGGCACTGCCACCGGGGAAGTCACAACGGGCGGTGCCAACATCCGGCATAAACAGGGTATCGCCAACAAAAGCCGCCTGCTCGTTAATAATATAAGCCAGATCGGCCGGGGTATGGCCCGGCAGGTGCAGCGCCCGGATGGTCATTTCGCCGACCTGCAGGGTGTCGCCATCGGCAAACAAGCGGTCGAACTGCGAGCCATTAGGCAGAAATTCTTTTTCCAGATTAAACACGTCTTTAAAAATGGTCTGGACCTGAGTAATTTCAGCGCCAATGGCCACTTTTGCTCCCAGCTTGCTGCGTAAAAACGGTGCCGCCGATAAATGATCAGCATGAGCATGCGTTTCCAGCAGCCACTCCACCTGTAAATTGTGCTGCTTAACATAAGCCAGTATTTGCTCTGCACTGTCAGTGCGGGTGCGGCCGGCTTTGTAGTCAAAGTCCAGCACCGGATCAATAATTACCGCTTTGCGGGTAGCGTTATCAGTAACCACATAACTGAAGGTTTCACTGTCGTTATCTAAAAATGCCTGTACCTGATAGCTCATAATGGTTGCTCCTTGAATGTGGTGCTAAATCATCTAAAAATAAGTGTATACTAATATAGTATAAGCTTATAACAATTTGAAATAACTTTAACTGATTAACCCTATCTGTAAAACCAATTAATGATCTATCAGCCGTATAGTTGGCTTTACAGCGCTAACTGACGCCACTGCTTGCGCGCCAGAAAAGCCGGTGCCTGATGCAGCAACAACAGGACAAATTTATTGGCCAGCCAGGGTTGAATGTTAGCCCATAAACGCGCCGCCATAGCGTCATCCAGGCCGTTAAAAGGCTCGTCCAGCACCACCAGCTGGGGTGAGCGCAGTAATAACCGGGCCAGACACAACCGCCTGGCCTGGCCACCCGACAGCTGCTGGCCGGTATCGCCCAGCCAGCTATCCAGCCCCTGTGGCAACCCCCGCGCCCAGTCAGCCAGTTCAACCAGTGCTAATACCCGCCATAGCTCGGCATCACTTATATCGGTCAGCCCCAGGGTTAAATTGGCATACAGGGTGTCGGCCAATACACTGTTCTGCTGAGTCAGATAGGCACTGTGCTGTTGCATGGCAAACGCATTGGCTGGCGTTACCTGCTGTTGTTCAATGCTGTAGTGACAACGGCCGCCTGTGCTTGCCGCCTCTGCCAGGGTTTCAGCCAGCAGCAAGCCGGCCAGGGTCGATTTACCCCTGCCCGAGCGGCCGCTGACCAGCCACCACGGGTGCTCAGTGCTGAAATCCAGCTGCAATGGCCTGGTCTGACTGGCTGGCAGGCGGGGATGGGCCGCCACCGTAAGCTGCAGATGCTGCCAGGGCGTGGCTGGCAAAGCCGCGGGCACAGCCACGGCGGGTAGTTGCTGCTGCGCCAGTGGGTACAATCGCCCGGCGGCAAAACGGGTTCTGCCAAGCGTGCTTAACTGGCCGGGCAGTAACTGCAGTAATTCGCCCAGCGCAAATACCGCCAGCACCAGCAGCACGGCGACCGGCGCACTTAGCAAGCCCGCGTTAAAGCCCGCCAGGGCAAGTAGTGCTGCTAATACCACCTGCACACTGTGCAGGGCATTTACCGCCAACTGGGCATTTGCCTGCTGGCGGGCGATCTGCTGCTGTAGCTGGCCAAGTGTATGGCTGAACTGCAGCAGTGCTTGCTGCTGATGCCCCTGCAAGCGGGCGGCTCTGAGCTCTGGCAATCCTTGCAGATGGTTGATGACAGCCAGCCGGGCCTGATTAAACGCTGCCGCCAGTTGCTGACTAAGCGGCTGCTGATAGCAGATTAACAAGCTGAAGATAATGCCGCAGCCCAATAAGCATAACAGCAGCAATAACAACGCCGCCGGCCCGGACCAGATACTGATCACGGCGCTTAGCAGCAATAAGCTCAGTAGTGCCGTTAGCGGTGGCAGTAGCAGGCGCAGCAGCAGACTATCCAGGCTGTCCAGATCTGCTGTCAGCCGGCTGAGCCAGTCGGCATTAGTTTGCTCGGCCATTGCCGTCGGGCTGAGGCTGGCCAGCCCCTGAAACAACTGCTGGCGCACCAGTGCCAGTTGCCGCAGCACTGAATCGTGGTTGTACAGCCGCTCCAGATAACGGCTGACGGTGCGGCCCAACGCGAAAAAGCGGATACCACTGCCGGGTAAATACACATCCAGCGCCAACATGGCGCCTGCCGCAACACTGATCCCGGCCAGCGCGGTAGCAGTAATAAACCAGCCCGACAAGCCCAGCAATGCCAGGCCAAAAGCCGCCGTGGCGAATGCCAGCAGCACGCCGGTTAGTATTCGCCGGCGCTGCTGCCATAGCAGTTGTTTACTCCAGTAGGCCAGCGCACCGGCTTTGGCCTGGCGCTTGTCAGTGGCTGAGTTGGTGTTTACGACTTCAGGCTTCATGCTGCACCTGCTCTAATGCTGTTGCTGTGGTTAACTCAGGTGCTGTGTCTGTCGTTGCCGCAGTAAGCTGCCAATGCTGATCGGCCAGCGCCTTAAGCGCCGGGTCGTGGCTGACGATAATCAGCATGGTTTTCGGCTTTAGCTCGTTGCAGCACATTAATCACAATATCCCGGCTCTGGTTATCTAAGCTGGCAGTGGGTTCATCCAGCAACACCACCGCCGTTGGCGCTAACAACACCCGGGCCAGTTGCAGCCGTTGCAGCTGACCACCGGATAAGCCCCTGCCCCTGCTCGCCTATCTGGCGGTATAAACCGCTTTCTGCTATCAGCTCAGCCAGGCCAAGCTCACTAAGCACCTGGCGCATTTGCGGCTCTGTCGCCTCAGGCGCCAGCAAGCGCAGGTTATCAGCCCAGCTGCCGGCAATCAGCCATGGCTGCTGTGGCAGGTAAGCCATAACCTGGCTCGCCAGCGGCTGCTGGTTTAAGCTGGCACTGCCGCTGCAGGCAGGCAACAGGCCTGCCAGCGTCTGCAAAATAGTAGTTTTGCCCAGCCCCGAGCTGCCACTGATCAGTAAACACTGACCGGTATGCAGCCTGGCGTTTAAACCGGCCTGCAGCCGGGCCGCACCCGGATAGCCTACGGCTAGCTGACTAATCAGCAATTGCTGAACCATTGGTGCTGCCGTTGTTGTGGTGGTTGCCGTATCTGCTGCAGCAGGTTGAAAGTCGCTGCGGCTAAGCAGTGGCGCTAACTGGTTAGCCGCGGCCAGCGCTGCTGCTTTGTCATGGTAAAACTGGGCAAAACTGCGCAGCGGCTGAAAAACTCCGGCGCCAGCAGCAAAATAAATAAGCCGGAAAACAAGGTTAGCCCCGCCGCCGGGCCCCAGTTAATTGCCCCTAACAAACCAAAGCCGATATACAGCGCAACACTGGCAATGGCCACGCTGCTGAAAAACTCCAGTACGGCTGAGGATAAAAACGCGACTTTCAGGGTGCGCATCACCACCTGGCGGTACTGATCACTGCGACTGGCCACTTCAGCCCGGCTGGCAGCCACCGCCTGCAGTCGTTTAATGGTGGCAAGCTGGCGAATCCGATCTAAAAAATGGCCAGCCAGACGCTGGCGTAATAAAAAATGGCGCTGATTAAGCTGTTCAGCCCCCATGCCAACCAATGCCATAAACAGCGGGATCAGCGGCGCACTGCATAGCAACAGCAGCCCGGCCAGCCAATCGGTATAAAATACCGCCAGCAGGATCAGCAACGGCGCCAGCACCGTTAAATATTGCTGCGGCCAGTAACGGGCTAAATAGCCATCGAAGGCGTCAACATCTTCCAGCCACTGGCTGGCTAATGCGCCAGGTGATTGCTGTGCCAGCTGATACACCGGACGATGCTGCCAGCTTTGCAGCAAGGCCCGGCGCAGCGCTTGCCGGCCAGCCGCGCTGGCATTGCTGGCCAGTAACTCCTGGGCGCGCAGTAACACTAAACGCAGTAATATCACCGCCACTAACGCCGCCAGTATTACCGGCGACACGCTAACACCCGGGGTGGCCAGCAGCCCCTGATACAACAGGGTACACAGTAAATACCACTGGCCAACTAAACCCGCTGTCGCCAGCGCACCACAGGCTACGGCCAGCCGCAGCCGACTTTGCTGCTGCCGGCTGATAAAGCGCAGCAGCTCTGGCCCACTGGCAAATTCAGCTGCCATAGCGGCCATACCAGGCAAAACAGTTAATGATAACCGCCTGCTTTAACTTTGCCGCTGAAAATCCAGTAAGTCCAGGCGGTATAGGCCAGCACTATTGGTATCACAAACAGGAAGCCCAACAGCAGGAATAACTGCGACTCAAAGGCTGATGCGGCATCGTACAGGGTGTAATTTGGCGGCACCATATAAGGCCATTTGCTGGCTAACAAACCCAGGTAAGTAAACAGAAACAAACCCATGGTGGCGACAAACGGCATGCCTTCCTGGCCTTTTCGCAAGGCTTTGAAAATTAGCATAAGCACAGTACAACGCCAGCACCGGCAATAACCAGATAGCACTGAAGCCGCTGAACCAGCGTTCTTTAACATAGGGGTCAACAAAGGGCGTGTAAACGCTGATAATAGCAAATACCACCAGCACCATTAACAATAAACGTGGCGCCAGTTTGTATGCCCACTGCTGCACTTCACCTTCTGATTTCATAATCAGCCAGGTGGCGCCTAACAGCGCATAGCCGGCAACCAGGCCCAGGCCGGTGATCACGGTAAAGGGGGTGAGCCAGTCCAGCGCCCCACCAACATAACGGAAGTTCTCGGTCTCAAAGCCCTGAATATAAGCGCCAACTACCGCGCCCTGGGCAAAAGCAGCCACAGTCGAGCCGCCGGCAAAGGCCCAGTTCCACAGGTACTTTGAGGTTTTCGCTTTAAAGCGAAACTCAAACGCGACCCCGCGGAAAATCAAGCCCGCCAGCAGTAAAAATACCCCGATGTACAAGGCCGGTAAAAACACTGAGTACACCAGCGGGAAGGCGGCCAGCAGGCCGGCACCACCGAGCACCAGCCAGGTTTCATTGCCGTCCCATACCGGGGCGACCGAGTTCATCATCACATCGCGGTGATGCTCGTCAGGGGCAAACGGGAACAAGATGCCCTGGCCCAAATCGAAACCATCCATCAGCACATACATCATTACCCCAAAGGCAATAATACCGGCCCAGATTAATGTTAAATCAAATGGCTGTTCCATTAGTTGTCTCCTTCTTCCAGGCTGGCATGGGCGGCAGAAAAAGGCCGCTTCGGACGTTCAAACTCTTGCTGCTCGTGCGGCCGGTTGGCTTTTTCAATACCCCCGCGGAATACTTTCAGCAGGTAATAGACCCCGGCACTGAATACCAGGGCATACACCACGATGTAGCCAATCAGGGTAAACAACGCCATACCGCCAGTCAGCGAGGGCGTTAAGCCTTCGGCATGGGTCATCTGCTGATAAATCAACCAGGGCGCCCGGCCTGACTCCGTTACCACCCACCCTGCCAGCACCGCGATAAAGGGGCTTAAGCTCATCAGGCGCAGACCTTGCAAAAAGCTGCGGCTATGTTGATATTTGCCTTTGTAACGCAACAACAAGCCCCAGATAGCAAACACCACCATTAATAAGCCCATGGCGACCATAATGCGGAACGACCAGAACACAATAAACACCGGCGGTTGCATCTCAGGCGCCACTTCGTTCAAGCCCGGCACTTCACCGTCCCAGTCGTGGGTAAGCACATAACTGGCCAGCTTTGGAATTTTCACTTCAAAATGATTGGTTTGCGCCTGCTGATCCGGAATAGCAAACAGCAGCAGCGGCACGCCGGTGTCGGTTTGCCAGTTGCCTTCCATTGCCGCTACTTTCATCGGCTGATGCTTTAAGGTATTTAAGCCGTGAAAATCACCGACCACCACCTGCAACGGTGCCAGAATTAACAGCATCCATAAGGCAATCGACAGCGCTTTGCGGTTAGTGGCGAATTCGCGTTTCTGCAGAATAAACCAGGCACTGACCCCGGCCACCACTAACGCCGCCGTTAAAAATGATGCCAGCGCCATGTGGACGAAGCGGTAAGCAAATGAAGCGGTAAACAGTGCATCGGCCCATGACACCACATGATACATGCCGTTACGCAGCTCCAGGCCATCCGGGGTTTGCATTAACGAATTGGCCGACAAAATCCAGAACGAGGAAATGAAGGTCCCCAGTGCGACCATAATGGCGGCAAATAAGTGCACACCCTGCGGCACTTTATCGCGGCCAAACAGCAGTACCCCTAAAAATGCGGCTTCCAGGAAAAAGGCGGTGACCACTTCATAACTGAGTACCGGCCCGAGGAAGTTAGCGGTAGCATAAGAAAAGTTACTCCAGTTAGTACCAAACTGAAACGACATCACGATACCCGATACCACGCCCATGCCAAATACCACGGCAAACACCTGGATCCAGAATTTCGATAATTTTTGCCATAAAGGGTTTCCGGTTTTAAACGATAGTGCCTCCAGCACGGCAATAAAGCTGGCCAGGCCAATGGTAAAAACCGGAAAAATGGCGTGAAAACACACCACAAACGCAAACTGAATGCGTGAGAGCAATAGCGGGTCGAGTTCCATATCTACTCCTGAGTAAAGCAATAACCAATAATTGGTAGTTATAGTATAACAATAGTAATTTATATTTTTCTTATATAATGATGCGGCATATTGACGCAGATCAGCTTTTGCAGCAATTGAGCAGTCGCTATTGGGCGTAAGCCGGACTATCCTCAATAAGTAATGACTAATTTATAAGGTAGCATATGAAAAGCAATGTTGGTGGGATAGATAAAGTCATCCGGATTATTGCCGGCGTGGTGTTAATTGCCCTGGCTGCAACCGGTACTATTGGGTTGTGGGGCTGGATAGGTGTAGTGCCTTTGCTGACAGGATTATTTAATTTTTGCCCGCTGTATAGCGTGCTGGGTATTAAAACCTGTAAGTTATAACCCGGGCCGGCAACCCGGGACCTGTTGCTAACTCAGGTGGCTGAGTGTGGTGGCCACCATATTAGCAAAACCTCATGTTTAGCAATTTACCTTAACCTAATGTTCTAACAAACCCTCTGGTTTTTGCTTGCGAAACCTGGCAGTAGCGTATAGATTAATTAGAATATGCTTATTTGATATAGATATATAACAAAGAAGCATATGCGGTTTAATCCAGGCTCAGCGAGCTGACAGGAGGACTTGTGAATACAGACACGACGGTAGCATCACCCATTTATGATGTGGTTGTAGTAGGTGGCGGCGCCGCCGGGTTAGCGACAATTGCGAGCTTACAAAAACGCCAGCCAGATTTAAGCATTGCCCTGGTGGAGCCCGCCAGCCAGCATTATTATCAGCCGGGCTGGACGTTAGTGGGGGGTGGTGTATTCAAGCAGGCCAGCACTGCCAAAGCAATGGCTGATCTTATCCCCAAAAATGTCAGCTGGTTTCAACATGCTGCCGCAGGTTTCTCACCTCAGCAAAATACCCTGTTACTGGCTGATAATACGCAGCTGGGCTACCGCAGCCTGGTGGTTGCAACCGGGTTAAAGCTGGATTGGCAGGCGATACCAGGCTTACAGGATGCCCTCGGCACTCAGGGTGTCACGTCAAATTATCAGCCGGGCATGGCACCCTATACCTGGCAACTGGTGCAGCAGCTGGGCCGGGGCACGGCTATTTTCACCCAGCCAGCAATGCCAATTAAATGTGCCGGCGCGCCACAAAAAGCAATGTATTTGTCGTGCGACCACTGGTTGCGGCAGCAGCAACTGAGTAACATCAATGTTGAATTTTGCAGTGCCGGTGCCGCCTTATTTGGCGTGGCTGACTATGTCCCGGCACTCCAGCAGTATATTGCAAAGTACCAGATTAAACTTAACCTGCAGACGAACCTGCAAGCCATTGATGCTGCCAGCAAAACGGCGACCTTTAAGCACACCCTGGCTGATGGCAGCACTGAACTGCAGCAAAAGCGGTTTGACATGCTGCATGTCACTCCACCACAGGTTGCCCCGGATGTGATCAGGCAAAGCCCGCTGGCGGATAGTGCTGGCTGGGTAGATGTTTACCCCGACACTTTGCAGCACAAAACCTTTGCTAATGTGTTTGCCCTGGGGGACTGCAGCAATACCCCTAATGCCAAAACAGCTGCAGCGGTGCGTAAACAAGCACCGGTAGTCGCTGAGAATCTGTTAAGCCTGTTAGCCTGTCAGAAATTGCGGGCAGTATATGATGGCTACGGCTCCTGCCCGCTAACAGTAGAGCGCGGTAAAATCGTGCTGGCCGAATTTTTATACGGTGGCAAGGTAGAACCTACCTTTCCGAAATGGCTGGTAGATGGCACTAAGCCTGCGCGGCTGTCCTGGTTATTAAAAGAAAACTCCTGCCGCCGTTGTATTGGTACGCGATGCTAAAAGGACCATGAATGGCTGGCCGGGCCGCTGTACCGGGAAGATATTCCAGCCGACAGACACGCTAAACCCAGCTGTAATTTTGATGCCAGCTAAGTGATTTAACCAAACGAATTAACGCGCTTTTTGTCCAATATAGTCAACAACCTGCTGCAAAGCGGCTTTATCGTCTGCCGGCAACTGCAGCAGGACATCTGGCTGTACCCCGGCCGGTCGGGTGTCACCGTTGGGCCGGATAATCAGCGCCTTCGGATAGCCCACCTTAATGCCGGTATGCTTAAGGGTAAAGGTTTCCATAGCCCCATAGGTGGTGGCTAAATCTACTGTCGGTTCACCAATGACAGTAGCAAAGTTATAATCCTGGGCAATGGCCGCCACCGACACCGCATTGCTGTAAGAATAACGGTTAATCAGTACCAGCAGCTGAATACCACTGTCGGCAATATTGCGCGGCTTGTCATGCGGTTTGCTGTTATCAAGCGGAAACGAAATTACACTTCCTTCCGTATTGTCGCGGTAAAACTGCTCGAGTTGCAGGGTAATAGCATCAGCCTCGCCCTCTTCCGGCATTCTGGCCCGGTTGGCTGCCCGCGACAATTCTGACACTTTTACCCTAAAATCAGCCGCAAACCGAAAAGGCTTATTGGCAAACCAGGCCAGCATATGATCGCTGAAGCTGTTAGTGCCTCCAGGATTATTACGCAGATCAATAATGATGCTGTTAACCTCAGCCGCTACAAAGGCGGCAAAGGCCTGGTCAATAAAGTCATGAAATTCAGTGGTGTCCCATATTTCAGCATCAGTGGTGGCATATACATTATAAAATGGCCCGGGCTGCAGATAGCCAATAGTGTCTGCCAGGATCTGGTACTGACGCGGCTCGCTGCTAACGTCGCTGTCTGGTGTGCTTTTCGCCGCGCTTTTTGCCGCGATAAGCCGGGCCTGCTCAGCCTGGCTAAGCGTGGCCTGTTGCAGCTGATAGGGTGTGTCGCTGCCGGGTTGTTGCAGGGACAGGGTATAAGATGGCTGTTCACCATGGTGTAACCAGAGTAGCGGCGCCAGCTGGCCGCCGGTCAGGCCATCGAGTAAGCTGGTATTGTCGGCAGCCAGATAACCTTGCAGTGGTCGCAGAAAATCCCTGACAGCAATACCATTAATGCTGAGCAGCCGTTGTCCGGGCTGCACCCGCGGGTCGGCGCCATAATACGCGGCTACCCGTACGTCATCGCCATGAATACTGAGACTGAATGGCAGGGTTTTGCCTGCTGCATTTAAAAATTGCTGGTATTGCGCGGTGGGAAAGTCGATACGGGTATGGGCAATCCTGGCCAGCGCCACAAACTGCATATAATGCTTATGAGCCTGCAGTGGTGACATGGGTTTGTTTAGCTGTGCCAGACGTTCTGTAAACTGCTGGTCAAATGCCGGCTTTGGATAATGAGCAAATAAATGGTAACTGCCCCGCTGCAAATCACGGTAAAGTTGCTGAAAATCCTGCTGCAGCTGCTCGCTGCTGTAAAGGGTAGTGGCGGCATCTTGCACCGGCGCCGTGGCATGTCCAGGTTCAGCAGCTAGCAACAGGCCGGGAGCGAGCAGCACAAGTGGCACGAGCGGCAGTAAAATCTTAAGTGGGTGGAACATAGGGTTATCTCCATGTGTTTGACAGAGCCCGTAGCGTATTGACCGTTACCAGAATTGTCCTGACAATGGCAGACGATTAACCTGACAAAAACCTGACAGCAACTATATTATTGAATTAAAGCATAATTTTTATGACACAACACTTATGACAAAACTTGTATGACCCAACTTGTAATAGGCGACTGGTACGTTGATTTTAACAGTGGCAGCTGTGTTCGTAAAAGCGACAGCTGGCCGGAACAGCAGCAAGATATGCGCCGGCTGGAACCTAAAAGCTGTCAGTTACTACAGGTGCTGGCAGAGCAGCCGGGCCAGCTGATCAATAAAGACCTGTTGGTTGGCCGGGTATGGCCAGAAAGCTATGCCACTGATGATACGCTGGCAAGAACCTTGTCCAGGCTCAGAACCAGCCTGGATGATGATGCCAGAGCGCCGCGTTATATTGAAACCATACCAAAGCGCGGCTACCGGCTGATTGCAGCGGTAAGCAACCCAGCGGCCTCCGCGTTATCGTCTGCACCAGGCTCTACTGCTGTGGCAAGCAAAGCAGCCCGCCGGACTATGCCAACCCTGCTGACGGCCTTGCTGCTGACATTATTCGCAGTAGCCGGCCTGCTGGCCTATGTTACCCTGCGCCCTGCCACCGCGCCTGCCAACCCGGTCATCACCAAGGACTTACTGACCCGGGCCGATGATTATTATCATCAGATGCGTCTGGCCGATAATGAAATGGCGATTGCCCTTTATCAGCAGCATCTGAAACTGCACCCGGGTGCCGGCCTGGCTTATGCCGGTCTGGCCAATGCGCTGGTTCAGAAAACCATTCGCTGGTCGGGCGAACAACCCCGTGAGCACCGCACCCTGACGGCCAAAGTTGCCGCTGGTGCCCTGGCTGATGATGCCAGCCAGCAGCAACTGCAACGCGCGCTGGCGCTGGCACAGCAAGCAGTGGCGTTAAACCCGGACAACGCCACCACCTTAAAAGCACTGGGTTTTGTATTATCGGCACAGGGGCGGTATCAGGATGCCATAGGCGTTTATCAGCAGGCACTGCAAATTGACCCGCAAGCCTGGCAGGTACAACTTAATATTGGTGAACTGTATCAGGCCACAGACGCCATGCCTCTGGCGTTGCAGGCCTATGAAGCAGCTTTTGCGGCAATGTCTGAGCGTTACCAGCAGCAGGAAGTACAAATCCGGCCCTGGATAGCCGAGGTCGGCAGTATGCTGGGCGATCATTACCTGCATGCCGGCGATTACCAGACCGCCGAAAGCTGGTACCGGCAGGTGTTAAGCCTGGCACCATTGCATGAACAGGCAACACTGGGGCTGGCGCAGGTGTTACATGCCACCGGCGACAGCGCCGGTGCCCTGCAACTGTGCCGCGAGCTGAACCAACGACTGCAAACCGGCCATTCTTGTCAGCCAGCCAGCCGCAACAGCCAATAGGATCCCTCTAAAATATTACGTAAAACGTAATATTTTTATTGCAAAACATATAATTCATGTCTAAGGTTTAGCAATAACAAGCGAACTGCTAAATCAGGTTGGGACATGAATACCAGAACATTACACCTTTTGCTGACACTGACCTTCTGGCTGGTGCTTACCCTTGTGTTGCTAAGTGCCCTGTTTGCGTTGGCACTGCCACTGCTGGACGAGCAGTTGCTTACCAGCTGGCAGGTACAGCTGGCTGAGACCACCAAGACTGAGGTTATCCTGGCCGGCAGCGAGACCGGCCTGCTACTGCAGACAACGCAGGGCGAGTTGTTGCTTGAAACCAGCGCATTTAGCCTGGCATTGAGCCGGGCCCTGACCATTTTACTGGCAGGCGGCATGGTTAGCGCCATTATTTATTTTTTAAGGCAACTGGTGGCCGACGTTAGCAGCGGCCGGCCGTTTTCGCGCCGCAGCGCGTCTGCCCTGCAGAAAACCGGCTATTTACTGGTAACCCTGCCTGTGGTGCTGTTTCTGGAAGTTTTCCTCCGTTTTTATTTGTTTATCCCCGCAGCCAGCCACAACTCGGAATTTAACTTTACCCATATTCGGCTGCTAAGCGGCAGCGGCAATGACGTGCTGATTTATCCGGGTTTTAACATCACTCTGCTGTTAGCCGGCTGCTTTGTGCTGGTGATGGCCCGTGCCTTTTACGTGGGTGCGCAACTGCAAACCGACAATGATGAGATTATCTGATGCCAATAGTAGTGAACTTAGACGTGATGCTGGCGCGGCGTAAAATGAAAATGAAAGAGCTGGCCGACCAGGTTGGTATCTCACAAACCAATTTATCGCTGTTAAAAAATAGTCACGTACGCGGTATCCGGTTCAATACCTTAGAGAAGCTGTGTCAGGTGCTGCAATGCCAACCGGGCGATTTGCTTGAATATCAGGAGGAAAAACCATGAAGCCGCTGTCTTTAATAACGTTATGTTTGTTTCTTTCAGCATGCCAGAACTACGATGTTGCAACGCTTACCGCAATCCCGCCAGAGGTGAAACAAAGCATTCGCGCAGCAGTAGACAATAAACACCGCCCCGGTGTTGTCATCGGTCTTGTTAACCCGACAGGCAGCTATTTCTACAGTTATGGTGTAACCCATGCTAATGGCGAAATGCCCTTATCTGAGCACACACAATTTGCCACTGGTTCGCTGACAAAACTTTTTACCGCAGCGCTGTTTGAAACACTGGAGTCAGAAAACGTAGTGTCGCAACACACGTTGCTTGCTGATATCTGGCAAGGTATTGACGACGGCGCTGATACACGTCTGGTATATCTGGTTAATCACACGGCGGCACTACCCCGGGATTTATCAGCCGAAACCTTAGCGCAAAACAGTACCGACAGGTTACTGGCCACGCTATCACGTAAGGCTGATTTACCTGCGGACGACGCTTACTCAAGTGTGGGTATGGCTATTCTGGGGCTGGCATTGGCAGAAGCTAACAAGTCGTGCTTTGAAGACCAACTGAACAGTGAAATCCTGACACCACTTAAGTTAACCAGCACGGGCTTCGAACCTGACAAGGCGTTGCTGGCTGGCCGCCACCACACCACAGTGGCGGTTAAGTCTGTGGCAGGCGTGCCTGAAGTCGCCTATGGTGCTGGCGGTCTTTACTCAACCGCAGCGGATTTGAGTCGTTTTTTAAAACACCAAATGCAGCAAACCAGGCACTGGGGCTGGAAACAGTATCAGGATGAAAGTTTCGATGCCTTTTTTCATGGCGGAGACGGCAACGGTCATCAGGCCTTTATTGCGTTTCGTCCGGATAACCAGGTTGGTGTAGTATTGCTCAGCAATTCCTCTGCTGATGACGCACTACAGGATATCGCCCTGCATTTAATCGACCCCAGGATGAGCCTGCCAAACTTTCAGCACCGCCCCCGGCAACAATTACCGGAACACGCACTTTCGTTATATGCAGGACACTACCGACTAAAAGAAGATAAAGAGGGTAACCAAATTACCCTGGGTATTAGCGATAACCGACTGGTATATCGTGAGCTGACCCCTGCAGGCGATCTGGTTCGCCAGACGCCACTGCATGCTATTGACGAAAAAACCTTTGAATTAGCCGATGTCCCGGTTGTTATCACCTTTGAAAACGCGACGAACACCTCGGATGCCACTTTACAATTCGAAAACCAGGCGTTTACGATGGTGCGCGTAAACCAGGAGCAGTGAATATGGAACAAGCGATCAATCCACCGGCTATATCGCAAAGTATATTTGTAAGAATATCGACGGCGCTAACCTCGACGAAGGTGTTTATGATGAAAATCCGGGCTTTCCTGCCCTCACCCTTCGGGCCAGCTGAAGCTGTTCAAAAGCGTTCCCGACGCTTTAGTCGAACACAGGTTCTCATCCTTCAGGTACTAAAAACAAAAAAACGCCGAAGTGGCGGTTGATTGTTTTGGTGCACCCGAGAGGATTATTCGGGCTATCCTGCCCTCACCCTTCGGGCCAGCTGAAGCTGTTCAAAAGCGTTCCCGACGCTTTTGTCGAACACAGGTTCTCATCCTTCAGGTACTAAAAACAAAAAACCGCCGTAATGGCGGTTGATTGTTTTGGTGCACCCGAGAGGATTCGAACCTCTGACCTCTGCCTCCGGAGGGCAGCGCTCTATCCAGCTGAGCTACGGGTGCAACCTTCGCACTTTGGTGCGAGCGCGCATTATAGACAGGCTTTTACTGTAAGTCTATTACCTGACAGTGCGTTTTTTAGGCAAACAGTTTAATAAGCGATGATTGCACCGCTGCCAGTGACAAGCTAGAGTAGCTTTATTGTGGTTAAGGAACCTTGTTGCATGGGTCGTTTTTTTAGCGCGTTGCGCTATTGGCACTGGATATTGCTAGCAACACTGGCCGGTGTTGCCTTATGGGCTACAGAAACGTTAGTACAACACGAACAGCAACTTAACCGCAGTCAGCAGTTACGCCAAGAAGTAGCCAGTGCCGGCCAGCTGAAAGCAATGCTGGAATCGGAATTAAACCTTCCCCTTTATTTAACGGTAGGCCTGGCGTCTTATGTTAAGGCCAGTGGCGGCAAAGTAGATAAAGCCGAGCTGGACATTCTGCTGCCCGGCCTGGTGCAACAAGCCAAACATATCCGCAATATTGGTGTGGCGCCGGGTAACCGGTTGCAATACATTTACCCGCTGGCCGGCAATGAGCGGGCGTTGAATTTATACTACCCCGATTTACCCGACCAATGGCCACTGGTAGAAGAAACGATTCAAAGCGGCCAGGCGCGTCTGGTTGGCCCGGTACGGTTGGTGCAGGGCGGCCAGGCGTTTATTTATCGTCTACCTATTTTTATTCCGGACGATAGTTACTGGGGTATTTTAAGCACCGTAATCAATATTGAAACTATCTGGTCGTTGCTGGCTGCCAGCGCCGCCGAGCAGAATGTTACCATTGCCCTGCGCGCCAAAACACCTGATCAGCATGAGTATGGCAACAGCTTTTTTGGTGAACCACGTTTATTCTACGACGACAGCCTGCTACTGAACCTGGCAATTCGTGGCGCCGATTGGCAAATGGCAATAAGAGCAGCAGAACCCGTTATCGACCGGGGCACCTGGTTACGGGCCGGACTGTACTTCGCTACGTTATGTTTGCTGGCCTTGTTAGCCTGGTTATTTTATTCCCGGCAACAACTGCGGTTTACCGCCGCTGAATTGAGCCGCAGTGAAAGCTATTTGCGGGCAGTTACCGATAACGTATTAGATGCCATTATTGTGACCAATGAAGAAGGCATTATTGAAGACGCCAACTTGTCCTGCTACCGAATATTTGATTACCCCAGGGGCAGTTTACAGGGCTTGCACTGGTCGATGCTGCTGGCTACCCCGGAAAGCATCGAAGCCATTTACAGTGCAACCTCCAAGCCCGAACAAGAGTTTGAAGGCAGTGGTTTGCGCCAGGATAGCAGTCAGTTTGAGTTATCGTTATCACGCACCCGGCTGGCGCTGGGCGACCAGCAGTATCAACTGCTACTGATGCGGGATATTACCAGTCGCAAACGAATGGAAAAGGTAAAGAATGATTTTGTCGCCACCGTTAGCCATGAGTTACGCACACCGCTCACTGCCATTAATGGCGCCCTGGGCCTGGCGATAAGTGGCGCGCTCGGCGACTTAAACCGCTCAGCCCAGAAAATGCTGACCATGGCACACAACAGTTGCGGTCAGTTAAATCAGCTGATTAACGATTTACTGGACACTGAACGACTGGCCAGTGGAAAAATACGGTTTGATATCAAGACTGTAGCTTTGCTTCCTATACTGGAGCAAAGCATAACCCAAATTGCCGCCATGCAGCATAAACAGCGGCTGGTGATACGCTGCGACAAAGACACCACCGACAGGGTGCTGGCGGATAAAGGCCGCTTAAGCCAGGTGTGCCTGAATTTACTGTCTAATGCCGTCAAGTTTTCACCGCCAGACAGTACAGTTGAAATTACCCTGTCAGAGCATAATAAGCTGATTCGGGTTAGTATTGTTGACCAGGGAAATGGGGTGGCCGGAGAGTTTCTGCCGCAACTGTTTCAACGCTTTGCTCAGGCTGATAACCAGGACAGCCGCCAGCATGCCGGCACCGGTTTAGGGCTGGCAATCAGTAAGGCACTGATCGAGCAAATGGCCGGCCAGATTGGCTATGAACGTCGCCAGCAGGGCAGTTGTTTTTACTTTGAGCTGCCGGCCGCCACGCCGGACCCGGCTTAAAAGTTGCACTATGCCGGCTTTTGTCTTAATTTGCTTACCATTGGCTGCAAAGCCCGGTATTTTATCGCCAATTTTGGCATACTACATCAGCTACAGCTCACCTTGTCTGGTGCAGCTGATAATAATGACTAGCGGCCAAGCCGCAACCACGCCACGGAGACATAACAATGCGCAAAACATTACTCGCTACTGCGATGAGTGCCATTTTTGCTCTGAGCGCCTGCTCAGACAATACGGCACCAACCCAAGCAGAAACCACACCCTCAGCCGTTGAGAATACCGAAGTGACCAGCAGCAACCCCTTTTTCCAGCCAAGCAGCCTGCAGTATCAGGCACCTGACTTTAGCGCAATTAAAGATGATCATTTCCTGCCGGCCTTTGCCGAAGGTATGAGCCGGCATATGGCCGAAGTAGAAGCCATTGCCAATAATCCAGAAGAACCGACCTTTGAAAACACCCTGGTTGCCCTGGAGAAAAGCGGTGAAATGCTGGGCCGGGTAGCACGGGTGTTTTACAACCTGAGCGGTACCGACAGCAATGAAAAACGCCGGGAAATTCAGTCTGAACTGGCGCCGAAAATGGCAGCTCACTCAGACAACATCAATTTAAACCCGGCATTATTTGCCCGGATTAAAACCATTTACGATAACCGGAACGATTTAGAACTGGATGCCGAAAGCACCCGGCTGGCTGAAGTTTATTACGAGCGCTTTGTCCGGGCCGGTGCCGAGCTGACTGAAGAGCAGAAAACCGCTATTCGCGCCTTAAACGAAGAGCACTCTACCCTGACCAATAAGTTCTCCCAGAACCAACTGGCTGAAACTAAAAATATTGCGGTAGTGGTTGATAGCAAAGAAGAACTAGCCGGCTTATCTGAAGCCCAGATCACTGCTGCAGCGAACGCAGCTAACGCAGCCGGCCATGAAGGTAAGTATCTGCTTAGCATTACTAACACCACCCGCCAGCCGGTATTAAGCCAGCTGGATAACCGCGAACTACGCAAGCGGGTGTGGGAAGCCTCAGCCTATCGCGGCCAGAGCGGTGAATTCGACAGTACCCCTATTGTCAGCCGCTTAGCGCAACTGCGGGCGGAGCGCGCCAAGTTACTGGGCTATGAAAACTGGGCCACGTATGGCCTGGAAGCGCAAATGGCGAAAACGCCAGAGGCGGTATTCGACATGCTGGGCAGCATGGTGCCGGCGGTAGTGGAAAATACCAAGCAAGAACTGGCTGACATTAATGCCATGATCAAGCAACAAGGTGGTGATTTTGAAGCCGAACCCTGGGACTGGGAATACTATGCCGAGCTGGTTCGCCAGGCTAAATACGATTTAGACGAAGACGAAGTTAAACAATACTTTGAATTTAACCGGGTACTGGAAGACGGTGCGTTTTATACGTTAAACCGCTTTTATGGCGTGCGGTTTGAACCACGGCCAGATTTACCGGTATACCACCCGGACGTAAAAGCCTATGAAGTGTTCGACGCCGATGGCACCAGCATGGCCATTTTTTATGCTGACTACTTTGCCCGTGACGGCAAACGTGGCGGCGCCTGGATGAGCTCGTTTGTTGGCCAGTCGCACTTACTGGGCACCAAGCCGGTAGTGGTGAATGTGATGAACATTCCAAAAGCGCCAGATGGCGAGCCGACATTAATCAGCTACGACCATACCACCACCATTTTCCACGAACTGGGTCATGGCGTGCACGGTATGTTCTCAAACGTGAACTACCCAACCTTAGCCGGCACTTCGGTATCGCGTGACTTTGTTGAGTTCCCGTCTACTTTCGAAGAAGACTGGGCGCAACATCCTGAGGTGTTACCTAATTACGCCAAGCACTATGAAACCGGTGAGCCCATTCCTAAAGAATTGCTGGATAAAGTACTGCGCTCACGCAGCTTTAACCAGGGCTATGACACCCTGGAATATATGTCTGCGGCACTATTAGATATGGAATGGCATTCTTTGTCAGCCGATGCGCCATTACAGAATGTTAATGAGTTCGAAGCGGCAGCGCTGAAAAAGCATGGCGTAGATTTAGCAGCGGTACCACCGCGCTATAAATCGACTTTTTTCTCCCATTCAATGGGCGGCGGCTATTCTGCCGGTTACTATGCCTATATGTGGAGTGAAATTCTGGCGGCTGATGCCTATGCCTATGTGCAGTCACGGGGTGGTTTAACCCGCGAGAATGGTGATCACTACCGGAAAAATATTCTGGAAGTAGGTAACTCACGGCCGACCATGGACTCTTACAAAGCGTTCCGGGGCCAGGAGCCAACTACTGACGCACTGCTAATCCGCCGCGGCCTGAAAACCAAAGTAGATTAAGCACGCAGCAAGTCGAACCGGCTGACGTCAAGCCAGCCGGTTCTCATATCAATTACTACAAAAAGCCCGGTTAATATCACCGGGCTTTTCTTTTACTGGCGCAGTTGAATTAGCTGCCGGCCAGCTGCATCTGACTGATCAATACCGAGCCAGTCAACACGCCACCACGGCGGTCAACATCGTTGCCCACTGCCGCAATATTCATAAACATATCGGCCAGATTACCGGCGATAGTTACCTCTGCTACCGGGAACTGGATTTCGCCGTGTTCTACCCAGAAGCCGCTGGCACCCCGTGAGTAATCACCGGTAACGGTATTGACGCCCTGGCCCATCAGTTCGGTTACCAGCAGGCCTTTACCCATTTGCCGGCACAGTGCCGCTAAATCGTCATTGCCATGGCTGATCAGCCAGTTATGGATGCCGCCGGCGTGGCCGGTACTGGCCATACCTAACTTGCGGGCGGAATAGCTGGTGGTTAAATATGTGTTCAATACGCCGTTCTCAATCACCGCCAAATCGCGGGTTTTAACGCCCTCGGCATCAAACGGGCTGGAGGCCAGCGCCTGGGGTAAATGCGGTTGCTCGTTAATGGTAACGCCGGCTGCCATTACCTGCTTGCCGACTTTATCCAGTAAAAAACTGGACTTACGGTAAATGCTGCCGCCGCTGATCGCGGATACCAGATGACCAAACAAGCTGCTGGCAATGTCGGCCCGGAATATAACCGGGACTTTCTGGGTAGCAACCTGGCGCGCGCCTAGGCGGGCCACAGTTTCCAGCGCCGCTTCGCGGCCAATCTGTTTCGGGTCAAGTAATTTACTGTACTGGCGGGCGACAGTAAAGCTGTAGTCGCGCTGCATATCGTCGTCCTGCTCGCCTATCATCACGCAACTGAAACTGTGACGCGAACTCGGATAACCCACCAGCTGGCCATGGCTGTTGCCATACACTTTTAAACCCTGATGCGATGAGAATGAGGCGCCTTCAGAGTTGGTGATCCGCTTATCGGTAGCAAAGGCCGCTTCTTCGGCGCCGGCACATAAGCTGATGGCCAGCTCGGTGCTGATGCTGTCGGGGTAGAACAAATCTAAATCCGGTGGGCTGAACTCCAGCCAACTTGCCTCTGCCACCCCGGCGTGCGGATCTTCTGAGGTATAGCGGGCGATATCAGCAGCAGCTGCCACAGCGCGCTCAAGCGCCTGCGGGCTTAAGTCAGCCGTCGAGGCCGAGCCTTTACGCTGACCAAAATATAAACTGATGCCCAGACCACCGTCCTGATTAAACTCAACTGTTTCCACCTCGCCATGGCGGGTTTCCACGCTTAAACCGCGGGTCCGGCTCATCGAGGCTTCAGCACTGCTGGCGCCTAATGCTTTCGCCCGGGCCAGCACTGCACTGACCGCATCTTTAACTTCGGCAATTTCCTGCCAGACGTTTTGTTCTGTTGCTTGCATATTCACTCTTGCTGATCACTCTATTTGTGCCAAGCTTACCATAGACTGCTTAAGGCTGCTGCCAGCAGGCATAAGTTTAGTGTTATACTTAGCACAAATATGCTAATGAAGAAGCACCATGACCGAAACCGAATTTAAATACGGCGACAGCAAATGGCTGGACCAGCCAGACCATATCAGCAAAAGCCAGATAAAACGTGAAATGCATGCCCTGCAGGCACTGGGCGAAGAGCTGGTGGCGTTAAGCCCGGCGGCCCGCGCCAAAGTGCCGCTGGATGAAGAACTCGTCGATGCGCTGGAGCTGGCCGACAAGCTGGCGAAAAAACGCGAAGCGCTGCGCCGGCATATTCAGTTTATTGGCCGCTTAATGCGTACCCGTGATGTCGAGCAAATTGAGCAGGCGCTGGCGGTAATGCGTAATACCAAGCAGGCCGCCGATAAGCAGTTTCATAAGGTGGAAAAATGGCGGGAAAAGCTGCTGCATAACGATGATGCGTTAACTGAGTTTGTGGCAGCCTATCCGGATATTGAAATTCAGCAACTGCGCTTGTTAATTCGCCAGGCCAAGAAAGAGCAGGAAAAAGAACAACCACCTAAAGCTTACCGGGAGCTGTTTCAGTTGATCCGGCCGGTGATAATGGATAGCGAGAACGGTTAGGGTGTGAGCTGCCATCGGTTTGCCCACATTTTCGCCAAAAATAAAGCCAGCATACTGCTGGCTTTTTTATGCGGTTGATTATTCAATCTTAAATACGGGTTAACCAGCCATGCTTATCGGAGGCTTTGCCCCACTGAATATCATTCAGCGCCTGGCGCAGTTTTAACGTAGCCGGGCCGGCTTCACCGCTACCCACTTTATGCTCGGTACCATCGGCAATTAAAGTACCTACCGGGGTTAGTACCGCGGCGGTGCCTGACAAAGCCGCTTCAGTACCCGGTTTGGCTGCACGTTCCAGTAACTCAGTAACACTTAGCTCCCGCTCAGATACCGTCATGCCCATATCACGGGCCAGGGTCAGCACTGAATCGCGGGTAACCCCATGCAGGAAGCTGCTGTCCAGCGCCTTGGTAATAATTTCATTGCCGTCAATCAGCAAAAAGTTTGCCGCGCCGGTTTCCTGGACATCACCGCCCGGGCAGAACAGTACCTGATCTGCCTGGACACTGGCCCGCGCTTTTAAAATCGGTTGCAGCGCGCTGGCGTAATTACCACCGCTTTTTACCATGCCCATATGGGCCGCACAGCGGGCGCCATTTTGCTCCAGCAACAACCGTAGCGGCTTGCTGCCACCGGCAAAGTAATCGCCAACCGGCGATAACAGCACATACAACATGGAGCTGGCTGTTGGTGCCGCGGCTTTGCCAATGGCGGCTTCAGTACCAATATGGGTTGGCCGGATATACATTGAGCCTGGCGGCTCGGGTACATCGCTGGCGTACTGACGGACAATATCAATAATCATCTGGCTTAAGGTCGCGGCATCGGGCTGCGGTAAGGATAACAACGCGCTGCTTTGAATTAGGCGGGCGACGTTTTTCTCCATCCGGAATAAATTTATCGAGCCATCGCTGTGTTTAAAAGCCTTTAAACCTTCAAAGCAGGTGCTGGCATAATGCAGCACGTGCGCACCCGGGTGCAGGCTGATACTGTCTGCAGAAACAATCTGCGGGGTGCTCCAGGCGCCCTGTTCAAAACGGGTTAATGCCATCTGTGGCATAAAAACACTACCAAATGCAGCCATTGTTGCTTCCTGTTGTTAATCTTTATTGGTTATTGAGTGCCGCCAACGGTCATGGCGTCCAGCTTCAGGGTTGGCTGGCCAACCCCTACCGGCACGCTCTGGCCCTGTTTACCACAAACGCCCACCCCAGTGTCCAGCGCTAAGTCGTTACCCACCATCGACACCTGCTGCATCGCCGCCGGGCCGTTGCCAATTAAGGTAGCGCCTTTAATCGGGCTGGTGATTTTGCCATCTTCAATTAAATAAGCCTCTGAGGCCGAAAAGACAAATTTACCCGAGGTGATATCCACCTGGCCGCCACCAAAATTCGGGGCGTAAATACCCTTTTTCACACTGGCAATAATTTCCGCCGGATCATGCTCGCCGGCCAGCATATAGGTGTTGGTCATCCGCGGCATTGGCAAATGAGCAAACGACTCGCGCCGGCCATTACCGGTTGGGTTCACGCCCATCAGCATGGCATTATGTTTATCCTGAATATAGCCTTTAAGGATGCCGTTTTCGATCAGCACGTTATGCTGACTGGGCACGCCTTCGTCATCGACATTAAGCGAGCCGCGCCGATGCGCCAGGGTACCGTCATCAACAATGGTGCATAGTTTGGATGCAACCTGCTGGCCGATTTTACCACTGAAAGTAGAGGAGCCTTTGCGGTTAAAGTCGCCCTCCAGGCCATGGCCAACTGCTTCGTGCAGCAGCACGCCGGGCCAGCCCGAACCCAGCACCACCGGCATGGTACCGGCCGGCGCGTCTATTGCGGTTAAATTAACCTGGGCCATGCGCACCGCATCGCGGGCATATTGCTGCCAGCGCGGCTGGGCATTTACCAGTTCGCTGAAATATAAGTAATCGGTACGGCCACCGCCACCGGCACTGCCGCGTTCGCGCCGGCCATCCTGTTCCAGTAGCACTGAACAGTTTAAGCGGACCAGCGGCCGGATATCCGTTGCAAAGGTACCATCGCTGGCCGCGACAAGGACTTCCTCATACACCCCGGACAAGCTGACCATGACCTGTTCGGCCCGGCTGTCAAGGCTGCGGATAAAGGCTTCAATCTGATTAAGCAGTGCTACTTTTTCGGTATTGCTCAGGCTTTGCAGCGGCTCGCATGGCAGGTAAATATTGCTGTTGCCACTTTTGCTGAACGCTTTTACCCGGCCCTGCTGGCCATGGCTGGCAATGCCACGCGCTGCGCCGGCAGCTTGTTGTAAAGCGGCAGCGCTAATGGTATCAGCGTAGGCAAAACCGGTTTTTTCACCGCTAATGGCCCGCACACCAACACCGCGTTCAATATTAAAAGAGCCATCTTTTACCAGGCCATCCTCCAGCACCCAGGATTCATGGATACTGGATTGAAAGTATAAATCGGCATAATCGAGCTGATGGCCAAATAAATAGCCAAGGGAGTGCTCCAAATCAGCCATGCTGAGATCGGAGGCGGTAAGTAAATTCTGTTCAACTGCATTCATTATTTCAGCTCACTGTTAAAACGATTATGCTGGTGGACCGGCATTTTCTGGCCGAGTTGCTGACACTGGCCTATATCAACCAGCGCCGATATCCAGCCGGGACCGGTGCCGGCGTCAGCAAGTACCTCGCCCCAGGGGTCGATAATCAGGCTGTGGCCAAAGGTTTCACGGCCATTAGCATGCACCCCGGTTTGGTTAGCGGCCAGCACAAAACACTGGTTTTCGATCGCCCTGGCTTTTAACAACGTGTGCCAGTGGGCCGCGCCGGTTGGCCGGGTAAATGCCGATGGTACTGTTAACACTTGCATACCCTGGGCGGCTAATGCCTGCATTAAACCGGGAAAGCGCACATCATAGCATATACTCAGCCCCAGTTTCAGGCTGGGCAATTGACATAAACTGATCTTTTCACCCGGCAAGGTGGTGGCCGACTCGCGGTAACTGCCGGTGCTATCAGCTACATTTACATCAAACAAATGCAGTTTCTGATAATCAGCCAGCAATTCACCTGCGGGGCTGTATACCAGACAACTCGCGGCAAAACGCTCGGGGTTAGCAGTAGCGGTTGGCTGACTGCCGGCTACCAGGTACACACCAAACTCAATGGCCAGTTGCCGGCAGGCCTGCTGAATTGCACCTTCGCCAATAACGGCCTGATGGGCCAGCTGTAATTTATCGCCGCCGCCAAATACCGCAAAACACTCCGGTAACAACACCAGATGCTGCGCTGATTGGGGCAGTTGTTGCAGGTACTGTTTTACGGCCGCCAGGTTAACCAAAGGCTCCGGGGCGCTGGTTAACTGAATTGCCGATAAGCGCCAGTTAGTCGCCACGGGGTTGTTGCTCCTCTAAATCCATTATGGTCTCGGGCTGGGCTATCCGCACCGGTACCGGCACCTCGGTGCTGTGACGATTCACTTCTGTTACTACCGGCTGCTCAAAGGTACCGGTTACAGTAAAGTTAATCCGCGAGATCACTTCCGCCGACTGAAACACTTCGTCCAGCGCCAGCGCTGCCAGGCCCGTAGCCGGGTTAACCATCCAGGCAATGATCACCGGTAAACTGGAGGTGACTTTGGGCGAGAATGACATTTGATAATCCAGCTCTGAATTAACCAGATCAGCATAGCCCTGAATCGCCAGATTGCCGGGGACGCCATCAATGCTGGTATCACTGGTTTGCACTACCCCCCGATGAATGGCAAGGGCACCGCTCATTTTGTTATAAAAGAAACCTTTGGAGAATACGTCGCGAAAATCCAGCCGTAACTTGCGCACCAGCGAATCGAGACTGAAAATCGAAAATAGCCGGGCGCCCTGATCGCTCACTTCGGTTAGTGCCCCTTCGCCCAGGTTAAACTGCAACTGACCATTGAGTTTTGCCAGCTCAAACTGGGTGGGTGCCGCCGGCCAGTTAAGGTTAAAATTCATCTCAGCCCGGCTGCCACTGATCCCGGTTGTCAGCTGAAACTCATTCAGCAACGCCCCCAGGTTGGGGCTTTGAAAACGACCGCTGAGCTCGGTCACCCCTAACTGTTGATCAGGAAACCAGCTGCCCTGCACTGTCAGCTCATTGCTCTTATAGCGACTGGTAAATTCAGACAATTGCCAGTGGTCACCCTGGCCGCTGGCGGCCAGCTGCAGTTGGCCAAACCGGTAGTTGCCAATTGAGCAATCGTTACATTTTACCGTTAGCGGTGGCAGCGTCAGCAGGCTGGCTTCAAGTTGCGGTAGCAGCTCTTCCGGTGTGGCCAGAGCATCTACCTCACCAGATACTGTTTGAAAATCGGACTGGCCCGGGGATTTACCGGGTAATGGCAAATGCAGGTAATCTATGTCAGCTTGCAGCCCCTGCTGCTGCCAGTCGTGACTGAACACCCAACGACTGGCGATTTCAGTGCCATGCAAGCGCAAACGCCAGGCATCCGGTCCCGGCTCCAGTTCAAATACGGTATTGGTCAGCGCGGTGTCCGCGACCAGGCCAAGTTTTGCTATCCTGCCACGCACCCTGCTTAACGGCGGCATCAGCCCGCTGCTATCCTGGCTACGGCTAAACAGCTGTTCACTAAGCAGTTGTTGCCACGGGTGCAGTTCTGCATGAGCGACATCAATATCAATAGTAAAGTGCGACCCGTTAATCCCCGCATTCTCTGGTCCCAGGCTTAGATTTGCCCGGCGCACCTGAGCATTAGCATGGTCAAGCTCAGCTGTAAAATACAGCTGATCAGCATAGTTCAGTTCGAGCAGTCCCTGCTGACTATTGCCCTCAGCCTCGATAGCAAGATTTGCCGCTGTCGCTGCCGCTTTTTGATAGGGAGCCGGCAGCAGCAATGCTGCATCGCTTAAATCTGCCCTCAGGGTCGAGCTGTAGCTAAAGTCATCATTTTGCAACTGCAATGCTAACGCGAGTTGCCAGTCCAGCTCACCACTGGCTAATGCTGCAGCGTCAGGCCACAGCGCCTGCACCACATTGCTGCTGTCATTGGTTGCCGTAGCAGCGAGGTTAAACTGGTAATGGTCGTTCTGCTGCTGGCCATCGAGGCTGGCCGTTACCGGTAGCTCGCGCCAGTTAAATTTAAGATTCTCTGCATTTACGTCACTATCACGGAAGGTTACCTGACCGGTTAGCTGACGGATGGCCAGCTGCGGCGCGGTTAAATCCAGACTAACGTTGTTAAGCGCTATAGTGCCGCTTGCCTGAACCGCAGGCTGGCGTAAGCCCAGCTGCAGCGCAATATCAGCCCGGGCCGGGCCGGACGGCGCCAGCTGCCGTAACACCTTGCCTAAATTATCACGCAGCGGCGAGGCGTTAATCAGGCCAGTGGCGTCGTCCAGCTGCAAGGCGCTGTCGATGTCGATTGTCAGGTATTTAGCATCAAGCAAGTTAGCAATTTCAGCAGTAACCTTACCCTGAAGCGCCATGCCACCGATAGTGGCGCTGTCGGTGCTGATTTGCATTGCGGCGTTTTCAAACCACAACCGGCTGTTAAGTTGTTCCAGCGAAGGCCACTGCGGATTAAACTGAAAGCTGGCGTCGCTAACGACTGCTTCAACCTGAAATATACCCTCGGCAGCAGCAAAAGGATACTGTGCAGGTCGCCCCTGCCATAACACTGCAGCCTGCTCCAGCTGGCCATCGATGATCGCATTGCTCAAATAATCCCGGGTTTTCTCTGGCAGGTAACGTAGCGGCAGATAGCGCCCGACTTCGCTGGCTCTGGCACCGGTTAATACTGCAAAAAGGCTCAGCTCAGGCTGTTGTTGCAGACGCCATTGCATACTGCCGGCCAGGTTAAAATCGGCCGTGTCGAGTTGCAATGAGGGTAGCTGGATTTGCCAGTCACCAGCGCTGGTTTTTCTGGCCAGCAAGCTAAGCTGCAACTGCTGATAGGGGATAGGCGCACTGAACATAGCGGGCCATTGCAGCTCACTTTGCTGGCCGCCGAGGGTTAAGCCTGCGGCAGTCGGTGCGGCCCAGAACTCGCCGTTCAGGCCGGCTACCCCTGGCAGATCAGTGCTGCTGATTTTAGTCAGGTTGCTTAACTGACCCTGCAGTTGCCAGTTATCCCGGCTTTGCAATTGCCACTGCGCCTGGGTTAGCTCACCCTGCAATTCGGTGGTGGTCAATCGCGCCAGTTGGGGTATTTCATCACTGAGTAACTGACTTAGCGGTGCTAACGCATCCAGTTTTAACTGCTGCAGCTGGCCATGCCAGCCGGGCGATTTTTTATGCAGCTGTACTGTCAGGTCCGGCCATACCGCCTGACCATCAGACAAGGCTAAAGGCCCGGAATAGAGCGACCAGCCTTCTGCAGTAGGATGCCATAACAGCTGGCCCGGCCCCAGTTTCAGCTGATGCGCCTGACCCTGTCGTTGCCAGCTTAAGCTGTTATCCGCCAGCTCAATCTGAAAGCGCTGCAGTTCACCCTTGTCGACCCGGCCCCAGGCCTGAAAGTTGATATCTGCCTGATCCAGACGGCCAGTTTGTGGCAACGACTGTTGAAACCATGGCAAAATATCCAGCTGGCGGCTTTCCAGGAATATCTGACCAAATGCCTGATCTAAGGTAGCGCCATATAAATCGATAATAAAAGACAGGGTATTGCCGGTGATATCGGCAACCGCAAGCTCACCAATACCCTGATGACGCTCCCCCTCATTGCGCCAATCCAGCTTATGCACCGCAATAACAATATCGTCACTGCCCTTTGCTGTTAACACCAGCTCACTGTCAAGCAAGGTAAAGTGATTCAACTGGCGAAAAAATAATTGTTCCAGGGCGTTAATTGCCGGGGCAGTATCCAGTGGCTGAGTAGTTTGCCGACGATTAAGCAAGGTACTGCTGTCAATGGCATAACGCAGCCCTCTGAGTTCAAAATGCTCGGCCCGCAGCTGCATACTGCGCAAACTTTGCCAAAAATCAAAATGCACCCGGGTTTGTTTAATACTAAGCTGTACGCCCTGCTGCGGCTTACCTAACTGCATTTGGTTCAGCACCATGGCCGGACCAAACTTTTGCCAGCCGGCACTGATTTCGGCTATCTGAACCTCGGTACCCAGCTGGTTGGCAAGCAGATCTTCCAGATGATGTTTATAACTGTCGGCATAGGGTAATGCCAGGCGTAATATTGATACCAGAGTAGCAAGCAGCACCAAGCCTATGGCCAGCAGTAGCCAGATTTTATGTAAACAATAAAAGCAGACCCGGGTTGCTTGTTGCACTACATCATCACCACATCAAATTGCTCCTGCGTATACATCGGCTCACCATAAATAGTTATTTGTTTGCCAATAAAAC
>NZ_JAGYIM010000024.1 GCF_018402695.1 Arsukibacterium sp.
TGTATTACCGCAAGAAAAGAATTTCGGCTGAAACAGCTAAAACTTGGTTGAAATATCAGAACTAAAGATAAAGAGACGTTCCATTCTTTATGTAGCCCCAACACATACATGAGTTGTAAAGCATGTAAAGAGCAGATTCGGTAATTGGTTAGAAGAAAGAATGTTCAAATTTATTAGTTCGGTGGTTGAGCTGTTTCTTTGGAATGTTCTTGGTGATAGCATTCGCCATACCGAGTATTCAGATGGCGGATCAAGGATGTTTTGTTAACGAAGTCGGTAGGGAGTTCTGCGATCGGCAGCCGGCGTATGGATCTTGGCGACGGTGCTGGCTCTGGTATCAGAAGCTTTCAGGATAAACAAAACTCCCGAACGGTTAGTGGTCTTACTGAGCGAGGTTGGCCTGGCAGGGGAGATCCAGCCAGTGCGAAGTCGCGTGGTCGAACAGAAAGAAGCAGCCAAAGCAGCTTAAAAAGGCAGTTGTGCCGTTGGCTAATAAACCTAAAGAACAGATTAGCGGGATGGATCTTTGTGGCCAAGTGTCCTAAACTAAGCGGAGGCATTAAAGCAATTTAAGTCGTTGTCAATGAAACTGAAGCGCTGGAGGTGGTAAAAACAGGGCTCTTCATAATGACGGTCTGTTGGCTGGAAAGTTATGTTTCAAGCACTAAAGTCTGTTTTCAGTTTTTCCAGACCCGAAACTTGTCATAACTTTCTACCATAACCAGTGCCTGCTCGACATGGGCGAGTCACAGTAGTATTCCACTACATACCCCACCTGAGGATTGGCCGTTTCCTTTGAAGCGCCACGGCGCATGTAAATAATCCAGCAATCATTAACTCACTGACCGTACTTCCCCAAAATTTACTCTTCATTTACACTACATCCGTTTTTGGCTTCAGTACTGTGCCACTGGGCGGGGTGGTGGTAGCAGAATTTTGAAATCATCAAATGCGCTACTCAGATTGCTGTGGTGTAAAATCTGCCCCAGTTATTTAAAAAACTCCTGAAAACTATTTTCATCGGCTTTTAATTTGGCAAACCATGCCAAATAACAAGTAAACATAGATATGGGATCGTTTGATGGATAAGTTGGAGCCGGATAAAACGGTCGATGCTAGCCGAATGCCTGTGCCAAATTACCACTTTATAATAAGCATAAATCAAATCAAGCTGCACCTGACGAGCAAAGGGCCAAAGGATAACGACTCTACCGCCTCAATAACTCAACAACTCTGTTGTACCGGCTGGCGTCAGTATTTCTAGCACTTCGCTTGCCATGCTGCATTCATGGCCTGGGCAGGTCTGGGCTGCTTCGGGTCTGGCTGTATGGCTTACCGGCGCAGGCGGCTAGCACCAAACTAACTAATAACTATCAGTTAAAGATTCGCTTTCATGTAAAAATCCGTAAACTCACTCGGCTAAATGGCTGTCTAGTCGGGCGTAAAATCGCTAAAATAACTGCTATTGCGATTCTACCCCAGATAAGTTGGGGTTGCACACAGGATAACTGCTTCCGTCATGACAAAACAGCTAAAACTTTCAGAAATTGTACCAGACCATCTTTTTGGTAAGCGGTTAGATCAGGCTTTAGCCGAAATGTTCCCGGATTATTCACGTTCCCGTCTTAAAAGGAGTGGATCCTGGCAATGATGCGGTGCAGCCGGATAACAGACCGTTCCAGAGCCTGCCAGATTCCATTTTTTTGGTTGTTGGCGTGCTGAAGCCAGATTGGTAATCGTCGCGGATAATTGACTTCAGAAGGATCAACGTTTTGGGCGCCGGAGCCATCGCATTCAGATCATTCTGCACGAAGGTAGGACGCGTTCGTGAGTGCTAATCTTTACCGATTCGTGCGACTGGTGGCTTCGAAACAGCCGCGTTGTGCCTGGCAACGCAGCCGGCACTTTACTTAATGCACGCTGCTGCGCCATTGCCGGACGATGGCAAGTGCCGGGAGGGCTGGCTGAGTGTTCTCGCCACGGCTGGATTCAGACCGCTGACGGGCTTAATGGTGGTTGCGAAAACCATTCCGGCACAAGCTCATGTGGTCGAGAGCCATTGCGAAGCGCTGGGAGGTTGCCCGCGAGTATGAAAGCTATTTGCTGTAATGGCAAAATGACCGGCGGTGGTTTGTGAAATCAGCCGATTGGCCGTCCATCATGTCGAAACGGACTCCGATTTAATGGCCGGTCGTCGACGGTGGTAAACCGGCGGTGACCCACTACCGGGTGATGGAAAAATATCGGGGCCATACCCGGTTACGGTTACGCCTGGAAACGGGCCGGACCCATCAGATCCGGGTGCATATGGCGTTTATAAACCACTCGTTAGTCGGCGATCCGGTATACGGCGGTCGGCCGCGACCACCGCGCAAAGCGGCAGAGAGTTTACTGGTAATGCTCAGAAACTTTAAACGTCAGGCTTTGCATGCTGCGATGCTACGGTTAGCGCATCCGATAACCAGTGAAATTCTGGAATGGCATGCACCGTTACCTGATGATCTGGTTGAACTAAACGCTGCACTGCGGGCCGATACGTTACTGCACGGTATGGACGAAGCCTGAGATGAGTGTTGCCAGGCCAGAGACGCCGAAAATGCTGACGCCCAGCTGGCCGGTATCAGTCAATGTTAAGGCTGTCAGCTCTACCCGGGCAGGAGGTTGTTCTGGTGGGCCCTTTCAAAGTCTTAATTTAGGTAATCATGTTGGCGATGATCCAACGGCAGTGAGTCGCAACCGCCAGTTGTTTCAAACCACGGCGAAAATGCCAGGCCAGCCCGTCTGGCTTAATCAAACCCATAGCACGCATTGTGTAGTGTTGGGTTCGGATGTCACAGCAACGTTGGACGCCGATGCCAGTTTTAGCCGGCAGCCGGGACTTATTTGCACCGTAATGACCGCTGATTGCTTGCCTTTGCTGCTCTGTAATCAGGCAGGTACGGAAGTCGCCGCTGTGCACGCTGGCTGGCGGGGCTTATGTAATGGTGTGATAGAAAACACTTTACAACTGTTTAGCCGGCCGGCAGATTGTCTTGCCTGGCTGGGGCCTGCCATCAGCCAGGGGGCTTTTGAAGTGGGCGCTGAAGTGCGTGCAGCCTTTATACAGCAGGAGCCGGCCGCAGGCAGCGCTTTTATCGCTGGCGAGCAGGGGAAATGGCTGGCAGATTTGTATCTGCTGGCTCGCCAGCGGCTGGCACGCTGTGGCGTAACGGCGGTTTATGGTGGAGAATGCTGCACTTACCTGCAATCTCATGATTTTTTCTCTTATCGTCGCGATGGTCAAACTGGCAGAATGGCGACTGCTATCTGGCTGGAATGATCCTCAAAGGCATCAGGCAGAGCCATTTTCTGATCTAAGTCAAATTTTTGACGTTTGTTGCTTGATATTTGCTCACTATCACCCAATCTTAGTACACATCAAAGTTATATTATGTGGAGCTAAGCATGCGTTTAGACAAATTTACCAGTAAATTCCAGGAAGCGATTGCCGATGCGCAATCATTGGCGCTGGGCCGTGATCAGCAGTTTATCGAACCCGTTCATCTGATGTTTGCTTTGCTAAATCAGGAAGGCGGGACCGTCCGTGACTTGCTGAATAAAATCGCCATTAATTTTAATGAGCTACGGGCGAAAGTCAGTAAGGCAATTGAACGCTTGCCGCGGGTAGAGGGTGAAGGAACCAACCTCCAGCTATCCACGGCAACTGCCCAGCTATTACAGCAGTGTGATAAATTTGCCCAGAAACGCAAAGACCAGTTTATTTCCAGTGAGCTGTTTGTGCTGGCCGCGACCGAAGATAAAACTGAGCTTGGTAATATCCTGCGTTTGCTCGGAGTCACTAAAGACAAGGTAAACGCGGCTATTGATGACATCCGGGCTGGTCAGAACGTCGATGATCCTAACGCCGAAGACAGCCGCCAGGCGTTAACAAAATACACTATCGATCTTACAGCCCGCGCCGAAGCCGGTAAGCTGGACCCGGTAATTGGCCGGGATGAAGAAATCCGCCGCTGTATTCAGGTGCTGCAGCGCCGGACTAAGAATAATCCGGTATTAATCGGTGAGCCCGGTGTCGGTAAAACAGCCATTGTCGAAGGGCTGGCACTGCGGATCATCAATAAAGAAGTTCCTGAGGGTTTAAAGAATAAACGGGTACTGTCCCTGGATATGGGCTCCTTACTGGCGGGCGCAAAATACCGTGGAGAGTTTGAAGAACGTTTAAAAGCGGTGCTGAATGAACTGGCAAAAGAAGAAGGCCAGGTTATTTTGTTTATTGATGAAATTCATACCATGGTTGGCGCCGGTAAAGCAGAAGGGGCGATGGATGCCGGAAATATGCTGAAACCTGCATTGGCCCGCGGCGAATTGCATTGTCTTGGTGCCACTACTTTGGATGAGTACCGCAAATACATTGAAAAAGATGCAGCACTGGAACGGCGCTTTCAGAAAGTGCTGGTTGAAGAGCCCAGTGTTGAAGATACCATTGCCATTCTGCGGGGCTTAAAAGAGCGTTATGAGCTACACCATGCTGTAGAAATTACCGACCCAGCTATTGTTGCTGCCGCTACCTTATCGCATCGCTATGTCAGTGACCGGCAGTTACCTGACAAAGCGATAGATTTAATTGATGAGGCCGCATCCAGTATCCGGATGCAGATGGATTCAAAACCGGAAGAACTGGACCGGCTGGAACGGCGGATCATTCAGTTGAAACTGGAAGACAATGCACTGGCTAAAGAATCGGACGAGGGCAGTAAAAAGCGCCGTGACATTATTCAGGAGCAAATTCAGGAGCTTGATCAGAATTATAACGAGCTGGATGAAGTATGGGAGTCTGAAAAAGCAGCATTGCAAGGCACTCAGAATATTAAAGCTGAGTTGGAGCAGGCAAGGCTGGATTTAGAAGTTGCCCGCCGGGTCAGCGACCTGCAGCGGATGTCCGAGTTACAGTATGGTCGTATACCTGAGCTGGAAAAGCGGCTTGATTTAGCCAGTCAGGCTGAAATGCAGGAAATGACCTTGCTGCGGCATAAAGTTACCGAGCAGGAAATTGCCGATGTATTGTCTAAAGCTACCGGTATTCCGGTCAGTAAAATGCTGGAAGGTGAGCGCGACAAGCTGCTCAGGATGGAAGAGGCGTTACATGGTACTGTGGTTGGCCAACATGAAGCCGTGACTGCGGTAGCTAATGCGATACGCCGTTCGCGTGCCGGCCTGGCTGATCCTAACAAACCTATTGGTTCTTTCCTGTTCCTGGGACCGACCGGGGTAGGTAAGACGGAGCTGACCAAGTCACTGGCGCAATTTCTCTTCGATAGCCCTGATGCTATGGTGCGGATCGACATGTCGGAGTTTATGGAAAAGCATGCGGTTTCACGGCTGGTCGGGGCACCACCCGGCTATGTTGGCTATGAAGAAGGCGGCTATTTGACTGAAGCGGTGCGGCGTAAACCGTACTCGGTGATTCTGCTGGATGAAGTGGAAAAAGCGCACCCGGATGTTTTTAATATTTTGCTGCAGGTGCTGGATGATGGGCGGTTAACTGATGGCCAGGGCCGGACGGTCGACTTCAAAAACAGCGTGATTATTATGACGTCCAACCTCGGTTCTGACTTGATTCAGGAGCATTACCAGGAGTATAGCTATCAGCAAATGAAAGACATGTTGATGGGAGTGCTGAGCAAACAATTCCGGCCAGAGTTCCTGAACCGGTTGGATGAGGCTGTGGTGTTTCATCCGCTGGATACCGGTCAAATTAAACAGATTGCCCGTATTCAGTTGGGAAGACTGGAAAAACGGTTGCAGGATCGTCAGTTCGAGCTGGAAGTAACCGAGGCTGCGCTGGATAAACTGGCGGCAGTGGGGTTTGACCCTTTATTTGGCGCCCGGCCGTTAAAGCGGGCTATTCAGCAGCATCTGGAAAATCCGTTAGCACAAACGCTGTTGCAGGGCACTATGCTACCTGGCGTGACCATTAAAGTTGACCATGATGGCGAGCAGTTTGTCATTACCAGTTAATCTGGGTTAGCAGTAGTCAGCGCTTACAGAACGACCGCAGCAAAGAGGCTATGGCCTCTTTGTTGCGCTTAACTTTTTTAAATTTCCTTGTAGGGCCAGTGCGTTAATGGCTGAAAGTGCAGCAACATTTGTCCTTTGCCTATCCATCTTAAGGTAAGTCCCTTATAATCTAATCATTGCTAATCAGAAAAGATTTTTTATGACAGATACTAAAATTACTGACACAAGCCCGCGTAAAGGCATTTATCTGCTGCCCAACCTGCTGACAACAGGTGGCTTATTTGCCGGTTTTTTTGCCATTGTTTCGTCAATGAATGGCCGCTTTGAAGCCGCTGCTGTGGCAATTTTTATCGCGATGATTTTTGATGGGCTGGATGGGCGAGTTGCCCGCCTGACTAATACTCAAAGTGAATTTGGTGCCCAATACGATAGTATGTCCGATATGCTGTCATTCGGGGTGGCGCCGGCGCTGGTGGCTTACAATTGGGGTCTGGCAGATTTAGGTAAATTTGGCTGGCTGGCGGCATTTATTTTTGTTGCCTGTGCGGCGCTGCGCCTGGCACGTTTTAATGCGAACCTTAGTGTTACCGATGGCCGGTTTTTTCAGGGGTTAGCCAGCCCGGCTGCGGCGGCAATTATCGCTGGTATGGTATGGACGGGTTCTATTTATGAGATAAATGGCGATAAAATTGGTTATCTGGTTGGCCTGCTTACTATTGTTACCGGCTTACTGATGGTCAGCAATTTTCGCTATCATTCATTTAAAGATGTGAACTGGCGCGACCGGGTATCGTTTTTAGCGATATTGTGTGTGGTGCTGGTGTTTGTCGTTATTGCCGCCCGTCCGGCAGAAATGTTGTTTGGTATTTTCTTTATCTATGCCTGCTCCGGACCGGTTACTACAATCCGCAGTGTGCGCAAGTTAAAGCTGGAACATGTGGTAGGTGATACCAATGATGCTGATTTTGCTGACGAGTTGCAGGAACGCAATGACGCAGTAAAAGTTGACGAGCCTGACAATGAACCGCGGCCGTAAGGCCCTTTTCAGCTGATAAATTTAACTACCGCTGAATGTTTCAAATTAGTGCCGTTACTTTTTAAAGTAACGGCACTATTGTTTTCAGCCAAATGTTTTCAGCCAAAACTCTTGTTTAAACTTCTGATTTCGCCAGCCTTATCTTGTAATTGCTGACTGTTTTCAGCAACTATTCTGATATTAGCCAGATTGCGATCAGCAATGTCCTGAATAGCCGCCACATTGGTTTCGACATCCTGGGCTACAGCACCTTGCTGGGTCGCTGCGGTGGCTATCTGACCCGACAGACTGGTGATGGTGTTCATCATGCTGACAATCTCAGCTAATTGCTGCTGGCTATGTTTAGTTTGATTAACCGATAGCTCAGTTTGCTCTTTACTTTGTTGCATTACTTTGCCCCAACTGAGCAGTGTTTGCTGAATTTCCGCAATAGATAATTTTATCTGCTCTGTTGCTTTGTGAGTGCGGGTTGATAAAGCCCGTACTTCATCGGCGACTACAGCAAAGCCACGGCCATGCTCGCCGGCTCTGGCGGCTTCAATGGCGGCATTAAGCGCCAGTAAATTGGTTTGATCAGCGATGCCCTGAATTTCAGTCATCACTGTGCCAATTCTCTCGGCTTCAGTGGCCAGGCTAGCAGCGGTATTTGCCGCACCACTCATTTCTGTCGCTAACTGCTGAACTGTGCTGGCAGTTTGCTGCATGGCCTGTTTAGCCGTTTCGCATATTGCATGGGTGTCAGCAACATGCTGGTTTGTATCCACTGTTCGGCTGGCAATGTCTTGCACAGTGGCGTTTAATTGATGGATAGCAGTAGCAATACTGATCAGTTGCTGGTGTTGTCGGGCAACGCCTTGCTCAGTTAGTTTGACCGCTTCAGCCTGGCTTTCGGCGATATGACTTAGCACTGCGGTGCTGTCCATGGTCCTACCCAACACCGTTCTTAAACGAGCCTGGAGCATCTTTTTCTGAAAATCTGCGATGCCAAATGGGCCCAAACCGGAGTATATCCAGCGTGATACGCTATCAAATTGCTGTTTTTGTTGTTGCAGTTTGTCAGGAATAACCAGTAGTTCGTCGTAAAAGCATGCCAGCCAGATCATTGGCAGTAGGGTTGCAAGTAAAAATGTCAGGCCAAAAAACCAACTACCGACTGCCAGCACTAATAGGGTAAGCAGCGCAGCGACTAGCCGCTTCAAACCAAAATTACTGCGCCAGTCAGATGGCGTTTTACCCGCCAACATTGCCGGATAGCTTAGTTCAGCCCGTTTCACAGTCTGGCTGTCTGGTTTGACCCGCACAGATTGATAGCCGACCAGTTTGTCTTGCTGAAAAATGGGCGTGACAAACGCATCTACCCAATAGTAACGGCCATCTTTGCAGCGGTTTTTTACAATTCCTCGCCAGGACTCACCTTTTTTTAGTTTTTGCCATAAGTCGGCAAAGGCCGCTGCAGGCATATCCGGATGACGAACAATATTATGATTTTTACCAATGAGCTCTTCTGCACTGTAACCGGCAATTTTACAAAAAGCAGGATTAGCGTAAGTTATAACGCCACGCAGGTCAGTGGTTGAGACCAGTTCTTCATTGGCCGAGTAGCTTATTTCTTCATTGATTAAATGGCTGTTGCGGCGATTCATGCTGCTCCCGGAGGATTTTTTCGGTCTGTTCGACCAATAGTACTGTAAATGATAGTTTATTTCAGCAAACTCACCCGTACATTCAGGTTGTTGGGCGCACTGTCATGACAAAGAGATTGTTGAAATTACTTCGGCGCGGTAAATTAGCCACTATGCTTGAGATTTTGTGGTTGCCACCCCATGTTGGATGGCACAATTTAAAAGTAAGGGTCCCACTTGGCTGATATCCTGCAACAACGTCTGCATGCGCTGGCGACTGATAAAAATAAAGATGCTGTAGTTGGGATAAAGCGGGGGATAGAACGCGAAACCCTGCGTATTAATCACGACGGCAGTCTGGCATTAACGCCTCATCCTGCCAGTCTTGGTTCGGCATTGACACATCCTTGGATCACAACGGATTTTTCTGAATCGCTGCTTGAGTTTATTACGCCGGCCAGTGACAGTATCGAGACCACCCTGGCGCAGTTAGCAGATATTCATCGCTATACGGTGAAGCAACTGGGAGAGGAAGGACTCTGGCCCGCCAGTATGCCGTGTTTTATTGACGAAGACACTACCATACCGTTAGCGCAGTATGGCAGTTCTAATGTTGGCCGGATGAAGACCTTATATCGTAAAGGTTTACACAACCGCTATGGCAGCATGATGCAGGCAATCAGTGGCGTGCATTATAATTTCTCATTGCCACAAAGTTTCTGGCAACTTTACCAGCAGCAGCTTGGTGATCAGAATCCGTTACAAGATTTTATTTCAGAGCAATATCTGGCCCTTATTCGCAATTACAAACGTCATGCCTGGCTTATTGTCTATCTGTTTGGCGCGTCGCCTGCCATGTGTAAATCATTTCTTGCCGGGCGCAGTTCTCGCTATCCGTTTCAGCAGTTGGGTAAGGGGACACTGTATATGCCCTATGCTACCTCGTTGCGGATGAGTGATTTAGGTTATACCAACAGCGCCCAGTCAAGCCTGAGTATTACCTACAATAGTCTGCCGGAGTACATTTCGGGTTTGCATAACGCAGTAAGTCAGCCATCGGCCGAGTACCAGAATATTGGTGTTAAGGTCAATGGAGAATATCAGCAACTTAATGGCAACGTATTACAGATTGAAAATGAATTTTATTCAACGATCCGGCCTAAACGCACCACGGAGTCAGGTGAAAGGCCTACCTGCGCGCTAGCCAAACGGGGGGTTGAATATATTGAAGTAAGGGCGTTAGACGTCAACCCTTTTAGCCCGATAGGTATCACTGCTGAGCAAATGCGATTTCTGGATGTGTTTTTACTTTATTGTTTATTACAGGACAGTCCGGCACTCAGCGACGGGCAACAAGCGGTGACTGAGCAGAATCTTCGTAAAGTGGTTACCGATGGCCGGCGTATTAATCTGGAGCTTAATCAGGACGGTAACAACAGATTAATGCTGGATTGGGCCGAGCAAATATTTGCCGATATGATGCCAATTGCTAACTGGTTAGATTCGGCCTATCAGGGGACTGCGTATCAGGCAGCGTTAAAGCAATATTACCTGTGTTTACTGGACCCGGCGCAAACATTTTCTGGAAAATTATTAAATCAGTTGCTGGCCAGCCAGCAGGACAACGGTCACTTTATGCTGGCAAAATCTGAGCAATACCGCACGCAGTTACTGGCTGAAGGTTATCAGTACTACAACCTTGCAGATTTTACTGCTGCGGCAACAGCTTCAATACAACAGCAACAACAAATTGAGGCTGCTGACACATTAAGTTTTGATCAGTACATAACCGAGTATTTTGCGGAAGTCCCTGCCTGCAGTTAGTTAAAAATTTACATAACAATACATTGCAAAAAATAATGCTAAAAAAAGCGGCTGCCAGATGGCAGCCGTTAAAAGGAGAATCCAGGGAAAAACAAAAACTTGGTTTACATCCTTGCATACTGTTAGAATCGACTCGATGAATAAAGTTCAAATTAGCCCTAAATACTTTAAAACTGCAGTGGCAATGACACTCGCGGTGGTGCTTGTCGGCTGTAGTACGCCCCCTCCTCAGAACACCTCCGATATATGCGAAATTTTCCGGGAAAACCGTTCCTGGTATAAAGACGCGGCCGAGGCGAGCGACAAGTGGGGCATGCCGATAGCATTGCCTATGAGCATCATGTATCAGGAAAGCAGTTTTAAACATAATGCCCGGCCACCTATGCGCTGGTTTCTGGGGTTTATTCCCTATGGCCGCGCTAGCTCAGCTTATGGGTACTCTCAGGCCAAAACAGCTACCTGGGACGAGTATGTACAAGAAGCTGATAGATTTTGGGCCAGTCGTAATGATTTTGCCGATGCTATCGACTTTATGGGGTGGTACATCGATAAGACGCATCGGCTGAATAAAGTATCGAAGTGGGATGGCTACAACCAATACCTGAATTACCATGAAGGATGGGGAGGCTACCGGCGTGGCAGCTATAAAAATAAAGCCTGGTTATTAACGGTAGCACGCCGGGTTGACGACAGGGCTAAGGTATATAGCGCCCAGCTGAAAAAGTGTGAAAAGGAGTTGCAGCGAGGCTGGTTATGGCGGCTGTTCTTCGGTTAACGATGCCGCCTTGATTCAGAAGCTGCCTGCCAATTGGATCACTGACTTAGTGAGCTGATTTTTTTGACGCCGCTTTCTTTGGATTGACTAACAGCCGGACACTTTTAATCATATTGTCCTGCACATCCACAATCTCCAGTGGGTAGCCCGCCAGTTTAACGCTTAACCTACCCTGGGGTATTTCTTCCAGATATTCCAGGATTAAACCATTTAAGGTTTTTGGACCATCCGTAGGCAGGCTCATTTTCATTTCCCGGTTTAAATCCCGCAAGTTGATACTGCCATCAATTAAAAAGGTGCCATCGGGCTGAGCCAGGATATCCTCGTTAGTGTCTTCGGCAATGTCGGTGGTAAATTCGCCAACCACTTCTTCTAATATATCAGCCAGAGTAACCAGACCCTGAATATCGCCATATTCGTCAACCACCAGACCTATACGGTCCTTAGCGCCTTGAAATTTTAATAATTGGGTGTTGAGGGGGGTGCCTTCCGGGATGAAATAAATTTCACTGGCAGCACGCAACAGCGACGCTTTAGTCAGTTGCTCCTTGATCAGCAGACGCATCAGTTCACGGGGGTGAACAAAGCCTATCGCATCGTCAATATTATCCCGGTATAGCAGGATGCGGCTGTATTGGAAATTAGCCAGCTGCCGTTCGATATCTTTCCATTCATCATTAATATCGATGCCCACAATCTCATTGCGTGGGATCATAATATCTTCAACCGTCGCGTTTTCCAGATCCAAAACGCCGACCAGCATATTCTGATGCTGCTCCGGGATCAGCGCGCCGGCTTCATACACCACGGTACGTAACTCTTCTGCGCTTAAACTATTGCCCTGATGCTTTTCCGGGCTGACACCGAGTAAGTTAAGCAGACCATTGGTCACTTTATTCAATGCCCAGACAAATGGGTAGAAAATCTTCAGCAAAACAGATAAAACCGCTGATGTTGGCAGTGCTACTTTTTCCGGATGTAATGCGGCTAAGGTTTTTGGCGTGACTTCTGCGAAAATTAAGATAACCACAGTCAACACAATTGGCGCTATAGCAACGCCGTAGTCGCCATACAGTCTGACACCAATAATCGTTGCCACTGTTGAAGCGAAAATATTAACCAGATTGTTACCAATAAGAATAAGGCCGATTAAGCGGTCGGGGCGCTTTAACAGATGGCTTACCCGCAGAGCAGCTTTATTCCTGGCATTAGTAAGATGTTTTAGACGGTAAGGGTTAACAGACATCATGCCTGTCTCAGAGCCCGAAAAATAAGCGGAAAGTACAATTAGTACGCCTAAAATTATAAACAGCGTACTGGTCGATATGTCGTCCAAGAGCTAAATACCTTTATTGCCAAACATCGATTTGCATCTTAACAGCAGTTTAGCGCCGGATGCCATTAAAAACCGTTAAAATCAACCAAGCCGGTCAATTATTACTTCTTTTACAAAACGACTGCCAAAGTAAGCCAGGGTTAACAGGCTGGTACCAATTACCGTTAAGGTAATCGCCGTCCTGCCGCGCCACCCTTTGCGGGCGTGCCCCCAGCACAAGCTGACAAAAACCAGAAATGCCAAAGCACTGAGTACCGTTTTATGCAGATTTGCTTTTCCCAGCCAGTTTTCAATAAACAGCACACCAATGGCCAAAGCGAGACCCAGTAATACCGTACCCGCCATCAATAGCCGAAACTGAATTGCCTCGGCTTGCATCAGGGGGGGCAGATACTGACTTACCGGCGTGAAGTCTTTTTGCTTTAACTTAGTGCTGATGTAACTGACCTGAAAAGAATACAGCGTTGCCATGGTAAGGACCACATAGGCCAGAAAAGCCAGTGTTATGTGTACCAGCAGGCTGGCGTTTTGTTCAAAATGCTGTAGTTGTAGATCCTGAGGTACTAATAAGGTAGCAATTTGCATTAGGGCGGCAAAGCCATACACCACAGGCAGCAGCAGAAGTGTAGGCGTGCGCAGGGCAGTAACCGTTACCGCAACGGTAACCAGCCAGCACACCAGTGAGCTGACATTAATTAAACTGAAGTTCTGGCCGGCGGGGGTAAACAGGGTTTGGGTCAGGGCCAGCATATGCAACACCAGACCAAGAATACCGGCACTGAACATTAATTTAAAATGCGGACCTTTGGGATGAAACAACCGCATTAACACTGAGCCTGTCGCCAGCAAATAGGCAGCCAATGCAAATAAAGGAAGCAGTCCGGTCATCATTAACAATCCTGTTATTCAGTTAGTTAGTTATTGTATGGCAAGTGTTTACCAATGCCCAGCAGTTATACCAGCTAGTTGCCAACTGCCACTTTAGCATGCGATAAGCGGCTGACGTAACACTCTGGCTGCGTTATAATCGGCGCAATAGTTGAATACGGGCAATAAAAATGTTTGAGAATCTGTCTGATCGGTTAAGTAAAACCTTAAAAAATATCAGTGGCCGCGGCCGGCTGACGGAAGACAATATTAAAGACACCTTACGCGAAGTACGAATGGCTTTATTAGAAGCGGACGTGGCGTTACCGGTGGTGCGGGATTTTGTTGCCAATGTGAAGGAGCGCTCGGTCGGGCTGGAAGTCAGCAAGAGCCTGACTCCGGGTCAGGAGTTCCTGAAAATTGTCCGAAAAGCTTTAGAAGAGGCGATGGGCGAGGCTAACGAAGAGCTGGCGCTGAACACTCAGCCCCCAGCGGTCGTGCTAATGGCCGGTTTGCAGGGCGCGGGTAAAACGACCTCTGTTGCGAAACTGGCAAAATTTTTAAAAGAGCGGAAAAAGAAGAAAGTGCTGGTGGTATCGGCGGATATTTACCGGCCGGCAGCCATTAAACAGCTGGAAACGCTGGCTGCCGATATTGGCGTGGAGTTCTTCCCCAGTGATTTAAGTCAGCAACCGGTCGCCATTGTTAACGCCGCTATTGCTCATGCCCGCACCCGGATGTTTGATGTGCTGCTGGTCGATACCGCCGGTCGTTTGCATGTCGACAGCGAAATGATGGATGAAATCAAAGCACTGCATGCGGCGGTCAAACCGATAGAAACCCTGTTCGTTGTCGATGCGATGACCGGTCAGGATGCGGCCAATACTGCTAAAGCGTTTAATGAGGCACTACCACTGACCGGGGTTATCTTAACCAAGGCCGATGGCGATGCCCGTGGCGGTGCAGCGTTATCTATTCGCCACATAACCGGTAAGCCGATTAAGTTTATTGGTACTGGCGAAAAAACCGATGCACTTGAGCCGTTTCACCCGGACCGGATTGCCTCGCGTATATTAGGTATGGGCGATGTGCTGAGCTTAATCGAGGATCTGGAACAGAAAGTCGACAAAGACAAAGCGGCGAAAATGGCCCAGAAGATGATGAAAGGCAAGGGCTTTTCATTAGAAGATTTTCGGGATCAGCTGGTGCAGATGCGCGGCATGGGCGGCATGATGTCGTTAATGGATAAGCTGCCCGGTATGAAAAACCTGCCTGCCGGCGCCGCCAGTCAGCTTGATGAAAAACAGTTTGTGCGGATGGAAGCCATTATTAATTCAATGACCCCGAAAGAGCGTAATTTTCCGGATTTAATTAAAGGTTCGCGTAAAAAGCGGATTGCCGCCGGCTCCGGCTGTCAGGTGCAGGACATCAATAAGTTGCTGAAACAATTTATGCAAATGCAGAAAATGATGAAGCAGATGTCAGGCAAAGGCGGCTTGATGAAAATGATGCGAGGTATGGGCGGCAAACTGCCCCCGGGTATGTTGCCACCACGCTAAACGTTACACCAAACGGCTGCAAAGCCTGAAATGGCTTGCATTTGCAGCAAAAATCCGTACAATGCAGCAGCCCTTCAGTCTGACTGGGGGCTTTATTATTTTTTAAAACCTGAACGATTATTTTTAGAGGACGGTATGGTAACTATTCGTTTACAACGTGGTGGCGCGAAAAAGCGTCCATTTTACCAAGTTGTGGTAGCGGACAGCCGTTTTGCTCGTGACGGCCGCTTTATTGAGCGCGTGGGTTTCTTTAACCCAATCGCTGGCGGTACTGAAGAGAAACTGCGTCTGGACCTGGAGCGTGTTGATCACTGGGTAGCACAAGGTGCTGCATTAAGTGACCGCGTTGCAAACCTGGTAAAAACCGCTAAGAAAGCAGCTGCTTAATTAGCACATTGGTGTGGAGTAGTAACCTTGAGTGACAAAGACGACAAAGACTTAGTTGTCCTTGGTAAGTTTGGTGCCGTTTACGGTATTAATGGCTGGCTTAAGGTAGTTGCTTACACCGATATCCCGGAAGGGATTTTTGACTACACACCCTGGCAAATTAAATTGCAGGGCAACTGGCTACCGGTGCAGGTTGCAAGCTGGAAGCGCCATAGTAATGGCCTGATAGCAAAACTGGACGGCATTAGTGACCGTGATATTGCCCAGCGTTATGTTAACGCTGAAATTGCGGTAACCGCGCAGACGCTGCCTTCATTAGAAGAAGGCGATTATTACTGGAAAGACCTGATGGGGCTGGCAGTAGTAAATGAAGCAGGTTATCACTTAGGTGAAGTCTCGGACATGATGGAAACAGGCTCGAATGACGTTATTGTCGTGAAAGCTAACCGCACAGATGCATTTGGTAAAAAAGAGCGTTTGTTGCCGTTTTTAACCGATACAGTGGTAAAAAGCGTCGACCTGGCTGAAAAGCGGATTATTGTTGACTGGGACCCGGCGTTTTAATGCAGCAAAACACTAAACTCTGGCTTGGCGTAGTAACGTTATTTCCAGAGATGTTTGATGCAATAACGCAATACGGGGTAACCGGCCGGGCAGTAAAGCAGGGCATTATGCAGTTACAGTGCTTTAACCCGCGGGATTTTACCACGGATAAGCATCGTACCGTTGATGACCGGCCTTATGGCGGTGGTCCGGGCATGTTAATGATGGTTCAGCCTCTGACCGAAGCAATTCGGGCGGCAAAACAAGCCGCAGGGGGCAAGGTTCACACCATTTACTTATCGCCGCAAGGCCGTAAGTTAGATCAGCAAGGTGTGGCTGAGCTGGCCGCGCACGACAAGCTACTTTTAGTAGCTGGCCGGTACGAAGGCATTGATGAACGCGTAATTGAAAGCGAAATTGACGAAGAATGGTCAGTGGGTGATTACGTGTTAAGCGGGGGCGAGTTGCCGGCGATGACACTGATTGATGCAGTTTCTCGCTTAGTACCAGGTGTACTGGGGCACGACTTATCTGCAGCGCAGGATTCATTTTCTGAAGGCTTGCTGGATTGTCCGCATTATACCCGGCCTGAGGTGTTAGCCAATAAACAGGTGCCGTCAGTTCTACTGAGCGGTAACCATGAAGAAATCAGACGCTGGCGTTTGAAGCAGGCCCTGGGAAGGACCTGGTTAAGACGGCCAGATATATTAAAACCCCTGGCTCTGACTAAGGAGCAACGCAAATTACTGGCTGAGTTCCAACAGGAACACCAGGCGTTGCAGCAGCAAGATAGTTAATTCCAGGTAAAGTGAGATTGTTATGAGCAAAGTTAGCCAAAACATCATCAAAATGCTTGAAGATGAACAGTTGAAGCAAGACGTTCCAGCGTTCGCGCCGGGCGACACTGTTGTAGTTCAGGTAAAAGTAACAGAAGGCGACAAAAGCCGTCTGCAGGCGTTTGAAGGCGTCGTTATCGCCAAGCGTAATCGCGGTCTGCATTCAGCCTTCACCGTCCGTAAAATATCTAATGGCGAAGGTGTTGAGCGTGTATTCCAGACGCACAGCCCGCTGGTAGACAGTATCACCGTTAAACGTCGTGGTGCCGTTCGCCGTGCTAAGCTTTACTACTTACGCGATCGTTCAGGTAAATCAGCGCGTATCCGCGAAAAGCTTAACTAAGCAACCTGTAAAGGCCGGCATTGCCGGCCTTTTTCTTATGTCACTTAGTCAACCCCCACTTACCGAGCCAGTACTGCAGCTGCTGAAAAATCAGCTGGCCAGCCTGATCCTCTCAGCTATGCCTGAGACTGGCGGGCAAACCCTTACCGAACAATATTTAATATCCCGGCTGGGGCTTAAACTGAGTACTGAGAGTGACATTAGTCCGGATTTGCAACGCTTTCAGCTGCATTTTGTGCTTTATCATTTACTATTCCGGCTGCAAACAGAATGGCTTATGACGGGCGAAGGTTTGCTTGACATTGGCCTGGCAAAGGTACGCTTAGTTCCAACAGTATCAGCTGATCCCTCGGCACTGGCAGCGAATAATGATAATAGCGGACGGCGACAGTATTACTCAGACTGGCAGAACTTTTATGCCATGAGCGAGCAATTGCTGGATGAGTATCTAAGCCACTTCTGGCAGCGTTTCAGTAAAGGTGGCCTGAATACAGCCCAGCTGTCGGTTGAGCAGGCGCAGCAACTGCTTAAACTCAGCCCGGGTTGTACCCTGGCAGAGTTAAAAAAAGCATATCGTAGTCAGGCGTTGTTAGTTCACCCGGACCGTGCTCATGGTGATGCCGAAAGATTCAGGCAAATTCAGCAGGCTTATCAATGTCTGTTGCAACAGTACCTGTAATTCTCTTCTGATTGTAAAATTTTATTTACGTTTATTTTTACGTCTGAAATTCTGGATTATCTGGTATTTATTGACTTACAGCGGGTTGACGCTGCCGGTCAAGATCTTTAGTATGCACAAATCGTATTTAATTAATTACGTGCTGTATATTAAAGTTTACATTAAAGCGTCAGACCAGTTATTCCTGCGTTTTTATCTATGCTTAAACACCAGCACAACAGGACCCCAGTGGAGTTAGCATGAGCCAGATCGTTGATGATTTAAGAATAGTGGCAACCAAGCCATTAAGCCCACCCGCAGTCATGAAAAAAGCCTTGCCGTTATCAGAGCAGGGTGCCGATTTTGTCGCCCGGGCCCGGGCCGACATTGCCAATATTGTGCATGGTCGCGATAAGCGGCTGTTGGTAGTCACCGGCCCCTGTTCTATCCACGATCCGGTCGCGGCCATTGAGTACGCGACTAAGCTAAAAGCTTTACAGCAGCAATACATCGACAGTTTGTATATCGTTATGCGGGTTTACTTTGAAAAACCCCGTACGACGGTAGGCTGGAAAGGCTTTATCAATGACCCGCACCTGGACGACTCGTTCGATTTGGAAACCGGTTTAACCTGGGGCCGCGAGCTGCTATTAAAAATGGTGGAAATGGAGCTGCCTACCGCGACTGAAGCGCTGGACCCAATTAGCCCGCAATATTTATCTGATTTAATCAGCTGGGCCGCTATTGGCGCCCGCACGGTTGAATCGCAAACCCATCGCGAAATGGCCAGTGGCTTATCGATGCCGGTCGGCTTTAAAAATGGCACCGACGGTAATTTAAATGTGGCGTTAAATGGTCTGCAATCGGCTGCCAGTGGCCACAGTTTTATTGGTATTAATCAGCGCGGCGAAGTTAGCCTGGTGCAGACTGCCGGTAACCCGGATGGCCACATTATTTTGCGGGGTGGTGTTAAACCGAATTACGATGCTGATAGCATCAATGCCGCGCTGGCCGAGTTAGATAAATTAAAATTACCACACGGTATCGTGGTGGATTGCAGCCATGGCAACTCGAATAAAGATCATAACCGCCAGCCGGCAGTGGCTGAAGCGGTTTTGTCGCAGCGGCTGGCCGGTACCGAGGCTATTATTGGCATTATGCTGGAGAGCCATCTGTTTGGCGGCCGCCAGAACCTGAGCAATGGCAAAGCGGAGCATTACGGTGTGTCGGTAACCGATGCCTGTATTGACTGGCAAACTACGACAGAGCTGTTAGCCAGTCTGCACAAACAAATGCAACAGCTGGTTGCGGCAGCCTAGGTTGAATTAATAAAAGCTTGGATAAATAAAAGCATGGATCAACAACAACAGGCACAGCAACAGTTAGCGCCACTGCGAGAGCAAATTGACAGCATCGACAGCCAGCTGGTGCAGCTACTGGCGGCACGCGCTAAGGTTACGGCACAGGTTGGCAAAGTAAAACAGCAATTTGCCATGCCGGTGTATGTGCCAGAGCGCGAACAACTGCTGCTAACTGCCCGGCGCGAGCAGGCACTGGCGCAACAGGTATCGCCTGAGCTGGTTGAGGATGTGCTGCGCCGGATCATGCGTGAATCTTACGCCACCCAGGAAAGTCATTTCGTCTGTTGCCGGCCAGGTGGTGGGAAAGTGGTGGTCGTTGGCGGCGCAGGTGCACTGGGGCAACGCTTTGTCAGTCTATTTCAGCGTTCAGGCTATCAGGTTGTCGTGCTGGAACAAACCGACTGGCCCAATGCGGCAGCACTTTGTGATGATGCGGCATTGGTGCTGGTAGCGGTGCCGATTACCTTAACTGAGCAAGTGATAAACCAGCTACCCGCGCTACCGGATAACTGTGTGCTGGCCGATATTACCAGTATTAAACAGCAACCTCTGGCTGCGATGCTTACTAAGCACCAAGGCCCGGTTGTTGGCTTACACCCGATGTTCGGTCCCGATATCACTAACCTGGTAAAACAGGTGGTGGTGGTGTGTGATGGCAGGGCAGAGCCGCAATATCAATGGTTATTGCAGCAGCTTAAGGTATGGGGCGCTGAGTTAGCCAGCCAGAGCGCAATAGAGCATGACAAGGCGATGCAGCTTATTCAGGCAATGCGCCACTTTTCATCGTTGGTATACGGTAGCCATTTAGCGGAAGAGCAAGCCGACTTAGCCCAGCTGTTGCAGCTTAGCTCACCAATATACCGGTTAGAGCTGGCGATGGTCGGGCGTTTATTTGCCCAAAACGCCGAGCTGTATGCTGATATTATGCTGTCATCGGCCGATGTCACCGAGCTGTTAGAGCGCTATCAGCAACGCTTTAGTGAGCTGCTGCAATTACTGAAAAACCAGGACAAAACCGGTTTAATGGCCCAGTTTGGCAAAGGCCAGCAGTTTTTTGGCGAACTGGCAGGGCAGTTCCTGCAGGAAAGCAAACAACTGCTGCAAAAGGCGGCTGATAGCCGCAGTTAATTACGACTCTGCTGGGATCGGGCTGATGCTGCCAATGCCATTGGTTTTGCTATCAATCAGCTCAGCTTAACTTTCAGCTGGGGCAGACGAAGTTGCTAGTATGGCAGAGCATGTCTTAATGGTCATAACTTACCACCCGGACCACTGTCCAGCGCTCATCCTGTTTTTTCCAGATATGTAAAAACTTAAAAACGTTACAGTCTGGCTCCGCATTTTCGGTATGACAAAAACGGTGCTGGCCGGTTTGAATGGCGCCAAAATCTTTAATCGGGTACACCTCGGTACTCTCTGGCAGCAACGTACGGGTTAGGTCACCGGCATTGGCGAACAGCCGGTTTAAGTTGGCGATAGTTTGCTGGTAGTCGGCCAAACCGCCAGTATCATGATAGAACTCAACATCGGTATCCAGCAACCGCTTGGTAGTTTCAATATCGCGCTGATTAAACGCATCAAACAACTGTTTATCTAATTGCAGAATTTCAGCGTGCAGCGAGCTTTGTTCTCTAGCAACTAGGGGCAATGAGCTCAATAGCCCGGCGCACAGTGTTAGTAAAATAGATAATTTTGACATCAGGTAGCTCCAATTGGGTGTTCCAGAGGAGTGTTGCACAGCAATGCGCAGTGGGCTGGAAAAAAATGTAACAAAACCTTAGCAGGTTGCGGCCGCAGCTGTTATCAACGACTCTTGTGCCTGTTTACTCTGGCTGGGTTTGTCCTAATTCATAGTAGTCATAAATCAGTTGCCAGGCATGTTCTGGTGTATCGGCGTATTGAATCAGCTCCAGGTCCTGCGGGCTGATTAAGCCTTGTTCTGCCAGCATGTCGAAGTTAATCAGTTTTTGCCAGAATGCTTTGTCGTACAAGATAACCGGTACCCGTTCAGCTTTTTTAGTTTGAATAAGAGTTAAGGTTTCAAATAACTCATCCAAGGTGCCAAAGCCGCCCGGGAAGGCGACTAAGGCGCGGGCACGTTGCAGGAAGTGCATTTTCCGAATGGCAAAATAATGAAACTGAAAACAGAAATGCGGGGTTATATACGGGTTAGGGTTCTGCTCTTTGGGCAGGACGATATTGAGGCCGATACTCTCACCGCCAGCTGCCATGGCGCCGCGATTTGCCGCTTCCATTACCCCTGGGCCGCCGCCGCTGATGATCATTAAGGCACTATCCTGGTGTTTATTACTATGCTCAGTCACCAGCTTTGAAAAGTGTTGTGAGGCCAGATAGTAGTCACTGTTTTTCTGGTCGCGCTTTGCCTGGTTTAGTGCCAGTTGTAACGCCTTGTCGTCTGGCTGTTTAGCCAGGCTCTGCTCGGCCAGTTCAAGATTTTTATTTGCTTGCTCAGGTGCCAGAAAACGGGCACTGCCAAACACGACAATAGTCGCTTTAACGCCGTGTTGCTCTAATACCAGTTGCGGTTTCAGATATTCCAGCTGTAGCCGGACATGGCGTAAATCGTCCTGCATTAAAAAGGCATTGTCAGCAAAAGCCAGTTTATAGGAGTCATGATCCTGCAACCTGGCAATAGCGGCCTGGGATTCTTCAGCTGACGCAAAATGGCGTTTATAAAGGTTATGGGCGTCTGACATAGCGGCTCCTGCAAAGTGGCTTTAGCCACATACTAACAATATGTTTGATATAGACTAATCTTTTAGCAGGCAAGATGCGATATAAAAACAGCCACACAATAAAGGGATTCAAAAATGTCTGTAGCCAATTTAACTTTTTTAGGCGCTGCCGGTCAGGTGACCGGTTCCTGTTATCTTATCGAACATAATCAACAGCGTATTTTGCTGGACTGCGGCATGACTCAGGGGGCTGATCAGGTAAGGGAGTGGCATAAATTCCGGTTTGCTTTTAAGCCAAAAGACATCGACCTGGTTATTTTATCTCATGCCCATATTGATCACAGTGGTTTACTGCCACTGCTGGTGGCCAAAGGCTTTAAAGGCAAAATAATTTGTACTCCAGGCACAGCTGAGCTATTGCCGGTATTACTGAAAGACTCAGTTGGCCTGTATTTAAAAGATTTAGAATGGCAGAACAAGAAAGCTGCGCGCGGTGGCAAAAAGCAGCAAGACCCGGTAATGACGGTCGCAGATGCCGAGCGGGTAAGTGAACTGGTGCAACCGCTGGCCTATCGCAAGCGACTGGTGCCTCTGCCCGGGTTAGAGCTGGAATTTGCTGATGCCGGCCATATTCTGGGTTCGGCAATTGTCCAACTGTGGATAAAAGGCCCACAGGCAATGCGGAAACTGGTGTTCTCGGGCGACTTAGGCAACCCGGCCACTGTACTGATGCATGACCCAACCGAAATTGGCCAGGCTGATGTCGTATTGCTGGAAAGTACCTACGGCAATCGCGACCACCAAACCATAGATAATACAGTGGAGGAATTTGCCAGCGCACTTGAACGGGCTTATGACGATGGTGGCAATGTATTTATTCCGGCCTTTGCGCTGGGGCGCTCGCAGGAAGTGCTGTATTACCTGGCATTGTTGCATCGTCAGGGGCGTTTAAAGCAGCAGGCGATTTTTTTAGATAGCCCGATGGCCATTAGCATTACCAATATCTATAACGATTACCTGCATGCGCTTGACCAGGCTGACCTAGACAAAGTTGGTGCCGGGCGCAGCCTGCAGCAATTACTGCCAATGTTAAAGCTAACACCGAAAGTTGAAGATTCTATGGCAATTAACCGGGTAACGCATGGTGCCATTATTATTGCAGGTAGTGGTATGTGTAATGGTGGCCGAATCGTCCATCACTTTAAACATAACCTGTGGAAAAATACTAATCATCTTATATTTGTTGGCTTTCAGGCTCGTGGCACCCTGGGCCGGCGGCTGGTTGACGGCGAGAAGCGGGTTAAAATGTTTGGTCAGGATATCGTGGTTAAAGCAAAGGTGCATACCATAGGCGGCTTCTCAGCCCATGCCGGACAAAGCGAATTGCTGGACTGGGCCAAAGCGGTCGGCGGCCAGCCCCAGTTTTATCTGGTGCATGGTGAGCCGGAAGCCCAGCTGGTGCTGCAGGAAAAATTACAACAGTTGGGTATCAATGCCCTGATCCCGGTAAAAGGCGATACTATTAAGTTGTAACCGGATATGTTTTGGCATTGGCAAATGGCGTTCAACAGTTACAATGCAAGATATACAAAAATTAAGGACAGCCATGAAACGGATCACAATAGCAGCTTTACTGCTTAGCTTTGGGCTAAGTGCTGCGCCGGCAGAATTGCAGCAACACGTAGCAGAGCTTTGGCAACAACGGGATTTTGCTGGGGCCAAAGTGTTGCTGGCTGATAAAGTTAACCGCAAAACTAAAGATGCCTGGTTGCTGGCAGCGCTCGGGCGCAGCGAACTGGAGTTGGGGCTGGCTGCTGAGGCAGAGGAATTGCTGGCCAGAGCCATAAAAATTGAAGCTGACAACGCCCGCTATCAGTTCTGGTTTGGCCGGGCGAGTTGCGACAGTGCCCAACAAGCCAGTATGTTTAGCGCCCTGGGGTATGCCAAGCGCTGTCGTAAGGCCTTTGAACAAGCCGTATCGTTGGCGCCAGCTGAAACCGGCTACCTTAAAGCATTGGGTAAGTATTATGCCCAGGCGCCCGGTATTGCCGGCGGTGATAAAGAGCAGGCACTGGCCATTGCCGCAAGGTTAGAACAACAGGATCCATTGCAGGGGCAGCTGTTGCAGCTGGAAGTATTATTCAGCGCAGAAGATACGGCTGCCGCAGAACAATTGATAAATAACAGTGAGCTGCTGCAAAGCCGGCCTGAGCCATACTTTATGCGCGGTATTCAACTGGCACAAAGTCGTGATTACCCGGCAGCGATAACTGAATTTAGCAAAGCCAGTGAGCAAGTCGTTGCCGATGATGATGGCAAGCGCAACCGCTTACTGGCGTTATATCAGCTTGGCCGGGCCACTGTTATGGCGAAGACGGAGTATCAGCGGGGTATTGCTGCATTGACCGAGTTTTTAGCAGATGGCAGCCTGCACGACTTTAACGAATGGGCGCAGTTCCGGCTAAGTCAGTTGTATCTTGCCCAGGACGAGCGGCAAAAGGCTGAAGCGATTTTAACGCCGCTGCTGGACACGACCCGGGATAACAATCTGAAGTCTGAAATTAAAAAAATACTCTGAAAAAAAGAGGCAATGCTGATGGAGCGTTACTAATGGCCGCAAAACTTGGCGGTATTCACCATGTGGCAATAATTTGCAGTGACTATCCGCGTAGTAAAACGTTCTATACTAAGCTGCTGGGGTTGCAGGTTCTGGCTGAAAACTACCGGCCGGCGCGTGACTCCTGGAAGCTCGATTTACAACTGGCCGATGGCAGTCAGCTTGAACTTTTCAGCTTCCCTAATCCACCAGCGCGGCCCAGCCAGCCAGAAGCGCAGGGCTTGCGCCATCTGGCATTTAAAGTGGCAAACCTGGCCGATTATGTCGCTTATTTAACAGCGAATGGGGTTAGCGTTGAGCCGGTGCGAATTGACGAATATACCGGTAAAGCCTTTACCTTTTTTCAGGACCCGGATGGCCTGCCTTTAGAGTTATATCAGCAGTAGCACAGGAGACGAGATGGCATTACAACTTATCCCACTGATTAAAGTGTTGGGGCCTTATCTGACAACTATAGCCACGACCGCTATCCCGGCGTTTACCGCGAAACCTGCAGCTGCCAAAGCTGATCCGGTGCAAGCTCAGCAAATTAGCGAGCTGCAACAGGCTGTAACTAAAAACGCTCAGTCACTGCACACCCTGGCAGAGCAACTACAAAAAGTAATTGCGCTGGCAGAACAGGCTTCAGCAGAGGCCGAGCGCCAAATCGCGACCTATAAGTCGTTAGTGATTGGCAGCACGGTTATTTCAGTTGTCGCCATTGCTATTGCCGCTTACAGTCTGCTGGGCTAAATCAGCTGGCGCTGACCTGGGTCGGCTCAATATCTTCACTGGGGTAGCAGCCGAGTACTTTGACGAATTTAGTGATATTGTTCAGCTCTTCCAATGCGCGGGTCATGGCGTAATCTGCCAGATTGGCGAAAACATCGACATAGAACATTTCTTCCCACGGGTTACCCGGAATTGGCCGCGATTCCAGCTTGGCCATACTGATACCATGTTGCTTTAACACCATTAACGCCTCTACTAAAGCGCCTGGCTGCTGGCCGGTGTACATAATAAAAGTGGTTTTTGCCGGGATGGCTTTGGCAACGTTAACCGGTTTACGCGCTACCACAATAAAGCGGCTGACATTGTCTTTTTGGTTAGCTAAATCCCGTGCCAGCACCTCAAGCTCATACAGCTGACCCCCTTCCTCACCGCCAATGGCAATAACGGTTGGGTCCTGTAGCGCTTTTACTTTGGCAAAAGCTGCAGATGAACTGTCACAATAATCAATTTTTACGTTAGATAGCCCCAGCAAGTACTGGCTGCACTGGGCGATAACCTGGGGGTGAGCACATACCTGACGCACTTTGCTCAGCTCGGCACCACTAATACCCAGCAGGCAGTGGGCGATAGGGTGGGTGAGTTCGCCGACAATAGATAAGCGGGTATGTTGCAGTAAGTCGAATACCTCATTAATAGAACCGGATGACGTGTTTTCAATGGGTAGCAGGGCAAAGTCGGCATGGCCGGTTTCTACCGCCTGCACGATTTCATTAAAGCTGTCACAGCCCAGTTCAATTATCCGTTCAGCGCGGCGGGTAAAGTATTTTTGGGTTGCCCAGTAGCTGTAAGAGCCCTGACCGCCAAGGAAGGCGACCCGCACACTGGGACCATTTTCACCATTTAGCTGGCCCTGCACTTTGGCTTGTTGCTGCAGTACCGAGTCTTCAATAATCACATGGTAAATGCGGGTAACGTACTGAGCGTCTATGCCCAGCGCTTTGCCCTGAGCAATCAGTGACAGCAACAACTCCTGTTCGCGTTTCTGGTCGCGAATAGGTTTATTCTGACTGAGCTTTGCTTCAGCCACGGCCAGCGCCAGTTCGCGCCGTTTCGCCAGCAACTGCAGCAATTGCTGATCAGTACTGCTGATCGCCAGACGAATGTCGTCGAGTTCCATGATGTTTCCTTTTAATAAACCTGCCAGTATGCAGCAAAATAAACGGCTAAAGATTTCGCAAAAAAAAACCTCCCAGTGGGGAGGTTTCTTGCCATTTGTGCACGCACGGCCAGTTACCTCCCCTAAGGGGTGGTAAAGCTAAAAAAACCGAGAGCGCAATTAACTGTTTTCATCTACCGCACCATAATCCGTCTGGATGGCTAAAGTCAAGCGGCAGGCACTAACCTTAACTGATATTTTTTCGGCCCCGGTAAAAAGGGCAGTGCTACTTCATTTAACCAGTATTGATGATCCGCCCGGTAAAATGGTGACAGGGGATGACCTGACTGGCCTGCCGGGATAGTAAGAATACCATCCTGCTCCTGGCCAGGTGCTACAACCATGCGTTGTGACTGGCCGAAAGACGGTAGCTGTACCCGGGGCATATGGCGATCGCCGGCAAACTCAGACGCCGGCATATTCAGCCAGTCACCAATCAGCGGAATTGCACCGCTAAGCGGATGGCGGATTTTAGCCTGATTCTGTTGGCCCCAGCGACTGTCTTGCAGGCTGCCATGTTGCTGCTCCAGTTGTTGTTTACTGTCAAGTACCGCCTTTACCAGTAACTGCGACCAGTCAGAAAATCCTGCCGGCAGGGTGTCTGTCCGGCGAGCCTGCAGCATGGCCCAGGCTGGCGTTTCCAGCGGGTATTTTAAATAAGCGCTGCGACTGCCTTGCTGTTCGAGCAGAGCAGACAAGGGTTCAAACATAAGTTCAATCACCCGTTGGCGAAATTGCTGGACCAGGGTATAGCCAATATCATCGCTGGCGGCATAGCGACCACTCTGGCTTAACAATAAACGGTATTCAGTTAGCTGATGTTTGGCGGTAATATCGGGTGTCAGCACCTCCAGCAGCAGTTGCTGCCAGCGACTTAAAAACAGCGCGCGGTTATCTAATTGGATCTGGTGCAGTGCCTGCTCATCCAACTGGCCCTGACTAAGCAGACTATTGCGTATTTGCTGGCCGCGGGCACCCAAATCATAGCCGCCGTTACCCAGCAACCGATAAGCGTCGCCACCCACGCTGCGGGCATTGGCGGTCCACAACACACCAGCCTCCGGATTATAGACCCGCGGGTACTGCTCTGCGCTAAGGTTTGCTGACCAGAAATTACTGCCATCGCTCCAGTCCTGGGCGGTATCCCAGTCGTTTAATTGTCGCCCGGGCAGAGGCCCCAATGGGGTCCAGCCAATATTGCCATCTTTATCGGCCACCAACAGATTCTGGGTTGGAATGCCGGTAATGGCGCCCAGCGCTAATGCTTGCTCTGTGCTTTTACTGGTTTCTAACTTAAGCAAATTAAAGTTTACTGCATTAGGATCATACGCCACCCAGCGTAAGGCAAATGTATGGTCGCCATAATTGATAAACGGCCCCCACTGCGTTTCCTGCAACTGTAGCGAGTAATCTTCAGCACCTTTAATTTTAATCGTCTCATAGTAATTTTGCAGCGGTTGCCAGCCTTGCTCACTCAGATAAGCTTTACCATCCTCAGACAGTTGCAGTTTAATTAAATCGTGCCAGTCTGCGGTGCTGTTGGTAAAGCCCCAGGCAATGTGGCCATTGCTGCCAACTACAATTGCCGGTGCGCCAGCCAGGCTTAGGCCCGTTACCTGTTGCCAGTCGTTATTTTCCCGCCAGTTCAGTTGCACTTTATACCAAGTACCGGGTGCTCTGATGGTTAAATGCATATCGTTGGCTACGATTGCTTTGCCATGGCTGGTCAACCGGCCCATTACCGCCATATTATTACTGCCCAAATCCGCACTGTCTTTCGGGGTACATTCTTTACAAGTACCGGCAGTGCGTAATACCTCCGGATAGGGAGCATCAGGCAGGCTTACCGGCGTCACTTCTGAGTTATCAATTGCCGCCTGCCAGTCGCTGCTGTGCTGTTGCAGAAACTTAAACCAGGGCTCTGGTATCGCCTGGCGTAATACCGTCATGGCATATTCATCCCGGCCCAATTTACCCTGCAATTCCAGATACATATTATAAATAACCAGAATAGAATCGGTTTCCTGCCATAAGACAGGGTCTGTTCCGAGTAAGGTGTATTCAAAAGGGGCAGTGCCAAGCGACGCCAGGCCATCATTAACGCCGCGGCTGTACGCACTGAGAACTTGTAAGTCTGCCGCAGCAAATGCTCCCAGAGTGTTTACCGCGCGCTCAGCGAAGCGGTGACGACGCCGTTCAATATCGGTGGCCAGCGCCCGTTCACCAAATAACTCGGCAAGGGTGCCAGCAGCGTTACGCCTGGCCAGGTCCATCTGAAAAAAACGCTCCTGAGCGTGCGCAAACCCCATACCATAAGCTGCATCATTACGGTCGGCGGCGGTAATGCTCAGATAACCCAGAGCATCGCGGTCAAGATTAACCGGATTGGCCACGGCCGCCGGGTACTCGCCCTGATACTGCGGTAAACTGAGCCTTAACCAGAAATAACCGCTAACAGCTACCCCAAAAACAATTACTATGGTTGTCAGCAGCAGCCATTTAATTCCTTTCATCATCTTGATCCGCTATCATAAAATCAAAAAGTTAGCATAGCAGGAGCACTCCAGATGGCGCAAAGAATAAAAGTATGGGATGGCGCAGTACGGTTTTTCCACTGGGCTATGGTTTTGCTGGTAGCCGGACTTTGGTTCAGTGGCTCTGAGGGTTATATTGTCGTGCATCAAATACTGGCTTATTGCCTGGCGTCGTTACTGATTGCCCGGATAATTTGGGGAATTTGGGGTAGCGAGACCGCCAGGTTCAGCCAGTTTGCCGCCAGTCCGCAAGCTGCTATTAAATACCTGGGCAATGCGCGGCCGGTAGTGGGCCATAATCCGGCGTCTTCTTATATGATATTTACCCTGATGACGTTGTTGTTGCTGCAGATAATCAGCGGCCTGGCCACCTTTGATAATAGCTATATGAGCGATGGCCCTTTGGTGGCATTGTTGCCGGCCAGTTGGGTTGATCTGGCATCTGCCATCCATAAGCTTAATATTGATATTATTCTGATTTTGGTCACGGTACATATTGGCTTTGCGCTGTGGCATAGCTGGCGCCATGATAATGTCATTAAAACCATGGTTACCGGCACCGCAAAGTTAAACAATGTGCCCCAGCCTGTAATGCAGGCCAGTTGGCGTTTTTTTGTCATGCTGGCAGTGTTTTTGCTTATCCTGTATTACTGGCAGGGCAGGATGTTACTGGCGCTGCTGTAACTACAGCGCCACAACGATGTTATTGTCTGCAGTTCTACTCTTTATAATTGTCGTGGCAGGCTTTGCAGTTGCGGGCAAAGTTGCCAAACGCCTTGCGCAATTCATTTTTGTCGCCGGTGGTCGCGGCAGCTTGTAAGCTGCTGGCATCGGCGGCCAGCTTCTCGCCACGTTTTAGAAAATCATCCAGGTTTTTCCAGATGTCAGCTTTAGCATCGCCTCCTCCCTGCTCGGTGCCGGCAACCTGAAAGGCTTCCCAGGGTAAGGTGGTAACCAAAACTAACGCGTCTGCCCGTTTTTGAACCCTGGCCGCGTCATAAGGCACCTCACCTTTTATCATCTCATTGATATCCGCCATATTATGCCGGATAAGCTGAAAGGCAGCCTGGCGGTACTTTACCGCATCCTTGGCATCGGTAAAGGCAGTTGCCGCCATTAAAGGCGCGGAAATAATCAGGGCAGCAAGGCCGGCAAACAGGGCTTTTTTCATTTGTTCATTCTCTTTTGTTGGTTTTGCATGCAATAATGATAAGGTAATTACAATAGCACTCGGCTAAAGTCTGTTGTACCAGACTGAATTTATTATAACAATAGCAAGGTCCCGTCATTGAAGGATGTAAACACTAAACCAACAGGGATGAACTCGCTGGGTCTTAAATTCTCAGTTGTTGTGTTTATTGCTATAACTTTGGCAGGGTTGGTGTTTGCTTACGCAGTACTATGGCTACAAGAGCAAGCCCTGTCAGAGCAACAATTGGCTGCAGTGCAACGAACGGCCAAAAATTATGCGCGCCAGTTAAACACTCAACTGGATGACAAAGAAGAAGCGGCGATATTAGCCAGTCAGGTAATAGGTCGTTATTTAACTGAGCAACGCCGTGCTGCTGGCAATATACCCCGGCCAGATCGCGATAATATGGTGCGACAGCAGGACAGTTTCTCCGCTGCAGCTATTCCTGCTGCAAACCTTAACACCAATACTTCTTTGTTATTCAGCCACAGTCAGCTGTTGTGGCAACAATTATCGCCATTGATGTTGCAGCAGTTCTCGGCGTTTTATTTTGTCAGTGCACATCAATTTGTCAGAGTTGCCCCGGCCGACTTATTACAACAATTTAGTCCACAACATGATTTAACTGCTGACTTATTTTATCAGGAAGCCATCCCTGAAAATAACCCCGCGAAATTACCGCGTTGGACACCGGTTTATTATCATCCTATCTGGCAAGAGTGGGTTATCAGCATTTTGGTGCCCGTTTACGTTAAAGAGCAGTTTATCGGGGTAAGTGTTGCAGACCTGGAATTAAGTGAACTGACCGGCAATATCAGCAATATTGGTTACTGGAGTCGTCATACTCAAACTCTGCTGTTTGATGCAGCTGGTCAGGCAGTTACTTCACCGGGCGACATAAACATCAGCCCGGTCGCAGGAAATACACTTTATCCGGGAGAGCCAATAACCCAACCTGCGCTACGTGAACATATCAGGCAAACATTGCAGCCGTCGCTGCCGGCAGACGTAAGTGCAGACCACAAGTATTTGTTTGCAGCGGCCCCGTTGAAACATCTGAACTGGCACGCAGCAGTGTACGTCGACAAAGCAGAGGTGATGGCTACCCTCAAGCAATTCCGCGGTCATGTGGTTGTCATTTTTATTGCGGTAGCCGTCGCGCTGGCTGCCTTGCTGCATTTAATAAGTTATCAGTTTGTATTAAAACGCTTAAACCGGTTATCCGGGGCCGTGGTTAAGCTGAGCCGTGGTGATATCCAGCAAGTAAGTTTAGATAACAAGAAAGATGAAATTGGTGTGTTAAACCGGGCCTTTACCGGTATGTCTGCTGAGATTGCCCAACTGGTAACGGGGCTGAATGCCCGGATAGCAGAAAAAGAACAAGCAGAGCGGGCCGCCCGTAAGCTAAGTAAAGCCGTATCGTTCTCCAGTTCAGGTATTCTGCTGACTGACCCACACCTGAATATCGAGTATCTCAACCCCTTTCTGACCGATTTGCTCGGGTGTGATGAGCGAAGTGTAGTGGATCAGCCACTTAACATGCTGCTGGCAGATGAAATGGAGCAGCTCAGCGCTGAGATAACGCAGACATTGCATGAGCGCCAGCACTGGCGGGGCGATATTTTACTGCAGCACCAAAAGCTGCCCGCCAGACAATTCTGGGTATCGCTGGCAATTGCCCCTATCCGGGACGAGATCGGCACGTTACTGAATTACGTCTGCGCTATGCAGGATATTTCTTTTATTAAGCAAAGCCAGAAGCAAATGGAGCATCTGGCTTATTACGACATTCTAACCGGGCTGGCCAACCGGAGTTATTTCCGGGATCAGCTGCGTAAAGCCATTGCCATGGCGCATCGTGGCTATTACAATTTTGCGCTGTTGTATTTTGACTTAGATGAGTTTAAACGGATCAACGACACCCTTGGTCACGATGCCGGGGATGAGCTGTTAAAAGAAGTCGCCAGACGGTTAACGTCGCGCTTGCGCGAGGAAGATACCATAGCGCGGCTGGGTGGCGATGAATTCGCGGTTATTCTCAGCGGTATAAAGAGACCGTCAGCAGGCATCAACCATTGCCGCTAATTTGCAACAGGCGTTTCATGAGCCGGTTAAACTGGGGCACCATGATGTTGCTATCAGTGCCAGTATTGGTATTACCGTAGCGCCGGAAGATGCTTCAGAAGAAGAACTGCTGTTAAAGCATGCTGATTTGGCGATGTATGAAGCCAAGGCTCGCGGTAAAAATACCTTCCACTTTTTCAGTCAGGATTTAAATGATGCAGCCAACGAGCGGCTGCAAATTGAAAATCAGCTTCGTGAAGCCATTCGTGAAAATCAGTTCTTACTGTATTTTCAACCCAAAGTGGATATTCGCACCGAAATCATTACCGGCTACGAAACCCTGATCCGCTGGCTGCGCCCGGATAATACCCTGGTGCCACCAGCTAAGTTTATCCCGGTAGCGGAAAGTACCGGTCTGATTGTGCAGATTGGCGAGTGGATAATCTGGGAGGCCTGCCGTTTTCTGGCCCGCCAGCAGAGCAGGGGCTATGACGTGACCTTGTCAATCAACTTATCAGTGCGTCAGTTTAATGATCAGGACTTGCCGTTAATTGTCGAGCGGATATTAAAACGAACCGGGGTAAAACCGCGGGCGGTGATCTTTGAAATTACCGAAAGTATGCTGATGGGCGATACCGATGCGGCTATTAACCAGTTAAATCAGTTAAAACGTCTCGGCGTGTCTTTATCTATTGATGACTTTGGTACAGGCTATTCATCACTGAGTTATTTAAAACGCTTTCCGGTTGATGAACTGAAAATAGACCGTTCTTTCGTTAAAGATATACCTCAGGATCGCAACGACATGGATATTGTCGCCGCGATTATCGCCATGGCCCAGAAAATGAATCTGCGCGTTGTCGCTGAAGGCGTGGAAACCGCCCAGCAAGTGGAATTCCTGCGCAATAATGGTTGCTTTGAAGTGCAGGGCTATTTTTACAGCATGCCGTTGGCCGAACAGGAGCTTAGCCAGCTTAATTACACAGTTAACACCTAAATATAATTAATACCTAAAATACAATAAAATCAGGAAACGTTTATGACACCAGCTCGCCTGTCCATGTTCAGCATGGCTCTGCTTGGTGCTTTTTGCACAGGTAGTATTGCCGACCAGACTTCACCGCAATTAGGGATCCGCGATAAAACGCCGAACCGGGTTGCTTTAATCAACGCCACCGTAGTCTCTGAGCCAGGGAAAACCCTGCCATCAGCCATGGTGTTAATTCGTGACGGTAAAATTGAAAACGTCACTAGTAACATTCAGGTTCCTGACGGCTATCAGACCATCGATTTAACGGGGTATCACCTGTATCCGGGTTTTATTGACCCATACAGCCAGTACGGTGTGCCTGAGGCCGGTAAAACAGAAGGGTTCCGCTTTGGTGGAAAACCAGTTTATGACAATGAACGGGTGGGTGGCAATGCTGCTAATGGCGCGATTCACGCGCAGCAGCGCTGGGCAGATCTGTTTAAACCCGATGCAAAAGCAGCCGATGAACTGCTGCAACAAGGCTTTACCGTGGTGCAGGCTGCACGCCATGACGGTATTTTCCGGGGAACTGGTTTTGTGGCCTCATTAGATCAGGGTCTGCCAAACGACCTGATCCTGAAAGCTGAAAGCCAGCAATTTATGTCATTCAGTAAAGGCAGCTCTAAACAAAGCTATCCGTCATCGCTGATGGGCAGTATTGCGCTTATTCGCCAGACCTTTGCCGATGCCAACTGGTACCAGGCGGCCCATAGCAAAGACGACTTCCGCTTCGTCAGCGGCGGGGTTGAGTACAATGCCGCCCTGGCCAGTGTAGCTGGCGCCTCGCAACGTGGGGTGCTGTTTGACACCAGCGACGAGCGGGCTTTACTGCGGGCAGATAAATTACTGGCCGAGTTTAATATTAGTAACGCGGCTATTCTGGGCTCGGGCCATGAATATAATCGGCTGGCCGATGTAAAAGCCAGTGGCCGGACTCTGGTGTTGCCACTTAATTTTCCAGCGGCACCGGAAGTGACTCTACCGGATCAACATATCGATGTCAGCCTGGCCGATCTGCGCCATTGGGAGCGGGCGGCGGCTAACCCGGCGGCGCTGGCTGAGGCAGGGGTGCGTTTTGCCCTGACCAGCCATGGCCTGAAGAAAAAAGAAGACTTCTTACCCAACCTGCGTACCGCTGTTAAACATGGCCTGAGCCAGCAACAGGCGTTGGCAGCATTAACCACTGTGCCCGCCAACATGCTGGGCCTGGATCAGCAGCTGGGTAAAATTGCCAGTGGTTATCAGGCCGATATCGTGGTCAGCCGGGGTGATCTGTTCGCTGACGGTGAAATTGTCGCCAGCTGGTTACGAGGCAAGCTGCGTGAGTTTACGCCCCTTGCCGCCCCGCAGTTTGCCGGCAATTATCAGTTGGATGTGGCAGGCAACAATTTTGAATTAAGCCTCAGCGGCCATGCCCCGAAAGTTAAGGGCGAGCTTAAACTGGCTGAACAGAAAGTAGAACTGAAACATCTGGTGGTACAGGGCCAGAATCTGCAATTCAGTGCACCGCTTGAAAAGTTAACCGGTACAACTGAAGTTGCCCAGTTCAGCGGCACGTTGCGGGGGAGCTCGCTCGCCGGCCGCTGGCAACAAGCTGATGGCAGCCAGTTGGCCGTAAGCGCCGAACGGACTGCCGCGCCGGCGGCTAAGCCTGAAGCGGAAAAAGGCCCTGCGCCGATGGTGTCGAAGCTGACCTATCCAAACCGGGCATTTGGTCGGGAAAACTTGCCTCAGCAGCAAAATCTGCATATTAAAAATGCCACCCTGTGGACAGCAACCGAGCAAGGGGTATTAGCAAACACCGATATTATTGTCCGTGATGGCAAAATAAGCCGGATTGGTCAGCAGCTTAGCACGCCGCGGGGTTACACCGTAATTGATGGTAAGGATCTGCATGTGACGCCCGGCATTATTGATGAGCACTCACATATTGCCACCGAGCAGGGCGTTAATGAAGGCAGCCACGCTAACACTGCTGAAGTTCACATCGGTGATGTGGTTAACCCGGATGATATTAATATTTACCGTGGTTTAGCGGGTGGCGTTACCACAGTACAATTGCTGCACGGCAGTGCCAACCCCATCGGTGGCCAGGCCCAGATTATCAGCCTGCGTTGGGGCGAGTCGGCTGAAGGTATGAAGTTTGCCGGTGCCCCGGGCAGCATTAAGTTTGCTTTGGGTGAAAACGTTAAACAAGCAAACTGGGGTAGCGAGTTTACCAGCCGCTATCCGCAAAGCCGGATTGGGGTCGATACCTTTATCCGTGACAACTTCCAGGCGGCAAAAGAGTATCAGGCCAGCTGGCAGGCATACAACAAGCTGTCGAAGCGGCAGCAGGGTAAAGTGCAGGCGCCACGGCGTGATTATCAGTTAGACACGCTGGTCGAAATTATCGAAGGTAAACGGCATATCCATACGCACTCTTATGTGGCGTCAGAAATTTTAATGCTGATTGAAGTAGCGGAAGAAATGGGCTTTAACATTCAGACCTTTACCCATATTTTGGAAGGTTACAAAGTTGCCAGCGAAATGCAGAAACATGGTGCCAGCGTATCGACTTTTGCCGACTGGTGGGGCTTTAAAATGGAAGTGAATGATGCTATCCCCACTAACACGTGTCTGATGCACGAACAGGGGCTGTTAGTTAGTGTTAACTCTGATGATCCGGGCCTGCTGCGCCGGTTAAATCAGGAAGCGGCTAAATCACCGATGTACTGTGGTATGGACGAACATGACGCCTTGAAAATGGTGACCATCAACCCGGCTAAACAGCTGAAAATTGATGACAAAGTGGGCTCGCTGGCCGAGGGTAAGCAAGCTGATTTAGTGTTATGGGACGGCCATCCGTTGTCGGTATATGCTCAGGTTCAGCAAACCTGGATTGCCGGTGCACGTTATTTTGACCGCAGTGAAGATCTGGCGCTGCGCTCTGCTCAGGATGCTGAAAAACAGCAGCTGATCCAAAAAGTGCTGACTGCAGGTGATTCTGCCCGCAATGGCGTTGCCAATGGTTATAAGCAGGACGATCCGGTATGGCATTGTGAGGACAATGCTGACTGGTTACAACTGCGCTTCGGCCAGCATAGCGACCATGCCGGCCATGCGCATACCAGCAACCATCAGTATCTGCAGCATTAGGGAGTAGCATAAGCGATGAAAATTTTAAGCAAAATTGTCATGCTGGCAACAGTACTGACTACAGCTTCGGTAGCGGCAGTAAATCCGGTACCGGGTAATAAACAACAACAGCCTCTGTTGTTGCAAAATGCCACTGTGCACAGCGTAAGTTCAGCGCCAACCCAGCAGGATGTGTTACTGGTCGACGGCAAAATAGCGGCAGTGGGCACAAATTTGACCGTGCCTGCTGATGCGCAGCAGCTGGATTTGAGCGGTAAGCATCTGTACCCGGGGTTAATTGCCCTGATTAACCAGCTGGGTTTAATTGAGGTTGAGGCCGTGCGGGCTACCCGTGATGATCGGGAAACCAGCTCGACTAATCCGGATTTACAGGTGCAGGTTGCTTATAACGCCGACTCTGTGGTGATCCCGACGATTCGCAGTAATGGCTTCAGTCACAGCCTGATTTATCCTGATGGCGCGATGTTAACCGGCCGTTCGGCGTTAATGCAACTGGACGCCTGGAACTGGCAGGATGCGACGGTGCAGTCGAATGTCGGGCTACATGTTAGCTGGCCGCGAATGAGTATCCAAAATGGCTGGTGGGTGCGGGACAGTGCTGAGAAACAGCGGGAAAACCAGCAAAAGCAATTAGCTGAGTTGCATCAGTACTTTGAGCAGGCTCATGCCTATTATCTGGCTGAACAAGCCGGATTAAACAGCGGTAAAGATTCGCGCTGGCATGCGATGCTGGAGTTTTTTAACGGTGAGTTACCGCTGTTTGTGCATGCCGACGACCCGCGGCAAATTCGTCAGGCCATGCTGTTGGCCGAGAAATATCAGGTGCGGTTAGTGATAGTCGGTGGCCGCGACAGCTGGCGCTTAGCGGATGAATTGGCTAAAGCGAAGGTTGATGTCATTTACACCGCACCCTATGGCTTGCCGACCCGTGGTGATGAAGCTTACGATCAGGCATTCTCGGTACCTGGCCAGCTGCGGCAGGCCGGTGTCCGGATTGCCCTGTCATTAGACGGCTTCTGGGATACCCGCAATCTGGTATTTGCCGCCGGCCATGTTACCCGTTACGGCCTGAGCAGCGAAGATGCGTTGCGCGCTCTGACTCTGGATGCTGCGGCCATTGCCGGCGTTTCTGACCGGTTGGGCAGCATTGAGGTGGGTAAAAGTGCCAGTTTAGTGGTGTCGGATGGCGATATTTTTGATTATCGCGGCCATAAAATTGAACACTTATGGATTGATGGCCGTAAAGTTGATTTGAATAATCATCATAAGCAGCTGCACGAGCGGTTTAAGCAGCGTTATAACAACGCAGAGTAAACACACAAATAATATTTAGTAATAAAAAGTATTTGTTAGCGTTATAACTGTACTTGAAGGTGAGAGCAGGTTTGCTCTAAGCCGACCGTTGAAGCCCTGGCCGGGCGGAAACGAGCCCCCAGGGATGGGTTTACGGCGTGTCGGCGTGGGCAAACCTGTTTGAACCGGCTTCCTAACCTCACTGGTACTTTTTTCGGAGAATCCATGTTGTATAAATTAACCAGCGGCGTCACTTTGGCGCTGTTACTAAGCGCCTGCTCTGTTGGCAATCAACCTGAGCAACCACTTAGCGCCCGCCCGGCAGCTATTGAAGCCCACCTGCAGTTTTTAGCCAGTGACGAGCTGGAAGGGCGTGATACCGGCAGCCGTGGCCATCAAATTGCTTCTAATTACATCGCCAGCCAGTTTCAGGCACTGGGTTTAGCACCAGCGGGGGACAACAACAGTTATTTCCAGCAGGTACCGCTGCGCTCAGCCCGGCTGCAACAGGAAAGCGTCAAACTAAGCTTTCAACGTGGGGATGACATCCTGCAGCTAAGCTACCCGCAGCAGTTTTTCAGCGGTGCTTCGGTTAACCAGACTGAGGTTGCGGTTACCGCACCTTTGGTATTTGTCAGTTATGGTTTGGTGTCAGAAGAGTTTGCTTTAGATGATTACGCCGGGCTTGATGTTAAGGGCAAGATTGTCGTGCAACTGGCAGGCTTGCCAGCATCACTGCCAAGCGAAGAGCGGGCCTATTTGGGCAGTATTAAAGGCAAATTGGCGGCCGAGCGCGGGGCCATCGGCGTTATTACTATTCATACACCACAGCAGGAAAAAACCCGGCCCTATGCCAACAGCCTGCTTTATCTTAATACGCCACGCTTAGCCTGGCTGAATGCTGACGGCGAGCCCGGTAATGGCAATAGTAATTTGCAAGCGGGGGCTTACTTGCATTCTGATGCTGCTGTCAGCTTATTTGAGCAGGAACAACAAAGCCTGGCAGATATTTTCAGCATGCTGGAGGCTAACCAGCACCCACGAGGCTTTGAGTTAAGCAGCGAAGCCAGTTTAAGCGCAAGCAGTACCCATCAGCAAATCAGCAGCCCCAATGTGATTGCCATGCTTGAAGGCAGCGATCCGGAACTGCGGGACGAGTATGTCGTGATCACCGCCCACTCCGATCACATTGGCTTTAGTAACGACCTTCGCTCAGACGATAAAATCAACAATGGTGCTATGGATAATGCCGCCGGGATGGCTATTTTGCTGGAAACGGCAAGAATGTTCAGTGAGCTGACGGTAAAGCCAAAGCGTTCAATACTGTTTGTGGTGGTTACCGCTGAAGAGAAAGGGTTACTTGGCGCCGATTATTTTGCTCAAAACCCAACCCGGCCGCTACAGAGTCTGGTCGCAAATGTTAATTTAGATATGCCGGTATTGTTGTATCCGTTTGCCGACTTAATTGCCTTTGGTGCTAATCACTCCACCCTGGGAGACGTGGTCGCTAACGCAGCCGCTAAAGAAGGCATTGCCCTAAGCGGCGACCCAATGCCGGAGCAGGCAATTTTTACCCGCTCAGATCATTTTACCCTGGTTAAACAAGGGGTGCCGGCAGTGTTCTTAATGACCGGTTTTACCTCAAAAGATCCAAAGCAGGACGGGGCGAAAATCTGGGGCAGCTTCTTTGCTAAGCATTATCATAAACCGTCAGATGATATTGCCAGCTTAAGTAAAGAATATGGGCCAATCCGCTATGATGCCGGCGCGGTGTTTGCTGATATTAATTTTAATATCGCTGTGGATATCGCTAATACCCCGCAGCGGCCGTTGTGGAAGGCAGACAGCTTTTTTAATAAGGTTTTTGGTAAAGACTATAACCGGGAATAGTGAACGTAACACCCGGCCAGCACGCTGGCCGGGTGTTACTGGCTTACTGCTCCAGTAATTTATAAAGTAATGCTTTTACCAGCTCAGGTTCAAACGGTTTATCGCACATGGCGTTCACACCAGACTGGGCAATGTTGCTTAAATGGGTGTCGTTGGCTTCGCTGGTGACCATGAGTACCGGAATATGTGATTGCTGGCTGTTCTCGCGGATATACTGAGTTAACTCGCGGCCATTTACGTCCGGCATATTGTAGTCGGTTACCACCAAGTCAAACATTTGCTGTTGTAAAATTTCAATGGCCTGCCGGCCATTTTCAGCGTCGGTCAGGTGCTTAATACCCAGGTTGCTTAATACCCGTTTGATATGATTGCGCGCCAGCCTGCTGTCGTCTACCACCAGCACTCTGATGTCATGGACATCAAATAATGATAGCTCCAGCTCGCTGGGACTTAATAAATCGATGGCGGCGTTTAACGCCTTCCCTAAGTGTGCGGTAGTAAAAGGCTTGGGTAGAATAGCCACTACACCGGATTGCTTAAACTCCTCCAACATCGCTTTACGGGTTTCACTCGACACCAGCATAAACGGAATTTCCGCCAGCTTTGGGTTTTGCTTAATTTTATGCAGCAGATCGAGCGCCGTACCATCAGCAAAATGCAACGCACAGGCAATTAAATCAGGTTGGTGATTACTTAGCTGTAAATAAGCGGCATCAACAGAATTGGCCTCGCTGATATGTTGCACCTGCTCCTGCTTCAGCCGTTGACTGATAATTTTCCGCTGCGTATCAGATGGCTCTACCAGTAAGATATGCAGATCGGCTGGTGATAATTGTTGCATGGTAATTCCTTTAGCTGGCGACGAAGCCAACAACTGCTGACTTAACCACCAGCCCATTTAACGTTAAAACCGAGCTGGTTTAAATACTGCTCAATCAGTTGTCGTTTATCGGCCTGAATTTCAATAATGCCATCTTTTACCGCGCCGCCACAGGCGCACTTTTTCTTTAAGGCTGCACAAATTTCAGTCAGTTCGGTTACCGGTTTTGCGATACCACTAATGGTCAGTACAGTTTTACCGCCGCGGCCTTTCTTTTCCCGGCGCAGCCGTATTGCGCCATCCGGATAAGCAGTACCGCCAGTGTCAACCGGTTTGGGTTGTACCACTTTGCCCTGATCGGTGCTGTATACGAGATTATCGCTGCTTTCATTTTCAGGGCTGCTGGTACTGCGGCCTAGCTGTTGCTGCCAGTCGGCGAGGGAGATTTTCTGAGCCATAACTTCTATTAAAACTATTACGGGTTGCTTGCCATTAGTGCCAGCTTACCGAGCTGCTGGCATAGCAGCAAGTTTTTCTCAGGCTGACTTGGCTTTTTAAACACTTCTGCTAAAATAGCCCGTCTTTTAGAAATCTGGATGGCTATAGCCCGGTGACGTATGCAGGCATTTGAATATTTACAACGAAGTGGGTTGCTGGACGAGTATGGCGATATCAGTGCAGAAATTGAGCGGGTCAGACAAGCGTTAACTGACTATCTGCAAACAGCAAGCGGCGAGGTGCACTGGCAATTTCAGGTGCCGGAGCTGGGCGAGGGCGGTGCGTGCAGTTTATTTGGTCAGCTGGCGGCCGAACCGTATTCGTTACTGCCAATTTTAGGGGGGCAAACTGCGGCCAACCAAACTGCGTTGAGCAAACTGAGCGCTATTACCGATTATTACCAGGAGAATAGTGGCCAGGACTGGTTTGGGATCTATCAGGCCCGGTCTAACCCGGCTGGTGAGCCGGTGCTGGTCAAGCTGGCTTATTACGGTGCGCCGTCGCGGCCAGAGTTTCCGCTTAATAGCGAATTTGCCAAAATCAGTAACAACAGTACCGTTGGTTTGTCCGGCCGGGCCCGGGTGATTAACAGTGTGCCAGACTATTTAGCGGCAGGCGGTGAGTATTATACCTGCGATCCTAAGGTACAGGCTGAAGCGTGTTTGCCTCTGTTTGACCAATCAGGCAAAATAGCCGGTATTGTCGATGCGGAGCATTTTCAGCAAGCCATTTTTACGCCTGCAGCGATGGCGTTATTGGTAGCCGTATGTCTGGTCGTGCCAAAATATTTACCCTAAGTACGTTAACCTAAGTAAGTTATCCTAATAACTTACACTGACAAGTTACTATGCAAGTAAGCGAGCCGCTTACTTTTATTGAACATTTTAACCAGGTAGAGCCTTATGTTTTCTCAGTTACAAACGGTTGCCACTGACCCTATTCTGGGCCTGATGGCCGAATATAAAGCAGATCCTAACCCGAACAAGGTAGATTTAGGGGTTGGCGTGTATAAAGATGAACAGGGCCATACCGCGGTACTTAAATGTGTCAAACAAGCCGAGGCACTGCGCCTGCAACAGGAAGACAGCAAGACCTATATTGGTATGGCAGGGGATCTTAATTTTAATGCGCATATTGAAAAACTGGCGTTTGGCGCGGCGCATCAGGTGTTACTGGCTAACCGGGTGACCACCGCGCATACCCCTGGTGGCACGGGGGCCCTGCGGGTGGCGGCCGAGTTTATTAAAAGAGCGAACCCCAACGCCACTATCTGGGTTACCACGCCAACCTGGGCAAATCATATTTCTTTATTTCAGGCAGCTGGTTTAAACGTTAAAGAATACGCTTATTACGACTACATCACGAAAGGCCTGCAGACCGAGCAAATGTTTGCTGATCTGAATAAGATCCCGGCCGGTGATGTGGTGCTGGTACATGCCTGCTGTCATAACCCCAGTGGTATGGATTTAAATTTTGAACAATGGCAACATTTTACTGCTATTGCTAAAGAGCGTGGTTTTACGCCGTTAGTGGATATGGCTTATCAGGGCTTTGGTGCCGGGCTGGATGAAGATGCGGCCGGGCTGCGTTTTCTGGCTGACAACGTGCCAGAGTTGTTGCTGTGCAGCTCGTGTTCAAAGAATTTTGGTTTGTACCGGGAACGGATTGGTGCCGTTAGTATCGTGGCGACAGACAGCAAGGTCGCTGAAGTGGCACGGGTTAATTTGTTAAGCGTGGTACGCAGTATTTACTCGATGCCACCGGCTCATGGTGCAATTATTGTCAGTCATATTCTCGATAGTAAAGAGCTGACTGCATTATGGCATCAGGAACTGGCCGAAATGCGCAACCGGATCAATGATTACCGTCAGCTGATTATTGATAAATTAGCGGCAGAAGGGGTAACGGATGATTTCAGCTTTATTACCCGCCAGCATGGTATGTTCAGCTTCCTGGGGATCACTAAAACACAAATCGACCGCTTAAAAGCCGAATTCAGTATCTATATGGTCGGCTCAAGCCGGGTAAGTATAGCCGGCTTGAACCACAGCAATATCGATTACTTTGCCAGATCAGTAGCCACTGTACTGAAAGGCTGAGCTGAACTAATCAGCCTGCAAATACTACAGAACCGCCATTCTTAAAATGAGGGGGGGCGGTTTTTTTATTTCATCAGGCTGCTGAAAAGCCCACGGAATTTAGCCATTTTCGGGGCAATTATAAACTGACAGTAACCTTGCTGCGGGTTTTGCAAAAAATAGCCCTGATGATAATCTTCTGCCGGATAAAAAGTGACGGCGGGGCTCAGTTCTGTCACGATTGGCTGGTCAAAAAACTGCTCTGAGGTTAGTTCACGGATAAGTTCCCGGGCAATGTTTGCTTGTTGCTCGCTATGGAAAAACACCACAGAGCGATATTGGGTGCCAACATCATTGCCCTGGCGGTTGAGCTGAGTAGGGTCATGCAACGCAAAAAATACCTGGCATAGCTGCTTAAAACTAATTTGCTCAGGGTTAAACCGCACCTGTACCACTTCCGCATGGCCGGTAGTGCCGGTGCAGATACTGCGATAATCAGGATTAACAGTGTGGCCGCCCATGTAGCCGCTAAGAGCTTGTTCTACCCCCTTAAGCTGATTAAGCGCCGACTCCAGACACCAGAAGCATCCGGCACCAAAGGTTGCAATGTCGTTACTCATTTATATTCCGCCCTTTTCAGTAGGTGTGGTCGCACGTTTGCGGGTTATGTTACAGATCGAATCGCTAAAGCATAACGTACCAAACAACCTGATGGTTTGCTAATCAAGGATGCTTTTATGACAGTGGCAGTAATTGGGGCGGGAATGGCAGGGGCCGCCGCGGCCAACACCCTGACCATGGCCGGGATCCAGGTAGAGATATTTGACAAAGGTCGGGCGCCCGGCGGCAGAATGAGCTCCAAGCGCAGTGGCCAGAGTTATCTTGATTTAGGTGCCCAGTATTTTACCGCCCGAAGTGCCGCGTTCGTGCAGCAGGTTGAGCAATGGCTGGCGGCAGGGGTAGTGAGGCGTTGGCCGGCAGATTGCTATCAATATCAGTCTGGCCGCTTATCAGAATCAGTCGATGATACCTGGCGTTATATTGGCTGCCCGGCAATGCAGGCACCGGTAAAAGCCCTGTTGGACAAAAAGCCTGTGCATCTGGACTGTCGGATCAGCCGGCTGCGTTATCTGCAAGAAAGCTCCCTTACTGAAGCCGCTGGCTGGTACTTATTTGACCAGCATAACACCAGTTTCGGCCCATATCAGGCCCTGATAACAACGTTGCCGCCGGTGCAGTTACAGACTCTGCTGGCAACGGGATCTCACCCCGGTGAACCCGCGTATGGTGACATATATGGGCTGATATCACAGTTGCAGCCTCAGGTTTTGTTGCCGTGCTGGGCAGTAAATATGCAGTTGGCTGCACCGTTACAAACCCGTGCTGACGCGGTGTTTGTTAAAGACGGCAATATCAGCTGGCTGGCCCGGCAAAATAGTAAGCCAGGACGGGCCAATAGCTCTGACAACTGGCTGGTTCATTTTAGTCCGCAATGCTCTGCCTTGCACTTGCAGGCAGAGCCGGTACAGCTGACAGCGCTTGCCAAAGCCGAAATGGAATTGATATTTCAGCAGACAATTTCAGTTAGTAGCGCCCTTACTCATCGCTGGCTTTATGCCCAGATAAACCCGGCCGTTACTCAGGTTAAAGTCGATTACAACCAGGGGATGAAGCTGGCGGTCGCCGGCGACTGGCTGTTAGGTGGCAGAGTAGAGAATGCCTGGTTAAGCGGCGTAACAGCAGCAAAAGAGGTACTAGCTGATGTCTGAACAAATTTTGATTATTGGCGCCGGCAGTGGCATTGGTCAGGGCCTGGTACAGCATTATTTACAACAAGGTGATCAGGTACAGGCGATTAGCCGCGGCGCCTGCCCGCCAGCACTGGCAACAACCGCACTAAACTGGCTGCAACTGACAGAGGCTGACGTCGCTAGCAAAGAGGATGCGCAGGAGAGCGCAATTAACAGCGTAGTGACTGAAGCCGTTGCCGCCCGACCTGACATCGTTTTTATTTGTCAGGGCTGGTTGCATGATAACCAGTATGGTCCGGAGAAAACCCTGCGCCAGTTAACCGCTGCACAAATGCAGAAAAGTTTCGCGATCAATGTAGTGCAGCCGGCGTTGTATTTAAAAGCCCTGTTTGGCTATCTGACCCGCCAGCAGCAGGTAAAAGTATTGGTGCTAAGTGCTAAAGTGGGCAGCATTACTGATAATCAGCTGGGCGGCTGGTACAGCTACCGGGCCAGTAAAGCTGCCATTAATATGCTGGTGAAAACCAGCAGTATTGAACTGGGCCGCTACAACAAAACGGCTACGCTGGTCAGTTTGCATCCCGGCACTACTGACACGGCATTATCGGCACCATTTCAGGCCAATATTCCGACCGGGCAACTGCAATCAACAGCAGCTACTGCCAAACGACTGGCTATGGTAGCTGCAAATTTAACTTCAGAGCACAGCGGGCAACTGCTGAACTGGGATGGCACCGTTTTGCCTTTTTAGGTTAGTAACAGTAGTTATTTAGGCACTACCTCATCGGCGGCATGCTCGTCTGGTGCTTGCCGCTCCAGACGCTCCAGTTCTTTGCTAAGTGCTTTCGGCGAGCCGGTATTACGGGCTATAGCAATATAGGTTACCGGCACCACATACAGGGTCAGTAGCGTGGCCAGTGCCACCCCGCAGAAGATCACCATCCCTATGACCATCCGGCTTTCTGAGCCCGGTCCGGTAGCAATAATCAGCGGTAAACTGCTCATAATAGTGGTAAAGCATGTCATGGTAATCGGCCGCAACCGCTGAATCGCTGCCCGGCGTACGGCATCTTCAAAGGCCACCCCGGCATCGCGTAACTGATTGGCAAATTCGACAATCAGAATCCCGTTTTTCGCTACCAGGCCTATTAACATTACCAGGCCAATCTGGCTATAGATGTTTAACGACATATCAAAGAAATACAAGCCGGACAGTGCTCCTACCAGCCCGAGCGGTACGGTGATCATAATGACCAGTGGGTGAATAAAGCTTTCGAACTGCGCCGCCAGCACCAGATAAGTAATGACCAGTGCCAGCATAAAGACTAACAAAGTTGACTCACCACTTTCCTGAAACAGTTGTGATTCACCTTTGTAATCGATACCGACTGTGTCCTGAATTTCTGTCTGGACGATGGTTTCCAGGTACTCAAGCGCTTCACCAAGACTATAACCCGGCGCCAGACTGGCAGAGATGGTAATTGAGCGCATCCGGTTATAACGGTTTAACGCCGCTGCAGTTGCCTCTTCGCGCAGGGTGACCAGGTTATCCAGCGGAATCAACTGGCCGGTACTGTCAGAGCGGATAAACACGTCTTTAATGGTGCCTGGTGCCTGGAAATCGTCATCCCAGCCTTCCAGAATAACGTCATATTCGCGACCGCGGTCTAAGAAGGTGGTCACCCGTCTGCCCCCCAGCATAGCTTCCAGTGCCCGGCCAATAGCACCAACCGAGATCCCCAGATCGCCGGCCCGTTCGGTATTAATTTCTACTAATACCTGCGGTACGGTTTCTTTGTAGTCATGATCCAGCATCAGCAGATTAGGGTTCTCGCTGGCTTTATTAATAACAGTATCCCGCCAGCGAGCCAGTTCTTCATAGGTGTTGCCCTGTAACACAAACTGGACCGGCCGGCTGCCACCACCACCACCACCGAGGCCACTGCGCATAAAGGTGAACGCGCGGACATCAGGCAGTTCGTTTATTTTTGCTGCCACTTCCGGCATCAATTCGGCGGTGCGCCTTTTGCCATTACGCCAGTTTTCTGCTCCCACTATGGCAATGCCGCCACTACCGCCCCAGCCGGGTACCCGGATTAACAAGCGGTTAAATTCACCGTCTTCATAGTAGGGCATCAGAATATCTTCAATCAGTCGCATATTGCGGCTGTTACTCTGATAACTGGCGCCTTCAGCGGGGGTCATCGAAATAAAGAAGGTACCGCGGTCTTCTGATGGCGCCAGTTCAGACGGCAGCATTTTCACCAGCTGATAGCTGGCAGCAAAACAAAGCACTACCACAACTAACACCGGCCAACGGGTTTGAGTTACGACATTCAGTTGTTTACGGTAGCCATTTTCGAGCTTGGCAAAGCCACTATGCAACGCCTGGCCAAGTTTTGACTCCCGTTTACGATGCTGTAATAGTTTGCTGCATAACATCGGTGACAGGGTCAGGGCGGTAACGCTGGAAAATGCTACGGCGGCAGCGATAGCCAGGGCGAATTCGGTAAATAATTTACCGAGCTGTCCCTGCATAAATACCAGTGGTACAAATACGGATATCAACACCAGTGTGGTGGCAATTACCGCAAAGCCAACTTCCCTTGCACCACGATAGGCTGCCAGTAACGGCGCCTCACCGGTCTCAATCCGCCGGTAAATATTTTCCAGTACTACAATAGAATCATCTACCACCAGACCGATGGCCAGTACCATCGCCAGCAGGGTCAGCAGGTTGATGGAAAAGTCGAGCGCAAACAATACTGTTACTGCAGCGACCAGCGCTACGGGTACTGTGATTGCCGGAATAAAGGTTGCTCTGATGTTGCCCAGAAACAGAAAGATAACCAACACCACCATGCCCATGGCAATACCCAGGGTGTTGTACACTTCTTTAATGGATTCGGCGATAAACAGTGACGAGTCGTAGCCGGGTTCAATGGTAGTACCCTGAGGCAACTGCGCTTTAATCCGCTCCATTTCTGCCCGGGCGCTCCTCACCACTTCCAGGGTATTGGCTTTGGACTGTTTAATAATGCCGATACCCAACAGGTTTTTACCGTCACCGCGGAATTCACTTTCCTCATTTTCTGAGGTCAGCATCACATCAGCGATTTCGCCAAGCCGCACCAGATAGTTGTTTTCACCCCGTTTAATCACCAGCCGCCGGAAATCCTGCTCCGTTTTGTAAGTACGGATAACCCGTACAGTGAAATCACGATCAAAGGACTTAATATTGCCCGCGGGTAACTCAACGTTCTCGTTGCGCAACACACTTTCAATGTCCTGGACCGTCACACCACGGGCGGCCATGGCATCACGATCCAGCCAGACCCGCATTGCATAATCGCGCGAGCCGCCTAACTGGATCCGGGCCACACCATCAACCACGGAGAAGCGCTCAACAATATAACGGTTGGCGTAATCGGTCAGCTCCAGGGTCGTCATGTTTTCGCTGTTCAGTACAAACCAGGCAATGGTATCTTCGTCAGCATTGGCTTTAGAGACTTCAGGCGGGTCCGCCTGATCGGGCAGATTATTTAACGCCCTTGACACCCGGTCCCGTACGTCGTTGGCTGCCGAGTCGATGTCACGTTCCACATTAAACTCGATGGTTATGCTGGAACGGCCATTGCGGCTGTTAGAGTTGATGCTTTTAATGCCTTCAACGCCACTGATCCGGTCTTCCAGTAGCTGGGTTATTTTAGTCTCAACAATTTCCGCTGATGCACCGGGGTAGTTAGTGTTAATACTGACGATGGGCGAGTCGATATCCGGAAACTCCCGCAGCGGCAGCATGGTAAAACAGACGATACCAAACACCACCAGCAGCAAGTTAACAACGGTGGCAAATACCGGCCGTTTTACCGATAAATCTGATAATAGCATTATCGTACTCCGACTCGGTTAATAACCAGGCCAGGGCGTAGCTTCTGTATACCTTCGACCACTATCTCTTCACCTTCTTCCAGCCCAGAGCTAACCTCTACCCAGCCCGGAATACGCTGGCCCACTTCAATCTCGCGCTGGCTCACCGTATTGTCGCTATCAACCACAAACACAAACTGTTTATTTTGCTGGGGAATTAATGCCCGCTCTGAAATTTGTAGCGCGGGCACGTTAGCCAGCTCCACTTTCACTTTAAGCAGCATGCCAGGGCGCAGGCGCAAATCGCTGTTGTCCAGGGTGGCATGCACTCTGATGGAGCGTGTTACCGGGTCGAGCCGGGTATCAATGGCACTGACCTCGCCCTGAAAATCGACATTGCCGTAGGCAACGTTGCTAACATTTACCGGCATACCACGTTTAATTTCAGCCAGATAATGTTCAGCGACGCTAAATTCCACCTTCAGGGTATTCAAATCGTCCAGGGTCGTCAGCACCGAGCCGGCATTGACATAAGCACCCTGGCTGACCTGACGCAGGCCGAGGTAGCCATCAAAAGGGGCTCGGATAGTCAGGTCATTCAATTGCGCTTTGGCAATATCCAGTTGTGCCAGTGTGGTGTTTACCCGGGTTTGCTGCTCATCCAGTAATGACTGCGCAGTAGCCTGCGTCGTCGCCAGATTCTCCAGCCGATCCAGCTGGCGCTGCTGATCAGTCAGTACCGCCGACAATTCTGCCACTCTGGCCAGTTGCTGGACATTATTAAGGCGGGCGATAACGTCGCCGGCTTTGACCTGCTTACCTTCCTGAATATTCAGCTCAATTATGAAGTCACTGGCGGGGGCAACAATTTGCACTGAGTTATTCGCCAGGCCGCTACCTAATGAGGTGATTTGCCGGATCATCGGTTTCATAGCGACTTTAGCTGTACTGACGGCGACTGGCGCACCAGCACCTCTGCCCGAGGTTGGTCCTTGTTGCTGTTGCCAGTACAGGTAGCCCAGGAATACCGCCAAGGCTATTAAAATGACCCAGATTAGACGAGAATGAATTTTTGTCACAATGACTCCGCATACCGCATAATAATACTTTGTGTGTATTGTATGGTTTTAATGGTGAAACAGATGATCTGTTATCGCAATCACGGCGGCGTTGGTCGTATTCCGACGCCTTTTCTGCTGATCCAGTATAACAGCTGCCGCTGTACTGCTAGGCATAAGACGAAAACAATAGGGCAAACAGACAAGAGGTGAACAGATGGAACCGATTTTAGTCAGCCAGACCAGTCATCAGGGCGGGGCCCGCCTGCTGTTGTCCGGCGCTGGCGCACTGCTGGGACTGGTGCTGTTTACTGTGCTGTTTGCCGGGCAGTTTAATTTGTGGCTGGCACTTGCCTATATTGCCGCTGTAATGGCGATATTTCTGGGGTTCGCCAAACTGGCCGAGCCAAGGCACTTTCTCAAGTGTGACGAGCAGGGCGTGCACTACCATCACCGCTATGGCAGTTGGCTGTTACCCTGGAGCAGCTTTATGTATTGTGCTGTACCGCAGCTGGAACAGCAGGACCTGTCGTTTATCGGCTTTAAAGTGACAAATTATGATGCCGTGCTGCAACCTCTGAGGTTACGGCTGGCTGTGCGGCTGATGACGGAACAGCGACCGTTATTTATATCGGCGGTGAAGCAAGGCTGCACAACCGGCCAGTGTGCCAGCGAATTGCTGGCCGAAAAGGACACCTTTGCTACCGAAAACCAGCAATACACTGGCATAAAAGCCGTTTTTGGCCAACGAATGCAGCGGCTGGCGCAAGCGAGCGGCTTCGACTTATTTGTACCAAGCTCGCTTAGCGCAGAACAAACTACTGCGTTATGCCAGCAAATTAATAAAGCCCGCTTACAAATAATACAGAATACAGCGACCTAGACACACCGCTGACTGTGTATCATAATAAGCCAAACCTCTTTTCTGGCAGGATGGTGCATGAACAGCTACGATAAAGCATTTCTGGTTAGCGGGCGTAATACCCTGATCCATAAAAATAAAAAATTAGATTTAATCGTGATTAATGATGATAACGATCCGCCACTGATCATCACTCGCCATGGTGTAAAAATGTTTCAGGAGGCAGTGCCGACCAACAAGGTCGAGGCAAAAGAGCGCTATATGGAAATTGTTGATATTTCCAGCACTGAAGTATTTGGCGAAACCAAAACCCTGCTATTTGTGCAGGCGCTGAACAACAAAGAGTATAAGGTTGACTACAGCAAGAAAGGGACAGATTTGTTTATCCGGATCCATCAGGACAATTATATTTAGTTTTTTTCGCTTCTAGGGCCCTGAAATGCAGTAAGGGCTTGCCTTTCTGCCTGATATTTGCTTCATTAAGCATAATACTTTTGTCGTAGTTCAAGCAGACAATCTACATGCAATTTTCTGAGCACAATAAAACAATAAAAATAACGGTGCCGGTCTCGTTAACGGCTATCAGTGCCGCCGAAATTCAGCAGCAAATCAATAATCATGGCTATGAGCGTTGTCTGGTTCTGCAGGATCAGCTAACGAATCTGCTGGTCGAATATCAACAGATTCAGCAAAAAATTAAAGAAAATGTTCTGGCAGAAAATAGTAAAGAATTAAGTTACCGGATTGCGGAAAAGCGGGACGCAGAGCTGACCTTTGACATCAGTGAAGACAAAATGATGGCAACAGCCATTATTACCGCTGCCTGGGGGGGGGCGCCTGTCTCAGCCAACGATCTTGTTAAAAGTGCCCAGGCAAACGGTATTGTATTTGGCTTTAGTAAAGAACAGATAATCAAACTGGTTTCTTATGCGGCAAAAGCAGACCCTGGCAGCAAGGTAAAGCTGCTGATCGCCCGCGGCCGGGCCATGGTACCGGGCGCCAATTCCCGGTTCGAACCTTTACTGGCAGAAATGGAAAGTCGCCGGAACCGCCCCGTAGTCAAAACCGATGAAAAAGCTGATCTGCGTGATTTCGGGGTTATTCCGGCCATCAGAGCCGGTGAAGCCATTATGCGGCGTCACCCGCCCACTGCAGGCGTTGCCGGCATGTTGGTCAGCGGTGAGATGATCCCGGCAACGCCTGGCCTGCAATTAGAATGGCAATTAGGGGAAGGGGTTGAACTGGCGCCAGCCGACGGCGATTTGTTATTAGCGGCTCGGGATGGCTTACCGCGGGTTATTGAAGCCGGGGCTACGGTTGATGAGGTTTTTACCGTTAAAAATGTTGATTTAGCGACCGGCCATATCGTATTTCGTGGCTCAGTCGTGGTAAATGGTAGTGTGACAGAAGGCATGAAGGTGGTTGCGGGTGGCAATGTCTTTGTCAAAGGCATGGTTGAAGGCACCCTGATTGAAGCCGGGGGCGATATCACTATTAATGGTTCAGTTATTGGTCATCAGCTGGCGCAGGCGGATCATCATAGTGAATACAGTACTGAGCTCAAAGCGGTGGGTGATATTCAATGTAACCTGGCCCAGTACAGCCGGATCAGCTGCGGCGGCAACCTGTATGTCGCTAAGCAACTGATGCATTGTGCGGTAGAGGCGGCGATAGTTTATGCTGGCCCGGAAGATAACCCCAACGGTAAGTTAGTAGGGGGGTATTTTTATCTGGATCAGGGCCTGTTTTGTGGCAATCTTGGTGCCCCTTCCAGTAGCGCCGTATTAGTCAAACTAAACCGGCAACTAGACCCTATAGTTGAAAAACAAGAAGTGCTGCGAGCCAGCGTTGCGGCAGAGCGCACAGAAATGGAAGACTTGCGCCAGCAGTTGGAAAAACTGAAAAAAATTGAAGGTAACGCCCAGATAGAAATGCGGCGCTATGAACTGGTGGCTAAATTTGAAGAGCAAAAAGAGCTGGCGGTATCGCTTATTAACGATATTAAAATTCTGGAAGCACAACGCCAGGAAAAGCTGGCAGAGCTTTTAATCGTGGTGCGCCAGCAGCTGTTTTCGGCAGTAGAAATTCATTTTGGTAAAGAGCTGGTTAAAAGCCGGCGTGAATATGGTCCGTCCAAAGTGGTATTGGTTGACGGTCATCCCTCCATTGAGCCGCTGTAAGCAACCGCTGTAAATAGCAATACGCGACAAGCTGTCTCTGCCGTGCGGCATAAGACAGTGCCATTTCCGCCGCTATCTATTAGGCTGTACACGTGTGTTTAAAGAGATCGCTGTTGTGAAAGCTATACTGCTTGTTCTAATCCTGTGCTTACCGTCTGCGGCCTTTGCAGATTGCAATATGGCGTTTCGCTATGGCTTATTGATCGCCCCGGATCATATCCGTTTTATGCAAAATACCCGTACCTATGTCCAGATTAATAATGATCGGCAATTGTTTGTGGCCGGTGAATGGGTACACTTAACCGCAGAAGACACCGAACTGCTCGAACAATACAGCCAGGGCTTACGCAAATTTGTGCCGGAAATTGTCAGCCTGGCAGTGGACGGGGTTGAAGTGGGCTTGTCGAGTATCGAGTCGATGCTGTCGGGTCTGGGTAGTCAATCGCAGCAGGCGGAGTGGCAGGCGTTAATCCGCGAAACCACCTTTCAGTTTATGTCGCGCTTTGTCCGTACCGGCGAATACTTTTATCTGGCGCCGCAAAGTTTGAATGAGCTGGATCATTTCTTAAACCGGGAATTAAAACCGCAGTTAAGTAATCTGGCCCGCCATACGGTGGGCGCAGTATGGGGCGCGCTGCGCGACGCCTTGCGCCAGTCTGACAGCAACTTTGAGCGTACCGACAATCAGGGCCTGGAATCGGTAGAACAACTGGTTGATAACATCAGTTTTGGCCTGGACGAAAAGGCAATTGAACTGGAAGCCAAATCGGCACTCTTCTGTCAGCGAATGCGCGAGCTGGATGACATTGAAACCACCCTGCAACAGCGGATCCCATTGCTAAGCCAGTATGACGTGGTAACAGAAAAAAACTGAAACAAGGAATAAAGCCTTACACCACGCCGTATTCGTCCCGCAGGGCTGCCGGCATCGCGTTGTCGACTTCGTCACTTATCGCGTCCAGAGTTTTCTCTGCTTCATCCAGTGAGCTGACTTCAGCCACATGAAACAATGCTTCGCCTTCATTGACCAGCGGTAGGTTATTGCGGCCTATCACCACGCCATCGAAGGTTGCCGGAATAGCCACTTCGAAATCGGAATAGGGTGAATAGATATGCGCCATAATATCGCCGGCTTTTACCGTCTGGCCCAGGGTCACATAATAGCGGGCGATACCATCGTGTTCGGCCCGCACCCAGCTGCTTTTCTTCGAAAAGACTGAACGGTTTTTCGGTGCTTTGGTTCTGCCACTTAACATACCCAAATCCTGCATCACGTTAACGATACCGCGCACGCCGATTTTTATCGATTGCTCGTCAAAGCGCAGCGCTTCGCCGGCCTCGTACAGTAATAACGGAATACCCAGATTGTTAGCGGTGCCGCGCATGGTGCCATCGCGGCTGGCCGCTTTGATAATAACCGGGGCATTAAATACCTCCGCCATCCGTAGCGCGGTTTTATCTTTGGCGCTGGCCCGCACTTGCGGCAGGTTGGCGCGGTGAATAGCACCGGTATGTAAATCGATAGCATGGGTACAGCATTTAAGAATTTTATCGGTAAACTGATAGGCCATCCGGCTGCCAAGCGAGCCTTTTTCACTGCCGGGGAAACTGCGGTTTAAATCGCGCCGGTCTGGCAGATAACGCGATTGCTGGACAAAGCCATAGGTATTAACGATGGGCACCACAATTAAGGTGCCCTTGATCCGATTTAACCTGGGAAGTTTTAGCAAGCGGCGGCAAATTTCCACGCCGTTAATTTCATCGCCATGTAAAGCCGCGGTAATTAACAATACCGGCCCATCCTGACGGCCATGAATAACATGGGCGCCTATATTTAACTCGGTATGGGTATACAGCTTACCAAACGGGATATCGACTACGGCCCGGCTACCTGCAGCAATTTTGTCAGGGCCCAAGGTAAAAGCAGCACGGCTGTTCATTAGCCTGTTCCTTTGGTTTTGGCTTTGCGCCGGGTTTTATGGGTTGCCACTTTTTTCTCTAAAAAGCTGATAATCAGGCCAGCGACATCTTTGCTGGTGGCACTCTCAATGCCTTCCAGCCCGGGCGAGCTATTCACTTCCATAACCACCGGGCCATGGTTTGAACGCAACAAATCTACCCCGGCCACATTCAAACCCATGGTTTTTGCGGCATGTATGGCAGTGTTGCGCTCCTCCGGGGTTAGCCTTACGACGGTGGCAGAGCCGCCCCGATGCAGGTTAGAGCGAAACTCACCTTCTTTCGCCTGACGTTTCATGGCCGCAACAATTTTATCGCCCACCACAAAACAGCGAATGTCAGCGCCTTTCGCTTCTTTAATATATTCCTGCACCAGAATATTGGCGTTCAGGCCCATAAAAGCCTCAATAACGCTCTCAGCGGCGGTGCGGGTTTCGGCCAGCACTACCCCTATACCCTGGGTGCCTTCTAACAGTTTAATCACCAGCGGCGCGCCGCCCACCATGTCGATTAAATCGGGAATATCACCGGGCTTATCCGCAAAGCCGGTTATCGGTAAGCCAATGCCCTGGCGGGCGAGCAATTGCATGGAGCGCAGCTTGTCACGGGCCCGGCCAATAGCGACCGACTCATTCAGTGAATAAACCCCCATCATTTCAAACTGGCGCAGTACCGCCGTGCCGTAAAACGTAATAGAGGCACCAATGCGTGGTATCACTGCGTCAAAGCCATCCAGCACTTCACCTTTGTAATGAATAGAAGAATTGGAGCGGTTAATATTCATGTAGCAGCTTAATGGGTCAATAACCTGCACCTGATGGCCGGCTGCTTCGGCTGCGGCAACCAGCCGTTTAGTCGAATACAGTTCAGCATTTCGCGATAATATCGCAATTTTCATGCACTCTCCGTGAATAAGTTAAGTAGCGCTGCGGCTGAAGTCAGTCAACCAGGCCGGTAAAAGCTACGCCAGTAAAAACAAGGACCCCAGGCCTAAAAACGCAAAAAAGCCAACAACATCTGTTACGGTGGTCAGAATAACCGAGCCGGATAACGCCGGGTCAATATCCAGTTTTTCCAGCCAGATAGGAATAAATACCCCGGATATGGCTGCCGCGATAATATTAATAACGATGGCCAGGCCAATGACGCCGCCAATAATCCAGTCACCGAACCAGAAATAGGTGATAACGGCAATCACTAACGCCCATAGCACCCCGTTAATTGCCCCGACGCCGAGCTCTTTACGAAACAACATCATATAGGTTTGCGGGGTAATTTGTTCCAGTGCCAGGCCGCGGATCATTAAGGTTAAGGTCTGGCTACCGGCGATACCGCCCATACTGGCGACAATGGGCATTAACACGGCCAGTGCCACTACCTGTTGCAAGGTGGCTTCAAACAGGCCAATGGTCCAGGCGGCCAGAAAGGCGGTTAACAGGTTGATCCCCAGCCATAAGGCCCGGCGCTTCGCGCTATCAAACACCGGTGCGAATAAATCTTCCTCTTCATCCAGACCGGCCGTATGCATAAACTGGCTTTCCAGCGCCCGGCGCACGTTCTCCAGCGCTTCACCAATAGATAAACGGCCCAATAGTTTATCGTCTGCGTCCACGACCGCCAACGCTGTGTAACCCGAGCGCGACACGATATCAGAGCCTTGCTCAAGTTCCATCTCGCCGGTCACCACCGGGGCATCTTTGTCCAGAAAGTTTTCTACCGGTAAGTGGCTGGGCTGGCCCAGCAGCGCAGTGGCATGCACCAGCCCGGCGTAACGACCGGTGCGGTCAATGACAAACAATGCGTCCTGATATTCGGCATCGTCTGCCAGTTTGCGGAACATTCTGATGCCATCCCGCACTTTGGCGTTTTTATTGATGATCAGTAAATCGTGGTCAGCATAACGGCCACATTGGTCATCATCATAGGTTAGCGCTGTTTCTAACCAGCTGCGCTGGCTGGCATCCAGCCGCGAGCAGGCATAGGTGTATATCCGTTGCGGTAACTCGTCCAGTAACTCAATTAAGTCATCAACTTCCATGCCCTCTACCAGGGTGCGCAGTTGTTGCTCATCGAGTTGTTTGAAAATGTTTTCCCGGGCGTCTACCCGCATGTAGGTCAGGGCGGCGACCTGATCGTCGGGGTGTAACTCAAGCCAGGTGCTGACCCGTTGCTCAACCGGCATTGCTTCCAATACCAGGGCAATTTCTTCCGGCTCCAGCTGGCTGATTTTCTCGATCAGCGAGCTGCTGTCCTCATCGGTTAAGCTGCCGCGGACAATATCCTCAATATCCAGTAGCGGGTTTTCTGCCATTGCAAATCCTTATTACCACCAGTTTTTAAACTTAAACCAGAACAGACCGCCCACGCCCAGCACGGCCATGGCTAACAGTGCATAATAGTAACCATTGGGGTTAGCCAGCTCAGGTATATTAACAAAGTTCATCCCGTACAAACCGGCAATAAAGGTCAGTGGAATAAATATTGTGCTAACCATCGTCAGCACTTTCATTCTTTCATTAATCTGGTGCGACGTAGTAGACATATAGCCTTCAACTAAGTCACTCAGCTGATCGTAGTATAAGTCTGTCATACTATGCAGCCGCTCAAACTTTTCATAAAAATCGCGCACATCCGGCGCGGTAAATTGCTGCATCAACGGGTTCTGTTCTTCATACAGGGCATCAGCGAAAATGTCTTTCTGATATGCCAGGTTGCGGTTGATTTTCCGAAGTACCGACCGATACCGCATCATCAGCGCCATTTGCTCATCGTTGCCGCGCTGCAGCATGTTGTCTTCCAGCTCGCTTAACACATCTTCAAACGCTATCAGCTTTTCCAGATAACTGCCTGAAACACTCAGTATCAACTGTTTTATCCAGTCGGTAACTGTCAGACTTTGGCCCGCAGCAATTTTTGGGGTAAGTTGCTCGAGCAATGAGGCACTTTGACAGCGTACCAGGCTAATTAAAACTTGCTTAGAGTATAACAAGTTAACCTGAGCACTGCTGGTATATTCGCTGAAATCGGGGTCGGCATAACCGCGCATAATCAACAGGCTGAAATCAGGTTGGGTTTCTAATTTTGGCGGGTGGCGCCGGCGACTGAAGTCCTCAGCCAGGGTTGGGGCAATAGCAAAACGTTGCAGTACCTGCTGTATTTCGTCGGTGGTCGCATCATTCAGATTAAGCCAGACTCTGGCATCTGCACTAAGCTGGGACGGTAATCTGGCAAAAGTGATTTGCTGCCAGCTATTGGTTTCCGGTTCAAAATAATTGAGTAAAATCATATTGCTGTTCCAAGCTGGGCCTAATGACTACAGCATACCCAGCTTGGCGCCGTTTTGCGAAAAAATTGTGGCAGACAGTGCCGTTAAAAGAAATCGGTTAGCAGGCACCTCAGATTAATTTTGAGTGCCAAATTTCTGATGCTCGCCAAGGTCGGGTTTTTCTCCTTTAACCTTAGCCGTCATGGTTTTAATACTTTTCATCATTTTACTGCTGTCACTGTCCCAGTGTTCGCCTTTCTGAATTTTAATTTCCAGCATACCGACATTAGGGGCGTCTTTTCCTTCGGGAAACCAGGCGGCAACAAACGAATTCCAGTATTTTTCTACTAGCTTTTTATCATTGATCGCCCTGCCAACCCCGGTCAGTGAAACATAAGTCTGGTTGTCAGGGTCGGCAAAGCTCAGGCACACATCATGGTCTTTCTCGATTTCCAGTACTTTTTCAGACTCCAAATCAGTATAAAACCACAAGGTGCCATCGTATTCATCCTGCACCAATACCATAGGACGGGAGCGCAGTTCACTACCATGCAGCGTGGTTAACATACCGGTTTTAATGTTTTTAATCAGATTCCAGATTTTTTGCTTATGTTCAGGGCTCGACATTGTTCCTCCTGTAAAATCAGTCAGGCCTTGTTGGCCAGTTTGGCTTTCCTAAACCCTAGCACAAATATACTGACTTGGTGGTTTCTCAGCCTGGCGAGCTGCATAAACAAAGCATGAAACTATGCATGAGATAATGAAAAAGCCGGACATAGTGCCCGGCTTAGTGGTTAACCTGAAGATTAAGGTTTAGCGGCTGCGATATACTCGTCTACCAGCTGCTCCAGCACATCCAGTGGCACGGCGCCGTTACGCAGCACCACGTCATGGAAGTCGCGGATATCAAACTGCTCTCCCAGCGCGGTCTGGGCTTTTTCACGCAGTTCCAGCATTTTTATCATGCCAACTTTGTAAGCAGTCGCCTGGCCTGGCAGCACGATATAGCGTTCAATAGCCTTGGTGGCATCGGTAGCTGAATTAGGGGTATTTTCTACCAGATAATCGATAGCTTGTTCGCGGGTCCACTTTTTAGCGTGAATACCGGTATCTACCACCAGGCGACAGGCGCGCCACAGCTCCATTGCCAGCCGGCCAAAGTCGGAGTAGGGGTCCTGGTACAGGCCAATTTCTTTAGGTAGTACTTCACTGTACAAGCCCCAACCCTCAATGTAAGCGGTATAACCACCAAAGCGGCGGAACTTGGGCATGTCTTCCAGTTCCTGGGCAATAGCAAGCTGCATATGGTGGCCGGGAATGCCCTCGTGATAGGCCAGCGCTTCTAATTGATAGGTTGGCATGTCCTGCATTTGATACAGGTTGGCGTAGTAGACGCCAGGGCGACTGCCATCCATAGAGGGTCGTTGATAGAATGCTTTGCCGGCACTTTTCTCCCGGAAGGGCTCAACGGCTTTAACAATCATGTCGGCCTGAGGCTTCACCCGGAACAGCTCATCCAGCCGGCCTTTCATATCGTCAATAACCCGGGTAGCTTCCGCCAGATAGTCGGCACGGCCTTCATCACTGTCGGGGTAATAAAACTGTGAGTCTTCCCGCATAAACACAAAGAACTCTGCTAAGCTGCCATCAAACTCAACCTGTTGCATAATAGCGCGCATTTCATCATGAATGCGGGCCACTTCGTCCAGCCCAAGCTGATGAATTTTCTCAGCAGTTAAGTCGGTGGTGGTGATCCTCTCCAGCCGGTGCTGATAAAAGGCAGCACCGTCGTCAAAACGCCAGACGCCATCATCAGTGGTGGCCTGCTGCTGCAAATTCTGCAAATAGCTAATCAGGCTTTGGTAAGCCGGGCCGACACTGGTTAGCAGCGCAACGCTGGCTTCGTCTACCAGTAATTTCTCGTCAACCTCGTCCAGCTCAAGTGCTTGTACTTTCTTTTTAAAATCGGCCAACAGGGTGCTGTCATCACCGGGGTTAAAAGGTGCGCCACTAATTACATTCTGGCTGCTGCTAATAACGTGTTCAAATACAAATTCAGGAATGATAATGTTTTTTTCAGCGCGTTTTGTCAGTTGCTGTTGTAATTGACTGAACAATAGCGGCACATTATTTAAACGGCTGATGTAGGCTTTGGCATCGCTGACATCCTCTACTTTATGCTGATTGATCAGTAGTGACGGCACCAGCGAATGAATGCCGTACATCTGGTTTACCGGATAGCTGTATAAGCGCCATTTGCTATCTTCCAGACTGTTTTGCAGATCCTGGCGCATTAGTTGAAAACTGAGAGCCGTGTTAGGGTCCAGCTGACTTTGGTCGATTGCGCTTAGCATATCAAGGTGATTACGGGTCATGGTCAGTTCTGCATCATAGGCTGCATCACTTAAGTCCTGCCATTTGTCATAGTCGTCTTTTATACCCAGCCGGGTTTGCAGCACCGGATCAATACGGACCCGCTCCATATAAATTTGCTCAAACAACTGATTTGCCTGCTCATTAACGTCAAGCTGAACTGCCGCAGTTTGCTCACCGGTCAGCCCTGGCTGAGTAGTTTTCGGACCGCAGCCACCCGCTAATGCCAGGCTGATAGCCAGGGGGATTAAGGCGAGAGTGCGAAAAGTTGTCTTTTTCATAGTAGGTCCTGTATTGTCATTATTAGCCGTTGCCAGATGTTACTAATTTATGCCCGCCGGCTAAACTGTTAAAGCTAAACTAATCGATAAAAAGCGTAAGCAAGTCGTTCAGATAACGGGCACCGTTGTCAGTTATTTGCCAGTGTTGTCCCGTATCCAACAGCAGTTGCCGTGCTACTGCAGCGTTAATTGCGGGTGTTATCGCACTTACCGGCAAACCGGTGTATGCAGTAAAGTCCGCATGCGGGCAGGGTTCCAGTAAACGAAACCGGTTCATAAAAAATTCAAAGGGTCTGTCTTCTGCTGGCACCTGCTCTTTGCTGTCAAGATAACCGCGACCGATATCCATATAGCCTTTCGGGTGTTTAATTTTAACCGTGCGCAAAATGGTATTGCGGGTTGGCAAGGTTATTTTGCCATGGGCGCCGCAGCCAATCCCCAGGTAATCGCCGTAACGCCAGTAATTAAGATTGTGCCGGCATTGATGGCCGGCTTTGGCATAGGCTGAAATTTCATACTGCTGATAACCGTGTTGTTGCAACAGTGCCAGGCCCTGCTGCTGAATGTCCCACAATGTATCATCAGCGGGTAATACCGGCGGACGCGAGGCAAAAGCTGTGTTGGGCTCTATGGTTAGCTGATACCAGGATAAATGCGGTGGTGCCAGTTCGATAGCCTGGCGTAAATCAGCCAGGGCGCCGTTAATATCCTGCCCGGGCAAGCCGTGCATTAAATCGAGGTTATAGCTGGCGAGGGGCAGCTTGCTGGCCAGTTCAGCGGCCCGGATAGCTTCGGCACAATCGTGAATACGGCCCAGTGCTTTTAATTGCGCCGTCTGAAAGCTCTGTACGCCAATAGAAAAACGGGTTACCCCTGCGCTGACATAACCGGCAAACCGCTCTGCCTCAACCGTGCCCGGGTTGGCTTCCATGGTAACTTCGATATCCTCAGTGCAGTTTAAGCGCTGCTTAACTCCCTCGAGAATGCAGCTGATACCGGCTGCGGAAAACACACTGGGCGTGCCGCCGCCAATAAAGATGCTGCTGACCGGACGCTGGCCTGCCAGCGGCAGATCCTGGTCCAGATCGGCCAGCAAATGGGCAATATATTCCTGCTCGGGTATACCTTGTTTCACCGCATGTGAATTAAAATCGCAGTACGGGCACTTTTGGATACACCAGGGAATATGAATGTAAAGCGATAGCGGTGGTAATTGCAGGCTCACTTAACCTGCCTGCCGGGGTTGGAGAAGTGTTATCAGCTGGCGCAATGCCTGACCCCGGTGGCTGAGTGCAGCTTTCTGCGCTTTGCTTAGCTCGGCAGCACTGACTAAGTGGCCTGCCGGAATAAATACCGGGTCGTAACCAAAGCCACCATCACCCCGCACGGCCTCGCTTATTTTACCCTGCCAGATCCCGTGGCAGATCAGAGGAGTAGGGTCACTGGCATGGCGCAGATACACTAATACACAGTGAAACTGGGCACTACGCTCTGTTGCCGCTATGCCGTGCATCTCGTGTAATAATTTGCTGATATTATTGCTATCAGTTGCGGCTTCACCACTGTAGCGCGCCGAGTAAATGCCGGGCTCACCGCCGAGTGCGTCGACCGCCAGGCCCGAATCATCGGCGATGGCAGGTAAGCCCGTTACCAAGGCGGCGTGGCGGGCTTTAATAATAGCGTTTTCAATAAATGTCAGGCCGGTTTCATCCGCGTCTGACACCCCCAGCTCCTGCTGCGGCACGATTTGAAACTGATAAGGCGCCAGCAAATCACTAAGCTCCGCTATTTTGCCTTTGTTGGAGCTGGCGAGAACAAGTTTTTGCATTACGTCCGGACTTATAATTAAATGTAGGGTTGCTAATCAACAAAAAAAGTATGGCTGAATGTCAGCTGCTGTTGCTGATTACCCTGGCTTATATCGATAGTAAAATTATACAGCTGTTCGTTCTGATAAGGTACCGTGGCCAGATAATAAACGGCATCGCCTTCTTCAACCTGATTAAACGCTAATTTGCGCTGGCGGCCAAATAAGTCTTTTGCGATACCGTTAATGACTACCCGTTGTGCTTGCTGACTGGCGCTGTCCAGAACTGAGATATTGATCACACCATTAAACTTACTGCGTTGGATCTCATTTTCAACTGCTATTTCCGGCGTTAAAAAAGTGGCCGGGAAAGCAATATAATGCACATCCCAGTTTCCCAGTTTCTTCATCTGCTCTGCACAAAGTTGAAAGCTTGCCAGTAACATAATTAAACTGAATAGTAGTGCTGCATAGCCTGACGTTTTCATAACATTACTCCTGTCGCATGGCTGAGTTGCTTAACCGGATGGCGTTACAGACCGCGGAAAAGATCGCTTAGTAACAGATTTATAAACTGAACAGCAATAATCAGTACCAATACCGACAAATCCAGGCCGCCAAGTGGCGGAATAATCCGCCGTACCGGCCGCAACAACGGTTCAGTCAGCTGATGCATCACCAGTTCTATCGGGTTATGGCCCTGGCTGAACCAGCTTAGCAACGCTCTGATTATTAAAATCCAGAACAGCAGGTTCAGGGTTTCTTTTAATAACACCAGCAAGCCACTGATGAAGGTTGCCGGTATCTGAATGCTGCCAACAAGCACCAGCTGTAATACGATAAGTTTAGCTACCGCTACCAGATATGCCAGCACGACGGTGGCGGTATCCAATTTGCCGATGCTTGGGATCAACCGGCGCAGCGGCAAGACCGCCGGATTGGTAACTTTGACAATAAACTGGCTGAAAGGATTATAAAAATCCGCTCTGGCCAGTTGCAGCCATACCCGCAAAATAACCACCATCAGTAGTAAGTTAAAAGCAGTATTAATGATAAACAGCATAGCCTGCATTGTGGGCTCTCCGGCAACTTAAAGTTGTTGTGCCATTTCTTCAGCACGTTTAATAGCGGCATACATGGCGTCGGCAACCATTTTTTCCAAGCCCTGTTCGGCAAAGGTGGTCACCGCTTCATGGGTAGTACCGCCTTTAGAGGTGACGTTGGCCCGCAATTGCGCAAAGCTTTCCTCGCTTTGTAACGCCATCGTCGCCGCCCCAAGAGCTGTTTTAGCGACCATTGCTTTGGCCTGCTCTGGCGCAAACCCGAGTTTCTCAGCGACCTGTTGCATCGACTGCATAAAAAAGAAAAAGTAAGCCGGTGAACTGCCGGTAACCGCAATAATGTGGTTGATTTGCGCTTCCTGTTCCAGCCAAACGTTCATACCGGTGCCACTGAACATATGATCAACAAAGGCGCGCTCATAGTTAGAACAGCGGCTGGGAAACAGCCCGGTAACCCCCTGGCCGACTAGCGAAGGGGTGTTAGGCATGGCTCGGACTAATCTTACCTGCCCCAGCCATTGCTCATAGCGCTTAACTTCAATACCCGCGGCTATGGTTACAAACAGTTTCTCCTGAATTTCAGGCGCACTTTGCAGCAGTTTTTCACACAAATCCTGCATCATCTGCGGTTTTACCGCCAACACAATAATGTCGGCTTTGGTTACGGCTTCAATGTTATCCAGGGTGGTGTTGATACCATAGTCAGCGGCCAATGCCGTTAGCTTTGGCTGGCTACGGTTTGCGGCAATAATATTTGCTGCCGGATAGCCGGCACTGACCATGGCGGCAATAACGCAGCGTGCCATATTACCTGCGCCAATAAAGGCAACGGTGTTGTCATTCATTTCTTTCATAAGTCCTTGCGCCAAAAATTGCGGTGCCTAATCTTATCATAGTTGCACCATATTGCAGAGCCAGCGGCCAGTCATCTGACATACCCATTGATAGTTCGGTTGCGCCAGGGTGTTGTTGTTGCAGGTTTTTTGACAACTGTTGCATTGCGGCAAAGGCCCGCTCACTGTCGCCAGGGGCCGGTATGGCCATCAGTCCGCGCAACTGCAGTTGGGGTAAATTTGCTATTGCCGCTGCCAATGCTGGCAGCTCAGCGGCACTGACACCAGCTTTACTGGCTTCGTTGCTGATATTAATTTGCAGTAAAACCTGCAGTGGCCCCATGGCTTGCGGGCGCTGCGTGGCTAAACGCTCGGCTATTTTCAGGCGGTCGATACTGTGTACCCAACTGGCATGCTCGGCGACTAACCGGGTTTTATTTGATTGCAATGGCCCGATAAAGTGCCACTCCAGATCTGGCAGGGCAGTGAGTTGTTCAGCTTTACTCAGCAGTTCCTGCGGGTAGTTCTCGCCAAACTGGCGCTGACCTGCCTGATAGGCGGCAGTAATGGCGCTGGCCGGTTTGGTTTTACTGACGGCGATAAGCTGCACGCTTTGTGGATCGCGCTGCAGCTGGCGGCAATTTTCTGCGATGTTGTGATAGGCGGCGCTCAGTTGTTCTGCTATGTTATTCATATTTGTTGGCAAGTTGGAGTAGATATTGTCATGGATATTACCGAATTATTAGCCTTTAGTGTCGAACATAAAGCATCAGATTTACACCTTTCTGCTGGTGTGCCACCGCTTATCCGGGTGGATGGCGACGTTCGTAAACTTAATATACCGCCGCTGACGCATAAAGAAGTACATGCGCTGGTGTACGAGATTATGACTGATAAACAACGTAAAGAGTACGAAGAGAAACTCGAATCAGATTTTTCATTTGAAGTGCCTAATCTGGCCCGTTTCCGGGTTAATGCTTTTGTGCAGAACCGCGGCGCTTCAGCGGTATTCCGGACCATCCCCAGTGAAGTACTAACCTTAGATGATTTGGGCGCGCCGGATATTTTCAAGACCATTTCTGAAAACCCACGTGGCCTGGTGCTGGTAACCGGCCCAACCGGCTCGGGTAAAAGTACCACCCTGGCAGCAATGGTTGACTACATTAATACCATGCGCCATGACCATATTTTAACCATTGAAGACCCGATAGAATTTGTGCACAACAACAAACTATGTCTGGTAAATCAGCGGGAAGTGCATCGCGATACCCATAGTTTCAGTAATGCGCTGCGCTCTGCTTTGCGGGAAGATCCTGACGTTATTCTGGTAGGTGAATTACGGGATCTGGAAACTATCCGGCTGGCGATGACAGCTGCCGAAACCGGTCACCTGGTATTTGGCACCTTGCACACTACCTCCGCCCCAAAAACCATTGACCGGATTATCGACGTATTCCCCGGTGAAGAAAAAGATATGGTGCGCTCAATGTTGTCAGAGTCACTGCGGGCCGTTATTTCTCAAACCTTGTTGAAAAAAATTGGCGGTGGCCGGATAGCTGCCCATGAAATTATGGTTGGGGTGCCGGCTATCCGGAATTTAATTCGGGAAGACAAAATTGCCCAGATGTATTCTGTCATTCAGACCGGCGCCGCTCATGGTATGCAAACCATGGATCAGTGCCTGCTTAATCTGGTAAACCGTGGTTTAATTTCGCAAAAAGATGCACAAACCAAAGCCCAGGATAAAAACACCTTTGGCGCTATGGGTCGGATTTAAAGCCGTATCCTGGACATGACATAGTGGAATTGACGGAATGGAACTGACAGATTTTTTAACAAAAATGGTAAAAATGGGTGCCTCCGATATGTTTGTGACGGCCGGCATGCCGGTGGCTGCAAAGATAAATGGTGAAATGACGCCGATAGACGATACGCCTTTAACCGATGCGGCGTCGCTGGAGCTGGTGCTGGATGCGATGAATGAAAAGCAGCAGCACGAGTTTAACCACAGCAAAGAATGCAACTTTGCTATTGCCAACGATGCCGGCCGTTTCCGGATTTCGGCATTCTGGCAACGCGATCAGGCAGGCATGGTGGTGCGGCGCATTGTGACCACTATCCCCAATGCTGATGAGCTGGGGCTGCCGCCTATTTTAAAAGACATTATTATGTCTAAGCGGGGGCTGGTATTGTTTGTTGGTGGTACCGGTACCGGTAAATCAACGTCTCTGGCAGCCTTATTGGGTTACCGGAACAGAAACTCCAAAGGTCACATTCTTACTATTGAAGACCCGATTGAATTTGTGCACGAGCACCAGAAAAGCCTGGTAACCCAGCGCGAAGTCGGTATCGATACCGAATCATTTGAGGCCGCACTGAAAAGCTCATTGCGTCAGGCGCCTGATGTTATCCTGATCGGGGAAATCCGTAGTCAGGACACCATGGAATATGCCTTGTCGTTTGCGGAAACCGGCCATTTATGTATTGCCACCTTGCACGCCAACAACGCTAACCAGGCCATTGACCGGATCATGCATTTAGTCCCAAAAGAAATGCATGCTAAGTTACGTTTTGATTTATCGCTTAACTTACGGGCGATAGTGGCCCAGCAACTTATTCCAACTGCCGATGGCCAGGGCAGGACTGCGGCGATAGAAGTCTTGCTGAATTCGCCATTGGTTGCTGATTTAATTGCCCGGGGTGAAGTAGGTGAAATTAAAGCCGTGATGAGTAAATCGCGCGAGCTTGGCATGCAGACCTTTGATCAGGCACTGTATGATATGTATCAACGTGGTGATATCAGCTACGCCGACGCCATTCACCATGCTGACTCGCCAAATGATTTACGTCTGATGATCAAACTACGTAACAATGAAACCAAAGGTGCTGGTTTTCTGTCCGGCGTAACACTGGAAGGCTTTGAAAATAAGGACGATAAATAATAGTAGTAAAATACAAGCAGGCCGGAGAGGTCAGGCGGCCTGCTGATAGCGTTTTCGTAAAATCATTACCCGCTTAATATAGGCCTGCGTTTCAGCAAAGGGAGGCACCCCCTGATGTCGCCTGACATTCCCTGGCCCGGCATTATAAGCTGCCAGGCTAAGCGTTAAATCACCATTATATTGCTTCAGTAAGCTTGCCAGATACTTACTGCCACCCTGAATATTTTGCTCGGGTGACAAGGGATCGTTAATGCCAAGCATGGCCGCTGTCTGTGGCATTAACTGCATTAAACCAATAGCACCGCGTTTTGACAACGCTGAGGCCTGAAAGGCTGACTCGGCATGGATTACGGCCCGGATCAATGCTGGTTCAAGTTGCTGCTCGATTGCCACCCGATTAATGATCCGGTTATAAGGCCGGACAAACAGTGGCGTTTTATGCCAGTTAATACTGGAATTAGGATCGCAGGCAAAGCAATCAAAATACAGTTGCTGGTAGGGGCGGTTAACCGGTTTTCTGTCAGAAAACAGCACCGTGCCATCAGGTTGCTCCGATTTAAATACAGCAATACTGCTGGCCAGGGCAGGTTTTACCGCAGCAGCGGGTTGAGGCTGCGGCCGGGATTGCAGAGGATCGGGGCTTAGCTTTAACTGGCGCTTGGGTTCTTGCACGCTGTCTGTTGCTTGCTGCGTAGCGCTGAGCAGCAACGGGCACAGTATTACCGATAACCAGCAAAACGTTGCAGCTAAACGTAACAATTGCTTTTATCCATCTCAGACGCCACCTGCTGTTAGCTTGCCACTAAAACACTATACGGGTCAAATTTCAAGCCGGGCAAACCGCCAACAGTAAGTCTAGCTGGTTCTATCCTTTTTTAATTGTCTGCCCAGAAACATTAACAGTAATGCTACGGTCAGCAATACCATCGGCAAACTGATGCTGCGCCACAGGCTGACGTTAAGCTCCGGCAGCCAGAAAGCAGCGGCAACCACCGCTTTATCCGCCAGTTGTGCGGCGTAATAACTTATTGCAACAAATGACAAGCCTTCCACTACCTGTTGCAATTTCAGCTGCTGACGGGCCTTTTTATCCATGGACACCAGCAATTGCTGATTTTGTTGCTCGAGCTTTAGGTTTATCCTTGTACGCAGCAGCTCGGTTGAGCGGCCAAGCCGGGCACTGAGTGCTGTCTGACGGGTCTGGACTGATTCGCTAGTGCGAAAGGCCGGCGTCAGCCGGCGCTCGGTAAAATCCTGCAGCGAAATTAAGTCAGCAATCGGTGTTTCATCCAGTGCTTTCAGCCTGTCCTGCGTTAACTGGTAGTAGGCTGAGGTTGCTGACAGGCGTGAACTGGTCTCCGCTATTAAATGCTCGGTCTGAGCGGCCAACTGGCTAATCTGATTAAGCAACCGCTCATCGTTATCGCGCTCTTGCTCAATGCGCTGGGTGAGCCCGGATAATTGCTGCTCCAGATTATTTAGTTTGTGCAGGGCCTGGCGTGCCACCGGCCAGCCGAGCAGGGACAATTTGCGGTAATTGCCCAGGTCAAATAGCTGCTGCGCCAACCGCCCCAGTCTTGCAGGGCTTAAGCCATAGTCAACCAGCAGCAATCTGCCTGCGCCCTCAGCGTGTTTCTGAAAGTCGGTCCAGATCCTGGCTTTCTGGTTGGCCAGCATACTGCTGATACAGGTTTCATCGTTAAAGTAGCGACTTATTTCCCCCTCGGCAGGTAGGGCGTTGGCAGAAATAACCGTTAGTTGCACCACCCGAAATACCTGCCCTGGTAGTTGATCGAACCAGTCGCGACTGGGCAGAAAACTTAACGGGTCGTCAAACAACGTGGATCCGGTTCCTGGCAGAATAAAGGTATAGCTTGAGAACTCGCCGTGGCGCTCCCAGCGCAGGGTACCGGCAAACAGTGAGATATTCAGGTCCTGATCGGTTTCGGTTAAATGCGCTCCCTGCTGCTCTGCCTGTTGCTGCATCAGGCTGAATTCCAGCTGGCGCGACGCGCTGGCAACGGTAAAAGTAAAATGGCATAACCGGCACGGGGCATTTAAGGCAGGAAAAGTGCGTTGACGCAGCTCTTTATCTAATACATCGCGCAAAGGATGGTTTCGTAACGTCAGCTTACTCATAATCATGTCCTCAATCACAGAAAAACCGTAAAGGCAAAAGTCGGTTAGCTTAAAATAAGCAGGTCTTGTGCCAGTTGGCCCCTGGTGGTATTCCCGGTTGCAGTGTGGGCCTAACTCATTACATTGGTTTGAATTATCTGTGACGGTTTAACAGCCGTGACCTGACAGCACAGGGTGGGTGTTGAACTAAAACAAAGCACCCTGCTGCAAGATGGGGCAGGCTCAGGTATTATAGGTGCTCTGCTTTTTTAGTTTCGTCCGGACTGCTGCTATGGCGCATACCATTGATAAAACCTTACTGCTGGCAATTTGCAGCGTGCTGTTGGCAATGATCACCATTCAAAGTGGTGCCTCGCTGGCTAAGCAGCTTTTTCCATTAATCGGGCCGGATGGAACCACTGCGTTGCGCCTTGGCTTCTCTGCAGTTGTGCTATGGCTGGTGTTCCGCCCGTGGCGGGCACTGCCGCAGGGCCGCGACTGGCAGGCTATTATTGTCTATGGCCTGTGTTTAGGCGGCATGAATATTTTGTTTTATCTGGCGATAGCACGGATCCCATTAGGTATTGGGGTGGCACTGGAGTTTACCGGACCGTTGGCAGTAGCCTTACTGGCGTCGCGGCGAAAAAGAGATTTATTCTGGGTCGCTTGTGCTGTTGCCGGCATTTTATTGCTGTTGCCTGATATGCGTGGTGCCGATGCACTTGATCCTGTTGGCGTACTGCTGGCATTAGCAGCGGGTGCCTGTTGGGCCGGCTATATTTTATTTGGTAAGAAAACCGGCTCGCAGGCCTCAGGGGGTATTACGGTAGCACTGGGGATGACTGTTGCGGCGCTGGTACTGGTGCCGGTGGGCGCGGTGACGCAGGGTATGGCGTTGCTCAGCTGGCAGGTACTGCCGCTTGGTTTATTGGTTGGGATCTTATCCAGTGCCATCCCCTATTCCCTGGAAATGGTAGCGCTGCGCCATATGACATCGCAAAACTTCAGTGTATTTATGAGTATGGAACCGGCTATCGCGGCGTTGGCAGGCTTTCTTATTCTGGCAGAGTTACTAACGGTGTGGCAATGGCTGGCCATTTTACTGGTCATTGCTGCCTCGCTTGGCAGCTCGTTAACTGCCGGCAGGGCAAAACAAGCCCCACCGGTGATTTCGGACCATTAAGCAGTGCGAAGATGCACTGCCTGGCTAGTGCCAGTTACATTTTTGGCATTATTACGCTGTCCAGGACATGGATTACGCCATTACTGGTTTTAATATCGGTGGCGATAACTTCAGCACCGTTAACATAAACTTTGCCCATTTTTACTTCAATAGCAATATCCTGGCCCTGCACAGTAGTGGCAGAGTCCATTTTAACCACATCTGCTGCCATTACTTTACCGGCTACGACGTGGTAGGTTAATACATTGGTTAATGCTGCTTTGTCAGCAACTAAAGCATTTAGATCAGCCGCCGGAATTTTCGCAAAAGCCGCATCGTTAGGCGCAAATACAGTAAACGGACCTTCACCTTTTAACGTTTCGACCAAATCGGCCGCTTTTACCGCAGTAACTAAGGTAGTGAAATCGCCGGCAGCCACCGCTGTATCGACAATATCAGCAGATTTCTTGTGATTGTGCGCTTGCACAGTCAGCATTAACGAAGCGAGCAACAGCGAACCGGTAAGTAATTGTGAGACTTTCATGATGTTTCCTTCTGTTACATTGTCAGGACAAAGTTGTCGCAGCTATTAACGTCCCAACCAGTAAAAGCGATCAGTTTGCTTAAAAAAAAGCCCGTTATTTATAGTAACGGGCGGGACAGCAACGGGCCGCTTCAGTTTAGCTGGCCGTCAGTTACTGACAGGCTGGGCTGCACCGGAGTGCTCAGGTTGTAGCTGGTAGTCACGGGCCAGCAATACATACATGGCCGGCACAACATATAACGTAAACAGGGTTCCTATGGTCATGCCACTGGCAATCACCAGTCCCATCGCATAACGCGAGCCGGCCCCCGCGCCTGTTGCTATTAGTAATGGGATCATCGCCAGTACTGTTGCTGCGGTGGTCATTAAAATAGGCCGCAAGCGAATGGACGTGGCCTCTTCAATGGCGTCACGTTTACTGCGGCCGTCCAGTTGCAGCTGATTGGCGAATTCCACGATCAGAATGCCATGCTTGGCAATTAATCCAACCAGGGTTAGTAAGCCCACCTGCGTATAAATATTGATACTGGTTAGGCCTAAGCTGGTAAATATCAGCGCACCGCAGACACTCATTGGCACTGTGACCATAATGATAATGGCGTTTTTAAACGATTCAAACTGCGCTGCCAAAATAAGGAAAATGACTATCAACGCGAAAAAGAAGGTAACGACCAGTTGCTGGCCCTCGGCCTTAAACTGTCGTGACTGGCCGGCATAATCGACACTGAAGCCGGCTGGCATTACCTCGGCGGCTATCTGATCCAGCACGGCCAGCGCATCGCCCAGGGGCACACCAGGGCGGGGCACACCAGATATTTTTACTGCATTAAGCTGCTGAAAACCTTTCAGTGCTTGCGGCTGTACTGACTCGGTTAAACTAACCAGTGAGGATAGCGGCACCAGCTCACCGTCACGGTTGCGGGTATAAAAGTCTTTTAATTGTTCAGGGTTTAGCCGCTCACTGCGTGCCACCTGCGGAATGACCCGGTACGAGCGGTTATCAAGCGCAAAACGGCCGGCATCAGCGCCAGACATTAAACTGCCTAAGTCAGCGGCAATTTGCTGCATCGATACGCCCATCAGCGCCGCTTTTTCGCGATCAACCTCGACGGTTTGCCGCGGCCGGTTTATTTTTAAGTCACTGTCGACAAAAATAAAGCGACCCGACGCCATCGCCCGGCCGAGGATTTCCTGCACCACGTCTTGCAGGGCAGAAAACGGCTGGGTAGAACCGACAATAAATTCGACCGGGGTACCCCCACCTGGTGATGGCAGGGAAGGCGGCACCAGAGCAAAACTGTTGATGCCCGGCAGGTCTGCCATAAAGGGCTGAATATTTTGCTCCAGCACTGTGGCAGTGGTGCGTTCGCGCTGGTCCCACGGCGCCAATACAAAGCCTGCTATGGCATTATTGGTACTGCCAGTACCGTTAATAATAAAAATATTTTTAATCTCAGGTGCTACCGTGCTCAGTTTGTTCAGCTCGCTGGTATTTTTTTCCAGATAATCCAACGTAGCAAAACTGTCTGCTTCCAGAATAGAAAATACAAAGCCCTGATCCTCAGGTGGCTCCAGTTCTGACGGGCTGGTCGTGAACAGAAAATAACAAGATACCAGCACGATAGCGCCAAACGTCAGGACTACCGGCAAATAATTCAGGGTGTTATGAAGCTGGCGCTGATAACCGCTACGCAGTTTGTCAAAGCGCTGATCCAGCCAGTGTTCCAGCGACTTTTCATTCGGGTCGCCGCTCTGATGGGCTTTAAGAATATAGGCACACATTACTGGTGACAGCGTTAAGGCAACCACACCGGATAAAATAACCGAAGCAGCCAGGGTAAAAGCGAATTCGACAAATAATACCCCGGTTAGTCCACCCACAAAGCCGATAGGTAAAAACACCGCAACCAGAGTGGTCGACATAGTGATAATAGGCCAGGCCAGCTCGCGCGCCCCCAGAATTGCCGCTTCAGTTCGTGATTTACCTTCTTCAATGTGGCGGTGAATGTTCTCCAGCATAATAATGGCATCATCTACCACAATGCCGATTGCCAGCACCATTGCCAGCAGGGTTAACAGATTAATGGTGAAGCCGAGTAACCACATTAAAAAGAAAGTACCTATTAACGATACTGGTATCGCTACCGCAGGAATAATAACGCTGCGCATTGAGCCTAAAAAGGCATAAATGACCAGAATAACAATGACCAGTGCTAAGACGATAGAAATAACCACTTCGTCGATAGCGTTTTCAATATACTCGGTTGAGTCGTATGGAATATCGGCATCCAGCCCTTCTGGTAACTGCGGAATAATATCGCGGTCCCAGACTTTTCTTACCTCAGCGATGACGTCTAATGCATTGGCATCGGGAGAAATTTCAATGCCAATAAAGGTAGCGGCCAGGCCATTAAAGCTAACCGAGCTGTCGTAACTTTCCGCGCCCAGCTCGACAGTCGCCACATCTTTTAACCGCACCAGTGCCTCGCTGTCAGCGCTAATTACTAACTCGGCAAACTGTTCGGCGCTGCGTAAATCGGTGGCGGCATTTAAATCTACCGCCACCATCTGGCCTTTAGTGCGGCCCAGCGCTGCCAGGACATTGTTACTGCGTAGTGCGTTGCTGATATCAGATCCGGTAATACCAAAGGCGGCCATCTTGGCCGGGTCGAGCCAGATCCGCATGGCAAAAGTACGGGCGCCGAGAATTTCCGCCCGTTGTACGCCGGGGATGGTCGCCAGTTGGGGTTCAATGACCCGCACGATATAGTCAGTGATCTGATTGTTACCCAATACATCTGAATAAAACGACAGGTACATTGCAGCAGTGTCCTGGCCGACCTTCAGTGAAATAACCGGGTCTCGGGCGTTTTCTGGCAGTTCGGAGCGGACTTTGTTTACCTGAGCGGCGATTTGAGTCAGCGCTTCATTCGGGTCGTAATCCAGCCGCAGATAGGCTTCAACTGTGCTGGAACCGGCAACCGAAGTTGAGACCAGATAGTCGATACCCTCGGCCGACGCAATTTCGCGCTCCAGCGGGGTGGTGATAAATCCCTGAATAAGGTCGGCATCTGCACCAACATAAACAGTATTAACCGTTACTACCGCGTTCTGAATTTCCGGAAACTGCCTGACATTCATATCCATTATGGCTCGCAAACCAAGCAGGATAATAAATAAGCTGACTACCGAGGCCAAAATCGGTTTTTTTATAAATACATCAGTAAAGCGCATTGTGGTTTGTCCTTACTGGTTTGCCGGTGTTGGATCAGGTTCTGCAGTCGGGGTTGCCTGCTCATTGTCACTGATTTTGACTTCAGCGCCATTACGCAGCTTCAGTAAGCCTGAGGTCGCTACCCTGTCGCCAGGTTCAAGGCCATCGGTAATGGCAATAACATCGCCGCGGCTCTGGCCGGTACTGACAAAGCGCTGGTGGGCGGTAAGTTTGCCGTCGTTGTCGCGGATAATAAACACCGAATTACCGTAGGGATTAAACTGAACAGCTGTTTGCGGTACCAGCGTTACATCATTACGCTGCCCAGTGTCCATCTGCACCCGGGCAAACATACCGGGCCGTAATTTGTGATCCGGGTTAGCGAAGGTCGCCTGCACCTCAATGCTGCGGCTGGACTGCCGCACTGCTGGCGCAATTGCGGTAATTTCGCCACTAAACTGCTGGTCGGCCCAGGCATCGACACTAACTGTGAGTTGCTGGCCTTTGGTTATGCTGGCAAGTTGCTGTTCGGGTAAACTGAAATTCAGATAAATAGGATCAAGCGATTGTAGTGACACAACGTTGTCACCGGGCGCTACCAGCTGGCCCAGACTGACCTGCCGAATACCGGTAACGCCGTCAAAGGGCGCATGAATGGTCTTCTGAGCGATCCGTGCCTGTTGCGAGGCCACGGCTGCTTCAGCCTGCGCCGCTTCACTTTCCCGCCGCCGCACATCCAACTCTGACACACCTTTGTCACGCAGTAAGGTTTGCAACCGGTCCAGCTCAAGATCTGCCAGTTTTTGTGCTGCCGCCAGACGGGTTAGATCTGCTTGGTCGACACTGTCATCCAGCGTTAACAATAACTGGCCCTTACGCACTTCACTGGCATTATCAAACTGAATACTGGTAATAATGCCACCGGCTTCGGTAGAAAGCTCAGTACTGTTAACTGCGGCAAAACTGCCCACCGCGCTGACAAAAGGCTGCCACTGCGCAGTGGTAGCTGTTGTAGCCGTAATAGTGGCAACCGGCATCGGCATGGTGTCAAAATACTGGTTCATAAAATAATTGCCGACGGCCTTGTAACCGAAAATGCCGCCAAAAATCAGGCCAGCAATAATCAGCATTAGCAACATGCGCTTGAACATGGATTCTCCTTATCAAATAACAGGACTAAGTATAACTATTATTGCTGCCGCTATTTGTGAAATTTAGTAACACAATAGGTGTGGATTTTACTACCTTGATCAGCCGATTAAGTAATACTTGCCACTGCCCCAAATGGTTTAATGGGCTGCACGGTTATTTGGCCGGTTGCGTTAAAAAAATGGCATAACTAACATTAAATATGATCCAGCTTCAGGCAGGACGCTAAAATTTTAGTTATACCTGTTAGTCAGATGATGATGTTAACCCGACAAGGAGTAATTTTTATGACCATTACTACTGTAGCCGAACTAATGACCGCTGATCCTCTGTGTGTATTACGCAGTGATAGCTTAAAAGACGCACATGATCTAATGCGCGAAAAGAACGTGCGGCACATTCCGGTAATTGATGCTAATGGTGAGCTGACAGGTATGCTGACTCAGAGAATAATGATTGCTAAAGTCATGGGGTTAATGGCGCAGTATGGTGCCGTGGCGCTGGAACGTAAAGAAAAACAGCTGTTAGTCAGTGAATTAATGGCAACCGATTTTGCTGCTGTCACCGCTGAGCAATCGCTTGCCGAAGTTGCTGATTTTTTTGTGGCAAACCGTCATGGTTGCTTGCCGGTAGTGGACAGCGCGAATAAGATTATTGGTATTTTAACGTCATCTGACTTTGTTCGGTTGGCCGCTCGCTTGTTAAAACCCCAGGCTCAAGGTTGATACCAGCAAAACTGGTTTTTACCGCGGCTTTTCGCCTGATACATGGCGGCATCAGCCTGGCGCAGTAGTAAGTCAGCAGCAGTCTGTTCGCCACTAAACAGCACTAAGCCAATACTGCTGTTGCAACAGTGGCTTAGCTGGTGTTGCTCGTCAACAATCAGGGGTTCACTGATTGTGGCTGCAATTTTAGTTGCAACCTGTTCGGCACGTTGCCGGCATTGTGTTTTATTTGCGGCAATGTCATGTAACAGCACAATAAATTCATCACCGCCGAAACGACCAACAGTGTCTGCCTCTCGCACGACCTGACAAATACGATGTCCTACCTGACTAAGCACCTGATCGCCGGTTTTATGGCCATATAAGTCATTAACCGGTTTGAAGTTATCTAAATCAATAAACATCATTACACAGTAATGTTTACTGCGCTTGCTGTTTACAATGGCCTGTTGCAGCCGTTCTTCCAGTAAACGGCGGTTGGGCAGGCCGGTTAAGTCATCATAGAATGCCAAACGGCGAATTTTCTCTGCCGATAAGCTACGGTCAATTGCCAGTTCGGCCAGGTTGCTATAACTGGCAATTTGCTGCCGTTGGCTGGCAGTGGGCTGGCAAGGTTCGCTGTGATAAATACCGAAGGTCCCTAATACTTTGCCTTGAGCATTTTTGATGGGGTGTGACCAGCACGCCGCCAGATTAGCCGCCTGAGTTAACTCCAGAAAGGGCTGCCAGTAGGGGTGGCTGTTAATGTCCTCAACGATCACCGGCTCACCGGTATAGGCGGCTGTACCACAAGAGCCCTGGCCGATGCCAATCGGCAGATTATCGACAGCATGATTATAGAATTCGGGCAGGGAGGGGGCCGCACCATGTCGTAAATGCTGGCCTGATGGATCTAACAACAGCACTGAGCAGCGCATGCCCGGGTGCAATAGTTCAATTTGCCTGACCATACAGGTTAAAATGTCGGTTAGCCCCACACCCTGACTTATCTGGCTTAGAATCAGATTTTGCAGTTCCAGTTGCTGAGTACGTTCGGTAATTTGTTGCTCAACGCTACTAACGGTGCGGGCATAGCGTTGATTGGCCATGCTAAGCTCTGCAATTTGCTGTGCCAGTGAGGTCAGTAAATTTAGCAGTGCGGGTAGCTTTTCTTCGGCAACTATTGGCACTTCTGCTATCGCACTGAGGTAGTCCTGCTCACTGAAACCAAGCTCCTGAGCCTGAGAGGTAAAGAATGTTAAATTGGGTTCGGTCAGGAAGAATTGGCCAATAAATAAATTAGCGAGATGAACATCATTGATAATAAGTGGCGTTGAGCAGTCAGTTAAGCCATTGCGACATTTATACAGTGCATACTTACGATCTTGCTGCAACTGACTGGCTAAGTTGACGTCGCTTTCTACGCAGCGTTGGCGGCTGGTTTCATTTACCCGGTGAAACTGAATACAGGCGCGTTGCCATTTCGATGATGCGAGTATTTTGCCATCCAGCCCAATCAACGCAATGGTAATGCCCATGGCGTCCAGAAAGTGATCAAACAGGCTATTTAAACGGGAAAAATCTATTTCTGCCGCGAGATGGCAGGCGGCATTGTCGTGATCTGAACGCTGGGTCGTGTTCCAGTCAGCGGCCAGAGGATCAAGCATTTGAATTAAGCTGGACTCTTTAAGCAAATACTTACTGTGTTTAGCCATGGCCATATTACTTTAGCTGTAACTGTCTGACTTCACCAGTTTTCTGTAACTTTTGCTAAAAAAAACCTCTGCGTGGCAGAGGTTTTTCGGGGAGGGGCTGTTGCGGCCTAACCGCAACCTGGATTATTTCACGCCGATTTCCTGTAGTAACGCGGTTGCGTTATCCACCTGTTGCATTTGCCACAGCATAAAACGTAAATCTACCTGAATAGAGCGGGTATTCGCCGGATTATAATCCCAGTCTGAGATAATTGAATCTAGGGTTCCATCAAACGCCAGGCCAACAAATTCTCCTTTGCTGTTTAAAATGGCTGAACCTGAATTTCCGCCAGTAATATCCAGGGTTGCCAGGTAATTCACTGGCACTGAATTCAGGCCAGGTTCCAGATAAGGACCGTAGTTTTTAGCTTTAATTGCCGCAAGCTGCTCTGCTGGCGCATTAAACTCACCTTCACCCGTTGCTTTGGCAGTAATGCCGCGTAACGTGGTGAAAGGCGCCCAGGCATTACCGTCTTCATTGCCGTGTGCCCGGCCTTTGACATTACCGTAGGTCACCCGCAATGTACTGTTAGCATCAGGATAAACCGCTTGTCCCTGATCTTGCATAAAGGCCATTTTCGCCCGCATATAGCTGGCATAAGCTTGCTGGACTTTACCGCCAAGTTCTTCTTCTTCGGCTTCTTGTTGCAGATCAGATTTATACAGCGCAACTGCCGCCATCACAAAAGGATCAGCACTCTGACTAAACTCAGCAGGTGTACTATCGATCAATGCTGTCCGGTTGCTCAGCTCAGTTAAACTGGTGTTAGCATACCAGCTGTCAATAAGCGCACTCAGCTCATTGTTACTCATGTCGCTTTTAATACCTAAAACGCGATCAAAGTCAGCATTACGTTGTTTTTTCGGCAGAGCGACATATTTCGTCAGATTGTGTAAATCCAGCGCTTTTTCCACGCTGACATCGAAGTTACGCTCCATGCCGGTTACAAAGGCTTTAAAGCGAGGTACATCCCGTTGCTGGAAACCGGCTTTACGCTCAGTGTCAGGCTTAGTGCTCTCCTGCGCCAGGCGGTATACCGAGCGCGCTACCGTGAGTAAGCGTGGCGTCGCATTGTTAAGCACATAATCGGCGCGGGCTTTACGGTGCTGCTCGGCTAACAGTTTTTCAATGGTTGTCAGGTCTTTTGCGTAAGCCTTTTTATTGTCGCGGCTGCTGTTAACCCATGACGTCAGCGCCTGATGCTCAGCAGTTTTACGCTGTAAAAAATCACTCTCTGCAAAACTGTCCAGCATACCCTGACGGTTTTTCATATAGTTGTTCAGGCCGGCTACTCTGCTGGCATATTTTAGTTCGGCGTCTTTGTTGGTTGCGGTAACCCGGTCAATAATAGCCAGCGTGTCTTTAAACTGCTGCACGGTATTCGGGTAGCTCCACTCAAAGGTTTCACTCACTTCTGAGGGCAGCAAGTGCCGGTTGGTCCGGCCGGGGTAACCCAGCGCCATAACGAAGTCACCCTCGTCTAACCCTTCGGCTGCCAGCTTAAGGTAATGGTCTGGTTTATAGGGCACATTGTCTTCATGGTAATCTGCAGACTTGCCATCCGGGCTTACATAAGCCCGTAAAAAGCCATAGTCGCCGGTATGACGCGGCCACATCCAGTTGTCGGTGTCGCCACCGAATTTGCCTACGCCCTCTGCCGGGGCGTGAACCAGCCGCACGTCTTTAATTTCCAGCTGCTTAATCAGGTAGTATTCCAGGCTACCGTAGTACGCAGCAACCCGGCAACGATGGCCTTTGTCCTGTTCACACTCGGCTATCAATTTTTTCTGGTTGGCTTCTATCGCGTCAATCCGTTTTTTGCCGCTTAGTTTGGCGGTTGCGTCATCAATCACTTGTGCCGTGACGTTGTCAACCGCTTTGGTGACATATACCCGGCTTCCTGGTGCCGCCGGAACTTCGTCAGTCATTGTTGACGCCAGAAAGCCATTGGCAAGTAAATCATTCTCTGGTGTAGAGTTATGAGCGATGCTGTTATACACACAGTGATGATTCGTGACTACCAGGCCCTCAGGTGAGACAAAAGAGGCTGAACATCCGCCCAGGCTGACAATTGCCGCCATTGGGAATTCGGTAAGTTTAGTCAGGTTAGCCGGGTCCAGCTCCAGACCAGCGGCTTTCAGTTCGTCTGCTATTTCAGGCAGTTGCTGTGGCATCCACATGCCCTCATCGGCCATGGCAAAGCTGCTGGCCAGCGCCAGCACTATTAAAGATTTTTTCATAAACTCTCTTTTATTGTAGTTGTAGCGTATGATACGCGGGACACCACTATACTCAGCGTCAGGCTGCAGCTTGTCAAGGTGTCGACAAACCCTGTTACAGTTTAATCAGGTTAGAAAGACAGAACGCGCAAAACCTGATCGATTGATGTAAAAAATATTGATTAACCATTGCGCCATTTTTTAGGTTATAGCCTAAGCTTTGCTTGGTAATAATAAGAAAACCATTGGTTTTATTCCGGTAATTACTATATCGGTACAAGTTATTGTGAAGCACGGATGTTGAACAAGATTGTTAGATGTAGTTCAGCGAGGTAATAATGAAAAAAAATCTTTTAGCCATGTCCCTAGTCATTGCTCTAATCCCCGTCACTGCTAACTCAAGTACTACTATAAACGGCTTTGCTTCAATCAAAGCGGGTATAACTACCGGCAGCGATGAACAATTATACGGCTATGATGATACCCTTGATTTTAAGAATGAAAGCCTGATCGCGTTGCAGGTTAAATCAGATCTTGGCGAAAAATTATCGGTTACCGCCCAGTTACTTGGCCGGGGCCAGGATGACTTTGATGTGGGCTTTGAATGGGCGTTTATCAGTTATCAGCTTAGTGACAATATGACAATTAATGCCGGAAGATTGCGCACGCCTTTTTATAAATATTCTGATTTTAAGGACGTTGGCTACGCTTACGACTGGTTACGGGTACCACAAGGCGTTTATGGTCTGGGTTTTGATTCGATTGAAGGGCTAACGTTTTACCGCACAGCTCAGCTGGGTAATATCGATTCTACTCTGCAGCTTATTTTCGGGGGTTACGATGGTACCGCCAGCTTAAGTGGTACCCAGGTCAATGCCACAATTGATAACGTGGCGGGTATTACCTGGGAGCTAGCCAAAGATGCTTTTAGCGCCCGTTTTGCTTATCTTATTGGTAAGACCAGCATAGAAACAACGTCGGTTTCGCTGGCCCCGGACTTTACTGTTGGCAACTTATATCAGGCGCTGGCTGCCAATGGTTTGTCGCCCCTGGTAACGGCAATTGATATTGATGATGAAAGCTCTAACTTTACTGGTATCGGGTTAACTTACGACGATAGTGACTGGATTGCCGTGGCGGAATACACGCGGGTCGAAGTTGAAAATAGCTTTGTCGCCACCCAGAAAAACTGGTATGCCTCACTAGGTAAACGGTTTAATAGCTTTACCCCATATATTTCCTACGAGCGGGAAAATAATGACGCTGTCGTCAGTATTTATCAACCTTATACCGCCGTATTACCCCCCCAGTTGTTGGTGCCGGTGCAGGGCTTGGTAGCGAGTCAGGAACGCGATGCCAGCACCTGGAACATTGGCGTCCGATACGATTTCCATCCTTCAGCAGCGTTTAAAGCGCAGTTTAGTTCAGAAGATAATGACACCCTCGGCCAACGTAATGGTTTACTGGCATTCGGTGTTGATTTGGTTTTTTAAGGAGCCTTTATGTTAAGCAGAAACTTAGCCATTGTTTTACTCCTTGCTGCTTCTGGTACTGCGTTGCCGGTTGTCGCTGATATTGCCGTTATCGTCAACCCGGCTAACTCAACAAACCTGACGACGGATGAACTGACCCGACTGTATACCGGCCGGTCTTCCGCTCTTGCCGCGGTAAACATTGCCGAGAGTTCGCCACTACGCGGCCAGTTTGATGAAAAAGGTGTTGGCCGCTCATCTGCCCAGTTAAAAGCGCATTGGTCAAAACTGGTGTTTACCGGCAAGGGGACCCCGCCACTTGAATTAGCAACCGAAGCGGCGGTAATTGAACATGTCGCTCAAAACCCTAATGCTATAGGCTATGTTGATGCCTCCAGCGTAACAGATGCAGTAAAAGTTGTTCTTACCCTGAATTAACTGCATTTTTGCTGCCAGCCGGGTGGCTGGCATAAAAGAGTATTGTTATGAAAAATATGTCGATAGTGATGAAAATCTGGCTGGTTATCGGCCTGGCAGTAATTGCATTTTCTACGGTAGTGGCAGTGAGTGTGTTTTTTACGGCGAAAAACAATGCGACTACGCAGAGTATGCGGGACTATATGTATGAAACGTCAAAACTGGCGTCGCAGGTTCGGTCAGGTTTTACTTCTCTCGATGAGTTTTTTACCCAGGCAGTAACCTTGTCAGATCCTGACTTATTGGCGACGGCGCAACAACATAGTAATAAATTACAGCAAAACCTGGAGCGCCTGAAAACGCTCAACCCCGGCCAGCAGCAATTACTGAATGATTTGCAGCAAGATGCCGGAAATTATGCCAGCCTGGCTGGAGGAATTGCCCAGCAGTTTATTGATGGCGATGTTGATTTTGCTAAAATTCAGGCCAGTGTGGCGACGAAAACTGAGCAGTTTGAGAGTCTGGACAGCCGGTTTACCGGGTTTGAACAGCAGGCTGACGAGCGCTTTTCCCGGGCAATCGAAGATATGTCAGATAATATGGATTTGGCATTAGCCGTGATTCTGGGGCTGGGCAGTGTGCTGATCTTGTTAACGGCTGGACTTGGCCATTTTATCGCCAGCCGGATAAGTAACTCGGCCAGAACCCTCGGCGTATCGCTGGCAGAACTGGCCAGTGGCAAAGGTAATCTGGCCAGCCGGTTGCCGGTAACAGGAAATGATGAGCTGGGTGTGGTGGCAAAGCAGTTTAACCTGTTTATTCAAATGCTGCAGACCTCGTTCAACGATTTGGCTAAAACGATAGAGCCGCTAAACCGCAGTGCTAAAGATCTGGCTTCTGGCATGAATAACATGGAAAAAATGACGCTGGAGCAGTCTGATAATTCTGAAACCGTCAGCCATAGCATGGCGGAGATGCAACTATCAGTGCAGGACATTAGTCAATCAGCGAATGATGCGGCTACCGGTGCAGGTAAAGCAAATGAGTTAGCAAAGCTGGGTTTGGACAAAACCAGCCATGCCGTGAAATACTCGCAGGGCTTATCCGATGAAATAAAGCATGCTCAGGATGTTATTACAGAGCTGGCTGAGAAAACAAAGAATGTTACTGAAATTTTGAAAAGCATTAACGATATTGCTGATCAAACCAACTTGTTGGCATTAAATGCCGCGATAGAAGCGGCCAGAGCCGGTGAGCACGGCAGAGGGTTCTCAGTGGTTGCTGATGAAGTACGTAACTTATCGTCGAAAACGGCAAAATCGGTAACTATGGTGCAGGAAGTACTGCGGCAACTGAACGATAATGTTAGTGGTGCGGTCAGTATAATGAGTCAGGCGGTAAGCAATGCTGAGCATTCAGCCAGCCTGGCCGCCGATGCAGGTAGCTCGATTGAGCAAATTAATCAGGAAGTGCAGCAAATCAGCATGTTAAATGCACAGATTGCTACAGCCACTGAACAACAAACCATGGTTGCCGAGCAAATCGCCAGTAATACCGCTAAAATGATAGGATCATTTGCCCAAACCAAGAGCTTGCAGTTGAGTGTGCATGGTATATCAGACGATTTACGGGTACTGTCCGAATCACTGGTAACTGTCAGTTCAAAATTTGAGACCTGATTTTAACGCAACCCAGGTTGCAGTGAGGAAGCACCATGAGTTCATTAATGAGTTCGGTAGACCAAAGGACCAATATTGTTGGTCAGAATCGTCTGGAATTGCTGATTTTCCGTTTAACCGGGCAGCAACCTTATGGCATTAACGTGTTTAAAGTGCGTGAGGTTATTCAGTGCCCGCAATTAACCGATATGCCAGGTTCCAACGCCCATGTCAGAGGCATCGCCCATTTAAGGGGTACGCCGGTGACCGTCATCGATCTCAGTAAAGCGACCGGCGGCAAAGCTATCGAAGATTTAAGTAAGGCTTATATTCTGGTAACCGAGTATAACCGCACTACCCAGGGGTTTCTGGTCGGCGGCATTGACCGGATTGTAAATATTAACTGGGAACAAATCTTGCCACCGCCAAAAGGGGCTGGGCGCAGTCACTACCTGACGGCGGTGACTCAGCTGGATGATAAGTTGGTACAAATTCTCGATGTGGAAAAAGTATTTGCAGAAATATCGCCGCCAGATGAAGAAGTAAGTGAGCAGATTAAACAACGCACATCAGCGCGTGATTTATCAAAATTAACGGTACTGGTTGCAGATGACTCGGCCGTGGCCCGCAACCAGGTAAAGCGGGCATTAAGTTCAATTGGTATTAATGTTGAACTGGTTAATGATGGCCGCTTGGCGCTGGATTGGTTAACGGCGAAAGCGGAAGAGATGGGTGGAGATATTTCTGAGCAGGTGCCGTTACTGATTTCCGATATTGAAATGCCGGAAATGGACGGCTATACCCTGACTGCAGCGGTTAAAGCACATGAACATCTGAAAAATATCCATATTGTGCTGCATTCATCGCTTAGCGGCGTATTTAACGAGGCGATGGTAAAAAAAGTTGGCGCCGACCAGTTTATTGCTAAGTTTCATCCGGACGAACTGGCCTCAGCAGTACAGCACTGGATGGCAATAGATTAAATTTTACGATGAAAATAGCGCCGCACGGCGCTATTTTTTTGCCAATTTTTCAGCGTATCACTGCTAGTTATGGCGCTGTTGTAATACTTTAATCACATCGTTTAATTCCAATTGCTGGCTGCGCAGCAGCACCAGCAGGTGGAAAATTAAATCGGCTGCTTCATTGGCCAGTTCTTCTTTGTCACCGGCCATTGCCGCCAGGGCCGACTCAACCCCTTCTTCGCCTACTTTCTGGGCGATGCGTTTGACGCCTTTAGCAAACAAGCTGGCAGTGTAGCTGCTGGCCGGGTCGGCGCCTTCACGGCTTTGAATAACCTGTTCTAAATCGTATAAGAAACTGAGCTGAGGGCTATTGGCAGTATTGTCGTGCCAGCAGGTTTCAGTGCCGACATGGCAGGTTGGGCCCTGCGGCTTGGCCAGTACTAAAATGCTATCGCTATCGCAGTCGCTGGCAATGCTGACCAGCTGCAGCGTATTGCCAGAGCTTTCACCTTTGGTCCAAAGCCGCTGTTTGCTGCGACTGAAAAACGTCACCTGGCCACTTTGCAATGTGTGCTGCAACGCTGCCGGGTTCATATACCCCTGCATCAGTACTTTGCCGGAAATGGCATGCTGCACTATGGCCGGTAGTAACTGGCTTTCGGGCCAGCTAAGCTGGCTGATTTGTTCTTGGTTCATAGGTTTTCTCTAAGGCCGTATGCTGATTCCATCGGCAATCAATTTCGTTTTAAGCGCTGCAATTTCAATAATCGCTTTGTGAAACACACTGGCTGCCAACGCGCCATCGACATCGGCTTGCTGAAACACCTGAGTAAAATGTTCCATGCTGCCGGCGCCGCCACTGGCAATCAACGGCACTTTACAGACGTCGCGAATGCTTTTTAACTGGGCAATATCATAACCCTGGCGCACGCCGTCCTGATTCATGCAGTTAAGCACAATCTCGCCAGCACCACGCGCTTGCACTTCAGCCACCCAATCGCGGGTAAGCCAGCGGGTTTTCTGGGTGCGGCTTTCATCACCGGTAAACTGGTATACCTGATACTGGCCAGAGGCGACATCAAAGAAGCTGTCGATACCCACCACCACACACTGCTGACCGAACACATGATTAAGCTCACTAATTAGCTCAGGGCGCGCCAGGGCGGGGCTGTTAACTGAGACTTTATCAGCGCCCATTTCCAGAATTTTGCCGGCATCGACCACACTTTTAATGCCACCAGCGACACAAAATGGGATATCGATAACTTCGGCGATGCGCCGTACCCAGCTTTTGTCGACTACCCGGCCATCGCTCGAGGCAGTAATATCGTAAAATACCAGCTCATCGGCGCCGGCTTCAGCATAACGCTGCGCTAACGGCACAATATCGCCAATGATTTCATGGTTACGAAACTGCACGCCCTTAACGACCTTGCCATCACGCACATCTAAACAGGGAATTAACCGTTTTGCCAGCATGCAATGGCCTCCTTCAGGCTAAATTTACCTTCCAGCAACGAGCGGCCAAGGATCACGCCGGCCACGCCACTACCGGTTAAGGCTTTAATATCAGCCAACGAACCAATACCGCCGGATGCCTGCCACTGAATTTGCGGGTAATGGGCGGTCAGCTCGCGGTAAAGCGCGACATTTGAACCACTTAAAGTGCCATCGCGGCTGATATCGGTACATAGCACATGCTTGGCACCTGCAGCAATATAGTCATCCAGTACCTGCTCTAAGGTAATATTGGATTGTTCAATCCAGCCGTGCGACGGCAGAGTTTTCTCGCCTTTATCGTTAATAGCGACATCCAGTGCCAGCACAATATGCTCGCCACCGTATTTGCGGATCCAGCCCTGCACCAGTTCGGGGTCGCGAATGGCCAGGCTGCCAATCACTACCCGGCCGGCACCGGCATCAAGTAAATCAATAACATCCTGTTCACTACGCACACCACCGCCAACCTGAATATGCAACGGTGACGCTGTCATCAATTCAGTTAACAGCGCTAACTGGCGTTTACTGGCATCTTTAGCCCCGGACAAATCAACTATATGCAGCCAGTCGCAGCCATCCTGGGCATATTGGTTACGTAAGCTAATCGGGCTGAACTGATATTGGGTTGTGCTGTCGTAGCGGCCCTGATACAGGCGGACCACAGTACCGTCTATTAAGTCTATTGCCGGAATAATCACAATTGCCACTCCAAAAAATTCTGCAATAAGCGGGCGCCGGTTTTGCCAGAGCGTTCCGGGTGAAACTGGGCGCCTGCTACGTTATCTTTGCCAATTACTGCGGCGAAATCATTACCATAATTACACAGGGCCAATGAATGCTCACCGGGTGCTACCGCAAAACTATGGACAAAATACACATAGTCACTGCTGTTGAAACCTTTCAGTACCGGATGTCCGCCGATATTATGCAGGGTATTCCAGCCCATATGCGGTAAGCGAAGGCCGGCACTTTGCATCGGCAGTACCTCACCCGGTATCAGGTTTAAACAGGGCACGTCACCTTCCATACTGTGGCTGCTTAACATCTGCATGCCTAAGCAAATACCCAGCAAGGGTTGCTGCAGGCCTTGCAGCGTGTCGATAAGGTCACTGTGTTGCAGCTGAGCCATAGCGTTGTGCGCGGTGCCGACGCCCGGCAACACCACTTTGTCGGCAGCTTTAATTACCGCGGCCTCCCGGCTGATCGTGGCCTCAACCCCCAGTCGTTTGAAGGCAAAATATACCGAGCTGATATTGGCGCAACCGGTATCAACAATCACCAATTGCATTACAATACTCCCTTAGAGCTTGGCAGCGCTTCGCCGGATACCGTAATAGCCTGGCGCAAGGCGCGGCCAAAGGCTTTAAACAGGCCTTCTACCATATGGTGCTTATTGCCCGCGGTAATCGATAGATGCAGACTTATTAACATGGCATCACTGAGTGAGCGGAAAAAGTGCGGCACCATTTCCAGGTTTAAACCGCCGACACTGCCTTCGCCTAAATCAGCATCAAATTTAAACAGGGGCCGGCCGGATAAATCCAGTACGCACTCTGCCCGGCACTCATCCATGGGCAGTACAAAACCAAAGCGGTTTATACCACGCTTATTGCCGAGCGCCTGTTTCAATGCCTGGCCCAGTGCCAGGGCGGTGTCTTCGACACTGTGGTGATCATCGATATGGAGATCACCCTCGACCTTAACTTGCAGTGAAAAACCGCCGTGAGTAGCAATTTGCTCCAGCATATGGTCGAAAAAGCCGACCCCGGTATTAAAGCTGTTGTTACCACTACTATCCAGATCAACGCTGATTGCAATATCGGTTTCCCGGGTAGTGCGTCTTACTGTCGCCTGGCGGCCGCGGCTGAGCAGCCGTTTGGTGATCTCACTCCAGCCCAGGGTATCACGGTTATACTGAAATGACGGCAGCCCCATATTGTCGGCCAGTTGCACGTCGGTCAGGCGGTCGCCAATCACAAAAGAATTGGTAAAGTCGATTTTACCCTGTTGCAGGTAGTCTTTGACCAGCCCCAGTTTCGGCTTGCGGCAACTGCAGTTATCCTGTTCAAAATGCGGACAAATCAGCACATCAGCAAAGTTAATGCCTTGCGACGTTAATAGCTGCATCATTTTGTTGTGCGGCGCATCAAAGCTATCGCGCGGAAAGCTGTCCGTGCCCAGACCATCCTGGTTGGTTACCATCACCAGTTGGTAACCGGCGCCCTGCAGTTTCAGCAGAGCAGGCACCAAGCCGGGCTCGTAGGCGAGTTTTTCCAGGCTGTCGAGTTGCTTATCGATTGGTGGTTCTTCCACCATGGTGCCGTCGCGGTCAATAAATAAAATAGGCTGGCCACTCATGCGTGCTCTCTCTTTTCAGGAATTTCAGGATCAGGTTTTGGTTCAGAAAAATACTGTTGCATCGCTGTTGTCAGGCGCTGCATTTCGTCAGGGCTGCCAATCGACACCCGCACTACCTGCGATAACCCTAGCTGACTGGACTGATTACGGATTAAAATGTCGGCGTTAATCAGCTCAGCGACACAGTCTGCTGCATCGGCAACCTGCAATAATACGTAATTGGCATTACTGGGCCATACTCGTTGCACCCCCGGCAGTTGCTGCGCTGTGGCGATAAAATCGTTGCGTAACCGGTTAATGGTCGCCACGCTTTGCTGCATCTGAATAATGCCCTTTGCTGATAAAGCCTGAGCGGCAATTTGCGCTACCGGTTCAGCAATCGGGTAGGGGGCAATCATCTTTTTCAGGGCGCTGATTACCGCCGGTGCAGCCAGGGTAAAACCACAGCGCAACCCGGCCAGACCAAAAGCTTTGGACAGGGTGCGTAGCACCACTAAATGCGGATAGGTGCTTAGCAACGGCACTACCGACGCTTCGGGCGCAAATTCAATATAAGCCTCATCCACCACCACCAATGCTTTGTCTTTAAAATGCTCCAGCACGGCAATAATTTGCTGGCGTGGGATCAAATCACCAGTCGGATTATTCGGGCTGCAGATAAACACCAGTTTCGGTTCGGTAGCAAAAATACCGGCCAAATCGAGCTGTTCACTGTTTAACAGCAACACTTTATTGACCGCAGTCTGGTTACTTTCGGCACTAATCGCATACATGCCATAAGTTGGCGGGCAAAGGGTAATGCTATCTAGCTTAGGTTCACAGAAGCTGCGGATCAACAGCTCAATGCCTTCATCAGCACCCCGGCTAACCAGCACCTGCTCTGGCGCTACGCCGGCATAGGCCGCATAGGCATTGATTACCGCTTTTGGCTGACATGACGGATAGCGGTTAAAGGTGCCATCCAGCTGATAGGCCGGTGCCAGGGCATTTTCGTTGGCATTGAGCCACACCGCGCCGCCACTCATACTGCTGCGCGCCGAGGCGTAAGGTACGAGATCTTTTACCAACTGCCGGGCAAGGTTATTTATTTCAGGAACGCTCAGATCAGACATGTTTAGTCTCCGCCACTATTATCATTGTTGGCTGTTGAGCCATTAAGTGCTGCCAGGCGCAGCCGCACGGCGTTGGCGTGCGCGGTTAAACTCTCCGCTTCGGCCAGCGTTACAATAGCCGGGCCAATGTTGCGCATGCCGGTCGCTGATAATTTCTGCACAGTATAACGGCGATAGAAGTCAGTTAATGACAAACTGGATACCGTTTTGCTGTACCCGTAAGTCGGCAGCACATGATTGGTACCACTGGCATAGTCCCCTGCTGACTCCGGCGTCCACGGGCCGACAAAAATACTGGCTGCACTGCTGAACTGCGCCACCAGCTCATCATCCATTGCCGTTTGCACAATTAAATGCTCCGGGGCGTAAGCGTTGGTTACTGCGACAGCCTGCGTTAAGTCGGCTGTTAAAATATAACGGCTGTGACTCAGCGCTGCTTCGGCGATAGCTTTACGTGGTAATGCAGCCAGTTGTGTTGTTACTTCAGTTTGTACCCTGGCAATGAGCTCTGCACAGTCACTGACTAATACAACTTGTGAGTCGGGGCCGTGCTCGGCCTGTGATAACAAATCGGCAGCAACAAAAGCCGGGTTGGCAGTGTTATCAGCCAGTACCAATACCTCAGACGGGCCGGCTGGCATATCAATCATCGCACCTTTGACATCCTGACTCACTTGTTGTTTGGCCTCGGTAACATAACGGTTACCCGGGCCAAAAATCTTATCTACTTTGGCAATACTCTCCGTGCCATAGGCCAGGGCGGCAATGGCCTGGGCACCCCCTATGGTATAAATCTCAGTAATACCACACAGCTCAGCGGCATACAGAATTTCAGGTGCAATATCATCAGCGGCTGGCTTGCCAGGGGGGGTCACCAGCACGGACCTGGGGCATCCCGCTAACTGCGCCGGTACGCCCAGCATTAACACCGTTGATGGTAAGGGTGCACTGCCGCCCGGAATATACAACCCCACTGCGCCGATCGCCCGGCTTTTCAGCTGACACATGACGCCGCTGCTGGTTTCCACTTCAATATCCCGCGGCAGCTGGGCAGCATGAAATTTACGGATATTGTCATAAGCCAGCTCGATGGCAGCTTTGCGCTCCGGTAGCAAGTGGGCCAGGATCTGGCGTTTTTTGCTGTCACTCAGCCGCAGCGGGTTGTCTGTTAAACCATCAAACTGCTTGCTGTAGACGCGAAGTGCCTGGTCACCCTGCTGTTTTACCGTGGTAATAATGGTCCGTACCTGTTCTGATAAATCGGCGGAGTCCGCCATTTCAGGCCGGGCCAGCGCAGCTTGCTGTTGCTCAGTGGACAATTGCGGCCAGTTATACACGGCAGCCGAAGTAGTAGCCTTAGCGGTAACCATAGTTACTCCATCATTTTTTCAATCGGCAATACTAATATGGAGCTGGCACCCAGGGCTTTTAGTTGCTCCATGGTCTCCCAAAACAGGGTTTCACTGCTGACCACGTGAATAGCGACCATGCTGTCATTACCGGCCAGCGGCAGCATGGTTGGGTTTTCGGCGCCGGGTAGCAGGGCAATCACTTCATCCAGGCGGGCGCGTGGTGCATGCAACATAATATATTTGCTTTCATTGGCTTGCATTACGCCATTAATGCGCGGCATAAGTTTATTAATAAGTTTTAACTGCTTGCTGTCGGTTAAGTCTTTGCGCTGAATAAGCACTGCTTTGCTGCGGTAAATAACATCTACCTCTTTTAAGCCGTTGGCTTCCAGTGTCGCACCGGTTGACACTAAATCACATATTGCATCTGCTAAGCCTGCACGAGGAGCCACTTCGACCGAGCCTTTTAGATTGACTACCCGCGCATTAACACCCTGCTGTTTTAAATAACGGCCAAGTAATCTCGGGTAGGTGGTGGCAATGGTTTTGCCATCAAGCGAAGCTGGCCCCTGGTACTCATCCTCCTGTGGTACGGCAATGGATAAGCGGCAACCGCCAAAATCCAGCCGTTTAAGTACCGTGTAGTCAAAGCTATCGTTATCCAGCTGGCGCTGCAGCGATTCTTCTTCCAGCACGTTTTCGCCAACAATACCTAAGTCGCAAACCCCGTCCATCACCAGGCCGGGAATATCATCATCCCGCACCCGCAGGATATCGATATCCATATTCTCAACATGGGCTATCAGACGTTGCTCCCGTAAATTGATTTTTAAACCGCAACTGGTAAAAAGGGCTTGGGAATCAACCGATAAACGGCCAGACTTCTGCATTGCGATACGTAAGCGTTTACTTTCTGTTGCCGGACTCATAATAGTCTCCGTGACGATAACTTAAAAAGATTAATACAATAAACAAAAACCCCGGGCCTGGGCTCGGGGTTTTTGATACGTTACCACCGGAGCGCCAGACTTCAGCCCTCCGAAATATCGGACGGCTAGTGCCTGTGATGATGGTGCAAAGCAGTAACGTTTAGCATTTTCAGGTTCTTGCTGACTAAGATGTTATACAAGTTACCTGCGAAGCGGCCGAAGTGCAAGTGTGACATGCCAAATACAGATTTAACCACAGTCTGGTATTTTATTGAAAATTAAAAGCTTTAATTTTTTTAGCTTTAATTTCATCGGAATTTATTTTTTGAGGTTAAATCGTTTTATGAATTTAATGCTTAAAATGCGGTCAACTTGTATAGTCAATAAGCTGAATGCTCAAGGTTTTTGGTAACAGGCCGATAGTACAGGTAATGATTTTTTAGGGGACAGTTATGGACGCTTTTATGCCGTTTGTACAACGGGTGCCAGGCACACCGGTGGAACCTGATCCAAAGCAGGTAGTACCGGTATTTAAAGAGGCCAGATTAAGCCCGCTGAAACCGAATGAACAAAAATTCCTTATTATGCGCCAGCCATCGCCCAACCGCGGCAGGCGGGCCGAAGATTATCCGGAACCACCTTACACGACCCCGGAAGAAGAGCAACATGTCGATAAAGATGGTCATCTGGATATTTTTGTCTGAATTTTTCTGCTGATAAAGGCATAATAGCGCTCTTTTAAAAGAGCAGGTGCCGCAGTGACTAGTCCAACTTTCAGCCTTAACCAACAAGACCATGACGAGTAGTCTGGCCAGACAGGTGCTGGCTGCGTTTGCTGAAAAAGGCAAACTGGCTAGTAATATCTCAGGCTTTAACCCGCGTGCTGCGCAGCTGCAAATGGCTGAAGCGGTTGCCGAAGCTATTGCCGCTAACAGGGCATTGGTTGTTGAAGCCGGCACCGGTACCGGTAAAACTTATGCGTATCTGGTACCGGCGTTACTTGCTGGCAAAAAAGTTATTCTCTCTACCGGCACTAAAAACCTGCAGGAGCAATTGTTTCTGCGCGACTTGCCCAAAGTGCAGCAGGCACTGGCCAGTCCCATTCATACCGCCTTGTTAAAAGGCCGCGCCAATTACTTATGTTTGTTTCGGTTAGAGCAACATTACAACCATGTACCGGTGCAGGACGAGCAGCTAATTCAGGATTTAAGCCTGATTAAAAAGTGGTCGTCCGAAACCCAGTCGGGCGATATTGGTGAGCTGAGCTATATTGCCGAAGACTCAAAAGCTCTGCCGTACGTTACCAGCACCACCGACAACTGTCTTGGTAAGGACTGCCCGGTATATGAAGACTGCCACTTACTTAAAGCCCGTAAAAATGCGCAGGCAGCGGATTTAGTGGTAGTAAACCACCATTTGTTTTTCGCCGACTTAGCATTAAAAGACACTGGCTTTGGTGAACTGCTGCCACAAATGGATGTGATTATCTTCGACGAAGCACACCAACTGCCTGATATTGCCAGTGATTATTTTGGCGAGCAGGTTTCCAGCCGATTATTGCTGGATTTGTGCAAAGATTTAGAATTAGCCTGCAAAACAGAGCTGCGCGATCACCCGCAGTTAGTAAAAGTGGCAGAGAAGCTGGCCAGTTTAGTACGGGACTGGCGGCTGCAGTTTGCTGCTGACCCCAGTCGTGGTAACTGGCGTGATTTAGCGCAGCAAACGCCAATGCAAACTGCACTGACCCGGGTAAATGATGCCATCGACATGTTGTATCAGGTATTAAAAAGCAGCCTGGGCCGCAGTGATACTGTGGATAATGTGTTTGAGCGGCTGGCTCAGCTAAAAAATCGTTTACTGAAAATGCAGGATTTAAGCCAGACCGGGGTAAGTTTATGGTACGAAACCAGCCGGTTGCATGTCAGTTTGCATTTAACCCCGCTAAGTATCGCCGAGCGTTTTAAAGCAATAGTGGCGGCTGAGCAGCGCAGCTGGATTTTCACTTCTGCCACCTTGTCAGTTAACGAAGGCTTTAACCATTACACCGCGCAGATGGGGCTGGATGACGCCCAGACCTTACTGCTGGAAAGCCCGTTTGACTATGCTCGTCAGGCGATGTTGTGCCTGCCGCGATATTTACCCGAGCCGCATCAGCAGCAAATGGGCCCGGCATTACTTGAATTGGCGGTAAAGCTGATTAAAGCCAATAATGGTCGCTGTTTCTTTCTATTTACCAGCCATCGTATGTTGCAGTGGATGGCCAACGCACTACCCGAACACATCAGCCAGCCGGTGTTGGTGCAGGGCAGTACCGGTAAGCGTTTGTTGCTGGAGCAGTTTGTTACCCTGGACAATGCGGTGCTGCTGGGTACCGGCAGCTTCTGGGAAGGGGTAGATGTGCGCGGCGATACCCTAAGTTGCGTTATTATCGATAAGTTGCCGTTTGCATCACCCGATGACCCGTTGTTACAGGCGCGCAGCGAAGATTGTCAGCGCCGGGGCCTGGACCCGTTCAGCACGGTGCAATTGCCGCAGGCGGTTATTACCCTGAAACAGGGGGTTGGCCGGCTTATCCGAGATGTCACCGACCGTGGCGTGCTGGTTATTTGCGACAACCGTCTGGTAACCCGGCCCTATGGTGGTGTATTTCTGAAAAGTTTGCCGCCAATGCGCCGCACCCGTTCGCTGGATGATGCTGCCGCATTTTTACAACAGACAAGACAGGAAAATTAAAGTGAAGTTACTGGCACTGGATACCTCAACTGAAGCATGTTCAGTGGCCCTGTTACAGCAGGGCCATATTATTGCGCTGGACGAAGTATGTCCGCAGCAGCACAGCAAAAGAGTGCTGCCAATGATTGATGGCTTACTGGCCGAAGCAGGGCTGAGCTTAAATGGCTTAGATGGCATCGTTTTTGGCCGTGGTCCGGGCAGTTTCACCGGGGTACGGATTGGGGTCTCGGTAGCCCAGGGCCTGGCGTTTGGTGCTGACTTACCGGTGTTTGGTGTTTCGACCCTGGCCGCAATGGCACAGGCCGCGGTGCGGCTACACCAGGCTACTCAGGTCGTGGCAGCAATAGATGCCAGAATGGCAGAAGTGTATCTGGCCAGCTTTAGCTGCGACAGCAATGGCGAGTTGCAACAATTAACTGCGGAACAGGCCATTAAACCGCAATTGCTGGCCCCACTTGGCTTAAGTGGCAAAGTAATAGCCGTTGGCACGGGCTGGCAAACTTATGCCACTGAGTTAATGCGGGCGCAGCCAGCCGATATTGCCGGTGATATTTTGTATCCCTCTGCCCGCGATATGCTAACCCTGGCACAGCCGGCTTTTAATCAGGGGCGTTTTGTCAGTGCCGAACGGGCTGAGCCAGTCTATGTGCGCGATGAAGTCAGCTGGAAAAAATTACCCGGCAGATAAAACACTTGGTTAAATTGGCAAACTGGTTATAATTAAGCCAGTTTGCTTACTATGAAGATGTTATGAGCCTGACTGTAAATCAAAGCCTGAATGCCCCCGCTAATGTTGCCAGCGTATTTGCCGGGACAGAGCAGCGTCGTGCACCTTTACAGGATGACAGTCGGTTAACGGGGTCGACAAATACCAATGCGGGCAGCGGTATCCGGGCCAGTCAGCAGGTAATTAATCAGCTGGATAACGAGCGCAACCAACAAAGCAACTTTCAAAACAGCAATAGCAGCCGCGGTCAGCAAGCGGTTGCCGCCTATCAGAGCCAACAGAACGAGCAGCGTCGGGCTGAAGTTCAGTCATTATTGGGCGTTGATCTTTACGCCTGAACCAATCCAGCCTTAGTGTCACTGCGTATCATCCAGCTAATAGTATCGATATAAACTGCCAGGCAGTTTCGTTATAAGGATATATCATGGCTAAAATTTGTCTGATCACCGGTGCCAGCTCTGGCATGGGCAAAGCAACAGCACTGCATTACGCCAGCAAAGGTTGGCTGGTTTATGCTGTCGCCCGTTCAACCGACAAACTGGCTGAGCTGGCCGCACAGAATGACAACATAAAACCGGTAAGTTTAGATGTGACCGACAGTGTCGCGTTGGCAAGCTGGACAGCAGCCTTACCCGCTGGTCAGAAAATCGATGTGGCAATACTCAATGCCGGAACCTGTGAGTATGTCGAGGTCAACGATCTTGATCTGGCTGCATTTGAACGCACCTTCGCAGTCAATGTTCAGGGGGTCGTGTGCTGCACCCGGTACCTGCTGCCACTGCTGAACACCGGCAATACTCCCACTCTGGCTATTGTCAGTTCCATGTCTCATTTTTTCCCATTTACCCGCGCCGAGGCTTACGGTGCCAGTAAGGCGGCGGTTGCCTATTTTGCCGACAGCTTGCGGGTTGATTTAGCCGACACTGATATTAATGTTTGTTTAATTGAACCTGGTTTTATTGATACCCCTCTTACCCGCAGAAACGATTTTGAGATGCCATTTTTGATGGAACCTGAAAAAGCAGCCAGCCGGATTTTTGATGGTATTAACGCCAGCAAAAGCCGCTTACGCTTCCCACGGCGGCTCAGTTTTCTGTTAAAAGCGCTGGGTTTACTGCCGTATGGGCTGCGGAATAAACTGGCCAAAAAGATGAAACAACAATGAGTAATGTGAGTTCAGTAGCAGCAGCGGATTACTTAATTCCGCACAAGGGTATTCATTGGCGTTCGATTATCGGCTTTGAACTGGCTTGGTTGGCGCTGGTGTATTTTCAAACGCTGGCGATAGTGCCGGCCATGGGCTACTTGTTATACGGGGTGTATCTGCTGCCTACCCGGGCCCGATGGGCAGTATTACTGATAACACTGGCAGGTCTTGGTTTAGATGCAATACTTGTCTCTTTGCAGGTTATTTCGTTCAGCGGAAGTAGCTTACTGCCTGGTTGGTTTTTACTGATATGGGCGTTGTTTGCGCTGGCGGCAGTAGAAACCATGGCCGGATTTTTACGGCCATGGTGGTTGGGTTTTCTGCTGGGAGCCAGTGGTGGTCCCTTATCTTATCTGGGCGGTGCTGCGCTGAGCGGTGGCGTGCTGCAGTTTCCGTTAGCGGGATGGTCGTTTGTGGTTCTGGTTGTGATATGGGGTGCTATCGGCGTGATTTTGGGGTATAGCAGGAGGTTTTATGCACAAACTGTTAATTAGTATTGCGGCATTGAGTTTTGCCGGCATGCTGGCGGCAAAACCTGATCTGACCACTGTAGGAGAGGGCAGTTATCGTTATCTTTTCTGGCAGCTGTACGATGCCAGACTGGCCAGTACAGATGGCACCTTTGATGACTATCAGCAAAGTAGTCCGCTGTTACTGGAATTGACTTATAAGCGTGATATCAGCAAAGACCAGTTTATTGAGGCGACGGTAGAGCAATGGCAAAAGCTTGGTAAAACCAGCGAGCAGCAACATAAAGAATGGGCGGCAAGTCTTGATAAGCTGTGGCGAGATGTAAAAGAAGGTGACCGCTTAGCGGCGCTGTATACCGAGCAGGGCCAGGTACAGTTTTATTTCAATGACAGCGATATTGGAGTGGTGGAAGATAAAGACTTTGCGCCGGCTTTTTTTGATATCTGGCTGCACCCTGATACCACAGCACCGAAATTACGGCGCCAGTTGATAGCAGAGGAGTAGGGCCAGGTTAACAAGGCGAATCTATTTGCTCTGCGCTAACAGAGCAAATTTCTTTACTTAGTCTGCTGAATATACTGAATCAGCTTTTTGGCAATGTCGGTATTATCCATAAAGCCGTTAAATTCACCGGCATGTTTACCATAAGCCATCACCGGTACATCCGCTGCGGTATGGCCGCCACTGGTCCAGCCGGTTAGTGAGGCATCACTAATAAACCGTAATATCTGGTTGCGACCCACTTTTTCATCGTCGTCGGCAAGCGCCGTTAGTAGCATTTGCAGCTGTGCTTTATCGAGGCTGATTCCCGTCAGTTCGGTGTAACGCCGGCTGATGTCTTGCTGGTTTTCCAACTGGCGCAGCTGCTTGGCTATTTCCCGACCTGTTGCTTTTACCTGTTTAATCACCTCGGTGCGCCATTGATAAACACCATTGGCGCCTAATGATAAGCCGCCGGTTTCATGATCGGCGGTAACAATTAACAAAGTATCCGGGTTAGCATCGACATAGGCTTTTGCCACTTCAATCGCTTTGGCAAAGTCATGCATTTCTGCCATGGCGCAGGCAATGTCATTATCGTGGCCACACCAGTCAATCTGGCTGCCTTCTACCATCAGCACAAAGCCTTTATCTGCCTCAGATAGCAATTGCAGCGCTTTATCTGTCAGGGGCGCTAACATGCTGCCGTAATCGCTGTTAAGAACTGCAGGTAATGCGTCCTCAGTAAGTAAAGCGATTGCCGGTAAACGGGTCAGACTGTCCAGTTGACGATAATCGTCAGTATATTGGTAGCCAAGTTCGGTAAAGCCGTCAATAAGATTACGATCTTGCCGGACAAAGTATTTAGTGCCACCGCCGATAATTAAGTCGGCTACCGGTTTACCGTCAATCCGGTAATCCAGATACATATCGGCAATCTCGTTCATATTACGCCGGCTTTTATTGTGCGCCAGAAATGACGCCGGCGTGGCATGGTTAACCTGCGAGCTGGCAACAATCCCGTTTGCTTTGCCCAGGCGTTTGGCCAACTGCATCATGGTACCAATAGGGATGTGTTGCTGATTAACGGCAATAGCGCCGTTAAAGCTTTTAACACCGGTAGCCAGGGCTGTGGCACCAGCTGCAGAGTCGGTTACCAGAGTATCGTCATCTGGGTAGGTACTGGCCATGCCGGTCAGCAATTCGTCATACACGGTATTGGCTACCTCGGCTGCGGCCGGGTCTCGTTGATAATAGCGATAAGCTGCAACGTAGGATGGCCCCATGCCATCACCAATCATATAAATAATATTCTTTGGGGCGGCCTCAGTGCTAAAAGGCAATAAACTTGCTAGTGCCAGACATAAGAAAGTTGGGCGCATCGGTTAACCTGTATTTTTTCAACGTTAACTGAAGTGTACGTTAACTCACCATGCCAACCAAGTGTCATGCGACAAGCTGTCGCTATTTTCATTTAAGAATTACAGTTCAGACTATCAATTGAGTGTTTTGCTGGACAATTTTTAGCAGTGCAGGCTATCTTAGAACGAATGCGTTGTACTGTGGTCATACAAGTATGATGTTTAATAAGCTAATGAGTAGTACAAGGGAAGCTATGAAAAATATAATAACAAACATAGTACTTACATTAAGCCTTAGTCTGGCTTGGCAAACACTGGCGGCAGAGGCGGATCCACGACAGAAACTAAGCGAGTTAGCACTTAGCAGTGAACGAAGTGCCGAACACATTGCCCGTAACCAGTATCGAAATCCCGCAGATACGCTGCACTTTTTCGGTATAAAGCCCGATATGGCAGTACTTGAAGTATGGCCTGGCCGTGGATGGTATACCGAAATTCTGGCGCCCTATTTAAAAGAGCAAGGCCATTTTACTATTGCCCAGTTCCAGCACGACGATGGTACATTAAAAGGTGAGAGGGCGAAGTTCTGGGCCCGTTTAAGCGCGAAACTATCAGAGCGAATCAGTGAACGGGAAGCCCATTTTGGTACCGTTCATCAGGTCGAACTTGACCCCCCTTATTTCCAGCCTGCGTTAGCTGTCGAACAGTTTGATATGGTGCTGTCATTTCGTAACGCCCACATCTGGGATGAAAGCGGCCATTTATCTGCGACCTTGCAAACTTTGTATGATGTGATTAAACCCGGTGGCGTGCTGGGCTTAGTGGAGCACCGAGCCGCACATTTGTCAGATACCACCAGTGTGGCCGTTGAAGGATACCTTGATGAGGCCTATGTCATTGCTGCAGCAGAGCAAGTCGGCTTTCAGCTCGCTGCGCGCAGTGAAATTAACGCTAATTTGCTTGATAGTAAAGATCACCCGAAAGGGGTTTACACCTTGCCTCCCACGCTGGCCCTGGGTAACTATAACCGGGAAATGTATCTGGACATTGGGGAAAGTGACCGGATGACGCTGAAATTTATTAAACCCGCTGCTAACGCTGATTAACCACATATGCGGCAAGCTAATTGTGCATGGCGAGCAATTGTGGGATGATTAGCGCTAGAGTAAATACTCAATATTCGGTTTATTGCCCGACAGTAAAGCACAATCATTTATTGCAGGCAGCCATATTTAAAACTATAAAATAATAACCTTAATAGAAAGGAGAGGACGGTGGATAAAGTTTGGTTAAAGCGTTACCCGTCAGGTGTGCCCGCAGAAATTGATGCTGATCATTACCCTTCCCTGCTCGATATTTTTACCCAGAGCATTAGTCAGTTTGCTGATAGAACAGCCTTTATCAATATGGGTAAAAGCATCAGTTATCGTGAACTGGATAAATTAAGTAAAGCTTTTGCGGCTTATTTACAAAAAGATCTTGGCCTGAACAAAGGTGATGCCGTCGCCATTATGATGCCGAATTTACTGCAATATCCGGTAGTGTTAATGGGTGTGTTACGTGCAGGCTGCACTGTCGTTAATGTTAACCCGCTTTATACCCCGCGCGAACTGCAACACCAGTTATCTGATTCCAAAGCCAAAGCCATTGTCATTGTTGAAAACTTTGCCCATACCCTGGCAGCGGTAGAAAAACAACTTAACCTGGAACATGTCATTCTGACTAAAATGGGGGACATGCTCGGTCTGGTAAAAGGTAGTATCGTTAATCTGGTGGTTAAACACGTTAAAAAGCTGGTTCCGGCATACTCGTTAAGTAAGTTTGTCAGCTTTAATGCGGTGCTGGAAAAAGGCCAGCATTTAAAATATCAGAAACCAGATGTCAGTGGTGAAGATATTGCTTTCTTGCAATACACCGGCGGTACGACCGGGGTGTCAAAAGGTGCCATGTTAACCCATCGTAATATGGTCGCAAATCTGGAACAGTGCAGTGGTTTTCTTGACAGTTTTCTGGATAAAGGCAAAGAGCATGTGGTTACAGCACTACCGCTTTATCATATCTTTGCTTTAACGGCGAATTTCTTCACTTTCTTTAAATATGGCGGTACCAATTTACTTATTACCAACCCGCGTGATATGCCGGCTTTTGTCAAAGAGCTGTCCAAGTTTCCTTTTACCGCTATTACCGGTGTCAATACATTGTTTAATGGCTTACTGAACACTCCCGGTTTTGCCGAATTGGATTTCAGCCGTTTAAAGCTGTCGTTAGGCGGTGGCATGGCGGTGCAGCGACCTGTTGCAGAACGCTGGAAAAAAGTAACAAAAACCCGTTTGCTCGAGGGCTATGGCTTAACCGAATGCTGTCCGCTGGTTACTTTAAGTCCGTTTGATTTGGATGATTTTAACGGTAGTATTGGTTTACCTGCACCCTCAACGTTAATTCGTTTGATAGACGAAGAGGGTAACGATGTCGCGGTGGGTGATCCAGGAGAAATGTTAGTACAGGGACCGCAGGTAATGCTAGGCTATTTGAACCGGCCGGAGGAAACTGCCAAAACCATTAAAGATGGCTGGCTGTATACCGGTGATATTGCGACGATGGATGCCGAAGGCTTCTTTTATATTGTTGATCGCAAAAAAGACATGATTATTGTCTCAGGCTTCAATGTGTTTCCGAATGAAATTGAAGAAGTTGTGGCAATGGACGAAAGAGTTCTGGAAGTCGCCGCTGTTGGCGTGGCCAACGATACGTCTGGTGAAATAGTCAAAGTGGTTATTGTTAAAAAAGACCCATCACTGACTGAAGCAGACGTAATTGGCCACTGCAAACAACATTTAACGGGCTACAAGGTACCAAAACTGGTAGAATTCAGGAACGAATTACCGAAAACTAATGTGGGTAAAATTCTGCGGCGCGAGTTGCGGGATTGATCCAAAGCCGGCGTTAGCCGGCTTTGTTTTTATGAGAAGTGTGCATGAGTTATGTTTTAACCGATAACCGCAGCCTGGCAGAGTATTGTCAGACTGCAGCTGGCCAGAGTGTGCTGGCAGTGGACTCTGAGTTTATCCGCCAGAGTACCTTGTATCCAAAGCTGGGCTTAGTACAGTTGTTTGATGGCAAACAGCTGGCATTGGTTGACCCACTGACTATTACTGACTGGCGACCGCTGGCACAGTTGTTTGCCGATGAAACCATCGTTAAAACTTTGCATTCCTGTACAGAAGATCTTGAAGCGCTGGCGACTATTGGTATTAATCATATCCAGCCATTATTTGATACTCAACTGGCAGCAGAATTACTGGGGTGGGGCAGCAGTATCGGTTATGCCAAGCTGGTAGAGCGGGCCACCGGCGAAGTATTGGATAAAAGTGAATCACGCACCGACTGGTTAGCCCGGCCACTGGCAGCAAGGCAGCTGGAGTATGCGGCTAATGATGTGACTTACTTGCTGCCGCTGTATCACCACTTGCTGGCCCAGTTTACTAACCCGGTTTTATTGCCATTGCTACTGGCCGAAGGCCAGCAACTGCAACAGCGGCGGGCAAGTCCATTGCCACCCCGGCTTAAGTATCTGGAAGTTAAAAATGGTTCACTGTTACGCAGCCGTGAGCTGGCGGTGTTGCGCGAACTAGTTGCCTGGCGTCTGGAATATGCGGCCAGTCGTGATTTAGCGCTCGGCCTGGTTATTAAAGATTTTCAAATGCTGGAACTGGCAAAGCGCAAGCCGGGCTCGGTTGAAAGTTTACTTAATATTCCGGGAATGACTGGCCGGGATTTGCGCCGGCATGCCAAAACGTTAATCGAATTAATAGAGCTGGCAAAGCAACTACCGCAAGAAGCCTGTCCGCAGGCATATTATCATCTGGAGCATTTCCCCGGCGAAAAAGTGGCGTTGGCAGAGCTGAGCCAGGCTGTTAAAGCAACAGCAGCTGACACTGAGATCCCAGCGGCATTTATATCGGTTCGGCGTCAGCTTCATGAATATTTTAACTGGTGTTGGCGGGTGACCGATCAGGAGAGAACGTTACTGCCGCTGCCGGAATATTTAACAGGCTGGCGGCAGCAATTGCTATTACCTAATTTACCAGTTCCGGCGCATGTGGCAAATTTGATCAAAAATCTATAATTAACGTTGTTATCAGTTAATCAGATCAATAGAAAAATTTGGTTAATTTGTGCAAAAATCTGCAATAAAAAAAGCTGATCTCTTTCAGTTAAGTGTGACGTAAACATTACGCAACTAATAACTGAAGGGTAATAACCATGAAAGGAATACTAAAATTTGCCGTTCCGGCAGTTTTAACTTTATCACTTACCGGTTGTTTTGATAGTGATTCAGATTTACCAACTCCAACTCCACCACCACCGCCACCACCACCGGTAGTTGACGCTACCTTGCGGGTAGTGCATGCATCCTTTGACGCACCAGACGTTAATGTCAGTGTTAATGGTGATGTCGTTATCGAAGGTTTAGCCTATGGCAGCAGTTCTGAAAGCTTTAGCTTACCGCCGGCTGATTATGCGGTAGCCGTAGATGCTATTTTGCCCGGAGAAGATAATACCGCAACAGTAATCGATGTTCCCGAATTGGCCCTGGCCGAAGCAACTAACTATAAAGTATTTGCCGTGGGACTGGTAGCTGATGAAACCCTGGCACCTTTAGTTGTAACGTCTGATGTCGCTGATTTAGCAGAAGGTAATGTCCGGCTGCAAGTCGTGCATGCGGCTTCGGCAGCCCCTGCAGTCGATGTGCATGTTACTGCACCCGATGAAGAGCTGGGTGCACCGCTTACTACCCTGGCGTTCACTGAATTTACCGACGCGCTGGATGTACCAGCCGGCGATTACCGGGTACGGATCACCCTGCCGGGTACCGACACCGTGGTATTTGACAGCAACACGCTGGAACTGGCCGGAGGTATGGATTTAGTTGTTGCTGCTATTAACAGCGAATACTCCGGTGAATCGCCGGTATCATTGATTGCAGTCACCCCGGAAGGCGAAGTGCTGCCGATTCTGGATGATGGTACAACCTCGTCGCTGCGGGTTGTGCATAATGTCTCAGACGCACCGGCGGTCGATATCGTGGTTAACGATAATTTTGCCGAGCCATTGGTATCAGACTTAGCTTTCCCGGATTTCACCGGCTATGTTACGCCAGCGCCGGGTGACTACAACGTAAAAGTTGCCGTAGCAAACACTGAAACGGCAGTAATTGACGCAGACGTAACCCTGGAAGATGGCGTATTCTACACTGTGCTGGCCGTTGGCTCGCTAAGTGATGCTGATGATTTCGCCATTGAGCCGCTGATCCTGATGGACGACACCCGTACTGTCGCGACTGAAGCCCGGGTACGCATCGTGCACGGCTCAACCCTGGCCGGTAATGTTGATATTTACGTAACAGCTGACGGTGATATCAGTGAAGCAATGCCAGCGTTCAGCGACGTGCCGTTTAAAGCAGAAACCGGCTATGTGCCGCTGGCCGCAGGTGAGTACTTCGTTACAGTAACCCCAACTGGTACTAAAACAGCTGCTATAGAAACCGGTGCTTTAACGCTGGAAGCCAATAAGATATACACCGCTATTGCCCGCGATGGTGCAGGCTTAATGGGGGTAGGTTTAACCGTAATGGACGGCTTTGTCGCCGAGGAATAAGCCACTTTAACGGTTCTGTAAAAGTCGCTTAGAAACGCCCGCATTTGCGGGCGTTTTACGTTTAAATCGGCGCATTGTGATCATCACATTTTCACGATGACTCTGCCTTGAACCTTACCTGCCAGTAACGCTGAGGCGGTATCAATTACTTCATCTAACGAAATAACCTGGCTTATGGCGTTAAAATCTTCCGGGCTGAGTATTTCACTTAAATGCTGCCAGGCCTGCACGCGATCAGCGAGCGGGCGCATTACGCTATCAATACCGTATAAGGTTACCCCGCGCAGAATAAAGGGCGCAACGGATGAAGGGAAGTCCATGCCCTGTGCCAAACCACAGGCCGCAACGGCGCCGCCATAGCGGGTACTGGCACAGGCATTGGCCAGGGTATGACTTCCCACACAATCTACGACACCGGCCCAGCGCTCTTTTTGTAGCGGTTTACCCGGTGCATTTAGCTGCTCACGGTTAATGATCTCTGTAGCGCCCAGTTGTTTCAGATAGTCGCTTTCGTCTGGTCGCCCTGTTGCCGCGACTACCTGATAACCCAATTTACTTAATAAACGCACCGCATAGCTGCCTACGCCGCCATTGGCACCGGTCACCAGCACCTCACCGTGTTTTGGCGTGATACCATGCTTTTGCAATGCTAAGACACACAACATGGCCGTGTAGCCAGCGGTGCCCACCGCCATCGCATGTTCAGGGGTTAAACTCTCTGGCAGGGAAATCAGCCAGCTACTGTCGAGGCGGGCTTTTTGCGCCAGACCACCCCAGTGCCCCTCACCAACCCCAAAACCATTAAGTAAAACCTTGTCTCCCGCTACAAATCGGGCAGAGTCGGATTGGATAACCTCTCCAACCAAATCAATACCCGGCACCATAGGAAAACTGCGCACCACCGGCGCTTTACCGGTAATGGCCAGGGCATCTTTATAATTGATGGTACTGGCGATTACTTTGACGGTAACATCGCCTACAGGTAGCTGTTGTTCGTCCACCTCGCTTACAGCTGAGTGATATCCCTCATTGTCTTTATTAATTAAAATGGCTTTAAACATGCATTGCTCCATTAAAATTTATCAATTGTCAGGTCTAAAATGGGCGATGTGCAGTCACTTTGCAAGTAATTGCTTACTGATGCTGATGTGTTGCAGGACTAAATAAAAAGCCCGCTACTAAGCGGGCTGATAATTGATGTAACCGTTAAAAACTTAGCGCTTATCATCCGGGAAGGTGACGTTTAGTTCCAGTACCGAGATCTGGTCGCCGCGCTGCTCCAGCGATACGGCAATTTGATCAGCCGGAATATCCACGTATTTGCGGATAACTTCCAGAATATCGCGTTCTAATTGCGGCAGATAATCCGGGCCGTTGCGGCGTTTGCGCTCGTGCGCGACAATAATCTGCAGCCGCTCTTTGGCGGTGCTGGCGGTATTTTTCTTACTTGAGCGAAAATAATCCAGTAATGACATCGGTTAACCTCCAAAAATCCTTTTAATAAAGCCCTTTTTCTCCACGTTCAGAAAACGAAATGGCACTTGCTCGCCCAGTAAGCGCTTTATGGTATCCAGGTAAGCCTGGCCGGCGTCGCTGTCTTTATCCAGAATAACCGGCTGGCCCGAGTTAGAGGCATTCAATACCGCTTGTGATTCCGGAATAACGCCAACTAATTCAATCGCCAGAATTTCTTTCACGTCCTCAACACTGAGCATTTCGCCTTTTTCTACCCGCTCCGGGTTATAGCGGGTTAGCAACAAATGCTCTTTAATGCCTTCCAGACCTTGCTCGGCGCGGCGTGATTTGCTGGATAACATGCCCAGAATGCGATCGGAATCTCGTACCGACGAGACTTCAGGGTTGGTTACCACTACCGCTTCATCGGCAAAATACAGCGCCATCATGGCGCCGGATTCAATACCGGCCGGTGAGTCACAGATAATAAAGTCGAAGTCTTTAGCCAGCTCGTTTAATACTTTTTCGACGCCTTCGCGGGTCAGCGCGTCTTTGTCACGGGTTTGAGACGCGGGCAGAATAAACAGGTTGTCGGTGCGCTTATCTTTAATCAGGGTTTGTTTTAAATTCGCTTCGCCATTAATTACATTAACAAAGTCGTACACCACCCGGCGTTCGCAACCCATGATTAAGTCGAGGTTACGTAGGCCGATATCAAAATCGACGATAACGGTTTTATGGCCGGCCAGCGCCAGGCCGGTACCGATAGCGGCACTGGATGTGGTTTTGCCAACACCGCCTTTACCCGATGTCACCACAATAATTTTTGCCATATTGAGTATCCTTACACTAATTCAGAGATGACTAAGCTATCGTCCTGCATCTTAATGCAGGCTGATTTGCCCCAAAATTTGCCCTGCAAACTATCACTAAGCCAGTAATTGCCGGCAATAGACACCAGTTCAGCCTGCAGGTTATAACAATAAATACGCTTGCTGGTATCGCCACTGGCACCGGCAATCGCCTTGCCTCGCAGCGAGCCGTAGATATGAATATTGCCATCGGCAATCACTTCTGCCCCGGCGCCCACCGCACCTTTAACAATTAAGTCGGTACCTTTGGCATAAATTTGCTGGCCCGAACGCACTGTTTGCTCGACCACTTTGCTATCCATTGTTGTTGCTGCAGCAACAGCGGAGGTAGGAGCAGCCCCGTTAGCCGGGCCATTCGCTGGCGGCTGAGCGACTGTTTGCTCTTTGGCTTTTACGCTGGCTTTACCCGCTTGCAATACGGCCAGGCCGGCGGCATGGGCAGCAGCTTTTTGCTCAGGGGTTGCGGCGGTTACGCCAACCAGTACCAGTTTCAGCTCGATAAACAGCTTCTTTAACGAGACAAAGTCGGGTGTTTGGCTAACATCGCTAAGGTTGAGAACGATAGGAGCCTGCAGAAAAAATGCAGGGGCTTGCGCCAGTTTGGCGCTTAATAATTTTTGCAGGGTTGCCACGCTTACATCAGCACAATGCAACACTGACATAGGGAATAAACTCCCTTTCAGTTCTAACGAATTATCGGACATAAAACTATCGGCGCACGCGTTATTTTTGTCACTGCGATAAGCAGTATTATTTATGCACCTGACGTACTGGTCAGTGCGCATTACCTGTGCTTCATGTTATAGTTTCGCCCTCTGTTAGGCAAGGTAGCGAAGACGTTTTATTGATGTTATGTGTTGTTTATAAAAGCCCGCGCAAAGAGGGCACTTACCTGTATGTTGAACGGCGCGACGATTTCAGTCCGGTGCCCGCTGCTTTAATGACCACTTTTGGTAAGCCGCAGCTGGTTACAGTAATTAATCTGGCGAAGCGGGAACATTTAGCCCAGGTTGATATTCATAAGTTACGTTCTGCTCTCAGTTCACAGGGGTTTTATCTGCAGTTACCACCCCCACCCGAAAACCTGCTGGCTCAGCATAAAGCCAGTATCCAGACAGAAAAAGGTTAGTATGAAATTAAAATTAGCGCTGAAAAACCTTGGCTTGCCAGCATTGTTGGCAAGCAGTTTAATTTATCCTGCTGGCATTATTGCTGCAACCAGCCAGACCAGCAACGAGCCTGAAGCCGCATCTGCTGAGCAACCGGCTAAACCCAGCTTTGAACAGTATACCGCGGCACTGCGTCAGGAAGCTGAGCAAAAAGGCTATGATCAAGCGTTGCTGGATGAAGTGTTCAGCTCGTTAACTTTTCACGAGCGGGTGGTTAAAGCGGATCAAAGCCAGCCTGAAGTCGTCGAAACCCTCAGTACCTATTTGCCGAAGCGGGTCAGTGACATCCGTATCACCATGGCCCGGGGCTTTTATAAGCAGTATTTGCCAGAGCTGGAAAAAATAGGCGAAAAATATGGCGTGCAACCCCGCTTTATTATCGCGCTGTGGGGGCTGGAAAGTAGCTTTGGCCGCTTTATGGGTAATTATTCCATTCCTTCTGCGTTAGCTACGCTGGCCTATGACGGCCGGCGCGAAACCTTTTTTCGCCAGGAGTTCTTTAATGCGCTGGATATTCTGGCTGAGGGCCACATCAGCTTCGCCGACATGAAAGGCTCCTGGGCCGGGGCCATGGGCCAGAGCCAGTTTATGCCAAGCTCGTTTTTAGCCTACGCTCAGGATGGTGACGGCGATGGTAAAAAAGATATCTGGACCAATCAGCTGGATGTGTTTGCGTCTATTGCCAACTACCTGAAACAGCAGGACTGGGATAACAGTATCACCTGGGGCCGCGAAGTTTTGCTGCCGGAAGGGTTTGACGCTGCTTTAGCCATTCAGCGTGGTAGCCTGGCACGGAAAGCCTGGTTAGGGCGCTGGAACGACTCTGCCCGCAGTCTGGCCAAATGGAATGAGCTGGGAGTGCGGCGCTTAAACGGTACCGATTTACCCAGCCGCGATCTGCAAGCTGCTTTAATTCTGCCCGACGGCGAGGGCGGCCGGGCTTTCCTGGGGTACGACAACTATAAAAGCCTGATGCACTGGAACCGCTCTTATTACTTTGTTACCAGCGTTGGCTATCTGGCCGATCTGATTATTGCTGAGTAAACTATGATTTATTTACACCAGCACATTGACGGCAGCCATATTGGCTTGCCAGTGGGTAAAGTGGTTTGTATTGGTCAGAACTACCAGGACCATATTGCTGAAATGCAAAGTAAAACGGCGGCAGAGCCACTATTTTTCATTAAACCCGCAACTGCATTGTGCGCTTTGGCGCCGGCTTTTGCCATTCCGGCTGGCCGTGGCGCGGTGCACAACGAGCTGGAGCTGGCCGTTTTAATTAGTCAGCCGTTAACTCAGGCCTCAGCAGAGCAGGTGGCCAATGCGATATGGGGTTATAGTCTGGCACTTGATTTAACCCTGCGCGATGTGCAGGCTAATTTAAAGCAATTGGGCCGGCCATGGGAAATAGCCAAGGGCTTTGATGGCGCCTGCCCGGTAGCCGGGTTTGTGCCGGCAAGCGATATTGCTCATCCGCAACAACTTGATTTCAGCTTGTCAGTTAACGGTGTAGAGCGGCAGCATGGCAACAGCGCTAACATGATCCGCGGCATAAGTCAGTTAATCAGCGAAATGTCGCAGCACTTTACCCTGTTGCCCGGTGATATGGTGCTTACCGGCACGCCGGCTGGCGTAGGGCCTTTACAAGCTGGCGATCAGCTGCGGCTGCAACTGGCCGACTATTTAACCGTAAATACAAAGGTAAGTTAACAATGGCATTAGCAGAGCGCTACTGGGAAACGAAAACCCTTGATGAAATGAACACCGAGGAGTGGGAAGCGCTGTGCGATGGCTGTGCAAAATGCTGTCTGAATAAATTTATTGAAGATGACGAAGCGCAGGGGCCTACAGACGTATTACACGCTGATGAGCAGGTACACTACACTAATATTGGTTGTCGTTATCTGAATAGCCATAAATGTGAATGCACTGAATATACTCAGCGCACTGTGCTGGTGCCAGACTGTATTCAGTTAACCAAAGCCAATTTAAAAGACATTTTTTTTATGCCAACCAGCTGCGCTTACCGCCGTTTGCATGAAGGCCGGGGCCTGCCCAGCTGGCATCCGCTTTTGAACAACGGCAAAAAAAGCCTGATGCACAAAAAGCAAATGTCGGTGCGTAATAAAACCCTCTGTGAAACCCAGGTAGATATGGATAATTTTGAAGATTTTATTGTCCGCTGGCCATTAAACGATCTGGACTAAGGCGCAGGGGTAATTCGCTTGTCATTTTCTGAATATAGCCATCAGCTACTGCAACACTTCAGTCCGGTTACCCTACAGCTGATCATCAGCCTGTGTGTTGTCGTGCTGTACTTTATTGTCAGTCGTCGGGTTATGCCGATGCTGTATAAACTCATTGCCAGCAGTCAGTTAAAAGCCGACTTAAATAAACGGGCGGCAGTGGTGTTTCATATTCTGCTTGTGCTGGTAATGATAGTGGTGCTCAGTATAGTGTGGGGTGTCGACATCCGCGGCTTACTGGTGTTGGCATCGTCAATGATCGCGGTAATTGGTGTAGCATTGTTTGCTGCCTGGAGTTTACTTAGCAATATCACCGCGTTTTTTATTCTATTGGGACAAAAAGCCTTTGCAGAAGGCATGGAAGTGCGGGTGGTTGATGGCGCCAATTTTCTGGAAGGTCGTATTGTAGAGATTAATTTGTTCAGTACCGTGCTGCTGACTAAAGACAACGAGCAAGTGGTGTATCCCAACAATCTGCTTATTTCACGGCCCGTGGTGGTATCTGCCAAAAAAAACAAGCCACCGGTTAAAAGTAGTGCAGCGGAAAAAGCCCAGCGCTCGCGTCACAGACGGTGGAGCGGGAAAGAAGCCGATTGATTTTTCCGTGACAGCAGATTTGGCTGCTGCTACATTCAGCAAAAAACGCATTCTAACAACAATAATAATGCCGGGCACCAATGCGCTTAAAACACATTAAACTGGCGGGCTTTAAGTCCTTCGTTGACCCAACTCAGGTACCATTTCCTGAACAAATGACGGCCGTAGTCGGCCCGAACGGCTGCGGTAAATCTAATGTCATTGATGCGGTGCGCTGGGTGTTGGGTGAGAGCTCAGCGAAAAACCTGCGTGGCGACGCTATGACCGATGTTATTTTTAATGGCTCAGGTCAGCGTAAGCCGGTATCCCAGGCATCGGTTGAGCTGGTTTTTGAAAACACCGAGGGCCGGCTTAGTGGCAATATGGCCGACCGCAGTGAAATATCCATTAAACGGCTGGTGACCCGCGAAGCGCAGTCTACTTATTTTCTGAATGGCAGCAAATGCCGTCGGCGTGATATTACCGATATTTTTCTGGGTACTGGCCTGGGGCCACGCAGTTACGCCATTATCGAGCAGGGCATGATCTCGCGGCTGATAGAATCCAAGCCGCAGGAACTACGGGTATTTATTGAAGAAGCTGCCGGCATTTCCAAATACAAAGAGCGGCGGCGCGAGACCGAAAACCGGATTAAACATACCCGGGAGAACCTGGAGCGGCTGGCCGATGTGCGTGAAGAGCTGGCGAAAAATATCGACAAATTAAAACGCCAGGCGAGCACTGCCCAGCGTTATAAAGAATTAAAAGCGCAGGAGCGCAAACTTAAAGCCGAGCTCACCACTTTAAAATGGCTGCGCTTTAATAACCAGTTAACAGAACTGGAGCAGCAGTTAGCGCAGCAGGAAACTGAGCTGGAGAAATACCAGGCCGGGATGCAGGGCGAGCAGCGCATACTTGTTGAATTAAAAGAGCAAATTACAGATGCCCGCCAGCAAGCTGAGCAGCAGCAAAGCCGTTTTTATCAGCTGGGCAATACCATCAGCCGGCTGGAGCAACAAATTTTGCATCAGCGTCAGCAGCAACAGATCCTTAGCAGCCAGTTGCAGCAAAAACAACACGCGTTGGCAGACAGCGAGCACTTTATCAGTAGCGAGCAGCAGCAACTGGCAGAGCTGATTAGCGAGCAACAAAAGCACAGCCCCGAATTAGCGCTTAGCGAAGAGCAGCTGGCCGAGCTTGAGCAACAATTAGAGCAGGCGCAGGCTTATCTGACTGAACAACAGCAGCAGTGGCAACAGTGGCAACAACAACATTTTAACTTGTGCCAACAGCAGCAGCAGGCACAGTTAGCGTGGCAAAACGCCAGTAATCAGGCCAGCCAGTATCAACGCCAGTTAACGCAGCGCCGGCAACAATCAGAGCAGTTGCAACAGCAGCAACCCGAGCAAAATGTTGAGGCTATTACCGCCCGGCAGCAGCAATTGACAGCTGCCAGCGAGGCCGCTATGCAGGAGGTTGAGCGGGCCAGGTTAGCGGCAGAGCAAAGGGCAAGCCAGAGCGCTGCACTAAAGCAGCAGTTGGCGGCCATCGCAACCCGGCAACAGATTTTAACCCAGGAACAACAGCGGTTGGCGGCACTTGATGCCCGCCAGCAGCAAAATCAGCAGGCGTTACTGACACAGTTAGTGGTGCAGCCAGGTTGGGCTGGTGCAGTAGCTGCTGCGCTGGGTGCCGCAGCATGTCGCCAGCAGCACTGCAGGCTATCGGTGCTGATGCTGCAAAGAACGGAAAGCTTTTGCTATGTCAGGGCACCACATTTACAAACAGAAAGCTCATTGAAAACACCCCGCAAGCAGAAAGCCTGCCAGCACAGCCAGGTACCCTGGCCCAGTGTGATTAGCGACGGCTGTTACCCTGACTATTTTCAGACAATTCAGCTCGCCGACAATCTGGCCATGGCACTCGATATTGCCGCTAAGCTTAGCCCAGGCCAATCGGTGATCACCGCTGAGGGCCATTGGCTGGGCCAGAACTGGGGCCATAGCAGCAACTCAGACAGCACCGACTCCAGCCTGCTGCGCCGTGAGCGGTTAACTGCGATTACCACTGAACAAACTGAATTGACCAATGAGCATGATTTATTAAGTGAGCAGTCAGCCGCAGCAGAGCAAGCTGACAGTGAAGCGCGTCAGGCATATACAGAGCAACAGCAGATACTTGCTGAGTTACGCCAACAGTTGCAACAGACCGATACCGAACGTCAACTACAAGCCCAGGCTGCAAAAATGGCGCAGCAGCAACAATTGCAGCTGGCCGCAGAGTGTCAGCAGCTTAACAACCGTCTTGTAGAACTGGAAACCGAACTGGCCGTGTTAGACGAGCGTCAGCTGCACGCTGAAGATTTACTGGCTGCGCATGCAGATGCAGAACAGGCATTGCAACAAGCCCAGCAGCAGGCGCAACTGGCGCTGCAGCAAAGTCGTCAGCGTTTTGAACAGCAGAAAGAGCATTGCCGGCAATTACAGACCCAGTTGACTCTGGCTGAGCGGCAACAGCAAAGCCTGAGCCAGAACCTGAGCCGGGCGCAGCTGCAATTAACCCAGCTACGAGAGCAAATAATAGGCTTAGAGCAGCAGCTTGCTGACAATAATGAGCCGGAAATACTATTACATGAACAGTTGCAGGAAACACTGTTAAACCGCGAGGATGCCGAGCAGGCGATGGTGGCCGCTACCGATTTACTGGCAGGTTTAGAGCAGCAGATGCGCGAGCTGGAGCAAGGCCAGCAGGGTATTATGCAACAGCTTAACCAGAAACGACAACAGATTGAGTCGCTGCGCCTGGATGCTGAAGGTTGTCGGATCCGGGCTAACAATATGCTGGAACTGTTGCGTGAACAGCAGGTCAATATAAAAGATGTGATACCGCAACTGGTGGCCGATGCTGATGAAAACCAGTGGCAGCAACAACTGGATAAAACCGTCGATGCAGTAAGCCGCTTAGGCGCAATAAACCTGGCGGCAATTGATGAATATGAGCAGCAGGCAGAGCGTAAGCGCTATCTGGACAGCCAGCACGATGATTTAACCTCGGCGCTGGAGACCCTGGAAAATGCGATGCGCAAAATTGATAAAGAAACCCGGCAGAAGTTTAAAGATACCTTTGAACAGGTAAACGAAGGGCTGAAAGGGCTCTTCCCCAAGGTGTTTGGCGGCGGCAGTGCTTATCTGGATCTTACCGAAGATGATTTACTGGAAACCGGTGTTACTATAATGGCCAGACCACCGGGCAAAAAAAACAGCACAATTCATTTATTATCGGGTGGTGAAAAAGCGCTAACGGCCTTATCATTGGTGTTTTCAATATTCAGACTGAATCCAGCGCCGTTTTGTATGCTGGATGAAGTTGATGCGCCGCTGGACGATGCCAACGTGGGCCGGTTTTGTAACCTGGTACGGGAAATGTCGGCAACGGTGCAGTTTATATATATTAGCCACAATAAAATTGCCATGGAGATGGCAGCACAGCTAATGGGCGTGACCATGCAAGAGCCTGGGGTATCGCGGGTAGTGGCTGTGGATGTGGATGATGCTGTCAAGCTGGCAGTAGCCTGATAACATAATAAGGTACAACAATGGCTAGTGAGTTGAGATTAGTATTAATTATATTAGGGGCGCTGGTGTTAGGCGGCCTGTTTATTCATGGGCTGTGGACGGTTCGAAAAAATAACCGTGAGGCCGGCCATCGTTATCATCCCGATACTTCGCCAACAGCAGAGCCAGAGCGTAGCGAAGGGTTTGATGATTTAGGCGTAGGTCCGGTGCGGGTGGTGAAATCGCGCAGCGGTAATATTGGTGGTAGCGCAGGCACTGAGCGGACAGAGCCGAAAATTAACCCGGCTTCAGCCCATTCTCAAACGGTAGCTCAACCGAAAAATAGCCGTCCGGCCAATGATCTGGTGCGGCAACAGCCAGAATTCGATTTTGACGGCCCGGCAGAAAAAACTGAACCGGCAATCAACTTCAGTGCGCTGGCTGACGATGAGAGCCCGCGCAGCCCGCAGCTTGATAACGAGTATTCGTCTGAGCCGGCAACGTCAGAGCAAAAGCCGGCACATCAGCCATCTGAAGTACTTATTTTGTATGTGTTGTTACCGGAAGGTCGCGATATCAAAGGTCCCGATTTATTGTCGGCCTTGTTACCGCTGGGCTTCAAATATGGCGACATGGATATTTTTCACCGCCATCTCGACAGCGCCGGTGGTGGTGAAGTGTTATTCAGCCTGGCCAATATGTTTAACCCTGGTACTTTTGATTTAGAGCAGATAGATAAAATCAGCACCCGTGGCTTAAGTTTGTTTATGACCCTACCCGGTCCGGGTGAGCCACTGCAGAATTTTAATTTGATGCACAATGCGGCAAAGAAACTGGCGGAAGAATTTGGTGGCCAGGTGCTGGATGGCCAGCGCAGTGTGTTAACGGTGCAAACCGTTCGCCACTACGTGGATAAAATTCGGGAATTCCAGCGCCAGCAGCTGATCCATGGCTAGCAAGCCTGTTTAATCCTATACGGCAGGGTTTCCCCTGCCGTTTTTCATTCGGTAGTAAAAGCAAATGAGTCACTCAGATAAAGATAGAATTGTAGAGTTGCGAGCGTTACTGCATCAGTATTCACACGCCTATTATAACTTAAACACCTCTGCTGTACCTGACGCTGAATACGACAGTTTGTATGACGAACTGGTAGAGCTGGAATCTCAATATCCCGATTTTTTCGATGAACACTCGCCAACACAGAGAGTCGGCGCAAGACCTCTAGATAAATTTTTGCAGTTTGTGCACAAGTTACCGATGTTGTCGCTTGAAAAAGCCAAGACAGAGGATGAGCTGACGCAGTTTAATAGACGGATATCTGATAGCCTGGACTCCGCTGCTGAAATTGAATTCTGTTGTGAGCCCAAGCTTGATGGGGTTGCGCTGAGCTTACATTATCAACACGGACTTTTAACCAGGGCAGTAACCAGGGGAGACGGGATTACAGGCGAAGAGGTAACTCAGAACGCTAAAACGATTAAATCGGTGCCATTAAAACTGTTTGGTAAGCGTTTTCCCGCATTTTTGGAAGTTAGGGGGGAAGCTTACATTCCGCTTAAACAGTTTGAGCTGATGAACGACCGATCGGTAGGCAGTGGTGAAAAGTTATTTGCCAATCCCCGCAATGCAGCCTCAGGTAGTTTAAGGCAACTCGACTCGAAAATAGCGGCGGCAAGGCCGTTGTTTTTTACTGCATATTCGGTTGGCGACGTTGAAGATTCTGAGCTGCAACTGGATCAGCACAGTCATTACCAACGTTTGCAGCAGTTGCAAGCAATGGGATTAGCTGTCAGTCCTCTGTTGAAAAAGGTTAAAGGAATAAATGCAGTTATTGAGTACTGTCATGACATTCTTAGCAAACGTGACAATCTGGGTTATGAAATAGACGGCGTGGTGATTAAAGTGGACAGCTTAGCGCAGCAGCAGGCACTGGGTTTCGTAGCCCGGGCGCCACGCTGGGCCATTGCCTTTAAATTTCCGGCGCAGGAGCAGCTGACCACTTTGCTGGACGTTGAATTTCAGGTGGGCCGCACCGGTGCCATCACCCCGGTAGCGCGCTTAGCGCCGGTTGTGGTGGGCGGGGTGACAGTCAGTAATGCCACCTTACACAATCAGGATGAAATTACCCGGCTGGGCATTAAAGTGGGTGACACGGTTACCGTGCGCCGGGCAGGCGATGTGATTCCGCAAATTGTTGCGGTATTAACAGAGCGTCGGCCATTGGACGCCCGGGATATTGTATTTCCCAACGCGTGTCCGGTATGTGGCTCTGCAGTTGAACGGGTTAGTGGCGAGGCGGTAGCCCGTTGCAGTGGTGGTTTATTTTGTCCGGCACAGCTTAAAGAGTCGATTAAACATTTTGTCAGCCGTAAGGCCATCGATATTGATGGCCTGGGCGATAAGCTGGTGGAGCAGTTGGTTGAGCAGCAGCTGATTAAAACTCCGGCCGATATTTACACGTTGGATATGCCGGCGTTAATTGGTTTGGAGCGCATGGCTGAAAAGTCGGCCTTAAAGCTGTTAAACGCTATTAAAGCGTCGTGCCAGACCAGTTTGCCACGTTTTATTTATGCGCTGGGTATTCGTGAAGTGGGCGAGGCAACGGCGCTTAATCTGGCGCAGCACTTTGGCAACCTGCCGGCTATTATGGATGCCAGTCTGGAACAATTACTGGCGGTAAACGATGTGGGCAAAGTCGTGGCTGAGCATCTGCAAAGCTTTTTTGCTGAGCCACATAACCAACAGGTTATTGCGCAGCTACAGCAGGTGGGCATCAGTTGGCCGGATATCACAGTGCAACAGGCTTCGGCTCAACCGCTTGTTGGCCATACCCTGGTATTAACCGGCACGCTCAGTAGTATGGGGCGGGATGATGCGAAGTCCCGGCTACAGCAATTGGGAGCAAAGGTGTCCGGATCAGTGTCAGCAAAAACCTATGCCGTTATCGCAGGGGACAATGCTGGCTCCAAACTGGCTAAGGCGAACGAGCTGAATGTGCCGGTATGGACTGAGCAGCAAATGTTGGACTTATTCAGTAGTAACGGAGTGGCCTGATGCTGGAGTTGTTGTATCAGCTATTAACAGACTGGGGCTTATTGTTCCGGCCCTATATCCGCGATATCGCGCTGGCAATGGTGGCGACCACTCTGGTGGTATTTGGGGATGATCTTAATCGCGTTATCCGTCGCCAGGTTAGTAGCCTGCACTTTATCTGGCGTACGGGCATTTTTATTCTGGTTTGTGCCTTTGGTTATGGTGCCATCACAATATTCCTGACCCCACTGGTAGCCGGCTTGCTGGTGCGGCTAACCAATATTGAGCTACCCTGGGTATGTCTGGCAATTTTTATTGCACTTGGCATGTTAGCTCAGCGTAAGCGCCAGGTTTAATATGAAATTGGCAGCATTTGTATGAGCACACAGCAATACTGGCCGTTACTCGACAACAACGGCTTATTGCAAATTCCAATGCGTTTTTACGGGTTGTTGCTGCTATTACTCCGGCCTTATATTTGCTGGGTAGCAGAGCTTAGTATGATGCGCTCACAGCACAGTTTGCTGGGGCAGTTTTACCCCCGGCAACACGATTTTCTGCTGGCCTGCCTGATAGCACTGCCGTTACTGTTATTGGTTGCGGCGCTAAGTCAGCGCCGGCCAAAAGGGCAGCGGTTCTGGTTTTATTTGTGGCGTCCCGGACTATGGTTGTTATGGCTGGTGACGCTGGCTGATTTTGTTCATAGCATCAGTGGTCTGGATGGTGACGTTATTCTGGATGCACCGTGGCGGCTGATAGCGCCAATGTTGTTAGTTTTGGCGATGCTGTGGCTCGGCTTCAGTAAAACCCTGCCGGCTATTTTTAAGGAATGGCCAGAGCCGTTGCCGGCTAAAAAGAACAGTAAAGCAGTTTAAGCGTGTTGGTTTAAGTGTTTTTGTTTTAGTTGCTGATAGCGCTGCAATTGCTCTGGCTTTAAGTTGCTGGCCTCGATAAGCTGCTGGCACTGTTCCAGCAGCTGTTGTTTGCTGGACGGCGCACACAGTGGCCGGGGACTGGTTAACAGCGTTTGCCACAAGTTAAGCGCGATGCCGGCATTTTTTGGCATGACCTGGTAGGCGAGTTTAAACGCATCAAAGGCTTCCTGCCAGTTGCCATGCTTGTATAAAGTCACTGCATTATTGTTCAGCTCACGCGGGCCAAGCCGCATGGCTAATCGCTCTTGCTGCTCTTGCTGCAAGTAGGCAGTAAACAGCGGGTCGGCCAGCTGTTGCTGGCAGTGCTGACTGACTCGGCTGAATAATTCAGCCGACGCCTGACTTAAGCCGACTTCATGCAAGGCTTTGGCCCTATCCAGCGCACCTTCCACTGACTCTATTTTATGTAAGGGCTCCAGCGCGCTCAGCATAGCCTGAGCCTTGTCTTTATGATCCTGTAAGTACAGTAACCTGGCTTGCAGTACCTGTTGCTGACTTTCCAGAGCACCATGGCTGCCGTTGCTATATTGGCGCTGCACGGTGCTCAGCGATACCGTCGCCTGACGGTTCAAACGGCTGCTTTGCTCTTCATCATCGACGCTCAGCGCGTAATCAATACTGGCCCGGGCCAGGGTTAAGTACAAATCAGGCTGCTCGTACATTGAGTACCGGGCGTACTTCACCATATCGCGCGCTGCCCGGTACTGGTTCTCATAGTCGTGGTTGATCCGGGACAGCTGCAATAATTTTTGCTGGCGGAACATATTGCGGGGTGCCAGTTCAGCGGCTTGCAGTAAATGTTGCTGCGCTTGCTGAAAATGCTGCTGTTTAAATTCCAGCTCAGCCAGTAAGTCCAGCGCAAACAAGCGACTTTCTGAGCGCTCCAGCAAGGCCTCCAGTTCGTTAAATGCCTGACGCTCCTTGCCTTGGGCCAAATGGCAACGCACCAGGCCCATTCTGGCCCAGCTGAAAGGTTGAATATTTAACATGGCACTGAAAAACTTCTCGGCTGTGCGGTAATCGCCCTGGCTTAACAGCACATCGCCTTTTAGCCGCAGTAATAACGGGAACAGCTTATGTTGCTGGGCATCGGCCAGCTGCTGATCTATTGCTGCCAGCGCTTTCTGATCGTCTTTGGCATCCAGCGCCTGATAAACTTCGCGTAACTGTTGTTTGCGACGCAACACCCGCTCAATCCGCAACTGTAAGTCTTTAATCACAAAAGGTTTAGCCAAAAACTCGTCGGGCTGCAGTTCAATAACACTGTGAACCAGCGACGGGTCGGTTTCGGCACTGATAAAGATAATGGCACAGCTCAGTTGCTGCAGGCCTTTGGCTTTAATTTCTTCATATAACTGAAAGCCGTCTTTACCTTGTTGCTGGTTATGGGCGCAGATAATTAAATCAAACTGATTATCCCGACACAGGTTTAACGCTACATTGGCGCGTTCGGCCAGAAAAATATTCTGATAGCCCAACTGCTCCAGGGCAAAGCGTAAAAAGCCCTGCGCTAAGCTTTGGTCATCTATCACCAGAATACGTTCATCGCGGCGCGGCGCAGTGTTCATGCAGTAAAGGGTTCCAACCGGGGATTAAATGTCTTTGCTTACTATAGCAAGTTTTGGCTGGGGCAACAGCAGAACAATGGCCTAACGCCGTTGATTCAATTGCACCAATTACTTTGAACTTGTTATTGGTGATCCAATCGTATCTGCGAGGACTACTTTTAACCATGAGAATAACTGGAGCGATAACACCTGATACCGGGTGTTATTTGCGGCAGCGGAGGAATGATGAAAAAAGTACTGATATTTGTAACCAACCACGGCACCTTGGGTGATACCGATGAAGCTAACGGCACCTTTGCTCCTGAGCTTACCCATGCACTGGATGTGTTTTTAAAAGCCGATGTTTATTATGATCTGGCGTCGATTAACGGCGGCAAAGCGCCTTTGTATGGTACTGATATCGAAGATGATGAAGTGAATGCCAGAATTCTGGCTAATGAGGAGTTTCAGAAGCGGATCAACAATACTCTGGTGGCGTCGAAAGTAAGTTTAGATGACTATGATGCTATTTTTTATCCGGGTGGCTTTGGTTTATTGTCAGATCTGGCGACAGATGAAACGGTCGCAATGTTAAGCGCCCGCCATTATGAAAACGGAGGTATATTGGCGGCGGTTTGTCATGGCCCGGCGGGCTTGTTGCCAATTACTCTGAGTGATGGCCAGAAGCTGCTTGAAAATACAGTGGTAACCGGTTTTACCCGTGAAGAAGAAGTCGACTATGGCACTATCGACAAGATCCCGTTTTTACTGGAAGAGGCGTTAGCACGGGCCGCAAAGCAGTATCGCAAAGGCCAGCCGTGGGCTGAACAGGTTATTGAAGATAACAGAGTAATCACCGGTCAGAACCCGGCCAGCGCTCATGCGGTGGCAGCGGCGCTGGTTAAACAGTTGGCTATTTGACCCGGTAATTTATTAAAGATTAATGACGCCCTCTTTGGAGGGCGTTTGTATTTATCCAACCGCCTGCTCAGATCTAACAAAAATCCCAATGTTTTAACAATACCTTGTTTTACTTATCCATTTTTACCATCTGCTAAATCAGCATTTTTGTGTCAGTTAATTTTACAGTTTCAGATAATGAAACGGAATTTTTCAGTAAATATTTTTTAAGTATCTGTTTTTTATTATTTAAAAATAATAGGAACAGTAATTGCTAGTCTCTTGCCGCCTGCATTAGCAACCTCGGAATTAAGGTTGATGTGTTAGTGATAAAACAAACCAATCGATTAGCAGTCGAATTAAGGAGATACGATTTGGATATTATAAAGGCAAGCAATAAATTCGGTTTAGCTATAAAAGCTTTGGTAGTGGTTGGGAGTCTGACAGGGTCAGCCTATGCAGCATTAATCACTCCGGCCTACGACACTTTTGGTCCGTTGCCTGAGGCAAACTGGGGTGGTAGTGGTATTCCAAATGATGCGGTAGCGATCTCTGAATATACTACTCAAATATGTACAATAAGGTGTCGGGATTTAAATACCATCTCCCTTGGATTGTCGTCTCACGGCCGTTATGAAAATCTATTAGAAAGTAATGACGGCGCCGGGACTTTTTATGCTTCAGCGGGTTCAAACGTACCACCAAGTTCTTCACTGGAAGGCGCGACCTGGAATTTTAACTTTTTTGTTAATATCGTCGGCGACTACTCACTGAATAATTACGATTTTAATCTATATTATGATTTTGACCCTGTGGTAGGTAACGCTCAGGCTACTCATGGTGTAATTAATCTCAATATGCTTTTTCAGGACGGTGTTGTTCAGGGTTCACAGAATCTGATGTTTGGGTTTTTAAGTGATGATCTGCTGCCCTTTATCACGTCGCCGGCCGGTAGCTTTAACCCTGATGTAACTGGTGAGTATACCTTTGCTCTTACCGCGTCAGATACCAATGGCACAGAGTTGACCCGCTCAGCAATGCGTGTTGTGGTTAATGCGGTAGATGTTCCAGTACCAGCCAGCCTGTCATTAATGGCCTTGGGCTTGTTTTTATTGAGACGTCGAATCCGGTAACTCAGATTTAAACGTATGTAAGGGGCTAACGCCCCTTTTTTTTGTCTGAAATTAATGGCTTGAATTAGGGTTCTATGGCATCTTTTTTAAAAAGCTAAGGGGCAAAATATGGCATTAGCGTCAATTATGACCAGGAAAGTGCGGGTAACAACAGAAGATGCCAGCCTTGCCAGTTTACGCACTTTGTTTATCGAGACAAAGTTTCAGCATGTGCCAGTGGTGAACAGCCTGCAGCAGCCGATTGGTATAGTGTCGGTGAAGGATTATTTTAAAGTGTTAAGTTCGGTTTTAGACTCAGCATCTGAAAGCACCATTGAACTGTACATGCAAAAGCGCAAGGTTGGCCAGGTCATGTCGTCGCCGGTGTTCAGCGTGTCCGCAGATACCGGCATTTTGCAGGCAGCCAGTATTCTGGTTGAACGCAATATCAGTTGTTTACTGGTGATTGATAGTCAGAAAAAGTTAATTGGCATAGTGTCATGGAAAGATATTATGCGGCGGATAGTGCAGGCGCAGCAGAAAAAGCAACAACAGCCAGAGCAAAAGAAATAATTTATAGGAGAGGGCGCTGCTTTGCTATGGTATTTAGTCAAGAAGTGGTGGATTGTACTGGGTTCGAACCAGTGACCCCCGCCTTGTAAGGGCGGTGCTCTCCCAGCTGAGCTAACAATCCACGGGAGATATACTTAAGTTTTCTGAAATCAAATTGGTGGATTGTACTGGGTTGAGCCAGTTATCACCGTCTCGTCGTAAAGAGCGGGCGGTGCTCTTCATGATAAGACATCAAATTGGTGGATTGTACTGGGTTCGAACCAGTGACCCCCGCCTTGTAAGGGCGGTGCTCTCCCAGCTGAGCTAACAATCCACGCTGTTTGATGGCGCTCATTATAGGGAGCATGAATTTACTGTCAACTTTATTTTTTAAAAAGCGGTTTGATTGCTGCAAAAGTAAACATCAGCGGCTTTTGGGTTGAAATGGCCGATGAATGGCTGCGCGCAGGTGGTGCATCATTACGTTAGCATTGTTACAATAGCGCCAACTCAGTTTTCGCCTATTTTGGATTAGATATGTCGTTAGTTACCCGTTTTGCGCCAAGCCCTACCGGCTATTTGCATGTTGGTGGTGCCCGTACTGCGTTATACAGCTGGCTTTACGCTAAAAAACGTGGCGGTAAGTTTATTCTGCGGATTGAAGACACCGATATTGAGCGCTCTAACCAGGCCTCGGTTGATGCCATTTTAGAGGGAATGCACTGGCTGGGGCTGGAGCACGACGAGGGCCCGTATTATCAGACCCAGCGTTTTGACTTGTATAAAGAGGTCGTGGCGCAATTGCTGGCTGAAGGTAAAGCCTATAAGTGTTTTTGTACGGCAGAAGAAGTCGACGCGATGCGCGAAGCGCAAATGGCCGCCGGTGAAAAACCAAAATACAACGGCATGTGGCGTGACCGTACTGATCATCCGGCAGACAAACCCTTTGTGATCCGCTTTAAAAACCCACAACAGGGCGTGGTGGTCATCGATGACATGATTAAAGGCCGGATTGAAATTGCCAATAGCGAACTGGACGATTTAATTATTGCCCGCAGTGACGGTACCCCAACCTATAATCTGACGGTGGTAGTGGATGACTGGAAAATGGGCATTACCCATGTTATCCGTGGCGATGATCATGTTAATAACACCCCGCGGCAAATGAATATTCTGGCGGCGTTGGGTGCAGATATTCCCAAATATGCCCACGTACCGATGATTTTGGGTGATGACGGCAAACGTTTATCAAAACGCCATGGTGCTGTTGGGGTAATGCAGTATCGTGATAACGGCTTTTTGCCTGAGGCATTAATCAACTATCTGGTGCGGTTGGGCTGGTCGCATGGCGATCAGGAAATTTTCAGTAAAGCAGAATTAATCGAACTGTTTGACCTGGCCGACTGCAACCGGGCGCCCTCGGCTTTTAACACCGAGAAACTGTTGTGGTTAAACCAACACTATATTAAAACCCTGCCGCCAGCACGGGTAGCGGCAGAACTGCAGTGGCATTTAACTGCCCAGCAGCTGGATACCAGCAAAGGCCCGGCTATTGAAGCGGTAATTGCTGTGCAGGGCGAGCGGGTTAAAACCTTAACAGAACTGGTAGAAGTCAGCCGTTATTTCTATGAAGACTTCAGTGAATTTGAAGAAAATGCGGCTAAAAAGCATTTACGGCCGGTTGCCGCCGAGCCACTGGCACTGGTAAAACAAAAACTGGCTGAGCTGACAGACTGGCAGGTCGAGCCTATTCACCATGCCATTAATGCCGCCGCCGAGCAGTTAGGGCTGGGTATGGGCAAGGTCGGTATGCCGATGCGGGTTGCGGTTACCGGCGGCGGTAATTCGCCGGCCTTGGATCAAACTTTATGGTTAGTTGGCCGGGAGCGCACCTTAGCCAGAATTGATATGGCACTGGACTTTATCAGTAAACGGGCAGAGGCAAGCTAATCCCGTGTTGAACCGGCCAATCGTTATATTGTTGTTGGCGGTCGCGTTTGCGGCCGCTTTGCCAGTATGGGGCGACGATAACGCTGATACTAATTCAGACGGTGATGGGGTTGCAGCAGGCGACTCACCTACGTTTCAGTTACCTTTGGAGTTTCTCGGCACTATTGGCGGCGACATAGAGCTGGGATTGTTGATAAACACCGGTAATACTGAAGCGAACTCTATCCGGATAAACAGTGAATTGCAGCATGAAATGGAATATTTCCGCAACAAGTATCAGCTGTATGGTCGTATTCAACGCAGTAAAGTATTAAATCAGGCAACGCAGCACAAAGATAATGTTACTACGGCCAAACGTTACGGTATTACTGGCCAGAGTAACTATAAGTTTCTGGTTGGCCGTCAGTCATTGTTTGGCCGTGGTGCTTATCTGTATGATCAGTTTGGCGCGTTTAAAGTGCAGAGTTCTTTGGCGGTGGGCTACGCCAATCGGGTGTATGAAATGCAAACAAACTACATCGATCTGGAGACTGGCCCCGGTTTTGCCCATCAGCGCAGCAACAGTGGTCGCACGAATACGGGTTTAATCTGGTTTCTGGCTTTTAACCTGGAACAAAAAATATACGAGGGCAGCAGTTTCCGGCAAACCTTTGAAGGCTCGGTGTCACTCGATGGCGCTAACTCAACCTTTGTCAGCCGCAGCAGTATCACCTCACAGCTGTTTGATAAATTATCGATGCGTTTCAGCTTTGTGGCCCGGCATAACTCAAGGCCAGAGGGCAATTTAAAAACCATGGACACCGAAACTGCGGCGTCGCTGGTTTATACCTTTTAATGGATGCTTTAGCTGGCTAGCCGTTGTCTGCTAGCCAGCTGTCTAAATTAATGCAGTACCCTTGCCCTTAACGTACCCGGAATAGCTTTTAACTCATTTAGGGCCAGTTCATGGTCTTCTGAATCAACATCAATTACCACATAACCAATATCCTGCACGGTCTGCAAATACTGGCCGGAGATATTGATATTGTGCTTGGCAAACGTCTCGTTGATTTTAGTCATCATGCCGGGCTGGTTTTTATGGATATGCAGCAGGCGGGAGCGGCCTTTATGCTCAGGTAGCGACACTTCCGGGAAATTAACTGCAGATAAGGTGGAACCATTGTCGCTGTACTTGACCATTTTGCCGGCCACTTCATAGCCAATGTTTTCCTGTGCTTCCTGGGTCGAGCCGCCGATATGCGGCGTCAGTAGGACATTATCAAAGGCGCGCAGTGGTGAGATAAACTCCTCATCGTTGCCTTTAGGTTCTACCGGGAACACATCAATGGCGGCCCCCGCCAGTTTTTTGCTCTGTAGGCTGGCGGTTAACGCGTCAATATCGACTACGGTGCCGCGTGACGCATTGATTAAAATGGCGCCTTGTTTCATTTGTGCCAACTCGGCCTCAGCAATCATATTTTTTGTTTGCGGCGTTTCCGGTACATGCAGACTGATCACATCTGAGGTGGTTAACAAGGTCGTAAGATCAACCTGATTGGCATTGCCCAGTACCAGTTTGCTTTCGATATCGTAAAACTGTACCCGCATGCCGATATGCTCTGCCATAATGCTTAGCTGAGTACCGATGTGGCCATAGCCGATAATCCCCAGGGTTTTGCCACGGGCTTCGTAGGAGTTATCAGCGGTTTTTAACCATTCACCACGATGGGCGGCGGCGTTTCGCTGCGGAATACCGCGCAGCAGCATTATCATCTGGCCTAATACCAGCTCAGCAACCGAGCGGGTATTAGAGAACGGTGCATTAAATACCGGGATAGCGCGCTTTAGCGCCGCGTCTAAATCGACCTGGTTGGTGCCAATACAAAAACAGCCGATGGCCATCAGCTTGTTGGCCGCGTCCAGTACCCGCTCGGTTAACTGGGTACGAGAGCGAATGCCAACAAAATGCGCTTCGCTGATCCGTTCAATCAACTGGTCTTCAGGTAACGAGGTTTTCAGGTATTCGATATTGGTGTAGCCCTGCTCAGTAAAGGTTTTCACTGCACTTTGATGCAGGCCTTCCAGCAGCAAAATTTTTATTTTATCTTTGGCCAGTGAATATTTTTCCATATTTTTCTCGATACATTAATTTAAAAAAGAGTCAGTATGCGTAACTAAACTAGCCGCTGCAGCGAATTAAACCGCTCATCTAATGATTGTGGTACCACTGCTGCTGCCAACCAGCACAATGTCGGCCGGACGACGGGCAAACAGGCCATTAGTTACCACGCCTACAATATTATTAAGTTGCTGCTCAAGCTGCAGCGGATCAGAAATTTGCAAGTCATGGGCATCGATTATCTGGTTACCATTGTCGGTAATAACACCCTGACGCAGTACTGGCCTCGCGCCCAGCTTTTGCAATTGGCGGCTGACATAACTGCTGGCCATCGGGATCACTTCTATTGGCAGTGGAAAACGGCCCAGCACATCAACCTGTTTTGTGCTATCAACAATACAAACAAAGGTTTCAGCTACTGCCGCAACAATTTTTTCACGGGTTAAGGCCGCGCCGCCGCCTTTAATCATCTGTTTGTGGCCGTTGATTTCATCGGCACCGTCGATATAAATACTTAGCTCGCTGATGTCATTTAAATCCAGTACCGCAATACCCAGCTGCTTTAATTTGGCGGTGGATTGCTCAGAGCTTGAAACTGCGCCCCGGATTTCATCTTTAATGCTGGCTAGGGCATCAATAAAATGATTAACGGTAGAGCCGGTACCCACCCCGACAATACTGTCTTTGCTGATAAATTGCAGGGCAGCCCAGGCAGCGTGGCGTTTCATTTCATCTTGGGTCATGGCAGGTCTCTTTTATGGCAGCGGGTTTTAGCGTTTAGCCGTACAGATGGATATTATATCGAAAGCGGCTTCAGACTAAAGAGCAAAAGTCGAAAAATTGCAAAACAGTTTAACAGATGGTTCATCGAACTGAGCGCCGGCCACAATACCCGCCCTGGCTCATCACAGCAACTCGCCCTAATGCCTGCGGCAGGGCTCAGACACTCTGTGATGACCAGATCGGGTTTCTGGCCTGCTTTAACGTTTTCGAAAATCAAAATACTGAGCAGGTGTTATCAGCTGCTGCAGCGGAATATCCCAGGCTGCAACGGGTACGGCAGCAACTTGCTGGCAGTTATGCGCCAGGCCGATAACCTGACAGGAGCTGTCGGCGGGGAGTTGCGACAAGGTACGATCATAAAAACCACCGCCCATGCCCAGCCGGTTGCCTGTGGCATCAAACGCCACCAGCGGGGTAAAGATAATGTCGAGTGCGGCAACGGGCATCACTCTGGCGCAATTAAGCCGGGGTTCGAGTATGCCAAAACGGTTTGGTTGCAGTTCAGTGCGGCTGTCGTAGTGCAGAAATAGCAGATAGCCAGGGCTAAAAGGATGTAAAACCGGCAGGTAAACATTTTTACCGGCTTGCCATAATGCTTTTATTAATGGTTCGGTATTCAGCTCGGCGTCGTTGGCCAGATACAGTGCGAAATGTTGCTTTGCCTGAAGCCAGTCATTGCCGGATATGTGGCGGGCAAGCTCAGTTGCCGCTGCTGTTTGCTCAGCTGCAGATAATTGCTGACGTAAACGCCGCACGTGCTGGCGCAGGGCCTGACGGGATTCGGGGAGTGTCGGCGGAACAGGTTGCTGCAGGTGTGCCATCAAAATAACTTCGCTGCCAATAACGCTGAAATATACAGTTTAAAAGAAGTAGGGTTCTCCAGGTTGCCGTTAGTTATTTAAGCCCTTGAACCCAGGGTTCAAGGCGGAAGACTCATGGTTGCCGTAGGCTTCCCGGTACAAGCCGGGCCTGCACAAAAGCCACACAAAAGAATTCCTGGATAAAACAATTATCGGCTCAGGGACGTCAATAACATTACAAACAACCCAGAGAACGCCGTAAGTATAGCAGCTGAACTAACACCTTATAAGGGGGCGGCCAACAAATGCTTTGCGGGTGCGCAGATATCCTGCAGCTGTAAAGGTGTGGCAGCTTACTGGCAGTTGCCCTGCGGCAGTGGTAGGATATTGCCGAGAAAACTTGTGAAGATTAGCTTATGACTAACCCCCTTATCCAAAGTTATGACCGCTGGAGCAGTGAGCTGGAACAAGCTCACGTGATGGCCTCAGCCGCTGAGCTGCATGGTTTAATTGCTGGTATGTTAAGTGCTGGCGTCAAAGCCGATGCCAAATCACTGCTGCCGGTACTGTACGATTTTCTGAACGATGGTCAGGCTTTGCCGGCAACGCTGGAAAAGCAGGTACAGTCACTGGTTGACGCCACGGCAACCAGCCTGAATCAGGGTGATTTTTCTTTTAGTGTGTTATTGCCCAGCGATGACGATGCCTTGTTTGAGCGGTTGGAAGCGCTGGTAGAATGGTCACAAGCGTTTCTGGTGGGGTTTGCGGTACAACAAACCGATTTGTCGCTGGTTGCAGAAGATGTACGCGAAGCGCTGGACCAGCTGACTGAAGTGACCCGGGTCGATATTCATACCGTAACTGATGGCAGCAACGATGAAAATGAAGAAGCCTATTATCTGGTGCTGGAGCATGTGCGGATCATGGTGCTGTGTTGTTTTAATGAAGTCGGCCTGAAATACAGCCCACAGCCACCACATGGCAAAACCCTGCATTAATCTCGTTTTGCCAGCTCACTTTTACCTTTAAAGGAATGCAATGGAAAACTCTGTTTTTGTTCAGCGACGGGCGCAGTTAGCAGCAGCGTTGCAGCCTGACTCCGTCGCCTTGATCAGTGCCGCCAGCGAGCAAACCCGCAGCCGGGATACCGAGTATCCATTTCGCCAGCATAGCGACTTCTGGTATTACACCGGTTTTAACGAACCTGATGCCTTACTTATTATTTCTAACCGTGCTGATTTACCGGTTGCGCAGCTGCTTTGCCGCGACAAAGACCCGGCACAGGAAGTATGGCAAGGCCGCAGGCTGGGCCCGGCGGCTGCCAGCGAAACCTTGCAGCTGCAGGCGGCAGCACTGACTGAGCAAAGTAGCTTGCTGCTACAGGCAATAAACGGCAGCAGCAGAGTTTACCTGGATATAACTGAAAACAGTGCGCTGCTCCACCAGGTTACCGCGCAAATACAACTGCTGAAACAACGCGAAAAGCGCGGTGACAAAGCACCGGCCCAACTGGTTGATGTTACTCAGCTGACTGCAGCACAGCGCCTGATTAAAGATCAGAGCGAAATTGCTGTGATGCGCCGGGCAGGCGAGATTAGTGCTCAGGCGCATATCCGCGCCATGCAGTATTGCCGCCCGGGGCGGTTTGAGTATCAGCTGGAAGCGGAAATTCTGCATCACTTTGCCCTGAATGGCGCCCGTTATCCGGCCTATAACAGTATCGTCGGCAGCGGCGAAAATGGCTGTATTTTGCATTACACCGACAACAGCAGCGAGCTGAAGGCTGGCGATTTAGTGCTGATTGACGCTGGCTGTGAATTAGCAGGCTATGCGGCCGACATTAGCCGCACCTTTCCGGTAGCGGGCAAATTCAGTCCGGAGCAGGCTGAACTGTATCAGCTGGTGCTGGATGCGCAGTATGCCGCTTGTAATGCGGTGCAGCCCGGCAGTAATTTTGCGAAAGTGACTGCCGCGGCTGAACAAGTGCTGACCGAAGGCTTGCTGGGGCTGGGTATCTTGCAGGGCGAACTGCAGCAGCTTATCAGCGATAAAGCCTGCAAACAGTATTTTATTCATGGTATTGGCCACTGGCTGGGGCTGGATGTGCATGATGTGGGTGCCTATAAAGTTAAGGGTGAAGAACAAACCTTTATGCCGGGTATGGTATTAACGATCGAACCGGGTTTATATATTCCGGCAGGTAGCCCAACCGAGCCACGCTGGTGGGACTTAGCTATCCGGATTGAAGATAATCTGCTGGTGACCGCAGAGGGCCATGAAAATCTGACCACAGCAGTGCCAAAAGAGATAGAGGCGATAGAGCAACTGATGGCTGCAGCTGATGCCGGCAACTAATCAAAGCAATAGCCGGTTTGATATCATTATTGCCGGCGGTGGCATGGCGGGTAGCCTGCTGGCCTGGTGTCTGGCTCAGGCCCGGCCAGAGTGGCAAATTGCTATTATTGAAAGACAAGATTGCCACTCTGAAACAGTGCCGGCCAGTTTCGACAGCCGCAGTATTGCCCTGGCTGCAGGCAGCGTCAGCTTATTGCAACGTTGGGGGCTGTGGCCCGTTCTTGCTGCAAACGCTTGTCCGCTTGAGCAAATCTGGGTGTCGGATCGTGGCCATTTCGGTAAAACCCGCTTAACGGCCAGTGAGTATCAGCAAGCAGCGCTGGGCCAGGTGTTAGAAGTGGAACATCTGGGCAACTTGCTCAGCACTAAGCTGGCACATCGTGCCAATCTGACGTACTTTCAGCCCGATTTTATTACCGCTATTACCCCGACAACTGCTTGCCAGACTGTGCAGCTGAGCAGTGGCGCTGAGCTTACCAGCAATTTATTGCTTATTGCCGAGGGCGGCTTATCACAAAGCCGGCAGTTAGCTGGTTTTAGCATGAGTAGTGATGATTATCAGCAAAGCGCTATTATCGCCAATCTGGCGCTGGCGCAGCCTCATAATAATACCGCGTTTGAACGCTTTACCGAACATGGCCCCATTGCCTTGTTGCCGTTGACTAACCAGCGTTACTCGTTGGTGTGGACAGTAGCGCGCGAGGCGGCTGCCGAGCTGTTAGCGTTGGATGATCAGGCCTTTATTGCGGCCATTCAACAGGCCTTTGGTTACCGGGCGGGTGTATTTACTGCTGCAGGGGCCAGGGCGCAGTATCCGTTAACGCTGCGCCGACCCGATGAGATAGTGCGCCATCGTACGGCGTTGCTGGGTAACAGCTTACATAATTTACACCCGATTGCCGGCCAGGGCTTTAACCTGGCTATTCGTGATATTCAGGCCTTACTGTTAGCGCTTAATGAGGCCTCCGATCCTGGTGATTACAAGGTGCTGCGCACCTATCAACAGCTGCGAGAGCAGGACATTAAGCGGGTAGTCTGGTTTACTGATGCGCTGGTGCGGGGCTTTTCTAATAATTCACGGCTGGTGGCACTGGCCCGCAATGCTGGTCTGGCAGCAATGCTGCTATGCGATCCATTAAAACGGCCGCTTGCCATGCAGGCAATGGGCCAGGGACAACCTTATGCAAAATACTGATGTCACCATCGTCGGCGGCGGTAGCGCCGGTCTGACGCTGGCGCTGCTTCTGGCCAGGCAGCAACTGCGGGTAGTGCTGGTAGAAAAAGGCCCGGCGCCCACCGAAACGGACGCTGCGCCGGCTTACCAGCGGGTCAGCGCGTTAAATATGGCCTCACGCACTTTGTTGCAGCAAGTAGGGATCTGGCCGCAGCTGCTGGCGGGCGCTGCAGCCCTATACCGATATGCAGGTGTGGGAAGCCGACAGCTTCGCCAAAATTAGTTTTTCAGCGGCAGAGCAGCAACTCGATGCGCTCGGTTATATTTGTGACAACGAGCATATTCGCCAGTTGCTATTTAGCCAGTTACAGCAGTTTAGCAACGTCCAGTGCTATTTTAATGTCGAGATTAGCCAGTTAAAGCAGGGCGAGCGCGAGGTAATGCTGCAGCTGGATAACAGCGAGCTTATTTTAAGCCAGCTACTGGTCGGCGCTGACGGGGTTAATTCCTTTGTGCGTCAGCATATGCAGCTGCCATTAACCCACTGGGATTATCAGCATACCGCCATAGTTGCCAAAATTCGTTGCACTGCGCCACATCAGCTTACCGCCCGTCAGGTGTTCTTACCAAGCGGCCCGCTGGCGCTATTACCACTGCCCGACAGTAATTTATGCTCTATTGTCTGGAGCGCCGAAACCGATGAAGCTAAACGTCTCATGGCACTGGATGATCCTGCCTTCGCCCAGGCACTTTGCGGGGCCAGTCAGGCCGTTTTAGGGCCGGTAGAACTTGTTAGTGAGCGCCAGGCCTTTGGTTTAACCATGCGCTATGCCAGCAGCTGGCAACTGGGCAGGGTGGTGTTGGTGGCCGATGCAGCGCATAGTATTCATCCGCTGGCTGGCCAGGGCATGAACCTGGGCCTGATGGACGTCGCGGCGCTGGCTCAGTTAATAGCAGGGCAGCAAGCAGTGGGCGAAGATATCGCCGCAACTACCATGCTGCGCCGCTATGAGCGCTGGCGCAAAGCCGAAGCGCAAAGCATGATTGTTGCCATGGAAGCCTTTAAACGCGGTTTTACCGCCAAACTGCCGCTGGTAAAACTATTGCGCGGCCTCGGTTTAGTGGCGGCAGATCGTCTGCCATTGCTGAAACAGCAACTGATGGCTTATGCGCTGGGCCTGAAAGGCGACTTACCTGAGTTGGTGAAAAAAACCACTTCGACAGTTGATGTTTTGCCTTAGTTTTATTTGTAACAGTAGCTGTCGCATTACAAAAAGTAATCCAAATTGGGCTGTTTGCCACGGGGGCTATGCGGTATAATCGAGCGGTATTTTTAGTCTCAAGCTTAACATTTTTACGTAATAGCCTGAAAAATAAGGCTTATTGCTATTGTTGGTTTTACCGCTTGTGGCCCTCACAATAAGTAGGAAAAAATAATGGCTCAAAAAACCGCGTTACATGCCTGCCACCTTGCTGCTGGTGCCAAAATGGTCGATTTTTTTGGCTGGGATATGCCAATTAACTACGGCTCACAAATTGAAGAGCACCATGCTGTGCGCCGCGATACCGGTATGTTCGACGTTTCTCATATGACCATTGTTGACTTAACCGGTAGCAATACCCGGGAGTTTTTACGCTATTTGCTGGCGAACGACGTGGCTAAACTGACCGTGCCCGGCAAAGCGCTGTATACCGGTATGCTGAACGAGCAAGGCGGCGTCATTGACGATTTAATTGTTTACTTTATCCAGGACGGGTTTTTCCGGTTAGTGGTCAATTCAGCGACCCGTGAAAAAGACCTGGCCCACATTACTGCTGAAGCTAAAGCCTTTGAGGTAACAGTAACCGAGCGGCCGGAATTTGCGATGATTGCGGTGCAGGGCCCGAATGCCAAAGCGAAAGTGGCGACCTTATTAAGCGCTGAGCAACAAGCCGCGGTTGAGGGCATGAAGCCGTTTTTTGGCAAGCAGGCCGGCGACTTATTTATTGCCACCACCGGTTACACCGGTGAAGATGGTTATGAAATTGCGATGCCGGAAGATCAGGCCGCTGATTTCTGGCAAAAACTGCTGGAGGCAGGTGTGGCGCCAGCAGGGTTAGGCGCACGGGATACTCTGCGTTTAGAAGCCGGCATGAATTTATATGGCCAGGATATGGACGAAACCGTATCGCCACTGGCGGCTAACATGGGCTGGACTATTGCCTGGAGCCCGGAAGAGCGCAACTTTATTGGCCGTGCGGCGTTAACTGAACAAAAGGCAGCGGGTACTGATAAGCTGGTTGGTCTGGTAATGGAGCAAAAAGGGGTATTGCGTCACGGCCAGCGGGTGGTGGTTGACGGCGGCGAAGGGGTGATTACCTCAGGTACCTTTTCGCCCACGCTGGGTTACAGTATTGCGATGGCGCGGGTGCCTGCTAACACCGGCGACACAGCTGAAGTGGATATTCGCGGCAAACTGGTTAGTGTTAAGGTGGTTAAACCGGCGTTTGTACGCATGGGTAAAAAAGTCATCTAAAATAAAACACGTAGCACATCACGTAATAACTAAATTAGAAAGTTAAAGACAGCTAAGGAATTGATAATGAGCTCTATCCCTACAGAATTAAAATATGCAACCAGCCACGAATGGGTTCGTAACGACGGCGACGGTGTGTTCACCGTAGGTATTACCGAGCACGCCCAGGAGCTGCTGGGTGATATGGTATTCGTTGAGCTGCCGGAAGTAGGCGACAGCGTGACTCAGGGCGATGATTGCGCAGTAGCGGAATCGGTAAAAGCCGCCTCTGACATCTACGCACCGCTGTCTGGCGAAATAGTAGAAATTAACGAAGCCCTGGCCGACTCACCCGAGCAGGTTAATGCCAGCCCCTACACCGACGGCTGGATGTTTAAAATTAAAGCCAGCGATGAAGCCGAGCTGGAGGCCTTATTAGATGCTGCCGGTTATAAAAGCAGCATCGACGAAGCTTAATAAACAGATCGCTATAGCATAAAGCCCCGTACACTTTCGGGGCTTTATCTTACTAACAGCTGTGCTGCACGCTGTAACATTACTAGGACATTCAAGGCATGACCCATACCGCTGTGAAAACCCTGTCGCAACTTGCGAACCACGACGAATTTATTCAACGCCATATTGGCCCGGACGAGGCTGAAACTGCCGCTATGCTGGCTGAACTTGGCGTTGATAGCATGGAAACGCTGATTGCTCAAACCGTACCGGCCAGTATCCGCTTACCCAAACCCCTGGCAACCGGTGACAGCCGCACTGAAAATGATGCGTTAACGCATTTAAAGGCGGTGGCAGCGAAAAACAAAATGTATAAGTCATACATTGGTATGGGTTATCACCCAACGCTTACCCCGAATGTTATTTTACGTAATGTGCTGGAAAATCCGGGCTGGTATACGGCCTATACGCCATATCAGCCGGAAATTGCTCAGGGCCGCTTAGAAGCGCTGTTAAATTTCCAGCAAATGTCATTAGATTTAACCGGCATGGAGCTGGCCAGTGCCTCATTGCTGGACGAGGCCACCGCCGCCGCTGAAGCCATGGCATTAGCCAAACGGGTCAGTAAAAGCAAAGCTAACCTGTACTTTATTAGTGACGATGTGCACCCGCAAACCATCGACGTGGTAAAAACCCGCGCCGAAATGTTTGGTTTTGATATTGTGATTGGCAAAGCCGAAGAGGCCGCCAGCCACGAGGTGTTCGGTGCCTTAATTCAGTACCCGACCACTAACGGTGATATCCGTAATGACAGCGCGTTAATTGCTGCGCTGCAAGCGAAAAAAGCGGTAGTGGCAGTGGCCACTGATCCGATGGCCTTAATGCTGTTAAAATCGCCGGGTGAACTGGGTGCCGACGTGGTGCTGGGCTCAATGCAACGCTTTGGCGTGCCGATGGCCTACGGCGGCCCGCATGCCGCTTTCTTTGCTACCCGCGATGCTTATAAACGATCGATGCCGGGCCGGATTATTGGCGTGTCGAAAGACCGTCGCGGTGATCAGGCGCTGCGGATGGCGATGCAAACCCGCGAGCAGCATATCCGCCGCGAAAAAGCTAACTCGAACATTTGTACTGCCCAGGTATTACTGGCCAATATCGCCTCTTTCTATGCGGTATACCACGGCCCGCAAGGCTTAAAAGACATTGCTGAGCGCATTCACCGCAGTGCCGATATCTTCGCCGCCGGCATCAAAGCCAAAGGCGTTGAGTTAGTTAATAGCCACTGGTTCGATACTGTTACTTTCAAAGTAACTGATCGCGCTGCCGTGGTTAAGCGGGCTCTGGCTGCCGGCGTCAACCTGCGTACCGACGTCAACGACAGCCTGGCAGTCAGCTTCAGCGAAGCCACGCAGGCTGCTGATCTTGCCCAGCTGTTTGATATTGTTTTAGGCACCGATCACGGTCTGGATGTTGACACGCTGGATAGCGATATTGTTGCCAATGGCTCTGCGTCTATTCCGGCAGAACTGGCACGGACTTCAGCTGTATTAAGCCATCCGGTATTTAACCAGTATCACAGTGAAACTGAGATGCTGCGTTATATCAAAAAGCTGGAAAATAAAGACTTGGCGCTAAACCATTCGATGATCAGCTTAGGCTCATGCACCATGAAGCTGAACGCCACCGCCGAGATGATCCCGATCACCTGGCCGGAGTTCGGCTCGCTGCACCCATTCGTGCCGCGCGATCAGGCCGAAGGTTACTACGAAATGATCACTGAACTGGGCGACTGGCTGGTCAATATTACCGGTTATGACAATATCTCTATGCAGCCTAACTCAGGCGCTCAGGGTGAGTACGCCGGTATGGTAGCGATTCGTAAGTACCACGAAAGCCGTGGTGAAGGTCATCGTAATATCTGCTTAATTCCGGTATCCGCACACGGCACTAACCCGGCAACTGCAGCAATGGCCAGCTATGACGTGGTACTGGTCGACTGTGACAAGTCGGGCAACATCGATATGGCCGATCTCAAAGCCAAGGCAGCAGAAGTGGGCGATCGCTTAGCGGCCATTATGGTTACCTATCCGTCTACTCACGGTGTATTTGAAGAGAGCATTCAGGAGCTGTGCGACATCGTTCACTCTTACGGTGGTCAGGTGTATATGGACGGCGCCAATATGAACGCCCAGGTAGGCTTAACCTCGCCAGGCTTTATCGGCTCAGACGTATCGCACTTAAACCTGCATAAAACCTTCTGTATTCCGCACGGCGGCGGCGGCCCGGGCATGGGCCCTATCGGTGTGAAAAGCCATTTAGCGCCATTTTTACCCAACCACCCGGTAGTAAAAATTGACGGCACCGGAGACAACAACGGTGCAGTAGCGGCAGCTCAGTTTGGTAGCGCCGGCATTTTACCTATCAGCTGGATGTATATCGCCATGATGGGCAGCGAAGGCTTAAAGCAGGCCACCGAGTTCGCTATTTTAAATGCCAACTATATGGCGAAAAAACTCGACCCGTTATTTCCGGTACTGTACCGCGGCACCAACGGCCGGGTAGCGCACGAATGTATTATCGACATCCGGCCGTTAAAAGACGCCAGCGGTATTACTGAAATGGATATAGCCAAGCGATTAATGGACTACGGCTACCACTCACCGACGATGAGCTTCCCGGTTGCCGGCACGCTGATGATTGAGCCAACTGAGTCAGAAAGCAAAGCCGAGCTGGATAAGTTTATCGAAGCGATGACCAGCATCCGCGCCGAGATTGCCAAGGTAGAAGCAGGCGAGTGGACAGTAGACAACAACCCACTGGCTTACGCGCCGCACACCATGGCCGATATTCTCGACCCGGCGTGGGACCGCGCCTACGAGCGCACCTACGGCGCCTTCCCGGTAGCTTATGTAGCCGAGAACAAGTTCTGGCCAACCGTTACCCGGATTGACGATGTTTATGGGGACCGGAATTTAATGTGCGCTTGTCCAAGCCCTGAGGCGTATCGGTAAAAAGTTACTAAGCGTGTAGCGTTTTACCGCAATAAATAAAAACCCCGGCCAGTGTGCCGGGGTTTTTTATGGGTGACTTTCTTTGTATGCCGGGTACAACGCTCTTCCTCACTCGCCGGGGCAACTCGCATGCTGCCTTTTGGCAGGTGTTCAGACACTCCCCGGTTCTTTCAAAAGAGGTTCTATCCTCTATGAAAATCACCTGTACCTATAAGTTATTGTAAATAAGCCAAAACCGATGTACTGTCATCAACAACAAATTTACAGGGGCGGAAAATTTGGTGTTTAAATACGGATTTTTTCGTCCAAGAAGCGCTAACTTTTAAGGAGATAGTATGGCCCAACTTCCGTATATGATTTCTGCTTCGGCAGTAGGGAAAATTCTAGAAAAGATTAAAGAAGCGCCTACGCCATCAAAATTTACTCAGAACTATCTATCGACCACTTTGGGATTCGAAGGTGCCAATGATAAAGCGTTCACGTCCTATGCTAAAAGTCTTGGTTTTATAGATGCATCTGGGATTCCGACATCTCTATACAAGCAATTCAGAACGCCTTCACTGTCAGGTGGTGCGTTGGCTAAAGGTCTGATACAGGCATATAAGCCCCTTTACGACAGAAATGAGCGCTTCTATGAACTAAGCAAGGCAAAATTTCACGAGTTAGTTTGCGCCGAAACAGGGCTTGACCACGATAATGTAACGGCTAAGAGGATTACGAATACGTTCCTTGAAGCAAAAAAGTTGGCTTATTTCACGGCTATTGATGGCGCCGACGAAGATTCTGATTATGAAGAGCCTGTTGAAACGGACGAACAGAATCAGATGGAAGAACGACCACCAACCGTAACTCAGCATCATGTAGGAAAGCTCGGTCTCTCCTACAATATTAATCTAATCTTACCAAACACAGATGATCCCAAGGTTTTTAACGCAATATTCAAAAGCCTTAAGGAGAATTTGCTGTGACGGAGCACATCGAGAACCGTCTGCGCTCATTTTATTTTAGCTGCATGGCAACAAATGGCGATTTAGAGTTATTAGAGAAAAGTTGCCAGGTGAGGCTTGTGGAAAAAGATCATAAAGTTGAGAGCAGCATATCCGATTATTTCGAAGAGAGTATATTTCGAGAAGCAAATCAGATGGCTCAGCACTACATGACATTTTACTGCTTGGAGCGGTCGGCTCGAAATATTATTGTCGGAAAGCTTGAGGCAATACATGGAGGTGGTTGGTGGGGGGAAAAAGTCCCGCCAAACATCCAAACAAGCGCTTCACAAAACATGCAGCGTGAGCTTGATGCAGGCGTTACGCCGAGATCGGAAAGTGAAATCGATTACACCACTTTTGGAGAGCTTGGAGAAATTGTAAAAGCAAATTGGGCAGACTTTGGTGACATCTTTAAGAGCACAAAAGCATTCACAAAAATAATGACGAATTTAAATGTCCTCAGGGGACCGATAGCTCATTGCAGCCCATTGTCTGACGATGAGGTTCTCAGGCTAAAGCTAACCGTCAAAGATTGGATCAGGCTTCAGTCAACGTGAAGTTAACACTTCGCTTTTTCTGGACAATTTTTTCGCCGCTTCGCGGCTCCTAAATTGCCACAAGGCTCTGTCTTAGGCCGCAACCGAGTCACCCGAGTAAAATGGCGTATATATGATAGTTGAACCGCATTGGACAGCATATGTTTCCGCAATGACCATACCCGTTATTGCTGCATTCGGTGCATGGATTGCTTTTAAGCAGTGGCAAACGAATCAGCATAAATTGCAGTTTGAACTTTTTGAAAAGCGATATGCAATCTATTTCGCTGCTAAAGTCGTCAGGGTCAGGTCTTGCTTTTTGCCAATCCATAAACACAAGTAAGAAGACCTAATTCCACGGGCTATTGCTTGTTGCTTATCGATTATCGATATACGGTTGCTGATCTTGGCGTTTATCTTTCGCTGGCATGACGGTAATGCGTTAGACGTTGAAATTGTCGATTATCACTAACGGGGGAGTTATGTTTAAAAACGGCATGCGCGCAGTACACCCTGGTAAAGTATTGCGTGAAGATTATTTGTTAACACTGAATATGAGTGCCAATGCTTTGGCGCAGGCACTCCGGGTAACCCCAGTGGTTAAGCCACCTGAAAGAGAATGGCTGGAACCCCGTTTTGGTCAAGTTCGTAAGCTACAAAAATTGACAATCTTTGTCGCCAAGCCTAGCATAACGGATACTAGTGCTTACCCTTGGAGGCCATTATGCATGTATCCCTGACGCCCGAATTAGAGTCTCGCATTAAAGCTAAAGTTGAGAGTGGCCTTTACAACAATGCCAGCGAAGTTATTCGCGAAGCACTGCGTTTTATGGATACGCACGAAGACTGGATCCACGAAGTAAAAATGGCTCGTCTGCGCGAACAGCTAAAAGTGGGTACTGAGCAACTGGACCGTGGCGAAGGTATCGCAGTTGAATCAAAGGCCGCACTGGACGTGTTGTTTGACGATATAAAAGCCTAATAACGTGTCCGTTTACAAGCTCGTTGTCGCACCTGCTGCTAAAAATGACCTGAAAGAAATATATCAATTCGGGGTTGCGCAGTGGGGGAAAGCTCAATCAGATCGCTATCTATCAGCCATTAAAAATCAGCTTTGGTTACTAACAGAGCAACCGCTAATCGGCGTTGAACGTTCAGAACTTTTACTTCATATCAGAAGCTTACCCATTCAGAGCCATACCTTGTTTTACCGGGTTACTGCCAAGCAAGTAGAAATTATTCGAATGCTGCACGGCCGCCAGGACCCTCTGCGCAATTTAACCATACCCTAAACCTTAAAATCGAAAGGGTCAGTATCATTGATTTATAGCTGATTTGTTTCTGCTGGAACGTAAATGCCTCTATCGACCACTATTTATATCAGCTGACTGATGTAAACTCTGTTTTAACTAGAAATAAGTCGCTCGGTGCATTTACCGGGCAACACCCTATAACCAAGAAGGTTCAAGCAATGGCTGAACTCAAAACGAAAGCAACGGCTGCCAGTGTGGAAGAGTACATTGCTTCCCGAGCTTCTGACGAGCAGAAAACTGATTGCCAGGCCCTGATGTCGATGTTCAAAAGAGTTACCAACCATAGCCCGAAAATGTGGGGGCCAAGTATCGTTGGTTACGGCTCGTATCGTTATGTATATGACAGCGGAAGAACCGGCGAAGCCTGCCTGACGGGATTCGCGATTAGGGGGCGGGAACTCGTCGTCTATCTGTCCTGTGAAGATGCTGCACAGGAAACACTGCTGGCCAGACTGGGAAAGCACAAAATGGGTAAGTCCTGCCTGTATTTCAAACGGCTGGCTGATCTCGACAGCAATGTATTAGAGCAGTTAGTCGTCAATTCTATTGCTGCTGTGCAGCATCGTTACGGTATACTTTAGCCAGCGGTGACCCCCCCCTAAAACCATAACCCCGGTAATTAAAGGCTTAACCCAATGAGCAAGATTTACGTGCTACATGAAAACAATGAATGGACAGTTCACTTACAACGCAGGCTCGATGAATTAAATTACCCTTATGAGTTATGGCATTTAGATGAGGGCTCGATTGATTTATCGGGCGAGCCACCGCAAGGCGTTTTTTATAATCGGATGAGTGCATCGTCGCATACCCGGGATCACCGCTTTGCGCCTGAACTGGCTGGCGCGGTTATCGCCTGGTTGGAATATCATGGCCGTAAAGTGATAAACGGCAGCCGTGCCTTGAGTTTAGAGATCAGCAAAGTACACCAATACTTAGCGTTAGAAAAAGCCGGCATCGCCACGCCAAAAACCATTGCTGCCGTCGGAAAAAAGCACATTGTCGAAGCGGCTAACGCGCTGGGTATGGGCGCATTTATCACCAAGCATAATCGGGCCGGCAAAGGGCAGGGGGTGCAATTATTTCATTCAGTACAGGCACTACAAGATTATCTTGACGGGCCCAATTTTGATGCCCCGGTTGATGGCATTACGCTTATTCAGCAATATATTAAAGCACCCGAGCCTTTTATCATCCGGCACGAGTTTATTGGCGGTAAATTTTTATATGCGGTTAAAGTTGATACCTCTGCAGGCTTCGAACTTTGCCCGGCCGATGCTTGTGCAATAGGTGAGATGTTTTGCCCCACTGACGAAACACCAGCACAGCCCAAGGCTAAATTTGAAATACTGCAAAATTACCGGCCTGCGTTTATCGAGCAGTATGAAAAGTTTCTTCAAGCGAATGCCATTAAGGTTGCGGGTATCGAGGCAATTCAGGATGCCGACGGCAACAGCTATGCCTATGATGTGAACACCAATACTAATTACAATTCAGACGCTGAGGCGAAAGCGGGGCAATTCGGCATGCTTGAGCTGGCACAGTATCTTAAAGCTGAGTTAGATAAATTAGCTTCGTAAGCGTTTGGTTGTTGGAGGTATGGGGTCAGGAAGGCGTGGGGGCAGGTTCTGGAAATGATGGTATGGTAGATATGCATTATCGACAGGAAAGCACAGAGCAGGTTAGCCGGTTTTGATAAGAAATAACTGGCTCGCTATGTTGGTGGCAGTGCGTTAACGTGGCTCACTTTACCAGCAAACTTGCCTGAAACGCACTTTGCCGCCACAGCAGCGCCAGCCAGAGTGCATGCAGGTTTATCAGTAATGCTAATATCCATTCAAAGGCATCGTCCAGCTGGCTGTATAAATCTGGTACTACCGCAGTAAGAATGACAGAAATAATCCCCACTGTTAATGTCACTTTACATAGCCACATCAGGTATTTTCCAGTCTTATGCCAGAGGTGGTGCCGCAGTAAAGCAGCGCTTATCAGCAACTGCGCCAGGTACGTAAGCGAAAAATAGAGTACGACGCCAATACGGCGGGTGATGTTAAAACCCTCGCCCTCATGCCCAAGGGCCAGCGTGTATGCTGCCAGGGCAGCACATGCCACCAGCCCGAGCCATTGCACCCAATGCCGGCCATAACCAGTTGTGCCCAGTTGCACTAACCAACGGCCGTTAAGCCACCAGAACAACATACCGATTACTGCAGCCGGCAGCATGGTGCCTTTGAAGATAAAATAAGAGGTGCCATAGCGCCCTGTGCGGCTAATGCTGGTGCAGCTGTCCCAATAGGGTATGCACCAGGGCACGAACCCCTCTAAAACAGAAATGGCAAAAGTGACATGAATAGTAAATAGCGGAATAAGCCCGGCGAGTAGTGCCAGCCACCATAACTGAATGTTGTGGCTCTGAGCTGCCATGCTTAACATGCCTCCTGATAAAACAGAGCTTTCGAAATAGTAGATGCAAAAGCAGCCAAAACCAAGAGTTTCTGAAAGTCCATGCGTTTCACAACGGATTAGCTTAACCTTGTTGACTATCAGATATGCAGCAGGGCCTTTACAATGCCAATGAAAAAGGTAGAAGTACTAATAACCGCATTGATCATGAGCGGTTGTCAACAACATGGTTATCTTGCACATCCTGAGCAGCAACAGGTTGCAACTGAAAGCCCGGTACTTCGTGACAGTACAAAATCATTTAATAAAAATAAACTCAGCGAATTAAAGCAGTTTTTGGAACAAACCGGCACTTCTTCAATGGTGCTGATGCGGGCCGGTGAAGTGGTTTTTGAATATGGTGATATTCATGAAAAACATACCATTCACTCGATCCGCAAAGCCATGCTGAACTCGCTATATGGCATTTACGTTGAACGCGGGGTAATTGACCTTAATGCTACCCTTGCTGAGCTGAAAATTGATGATATCACTCCCCTTAATACAACCGAGAAAACCGCAACCCTTCGCCAGTTATTGCAGTCACGCTCGGGAGTTTATTTGCCTTCTGCAGCAACATCTGAAGGAATGCTGGCAGCAATGCCCCCACGGGGGGCACACAAACCTGGCGAGCAGTACGTTTATAATAATTGGGATTTTAATGTTGCCGGTGCCATTTTTGAGAAGCTGACCGGCGAATCAATTTACACGGCATTTTTGCGGGAAATTGCTAAACCACTTGGCATGCAAAACTATAACGGCACCTACACGACCATTGATGATGATACCGTTATTAGTGATCTTAAGGTGGATGGCTTTTATCAATATGAAGCTGATAAATCAGCATTCCCTGCCTATCATTTTCGGATGTCGGCTTATGATATGGCGCTTTACGGCCAGTTATATGAGAACTTTGGCGTGTGGCGTGGTCAGCGTATTCTGTCCCGCGACTGGATAGTGCAAAGCACAACCTCGTATTCTGTCACAAATTCTTATATGGACTTCGGTTATGGCATGCTCTGGTACGTGATCAATGCCAATGATAAACGGCCTGAGCAGGCGTTTTATCATACGGGTGTTGGTATCCATATGCTGGGGGTATACCCCGGCTCCGATCTGGTTTTTGTGCACCGGGTTAAAACCGAGTCGGATTATGAGTTTGACCAGCAAAACCTGTACAAGATTATTGGCCGGGTGTTTGACGCGCTTGAGACTAACGAAGAAAATAAAGCTAAACAGGAGGAATAAAACATCTCTGACAGCCGATGACAGTGCCAGAAACTGTCACTACAATAACCTGCAATACCTGTTACTGACGCGGTAAACCTAAGGAGTATGGCTTGGAACTAGCTATTTTTATTGTCGATGCCTTTACCCAACAACAGTTTAAAGGCAACGCTGCGGCAGTAGTACCACTTCAGCAGTGGCTGGCGCCTGACGTGATGCAAAGCATAGCCGCTGAAAACAACCTTTCTGAAACCGCCTTTATTCGCTCGTTATCAGCCAGTCAATATGAAATTCGCTGGTTTTCACCATTAACTGAAATTGACTTTTGTGGCCATGCCACGTTAGCCGCATCTTATGTGATATTCAAGCAACTGGGTGGGCAGGGGGAAATTGAGTTTATTACTTCTCAGGTCGGCTCGCTGTTTGTTAATCAGCATAGTGACGGCAGAATTGAAATGAGCTTTCCCAATCAATGCCCGGACGTAGTAGAACAGGTGCCGGCGACATTATTGGCTGGCTTATCTGTAACACCAATCCAGGTATTACAGAACCGTCAGGCTTACTTTGCGGTAATGGCTACGGAACAAGATGTAAAAAATCTGAGCTATAACTCAGAGCAGTTAAAGCTGTTAGCACCTTTTGATGTGGTGGTGACGGCGAAGGCCAATACCGACACCTATGAGTATGACTTTATTTCCCGCTATTTCTGGCCGGCGAACGGCGGCGACGAAGATCCGGTAACCGGATCAATTCATGCCGGCCTGGCGCCATATTGGGCTAAGCAATTGGCTAAAGATGAGTTGGTGGCCTACCAGGCATCAGCTCGGGGCGGCATATTATTTTGTAACATCAGCAATGACCGGGTGTTAGTGTCGGGGTTTGCCGTGTTGTATCTAAAAGGCACCGTATTTATATAGGGGTGGACTTGTATCTTGCGTCATGCCGGATACGACACTCTTCCTCACTCGCCGGGGCAACTCGCCCGTTGCCTGCGGCAGGACTCAGACACTCCCCGGCTCCTTCAATAGAGGTTCTATCCTCTATTCGTTAAGTCGGTAATTGGTAGATAACGGCTGGAACCCCGTTTTGGTCGACACAGAGTGTCTGAGTGAGTGCGCAAGCGCGAGCGAGTTGCTGTGGCGAGCCAAGGCGGGTGTTGCAGTTGTTCTCTCTGCATGCCGGGTTCAACACTCTTCCTCACTCCTCAGCTTGCCAAACCCGCTCTCGTAATAATTCGAGGTAAGGCCCGGACTCTGGTGCATCACTAAACCAGAGCCCCAGCACGTTTAAAAAATCCGGATGCTGGCGAACCTGGGGGAGTACCTGATTTATTTTTTCTATAGCCGCCCGGCCCCATGCTGAATTGGTACAACCGATAGCCCCCAGCACATGCTGGCCCTGAGTTTCCGCAATCTCCAGAAAAACTAAATTACTGCCGGTATTCTCTGCTTTATCAAAATTATGCAGGATCTGATACTCAAGGGTGTAGTCAAGCCTGCCTTTTTTAATCATTGCCAGAATGGCTACTGTCGCATTTTCACCGGTATGGGCAATGCGACTGATATCACTTTGCAACGCTTTATCTAAAATGCTTTGCACCGCAGGGTAATGGCGGCCATCGGGATAACCAAAACGAAAAGAGCGGTCATTGACTAAACTGGTAAGGCGGACCGGATTACCGTGTAATGCTTGTATTCTGCGGGCATTCTCGGTGGTGGTGATAATACCGTGAGGATAATAAAAGTGAGTAGGTTGGCTTTGAATGGTGTCGCCTGGTATCGGGCGGTAAATCATGCATGGAAAACATTGGTTTTCCTTGTTTTGAAATTGTTTGCGTATACGCGATTGAGGCAGCACATAACGATTACTTTTATGCTCGGGAAGGTGTTCATCTACAACATCTATCAGGGCATCACAAATCCCTAGACCGGCATGAGGGCCATCTAAAATATGAAAGGGTGGCGCGGTGTTTATTACCCATTCCAGAGACCTGACCTGATCTTGCTCAGGAACCTGGGCTATGGCGGGCATTATATTGCTCAGCAATAACGCCGCCGGTAACAGCAAATTCCTTTTTAGCATTATGTCAGTCTCCTCCCTATAAGCAGAATCACGGTTAGCTGGCCGGAAGTATTACATGTTGTCAGAAATCGCGACTGAACCCAACATTGGTATCACTGGATAATTGTGAAGATGGCTAAACGTTAATACGGTTGTCTATTCCCGTTCAGTTCATTCAGGCCAGTTAATCTTCGCCAACGTTTACTTTGCTGGTCAGTTTTACTGCTGCAGCTTAGTGGCATCATATGCTTTTGTGCCCCACAACGGCACGGTAGACAGGCTGTGCTTAAAGCTGCCGGACGTTTCTTTGGTGGAATAGGACACATACATCAGGGTCTGGTTTTCAGCATCGAAAATACGTCGGATTTTCATGCTTTTAAAGAAAATACTCTTTGATTTGGTAAACAGTACCTCGCCGCTATTGCTTTTGTCTATCTGGGCAATCATCTGAGCGGTGATGTCGCCGGTCTGGCGGCAGGCAATGGCGCTGTCTGAGGGATCGGCAAAATCCAGGTTAGCTTCGATACTGGAGACATGGCAGGTAACCCCGGTAACCACAGGGTCCACAATAGCATCCAGTTTGATATCCTTGGTGGTAAAAACACCCAGTGATACGTCACCGACTTCGTTTTTGTCACAACCGGCGAGTACCAACAGCAGTAATACACAGTATATGGGGCGCATGGTTATATTTCCTCAGATTATTGATGTTAATTCTGCCATTGTGGCAGCCGGCACTATAGCAACATCAGCTTTGAACCAGCATAGCATTGCCGGCAATATAAGTGTTAGATGTGGTAGTAACTGCTTTCAGGTTCACTGATATTTAATGGGCGAGCTACACTCATTTGCCTATCTATGAACCTGACTTGTTTATCTTGCTCAGCGATGATATGCCCCGGCGCGCTCTGGCTGATATAGAACATCTTCCACAGTAATAGTCGACATATCGCCATTGGGCAATGGCCAGTTAATTGTATCGCCGGTTTTTAAACCGATTAACGCGCAGCCAACCGGTGCCAGTACCGAAATAGTGTTGCCGCTTTGCGCCGCGTCTTTCGGGTATACCAGGGTTAAGGTGCTGGTTTTGCCGCTAGCTAGACGAAAACGTACAGTGGAGTTCATACTGACCACATTGGCCGGCAGTAGAGTTGGCTCTACAACGCTGGCCCGCTCCAGCTCCTGGCTTAACGTTGTAAAGCCGATGCTGTCTGCATTGAGGTTAGAAAGTAGTCTGTCCAGCCGATCGTAATCGGTTGTGGATAGGGTGATGTCGGGAGAGGTCATTACAGGCTCCTTAATTAACTTTATTTAACATTACGCACAGTTAGCATGCCAACGCGCGATTTTTGGGTAACAGAAATACATTACAGTTTGGCTTTACCAAGATAAAAATTGTATTAGTGATAAGCAGGTATTACGCCGGTTTCGCCCAGGGCAAAACCGGCCTAGGAATGGCAGGCAATAGCAGTATTATACTGGCAGTAAACAGCGGGGTTTAGTGCCTTGAGCTGATGGATGGTTTGCATTGGGCAACCATAGTTCATCGGCTGCATAACTGCAACAGGATTATTGCAGATGACTGTCTCTCGGTTACTGTGCTTTACGGCGTAGAGAATAATTTGTATCAGTATCAAAGCCTGTAATTACCCCTTCAGCTACCGTCAGAAAATAGAGACAACTATGCGCTTTAAAGGAAAAATAACCCAATGCGTCGATGACAAAGGCTTTGGTTTTATAAAGCCTTATTGACGGTTTTCCTGGTTTAGCGTGGCGCTTAATCTGGGGGCTGTGTGGTACCTGGCAACTATGTTCTGGACGTGAGCTCAGGGGGCATTAAGGTTTACTGTTGAGATTTTGCCGCTTAATTGCAGAAATTCGCGGTTAGCCACTACGCTTTCATGTAGAATGCGCACTTTGTAAGCGTGTTCAGCTTTTAGGCTTGACTGCCCACCTGTAGGATTTTTGATGAAAAAGACATTTGCGTTAACTCACCCTAAGCTGCAACCTGCTCGTTTAGTCGATGCCATTAAGCATGAGATTAAAAAGTACCTGGCCAGGGAACGGCGTAAATCGCTGCCAGACGGCACAGATTACTGGACGTTTGACTGCCGCTTTGGTGCGTCAGAAGCTGAAGCCAAACAGATATTTACCTCTGAAATTAACAAGCAAATCGATGCAGCGGCAGCGGCACAGTTACCTGAGTTTTATATTGAAATACTGGCCCGGGCGGCTATCCATAAACCGCGTGCGGCCGATGACGCTGAGTAATCTTTTTCTCCTTACTGACTGTAGCTATTCTACAGAGGAACTCTTATGCAATTTTCATCTTTAGATTTAGCGGCAGATTTATTACGTGGCCTGGCCGACTATGGCTACAGCGAAATGACGCCGGTGCAAAGCCAGGCTATTGTGCCGGCCCGCCGTGGTAAGGATTTACAGGTTACCGCGCAAACGGGTACCGGTAAAACCGCTGCTTTTGCTATTCCGATACTGCAGCAAATGCTGGATAAGCCTAAGGCCGCCATTGAAAAAAGGCCACGCGCTTTGATCCTGACCCCGACCCGCGAGTTAGCCGAGCAGATAGCCGCCGCGGTTAGCGCTTATGCACAGTTTTTACCAATCAGTGCTACTGCTTTATACGGTGGCGTGAAAATGGGTGGCCAGGCCAGTAAATTGGCTGCGGGTGTTGATATCGTTATTAGCACACCGGGCCGCTTGTTAGAACATATTGCCCTTGGCAACGTAATACTAAGTGATGTGGAATTTGTGGTACTGGATGAAGCCGACCGCATGCTGGATATGGGCTTTAGCACCGATGTGTTGAAGTTGCTGGAAATGACGGCAAGCAAGCGCCAGACTTTGCTGTTTTCTGCTACCACCTCACCGGCGGTTAATGAGTTATCGCATAAAATTTTGCGCAATCATCAGCAAATCCGGGTCGCAAAAACCAATAGCACGGCAGATACCGTAAACCATGTGATTTACCCGGTGGAAGAAAGCCGCAAAATCGAATTGTTTGAGCAGTTACTGGCTGAGCATAACTGGTTTCAGGTACTGGTGTTTACCAGCACCAAGGAGCAGGCTGACCGTTTATTAGCTGAGCTGCAAAAGCGAAAAGTTAACGCCGCGGTATGTCATGCTGATAAAAGCCAGGGTGCCAGACGCCGCGCTATTGCTGATTTTAAATCGGCTGAGTTGCAGGTATTAATTGCTACTGAAGTGGCGGCGCGCGGCCTGGATATTCAGGGCCTGGATTATGTGGTGAATTTTAACCTGCCGTATTTACCGGAAGATTATGTCCACCGGATTGGCCGCACCGGCCGGGCAGGGACCTCAGGTACTGCCATCTCCTTTGTCAGCCGGGAAGAAGAGCAAACCTTAGAGCGTATTCAAAAGCTGATTGGCAGTGATATAAAACGGATTAATAAGCCGGGCTTTGAAGTCAGTAACCGCGGCTCTTTACTCAAAAGTATCTCGCGTAAGGTATTGTCCGGCCGATCCAATAAAGCCAGTGAAACTGCCATTAACCTGGAAAAAAGCAGTAAGACAAAACCGAAAGCTAAGCCTAAGTCTGCAGCTAAGCCGCGCGGCGCTAAGTAAGCTAATAAAAGTGATAATAAAAAAGGGCCAACCGGCCCTTTTTGTCTCGTGGTGCTCGGAATTATCTGTTATCGATCCAGGTTCATTACCTTAGTCCAGGCTTTCACAAAGTCATCAACAAACTTTTGTTTTGAGGTATCAAAAGCATATACCTCGGCCACGGCACGCAGCTCTGAGTTTGAACCGAAAATCAGATCAACAGAAGTAGCAGTCCACTTTTGCTGACCGGTTTTACGGTCTAGTCCCTGATAAACGCCTTCGCTGTCAGCCTTTTGCCAGACAGTAGACATATCCAGCAAGTTAACAAAAAAGTCGTTATTTAAGGTGCCGGGTTTATCGGTAAAGACACCGTGTTTGGCACCCTGATAGTTGGCATCCAGCGCGCGTAAGCCACCAATCAGTACAGTCATTTCCGGCACACTTAAATCCAGCTGATCTGCCTTATCCACCAGCATTTCTGTTGGTGACTTGTAGCTGGCATCGGCGTCAAAGTAATTTCTGAAACCGTCAGCCGTCAGCTCCAGCAAGCTGAATGCATTAACATCAGTCATTTCCTGCGTAGCATCACCACGGCCCGGTTTAAAGGGGACGGTAATGGTGTAACCGGCGTCTTTGGCGGCTTTTTCAATCGCAGTTGCCCCACCGAGTACAATTAAATCGGCTAGCGATACTTTTCTTCTGCTCTTGTTAAAGTCGGTTTGAATGCCTTTTAATGCGTCCAGAACCTTAGCGGTTTCAGCCGGGTTATTAACCGCCCAGTCTTTTTGCGGCACTAAGGCAATGCGGGCACCGTTCGCACCACCACGCATATCGGTATCCCGATAGCTGGCAGCCGATGCCCAGGCTACGCGCACCAACTCTGGCACGGTTAAACCGGTATCCAGAATTTTGGCTTTCAGCGTTTTAACATCGCGCTCGTTAATGGTCGACTGGGTTTTTTGATCTATCGGATCTTGCCATACCAGCACTTCTTCTGGCACTTCGCTACCTAAAAAGTTACGTGGCGGGCCCATATCGCGGTGGGTTAGCTTGTACCAGGCTTTAGCGAAAGCCAGGCGGTATTCTTCCGGATCGGCTAAGAAACGCTCGGCAATTTTGCGGTATTCGGGGTCAACCTTTAGTGCTAAATCTGCGGTGGTCATTACCGGCGGGTTAAATTTACCGTCAATATGCGCATCCGGTACCGCTTTGTGCAGCGACTCATCGGTTGGGATCCACTGAATAGCCCCACCCGGGCTGCGGGTTTGTTTCCACTCGAAATTAAGCAGGTTGCTTAAATAAAGCGAGGTCCAGCGGGTTGGAGCCTGGGTCCAGGCGCCTTCCAGGCCGCTGGTAACGGTATCTTCCGAATGGCCTTTACCGCATTTATTTTTCCAGCCTAAGCCTTGCTCTTCAATATCTGCTGCCGCAGGTTCAGCACCCAGACAATCTGCTGCTTTGTGGGCGCCATGCATTTTACCAAACGTATGACCGCCGGCGATCAGCGCCAGGGTTTCTTCATCGTTCATGGCCATCCGCTCAAAGGCAACCCGGATGTTTTTGGCTGAACCCATTGGATCAGGCACGCCTTTTGGCCCTTCCGGGTTAACGTAGATCAGGCCCATATGGGTAGCACCGAGTGGCCGTTGCAGTTTGCCATCGGCATCTTCCCGATCACTGGCCAGCATTTCCACTTCCGGGCCCCAGTACACCATATCGGGTTCCCAGTCATCAGCGCGGCCGCCGGCAAAACCGTAGGTTTCAAACCCCATGTTTTCCAGTGCGACATTGCCGGCCAGTACCATTAAATCTGACCAGGACAAGGCTTCGCCATATTTCTGTTTAACCGGCCACAATAGCCGCCTGGCTTTGTCTAAATTGCCATTGTCCGGCCAGCTGTTCAGTGGCTCAAACCGTTGCTGGCCACCACCCGCGCCGCCGCGGCCATCCAGAGTACGATAGGTACCGGCGCTGTGCCAGGTCATCCGGATAAAGAACGGGCCATAATTGCCAAAGTCGGCCGGCCACCAGTCCTGCGACTCAGTTAGCAGCGCATCGATATCCTGCTTTACCCTGGCCAGGTCAAGTTTATTAAAGGCGTCAGCGTAACTAAAGTTAGCGCCATAGGGGTTAGAGCGTGCATCGTGATCGCGCAGCGCCGATAAATCAAGTTGATCCGGCCACCAGAATTGATTATCCCTGACAGCGACGCCTTTACTTGCGCCGGTAGCAACCGCGCCCTGCGGCTTGGCCATTTCAGGTTTTTGCGGATCGTTGGCAAAAGCCGCACCTGATGCCAGCAGCATGCTCATCATGCCGGCCAGTATGGTTTTATTAAGATTATTATTCATTGTTCCCGTCCTTTTATTAACCCATAGTTGTTGTTTACAAGCAGGTGTTGGTACTGATGAACGATGTTGTTTAGTTTGCCGCCACAGCAGCGCTTAACAACAGGCCTTAACGGACTGACATTGATAACGCTGCAGACCGATAAGTGACGCTGAAAATAGTATAGTAAGTTACTGATAGATTTACGTGAAATAAAACGATTATCTTAATCTTAAAATTCGATTGATGCTGGGCCGACTGATAAAAGTGGTGTATGTTGTCTGACATTATTAGGTGCGTTATCCGTTGCATTAGCTGAGGGCGGGGTCATGATGTCTGTATGGCTGTTAAATAGCTTGGTTGTGGCTATTGTGGTTATTATTCACTACGAATTTTTATACCGGCTTACCGTAAATATCCCAAAGCTTAAAATAAAACACCGCTACCGAATTGTCGTGGGGGTTTTTGGTGCACTGGTCGCCCATTCGCTGGAGATTTGGGTGTTTGCGATGGCGTATTATTTTATGCACAACGCTGAGGGCTGGGGGGAGCTCAGTGGCAATTTTGATGGCAGCATACTGGATTGCGCGTATTTCTCTTTTACTGTGTTCAGCACTGTTGGTTTTGGCGATATTGCCCCCCTGGGTGAACTACGCTTTTTAACCGGTATTGAGTCGCTAACCGGGCTGGTGCTGATTACCTGGACAGCGTCATTTTTGTTTTTTGAAATGCAGCGGGACTGGATCAACCGCAAATAGCAACGGAATACCTGTAATACCGTTTCGCCAGATATATCCCAGAGTCTGGTGTACTAAACCATTGCTCCCTGCGTACAATGCTTATCTTTTCCAGATAAAGGATGCTGTTTTGACTGTCCGTTTACCTGCAGACTTATTGCCTGGCCCGAATGATTTATGGTTTTTGCCGTTGGGCGGCTGTGGCGAAATTGGTATGAATCTTAACCTGTATGGCCATGACAGCCGTTGGTTGATGATCGACTGCGGCGTCACATTTTATAACCCACTGCAGCCGACAGCCAGCCCGATCACCGCCGAAGTGCAGGCGGCTGACCCCGCTTTTATTGCTAAGCGCAAAGAACTGCTGGCTGGTATTATCATTACTCATGCTCATGAAGATCATATTGGCGCCTTACCCTTTTTATGGCCTCGTTTTGGTTGTCCGGTGTATTGCACCCCTTTTGCCGCCGAGATTTTGCGTCGGAAAATTGCCAATAGTGGCTTATCGCCGGATATGCCAATTATTGAAGTTGTGCCCGGTGGTACCTGCAATATTGGGCCTTTTTTAATTAACTGGCTGAATATTACTCATTCCATCCCCGAACCGCAGGCACTGCTTATCAGCACGGCAGCGGGTAAGGTGTTTCATACTGCTGACTGGAAAATAGACAAAGCGCCGGTAACCGGCCGGCCTTTTAAACCCCAGGTTTTTAAGCGACTGGCCAGCCAGAATATTACTGCGATGGTTTGTGACTCGACCAACGCCTTAAAACCGGGTTTTTCCGAGTCTGAATCGGCCTGTTATCAGGGGCTATATCAGGTTATCCGTCAGCAGAAGCAGCGGGTGGTGGTTAGCGGCTTTAGCAGTAATATTGGCCGGCTGATTAGCCTGGGCCATATTGCCAGACGCACCGGCCGTTATTTAGCGTTGTTTGGCCGGGCCATGGAAAATATGGTCGGTGCGGCCCGGGCCTGTGGTTACTGGCCAGATGATATTCCGCTGATTGAGCCTTCGCATGTAGGGTATTTGCCTGCTAACGAAGTGCTGGTGGTGGCCACCGGCAGTCAGGGCGAACCCAGAGCAGCACTTAGCCGGCTGGCGCAGCAGCGTCATCCACATTTAATGCTGGAGGAAAATGATTTGGTGCTGTTCAGCTCAATTCTGATCCCCGGAAATGAAATGCTGGTCAGCCGCCTGATAGCGCAGTTAAACGTGCTGAAAGTACGCACTTTGCAAAGTGCTGACAGTAGCGAGCTTATTCATGTGTCAGGTCACCCTAATCAGGGAGAGCTCGACTTAATGTATCGCTATGTGCAGCCGGCCATTGCGGTGCCGGTGCATGGCGAAGCGGCCCATATCAGCGCTAATGCCGAAATAGCTCGGGCTGCGGGCGTGCCGCAGCAATTTACTGGCCAGAATGGTGATTTATTTGTGCTGGCACCCCAGCCACGGGTTTGGCCACAGGCGGTAACCGCTGGCCGGATTGCGGTAGAGCATTAGCATCTGCCAGAAAGGTTGCTCAGGTGTAACCCTATTCAGTTACTTTTGCCCTGTGTAACTAATTATGGTTACATATTTGACATGTAACCATATTGAGTTACTATTATGGGCCAGGGGGACACTGACTGAGACTGTTATGCCTGCTAATTATGCCGTTTTAACCGGCGATTTTGTTAAATCACGCAGTATTGCCGGTGGTCAATATGATTCGGTGCTGTATCAGCTGGAACAGCTGCTGGTTTCAAAGGCAGAGCCCCTGGGCTGCAGCTACAACTTTTACCGCGGTGATGCCTTTCAGATCCTGTTAACCCAACCTGCAGCAGCAGTAGAACTTGCCATTTATATCCGGTTAACGCTGCTAAGCCTGGGCCGGGATTGTAAGATCAGCATTGGCCTGGGTGAAGTTACCAATTTAAGGGGGGATGTTAAAAGCGCCAGCGGCCCGGCTTTTACCTTGTCGGGCATCGGCCTGGATAAATTGCCTGCCGGCCAGCGTTTAGCCATTAATAGCCAGCAACCGCTGTTGCAGCAAGTGTTAGCAGTGCCGCTGCAAATGGCCGACAGCATGCTGGGCAAACTTACCGCCCGTCAGGCGGAAGCCCTGTTATTATATTTTCTGACACCCGGCAGTTCTCATGAAAATATCGCTGTTAAACTGGGTACGTCCCGCGAGAATGTCACTAAATTACTCAATAATAATCATGCTGACTATCAACTGCTGCAGGCGTTTATACAGTACTGCAACAGTCATATTACAAGGAGTTTGGAATGAGTGACAGCAGCTTACTGCTGGGGTTAGTGCTGGTGCATATTCTGGCCGATTTCTTTTTCCAGCCCACTGCCTGGGTGCAGGCCCGGGTACAGCAGCACTGGCGTTGTGTCCAGTTGTATTATCATGGCTTAATTCACTTTGCTCTGAATTTGCTGCTGTTAACACTGTGGTACCTGCTCAGCTGGTCGGCCGTAAGCATTTTTACCCTTGTTGGCCTGGCACTGCTTATCGCTGCCAGCCACCTGCTGATTGATATCGGCAAGTCTTATTTTGACGGCCTGCGCTACTTTGTGCTGGATCAGTTGTTGCATCTGCTGATCATTTTGCTGGTATGGCTGAGCCTGGCGGATACGGGCTATAGCAACCTTACCCAGCTGGGCGGGGTCTTGCTAAAACCAGAGCATCTGCTGGTGTTGCTGGCGTACCTGCTGTTAATGAAGCCGGCCTCAGTACTGATAGCTCTGGTGCTAACAAAAATATCTGCTCCTGCCAGCAGCGCCAAGCAAGGCTCACCGGCGGCAGGCCACTTAATCGGGATTGCCGAGCGCTTACTGATCCTGACCTTGATTCTGGCCGGCCAATACTCCGGGGTCGGGCTGGTCGTAGCGGCAAAATCGGTGCTGCGCTATAACGACTTACGTGACTCACACGACCGGGCATTGACAGAATATATTCTGCTGGGCTCATTTTTGAGTTTTGGCATTACCTTACTGGTGGCAATTATCCTTCTTAGCTTAACGCCGCTAAGCATGCAGCCGGCCATGAGTTAAGTCTTAATTGCAACTAACGAAAAATAATACAGGTAACGTACTGTGCTGCATATTCCGGCAACTAACAGGTTAAATTTTTCACTACTGTCTGCACAGGATGCAGAGCTGTTATTTAAAGTCGATCAGGATGAAGAGGTCATGCGCTATCTGAATGGCGGCAAACGTACCTCTATGCAGCAAATTATTGAAATATTTCTGCCACGGATGGCACAGTACCGCAACCCTGAACGGGGCTTTGGGATCTGGCAGGTATGCCGGCTTGAAGACAACGCCTATTTAGGCTGGGTGCTGATCCGGCCTCTGGGGTTTAATACCCAGGCACCAAGCAGCGATGATCTGGAAATTGGCTGGCGGTTTATGCAAGCTTACTGGGGCCAGGGTTATGCCAGCGAGGCGGCGGCTGCAGTGGCTGCAACTGTGCTGGCGAACAATCCGGCGGTTAGTTATTTATCGGCTATTGCCATGCCGGATAACGCCGGCTCCATTGGGGTAATGCGAAAATTGGGCATGCAGTTTATTAAACGCTATTGGCACCAGGATGCATTGGGTGAAGTTGATGCGGTTTTATACAGGAAACAGATAAATGAAAATAACTAAGTTTTTACCCTGGGTTGGCACAGCAAGTTGCGCGCTGGCGTTGCAGGTAAGTGCTAATACTATTTATCTGGTACGTCATGCCGAAAAACAAGACGACGGAAAAGATCCGGCGCTGTCAGAGTGCGGTCAGGCCAGAGCGCAGGCACTGGCCGATTACTTTGCCAAGGTTCCACTGGCGGCAGTTTATGCCACGCCTTATCAGCGCACCCAGCAAACTGCGGCTGCCGTTGCCAACAGTAAGCACCTGCCGGTTAAAAACTACGACCCCGCCAAGCCTGAGCAATTACGTCAGCAATTGTTAGCTTACAGCCAGCCTGTGCTGGTTGTTGGCCATAGTAACACCGTGCCGCAACTGGTTACGCTGTTAAGCGGCATTGAGATGGCACCGTTAACAGAGCAGCAATACGGCTTGTTGTATCAGGTACAACTGGGCGAGCAGGGCAGCGTTACGCTGCGGCATCAATCTTTTGGTTGTGATAACTAAATTCCAAGCTGAGCAGGTATTTCAGTGCCAGAGTTAATTGGCCTCCAGTCCGCTTAGCCGATATGCTGCTACTGAATTGCCAGAAAAAGTGGGTACATACAGGGTGCTTGTTTGCGGGTCCCAGCCAATATCGGCGGTATTCAGTTTTTGGCTTCGGCTATCAAACAGCTCTGTTATGCTGCCGTCGGTATACACATAATAAATAAGACCCGCCCAGCAGCTGACAATAAAGTCGCCATTGCCTACCGGCTCCAGACCATCGGCACGTTCGGCGAAGCCTTTGGCAACTTGGGTTATTTCGCCATGTTTATCAGCTTTTAACAGCAAGTCGGCGCCAGCTATGTATAAATCACCATCAATACTTTTTAAACCATTCGCCGAGACAATATTCTGCAGCCAGATACTGATCTCGCCATCTGCGTATTTGTAAACATAGTTTTTCCGGGTGTCAGAAATATACACTACGCCGTTATCATCTACCGTCACATCATTCAGAAACACGGAATCCGGAGCCGGGATTTTTGCTGTAACTTTGGCGCTGCCAATATCAATAATCACCAGTTCGGTTAAATCGGCGACATAAAGTTTACCCTGATACGCTGCTAAGCCTTTTGGTGCGTTTAAGCCGCGCAGCCAGTTATGATCACGCAGGGTGCCGTCGGTATTCAGCAGTGCGATACCACCTTCGCCGTCCGCCGCATTACCGGCACCATCAATTTCTGAGACAAACAGGTAATTATCATCCTGCTGCTGATGCACCAGCACTGATTCCGGCACCCTGAACCCGTCGGTTTGCCATAGCCGTTCCAGCTTAGGGGCGGCGCTCAGGGGCAGGGAGATACTAAATAACAGGGCCAGATATTTGTTCATTGCTGCTAACTCCGCTGGGTTTTTCTTGAAAATGTTATCAACAGTCAGCATAACGTGCTGACAAGCAGATTGCGAATAACCGCCTGCACCGGCTAAGGCAACAAAATGATATTTCCATATTTGAAATTGCTGGCGCTGGTTTTTATAGCAACATAGCCGGTAACTCAGCGCTTGATACAAGCAAACAGCGCATTGCCTGCTACGGTGTCCCATGGTGTTATTCTGTCGTAATCGTGCGCCAGAATGTGCACGTCAAAGTATGGGCAAAGTAGAGCTTGTAACTCTGCAAAGCTGATAGCAACCATAATATGTTGATCCTGCCAGAGCTGGGTACCTTCAAAGCTGGTTCTGGCAATCCTTAACTTTAATGCCTGTTGCTCGCCACTGCCGCTATAGTGCCAGCCTGATTCAAATACAAACTGGCTATTGTCGAACCGGGTACTGTGGCGCACGGCCGACAGGTTACAGATTGTGTCCTTATCCACCGCATTAAATACAAACAGCCCGCCCGGTGCCAGCGCCTGATATACACTGGCAAGGCATTGTTTTAACGCATTAATACTGGCACTGTAATGAATTGAGTATAAAAAACAGGTAATCAAATCAACTGAGTTGTCTAACGTAAACTGACACATGTCTTGCAATATAAAGCGGGCGTCAGGACAACGCGCCCGAGCCAGTTCAAGCATTGGTTGATTCAAATCCAAGCCGCTGCATTGGTAGCCAAAGTCGATAAAATGCCGGATATGTGGCCCGGTGCCACAAGCTAAATCAAGATGATGGTTATTGCCGTTGCCAAGCATTTTGTTCAGGCGGTGTACACTGCTACTTTGCGCCAGATAGTTGATATCACAGCACATTAGATCATAGTAGCCTGATAAATCAGTGTACAGAGCATTAGTCGATAGCATAGCGGCATACTACTGGCGCGGAATTTTGGTGGCGCATGATATAGCAATTCAGCGGATTTGCGTAGCGTGATTACACTGCCAGTGCGCAATAGTCGCAAAAAAACGCAGCATTGTCCTCCCCGCCAGTCTGATGTGTTATCAGCCAGCGGCTACAATGTAAAACTACTGAGCGACTTTTTCATATCGCTGGCCATCTGCCGCAGTTGCTGGCTGGAGACAGATAACTCAGCCGATTTTTCAGTAGTACTTTGCACCGCGTCCGCTATATTTTCCATATTTTGGTTAATAGTGCCGGCAACAGCGGCTAGCTCTTCAGTGGCACTGGCCAGCTGATCATTAACATCGGTAATGCTTGATACCGCAGTATTTATACGCTGCAGAGCGGCACTGGCTTGCTGTGAGCAGGCAATGGTTTGCTCAGTTTCTGTTTTACTTTGCGCCATAGATTCCACTGCATTGGCTGAGTCCTGCTGAATACCCTGAATACGCTGGTTAATATCCTGGGTGGATTCCTGAGAACGACTGGCCAGGGTACGGACTTCGTCGGCAACCACAGCAAAACCCCGGCCCATTTCACCGGCCCTGGCGGCTTCAATGGCAGCATTTAGTGCCAGCAAATTAGTTTGTTCGGCAATTGCGCCAATAACATCGGTAACTGCGCCGACTTCTTCGCCGCGTTTTGATAACTGGGCAATCACCTCAGATACCTGTTCCAGTTTTATTTTCAGGTCATCGATGGCGCTAATGGTTTGCTCTACTGCGGTTACGCCATTTTGTGCCTCTTGATCTGCATCTCTGGCTGCTTTGGCGGCGGTAGTCGCGCTGCGTGCCATATCATCGCAGGTGGTAGCCATTTGATGTACCGCAGTGGCTACCTGAGCGGTCTGGTCCATCACGCTTTGCAGGATATGCTGCGTTTGCTGGCTGGTTTCGTCTAATGTTTGCGATTGCGCTGCCAATTGCTCTGCCATTGCCGACTGTTGGCCAATAATCCGGCGCAACTGACTGATCAAGCCACTGAGTGCGGCCAGCAAGCTGTCGTTATCTCCCGGGCGCAGCGCAAGGTTCACCGAGAAATCTCCGGCCGCTACCTGTTGCACCAGCTGTTTGGTACTGGCAACTTCGCCCCCCAGCGCCCGCAGCAACCAGCGCCGGATATACAATGAGATACCCACAGTCAGCGCAATAACAATAAACACCAGTAGTCCGACCTGCGCCGCTATGGCCCAGAAGGCGGCCTTTACGTCATCGATATAAATACCCGAGCCCAGCACCCAGCCCCAGCTGTCGTCCTTTGCCACATAGGACAGCTTGGTATAGCGCTCTTCGGTCACCCCGCCGCCCGGCAACGGTTTAGTCCATTGATATTCGACAAAGCCATCGCCGTAACGGCCAATCACATCAACGAAGCTGACAAATAAATTGGCGTTATCCAGCGGCTGTTGTTCACTGCCATCGCGGTTGCGCATTAAAGTGGCGTAGTTAAAATTAGGCCGGTCCAGCACAGTACCATCCAGGCTTGGCACAGTAGGGTGCATTATCATGGTTGGAATGGGCCGGCCGGTATCATTGATCCAGATATACTCAGTGCCGTCATAGCGGATAGCCCTGATAGCGGCCATGGCCTGTTGCTGTGCCTGCTCGGTGCTGATAGCTCCGCTTTGCTCCAGCGCCTGGTAATGTTTTATCAGGCTCATACCACTGTCGATTACCGCGACCACCCGGTCTTCCCGGCCCTCAATCAGACTATTATTAAGCGCATTCAGCGCCACGGCTGCCAGCACCAGAAAACCGACTAAGGCCAGTAAAGGCATGCTGAGTAAACGTCCACCTACTGAGTTCCAGAACCCCATATCATACCTCTGCGACAATTTTATTATTGGTTTTGTAGTTAATTCATCTGCTTAACGCTGGTATTCAAATTTGAGCATAGCAAGTTTGGTTAAAGTTGCCAGCAAGCGGAGAAACTTTCGCTGGCTGATTACAGAGCCTGTTATGATAGCTCTCAAATCGAATAACCCCTGATAACGGGGGCCAAACAGGCTGAGGTAATATGAATTTCTTTTCCGGCCAGCGAGCGGAACCCAGGCACGCTATTTTGCCATGGCTTGCCAGCTTTTTAACACCGTACCGTTGGCAGGTGGCGGCAGCGATGTTGTTTTTATTAATCGGTGCGCTGGCCTGGCTGGCACTGGGGCAGGGTGTAAAGCTGTTGGTTGACGAAGGCTTTGTTAGCGGTAATGCCAGCCGGTTGAATTCGATTGTTCTGCTGATTTTGCTGATTACCGGTGTCAGTGCCATTGCAGTGTTTAGCCGGTTTTATCTGATGACCTGGCTGGGGGAGCGGGTCAGTGCCGACATACGTAATCATGTTTACCGGCATATGTTGTTGTTATCACCGGCTTTTTACAGCGAAACCCGTACCGGCGAGGTGATTTCCCGCTTTACCGCTGACACTACGGTGCTGCAAACGGTGATTGGGTCCAGCTTTTCAATGGCGTTGCGCTCCTTGGTTACCGCAATCGGTGGTTTGCTGATGATGGCGTTTACCAGTTTGAAAATGACGGCATTGGTGTCTATTGCCGTGCCGCTGGTGTTGGTACCTATTTTTGTATTGGGGCTCAGAGTAAGGCAAATGGCACGGGCCAGTCAGGACCGGCTGGCTGACATTGGTGCCCATGTCGATGAGAGCCTGCATGAAATTCACACCGTGCAGGCTTATGGCCATGAAGCTCTCGATCAGCAGCTATTTGCCGGCAAAATTGAGCAGGTTATGGCTGCAGCCAGGCAACGAATCTTTTACCGGGCGCTGCTGATTGGTCTGGTGATGCTGCTGAGTATCAGCGCAGTGACTCTGGTAGGTTGGGCGGGGGCGCTTGATGTACTGGCCGGTCGGATAAGTGCGGGCGAGCTGACCGCTTTTTTATTTTATGCGGTTGTGGTAGCCGGAGCGGTTGCGACTATCAGTGAAGTTATTGGTGAAATTCAGCGGGCTGCGGGGGCAACTGAACGGTTAATTGAGCTTGCTGAGATGCCACTGGAAATAACAGCCCCGGTTACACCCGCGCAATTAACTGAGCCGGTGGCCGGTAGTTTGCTATTTGATGAGGTAAGTTTTTACTACCCGCAACAACCAGACAAAGCCGTATTACAACAGCTGAACCTGCGTATCAACGCGGGTGAGCGGGTGGCGTTGGTCGGGCCCAGCGGGGCAGGTAAAACGACCTTATTTCAGTTATTACAGCGTTTTTACACTTTACCCATGGGCAGAATTTTGCTCGATGGCATTGATATCAGTACCCTTGATCCTGCAACGCTTAGGGCGCAGTTCGCACTGGTGCCACAAGCGGCAGTCATTTTTGCCAGCAGTGTCCTGGAAAATGTTCGGTACGGCCGGCCTGATGCCAGCGAGCAAGAGGTGATTGCGGCTTGTAAAGCGGCTGAGGCTGATGAATTTATCCGGCAACTGGCAGAAGGGTATCAGAGCCAATTGGGTGAGCGGGGAGTGCGGTTATCCGGTGGCCAGAAGCAACGTATTGCCATCGCTCGCGCTATTCTGGCTGACAGGCCAGTATTACTGCTGGATGAAGCTACCAGTGCCTTAGATGCTGCCAGTGAGCATTACGTGAAACAAGCGCTGGACCAGCTGATGCAGGGTAAAACTACGTTAATTATTGCTCACCGGCTTAGCACTGTGTTACATGCCGACCGTATCCTGGTGCTGGATAAAGGTCAGCTGATTGCCGCCGGTAAACATAGTGAGTTGATGCAAAGCTGCCCGCTCTATCAGCAGTTGGCGGCACTACAGTTTATAAAGGCTGACAGCACTGACTAACTATTATTCTGGCTAACTATTATTGCAGCACTGCCTCGTATATCAGCGTCATAATGGTGCCATAGCGGCCGGTTTCAAAACTATCGCCAGCAAATTCATAGCTTGTGCCACTGTCGGTAATGGGGCTATGTTTTTTGTTGGTCAATAGCACCACCATTAAATTATGTGCCGGGTCAATCAGGGTGGCAGTGCCGGTCCAGCCAGTGTGGCCGTAGGCATAGTCGCTGGCATAGGCGCCAAAGTGCCAGTTCAGGTCGCCGCCGGCAGCGGTGCGCCAGCCCAGACCAAACCGGTGATCATAGCCTGATGGTCGGGTAAACTGCTGCACGACGGCCGGGCTGAAAAATCGTTGCCAGCCATAGCCACCCTGCTGCGCTGCTACACTCATTAACACCGCCAGATCGCGGGCAGTGGCGAACAATCCGGCGTGACCGGCCACGCCCTGCAAGGCATGAAAGGCTTTTTCATCATGCACCTGCCCGCGCAACACGCCCTGCCGGTTAGCAGGGAAAGTGACCCGGCCGCCGCGGCTATTGCCATCAAGCTCTGTGGCGGCAACCCTGGCCAGCGCCACGCCTTTTTGCAATGGGTTAAACATCACGTTGTTTAACCCCAGCGGCCGGTAGAATTGCTGCTCCAGGTAATGGTCCAACGGCATGGCGGTTAATCTTTCAATCAACAGCCCCAGCAGCATAAAGTTGACATCGCTGTAGCGTGCTGTTTTAGCGCGGTCGCTGCTAAAGGGCACCTGCCCCAGCAGCAATTGTTCGGTGTAAGCCTTATTAAGCGAATAAAAAAGTGGGCCATTGCGGTTGTCGGGCCGGTGAAAATGCACTTCAGGCGCATAACCACTGGTGTGATACAGCAAATCGCTGACCAGGCGCTGTTCGCGACCCTCACCCAGATATTCCGGCAGATAGTCAGTCAGTGGCCGGTTGAGATCAAGCATGCCATTACTGACCAGCTGCATTACAGCATAGGTTGTGGCATACATTTTGGTATTGGAAGCAATATCAAATAAAGTGGTGGTATTCATCGGCTCTGGTACAGCTAAGGCACTGCCATCTGTCTGATACCGCAAGGCATATCCGTAGGCGGTCTCTTTGATAATCCGGCCATCTTTAACGATCAGCAACACCGCGCCGGGAAAACCGGCGGCAACCTCTTTGGCAATTAACTGGTCGATTTTCCTGAATTGCCTTGAGTTTACCGTTGGCGCAACCGGTTGCTGGGAAAGCTCGGGGTAAGGGACTGCAATGGTTAGCTTAGCGGTCGCAGGTTGTACTGTAACAAGTTGCAAGTGGTTGCCGCCATTGCGGGTAAAGGCAGAAATATCAATTTTAAAAGGCTGACCGTGCTCCGGGCGCGTCAGATGTAACCGCTGGCCATTAACCGCAATGGTTGCTGTTGCAGCCTGCTGCATATCCACCAGCAGCAACCCTTGTCCCTGCCAACTGTTAAACAGACGCCGGTTATTAACACCCGGCCGGCTGCTGCGTTGCTCTGGCCACTGCACAACATGCTGGCCGGCTTGTTCTGCCAGTGCCAGTTGCTCAGCGCCGGTCAGAGGTTGCGATACCGGATGGTTTAGCCCTTTAGGTGCCGCCGCACAGCCGGTCAGTGCCAGCAGCATAAGCAAGATAATTAACCGCATCTGATTACCTTCCAGCCCATTAGCCAGTTAACTGTTATCTATTCAGAATAGATTCACTATATCAAGTTAGCCTTAAAACCCGAAATCTTGTTATTTAACTCATTTCAGTAATGGTTAATAAGGTGTAATATTCGTTACAGGAAAGGGGTGTGTATTTACCAGCCGTATGAGGGATTATGAAAGTTGGATTAGGATACAGTAACTGTGAAGATGCATTTATCGCCGGTAAGCAGGCGGCGCAGAGTGCATTAACTCAGGCGGCGTTTTCAGACGCCGATTTGGTGCTGGCTTTTTGCAGCGGCACTCTGGATCATCAGGTATTCTACCGTGGCTTGCGCGCTGTGCTGGGGCAGGATGTTAATATTTTCGGTGGCTCTGCTATTGGCGTGATTACCAATCTGCATTTGTCCTATCACGGCTATCCTGCCGCGGTTGCGGTGCTGAAATTTGCAGATAATTACTGCCAGATGGCGGTAGCTACTGGTTTGTTTAACAGCCCGTTTAATGCCGGCGAGCAGTTAGCGGAGGCACTGCCAGCGATGCCTGATGCCAGTGTATTATTGCTGCTTTACGACTCCATCAAGTTCTCCGGCTCAGAAAATGTTGCACCGGTGATGAATCCGTCAGCTCCATTGTTAAGGGGGTTGGAGCTTAACCTGGCAGCACCACTGCCAATTGCCGGGGCCGGGCTGCTTGGCGATCAGGGTTTTGGGCATACCCAGCAATTCTGTGGCAAAAGTATTACTCAGCAAAGTGCCAGTGCCCTGGTGTTTGGTGGTAATTTAAGCTCATATATTGGGGTGATGCACGGATGCCAGCCACTTAGCAGTCAGCGCTACACCATTACCGGTATTTTTGGCCAGTTTTTATATACGCTCGATGGTAAACCTGCGGTTGAGGTTATTGACCAGGCATTTGGCAGCAGCAACTGGCGCAGTCGTTCGCCGGTCAGCCAGCTATGTCTGGGTATCCCGGCGGATGATGCAGATTTAAGTAATGGCAACGAGTTCAGTAACAGGCTGATTAGCGGTATCCTGCCCAACGCTGAAGGTATTATTTTATTTGAACCCGATATGCATGAAGGGATGCAAGTTCAGTTAATGCGCCGCAGTCCTGCGTTAAGCCGGGTGTCTGCCAGAACCAGCACTGAGACGTTACTACAGCAAATTAAACAGGATGGCAGGCAGCCGTTGTTTGCACTGTATATGGATTGTGCTGGCCGTATAGCCCGGTTTGAGCCAGATTCAGCAGATGAAGCAGAGCAGACAGCAGTGGGCCAGGAAGATGCCAGGGAAGTACAAAGCCTGCTCAATGAAGCCAGAATTCCGCTACTGGGGTTTTACTGTGGTGTCGAGATTGCGCCCCAGGCTGGCAAGAGCCGGGGCTTAGATTGGAGTGGCGTGCTGGTTATTTTAGCCAGATAACACTTATTGGATGGCTGAACCTTCAGCAAATTGCTGTCGCAGGTAACGGATAATATCGTCTGACTCATACAGCCACTGGCTAGTTTGATTAGGTGAACTGGTAATTCGTAAGCAGGGCACTTTTATTTTGCCACCTGCGCTGGCCAGTTCGCTGCGATGCTGCTGATTATGCTGGGCATTGCGTTTCTCTATTTTCAGGCCCAGCCTGGCAATTTCTTTGCGTACTTTTATGCAAAATGGGCAGGCGGGAAACTGATACAGTGCCAGTTGCTGGCAGGCGGCATCAACCGCTGCTTGTTGCTCTTCGCTGCGTCTTATCGCTTTTGGGGTAGTTAACCATTCAGTCAGCAGCATAAATGGGGTTAAAATAAGCCGAACGAGTCGAAAAAATAAACGAATAATCAAACGCATGTTGCACTCTGTCTGCTAGTTAAAAAAACGGCGGGAGTATAACAAATAACAGGAGTAAGCGTGAACTATCTGGCGCATGCTGCCTTAGCCCAACCTAATCAGTACTCGCTGGTGGGTAATTTGCTGGGGGACTTTTGCAAAGGCGTTAACGTTGCCGGCTTGCATCCGCAAGTGCGGGCAGGGCTGGACAATCATCGTGCGACCGACCGTTTCACCGATAGTCATCCACTGGTTAAGGCCGCCAAAGCTGAATTTTCGCCAATGCGCCGACGGTTTGCTGCGGTGGCGCTGGATGTGTTGTTTGATCACTTTCTAATCCGGCACTGGCAGCAGTTTTACCCTGAGCCTTTTCAGGAATACAAAGCCGGTTTGTATTTTCAGCTGAATATTGCCATGCCGCTAATGCCGGCGCCCATGCGCGACACTATGCAGCGGGTATGCCGCCATGACTGGTTTGCCAGCTATCAGCAGCTGCCGGCGCTTGGACAGGCGCTGGATCATATTGCCCGGCGGATCCGGTTTGCTAATCAGTTCAGCGGTATTATTACCGAAATCATTCCACGCTATACTGCATTGGAGCAAAATTTTTTACAGTTCTATCCAGAGTTGCAGCGGCATTTGCTGCAGTTAAGGCTAGAACGCGCAGATATACAGGAGTAATTATGCCGCAACAGATTTTAGATTTTTGGTTTGCCGAAATAAAACCCAGTCAATGGTGGGCCAAAGACGCGGATTTTGATCAGTTCATTGCCAGCCGTTTTGGTGATGTGTTGCAGCAAGCAAAGCAGGGCGAGTTGTATCGCTGGCGCAGTGATGCGCAAGGCCGGCTGGCGGAGATAATTGTACTGGACCAGTTTTCCCGCAATGTGTATCGCGACACGGCTGCGGCTTTTGCGCAAGACCCAATGGCACTGGCATTAGCTCAGGAGGCCGTCGCCGGCGGCGCGCTGTCACAGTTAAACCCGGATGAACGTAGTTTTTTATTGCTACCTTATATGCACAGTGAATCGGCAACGATTCATCTGCTGGCCGAACAACTGTATAAAGAGCAGGCCCCGGAAACAAACTACCAGTTTGAACTAAAGCACAAGGCAATAATCGACCGATTTGGTCGCTATCCACACCGCAACGCTATTCTGGGCAGGCAGTCGACGGCAGAAGAGCTTGAGTTTTTAAAGCAACCAGGTTCAGGATTTTAATTTTTTGGCGCGACGGTTTCAGTTTTGTCTGCTACCGAATTAATTGTTTTGTCATTATATTTTTTAATTGCCAGATTTAATCTCTGCATAAAATCGGGATGGCCTTTAAGATAAGTTTTACTGATATAAATGCCGTAAGGTAATTGAATATGTTTATGAATCTTGTAATGTGCTTCATCGCGCTGATATTTATTGATTAACGTGGTGGCGGTTAACGCAGGTAACATAATGGCGTCTACCCGGCCATGGTCCAGCAGATTAAATAAACCTCTGATATTGCTGGTACCGGGTGTTATCTGATATTGCTGCAGGGCCAACCAGCGGTAGATATTGCTGTTCATCTGGGCTGAGACAACAGCAGCATCTTTAAATTGCTGGCTGTCTGGCCGAATATCGTGCCGCTTTGCTAGCCAAACCCAGGCCCAGTCGGCAAAAAACAGGGGCTCAGAGTATTCAGCCAACGCACTGCGCTCAGGGCTTTCGGTAGCCAGCAACATGGCATCCAGCTGCTTATTCTCCATATCAATTAACGAGCGACCAAAATGCGGCACGGCTTCAGCATGGTATTGAACGCCCAGCTCAGCCATTATGTCGGCGAACGCCCGATACCCCTCACCAGTAATTTCTTTATCCTGAACATAGGTATAAGGTGGATAATCGGGTACGGCTACCCGTAATGTTTCAGCCTGACTGCTGTAAGCGCTTAGCAGGAGGGGGAGCAGAACAGCGGCTAGCCAGGCTGGCCACTTTCTGTTTCGGCTGGCTAACATAACCCTGTTTTGCATACCTGCACCCCTCCATGTGATTACAAATTTTAACACGTATTGCAAGTATAGCGTTAAACTGGCCAGGGGGATGGCTACACGCCACAATTCCCACTGATGTCTATATTTAGTCAGCCATAAACTGGCTTAAACACCGGCGCGTTGATGTGGCCGGTTATAATCTATTTCCGGCCCGGCCGGCACGACCTGGCTTGGGTTAATCATGGTGTGACTGTAATAGTAATGGCGCTTGATATGATAAAAATTGACCGTATCTGCCACACCAGGCCATTGATAAAGCTCGCGGGTATAGCCAGCCAGGTTCGGGTAGTCTTCCAGTCGTTGTTTATTACACTTAAAATGACCATGGTATACGGCATCAAAGCGGATGAGGGTAGTAAACAAGCGCCAATCGGCCTCAGTTATCTGTGTTCCGGTCAGGTATCTGCTACTGGCAAGTATCGCTTCTACTTTATCTAAGGCTGCAAACAACTTGTTGTAGGCTTTTTCATAAGCCTGCTGGCTGGTAGCGAAGCCGCATAAATACACACCATTATTGATGTTGTTGTAAACCAACTCGTTAATCTCAGTAATTTTCTGCTGTTTATCAGCCGGGTAATAATCGTCTGTGTTGCCGGTAAGGTGGTTAAAAGCCGTATTAAGCATGCGGATAATATCGGCCGACTCGTTACTAACGATGCAGTTTTGCTGCTTGTCCCACAGCACCGGCACTGTCACTCTGCCAGAGTAATCGCTTTGGTTTCGGGTATATAGCTGGTGCGCAAAGTCATAGTTAAATAAGCTGTCGCCAGTGCTGTGGTTGGCCTTATCAAATTCCCAGCCATGCTCCAGCATATCGGGGCTGACAACCGAGACGCTAATATACTGGGTCAGGTCTTTTAACTGCAGAAAAATAAGGGTGCGATGGGCCCAGGGGCAGGCCAGCGAAACATATAAATGGTAGCGACCCTTTTCGGCTTTAAAGCCTGCTTCACCGGTTGGCCCGGCACTGCCATCGCTGGTTACCCAGTTTCGCAACTGAGCATTTTCCCGTTTAAACTCGCCATCGTTACTGTCGGTGTCGTACCATTTATCCTGCCAGTTACCATTAACCAGTAAACCCATGTCAGACTCCTTAATGTGTGATCAGATTGAACAACCGGCCTGTTGCAGCCAGGGAAGATATCCTGTAACTGTAGCCAAATCGAACCGTTGGCGATATTGGATAATAGCGGCAGGTTTGTTCGACAAAATAGAAGATACCCTTGTTCGCTGCCGCTAAGCGCAGTAACACTGCAGGGCAACGAATCCAAATTGCCTGTGCTGTGAAAAGGCGATAGCGTAAATAAAAAAGCAATGGAGAAAGGACAATGACGGCAAATCCGGATTACGATATCGGGGTCGCAGGACAGAAATGGGGCGATGCAGAAAAAACACAATGGTTGGGTCGCCAGCGCATTCAACGTAGTTATCAGCAGCAGGTACTGGCTAAGCTGGAACAGGTTACCGCTCAGTTTACCCGCCAGCAATACGGCGAGCTGGATTATCGCCAGTACGGCGCAGACCGTTACCCGTTGTACGCATTCAGTAATGATTTAGCCGCTGACAAAGTGACCGTATTAGTGACTGGTGGCGTGCACGGCTATGAAACCAGTGGTGTCCAGGGCGCTATTCGTTTTTTGCAAACCGAAGCGGCGAATTACAGCGATCACTTTAATCTTGTCGTGTTGCCCTGTATCAGCCCCTGGGGTTATGAAACGATTAACCGCTGGAATCCGCTGGCGCTGGATCCTAATCGTAATTTTACCGCAGACAGCCCGGTGGCGGAATCGGCGGCAGTAGTTCGCTTTCTGCAGCAGCTAAGCTTACCGGTACTGGCCCATATTGATTTACATGAGACTACTGATTCAGACAATAGCGAGTTCCGGCCGGCAAAAGCAGCGCGCGATGGCGAGATTAATACCAATTGGGATATCCCCGACGGCTTTTATGTAGTAGGCGATAGCGCAAAACCAGCTGCTGATTTTCAACAGGCGATTAATCAGGCAGTGGGTAACGTGACCCAGATAGCACCGGCAGATAGCAATGGCTGCTTAATTGGCGAGCCGATCAGCCAGCCCGGGGTGGTAAACTACCCGAAAAAAGCCCTGGGTTTGTGTGGCGGCATTACCGATGCGCCTTATGTCACCACTACCGAAGTGTATCCCGATAGCCCGAATGCCAGCCCGGAGCAATGTATTCTGGCTCAGGTTACGGCGATAACGGCGGCGCTGGATTATTTAAAAGCGCAGGGCTATTAATCTTGCTGCATCAGCGCATCCTTAATAAAGCTTGCTATACTCTTTTGGTTTTAGGTAATTTGGCTTGTTCGACTTAAGCTTTTTTTAATTTTTTAACCAAGATCTGCATCTGTTGCGGGTGATGTCTGGTTTTCCGGTTTGCAACAAGGAAGACAACATGGACAACCCGGTCATTATTCTGCATGGCTGGAGCGACAGCAGTCGCTCTTTTGCCGCTATCAGTAAATTTATTAAGCAGTTACCGAATAAAAAAACCGTGCATTTACATCTGGGCGACTGGCTGTCAATGCACGATGATGTGACCTATACCGATTTAGCCATGGCCATGCAGCGCGCCTGGCATGAAATGGGCTTACCCACCGACGATCGCAGCATTGATTTAGTAGTGCACAGCACGGGTGCGCTGGTGGCCAGGCAATGGCTGACCCAGTTTTACAGCGCCAGCCATAATCCGGTAAAACGCTTTGTGATGATGGCACCGGCTAATTTTGGCTCGCATTTGGCCCATAAGGGCCGCAGTTTTTTTGGCCGGGCTGTTAAAGGCTGGGGCCAGCCAGGTTTTCAGACGGGTACCCAAATTTTAAAAGGGCTGGAGTTAGCCTCACCCTATAGTCAGCAACTGGCTTTTAAAGATCTATTCGGTAATGAAAGCTGGTACGGCGCCGGTAAAATTCTGGCCACGGTAATGACCGGCAATACCGGTTATTCCGGGGTCAGTGCCATTGCCAATGAAGCTGGCTCTGACGGCACGGTACGGATCAGCGGCGCTAACCTTAATTGCCGCCGGATAGAGCTGGCGCTGGACGAGCAACAATGCATATTACCGGGCAGTTTGCACTACAGCCAGAGTAAAGGCGAGATTGCGCTGGCCATTCTGGATAACGAAAACCACAGCACCCTGGTATTTAAAGACAAAGGCCCAAAAAACCCGCTTACCCAAACTATCCTGGCCAAAGCGTTGCAGGTAGAAGATAGCGATTATCAGCCGTTGGCCGACAGCTTCAACTGGCAGCAACAAATTAATGCGCTTGACCCGGACGTTGCTGAGCGCAGCCCGCAGCGCAGTCAGGTGGTCTGCCAGTTAACCGATCATCTTGCCAATAATGTGCAGGACTATTTTGTCGAGTTTTATCGTACCGGTAAAAAAGACGAAAAATTTGAGCAGCGGTTGTATCAGCAGTTTTTATGCGGGGTGCATGCCTACAGTGATAATGCGGCTTATCGCACCTTGTATTTTAATCTGGCCAGTCTGGCTGAGCTTCGCCAGCGCTATCAGCTGGACCAGTTGTATATCAGTTTTAATGCCGAGCCCCATTATAAACCACCACGCCAGCCGGTCGGTTATGCCAGCGTTGCCGCCACCGACACCGCCGGCTTAAAGCTGGAGCCAGACAACATTGACTGGGTATTTATGCCGCACCAGACAGTACTGCTGCAGGTAGTGATGCAGCGCAGTATTGATGCCAGTGTGTTTAAACTGCGCCGCTAACCGCTGGCGCCGTCACTCTGTTTAATAAGGAGTTAAAGATGAAAAACGTTAAGGCGGTACTGTTATTTCTGACCCTGGCGTCTAGTCAGCTATTTTTCTTAGTGTATAGCGTAACAGCCGAAGCCGGTTTAGTACGAAACGCTGGCAAAGGCAGTATTTCGGTTAGTTTTCCAACCTGGGTAACCATGGTGCCGGAAACTGAGCTGGTGTCCGGTTTATTACGGGAAGAATACTATGCTGCCGGGGTGCCGCTTGCGATAAGAGGTCCCGGCGAGTACGATATTTCGGCGGTGCCGGAAGAAGACTGTATTGTTTATCTGGATGGTAATACGCCGTTTGAAGATGACCCCTGCTATTGGCAGTTTTATCAGGACGAAGCGTTAGATTTGTTTGGTTATACCCAAAGCTTTTTTGCCGAAGCACAGTCGCTGCTAAGCTGGACTATCAGTAACGGCGCCGACTCCTGGCTATTTAGCGGGGCTGATGTGGCAGTAGAGGAGGGGGCAGCTTTACAAGCCCGGCGCGAAATTTATATGAATGCGGCGATGCCGGCCGGTTTATTGCCGGGCGAGTATACGCTAAGGGCCAGCCTGGATATTACCGCGCCCGAAGGTTATGTGTTTTATAATATTGATACTCTGGTCAGCGGGCCGGCGTGTATTGACGAGCTGGGTGGTTGCTTTCGGCTTGGCACTGCTGTTGGAAACAGCCGGTTGGTAACCAGCGATCCGGAGCGCTTCGTGGTGCTGCCGCTGGCAGTGCCTGAACCTGCTACTTTGAGTTTATTTAGCTTGCTGTTATTAATGTTATATCGGCAGAGCCGCCGGGGTTAATTGTTGCAATTAACGCCAGCTGCTAGTTACTCGATTGGGTTTGCAATTGCGCCTTTGCTTTTGCCTGTTGCTGCTTAAGGTCTCGCTCAATTGTGCTGAATAACACTTTGGCTTCAGTGCTATCAGTTATTGGCGCCAGTATCGGGTCATGCTGGGTCCACCACTGGCGCCAGCCCTGGTTTACTGCCGCGCTAAGTTCGGTTAACGCGAGTTCTGGTTTATTTTGCAATGCCGCCAGCCGGGCATTCAGGTAACGGCGGTAAATATCCTGATAACCATTGGGACCAGCGGGTGGCAGGCTATCTTTGCACTGTTGTAGTAATTTGGTGGCGGCTTCAGCTTGCTGGCGCTGCTGATAAGCCCAGGCAATTTCTAAGGCCGGACTGCACATCGGCAAGCTCAGCAAGTCGGCAGCTGCAAAATACTGATGCGCTTGCAGCAGTAGCTCAATACCTTGTGCCTTGTCACCCACTAATAACTGATACCAGCCGGCTTCAAAAGCCACCCAGGGATCGTCCGGATTCGCTGCCAACTGAAAGGCCATTAATTTAAATAATTCTTCATACTGCTGACGCCGCAATAGTATTGTGGCCTGCCAGAAAGGATCGTCAGTTGCTTGCTCTGCTGTTTCTACTAAACCCAGTTCCAGTAAAAGACCAATAGCATTGTGCTGATAATTACTGTTATCCGGCGATAAGCGATAGGCCTGCTGCCAGTAATCCAGGCTGGCGGCCAGCTCGCCAATCTGGGTCAGTAAATCGGCCAGGCCGGCATAGCCCATAGGCGAGTCGGGAAAATCGGCGATTAGCTGTCGGTATTGCTGCTCCGCATTATCTATATCGCCACGTTCGGCCAGTTTAAACGCCAGATTATATTGGTGGGTAATGGCTATCGGGTCGAGTTTATGCGCCTGCTGTAGTGCTTGCCAGGCATCCTGGCTGCGGCCCAGTTGCTCCAGCGCCACAAATCGCCATAAATGGGCGCTGGCTAAACTGGGGTTAAGGTTTAGTGCTTTATTTAGCGCCGATAAAGACGCATCGTAATTATCTTGCAGATAAAACAGCAAAAAGCCGCGTACGGCGTGGGCTTCTGCCAGCTCCGGCGCCCGCACTAAGGCTTTAGCTAAATGTTGCTCGGCCAGGGTGGCGGCAATATCGGCTTTTAATACGCCAAAGCTGGCGCTGCCTTCGGCCAGTAAAATAATGGTGTCGGCCAGCGCAACATAGGCCATGGCATATTCCGGGTCGAGCGCCAGCGCCTGCTCGAATAGACGGCGGGCCTCTTTAATCGATTCGGTCGTTTGCAGCCGGTATTGCTCACGGCCACGCAAATACATTAAATAAGCGTCCGTATCGGCAGTATTGTTCAGGTTCGTCAGGCTGCCGGCTTCTATATAGCGCTGCTGCAGCAGGTTAGCTATAGCCCGGGCTATTTCGGTTTCTATGGCAAAGATATCGGTCAGTTCGCGGGAAAAGCTCTCGGACCACAGCGTCATGCCATCGGCGGCGTTGATCAGTTCCACCCGCAAGCGCAGCCGGTTGCCGCTGGTATGGACACTGCCGGTAAGCAAGGTGTCTACCTGTAAACGTCTGGCAATGTCTAACGGCAGCAGGTTTTGCCGGGCTAAACCAAAGCCGGCACTGGCTGAGGCCACTTGCAAGCCAGCAACCTGACCGAGCAAACCGGTCAGCTCTTCAGTTACCCCGGCGGCCAGATACTGCTGGTCGTTATCGGGGCTTTGATCCCGAAACGGCAGTACGGCAATAGAACTGGCTTTGACGCTGTTTACCAGGCCTTCGCTGCGTTTGGCAAAGTCGGTACGGGCACTATCAAAATAATGCAGACCCAGCATCAGCGAGCCAACTATCACGACGCTTAACCCCAGCCACCATTTTAGCCCCAGCGGTTTAGGGGTTTCGCTGTAGTCAACTGCAGTTACCTTAATGCCTTGCGGCGTAATATCAAAATACCAGGCCAGGTAAAACACTACCGGAAAGCAGGCAAACAGGAAAATCGTCAGGCTGGTAGCAACAAAGGGGCTTAAATTTAACAGCGGGGTAACCACGGCGATAATTTGTAATAGCAGCCAGATAACACCCAGAAAAGGAATAAGGGTTTGAATAACTTTGCGCCGGCGTAATTCTGATAAAAATCGCATTACAACTTTCACGCTTGTCTCCCTGACCCTGAAATGGCGGCACCGATCTGATCCGGCTAAATATATATAAATTAAATATAATTTAGCAGCTTAGCATTCTTTGGCTAAGCTTAGCAGGCAGGCGATATTTTAACCAAGTAAAGCGGGATAAAATTTACGTACTGAGTTACTGCTCAGTTTGCCATTGTAAATAGCGGCGAAGCGCTTGTTCCGGGGTAGCAGTATACCAGGCATAGCCCTGACGCCGCTCCAGCGATACCTGGTGCACGTCGTACACTACAATACCATCGCGGTCGGCAAACAGCGCTTTATTGCTGCCAATCTCGGCAAAGCGGGGCCAGATCCGATGGCTACCGGGCTTATTCAGCAATACCCGCTCCACCGGATGCCAGTAAACATTTTCCAGCTGGTTTTGCAAAAACCAGCTTATCGCCTGCTCTATAGCCCTAACGACGGCAGGCTCGGGGTTATTGATGCGCATTAGCAGGGTGGTAATAGCCGCACTTTCGGCACTGGCCAGCGCCACCATTTCATAGGCGCGGGCAGCGGCAGGCGCCAGCGTGCGATGCTGATACTGACCGGCCCAGATTGTGAAGCCCCCACCAGATTTAACCTGTAACTGAAGCAGCAGAGCAATGCCCCGGTCAAAGTGCTGCTGCGCCTGTTGTTGCAGCTGCTTACTGACAAAGCCGAAATCACCGGTTTGCCTGCTGACATCCAGTAGCAAGTTCAAAATGTCAGCGCTGACACCGTCATTCAGGGTGATGTGATCATGATAACCCCCGCGCAGGGGATAGGTTTGGGGCCAGCCACCATTAGGGTATTGTGCCGCAAATATAAGCTGTAAACCGCGGTAAAACGCTTCAGCATATTCTGAAATACCCGTTGCGGTGTAGGCTCGGGCTAATACTCTCAGCTGAGTGGTGGTTGCGCTGTTATCAAAGGTCGGTACGTAATTTGGCTCTACCCCGAAATGCTGACCCGCCTGGCGCGGTGTGCTCATATCGGTGCGTTTCGACCAGCCGCCCGACGGGGTTTGCAGGGTTAGTATACTATCGGCAACGGCCTTGCCTGCTGCGCTTTGATACCAGCTGGCAGGCGCAGTAATCTCAAAACCAAAACGGCGGGCTGCAGCTGGTAGCCGGGCATCGGTTAACTTCAGGGTTGCCAGCTCTGTGCTGATCATAGCCTGATCAGCGGCCAGCATTGTTGCAGATTGCTGGTAATAAGTTTGCCAGGCGTCGGTAGTTGTATTATCGACAGTAGCCAATAGTAAGAATGACAGCAGCAACGGGCTGAATAACGACATATGACACTCCACAGTTGAGTGGTTAAGCTAAGCGCTCAGTGTTTTTGCTTCAAGTTAATTCAACAATTCTCCGGTGGTTGCTTCAGATATGGAATTAATGGTGAGTTGTGGCTATATCTGTGCTTAAAGCTGGGATACTTTGTAGCTGCAAGCAACAGGGTCGATAGCTCTTACAGGATCAGAATAATATTATGCGCATAATCAAGGTATTTTCGGGCTTGTTTGCACTGTCGCTTAGCATGGTGACACAGGCCGGGTCGGTGATGAAAGACAGCCCGTTGCCGGATTTCTATCAGCAGTTACAGCAACAGCAACATTATCCGGCCAGCTGGGCTGCGGGTAATTTTGCCACGCCAGCGCAGTGGCGGACGAACGGCCGCGAGCTGTTGCGACAGAGTCTGCTCTGGCCGGCAGAGTCGGTCGACTTTGCGCCAGTACTGGAAAAAGCCGAGCTGCGCCAGGGGTATCAGGCAGAGTTATGGTCGGTGCAACTTACCACATATAGCAGGGTAAAGCTGTTACTGCTGCGTCCGGCGCAAAGCGGCCCGTTGCCCGCGGTGTTGCTGCTGCATGACCACGGCGCCCGCTTTGATATTGGCAAAGAAAAGATGATCCGGCCCTTTGCTGATAACCCAAAACTTGCCAGCGCCGCGCAGTGGAGTGAACGCTATTTTTCCGGCAACTTTGTCGGTGATGAGCTGGCAAAACAGGGGTACTTAGTGGTAGCTGCTGATACCCTGGGTTGGAGTGATCGCGGGCCTCTTGAGTTTGAGCAGCAGCAGGCGCTGGCCAGTAACTTTTTCTTGTTGGGTCGCTCGCTGGCTGGCATGGCGGCATATGAAGATCTGCAACTGGTGCGCTTTATCAGACAATTACCTGCCGTTGACAAGACACAGGTGGCGGCACTGGGTTTTTCGATGGGAGCGTTCCGGGCCTGGCAGCTGGCGGCATTAACGGACGATATAAAAGCTGCAGTGGCGGTAGCCTGGTTGAATAGGTATCAGCACCTGCTGGTGCCGGGTAACAATATCTTAAGTGGCCAGTCGGCCTTCTATATGTTGCATCCTGGTCTGGCGGGCCACTTGGATATTCCTGATGTGGCCAGTCTGGCAGCGCCAAAAGCGATGCTGTTTATTAATGGCGGTAAAGACCCACTGATGCCCGCTGCCGGAGTTGCCGACGCTTATCAGCGTATGGCAACAGTATGGCAGGCCTATCATGCCCCAGCGGCGCTTAGTACAAAAATGTGGCCGCAACTTGGCCACGAATTTAATGCCCAGCAGCAGCAACAGGCTTATAGCTGGTTGGCGCAGCAACTTCAGACCGCAAAATAATGTCACTGACCGCAAATTGTCATTAAAGTGTTTCAAAATATTACCAAGCTGATGACTCCGGGAGCTTTAACACTTAACATGAGCTTGTAAATAAAATGACAACAAGAAAAAATCTGGAGAATCTGCTTTGAAATTATCTAAAATAATGTTGGCGATGGGGCTGGTAGCTGGTATCAGTGCCTGTAGCCAACAACCCTCTGCACCGCAACTGCCACAAGGCGTAAAGTTAATAACCGAACACACCCAGCAAAAAAATGGGGTATCGGTTCCTTATAAAAAATATCAGCTGGATAACGGTCTGACAGTAATTGTCCACGAAGATCATTCTGATCCGCTGGTGCATGTCGATGTGACCTATCATGTTGGCTCTGCGCGTGAGGAGCTGGGTAAATCAGGATTTGCCCACTTTTTCGAACATATGATGTTTCAGGGCTCAGAAAACGTCGGTGATGAAGAGCATTTCCGGATTGTTACTGAAGCCGGCGGTACCCTAAATGGCACCACCAATTCTGACCGGACCAATTACTTTCAAACGGTACCCTCGAATCAGCTGGAAAAAATGCTGTGGTTAGAAGCGGACCGGATGGGCTTTTTGCTTGATGCGGTAACGGAAGAAAAGTTTGAAGTACAACGCGAAACGGTGAAAAACGAACGTGGCCAGCGGGTGGACAACCGGCCTTATGGCCGTTTAGGTGAGCGGGTATCACAAGCCTTGTATCCGGTCGGCCACCCTTACTCCTGGCCGGTTATCGGCTATATGGACGATTTAAACCGGGCCAACGTAAATGATGTAAAAGCGTTCTTTTTGCGCTGGTACGGCCCGAATAATGCTACTGTGACCATAGGTGGTGCGGTAACGGCCAATGAAGTACTGCCGCTGGTAGAACAGTATTTCGGTTCTATTCCACGGGGGCCGGAAGTCACCGCGGCGCCAAAACAGCCGGTATCACTGGATAGCGACCGTTATATTTCAATGGAAGATAATGTTCATTTACCGCTGATTTATATGTCTTACCCAACGGTTTATCTGCGCCATGAAGATGAAGCCGCGCTCGATGTGCTGGCCGAAATTCTCGGTGGTGGCAAAAACTCTATTTTCTATAAAAACCTGGTAAAAACCCAGATAGCCGTGCAGGCCAATGTTAATCATCCTTGTGCGGAACTGGCATGTACCTTTAATTTATTAGCGCTGCCACACCCGGCATCCGGCAAAAACCTGGCTGATATTGAAGCGCTGATTAAGGAAAGCCTGGCTGAGTTTGAGCAACGCGGGGTTAATGACGATGACTTGCTTAAAGTGAAAGCGCAAATGGAGGCCAATACCATTTACGGCCTGCAAAGTGTGTCTGGCAAAGTAAGCCAACTGGCAATAAATGAAACCCTGACCGGTAACCCGGATAACCTGCAGAACGATTTAAACCGGGTTAATAAGGTAACCAAAGAAGACGTGATGCGGGTTTACAATACTTACCTGAAAGGTAAAGGCTCAGTGGTGATGTCGGTCGTGCCGCGCGGCAAACTGGATTTAATTGCCGCAGCCGATAATTTCAGCCCGGAAGTGCTGGATTTTGGTGGGCCTTCAACCACCAGCGCCGACGATTTACAGGTGCGTCGTGCCGTTGATGACTTTGACCGTAGCGTTGAGCCGCAAGCCGGTGTTAACCCCGCTGTAACCGTGCCTGCCTACTGGCAAAGCAGCCTGGACAATGGCATTAAGGTATTAGGCGCAGCCAGCGATGAAACGCCAACTACAGCCATGCTGTTAAAGCTCAATAGTGGCCTGTATTACGAAAGCCCGGATAAAACCGGCTTAAGCAGTATGCTAACGGCGATGCTGAATGAAGATACCACTAACTTTACCGGTGAACAAATTGCCCTGGAACTGGAAAAGCTGGGCAGTTATATCAGTATCAGTGCCACCGATGAGCACATTCAGCTGTATGTATTAAGCCTGAGCAAAAATCTGGATAAGACCATTGATTTACTGATGGAGAAGATGTTGCGACCAGCCTTTAATGAAGATGATTTTAATCGTCTGAAGCAGCAACGGTTGCAGGGTATTCAGCAATCAGAGAAAAATGCCGGTTATCTGGCCAGCAATGCGTTTCGCAAATTAATGTATGGCGACAGTATTTTAGGGCAGCCAGGGGGCGGTACCTTAGCCAGTGTGACTAATCTGAGCCTGGAAGATGTTAAAGGGTATTATCAAAGCCACTTTAAGCCAGATGGCGGCCAGTTAATCGTGGTGTCTGATTTAGCCAAAACTGAGCTGCAACAGGCCATTACGCCGCTGACTCAGTTTACCGGTAAAGCCCCGGCGGTGAATGTGCAGGTCCCTGCAGACAGCAGCCGTGGCTCGGTAATTTATCTGGTGCATAAAGATGACTCGCCGCAGTCTGAGATCCGGATTGGTAAACGCAGTCTGACCGAAGACATTACCGGCGAGTACTTCAAAACCGGCCTGGCTAATTTTACCATTGGTGGTAACTTTAATAGCCGGATCAACCTGAACCTGCGGGAAGACAAAGGTTATACCTACGGTGCCCGTACCGGTTTCAATGCTGACGGTTATACCGGGGTGTTTATTGCTTCTGCTGCAGTACGGGCTGATGCGACTGCGGCGTCGGTAAAAGAGTTTATTGACGAGCTTAACCGCTTCAGTAGCGATGGCGTGACCGACCCGGAGCTGGCGTTTATGCGCCGGGCGCTGAATCAGCGTGACGCGTTAAAATATGAAACGCCAAATGCCAAGTTGGGCTTTTTAGCACAGATCCTACAGCATGACCTGGCTCCTACCTTTGTTGATGAGCGCAATGCAATTATTGCCAACATCAGTAAACAGGAGATAAACCAACTGGCGCAACAACACTTTGATCCAAAAGATATGGTGATAGTGGTGGTGGGTGATTCAGCAGTACTGCGACCAGAACTGGAAGCTCTGGGTTATCCGGTAGAAGATTTATCGTTATAAGATAATTGTCTGAGCAAAACGCCACCTTCGGGTGGCGTTTTTGTTAGGTTTTTTTATTCTGATTAGCACCGGGGTATTACTGGTAATTTACCGGCTAAGCCCCTACAGTGGCAAAGTATTAGTTACAGAGGAAAAAATTAATGATAAGCGGACTATGGCTGGCCAGCCTGCTGCTAGCAACATTAACATTATTGCCATTATGGCGGTTTGAAGCCTGGTGGGTGCGAGGTTTGGACTTTCCCCGGCTGCAACTGGCTGTGCTGGCATTAATTATTATGGTTGTACAGCTGCTGCTGATAGATTTCAGCCAGACTGAGCAGTGGACCATGCTACTGATTAGCGGCGGTTGTCTGATTTTCCAGTTGTGGTGGATAGTGCCTTACACCCCATTGTTTCGTAAAGAAGTAATGGCCACCGCGGCTGACAGTGACAGCCCATGCATTGCCATTCTAAATGCCAATGTGCTGGCCCCCAACCGCAATGCCCAGGCGTTAATTAATTTAGTCCGGCAGCATCAGCCAGACATTCTGGTAACGCTGGAATCCGACAGCTGGTGGCAGCAACAGCTTGACCAGCTAAGCAGCGACTATCCTTACAGTGTTAAATGTCCGTTGGATAATTTATACGGTATGCATGTGTATTCGCGGTTGCCACTGCATAATCCGTCGTTACAATTTTTAGTGGAGGAGGGCGTGCCCTCTGTGCATGCTGAAGTTGAATTAAGCGATGGTAGCCGGATTGCCGTGCATTTCTTGCATCCGGCGCCGCCCAGCCCCACTGAAAATGCCAGTTCAGAGGAGCGCGATGCTGAATTGCTGGTGGTGGCAGCCAGTATCAAACAGATTAAAACGCCGGTTATTGTCGCTGGCGATTTAAATGACGTTGCCTGGTCTGAAACAACCCGTTTGTTCAGAAAAGTCAGCGGCTTGCTTGATCCAAGGATCGGTCGGGGCATGTATAACAGCTTCCATGCTGATTACCCGTTTATGCGTTGGCCGCTGGACCATTTGTTTCATAGTAGTCATTTTACCCTGCGCCAGATCCAGCGTTTACCATCAATCGGCTCAGATCATTTTCCGATGCTGATCCGGTTGTGTTACACCGGTCAGCAACTGCCGCAGGATGGGATCAGCCCGGATCAGGATGATAAAGAACTGGCTCAGGAAAAAATGGCAGCGCAGGCAGTGGTTCCTGAGCAAGTACACCGGCCGGAAGCACTTCCTTAACCGCGCTTGTTGCAACGTAACTTTGTTCAGACAGCAGGTTTTGCTGGTGCTGATAACGGAAAGCTGAAGACTTAACAACGGATTACTTATGCAATATTCAATACTTGGCAGCAGCAATGTTGAGGTGTCGCGGGTTTGTCTGGGAACCATGACCTGGGGTACCCAGAACACCCAGCAAGATGCCGATGAACAGCTGGCGTATGCCCTGGCGCAGGGCGTTAATTTTATCGATACCGCTGAGATGTATTCGGTGCCGCCAACCGCTGAGTCTTACGGGGCGACTGAACGGATTATCGGCAACTGGCTAAGCCGCAACCGCAGTAAACGTGAGCAAATTGTTCTGGCCAGCAAAATGGCAGGCAGTGGTTTGTCGTACATTCGTGGTGGCGGTATTATGACGCCAGCCACTTTGCAGCAGGCAGTAGATGACTCTTTACAACGATTACAAACTGACTATCTGGATTTGTATCAGTTGCACTGGCCGAATCGGGTATCACCGCATTTTGGCAGGCATGCTGTTGGGCATATTGGTTTCTCCGAGGTCAACGCGGCTGAGCAGACTGAGCAAATGCTAGGTTTGCTGCAGGCGCTGCAAAACTGTGTCAACGCTGGCAAAATCCGCTTTTGCGGTTTATCCAACGAGACACCCTGGGGCATCAGTCAGTACCTGAAACTCAGTGCTGAACACAACTTACCGAAAATGGTGTCAATCCAGAATGAATTCAGCCTGTTACATAGCAAAGACTGGCCATATCTGATTGAACAGTGCCTGCATGAAAATATTGCTTATTTACCCTGGTCACCACTGGCTGGCGGCGCGTTAAGCGGCAAATACCTGAACGGCGCCCGGCCAGTAGGTAGCCGCTGGAGTATGCTGCAGCGTCACGGCCTGTTTCGTGACACGCCTCAGTCTGCACAGGCTATTGCAGCTTTTACTGAACTGGCGGCAGGTTATCAGCTAAACCCTGCGGCACTGGCGTTAGCCTGGGTAGACCAGGTTGAGGGTGTTACCTCTACTATTATCGGTGCCACCAGCATGGCGCAGTTAGCGCAGAATATTGCCGCTTTTAGTTTAACGCTTGATCAGGCTTTACGTGACGATATCAGGCAATATCTGCGGCAATACCCTATGCCGTTTTAAACAGGCTAACCGGCACGCTCAGCTTTTACCATTGCGTAATCATTTGAAGCCAGGCGTATCGGGGTCTTGTGAACTTGCAGCCAAGCCATTAAGCTCATTGTCCAGCGCAGTGTTATCGGTTAAGCAAGAGGACTACATCGCCATGAGGCAGATGATCGAGCAAGCAACTAATCTACCCAGTATTCCGCAAGTGGTGCAAAGGCTTATTGCCAGTATCGGTGATGACGATGTTACCACCGACAAACTGGCCAATATTATAACCAGTGATCAGGCAATAACCGCAAAAGTTTTACGCCTGGCCAATTCGGCGCGTTTTGGCCGCCAGCGTCAGGTGGGCTCAGTAAAAGATGCGTTGGTGGTATTGGGACGTGACGCGTTGCGCACTCTGGTGTTGTCGATTGGTTTAGTGTCCAGCTTTAAAGCCCCTGCCACCTTTGACTTAAACGCCTACTGGCGCCGTTCATTTATGCTGGCCAATCGGGCAAAATGGCTGGCTAAATTAAATAAAGCCGATCCGGAAATTGCTTATACTTGTGGTTTATTGCATGGCATCGGTGAATACCTGATCCATATTGTTGAACCAGAGTTGGCGAAAACCATCGACCAGCAGGTTGAGGGTGGGGCGCCGCGGCGCAAAACCCAGCTGGAATTGTTCGGGTTCGATTACACCATGGCCGGCAGTGAACTGGCAAAATACTGGAAATTTCCGGACGAAATTGCTGACGCCATTTTGTGGCAGCAACAACCGGCGGGCAGTGGGGCTTTATTGCCTTACGCAACCTTATTATTTCTGGCCCGCTATATGATTGTGTACCGCGAGCAGGTTAGCGCTGGAAACTTTGATGAGTTGCCGGTGAGGTTAATTCATGCTGCTCATATGGATTTGGACGAAACTTATCGCAGAATGCAGGACTTCACCGAAGATGATGCCGATATCATCGCATTGCTGCAGCAATAGACAAAATAACGGAGGGGCATATGAACACAGTAAAATACGCTTTAGCGCTATTAGCTTTAGGGTTGGTAATGATAGGCGCCAATGCTTATGCTCAGCTGCAGGCAGCTATTACTGTTGATTTTAAGCAGCCTGCGGCAAACCTGATAACCGGTGGCCCGCCTTCGCAGGCGCAATTACTGATGTTAAAAGAGGCGGGTGTGACTAAAGTCATTAATCTGCTTGGGCCTGATGAAACAATGGCGTTCGATGAAAAGGCTGAAGTTGAAGCCCTTGGGCTTAAATATAATGCGCTGCCAATTTCAGGGCCAACCGACATAACAGTCGACAACGCTAAAGCGCTCTATCAACTATTACAGGGCAGTGACAAGGTGTTTGTACACTGTGCGTCGGGAAACAGAGTTGGTGCCTTATTGGCGATAGGTGCGCATGAGGTTGAAGGGAAATCCGTTGTTGAGTCCCTGGCGTTTGGCCAGGCTGCTGGCTTAGGCTCGCTGGAGCAGAAAGTGCAGGAAGTACTAAGCGGACAAAATGGTGGGCGAAATTAGATAAAGCCGACCACACACGCGAGCAACGTGTTGCGAGTCGGCGAAGGTGCGTTGTGCTGGCGTTTGTTATGCCTGACTCGGACCATCTTGATATTTAGATTTTTCAATGATCAAAGGGACTTGTGATGCGAACCACTCTTTTTCTTTGGCTCCAAATGTCGTTTTACGTCCATTTAACCTGTAGTGATAAACGATAGAACCTTGGTGTTGTTTTATCGTGAGCTGATGCTTGCCGATATTATCTGCAACAACTAACTCGATCTGAGCATTTTCGGGTAAAAATAATAGTTCTGTTTCTTCTGCGTTAAAACGAATTTCTTCTTTTATAACACGAGAAGGGGCAGTGATATGTAAATAGAAGTTTTCTTCATCTACAGTATGGCGATGTCCTGGCCAAGTAATACATGCCGAAAGAGTAAGGCTTAGGCAAGCTAAAATAACTAGTCGAAATTTAAGAAATACTGACATTTGCTTTCCCTGTTTCACTGTTGTTGTTCCTGAGAGTGCCGATAATCTTTCAGCCGGCATAACGCGAAGCGCACGGGCGACAAAAACGCGCCTGCGGGTTTGGCGTCCCAGCGGCAGTAGGCCGCGAGTGGCGCGTATTGTTAGCTCGTTTGTTAGTTAATCCCACCAAAGTAAAGCCTTGTTATTTCTTACATCTTCTTCTGGGTTAAAGACCATCCCTTGACGCGACGCTTCTCCTTTAAATACATTAAATAAGGCATCTATTTCAGTTTGCGATTTTGGTAGTGTGACCAATAATGCATCAGCGTATGGACCACCTTCTTCTTCAATTCTTTTTTTGTCCGAGTAAATTGCATCTCTTGGGATTTCAACCTTAACTGCGCCAAGCGCATAAAGCGACTCTACGAATTTCGTAGCATCTTCAGTACCGGAAAATCTATTGCCAGCCAAAGCATACGGATTTTTGTTTTTAGCAAGCCACTCACGAGCTTCAGGCGGATGGGGATACAATAAGTAAATGGCCAAAGCAACAGAGAGACAAATTAGCAAAATCTTCAACAATTGGAATCACCTCTTAAGAGCTAACATTTATTCTGCGGAAAGATCCGTATTTAGACTCGGAATTTTCCGCCTTTGTAAATATGATGTGGCTGACATTACATCTTAACCGGATTATTTACAATGATTTATGGGTACATACAATTTTAATAATCGAGACAACTACGGAAACTTCGGTCTAACGCTGAGTGCGGGCTTGCCGCGCGATAACTAGCTTGAGCAATAGAGGATAGAACTTCTGAGAGAGCGTTGTATATGGCATGTTGAGATAACGGCAGCAACACCCGCCTTGGCTCGCCACAGCAACTCTCTCGCTTTCGCTCGCTCAGACACTCTGTGTCGACCAAAACGGGGTTCCAGCCGTTCTCTTTTAGGTATCGACTTAGCGAATCGAGGATAGAACCTCTTATGAAGGCGCTGACGAATGAGAAAGAGCGTTCTATCCGGCATGTTTATAGCTATTTAGCTCACAGATAGGGTAAGCAGTACACACATCACCAAATGACTGACAGTGACTACCAACGTTAAAGCATTGCGCAGGTTTTGATAGGATTTGCTGTAATGTTGATTAATGCCCGAACTGAATTCTGTTATCCGTAGCAGGACAAATAGCAAGGCCTGCAGCAGTAAGAAGTAGCCAGGGGTAAGTGCCAGGCCGATAATACTGACTACCGGAAAGCTTACCGCTAAGAGCGCCATTTTATTGCCAGCTGCAACGGTGTCGGGCCGGTAAAGCACTGGCCACAGCACACCTGCCATAAAGCCTAAAATCAGTGAACTATATAACTGGTACAGCAGCAGTAACGGCGTGCTGCCAACCTGCCACTGCATATGATAAGCCAGTGGCAGTAAGGCAAAAGGCAGCAAGCCGGCGTAGCCCAGGGTGTTGATCAGTTTCATGGTTTGTCCTTCGCTTTTTCGCTTGTACGGCCAAACAGCTGCTGCTGATCAGGTTACGCTGGCCTTCGTTGTTAGCTATACCCCCAGCAAGGCATTAATCCAGCTTAAATACAGTGGCAAGCCAATTAATACATTTAGCGGAAAGGTGACACCAAGCGCGGCCAATAAAGCCAGACCGATATCCGCTTCGGGTATCGCCGCCCGGATGGCGGCTGGTGCCGCTATGTAGGAGGCGCTTGCCATTAAGCCTGCCAGTACCAGAATGCTGCCACTGCTTAACCCCAGCAGTAAACCCAGGCCAATACCAAACCAGGCCAGGACAAAGGGGGTAATTAAAGCAAACAGCATCAACCGCCACTGTTTTATTGGTAGCGGTGAGCATACTTTGGCCGTACACAGGCCCATTTCCAGTAAAAACAGTGCCAGCAGGGTACTGAAGCCGCCCATTAATACCGGGGTAATACCCGATAAACCGTCACTGCCATAGATCCAGCCAATCAGCAAACCACCACCCAACAACAGCACTCCTCGGCTGGTCAGTGCTTCATGTAATATGGCCAGCGAGCCGGTTTTACCGCCGTTAACATAACGATATAACCAGAGCATAGTGACAATGGCGGGCAGTTCCAGCAGTACCAGATATAAAGTGGTTTGTGGTTCCATTGGTAAATTATGCTGCAGCGCCAGCGCCATCACGACTGCAAAGGTACCGGCACTGACCGAGCCATAATGGGCGGCCACGCTGGCAGCATTGGCGCTGCTTAGTTTTACCAGCCGGCGCAGCAACGGATACAACACAAGCGGCAGCGCTACCCCTGTTGCGGCTATCAGGCCAAGCTCGGGTAAAATTGGCATCAGCGGTACACCGTGCAGTGCCATACCGCCCTTTAAGCCCAGGGTCAGCATCAGTAAAATAGACAGGGTTTCATAAATAGGCAGCGGAACTTTTAAATCCGATTTGACTAAGCCGGCCAGCAGGCCGAGGGCAAAAAACGCAATGACAACATCAGGCATAGCAGGGCTCCGGTAACTAATCCCGCGCAGTGTGCCGAAAAAATGCCATACTGCATAATTAATAATATAGGTTTGTTATATAGATATTTATCTATGGGGTGGTATGCTGCGCCCCATTAACAGTGATCAGAAGGCGGCATTATGGATGTAAGGCAACTGAGTTTTCGCTTATTACAGGTGTATATCCGGGTGGTGCAGCTTGGCAGTATATCAGCGGCAGCACGGGCGCTGCATTTAACCCAGCCGACGGTATCGTTGCAATTAAAAAAACTGGCAGAAGTAGTAAATGAGCCGTTACTGCAGCACAGTAACCGCGCTGACAGCGGCAAAGGCCTGACGCCTACAGCGGCCGGCCAGGCGCTGTATCAGGCCGCTTGTGATGTGTTAAGCCGTTTTGACGATTTAAACAGTGAGTTAAGCGAACTGCATAGTGGCCGGCGCGGCAGTCTGAGCATTGCGGTAGTGAATACGGCCCAGTATTTAATGCCACGAATACTGGGACCCTTCGACCGCCAGTATCCGCAACTGGAAGTCACCCTGCATATTGGCAACCGGGCGCAGATTTTAAACCGGTTCAGCCAGCAACTGGACGATATTTACCTGTTCAGCCATCCGCCAAGTGGCGAGCATGTTAGTGCCAGACCGATAGTGAAGAACCCGTTGCAACTGATTGCCCCGCTGGATCACTGGGCGGCTGGCAAGCAGCTTACGTTTAGTCAGCTGAAACAGGAGCGTTTTATCCTGCGTGAACCCGGCAGCGCGACCCGGATGATGTTTGAAGCCTGGCTCAGCAGCCAGGGCATTGAGCTTAGCCACAGTATGCAGATTGAAAGTAACGAGGCTATCCGGCTTAGCGTGGCAGCCGGGCTGGGACTGTCGGTTATTTCCGGCCATACCTTACTGGAAGGGCGGGAAAAACTGGCAGTACTTAACGTTGCCGACTTTCCACTGCACAGTCACTGGTATCTGGTACGCAACGCCGATAAGCGTTTATCCTATGCTACACAATCGCTGATTAGTTTTATTGACAGCCACCTGGCAGAGTGTATTGAAGCTGAATGGCTACCGGATTGAGTGTTTACCCAAAAACGATACAAATTAAGCGGAGGGTACAGTGTCAGAGCTGGCGTGTAACAGTTCCAGGCGCTCCTGCTCGGTTAATATACCGGTAAGAATGGTCCGGCGGCGTAGTTTTCGCATCCGCTCGCCGTCGTCCAGCAGTTCCCGCCGGAACAGTTCTGGCTGGTCAATACAATCAAGAATACTGTGCCAGTGAATATAGCCGCTGTGTCGCAGCTGGCCGGCCTGATAACGTTGCTCTAGTCGCTGGTAAATAGCTGGCAAGTGGCCGGGTTCGGCTAGTAACTTAGCAACCATCGCCTGATGCAGCAGTAAAATGTGTTTATCGGCAGCATCGAGTTGTTTACTGACAGGGCGGTTGCGCCCGGAGCGACGGGGTCTCACAAGGCGCAATTGCCATCAGAGCAGTTTGCCCGGCTGCGCGCCCACAGCCTGTAAGCTTTACCGGCCAGCCAGTAACAGGGGGCGAATCGTAGAAACGCCACCAGTTTGCGATAACCCGCCAGCTGCCAGTAATGCAGGCTGGCATCAATACCGATAATAAAATGATCCTGATCCCACAAATGGATTTGTTGCATCATTGCGCCTTTGCTGACCCCGGCAAAGCCGTTAAAGCCAGCTGCGCTGATATCGACCAGTTGCAGATGTGGGGTAAGTTTAGGTGCCAGGGCGCTGATTTCGCGCTGGCACAGCTTACAGCTGCCATCATAAAACAATTTTTTCATCATCTGTTTTAGTTAAAAAGCGTTATGGCACCTGTTACGGTGCCAGCTGGTTTTAGATCAATGTTTAGATCAATGTTACTTTTCCAGCAGCTCGTCGACGCTGCCCTGAGCCAGCGGGTGATAACCGGGGCGGGCTTTCTGGTAAACCGCCCGGGCAAAAGTCAGTCCTTCCGGCGTTGTCGCCAGTTGTTTATACAGCGGAATAATCAGTTTGCGCCGGCCAATGCTGACTAAGTATTGCTCCAGTTGCGGCATCACTTGCTGATAACCGGTTTTAAGCGCCAGTAAATACCAGGCATGGGCAATTTCGCTGTTGCTGGAGGTGGTCAGGCTGAAGCTGTTGTCGAGTGCTGCCATTTGTTCAGTACTGATACTCAGCGGCAGGTTATTGATAAAATACAGCCACTCGTGCACGGTCCAGCTGGCGGTCGGCAGGCTGCTCAGTTCAGTATTACCGGCCAGCCAGTTGCTGGCATGTTGCTCTACCTGATTAAACGCATCAGATTGTGGCGCAGGCGTGCTTGCTGGTAAACCGGGCTGGTAAATCCAGCTTTTGGCTTGCTCAAGCGATACCACGCCCGGGTGCTGTTGCAGCAGGTTGTTATCTAAGTAGTTAACAAAAGTTTCGGTATCAATGCTTTTAAAGGCGAAATCAGCAAAGTACTGCCGCACGAACCGGTCGAATTTATCGCGGCCGAATTGTTGCTCCAGATACATTAAAAACAGCTGGCCTTTAGTGTAGGGCACACCACTGAACGCATCGTCCGGATCGCGGCCCTGCAGGTCAATATGCAGGATGCTGTCATTGGCACTTAATACTTTAAGTTCGTCCTGCAGCGCCTGCACCGATAATGACTGCTCCATGACTGCGCGATCTTTACCAAATACCTGCTCCATAATCCGGTTTTCAACATAGGAGGTAAAGCCCTCATTTAACCAAAGATCACGCCAGGTAGCGTTGGTTACCAGATTGCCTGACCAGGAATGGGCCAGCTCGTGGGCGATAAGATTCACCAGGCTGCCGTCACCGGCCACCACGGTCGGGGTAATAAAGCTCAGCACCGGGTTTTCCATGCCGCCAAACGGGAAGCTGGGCGGCAGAATCAGTAAATCGTAACGGCCCCAACGGTATTCGCCATACAGCTGTTCGGTAGCGTCAATCATGGCCTGGGTGCTGGCAAACTCTTCGGCCGAGGCGTCAAGGATATAAGGCTCAGCATAAACGCCGGTTTGCTCGCTCATTGCTTTAAACTGCAAATCACCGGCGGCGATGGCAATTAAATATGCCGGTATCGGTTGCGGCATATAAAACTGATAGTCGCCATCACGGGCGGTGGCCGGATCGTTCGGGGCGCTCATTACCACCAGTACGTTGTCCGGGCTGTGAATGCGGGCGCTGTAGCTCATGCGTACGGCAGGCGTATCCTGGATCGGGATCCAGCTGCGGCCGTGAATGGCCTGATTCTGACTGAACATAAAGGGGGTGGTTTTGCCGGCAGTTTGCTCGGGGCTTAACCACTGCAGTCCTGACGCTTCGGGTGCTGAGTTGTAATGAATACGCAGTTTTTGTGGCTGAAACGCCGGGCTGATCGTCAGTTTGCTGCCCAGTACCGGATCGCGCTGCGCCAGTTGAAAAGCGGCCTTGTGCCAGTTGCCTGCGCTATCTTTGGCGTAAATACGGTCTATGTCTAAATCGCGCGTGTCCAGATGAATATTTTTTTCACCGTCAGTAAGCCAGTTTAGTTGCAAATCAGCAAAGCCGGTTAAGGTTTTCTGCTCGAAGTTAACCGTTAAGTCCAGATGCAGGTGGGTAACGGTTACCTGTTGATAATTGGCGTAAGTGTAGCTATCGCTGGCACTGTTAGCGGCCAGGCTGCATAGCAGCAGACTAAAGAGTAGTACAAAACGGCTGAGCATAATTTGTCCTTAAACGGGGTGTAGTTGGCCAGTGTAATACTAAAGATGCGCCAGGCAAAGTTCATCCTGGCGGGGGGCCTGACTTGTAACCTGCTGAGGCTTTCGCTATGTTGAAAGCCATGTCGGCAAGCGAAAGGACTGCAATATGTTATCTAAATGGGGCTGGCAACTGCTGCAGTTAAGCCGCAAGCTGTGGGTGCGTACATCACTTATCACCTTACTGGCACTGATCACACCTGGCCTGGCGGTACTGCTAAAAGACGTTATTCCTGACAGCCTGGGAGGCGCTATTGGCAGCGATGCTGCCGAAAAAATCCTGACCATACTGGCAACCAGTATGCTGACGGTAACCACCTTCTCACTCAGTGTGATGGTCGCCGCGTTTAACGCCGCCTCTACCGGCGTATCGCCGCGGGCAACCCGCTTGTTAATGGACGATAGTACTACCCAGAACGCATTAGCCACTTTTATTGGTTCTTTTTTGTATAGCATTGTTGGCATTGTATTGTTAAGTGCTGATGTATATGGCGAAAGTGGCCGGGTAGTATTGTTTTTTATGACTATCGGCGTGATTTTACTGATCGTGGTGACGATCTTAATCTGGATAGAGCACTTGTCGGGCCTGGGCCGGGTAGGTGAAACTGCCAACCGGGTGGAAGATGAGGCCTATCGTGCCGTAAAGCGCTGCGAGCATCACCCCTGGCTGGATGCTAATCAGTTGAACGATTTGGCCGATATTCCAAACGATGCAAAGGCCGTGTGCACCAGCGAGATAGGCTATATCCAACATATTGATATTAAAGCGCTGGATGAATGGGCGGAACAGCACAAATGTAAGTTATATATCAGCAGCCTGCCGGGGGCTTTTGTTCATAAAGACCGGCCATTAGTGTGGCTGGAAGGTAGCAATACTCAGCCAGACAAGCAGCTACTGGCCGCATTTTCTATCAGCGACTATCGCAGCTATGATCAGGACCCTCGGTTTGGCATGATGGTACTTGCCGAAATTGCCTCTAAAGCTTTATCGCCGGGGATTAATGACCCGGGCACGGCGATTGAAATTATTGGCCGTGGGGTCAGAGTACTGAGCAACTGGCCACCGGAAAATTGTCAGAGCGAGGTAAAATATTCACGGGTGTGGGCACCGGAAGTGAAACTGGATGATCTGTTTGATGACTTTTTTACGTCAATTGCCCGCGATGGCGCGGCCAACATTGAAGTGCAGATAAGGTTACAAAAAGCTTTTCTGGCCCTGGCCGGGTATGGCGCGGCATTTAAACGTTGTGCCAGAGCGCACGCCGCTGCGGCATTGGCCCGGGCGGAGCTGGCAATCAGCTATCAACCGGATATTGATTTGCTGCAGCAGCTGAATAAACAATTAACTTAAGTTAGCGGCAAAGCCCCAGGTGGTTAAAGGTAGTAATGGCAGCTTTTAGCCGCTTCAGGCTGCGGGTTTGCTCTGGCGAGCTGTCGTAAAGCCAGCCGATAAATACCGTGGTAAACAGCGCGCTTAGCGCCAGCTCCTGGGCAATCCGTTTGCCGCCATTGGCCTGCAGACCGGCCAGTTCACGCAACCACTGCACGGTACGGCTTATCCGCAGCAATGCCGCCGCCTGTAAATGAACATGACCCGGCTCCAGCTTGTAATATAGCATTTGCCGGGTAAGTTGCTGGTAAGGCGCTAACGCATTTAACCAGCTGCGAATGGCCAGCTCAAGCTTCTCCGCCGCATCGCTGGCGCCTGACAACTCAGTGTTAAGCATCGCCTGGTCAGCCCGGTCAAACCAGGCATCCGCCAATTCATCTTTTTGTTTAACGACTTTTGCCAGCTCAGCCACACTAATATTTAAACTATTGGCCAGCGTAGTTAGCTGTAACCCTTCCCAGCCGGTATGCTCGGCCAGTAGTAAAGCCTGGTCAACCAGCGATTGTTTATTCACAGGCATTACTATTTGCCTCACTGATTAATTAAATCACTGTTTAAGTATAGTTGCCTGCTCGGCGCGATGTTAAAAGATGGCTTGTTATTGCAAAAGGCTTTGGGTATGTTGACGACATTGCGTAGTTATCCGGTGTTGCTGTCATGTCCGATTTTCCCACTTATAAACTTACTGAATTCAGCCACGGTGCCGGTTGTGGCTGTAAAATTTCACCGCAAATACTGGATACCATCCTTAAAACTAATACTAATTTTACCGACGGTAAACTGCTGGTAGGCAATAGCAACAAAGACGACGCCGCGGCTTATGATCTGGGTGACGGCACTGCTCTGTTAAGTACTACCGACTTTTTTATGCCCATCGTCGATGATGCGTTTGACTTTGGCCGCATTGCCGCAACCAATGCGATTAGTGATATTTATGCTATGGGTGGCCAGCCGCTAATGGCTATTGCTATTTTAGGCTGGCCGGTCAGTAAACTGCCGCCGGAATTAGCGCAACAGGTACTGGAAGGCGCCCGCCATACCTGCAAACAAGCCGGTATTATGTTAGCGGGCGGCCATAGTATTGATGCCCCAGAGCCGATATTTGGTTTGGCGGTTAGTGGCCGGGTGGCGATAAGCCAGTTAAAACGCAATGACACTGCCAAAGCGGGTGACCGGTTGTATCTTACTAAACCGCTGGGGGTGGGCATTTTAACCACGGCCCAAAAGCAGAAGAAACTTAATACAGAACATGTCACGCTGGCACGGGATAGCATGGTGCAGTTAAACCGGATCGGCGCAGAGATAGCCGGGCTGCCCGGCGTGCATGCTATGACTGACGTTACAGGTTTTGGTTTGCTGGGACATCTAATGGAAATGTGTGAAGGCAGTGACGTAGATGCGATACTCGATGGTGCGGCGATACCAACGTTACCTTATGTGGCTGATTATATCGCTCAGGGCTGCATTCCTGGCGGTACGGGCCGCAATTTTGCCAGCTACGGCGCTAAAGTTTCACCACTGACACTACAGCAGCAGGCATTGCTGTGCGATCCGCAAACCAGCGGCGGGTTGTTACTGGCCGTTAGTCCTGATGCGGCAACGGCTTTAAATGATATCGCCTTAGCGTACGATTTAGTGTTGCAGCCAATCGGTAAGCTGACTACGCGGGGCAAAGGCCACCGCATTAATGTGGCTTAATGGCAATATTAATGGCTTTCGACTTACCGCTGGCAGATAATTATCTGCAAATACTGCGGCAGCAGCTGCCACTGCTTGACTTGCGGGCACCGGCAGAATTTAGCCGCGGTGCCTTTACCGGCAGTGTAAACCTGCCATTAATGACGGATGATGAGCGTGCGGCCGTTGGCACCTGTTACAAGCAGCAGGGACAGCAGGCGGCCATTACGCTTGGCCATCAACTGGTGCAAGGTGAAGTAAAGGCAAGCAGGGTAGAGGCCTGGCGCAGTTTTGCACTAAGGCAACCAGATGGTCTGCTGTACTGCGCTCGTGGCGGCCTGCGCTCGCAAATTGCCCAGCAATGGCTGGCTGATGCCGGGGTGATATACCCCAGAGTGAAAGGCGGCTTTAAAGCGTTGCGCCAGGCCGCCATTAGTGTCATTACTGAGGCCGCCAGCCAACCCGTGCTATTGCTGGCCGGGCCAACCGGCAGCGGTAAAACCCGCTTGTTACGCCAGTTACAGGCGGTAGATTTAGAGGCGCTGGCCAATCATCGCGGGTCGGCCTTTGGCCGTAAGTTAGCCGCACAACCCTCACAGATCCGCTTTGAAAACGACCTGGCCAGTTCGCTATTGCACGTGCAGGCTGATCATCCCCCCTATTTACTGCTGGAAGATGAAAGCCTGCTAATTGGCCAGCGTAATATTCCGCATAGCTTGTTTCAGACCATGCAGCGCAGTCCGTTATTGCTGCTTGATGAGCCACTTCAGGACCGGATTGAAGTAATACTTCAGGATTACATTATCGATTTACTGGACGAAGCCATTAGCTTAAATGCTGAGCAGGGCTTCGCTCAGTTCAGCAGCATGTTGCAACAGGCAATGGCCCGTATTCGAAAGCGTTTAGGTGGGGCACTCTACAGCGAGCTAAACACGCTGCTCTGCCAGGCATTAACCAGCCAACAGCGCAGCGGTGAAATCAGTTTACATCGCCAGTGGATAATGCGGTTATTAACCGACTATTATGACCCGATGTACCAGTACCAACTGAACAAGCGCGACTTGCCGGTACTGATGCAGGGAAATGCCAGCGAGCTTAGCCAGTGGTGGCAGCAACAACTTACCGCCAGTTAACTGCGGGCAAATCGGCCCAGTTGCTGCTGAGTGCGGGCGGTGCCGCTTAATAAATCTTTTGCTGCCTGGTCAATAGACGCCATTTGCTGATGGGCATCACTGGTTACTTTTTCAATAGCACTCAAATGCTGGTGAGTCTGCTGGTAGCGCTGCTCCAGTTGCAGCACGGTCTGGCTGATATTATGAATACCACTTTTCGCTTGTTGCAGTTCCTGCTGTAATTTACCAAACTCACCGCTGGTATCGGCAATTTGCTGCTGGGCTTGCTGCGCCTGCTGGTTCAGGCTTTGTGCTTCGGTGCGGGTTTCGCCTACCAGTTGCTCCATTTCATTTAAAAAGCCGGAAATTTGTTTAGTGGCATCGTTTACTTTGGCGGCCAGGGTGCGCACTTCATCGGCGACCACGGCAAAACCGCGGCCGGCATCACCGGCACGGGCGGCTTCAATGGCGGCATTTAATGCCAGCAGGTTGGTCTGATCAGAAAAGGTTTCTACCATCACCAGAATTTGTCGCACGTTTTCGGAATTTTTGTGCAGGCCATTGATGGTGCTACCAAAGGTATCGAGCAACTTAACGATACCTGATAACTGACCACTGAGTTGCTGCATCTGGCCACTGGCCACTTTGGCTTTATCGACCGCATGGCCAGATACCTGGTTAACTTCATCACCATGCTGAACAATTTCAGCCAGGTTATCCAGCACCTGATCGCTGTCGCGGCGAATTTGGCCGCTGCGTTTTTCGGTATCCTGTAAATGCTGCCGGGTGCTTTTTACTGCCGTTGAAACCTGCTCGTTAACCTGATGGGTTTCCCGCGCCTGCTGGTGAATATCGCCTAGTAATATCCCAAGCTGGCCGACAAACTGGTTGTACTCCTCCGATAAGGTGCGAAACTCATCAAAAGTAAACGCCGGCAGGCGCAGGTTTAAATCAGTGCCTTTGCGGTTAGTATCGTGCAGCGCCCCAACCAGGGTTTTAACTGGCCGCACAAATAAATAATGCATATAGCCAATGGTAAAAATAAAGGCACTCAGGCCCAGCAGCAGTAAAGCCCACCAGCGGCCGTTTGCACCGCCCTCAGGGTAAGCCATATATATTGCCAGCAGAAAAAAAACAGCTAAAAAACTGATATTTCCGATGATTTTCCGGCTTAGTGTGCCAAAAAAGGTACGTTCAACAAACAGATAAAGGGAGGTAAAGCCGCTCATAAAATTATAAACCCTGCCAGCTTAAACAAAGTAAAATCAGCTTATCATAGCCTTTCGCTGCTCGCGAGCCTGCTGCAGGCCATAGGGTTGATCTGAAACAACAGCGGTTGGAATTAGCCTTAACCGCCGTTAAGGCATGGTATTTGTTGCAAAAAGCGCTATAGTTCTGCTGTGTCTAATCTAATAAGAACAATACGTTATGCAAAAGCATCTGACAGAAATACGCTGGGGCATTATTTTTACGCTGGTAATGTTGCTATGGCTGTGGCTGGAGCACATAGTCGGGCTGCATGGGGCTTATATTGAGCATCATGCCACCTATACTAACTTGTTTGCCATTCCGGCTATTTTGATTTTTGTACTGGCGCTGCGTCAGAAAAAACGGCGGGATTATAACGGGGTGATGAGCTGGAAACAGGGCATAGTTGCGGGTTTGCTGATAACCCTGGTAGTCGTATTGCTAAGCCCGCTATGCCAGTGGTTATTTCACACTGTAATAAGCCCTGATTATTTTACCAATGTGCAGGCGTATGCCGTTGCACAGCAGATGATGTCAGCAGAAGAGGCGGCAGCGTACTTTAATTTACCCAGCTATATAATCCAGAGCCTGATAGGCGCTGCGGTAATGGGCAGCATCACGTCAGTAATAGTAGCGTTTTTTCTGCGCAGCAAAACGACCTGATATTCCGCTGCCCAGCGGGAGATTGGGCAGCTTAATATCGGGTTGGCGCTTTCACACAGGGCACAAGCAACAAACGTTGTTAGAAAATGACTTAGTGCCCTAATACCACACTATGTTTAACTGCCGAATTAAAAATGCTCGGGATTACTCGGTTGGCCTAACCTTTTTATAAGGAATCGCTTTTATTCGATATGCATTCTGGCTTATACCTGGATTATCGATTTCAATAACAGCCTCCTTACCTACAGCAACCTGAAGAGTGGGAGAGGCCACTGTGACGGATTCGTTATTTATATTTTCTACTAGTTCCAGCTCCAGCAAAATTGCGTCACCAAGATCTGTCGCTTTATAATTGAATGAAAAGCCATCATTAAATTTGAAAGATACTTTTTCTGCAAATTCTGACCAAATCTCTAGTTTAGCTGAATGCCTATCTTCGGTACGGTATTCTCCTGAGGTTTCTCTGTTGTATAAAATATCTATGTCAAACGCTAATAACGAACCTATTTCTTCCGGGTTTGCATGCGCTGGTTTGTTATCTCTGTCTGGAATTGCTGTAGCAAGCGTGTTCCATGAAATAGCGGTGGTCATCGCAAAGATTGATAGTGCAAAAAGCAGTTTGTTGCTGAAGTTCATTTTTCGGTTTTCCTTTAAGAGCTTAATTCTGGAGGTAGTTGATGTGTCAACAGATACAATATTTGAAGCTAACTGACTGGTTTTATGCAAACCAATAAATAAGGTTAAAGATGAAAGATCGTTGATATATTTATCTTTGCCATATTTTTTACTGGCTTCCTCATCACAGAGTGCTTCGATATAAAAGCGATTTAAATCTACCATTTTGCCAACCAGTGGGTTCCACCAGAAAAGGCATGAGCAAAACTCTAAAATTAAAAGCCGTAGGTTGTCGTTCCGTTTCCAGTGCTGCTTTTCGTGCGCAATAATAAGATCAATAAAGCTCTTTTCTTGTATTTTATCTGAGATAACGATGATTGGATTCAGCACTCCCAGTAAATACCCCCCCAAGTGATATTGTGTTGAAAAAACAGGGATCTTGTGCTGGTTAGTAAGGCTATGCAAAGGCATTAGCGCATTGCTTAATAGCAGCTTCCTTTTCCAGTTATGTAATCTAAGCAGTCGATACACAAAAATGAGGAACCCAAGCGAAATCAGGGTTTTAAATGTCATTTTAATTATGAAATCTATATTTACTTGCTTAGAAGAAATGTCGGCGGCAGTACCGGCCAAAGCACTATTTGTAAATGAAACGATAATTGGTTCGGCTAATACTGAGCCAGGGATAATGCCCGAAATAAGGCTATAAGGAATAAACCATACCAGAATAGCGAATAATGACATGAGGTAATTCGCTTTTGCCGATAGCTTTACAAATTTCATTAATGAAATTGCACTGATAAACATTAAAATATTGACTAAAAAGTAGCTCCACATCTACCTGAGTTCCTTCTTTTTTTCTCTTAATACCGACTCCAGGTACTCTATGTCTTTAATGCTTAGTTCTTCTTGCTCAATAATATGCGCAACCAAAGGCCTGCTTTTTCCCAGGAAAACTCTATTAATAAATTCCTTTATAAGTGGAGCACGTACATTTTGCTTTTCCATCACGGGAAGATAAAAAATAATTCTGCCGTCAGAACGACTGCGAGTAACAGCTTCTTTTTTTTCCAATCTATCGATAATTGTCTTTACTGTTGAGTATTTTACCGCTCTTTTATTTTCAATAATTTTATGAATTTCAGGAGCGCTTGCTTCCTTCAATTCCCAGAATATTTGCATTACTTCCAGTTCGAAATCAGACAGAGACATATTAACCATACAGTAAGTCTACACGTGTAGAGATGCTAGTCTACAATTGTAGAGAATGCAATAGTCAAAATCAGATAGCGCTGTCAGAACCGGAACTGATCAGAGAGAGTGGCGTGGCTGTCTGGTAATCGCCGCAATATTGAGCTTTTTTCTTGCCTTTTGCTAAATATCTATTAAAGTGATATCAAAATAATATCATATTAATGGGGTGGGTTATGTTGCAGGAACGAATGATTAACAGCAAAGGTGGCTTTGGCATGATTGGCGTGCTGCTGATATTGCAGGTGTTAATGGTGGCTGCGGCTATTGTCATGCCAGGTGTGATTAAAGCCGTATTTTTACTAGCTGCAGTTGTAGTGCTGGTGTGCTGGTTTGGCTTTTATATGGTGCACCCGAATCAGTCGGCGGTACTGCAGTTGTTTGGCCGCTATGTTGGCACCGATTTAAATAACGGTTTGCGCTGGTCTAACCCGCTATATAGCAAGCAGAAAGTGTCGCTTAGGGTGCGTAACTTTGAAAGCAGCAAAATGAAGGTAAATGACAGCGCCGGTAACCCGGTGGAAATTGCTGCAGTGGTAGTCTGGAAAGTGGTTGATAGCGCCGAAGCGGTATTTGAAGTGGATAATTATGAGAATTTCGTTAGCATTCAAAGCGAGTCGGCGATCCGTCATTTAGCATCCAGCTATGCCTATGATGCCGGAAATGATGATGATATCAGCCTGCGTAGCAGTACCGATGACATTACTGAGCTGCTAAAAAGTGAAATTCAGGCACGGCTGAATAAAGCCGGGGTGCAGGTACTGGAGTCGCGCATCAGCCACCTGGCTTATGCCCAGGAAATTGCCAGCGCCATGCTGCAGCGTCAACAGGCAGCGGCTATTGTTGCGGCGCGGCGGCAAATTGTCGAAGGTGCGGTTGGTATGGTGGAATCGGCGTTGGAGCAGTTATCAGCGCGCAATGTGGTAGAGCTGGACGATGAGCGCAAAGCCGCCATGGTCGGTAATTTACTGGTGGTATTGTGTGGCGATCATCATGTGCAACCGGTGTTAAATACCGGTAGCCTGTATTAGTCGGGGCGCTTGTGGCGAAAAAAGCCTTTGCCTTACGGCTGGACGACAAAATGCTCAGCGCCTTGCAGCGCTGGGCAGAGGATGAGTTTCGCAGCGTTAACGGCCAGATAGAGTATTTGCTGCATGACGCGCTACGTAAAGCCGGGCGCTTGCCCGCAAAACAGTCTGACGATACTAATGCTGCTAACCCGGCTGACGAACAGGCAGAGTGACAGACCACTTCTGCGTTACGAGTCTGCTTATTCTGTCGTTTTCAGCGTCGTTTTCAACGCTTTCTCCCCGCCCGGCAACGAGTAGCGCATAATACGCCAGAATACGCTGCTGTACTGACTGATAAAGCTGCCAGTGTTGTAGCTAATGCCATACTTTTCAGCAATAGCCTGTACCTGCTGTGCCATCGCCGGGTAATGCCTGGCTGGAATATCCGGAAATAAGTGATGCTCAATCTGGCAGCTTAAATGGCCGGTTAAAATATGCAACCAGGTCGGGCCGGTAAAGTTTGATGAGCCCAACATCTGGCGGTAATACCACTGGCCCCGGCTTTCGTTTTCGCATTCTGCAGCACTAAACGTATGCACGTCTTTGGTAAAGTGGCCGCAGAAAATTACGGTTGAGGTCCATAAATTACGGATAAGATTCGCCAGTAAATTCCCCGTTAACACCCATAGCCACATTGGCCCGGCAATTAACGGAAAAAACAGATAATCTTTTAGCAACTGGCGGGCGCCTTTGCTGAAGAATGCATGTTTAAGTTCGCGGTCAGTTACCTGCGAGTGGCGATCTGCTTTCTTCTTACCGGCAAACACCCGTTGTGCTGCCAGTTCGTGGTACGACACGCCCCACTGAAATAACATACTAAGCACAAGGTAAGTACCACCTTGCCACAGGTTACGCAGCCGCCAGCGAAAGTCATTACTTAAGCGCAACAGGCCATAGCCAAAATCGCGGTCCAAACCTATGATATTGGTATAGGTATGATGTTCAAAATTATGGGTGCGCTGCCAGGAGCCGGCATCACAGGCAATATCCCATTCAAACCGTCTGGAGTGCAGTATAGGATCGTTCATCCAGTCATACTGGCCGTGTAATACATTGTGGCCAATTTCCATATTGTCGAGAATTTTGGCCAGCGCCAACAGTAACACGCCGAGCAGCCAAAACCAGGGCGTAATAAAGCCCAGCACCATTAACACCCGGCCACTGATGGCACTGATCCGCTGCACTAACAATACCCGGCGGATATAGCGCGCATCAGCCTCGCCCAACTGCTGTTGCACTTGTTTTTTTACATTGTCGAGTTCTTGCTCGAGGGCATTAAATTGTTCTGTGGAAAGTCTCATGGAAGTCCTGTTACAGCTTAATCACAAGTTCGGTTACTGGCTGGCTGACACACAGCTGAATTTGTTCGGCGCCATGACCACTTAAGTCGCCACTTCGGATATCACGCACCTGGCCTGATACTTTGTCGCAGACGCACTGAAAACAAACACCGACCCGACAGCCAAAGCGCGGGGTAAGGCCATATTGTTCAGCGTTTTGCAGCAGGCTTTGCTGTCGGTTCAGCGATACCGCGATGCGGGTACCGGCCCGGATAAAATGGCCGGATAACGTTGAGGCATCTGCCTCTGGATCAGCTGGCCCTGACATAGCTACGCCAAATTGTTCTTGCCGAATAGCTGTCGAGTTAATGCCGGCATTGACCAGTGCATTGCGTTGCTGTTGCATAAAAGCGGCAGGCCCGCACAGATAAAACTGCTGGTGGCTGATATCGGCTATAAGTTGCTGTTGCCAGGCAGCTGCCGGTTCAACGCGACTATCCGATAACTGCAACTGAAACAGCGGCTGTCTGGTAGCAAGCTGTTGCAGTGCTGTTAGCAACGCGGCGTTTTCTGCACCACGGCAACGATAATGCAACGTGACTGGCGCCAGCCAGTGGCGCTGGCTAAGTAGCATGGCCGCTACAGGCGTAATACCGGAGCCTGCTGCAATAAACATGGCGGGCAAATCGGGTTGCTGCCAGTGAAAATCGCCCTGTGCCAGGCTGATATTCAGCATACTGGCGTTGGCTAGTTGCGCTAACAGCGGGGTAACTTCACCCATAGCGTTTACTTTGCAGCATAGCTGAATTTGCTGCTGGCTTTGCCACAGCTTGAGCGAAGAGCAAATACTAAAAGGCCGGCTTAGGTAACGGCCGTTATTTTTAATGGTTAATACAATATGCTGACCTGGTACAAAACCCGTCCAGCGCTCAGATACCTTAACAGTCAGCAGGAGCATATCCGTTGTTTGCCATTGCTGACTAACTAAACGAGCCCGGTATAACCCAGGTAAAAAGCCGGGCCATAGCCGCTGAATTAATGGCAAAAAGTACAAGGTTAAAGACGGCTGATTTGCCAGCATTAAACAAAACGTGCGCCAAAGGCGGCTTAATAAGGGCTTCACCTGATTCTCTGCTATCCGTTAATATACTACCTGAAATTTCAGCGCACATTTGTACACTAAAATATCTGGTTTGGCCAGTTTGTTTTACAGTATTTCGTTTTGGCTGTTTCAAGCATATGAATTAATTAAAAATAAAAATTTATTTTATAAAAGGAAAAATAAAATTCAGTGAACACTTGTCCATTTTTACATTTAGAAGAATGGTTTTTGCGGCTGTTTTTGCCGGTTAAGCCTTGCTGCTAACATCCGCCCGGGTCCATTGGTTAATTAACATCGGTTAAAGACAGTAGTTAACCACCCGCGCGGTTGAATAAACGCAAGTTGTTGACTAGGCTCTTGTATATTCGATACATCTAAAGTCTAACTCATTTTGAAAACCTTTCTTACAGAGTTAAAACGCCGCGCAGTGGTTAAATCAGTCCTGATTTATCTGGGGCTAAGCTGGTTACTGCTGCAAATTATTTCTGTGTTAACCAGTACCCTGGCGCTGAACCCTTTGTTGGGTTCAGCGCTGCTTGTGTTACTACTGTGCTGCCTGCCGCTGGTTATTTATCTGGCCTGGTATTGTGATATCAGCTTTAGCGGCATTACCCGCACTGCCAGTGCTAATGAGCAGGATAAACCCGCAACCGCGCCGGGTGCCCGCCAGTGGGCCGGTTTAGTATTAGTGATGCTGCTAAGTGGCTATGTTGGCATTGAGTATTATGGCGTGCTCGAGCAGCAACAGCTGGCAAAGCAACAGGAGATTGCGGAAGCAGCGTTAGACAGCAACGCAGTGAGTACCATTGCAGTGCTGCCGTTTAGTGATAACAGCGAGGGGCAGGACCAGGGCTATTTAGCGCTGGGCTTAGCGGAAGAGATGACCAGTTTGCTCGGCAGCGCCGCCAATTTTAAAGTATCGGCCTCGCGATCCAGCCAGTTTTTAACTGAGCAGGGCTTAACCGCACAACAAGTTGGCCAGCGCTTGCAGGTTGATACCGTGCTGACTGGCAGTGTTAACGCCACCGACAATCGGCTGAATGTGCGGGTGCAATTGCTGGATGTGAAAAGCGGCAGCACCCTGTGGAGCAATAGCTATGCCCGTGAATTAGCTGACGTGGCGAAGTTAGAGCAGGATATTGGCCGCTCAGTGGTTAACCAGTTACAGGATAGCTACGCCGCCGCCGGTAGCTTTGAAAACTTAGCCGGTACCCGCAGCGCCGATGCCTATGTACTGTACCTAAAAGGCCGCGAGCAGTACCGTAAACAAACCACTGAAGCGATGCAACAGGCCCGCCAGTTATTTGAGCAGGCGGTGGCACTGGACCCTGAATATGCCAATGGCTATGTCGGACTGGCTGATACTTTAATGTTATTGGCAGAAAATGACACAGGCTTTGGTATAATAAAAACTGATATTGCAGCTAACTTAGCACAGCAAAATATTGATAAAGCACTGGCGCGACAGCCAGAAATGGCCAAGGTGTATGCAGTTCAAGGTTATATTTATTTTATTAAAGACGAATATGCCAATGCACTCACAAACTTTGATCAAGCGACTAAATTAAATCCCAGCTTAGCCATTGCCTATATGTGGAAATTTCTGGCACTAAACTCATTGCAGCGTTTTGATGAGTCACTGTCAGCTCTGCAGCAAGCGCAGGAGCTAGACCCGTTATTCCTGACTAATAGTTATAATTTAGGCGTTACCCTAACCAAATTTGGCCGTTTTAAAGAAGCTGAAGCGATTTTTCAGCAAATACAAATTGACCATCCCGAGTCGACTTTTTCTTATCAGGGGTTGGCAGATCTTTATTTTAGTCAGGGTGATTTAGTAGGGGCAATTCGTGAGGCAAAATTAGCCAACCAACTCTCGCCTGATGATCATTTGCTAGCTACAAAATTGATTAGCCCACTATTGCATCTTGGGCTAACTAACACGGTAAAACAGGTGGCAACAGATCCTAAATGGACGAGTGTAGTCGATCAGTTTCAGTCGATGCTTCTGATTCAGGATGAAAATTTTGACGTGTTATTTAAACAGATAGATTTTAGTGTGGCCGCTAACCCTGACGATTATTGGGTTCAATTTGAAGCCGGTTGGTATCACTCTATGTTTGGTGATAAACAAAAAGCATTGCGGATGTTAACGGAGAACTCCAGCCTTATTGACCAGCTTGATATGTTTGGCATGCCATATTGTTCACCTGCAATTGAAATTGCCTGGGCCCAACAAGAATTGGGTAATAAAGAGGTGGCGCTTGACCTGATCAACCATTGCCGAAGTTTGCTGAACCAGCAGCTGAATTCTTCCATCGCTTATTTCGAACTTCACTATTTGGCTGCACGGATTTATGCGCTGGAGGGCAACCCCGAGCGAGCTATTCAAGCATTCGCAAAAGCGGTAGATATTGGCTGGCGCGAATGGTGGACCAGAAATGATCCACTATTGGCAAGCCTGACAGATGATCCGGAGTTTCAACAGTTAATTCAGTTTATCCATGATGACTTAGCCCGCCAAAAAGTTGAGGCCTTAGCCTTGTTTGCCGATGACTCGTTATCAAACAACAATCGCACTAAATAGAAAGAGGCTGTCGCCTCTTTCTATTTCCGGCAGTGTCTTCCGCAAGGATTATTATTGTGCTGCCGGTTGCCGCCGTCTTACTATCAGTGCAACCAAGCCTAATAACAATAGTGCAATAGAGGCCGGGGCATTTACCTGGGTGACCGGTCCGTTACTGGCGGGCAAAATACGGAGCATTTCACCATCAGAAAAGAACGATAGGGGTGGGTCACTAACTTCCAAGGAATCTCTGTAGACATTGGTATAGCCACATACATCGATAAAGGGATCAATGCCAAGATCCGGGTTGTCCGGGTCAAAGTCAGGATTCGGCTTTTCAATGCATTTTTCTTCAAATACGATTTCGTTACCCGGCTCGCTACTGGTCCAGAAAAACCGGCCCTGGCTGGACGATAAGCCGACAGAAACATAAGCCATATAGTCTCCCGGGGCAAAATCCATGGTGGGTGGCGTATTTAAGGTGACCCAGCCATTATTAATGGTGCCATCCGGAGTCACCAGATCACCTGCGGTATTAATATCGCCTGGCAGGGAAACACCATCAATTAGCCAGTTAACGTTGTAGCTGACATCTGGCGTATCAAAATACAGGCTGAAAAAGCCAAACATATCCAGCGCATCACCCTGGTTAAATTCCCAGACACAGGGCTCGCCGTATATTGCGAATTCTAACGCGGCTACCTCAGCGTCAAACTGGGCGTCGGTAATCCGGCCATAACTTAATTCAGTTCGCCAATAATCAATGTCTAGTTCTAAGTTATCTAAGTCATCCTGGGTATAACCAAAAGTACAATCGTTAGGCACTGAACTTACACCTGGGCCACCACCACCTATTGCTCGTACAATGCTGTTCGCAGCGAAGGGGCTGTCAAATTCAAAGGCGGATTCAATTATGCCTACCTCATTTAAATATTGATTGTCTACAAAATAAAAAGCCTGGGAGTAGTTGCCGCTCAAAGTGCCTCTGCCTGACGACCTGACAAGGGTTGCCTCGGCAAACTGGGCAAAGAAAAACAAGGCTAAAAAGGGCAGGGTAAGTAGTTTTAGTGTTCTGGACATAGCTATTCCTTAATAAACCTGTAAAACATGAGTGTTTTAGATGCCGACGGCTTAAAGGCAGCTACAGATAGGGGGCTTACATACTAACGATAATTTGGAGTTGGCTAAAAAATAAGCAATTTTTAAACCAGAAAAATAATAGGGTTGCTATACAAGTAGTTACTACTTTAGTGTTGTTTGTGGAAAGTGGGTTTGCAAAGAATACTGACAGGTATTTGATGCAGATTGACGCCAGGTGTTGGCGTAGCCTCCAGAATAAGTGTGGTAATACAGTGATAAAAAAACCGCTGCCTGGCAGCGGTTTTTTGGTTTTAGGGCTGAAAATTACAAACCGAGCTTTGTCGGCATGGCCGGTGCCTTACTGTGATCTTTCGGCGGGTTGGCTTTTAGCTCGCTTAGCGTGTGCTCTATGGCACGTTCTAACTGAACATCGACGCCTTTGTTAACGGCGATAGGATCTAGTTCCACTTCAATATCCGGTGCGACGCCTTCGTTCTCAACCCGCCATTCGCCATCGGGGGTATAGAAGCGGAAGAACGGTACCACATGGAAGCCACCATCGATCATCGGTGGGTTAGTGGAAATACCAATTAGCCCACCCCAGGTGCGGGTGCCGATGGTTTTACCCAAACCAAGGCGCTTAAATGACCATGGCAGGAAGTCGCCACCTGAGCCGGCATCCTGATCAATCAGCATGGTTTTCGGGCCGTAAATACCGGCGCCCGGCGTGGTGAAAATCAGGCCATCGCGGTCTTTCCAGCCGGATAAAAACGGCCGGGCCAGAATTTCGGTGATGTAATTGGCAGCCTGGCCGCCACCGTTTTTCCGCTCATCCAGAATAACCGCCGGTTTATCGGTTTGAGCAAAGAACATCCGGTTAAAGAAGTAAAAACCACCGTCTGCAGTATTAGGCAAATACACATAGGCAACCTTGCCATCGGTTTTATCTGCGACCAGTTTGCGGTTTTGCTCCACCCAGTGCCATAAGCGCAGCTGGTTTTCATTGGCTACCGGCTCAACGGTAATATTACGGCGATTTTTGCCACGGGCATCGTCGCTAATGCTTAGCACCACCTGTTTGCCCTGGGTGTTATCCAACAGCGCAAATACATTGTCGCTGGCGCTTAGCTCGCGGCCATTAACAGCCAGTAAATAGTCGCCGGCTTTGGCACTGGCGCCTGGTACATTTAACGGGGCCTTTAAGAACGGGCTCCAGCGATCGCCCTGGTATACCGTTTTAAACTGGTACTTGCCATTGTTGATAGTGAAATCGGCGCCGAGCAAACCGACTTTACTACTGCCTTCCTGATGCACATCGCCACCACCTATCCGGTTATGGCCAACCTGCAGTTCGGCAATCATTTGCACCAGTACGTCGTTTAAATCTTCCCGGCGTTGCACATGTGCCAGCATCGGCTGATATTTATCGTAAACAGCCTGCCAGTTGATGCCATGCATATTGGCATCGTAGAAATATTCCTGCTGCATGCGCCAGGCGTCATCAAATATCTGCTGCCATTCTTGAGCCGGGTCAACAAAGCTGCGAACTTCAGCTAACGACACCGCTTTTGCCTCAGGTTTGGCATTGGCATCACCGACTTCCAGCTTATTGGGCATAGTAATTAGCAGGATTTTTTTGCCATCGTCGCTTAAGGTATAACTGGCGATATTCTGCTTAACGCTTTTTGCCTCTTTTTCTTTAAAATCAAACCGGTGTAACGTGGCGCTGTTGCGGCCATCTGAGCCTGGTGGCTCATTGCTGCTGCCCGGCTGAGTGCGTTCCAGATAAAACAGCGCGCCATCATCAGCCACACTTAAACTCGCGTAATTACGCTCAGCCACCGGCAGGGCAACGATGCGGTTTTGCAGGCCGTTTAACTCAAGCTTGACCGCTTTTACTGCGGGCTTTTCTGCATCTTTGCCTTTTTTATCATCTTTCTTACTATCTTCAGCCGCAGCTGATTTTTTGGGCTCATCGCCGCTTTCTGGCAGTAACGGCGATTTACCATCACTGGCCAGCACATAAGCGTATATGGCTTTGCGCACCGGCCGTTCGCGGGTGGATAAATCAAGGCCCACCTGGGACGGACCGGTATTAACCGAGGCGGTAAAGTATAAGTAATCCTGAGTAAACACCGGGTTATCAGCTTCACTCATGCTATCGGTGATCTGGCTGGTTTTGTTACTTTGAAAATCGAATAATTTAATTTGGCTGAAATAGTTCTCGCCCGATACGGTATAAGCCAGATAACGGCTGTCGGGTGAGAATGACACGTTAAAGTTAGTCCGCCGTAACGAGGTGTCAAGCTTCTGGCTGCGCTTGGTTTTCAGGTTAAACGCATACAGGTTTAAATGATTATCATGATAGGCAATCAGGTTACCATCGGGTGAAAAGCTCAGCAGGTTAAAGTAGCCGTTGTCAGACAATTCAAACACTTCAGGTTTGGTTAACCCGTCCTGATTTTCTAATACTAACTGATGCTTATTGCCGGCATCAGAAATATAAGCCACTTTGCTGCCATCGGGGCTCCATAAGCCATCAAATTCCCGCACACCGCTGCTTTGGGTCAGGTTGCGGCTGCTGCCATCTTTTACCGGCACGGTGAAAATATCACCGCGGGCACTTACCACAACCCGTTGGCCGGTAGTTGACAGCCGGGCGCTGGTTAAGGTCTTGCTGGCATCTTTCCACTGTGGCCGTTTCTGGGCCGACTGGGTAGTGATATTAATGGTAATTGGCTGGCTCTGGCCGCTATTAACATCAAACTGATGCAAAAAGCCACCGGCTTCATACACTATGCTGTTGCCATGGCCGGCGGCACTGCGTAAATCCCAGTCGGTGTTATTGGTCAGTTGTTCAACCTGTTTATCGCTGTAGCGGAACAGATTTACCGCCGTGTTATCACGGTCAGATAAGAAATATACCGTATCACCTAGCCAGAACGGGTTAAATTCATTGGCATTCGGGTGGGGGATTTTCTCCAGTTGCTGCTTTTCCAGATCAATAATCCAGACTGGTGGCGTGCTGCCACCGCGGTGCAGGCGCCAGCCACTGGCGCCGCTGTAGGCCATGTTGTTCGGCCGGTAAGCCAGTTTTTTGCCATCATTAGACAGCTCGCCTTCAAAGGCCACCGCTTCCATCAGTTTGCTGGGGTAACCACCATCGACACTTATCTGAAACAGCTGATTGCTGCGGCTATTGGCAATTTCCCGGTTAGAGGCAAATAAAACGCTTTTGCCATCGGCGCTCCAGCCATTGACGGTATCGGCACCGGGATGGAATGTCAGCCGGGTGGCGGGGCCGCCCGTTGCCGGCATAACATAGACATCGGTATTGTTATCGTAGCTGGCAGAAAAGGCCAACCAGTTGCCGTCGGGCGAGAACTTTGGTGCAAACTCACTGGCCGGATGGCTGGTAAGCTGGCGTGGGTTCTGGCCGTTGCGGTCAGTTAACCAGATATCACCGCCATACACAAAAGCCAGATGATTAGCGGAAATATCGGGTTGTTGTAGTAAACGGGTGCCACTAGCCGCGCTGGCAGCACTGATAACAGTGGCATTAAGCGCAAGACTGAGGCCGCATAATAGTGCTGCTTTTCTGAGTTTAAACATAAGTGTCCCTTGGTTTTTATCAGGATTTTTTATTGATATCATTGTTTAAATATGGCTTTTAGTAATAGCACAGCAGGGCAGCAAGGTTTGCAAAAAACTGTAAGCAGAGTTTTCTGTGCGACTAATGCATGGCATAAGCAAAACAAAAGCCGCACAGAATTTGACGCGGGGTTAAATCAGAAGGCGCTGCTGATTAAATAACCGGTATAGCCAACAAATATTGCCAGTAAAAGGGCGCCTTCCAGCCGGTTAATCCGGCCCGCTTTTTTAATGCCAATACCCAGCACTAACAAGGCGACGGTTAAGCCAAACATTAAGGTCCAGTCGCGACTGAGCACCACGGCATCGACCGCCATCGGCTCAATTAGCGCTGCGATACCGACCACTGCCAGGGTGTTAAACAGGTTAGAACCAATAATATTACCCAGGGCGATGTCGTGCTCGCCCTTTTTAATCGCCATTAATGATGAGGCCAGCTCGGGCAACGACGTACCAACAGCGACCACGGTTAAGCCAATCACTAAGTCACTTACCCCAAGACCCTGCGCGATATACACCGCGCCGTATACCAGAAAGCGGGAGGCGATGATTAACAGTATCAACCCCAGTATCAGCCAGAACAGGGCCTGTTTTAAGGTCATGCTATTGCCGCTTAGCTCGGTATCAACATCAGCTGCCAAGGCATCTTGCGGGTTGCGCATACCCTGCCAGACAGACCAGGCCATCACTGCTGCAAATACACCCAGTAAACACCAGGCATCAAACCGGCTTAACTGATGATCAAACAGCTGCCAGCCGGCAAATAAGGTAATCGCCAGCAGTAAGGGTAACTCTTTCTTAAGGACCTGGGAGTGGACGTTAATCGGGCTAAGCAGGGCAACTAAGCCAATAATCAGTGCAATATTGGTAATATTTGAGCCATAAGCATTGCCAAGAGCTAAAGCCGGGTTGCCGTCTGCTGCAGCCATGGCTGAGACCACCATTTCCGGCGCCGAGGTACCAAACCCCACCACCAGCATACCAATTAATAATGGCGGCATGCCGCCAAAACGTGCTGCCGCCGCGGCGCCATCGACAAAGCGATCGGCACTCCAGACCAGTAACGCCAGACCAGAAATTAACGCTAACACTGCCAGTAACATAAGGTTTTCCCGTTTCCAAATAATGCTGATTAGCATATCAGTTGCAACGCCGTTTGCCAGTGACCAAGCTTGCTTCGGACAACTATTTTTTAGCCGCTATACTAAACTTTGTGCAAATTTGCAGCGTACCGATCGTTACCAGCATCATGGCTGCTTCTAATCAGGAAAAATAATAATGACTAAGCGTAACACATCGTCAACTGTTGCCATTCCCGCTAAAGCGTATGAGCTATATGACAAATATGCTCATGGCTTATTAAACCGGCGGGATTTTCTGACCGCTATTGGTGGTTTGGCATTAAGCACTGCAGCGGCTGCCAGTATTCTGGGTGGTTTAATGCCAAATTATGCGCTGGCTGAGCAGGTATCTTTTAATGACCCGGATATTAGCGCCAACTATGAAACGTTTCCCTCGCCAGAGGGCCATGGCGAGGGGCGTGGCTATCTGGTTACCCCAGCCAAAGCTGAAACTAAGCTGCCAATGGTACTGGTTATTCACGAAAACAGAGGGTTAAACCCTTATATTGAAGATGTGGCCCGTCGCCTGGCTAAAGCGGGCTTTATTGCCTTTGCGCCAGATGCACTGTGGCCGCTCGGTGGCTATCCGGGTAATGATGACGATGGCCGGCAAATGCAAGGGAGTATGGACAGACAGAAAATTGTTGCTGATTTAAAAGCTGCTGCCCGCTGGTTAAAACAGCTGGATGCCGGCTCAGGTAAATTGGGTGTAGTCGGCTTTTGTTTTGGTGGGGCGATGACCGGCTTACTGGCCGCCGAGCTACCTGATATTGTCGATGCCGGCGTACCTTTTTATGGCTCACCGCCAGCGGCCGATAAGATAGCTGATATAAAAGCGCCGCTACTGGTGCAGTTGGGGGAGTTGGATAGCCGGGTTAATGCGATGTGGCCGGAGGCTGAGGCGCTACTGCAAAAGCATAATGTGCAATTTACCGTGCACCGTTACCCCGATTCGCATCATGGTTTTCATAACGATTCTACCTCGCGCTACAATAAAGAAACTGCCGAGCTGGCGTGGCAGCGCACAATCGACTTTTTTAAGCAGCATCTGGGCTGACAGTTGTTTGCGGCTTGTTAGAACAGCACGCTTTCGCGTAATCTGTTTGCAGTTCAATCAAACAAGGTTACGGCATGAGGATTGCGCTGTTAGGGCTTGGCGATATTGCCCAGAAAGCCTATTTACCCTTAATAGCTGCTATGCCGGGTATTACACCACTGCTCTGCACCCGGCAAGCGGCAGTATTGCAGCGGCTAATGCAGCAATACCGTATTAAGGAAGGTTACACAGAGCTTACGCAGTTAATCGCTGCCCGACCCGACGCAGTAATGATCCATAGCAGTACCGACAGTCACTTCAGTATTGCGATACAGCTGCTGAATGCTGGTATTGCGGTATTTATTGATAAACCACTGAGTTATCAGTTATCAGAGTGTGAGCAGTTACTAGCCTTAGCAGAGCGGCAAAACCTGCTATTGTTTGTTGGATTCAACCGCCGTTATGTCCCCTTGTACCAGTCGGCTCTGGCTGTCGTACCGAACCAACTGCATTATCAGAAAAACCGTTATAATCTGCCAGCCGATACGCGTACCTTTGTCTATGACGATTTTATTCATCTGCTTGATTTTGCCCACTATGCCAGCGCGTTACATAACAGTGGCAACTTTACGCCTGCGGTGTATGGCCGCGTTAACGACGGGCAACTGAGTTGTGTGCAGGTAAACTGGCAGTCCGGTAATACGCTGGTGTCAGTATCAATGAACCGGTCGGCAGGCGGTAACTTTGAACGGTTGGAGTATTTCGCCGATAACCAGCACTGGCAGGTAGATAACCTGGTGCAGGGGCATCTGATGGCGGATAACCGGCAACAGCAACTTGCGGTAAACGACTGGCAAAGCACCCTGTACAAACGCGGTTTTGTATCTATGCTGGAGGCTTTTATTAAGCAGCTGGCAACAGGTGGCAGCAACACAGCGCACCATAAAACCTTGCTTAGCAGTCATCAACTTTGTGAGTTTGTGGTGCAACAGTTACAGCTCTGACACCAAAACAACAGCTTGCCAAACAGTCAGTTCAGGTATGTAGTGCTACACAGGCGTATTAGCGCAGCTGATGCACAGGGTAGTAAAGGGCACGGCATTCAGACGCTCAACGCCGATGTCCTCACCACACTGGCTGCAGTGCAGGTATTCGCCTTGCTCCATCCGCTGCAGGGCAATATTAATTTGCTTTAACTCTTCTGCTGCATTGTGCTCCAGCGAATTCAGCACTTGCTCGTTCTCCCGCTCAGCGGCCTGCTCAGCCGCATCGGCACTGCGGCCTTGCTGAAAATCGTGATGAATGGCATTTAACTGCCGTTCTAACTGCACTTTATGAACTAATAATTTATGTTTTAGTTGTTGTAGTGGCATAACGCCCCCTTTTATTTTACCCATTGTATAAAGCATAGTCGGCTTTTACCGGGCGGGGGTTGATCTGGCGCAATGTCAGAGACGCTGCTTATCGGGCTTTGGCATTACCGTAAGATTTTGCTAAGCAATTCATCTGCTAAACATCATGTCGGAACCCTGTTTTTAAGCCCGCCGTTTGCATAACCTTACGCATTATTTCACTATGTTGAGTCAAGAATATGATGCAGCGTCTGAGCCGTTTAAATTATCTGGTGTTGTTAGTTAGCCTGGGTATAGCGGGGTGCAACGCCTCGTCAGAGCAGGCTGTCGAAGTGCCAACAGCTGTTATCCTGCCACCGAAGTCGGCAGTAGAGGGCGCAGGTCAGCCTGTTCCGGATAACCGCACAGTGAATGAGTTCAGAGTGGCATTGCTGGGTAACAGCCATGTCCACGTTAACAACCTGGCAGGGCAGTTGCAGCAATTACTGCAGGTTGGCCGGCCGCAGGCGGCAGTGCATACCTATGTCGCTGGGGGGGCCGGCTTTCTGGATGAGCGATTAACTGATTCCGAAACCGAGTCGCTGCTTGTCACTCAAAGCTGGAGCCATGTTATTGTGCAGGGCCAGAAATATTCGACATCCGGGCTGGTGACCCATCCGACAGATGCGGCTAAATACTGGCTGGCATTAATTAAATCCCGGCAGGCGACGCCAATATTATTCCCGGAGCATGCCAGATATGGTAACAACGAAGAGGGCAACCGGGTGTATATGCTGCATCGCAGTATCGCTGAGGAAGAGGCGACTTGTGTAGCGCCGGTGCCGTTAGCCTGGTATGCCAGTCTGCGGCAACAGCCAGAGTTGCGTTTGCATATGGCTGATGGTAATCATGCAAATTTAGAAGGAACGCTACTAAGCGCTATGATATTTTTCGAGGCAATAACCGGCGATCCGGCAGACCAATTACCTTATGTCTCAGCGATACCAGTCAGTCGTGCTAACCAACAGCATTTACGGCAACTGGCTTCGGCAACATTACAACAGTATCCTGCCTGCCCGTTCTGAGCCAGCCCAGAAGGCTGGCGAATAGGCCAGGCTCAGTCTTGCTTCTGTTGTTGTAACTGCCACATTCTGGCGTATTCGCCCTGGCGGGCAATTAACTGCTGATGGTTGCCCTGTTCTGCCAGCATGCCATCTTTTAACACAATAATGTTATCAGCATCAGTAATGGTAGACAGGCGGTGGGCGATAACCAGGCTGGTATGGTTGCGGGCAACCTCACGCATTGCCTGCAAAATAGCTTGCTCAGAGCTGGAGTCCAACGCTGAGGTTGCCTCATCAAATACCAGAATGGGCGATTTCTTTAAAATGGCTCTGGCAATAGCAATCCGTTGTTTTTCACCGCCAGAAACTTTTAAGCCCCGCTCACCGACAACAGTCGCATCACCTTGCGGCAGGCTATCAATAAAGCCGCGTAAGTGCGCCAGGGCGATGGCCTGATCGACATCAGCAGCGCTGGCGTCCGGGTTACCATACTGAATATTGTCGCGGATACTGCTGTTAAACAGCACGGTGTCTTGCGGCACTATGGCAATAGCCTGACGCAGGCTATCCAACCTCACACTGCTGATATCCTGCCCATCAATGCTGATCTGGCCGCCAGTCAGCGCATAGAAGCGGTATAGCAAACGGGCAAGGGTGCTTTTTCCGGCACCACTGGCCCCGACAATGGCCACTTTGCTGCCGGCAGGTACGCTAAAACTGAGCCCTGTTAAAATAGCGCGGTTAGCCTGATAGCCAAACCGGACATTGTCAAACTGCACCGCACCGTTTTGCACCTTAAGGGCTGTCGCATCCGGGCTGTCAGTGATAGCGGGTTTACGGCCAAGTAAGCCAAGCATATTTTCTAAATCGGTCAGCGCCCGGCGAATTTCCCGGTAGACAAAGCCTAAAAAATTCAGCGGTAAAAACAGCTGGATCATGTAAGCGTTAACCATTACCAGCTCGCCCAGGCTAAGGTTACCGGCCCGCACTTCTGCCGCGGCCAGCCACATCAGGCTGGTGATGGCGGCGGCAATGATTAACGCCTGGCCGGAGTTTAGCGCCAGCAGGCTCAAACGGTTTTTCAGGCGCGCCTGCTCCCAGCTGGCCAGAAAACCATCATAAATTTTCGCCTCATAGGCTTCATTATTAAAGTATTTAACGGTTTCGTAATTCAGCAGGCTGTCCACAGCGCGACTGTTGGTGGTGTTGTCGGCCTGATTTGCTTCACGGATAAATTTATTACGCCATTCAGTAACGAATACGGTAAAAAAGATGTATAACCCGACCGCAATAACGGTAATAACCGCATAGAGTGGCGAAAACAGCAGGCTGAAAATAACTGCTACGGCCAGAATCTCGAATAGCGTTGGCACAATATTAAACATTAAAAAGCGCATTAAGAAGCTCAGGCCATTGCTGCCACGCTCAATATCCCGGCTAATACCGCCGGTTTGCCGGTCAAGGTGAAAAGCCAGTTCCAGGCTATGCAAATGTTTAAAGACTTTTAAGCCAATCTGCCGCATCGCATGTTCGGTGACCCGGCCAAACAGCGCATCCCGCAGCTCACCAAAAAAAACTGAAGCAAAGCGCAAGCCGCCATATAACAGTAGCAGAGCGGCGGGTAATACCACTACCGCGCTGATATTAGCGTCGAGCGCATCAATAATTTCTTTTAATGCCCAGGGCATTATCAGGGTGGCAGCTTTGGCGGCAATCAGCGCACCAACTGCCAGCAACACCCGGCCTTTAAACGCCATTAAATAAGGCCAGAGCGTCGCAATGGTCTGGCCCAGTTTCAATGCTTCAGGGCGCTTTTGCGGTTCGGGTTGTTTGGCTGTACTTCGCATACCGCGCATAGGCTGCTCTTATTCGGGGGTATTCATCGCTATTATGCATAAGTACACAGGTAAGCGGTATCCTGGTTTACCTTTACCTGGAATTTAACATTGGCGGCAACCTCAAAATACTGGCCTTTGTTATAAGTTTGCCAGTTGGTGGCACCGGGCAATAACACCGTAAGCGCACCGCTGATCACGCTCATTACTTCATGCTGACTGGTCGCAAATTCATATTCGCCGGGGGACATAACACCCACTGTGGCCGGTAATGTCTCGCCGGCGAAAGCGATAGAGGCGACCTTGCCATCAAAATACTGATTAACGTTAAACATAAAAACTCCTTTAATTTAGGCTCTCCAGTAAACCTGAAAGCACGGCAAATGTAAAATCAGATGTTTAGATGGCTGGCTGTTTAGGTGTTTGGGGCTGTTAATTTTGTAATGTATTTAGACAGCGTAATGTAAGCAAATTAATTGTTTCATCGAAATTAATTTAATGAAACTGCCATAAATTGATCCTATAGTATCCGCTTCGGTTTTTACCGGAAAATGCCGGTTACCGGCACTTTATTGATACCAGGCAAGCTGGAACGGACGGTGGAGCAGTACGTCATTTTATAAACCAACATGGATTGCTAACGATGAGAATAATAATATCCCTGCTCATGCTACTGGTGCTGCTGCCAGCATGGGCCCAACAACCTATTGCGTATTGGTCGCAGAATTTTAATACCTTACCGTCGGGGAGTAACGGTTTCGCACCGGCGTCATTCCCGCAGGCAGCTGATGTCGGCAGCGGTGCACTTAGTCTGCAAAACTTTGATCAAACACTTAACAGCGATGGTGCTTACACTACCATCCAGGCGTTTGCCGGTACTACGGTTAATGCGTTAAGTGGTTTTGCCTCTGGCCAGACATTATCGGTTCAGGGCGGCACTGCTAACAGCAATAACGGCGCCGAAATCATTATTAAGGTCGATACGACCGATTATCAGGACATTATCCTGAGCTGGGCGCAGCGCGGTACCGCTACCGGTTTTAATTCCCGCCAGCTCAGCTGGTCAACTGATGGTGTTAACTATCAGTTTTTTGCCGAGGACAGCGGCGCGCTTGGCAGTTCATTTCAGCTGCGCAGCTTTGACTTTTCTGCGGTTACCGAGCTGAATGATCAGGCACAGGTTTATTTCAAAATAACCGTAGACGGTGCCAGCTCAGCGTCAGGCAATAACCGTTTCGATAACCTGTTAGTTGAAGGTACCGCAGCAGCCGATGTTGGCCGGGTAACGGTTTATAACCGTGATTTTACCACTGATCCGTTCAACGCCGGCTGGACTGAAGTCAGTGTCAGTGGCACCGAGCACTGGGATTGGAATGGCTCTTTTGGCAATATAAGCTTTGCACCCTTTATTGATGGCGCCTGCCGGGCAAATGATAACTGGCTTATTTCACCGGCCTTTAATGTTGATGTGCAGAGCGATGAGCGCTTAGCCTTTGATATTGCGCGCGGTTTTGCCGGCACCAATCCGTTGGAAGTGTATTACTCAACATCGTATAACGGTAGCGGCGAGATCAACCCTGCTGACTGGGTGTTGCTAACGACGATTTCCAGTGACGATTTCACTACCAATAACGTACCAGTGCGGTTTGATGGCTTTGAGCAGCTGGCCAATGCCAGCGGCCAGGCTTACATCGCATTTCGTTATAACTTTGACAGTGGCAATTGCAGTACCTGGCGCCTGGCAAATATAGAGATCACCGCTGAGGGTAATAACAATCTGGCAGAATTTGCCTGTGGCAACCCGGTTAACCGGATCCATACCATTCAGGGAACGGGTTTCCAGAGCCCGGTGCAGGGCGCTTACGTGCAGGTCGAGGCCGTGGTTACTGCCAGCTTCCAGGACACCAGCAACGGTGGCCTGGCTGGTTTCTACCTGCAGGAGCTGAATGCCAATGCAGATATGAACCCGCAAACCTCTGAAGGTATTTTTGTCTACGACAATGGTTTTGGTGTTAGCCTGACCCCCGGTGATTTAGTGCGGGTAGGCGGAACTGTCGCTGAGTACTTTGAAGAAACCCAGTTAACAGATGTGACTGACGTCGCTATCTGTGCCACCTTCCAGCTGGGTGGTGTTACACCACAAAGCCTGAACTTGCCGGTAAGCAACTTTGCTCAGTTTGAAAGTACTGAAGGCATGTGGCTGAATACCGCAGCAGATTTTACCGTAAGTGATGTATTTAATGCGGCCCGCTTTGGCGAGTATACGGTGTCAAATGGCCGCTTGTTTACGCCAACACAGGTGGTAAGCCCTGGCGAGCAGGTTGCTGAACTGATGGCAGCGAACAGCAAAAACCGGATCATTATTGATAACGGCCGTACCGGTACCTATCAGCTTCCGTTTATTGCCGGTGCTGATGGCGTTAATGAACTGTCAGCGGCCAATCCATTGCGTAATGGTTATCTGCTAAATGCCGGCTTTAACGGTATTATGGGCTACTCATTCGGTGCCTATCGTTTGCGCTCGTTGCAGGCAGGTGAATTTACCAGTGCGGCTAACCCGCGGCTGGCGCAACCGGCTACCACACCGGGCAATCTGCGTCTGGCAACCTACAATGTTGAAAACCTGTTTAACACCCTGCAGGTTTCAGGCAATGTCTGTGGCCCGAATGCGTTGTCGTGTCGTGGTGCTACCACGGTGTCGGAGCGGGATCGGCAACTGGCGAAAATCAGCGAGACCTTACTGGGCCTGAACGCCGATGTGGTGGCGTTAATTGAAGTTGAAAACGATGCTGACGATGCCACCCTGGCATTACTGACTTCTACCCTGAACAATCAGGATCCGAACGCTGACTGGGCTTACATTGCTACCGGCTTCTTAGGCACTGATGCGATTAAACCGGCGTTTCTTTATCGTAGCAGTAAAGTCAGCCCAGAAGGCGCATTCGCAGTACTGGACTCCAGTGTTGATCCGGATTTTGACACGTCCCGGCAGCGTCCGGCGTTGGCTCAGACGTTTGTTGACGCCAATATGAGCAAATTTACTGCGGTAGCGGTGCATCTGCGTGCTAAGGGATCATGCCCGGCGTCTTCGGACCCCAACGCTGATCAGGATGATGGCCAGGGTTGCTGGAATTTATGGCGTACCCTGTCGGCCAATGCGCTGGCAAACTGGCTGGCGACCGATCCTACCGCATCGGGAGATGAAGACTACCTGATTTTGGGCGACTTCAATGCCTATGCGATGGAAGATCCGCTGACGATGTTAATGGCGCAGGGTTATCAGAACCTGGCTGTCGCTGCCAATGATGGTGATCCGGCCGTGTACAGTTACACCTTTATGGGTGAAGCTGGCAGCCTGGATCATGCCTTTGCCAGCCCGGCGATGCAGCAGCAGGTGTTAACTGCCGCGGCCTGGCATACTAATGCCGATGAAGTACGTGAGTTTAATTACAGCGAAGCGCCGCTGCGCAGCGGGCTGGATAAACCAGCGAGCTTTTACAATGCCGACCCGTTCCGTTCATCAGACCATGATCCACTGGTGGTTGAGCTGAACTTAACCCCGGCTGTGCCACCAGTGATGATTAACCTTGAACTGATCCGGGTTAATCGCGGCCGTTCAGGCGCAACTCTGGTGCAGTTGCGCTGGAGCAGTGATGCCGAGCAAGCGTTAACGCTGTATCGGGATGATGCGCCGGTTGCAACATTAAGCCGGCCAGGTCGTTACAATGACCGCTTTAAAGACCCGGCGGCGAACAGTGCAACTTACCGCCTGTGTCTGGATAGTACAGCGCAGTGCTCCGAACCGCTGGTTATTAACTTCTGATGGTAACGGCACTAACCCGGTGCTTAGCAACCGGGTTAGTTAACCGATAAAAAAACCTGCCGGCTGGCAGGTTTTTTATTGGCGGGCCTGAATTAATTACGCCGCTTTGGTCTTTTTGCTTTGTTGTTCATTTAGCGCATCAGCGCCATTGGGTTGCTGGGTCAGACTGTTATCAGCCGCCAGATACTCCGGCTCAAAGTCATCGACATTAATCACAAATAAACGGCCTTCTTCGGCAATGCGCAATTTAGCCGCTTCTTCCTGACTAATTACCCCAAGTTCCAGGCCTAAATCAGCAACTTCGTGTAACCGGTAGAACGGCAGACGCTTGTTTGCTGCTTTGCTGACTTTATCAAACAGCGGTTCGGCAGCCAGAATGTCCAGCAGAACCTGTTCTACCCGGCCTAACTGGTTGCCTGGCTCATTAGTCAGGTATAAATGCAGGCCTAAACGCGAACGCGCTTCACAGGGTGTTTGCATAATGCGGGCAACCTGATGCTCTACTTTATCAGACGCTTTACGCAGGGTCCGGCCCCATGGGAATACGATCTGTTTCAGTACAACACCCACTACGCGGTTAGGGAAGTTATCAAATAACTCGTCCAGCGCCAGCTGTGCTTTAGCCAGGTTGTCTTCACAGGCCCACTGTACCAGCGGTAGATCCTGAACCTGACGGCCTTCATCGTTAAAACGTTTTAACACTGCCGAGGTTAAGTACAGCATACTTAAAATATCACCCAGGCGGGCTGAAATCCGCTCGCGGCGTTTTAAATCACCACCCAGCGTCGCCATCGCCACGTCAGACATTAATGCCATGGCAGCACTGAAACGGTTCATTTGTTTATAATATTTCGCGGTAGCATCGTTATAGGGCGCATGGCTGAACATACCGCCGGTTAACGACAACCAGAACGTGCGGAAGAAGTTACTGATAGCAAACCCGATATGGCCAAATACCGCTTTATCAAAGGCCGTTACTGCTGCACCTTCATCTTCCAGCTGCGCGGCTTGTAATTCAGCCAGCACATAAGGATGACAGCGGATTGCACCCTGACCATAAATAATCATATTACGGGTTAAGATATTAGCGCCTTCAACGGTAATGGCTACCGGTGCACCCTGATAGCCGCGGGCCAGATAGTTATTCGGGCCCATACAAATGCCCTTACCACCGTGCACATCCATCGCATCGTTGATGGCAATCCGCATCCGCTCAGTCATATGATATTTGGTAATGGCCGAGATAACTGACGGCTTTTCACCTAAATCGATAGCGCCAACTGACATCGTGGTGGAGGCATCAGCCATATAGGCGTAACCACCAATCCGGGCCATGGCCTCTTCCACACCTTCCATTTTACCAATAGGCAGTTTGAACTGGCGGCGAATGCGGGCATAAGCGCCGGTTGCCATCGCCGCAGCTTTAATACCACCGGTGCTGTTAGAGGGCAGGGTAATGGCCCGGCCTACTGATAAACATTCAACCAGCATTTTCCAGCCCTGGCCAACCATCGGTGCACCACCGATGATGTAGTCCAGCGGGACAAATATATCGTCGCCCTGGGTCGGACCATTCTGGAATGGCACATTTAGCGGGAAATGCCGACGGCCAATTTTCACCCCCGGGGTATTGGCGGGAATTAACGCACAGGTAATACCCAGCTCTTCTTTATCACCCAGCAATTTTTCTGGGTCGTACAATTTAAAGGCTAAGCCTAAAACAGTCGCAATAGGTGCCAGCGTAATATAACGTTTGTTCCAGGTCAGGCGCATACCCAACACTTCTTTACCCTGCCACTCGCCTTTGCAGACAATACCAAAGTCGGGAATGGCACCGGCATCAGAGCCGGCTTCCGGGCTGGTTAAGGCAAAACAAGGCACGTCCAGGCCTTTGGCCAACCGCGGTAAATAATGGTTTTTCTGCTCGTCAGTGCCGTAGTGCTGCAGCAGCTCGCCCGGGCCTAGCGAATTAGGCACACCAACAATACTGGATAGCATCATGCTCTTACTGGTCAGTTTTTGCAGTACACATGACTGGGCATACGCTGAGAATTCCAGACCACCATATTTCTTGGCGATGATCATGGCAAAAAAGCCTTTGCTCTTCAGATAGTCATACACCTCTGGCGGCAAATCAGCACGCTCATGGGTACTGTGCCAGTCGTCGACCATGGCCAGCAGCTCTTCCACCGGGCCATCAAGGAAAGCCTGCTCTTCTGCGCTTAGCCGCGGCTTGGGAAAGTTATGCATTTTATGCCAGTCCGGGTTGCCGCGGAACAGATCTGCTTCCCACCAGGTGGTGCCGGCATCAATGGCTTCCTTTTCAGTGGTCGACATCTCCGGCATGATTTTGCGATAAATTGCTAAAACCGGTTTGGTAATGTATTGCTGGCGAACACTGGCAATATTTAAAGGTAACGCCACCGCTAAAAACACCAGCCAGGCAAAAAAGCCGGCGGTATCGGTAATACTGCCGACAACTAATAAGCCGGCAATGGCAGCGGTAAACATGGTTAAACTAGCGCGATAATACGCTAACACACCAATTGCCACGACGATGGCAAGCACTAAAAAAAACACATTCATTGTTAACTCCCAATAAGAGGTCAGACCACTAGTGGTTAAGCTTAGTTTGCTTTGATGAAACTTGCAAGCGATATCCGGCTTTTCTCTGCGCAATTCATTGCAAACTTTTGGCAACGATAATGTATACGCAGCAGCACCGCTGGCTGGCTCAGTCAGGTGTAATTACAATGGCTGGAAAAAAGACTAGCTAACAACGATTAACAGCGCCCCTGTTGAAACCATAAAAAGGGGGCGCTGTCTGGGTCAGAAAGGTTATTTACTGGGGGGAGAATTCAAGTTTATGTAATTGCACATCAAATTGCTCGACGTTATCTTCACCACGCCATAGACGTACCAACATATAGTCTAGCTCGGGCGCTACCCAGGCGTAAACTTGCTTTTCCGGATCGTCCATTCTGGCAATCCGTAACGTGCGCACTGTGCCATAGGGCAGGGCCAGTGGTTCTTCCATTACCACTTTGTAATGATAAGTTTTACTGTTGCCGTTACGGTTTAACACTTCGTAAAAAAACTCTGTTTTTCCGGCGCGTAAATCCAGCACCAGTTGCTGATGGTAACTAAGCGGATCCAGCCAGTCATCCTGCCAGCTGTCAGCTTTAAGTGCTCTTTCTTTGCCAACCGTCAGTTGTTTTTCGGTCGGATCTAAATGCAATTCATAGTGGCGACTGGGACCGGTACCCCGCCGTTTCATAATGTAGTCAAGCGGTTGGATCTGGTTATTATTTACAACAAATTCACTGGTTTCCTGCCGTTTATCACTGAAAATAAGCCAGCTGATGTCACTGCTGTAGCCCATTTGATAACGATCATCGCTGAATTTGAGGTAACGATTAGCTTCACCATGTTTCTTGCCGGCCCGGTATACCAGGTAATCAGCAGAGAATTGCCGAAACTGTGTTGCCGGATCAGTTGTTGGAGTATCAGAGGTAGTTTGAGCGTGAGTTAATCCGGATTGAGTAAGCAGGCTAGTGAAAAGCAATGACGCCAGCAGGCGCCATTTAAGATTCGTCCTCATCGTTCGCATATCCTTGTTCCGACAATAAATTATTATCTAACCATGCCTTATCGCCGCGCTGTTGTAAACGGTTTTGGCAGAACCAGCGGATAACCAGCGGATAAAGCTGATGTTCCTGCTCGTGTACTCTGGCCGCAACGGTTTTGGCATCGTCCCCGGGGAAAACCGGTACTTTTGCTTGTAAAATGACCGGCCCACCATCCAGTTGTTCTGTCACAAAATGCACGCTACAGCCATGTTCACTGTCGCCGGCATCAATTGCGCGCTGGTGAGTGTTTAATCCCTGATACTTCGGCAGCAAAGAAGGATGAATGTTCAATAATTTTCCGCTGTAGTGGCTGACAAAACCCGCGGTAAGGATCCGCATAAAGCCGGCAAGCACCACCAGATCGGGTTGGTAACTGTCAATCAGCTTTATTAACTCTTTATCGTAGGCATCGCGGCTGGCAAAATTTTTGTGGCTCAGCGCATGATTGGCGATACCGGCTTCAGCCGCCCGTTGTAAACCATAAACGGCTGTTTTATTGGAGATAACCGCCGTAACCCGACCAGCGATAAAACCGCTGGCACAGGCGTCAATTACAGCTTGCAGATTAGAACCGTTTCCTGAAATCAGTACAACTATAGATTTCATCGATAGTCCTATTCGTTAATAATTACAAGGTCTTCATCAGTAGCGGCACTCTGGATCTCGCCCAGATGCCAGGCCGTTTCACCTGCTGCCTGTAAGCTGGCTAATGCCGGCGCTAACTGCGCTGCGGGTACCACTAACAACATGCCCACGCCGCAGTTAAATGTACGGTACATTTCGTGTCGGCTGATATTGCCCTGTTGTTGTAACCAGTTAAAAATAGCCGGCCACTGCCAGCTGTTACCGTCGATTACGGCTTTGGTATCTGCAGGCAGCACCCGTGGGATATTTTCCCAGAAACCGCCACCGGTAATATGACATAAAGCATGTACCGGCATTTGTTTAATTAATGCCAGCAGATTTTTGACATAAATCCGGGTGGGTTCCAATAGATGGTCTGCCAGGCTTTTGCCTTCCAGCAACGTATCAGGTGACTGGCCACTGACTTCCAGCACTTTGCGGACCAGCGAAAAGCCGTTGGAATGCGGGCCTGATGATGCCAGCGCAATTAACTGATCGCCGGCTGCTACCTTACTGCCATCAATAATGTCAGCTTTTTCCACCACGCCTACGCAAAAACCGGCGATATCATAGTCGTCACCATGATACATACCCGGCATTTCAGCGGTTTCACCACCGACCAGGGCACAACCTGACTGCACACAGCCCTCTGCAATGCCCGCCACCACGGCTGAAGCCGTATCGACGTCAAGTTTGCCAGTGGCATAGTAATCAAGGAAAAACAGCGGTTCTGCGCCTTGCACTACTAAATCGTTAACACACATAGCCACTAAATCGATACCGACGCCATCATGACGTTTTAAATCCATTGCCAGCCGTAACTTGGTGCCTACACCGTCAGTGCCTGAAACCAGTACCGGCTCTTTGTAACCTGCCGGAATTTGACATAAGGCGCCAAAACCCCCTAAGCCTCCCATGACTTCCGGACGGGTGGTGCGTTTAACCGCGCCTTTAATCCGTTCTACCAGGGCGTTGCCGGCATCTATATCAACTCCGGCGTCTTTGTAGCTTAAAGATGTGTTGTGCTCGCTCACGGCTTTCCTCGATTGGCTTAGTTGGTTGGCAGAATCGGCGCGTATTTTACCTGCATAATGGCGCCGACAAAAGCTTTACTGCATGACATTTGCTGCAGCTTGTTTGACATAGTCAGCGACACTAATGGTATCGTCCTGGGTTATCTTATGGTAACACACTGATGCAAATGGAAATTCTTTGTCAGATAGCTGCACGGAAATATAGGGTGCTGCATTATCTGCGGTATTGCTGTGCCAGTTGCCACCATAATTATTAATGAAAACCTCACCGATGTAAGCGCCGATAATATTGCTCAGGGTAAAAATCAGCTCGGGCGAATGGCTTTGCTGTTGCTGACGCTGATGCAATGTTGCCAGCACGGTGTCCACATCCTGCAAGCTGGCCAGGCTGAAATCGAGCTGCAGCTGGTGCTGCTCGGCCATATAACCGACAGCATCTCTGGCGGACTCCTCCATCAATTTACTTATTTCATTCGTTTGCATAGCAATCCCTATTTAAGATGTTCAGCCAGAATCAGCTGGCGTAATTGTTTACTACCAGGCCCAAGTGTTTCTTCCTGCGGGGTTAATAGTGACATAGGTACCAGCCGCTCTGAGCTGTTATTAAGCTGGATTTGCACCAGATCACCCCTGGTCAGCGCCTCGGCGGCGGCAAAATCCGGTAACCAGCAAAAGCCGAGTCCAAGCTGCAGGATTTCAATAGCTTCATTAAAGTTATCTACGGTCCAGCGTTGCTCTGCTTTTAACCAACCGACATTTTCCATCGGTTTTTGCGCAGTATCCCGGATGACAATTTGCAAATACTGGCTAAGCTGGTTCTGCTCAAGCGTCGCCAGGCTCGCCAGCTCATGGGTCGCGCCTACAACCGGAATAAAACGGCTGACGTACAGAGGTTCGCCCAGATAGCCTTTTGGCATTACACCGGCAATAACCAGATCCGCCTTTTTCTGGACAATAACTTCACTGGTGCCGGTTAAAACGGTATCGATAATCTGCACCCGGCTACCGCGGCTTTGCGGATAAAACTTTTGTAAAGCACGATACAAATACTGTTTGGGGTAGGCGAGCTCTACTGCAATCCGGATTTCCGGCTCCCAGCCCTGTTCGATGTTATCGGCTAATAACTCGAGATCTTCAATTTGCTGGGTCAGCACCCGTGAGCGGCGCAGCATTACTTCACCGGCATCGGTAAGCTGGGCCTTACGGCCAATTACTTCCAGCAGTTCCACCCCTAACTGCGATTGCAGTTTTGCCACTGCATGATTCAGTGATGACTGGCTTTTATTCAGCAAATCGGCAGCCTGCGCGTAGCCACCGGCATCGACCACTGCCTGCAAAATGCGCCATTGTTCCAGAGTTGAGCGGGGGCGGTAGGGCATAGCGGGCAGGATCCTGTATCAATTAAACCGTGGCAGTGATCACCGTACGCAGCGGCGCGGGGTAACCTTCAATGGTTTTACTATGGTCAGTCGGGTCGAGAAAATCAATTAAACTTTCATTTTCCATCCACAGTGTTGCCCGTTGTTCTTTTAAACTTGTGGTATTTAAATCAACCACTTTCGGGTTTTTAAAGCCCAGCCTGCTTAACCAGTGGCACAATGCTTTGCTGCTTGGAATAAACCAGACATTCCGCATTTTGGCATAGCGTTCACCCGGCACTAAAACCTGGTGTTCGTCTCCTTCCACCACCAGCGTTTCCAGCACAAGTTCACCACCCGGCCGTAATTGGTGTTTTAACTGCTGCAGAAAATCAATGGGCGAACGCCGGTGATACAACACGCCCATCGAGAACACAGTATCAAACTGCGCCAGTGGCGGCATATCGTCAATTCCCAGCGGGATCAGGTGAACATCCGGGTCAGGGTTAAAATGTTTAATTGCCTGAAACTGGCTGTAAAACAGCTGCGACGGGTCAATGCCAACCACAAATTGGGCACCGGCACCCCGCATTCGCCATAAATGATAGCCACTGCCACAACCGACATCCAGCACAGTGCGCCCTGATAACGGGCTGATATGCGGCAATACCCGATCCCATTTGAAATCTGAGCGCCACTCAGTATCAATCTCGATGCCGTGAATGTTAAAAGGGCCTTTGCGCCAGGGTTTAAGTTGCTGTAGTAAATAGCGGATCCGTGCTGCTTCGCCGTCGCTGATATCTGCTGCGTCTCCGAATTGCACTGCGTTGCTAAGTTCAACCGTGCTGACACGGGTTGCAGGCAAGTTAGCAATCACTTTTTGCCATTGCTTAAAGTCACCGTGTAACGCATGTTTCTGCCAGTCAGCTAACTGGGCTGGCAGGGTTTGTAACCAGTTATGTAGCTTGTTGGTTGCTAATCTGGCATAAAAAGGGTTGAAATCGAGCATCATTTGTCCCTGTTCAAAGCGGCCGCCTTACTTAATCGCGAGCATTGAGCAAAAGTTAAAACACTGAAACCATAAGCTTTGCTCACCAAAACCAGCCTGTTGCAACCGTTGCTGGTGCTGCGCCAACGTATCGGGTTTCATTACATTTTCCAGCGCTGAACGTTTCTGGCTTATCTCCAGCTCGCTGTAACCATTGGCCCGTTTAAAATCAAGGTGTAAATCCACCAGCAATTGATTGGTGGTATCACTGTGGGCAATAAACTTTTCTGACAATATCAGTACGCCGCCGGGTTTTAAACCCTGATAAATAGTGCTGATCAGGGTATCCCGATGTTCCGGTGCCAGAAACTGTAAGGTAAAGTTGATCACCACCACCGCGGCATTTTCGATAGTAATATCCCGGATGTCTGCCAGCTCCAGACTGACCGGCACCTCAGAGCGAAACGCCAGTAAGTGGCGCTCACACCGTTCCAGCATGGCTTTACTGTTATCAACGGCTATCAGTTGTGCGCCATTGACACTGATATTACGGCGCATGGCTAAACTGGCGGTGCCAAGCGAGCACCCTAAGTCATAAAAATTACTGTTGGCTTGCTGATATCGCGCCGTTAACTTGCCAATCGTCTGAATAATTGTCTGATAGCCAGGGATTGAGCGCTCAATCATGTCAGGGAAGACTTCAGCTACCTGATCGTCAAACCGGAAATCCTGGATCTGAGCTAACGGCTCGGCATAAATATGGTCTTTGTGCATAAATTAAAACACCGGTGCTGCGCGGGAAGGGGTTAACAGCGCTGTAAAAATAAGGATAGTAGTTTACCTGATTTGTTGCGGTCAGCCAAAAACAAACTGCATGGTCGGGAATGGTATGAAAATAATGCGTTGGCAATGCACAACTGTGCTTAACTTGACCAATGCGAACAGTAAGGGTACAACAATATGATATTAACTATTAGTCTGAACACATGATCAGAAGATTCTTTTGTACTGCTGTATTGCTGTTGTGTTTTGTCATCTCTGAACGGGCAGTGTCCGCAGCTGCGTCGGCAACCCCTGAGACCTTAAAAGTAGCGCTTAGCAGCGATACCTACCCTTATATGTTTGTCGATGAACAAGGCCAGCCAAGCGGGCTGCTTGTCGATTACTGGCGCGAAATAGCCCGCCAGCACCAGTTTAATATTGAATTTGTGATGGCGCAGTGGCCAGAGACTGTGGCCCTGCTCGATGCTGGCCGTGTTGATCTGCATGGCGGGATGGCCTACACCGAACAGCGCGCAAAAGATTACAAGTTGCACCGCATCAATATCACGATTTACAGCAACGTGTTTGTCCACCGTGATTTGTTGCGGGTAGCGTCGCTGAAAGACTTGACGCCCTATGCCATAGGGGTGGTAGAAAACTCCAGTCATATTGCGACCCTTAACCAGCTACTACCCAATGCACTGTTGCGCCATTACCCAAATGTGAGTCGAATGTATGATGCGGCGTTAGCCGGCGAGCTGCGGGCGTTTGCTGCGCTGGACCGTTTACCCCCGCGCTATCCTGCTTTTCAGGATCTGAATAATCAGTTTCCGCTTTACAAAAAACTGCCGTTGCAAGCTATCGATCTGGTATTCGGTGTGCCGTTAAACTCACCACTCAATGAGTGGCTGGAGCAATCTACTGCCGCAGTGTCAGCCTCGACATTAAATGCCCTTGAGCGCAAATGGCTGGGGTTTAAAGTAGACAATGAGGATACATTGCTGCTGGGGTTATCAGTGCTTAATCAACCTTTTATGGACGTCACATCGCAGGGCGAAGCCAGTGGCTTGCTGGTTGACTTATGGCGGTTATGGTCTGACAAGACCGGCATCAGTATTGCCTTTGTGCCTGATAATTCTGAAGACAGCCTGGCCAGTTTGGCGAATCAGCGGATTGACGCTCATATTGGTTTTCCAGCTGCTGAGAATATGAGCCCGCAACTGGCTAAGGCTTACCATTTATATAGCCTTAGTGCCGCCTACTACAGGTTAAAAAACAGTGAGTTGCCACTGTTAGACCGCAATTATACTGGCAACATTGGTATTTATAATAATGCCAGCTATCTGGCTGAATTGCAGCAGCAATATCCCGCAGTCAGTTTTAAGCGTTATCCGTCACTGGAGTCATTAACCGAGGCAACAACCCAGGGAGAAATAGACGGGTTTTTCGGGGCGGAGGTGGTAGTTGAGAGCCGCCTTCCCCAGCTTAATCTGGCAAGTGATTTTGAGGTATTACCCGCCAGCCGCCTATTTGCGCCGCTGTATGCCCTGACACATGTTGACAATACCGTGCTGGCGGACACTATCAGGGCAGGCTTTAATCAGCTTTCATTGGCGGAACTGGTTAAAATTGAGAAGAAATGGATAAATTTACCTGAGCATAGCTATTACGCTGATTATATTAATAAAATACCGCTGACGCCTGACGAGCGAGACTGGTTGGCACAACATAAGCCATTACGGGTGGGAATTATCAGTAACTGGCCGCCGATGGAGTTTGTCGATGAAGCGGGCAATGTCGCCGGAGTAAGCCAGGAAATTCTGCAAATTTTAGCGAAGCGGCTGAATATTGAGTTTGAGCTTAAGCCCTACGAGCAATTTGAAGATATTCTTCAGGACTTAGAGCAGCGTAATTTAGATTTGGTGGCCAATATCTCACCAAAAGCGGATCGGGACGCTTTTGCCCGCTTTACTGAGCCTTTCTGGTCAGTCAAATGGGCGGTGATCGGTCATTTAAACAGCGAGAATATCACTTCAGCGTCTCAGCTTCGTGGTAAGCGGGTTGCTATTTTTCGTGATTATCAGCTGGCTAAAGATTTAACAGACCTTGTGCCCGGTACAGAGGTGACGACCATCACTGATTTAAGGGATGGTATCCGCTTGCTGCAGAATAACCGGGTTGATTTCGTGCTGGATTCGGTTGAAGCGGGCAGCCGGGCGTTAAAACAATCTAACGCGATTAATTTGAGGATGCAGTTAATTGACGATTTACCTGATTACCCATCATTGGTGGCGGTGCGTAGTGATTATCAGCCACTGGTGGCTATTTTAAATAAAGGGCTGCGTAGTATTGGTGACACTGAGCGGGAGCAGATTTATCAGCGCTGGTTTGATTTTGAAATAACTCAGGGAGTCGACCGCAAACGGCTGCATCAGATTATCTGGCAAGTGGTGGCTATTACCCTGGTATTTTTGATGGTGTTTGTGGTGTGGAATTTGTTTTTACGCCGTGAGGTTAACCTGCGCCGCGATGCCGAAGTCAAAATGCGCTACATGGCCACCCATGATGACTTAACGGGTTTACCCAACCGCAGCCTGCTGAAGGAGCGGATTGATCTGGCTCTGGAGCAACACGGCCGCCAGAATGAAATATTAGCCGTATTGTTTCTCGATCTTGATGGCTTTAAAGAGGTTAATGATCTGCATGGGCATGATGCTGGCGATGAGTTGTTGCTGAAACTGGCCGGTGTGCTGGAAACGTGTGTGCGTAAAAGTGACACAGTTGCCCGCTTTGGTGGTGATGAATTTGTCGTGTTGCTTACTGCACTGCTGCACCGGGATGACGCCGCCATTGTTGCAGAAAAAATTCTCTATCAGTTAAGCCAGCCATTACAGCTGTCATTTGGCAAAGTACAAGTGGGAGCCAGTATCGGTATTGCTATTTATCCGCACGACGCCACCACCAGCGGTGCATTATTAAAACAGGCAGACAAACAAATGTATCTGGCTAAACAACAGGGCAAGAATGGTTACAGTTTTACCGAACGAGAGTTTTCTTGAACGGGCAGTGACATTAAGGACTATTTCTATATAATTGGCGGTCATTTTACAGCGGCTGACCAAAGAGATAGAAGGAAGGGTTAATGCGTAGCCATTACTGCGGTTTTTTAACTGCCCAACATGCCGGGCAACAGGTTTCATTGTGTGGCTGGGTTAACCGGCGCCGGGATCTTGGTGGCGTTATTTTTATCGATTTGCGTGACAGGGAAGGCATGGTTCAGGTTATCTGTGACCCGGATTTGCCAGAACTGTTCGAGCTGGCATATACCTTACGCAACGAATTCTGTATTCAGATAACCGGTGAAGTCCGGTTGCGGCCGGCTACCCAAATTAATGCTGATATGGCGACTGGTGAAGTTGAAGTGTACGCCAGTGGCTTAACTATTTTAAATAAAGCTGCACCATTGCCACTTGATTTTAATCATGACAACAGTGAAGAGCAGCGCCTGAAGTACCGTTATCTGGATTTACGCCGGCCAGTGATGAGCGAGCGCCTGAAGTTCCGTGCCCGGGTCACCAGCTTTGTTCGTAATTTTATGGACAGCAACGGCTTCTTAGATGTCGAAACCCCCATTTTAACCAAAGCAACGCCGGAAGGCGCCCGGGATTATCTGGTGCCGAGCCGAACCCATAAAGGCCAGTTCTTTGCCCTGCCGCAATCTCCACAACTGTTTAAACAGTTGTTGATGATGTCTGGCCTGGATCGTTACTATCAGATTGTAAAATGCTTTCGTGATGAAGATTTGCGGGCCGATCGCCAGCCGGAATTTACCCAGATCGATATAGAAACCTCATTTATGACTGCAGAGCAAGTCATGGCGGTAACTGAACAAATGGTCCGTCAGTTGTTTATCCAGCAACTTGACGTTGACCTTGGCGAGTTTCCGCAAATGACCTTCCATGAAGCAATGCGCTTGTATGGCTCTGATAAACCGGATTTACGCAACCCGATGCAGTTTGTTGACATTGCTGACCTGGTAAAAGATGTTGAGTTTAAGGTGTTTTCCGGGCCTGCAAATGATCCGAAAGGCCGGGTTGTCGCGCTGAAGGTGCCGGCGGGTGCTGACAAAGTATCGCGTAAGGATATTGACAACTACACCAGTTTTGTTGGCATTTATGGTGCTAAAGGCCTGGCCTGGATGAAAGTCAATAATCGCAGTGCTGGTATTGACGGCGTGCAATCGCCGGTGGCCAAATTTTTATCTGCCGAAATTGTCAGCAATATCCTTCAACGTACCGGTGCAGCTGATGGCGACATGATTTTCTTCGGTGCTGACAGCTACAAAGTGGTGTGTGAGGCAATGGGGGCATTACGTCTGAAACTGGGGGAAGACCTGGGGCTGACGGTGCCAGGCTGGAAACCACTATGGGTAGTTGATTTCCCGATGTTTGAAGAGAATGACGATGGCAGTCATACTGCGGTGCATCATCCGTTTACTTCACCATTAGATACTAACGCGTTTTTAACTACCCCGGTTGAGCAGCTGGACCATACTAATTTATTATCAAATGCTTATGATATGGTGCTAAATGGTACTGAGTTGGGCGGCGGCTCAGTGCGTATTCACAGTGCTGAGGTGCAGGCAAAAGTATTCAAATTACTGGGCATCAGCGATGAGGAAGCAACAGAGAAGTTTGGTTTCCTGCTGGAAGCACTGAAATTCGGTACTCCGCCTCATGCCGGTTTGGCATTTGGCTTAGACCGGTTGGTAATGTTAATGACCGGTGCTACCTCAATTCGGGATGTGATGGCGTTTCCTAAAACAGCAACTGCGGCCTGTCCATTGACCGATGCACCGGGCGAAGCCAATCCTGCTCAGCTGGCAGAGCTCAGTATCCAGGTTGTCAAAAAACAATAATTCGCCAACAGTTGTAAACCTGCGGCAACACACAGTTGCCGCAGCATTTTGCCTTAAGCGAGGAGTTAAATATGGCCGGCCATAGTAAATGGGCGAACATGAAGCATCGAAAAGCCCGCCAGGATGCCAAAAAAAGTAAAATTTTCACCAAAATTATCCGGGAGTTAACCGTTTCAGCCCGCAGTAATCCGGATATCAGCGCCAATCCGCGGTTACGGTTGGCTGTCGACAAAGCCCTGTCTGAAAACATGACCCGTGACACCATTGACCGGGCAATTAAACGCGGCGCCGGTGCTACTGAAGGCGAAAATTACGAAGAACTGGTGTATGAGGGCTATGGCCCGAATGGTGTCGCTATTATTGTTGAAACCATGACCGACAATAATAAAAGAACGGTTGCAGATGTGCGCAATGCCTTTACCAAAAATGGGGGCAACCTCGGTACATCCGGCTCTGTTGCCTACTTATTTGCCCGACGTGGCGTGCTGTTGTTTGCCCCTGGGGTGGATGAAGATGCACTGCTTGAGGCAGCGCTGGAAGCTGGTGCTGAAGATGTGCAAAACCATGATGATGGCAGTATTGAAGTGTTTACCAGTCCGGAGCAATACAACGATATCAAAGACAGCTTAACGGCCGCAGGTTTCACGGCCGACAATGCTGAGATAGATATGATCCCATCCATCCGGGCACAGATAGATGCCGACAACGTCGGTCGCTTTTTTAAGCTGATTGATATGCTGGAAGATTCCGATGATGTGCAGAATGTCTATCACAATGCTGAGATCAGTGACGAGCTGCTTGGCGAGCATGGCTAACGGTGAATATTATTCTGGGCATTGACCCCGGTAGCCGCCTGACGGGTTATGGCGTGGTGCGCCAGCAAGGTAACAAGTTTGTCTATCTGGCCAGCGGCTGTATTCGGTTGGGTACTGATGAGCTGTCAGAGCGGTTATTGCGTATTTTTAACGGTATTTCAGAAATCATTAGCCAAACCCAGCCAACGGTGTTTGCCATTGAACAGGTGTTCATGGCTCGTAATCCTGACTCTGCACTCAAACTGGGGCAGGCCCGGGGCGCGGCTATCGTCGCAGCAAAGCATGCCGGGCTCGAGGTGTTTGAGTATTCAGCACGCCAGGTAAAACAGGCGGTGGTCGGTACCGGCGCTGCCGACAAAGCCCAGGTACAGCATATGGTACGCTCATTATTACAGCTAAGTGCCAGCCCGCAGGCCGACGCTGCTGATGCGCTTGCAGTGGCGTTATGTCACGGGCATACTCAGCAAAGTTTAGTGGCATTGGCGGGGCAGGCCAGTAAAACCGTGCGTCGCCGCCTGCGGTGAACCGCCCTCGTAAGTTACTACTTAATAAACTTAGAAGAAGAATCGGCTGATGATTGGACGTTTGCAAGGTGTATTACTGGAAAAACAGGCGCCTGATATCTTACTTGATGTGGCAGGCGTTGGTTACGAGGTGCAGTTACCGCTAACCAGCTTTTATCAACTGCCGGAGCCGGGCAGTCAGGCTACTATCTATACCCATTTTGTGGTGCGGGAAGATGCGCAGTTGTTGTATGGCTTTATTACCAGCACCGAACGCAGTTTATTCCGCCAGTTAATTAAAGCTAATGGCGTCGGGCCGAAGCTGGCGCTGACTATTTTATCCGGCATGACTGCCCAGCAGTTTGTCCATTGCGTATTGCATGATGAGATCACCACCCTGGTTAAGTTGCCCGGTGTCGGTAAGAAAACCGCGGAGCGATTAGTAATTGAAATGCGCGACCGTTTAAAAGATTGGGGGCAAGCCATACCCCGGTAACAGATAAACTAACGCTGGCTGGTGAGGACGCAATATTTGCGCCGCCCGCCAGTGCAGAACAAGATGCCTTAGGGGCCTTGCTGGCGCTGGGTTACAGTCAAGCGCAGGCCAGCAAAGCAGTGAAGTTAGTTAAACGCGCCGATATGAGCAGCGAACAGCTGATCATGGCTGCTCTTAAAAGTATGATATAGCCAAGATGATTGAAGCCGATCGTATGATCCAGGGCAACGCGACCCGTGAAGATGAAGTAATAGACCGGGCTATCCGGCCGAAAACCCTGGCCGACTATACCGGGCAGCAACATGTTCGGGAACAAATGGCCATTTTTATCGAAGCGGCACGTGGCCGGGGTGATCCGCTCGATCACTTACTGATTTTCGGGCCGCCCGGCCTGGGTAAAACCACCTTGGCAATGATTGTCGCCAACGAAATGGGTGTGAATATTAAAAGCACTTCCGGGCCTGTATTGGAGAAAGCCGGGGATTTGGCGGCTCTGCTAACTAATCTTGAACAGAATGATGTGCTGTTTATTGACGAGATCCACCGCTTAAGCCCGGTTGTTGAAGAAATATTGTATCCGGCGATGGAAGATTATCAGCTGGACATTATGATAGGCGAGGGCCCTGCTGCCCGCTCTATCAAGCTGGAGTTACCTCCCTTTACCCTGATTGGTGCCACCACCCGCGCCGGGGCATTAACTTCACCGCTGCGCGATCGCTTTGGCATCGTCCAGCGGCTGGAATTTTATAAAGTGGATGAGCTAAGCGATATTATTCAGCGCTCGGCGTTATATCTTAATTTACAGTTAGACAAAGCAGCGGCAACCGAAATAGCCAGGCGCTCGCGCGGTACGCCCCGTATTGCCAACCGACTGCTGCGCCGGGTACGGGATTACGCCCAGGTTAAGTCTGACGGTACGGTGTCAGTTGCGATTGCCGGTCAGGCTTTGCAAATGGTGGATGTGGATGCCGAAGGTTTCGACTATATGGACCGCAAGCTTATTCTGGCCATTATTGATAAGTTTATGGGCGGCCCGGTAGGCTTGGATAATTTGGCGGCCGCGATCGGCGAAGAAAAAGAAACCATTGAAGATGTAATTGAGCCGTTTTTAATTCAACAAGGCTTTATACAGCGCACGCCAAGAGGCCGCATTGCCTCACCTCGCGCCTATCAGCACTTCGGCTTCGACTTACCAAAATCAGACTAAATTATCGCATCGCATTCGCTAATTAGCTGGAGTGCCAAATAGGACACATCGTATTCGCTAACGAGTCGGTGCTGCAGCTAGGCGGCAAATGAGCGAGGCCCCATGAGCATAGTTACCTATGCGATTGGTGGCGAGGGAGTGAAGCCAACAACGCTGGAGTGCCAACTAGGACGCGAATAAAAAAAAAGCCCGCTCAGGGAGCGGGCAAAGCAACAAGTTGAAGGAGTGCTTCAATAAATCCAGGGAACATGCTTAACAGCAGCAAAACTAATCTTAGCTATCAGTCATACTGCTAAGTGAACTTTACTAAACAAGGTAACCCTCTTACCTTGTCTTTGCGCTAGCTCAGAACACAGGGCGTATAGTAATGAGTTCGAGTAATTACTTCAAACGAGAAAAATTAGCGCGCAGACATTAAAATAACTAATGCGATAACGAAATGGTGTTGTTGCATATTTAATCAGTTAGTTCTCTTTGATTTAAAGCACGCCTTTATTCATCTGTGATTAAGTTTAGATGTGGATGATAGCTCGGATTACTTTTTTGTGGTTAGAGTATCTTTTGTATTGGCAAAGCCGACCTGATGAACGATTGAACTTCAGCAGGGCATCAGGGTCTGCATTTTGAACACTATGCAAGGGGGCGCTGCAAATAAATATAATTGCAGTGGAGCAGGGTTAGCCATTGAGTTTGGCTATCCGGCTAATTATCATACGCAGCAACATAAGATGTGATTATCAATGCCAGAGAAAAGCTTCGAATTCCCAATACGGGTATATTATGAAGATACCGATGCCGGTGGCATCGTTTATTATGCCAATTATCTGAAATTCTTTGAAAGAGCCCGCACCGAATGGTTACGGGCCCTGGGTATTGAGCAGGATATATTGTTGTCAAATAATATCGCCTTTGTTGTTACTCAGGTTTTAATGAACAACAAAAAAGCGCGGGTTTTAATGAATTATTGACGGTATCGAGTCAAATCAGTACCTTAAAGTCAGCGAGTATCATTTTTACTCAGCAAATTTATAATGCTTCGGCCCAGTTAATTTGTCAGGCTGAAATAAAAGTCGCCTGTATCGACAAGCAGGCCATGAAAGCCCGGCCCATGCCGGCCGAAATAGCAGAGGTGTTAACGCGTGTCAGGTGAAATCTCCATTCTTCATTTATTACTCGATGCCAGTATTGTGGTACAGGCGGTCATGCTTATTTTGGTTGGTATGTCGGTTGCCTCCTGGAGCATGATTTTTAAACGCAAGAAAGTCCTGAAAGAAGCCCTGACTGATGCCAAAAAGTTTGAAGATAAATTCTGGTCCGGGGTCGATTTGTCGAAGCTTTATGCTGAAGTGAGTGCCCGCCAGAGTAATATCGGCCTGGAAGCGCTGTTCAAAGCCGGATTCAAGGAATTTGCCAGGTTGCACAAAAGCAGCCGGCAGCAACCAGCGGCCGTTATGGAAGGTGCGCAGCGGGCCATGCGGGTTGGTTTGTCGCGGGAAGTCGAACGGCTGGAAACCAATTTACCTTTTCTGGCCACCGTTGGCTCTATCAGCCCATACATTGGTTTGTTTGGTACCGTGTGGGGTATTATGAATTCATTTATCGCACTGGGTGCGGTACAGCAAGCCACACTGGCTATGGTGGCACCGGGTATTGCCGAAGCACTTATTGCTACGGCAATCGGTTTGTTTGCTGCTATTCCTGCAGTAATTGCTTATAACAAGTTTTCACATCAGGTTGAGTTGCTGGAAAGTAGTTACGTAAACTTTGTTGAAGAGTTTTCTAACATTCTGCATCGCCAGGCTGTAAACAGCATCGAGGCGGCATGATGTACGTCCGGAAGAAACGGCGGATGATGGCCGAAATAAACGTCGTACCCTACATTGATGTTATGCTGGTGCTGCTGGTTATTTTTATGGTGACTACCCCGCTTATTACTCAGGGCGTAAAGGTTGAGTTACCCAAATCGGCGGCTGAGCCTATCGCCCAGATGACGGAAGGCAAAACACCACTGGTGGCTACAGTAGACAGTGATGGCCTGTATTATTTTGAGAAAGACGGTAATCAGCAAGGCCCGTTTACGGCTGCCGAGCTGCAGGTGGAAGTTGCCAGCTGGCTGACTATAGAGCCCGGTACTCAGGTCATTGTAAAAGGGGATAAAGCGGTAAGCTACGAAGCTGTAATTCGCCTGATTAACGTTTTGAAAAATGCCGGTGCGCCGGCCGTAGGTTTAATGACTGATAATGAAGTTTAATAAGCTTAAACCAGCACTGACAACGCCATTGGCAAAATCAGTAACCTTGCATGTTGCTATTTTGCTGCTGTTGATTTTTGGCGCCAATATCAGTTTTAAACGTAAAACGGTTGAACTGTCTGTTAGTACTGAACAGGCAGTAGAAAGTAACCCGGCCCCGGTCGAAGCGGTGGCCATTGACCGCAAACAGTTGGAGCAGCGGGTTGCTGAAATTCAGAAAAACCGTGATGACGCCAAAAAAGCAGAGGAAGATCGGATTGCCGCGTTAGAACGCAGAGCTAAGCAGGCTGAGCGTAACCGTGCTGCAGAAGAAGAGCGGTTAAAACGCGTTGCTGAGCAGAAGCGCCAGGCAGACGAAGCAGCACGTAAATCCAAGGCTGCAGCTGCAGAGGCGCAAAAGCAGCAGCAGGCAGAAGCAGCGAAAGCTAAGCAGGCCGAAGACGCCCGCAAAGCCCGCGAGGCAGAGCAGAAAAAAGCAGAAGCCGATGCCAAAGCAGCTGAAGAGCGGCGGCGTTTAGCCGCAGAGGCTGAAGCTAAGGAACAAGCTGAGCGGGAGCGCAAAGCACGCGAAGCCAGAGAGCAGGCTGAACGTGAGCGACAGCTCCAGGAACAAATGGCAAAAGAAGCTGAAGCGAGGCGTCAGGCCCGGGCTCAGCAAGCCGTTACAGAAGTGCAGCGCTACACGGCGATGATCCGTGATGCCATTCAGCGTAATTTATTGGTAGATGAGAACATGCGCGGTAAAACGGCCCGGATAAATATCAGGCTGGCAAGCAGTGGTTTTGTGACAGACGTGCGTTATGTCAGTGGTGACCGTCAGGTAGCAGACGCCGCCATTCGAGCAGTGAATCGGGCAGGAACCTTGCCGGTTTCTACTGATCCTGATGTTTATAATCAACTGAAAGATATAACTTTAACGGTGGCACCAGAATTTTGATGATGACTAATTTACTTAAAAAGACCCTTATCCTGATAATCTTGTTGTTGCCAGCGCTGGCCCGCGCATCGCTGGAAATTGTTATTACCGAAGGTATCGATTCTGCCAGGCCAGTAGCCATTCTGCCATTCAGTTTTAATGGCACCACAAGGCCCAGTGAAAACCTGGCAGAGATTGTGTCTGCTGATTTAATGCGCAGCGGAAAGTTTAGCCCGTTAGCGAGTATAAAGATGCCGCAGCGGCCAGCCAGGGCCAGCGAAATAGATTTTGAAGCCTGGGCCAGAGAGGGTGTTGAAGCCATTGTCATGGGCCAGATCAATGAAATTGGAATAGATCGCTATACTGTAAGTTTTGAGCTGATCGATGTGTTAAAAGGCAACAGTGGCCCCAGCTCGCAAATGCTTAATGCCGGCAAACTGGTGACCAGCAATGAACACGTACTTGATAGCCGCGAAACCACTATTAACGGCAGCCAGTTCCGTCAATATGCCCACCGGATCAGTGACATCGTATATGAGAAGCTGACCGGGGAGCGCGGCGCTTTCTTAACAAAAATTGCTTATGTGCTGGTGCGGCCGGACAATGAATTCCCTTATCAGCTAGTGGTAGCTGATTATGACGGGGTTAATGAACAAATTTTATTACGCTCGAAAGAGCCGTTAATGTCACCGAGCTGGTCACCGGATGGTACTAAGCTGGCGTATGTTACTTTTGAACGTCGGCAGGCGCAGATTTTTATTCAGGATATATACAGTGGCCGTCGCACGGTGGTTAGCACCTTCCCAGGTATTAACGGTGCACCGGTCTGGTCGCCTGATGGCGAAAACCTGGCGTTAGTGTTGTCCAGAGACGGCAACCCTGAAATTTACACCTTAAATATTGCCAGCAAAGCCTTAGATCGGGTTACGAATCATCGTGCTATCGATACAGAGCCAAGCTGGTCACCTGATGGCAAGGAGCTGGTGTTCAGTTCGGACAGAGGTGGCAATCCCCAGCTATATAGCGTAAATTTAACAACAGGCACCACCAGACGGTTGACTTTTGAAGGTGAGATGAACCTGGCGGGCGCCTATACGCCTGATGGCAGCACTATCGTGATGGTGAACCGGACTCAGGGCCAGTATCATATTGCAAAAATGGATCGGCAAAGTCGTTTCCTGCAGGTACTGACTAAAACGAATCTGGACGAGTCGCCCAGCGTTGCGCCAAACGGTTCAATGATAATTTACAGCACTATGCATGGTTCGTCGCAGGTGCTGGCACTGGTTTCTATGGATGGACGCTTTAAAGCCCGACTGCCGGCGATAGATGGACAGGTTAAATCGCCAGCCTGGTCACCTTTTTTATAAAACAAAAACGTGGTTAACTTACTAAGGACAACAAAATGAACTTAAACAAAGTGTTAAAGGCTTTATTAATCGCAGTACCTGTGATGACATTAGCCGCCTGTAGCTCAACGTCATCAACTTCTGCTGACGATGCCCGCACCTCAGAAGCTGCTGAGCAGGTCACCGACACGGTACAGGTTGAAACGGCAGAGCCAGTAGTCAGCCCTGCTGAGCAAATGCGCCAGAAGCTGGAAGCATTACGCCAGGAAAATACCATTTATTTCGATTTCGACCGGGCTACTGTTCGTCCAGAGTTCGTTGAAGTATTGGAAGCGCACGGTACCTTTTTACGTGCCAACCCAAGCGTCCGTGTGACCATTGAAGGCCACTCAGATGAGCGCGGTACGCCAGAGTACAACATTGCGTTAGGCGAGCGTCGTGCTCAGGCAGTGGTATCTTACTTACAAAACCTGGGTGTTTCTGCCGGTCAGCTATCTACCGTTAGCTACGGTGAAGAGAAGCCAGTTGACAGATCACGCACTGAAACGGGTTTTGCTAAAAACCGCCGTGCAGTATTGGTGTACTAATAAATAATAATGAATAAGAGTGATCATGACAGTAAATAAAACACTGTGGGTTGCTCTGTCCTTAGTGAGTAGCGGTGCCTGGGCTAACCCGGCACCGGTTACTGAGCTGGGCAGAAATATCACGCCAAACCAGCAACTGGCCACCCCAGGCTCAGGTACGCTGGAGCAACGTCTGGCCACTTTGGAACGGGTAGTTGAAGCCCGGGCTCAGGGGCAGATCCAAATGCAGCAGCAATTAAACTTATTGCTGGATGAAGTCAGTCAGTTACGGGGGGTTACGGAAACTCATACCTATCAACTGGATGAAATGCTGCAACGCCAACGAGACTTATATCAGGAAATTGATCGCAGGGTAGGAGCGTTACAAAACAGTACTGCCGTCCAACCGGCTATTTCCAGTAACGATAATAACGTGCCAACTGTTTCTTATTCCTCGAATATGTCAGAAAACGATGCTTACGATAAAGCCGTTAACATGGTGTTGAAGGATCGGCGCTATGACGCTGCTATCCCGGAATTTGAAGCCTTTTTACAGAATTACCCTGACTCCGGCTATGCGCCCAATGCGCATTACTGGCTGGGCCAGCTGTTGTTTAATAATAATGACCTGGCAAAAGCCAAAACCCACTTTGAGCGGGTGGTTACAAATTTCGAAACGTCCAATAAAGTACCTGATGCCTTGTTAAAGCTGGGGCAGGTGGCCGAGCGGGAAAATAACAAAGATGCCGCGTTGCGGTTCTACCGACAATTAACCCGGGACCATGCGTCGGCAACGTCCGCACGTTTAGCGCAGGAACGAATAGACGCCCTTAAGTAAGCCCGCAAGCCAACCAACAGGTTGGCTTTGTCGTTTCATATCGCTGGCTTTTTGTGCAGTCAGGCCAGGATGGCAGCCTTTTTAACAATTTTCGGTTGCACTAACGCCGTAAATCAGTAAGATATGCGTCCGCGGTTAGGGTCATTAGCTCAGCTGGTAGAGCAGCGGACTTTTAATCCGTTGGTCGATGGTTCGAATCCATCATGACCCACCAAACCGCGCAAACAAGTATACCGAAGTGGGTCATTAGCTCAGCTGGTAGAGCAGCGGACTTTTAATCCGTTGGTCGATGGTTCGAATCCATCATGACCCACCACTTCGCGTTTATCCTGTTTGGGTCATTAGCTCAGCTGGTAGAGCAGCGGACTTTTAATCCGTTGGTCGATGGTTCGAATCCATCATGACCCACCACTTTATGTTTATCCTGTTTGGGTCATTAGCTCAGCTGGTAGAGCAGCGGACTTTTAATCCGTTGGTCGATGGTTCGAATCCATCATGACCCACCAAACACCGCCCCAACACCTCCCAAACACCTCTATGTTAAATACTGTTATTGCCGGCTTGCCAGGTGTATAATATGCGCCTTTTTACGCAACCGGTCAGGTGTTATGACGCAGTCGATGTATTTTAGTGAGCAGGATTTCAGGTTCCCCAGAAAGCCTGTGCCTTTGTCTGCAGACGAGAAACTCGCATATAAAACCCGGATTAAAGCGCTGCTCCAGCAAAAAAATGCGGTGCTGGTCGCCCATTATTACACCGATCCGGAAATTCAGGCACTGGCCGAAGAAACCGGCGGCTGCGTGTCAGACTCACTGGAAATGGCCCGCTTTGGTAATGAACACCCGGCAGAAACCTTAATTGTTGCCGGCGTTAAGTTTATGGGTGAAACTGCAAAAATTCTGACCCCGAATAAAACGGTCTTAATGCCAACGCTCGAGGCCACCTGTTCCCTGGACTTAGGTTGCCCGGCAGAGCCGTTTTCAGCGTTTTGCGACGCCCACCCTGACCGGGTTGTGGTGGTGTATGCCAATACCTCAGCAGCGGTTAAAGCGCGCGCTGACTGGGTGGTAACCTCGTCTATTGCCCTGGATGTCGTCGATTACCTGGACAGCCAGGGTAAAAAAATTCTGTGGGGCCCCGATAAACACCTGGGTGCTTATGTGCAAAAGCAAACCGGCGCTGATATGTTGCTGTGGGACGCCGCCTGTATCGTCCACGACGAGTTTAAGGCCAATGCGCTGGTCGAGCTGAAAAAGCAGTACCCGGAAGCAGCAGTGCTGGTACACCCGGAATCGCCAGACAGCGTAGTACAGCTGGCCGACGCAGTTGGTTCCACCAGTCAGCTGATTAAAGCCAGCCAGACGCTGCCAAACAGCACCTTTATTGTCGCGACCGACAAGGGCATTTTTTATAAAATGCAGCAGCAGATGCCGGATCGCACCTTTATCGAAGCCCCAACCGGCGGTAACGGCGCGACATGCCGCAGCTGCGCTCACTGCCCCTGGATGGCAATGAATGGCTTAAAAGCGATTGAGGCGGCGTTAACCGACACGACCGGCCATGAGATCTTTGTCGATGCCGCCCTGCGTGAAAAAGCCTTAGTACCGCTGAACCGGATGCTGAACTTCGCCCGCGATTTAAAAATGCAGGTAAAAGGCAACGCTTAAACAAAAACCTTTGGCAAAAAAGTACCGGCTGCTTAAAAAGCAGCCATAAAAAACCAGTTATAGATATAACAGTTGCAGCGGGCATGGAATTTCCCTAGTATAGCCGCGCTTGCAACGCAAGTTACGGAGAAGTGGCTGAGTGGCTGAAGGCGCACGCCTGGAAAGTGTGTTTAGGTTAACCCCTAACGAGGGTTCGAATCCCTCCTTCTCCGCCAATTAAATGAAAAAGGCCCATGCAACTGCATGGGCCTTTTTCATTTAACACGACAGAGATCGAGGATTTGGTTCGAACCCTGAGGTTCGACCTCTGGGCTCAATAAATCAGCGGGTTGCAAGGACATCGCAGGTTAGATTCGATGAGGTGTTAACAAAGTTCTTAAAGCCATAAGCACGTAGCAGGGTTTCGAGGTCTTGCTGCTGACTCCAGCGGCGGTTGACTTCATAAAACAAGGCTGCGGCATTGCTTAGTAAGCCAGATGCAACCAGCGCTTCAAAGACTACTTTCTCATGCCCTTCAACATCGACTTTAATAATTAAATCAGATTCTGCATGGATTAATGTTCTTAGCTTATCAGGGCCAAGGGTGGCGATAGTTTCTGTAAATCGAAACCAGCGGGGCAGCTTACGTAATGTCGCTGCGCCGCTGTGCCATGGTTTTTTAATGATATTGGTGCTGCCTGTTTCGACAGAAACAGCGGCATTAATGGGATGGACAATATCTGCAACATTATTGACGTCAAGGTTCGTCTTTAAAAGTGAAAAGGTGCTGGCGACAGGCTCGAATGCGAAGACTTTGGTGCAGTGTTTATTGTGGCCGGCAAGAATAGAATAAAGGCCTTGATTTGCGCCGATATCAACAAAAGTAAAAGGATTACGCTGGCAATTTAAGTAGTCTACCAATAGCGTATCGTATGAGCCTCTTTGGCAAAAATGGAAGGTCGCATCCAACCAGTTTTTACGCAGCAGAATGCCATAATGAGAACGGACAAAGCCAACAGGAGGCTTGGCCAATGCATTACCAGGGATAGACTTATCTAACTTGCGACACTGGACGGTATCGAGCAAGCCTTTCAATTCAGACATAGAAACTCCTATTGCCAACCACGCTAATTTAGCTCGGAATTATGACAAACTTAATACGCCTGTTATTTAACAGAAATTTTCAGTATTAAAAATAACATTTTAACTGCAAGCAGGCAGGCAAGTGGCTGTGCAGTCATCTACACTAAGATTTTTAATGCACAACCAGTGGGGATATTTATGGCAAATGAAGGCTATCACGAACCTATAGCGGAACTTAGTGATGAAACACGCGACATGCACCGGGCTATTACCTCATTAATGGAAGAGCTGGAGGCTGTTGATTGGTATAACCAGCGGGTTGATGCCTGCAAGGATGAGCAACTGAAACAAATTCTTATTCATAACCGGGATGAAGAAAAAGAGCATGCCGCAATGGTACTGGAATGGATTAGACGACGAGATCCTCACTTTGACAAGCAGCTGAAAGATTACGTGTTTACTGATAAAACAATTGCTCACGAATAATTGCGGTGCAGCCTTTTTCGTTAATCTAAAGGGCTGCTGTTACTGCGGCCTGAAGCAGGCTGCAGTTGATAGCTACTAAATTACTTTCCCATTAACTCCCCAACTGTAGTAGCGCCAAAGTCGGCATCTGTTTTGCGATCAAAGGCCACATTGCACATCGCGGTCCCACGGCCGCACAGGTTGCCCGGAATACGCGAGCCGGTATTGCCCTGATAATATAAATTTAAAGAACTAAGCTGGCTCACGATATTACTAAGTTCTGAGTTTGGATCAAACTGCTGACCCTGAACTTCGATAACTTCAATATCATTAATTTGTGTTAAGTTAGCGAGCACCGGCTGCACCAGTGCGACCAGTTCAGGTTCGGGTTGCTTTGAGACTTGCTCGAGGGCATTGATAATTTCATCTAGCCGCTGCCTGGAATCCGCATAGCCTTTTAATGCCAGATTTTTATAAAGGACGCCGGCCCGGGCCAGATCAGATTCAATACCCACACCACTCACCAGTAGCTGTGCCAGCAAGTACCGGGCCGGGCTGTAGTGTTGCTCATTTGCTGCCTCAAGCAGGGCAATCGCCTCTTTATCGGCCTGCGGCGTATCCTGTGCCAGCAATAATTTCGCTTTATCTGTTAATGCCGGGCCAAATTGTGTTCTTGCAGCCCGGTCCAGTAACTCATCCGCTTTGGCGATATCCTGCTCAAAGATAAAGCCCTGGCGCAGCCAGATAGACATCTGGTGCATCGCCATCGGCTCGTCCCAGCTCACCGCTTTTTTAATGTGACGGCGGGCTTTTTTGATATCCTGGTCGACGCCTTCGCCTTTGGCATAAGCAACGGCTACTATTGTTGCTGCCTCACCGCTGCCATAATGCGCCATTCTTTCCAGTTTTTTAAATTCTGACTGGCAGTTAGCGCTGTCACAAAAGCCAGCTGGCTGGGCTGTTGCATTGGCTGCAATGGGTGCAAAAAATAGAGCACTGCTTAACGCGAATACCAATCCGGTTCTAATCGTTAGCATGGTCGCTGTTCCTGTGTAAGCGGTTACGGTAAACGATGCAGATTATAAGCCGCATCGTTATGATTATTTTAAAAGAGCTAGTAGTATGGTCTGAACTGCAGGGCATTAAAGGTAAAGACACTGCTTCGATCCAGCAAGCCACCCATGGTATCGTTAGCAGCAACACTGCAGTTTGTAACGCCGCGACCGCATAGTTGGCCCGGGATCCGGGTGCCGGTCTGACGCCTTTCGTACAGATTCAGTGAGTCGAGCTGAGCTACGATATTAGTAAATTCAGACTTAACGCTAAATTGCTTTCCTTGTACTTTAAACACTTCAATATCATTAATTTGCTTTAAATCTGCCAGCAGTGGCTGTACCCGTGCCGCTAATTCAGAAGCGGCTTTATCCTCCGCTGACTGGCGGGTGGCCCGTTCCAGAGCGATAATAAGGTTATCCAGCTGCAGTCTGGAATCGGCATAGCCTTTTAGCGCCAGCTTTTTATACAAGCGCGCTGCACGGGCTAAATCAGACTCGACAGCCAGGCCACTGACCAACAATTGTGCCAGCAGATATTGGCCGGGACTATAGTGCTGTTCATTCGCGAGCTCGAGCAGGGCAACGGCCTCTTTATCAGCCTGCGGAGTGTTTTTTGCCAATAGCAATTTAGCTTTATCTGTTAGGGCTGGGCCAAATTCTGCCCGGACTGCCCGGTCCAGTAATATATCTGCTCTGGCTATGTCCTGTTTGAATACAAACCCTTGGCGCAGCCAGATGGACATTTGATGAATGGCCATAGGTTCGCGCCAGCTCACTGCTTTCTTAATATTACGACGGGCTTTTTCAATATTATGCTCAACGCCTTCTCCTGTGGCGTAGGCAACGGCAACGATAGTGGCAGCTTCACCGCTACCATAGTAGGCCATTTCTTCCAGTTTCTTAAATTCAGACTCACAGCTGGCACTATTACAAAAGCTTGCCTGATCAATAGCCGCAACAGCGGCAGCGGAGGTCAAAAGTAGGGTACTGCTGATGGCTAGCGCCAACCTGATTCTGGTTTTTCTCATTGTTTTAGTTCCTGTTGTTGGCCATGAGTATCACGTTGTTTTCACTATAGTACAGATGACTGAAGTCAGTAAGCTGACAATTACAGTCATTCTGCGCTGGTCGGGTTAAATGTCGGTGTTATAGGTAAGACGATCGGCCTTTTAAAAATGTGACAAATTAACTGTATTTATCCAAACTTTATTTCACAATTCAGCTTCAGCTCAGTTTGCTCGCCCTATGCTTAGCCTGTATTTGCGGTGTTAAAGGTTCACACCAGGGGCTAGGCCTTGCTGCTGTGTAACTCGTACGGCCGCTATTTTTGGGCAATGCAGGAGTCTGCTATGAGTATTTCTAAGCAAAGTGATGTGCCACAACAACAGTTTTTTTATCAGCAAAACCAGACAGTGGATTTAACCCAGCAGGAGCGCAGAGCACTGAGCCTGGTGTGGCGTGATGAAACTTGTGATGCAAATAAAGCCGGTCAGCGCGAAGCTGACACCTCACACTGTGCGGTACTGGGCTATAACTGATTTTTAGTAGTGCTTTACTTGCCTGAACCTGACTGGCTGATTAGAATCGGCGTCTCGTCGTTTAACCGCTAGTCAGAGATCAGGCATGAATAAAAATATTATTACCAACGGCTTAGCCGCATTAGTTGTTGCTGCAGCTTGGTATTGGTCACAGCCAGTATTGCTCAGTGTAGGCTTGTTTGCGTTATCAGGCGCGTTAACCAACTGGCTTGCGGTGCATATGCTGTTTGAGAAAGTGCCATTGTTATATGGCTCTGGCGTGATACCGGCCCGCTTTACTGAGTTTAAAGCCGGCATTTATCAGCTGGTGATGACGCAATTTTTCAGTCGTGACAATATCGACCGTTTTTTAACCACCAGACAACACGGCCAGCCAGGCGATGAAAAAAGTAGTCCGGCGTTCGATTTTGAACCGGTAATTGCAAAAACAGACTTATCTCCCGCTTTTGATTCCTTACTAAAAGTCGTCGAGCAATCTTCTTTTGGTGGCATGCTAAGCATGTTTGGTGGTAGCGCCGCCTTAGTGCCGTTAAAAGATCCTTTTATTGCCCGCTTAAAAGAGGCGTTAATCGATGTCTCCCGCAGTGAAGAATTTAACCAACTGGTATTAGCCCAGCTTGATCAGCCTGAACAGCTGCAAAGTATCCGTGACCAGATAGAAACCATAGTGCAGCAACGGCTGGCTGAGCTTACCCCGGAACTGGTGAAACAGATAATTCAGCAGATGATCCGCCAGCATCTGGGTTGGCTGGTGGTCTGGGGTGGAGTATTTGGCGGGTTGATAGGCCTGTTAGCCGCATTTATTCCTTAACAGAAAAGAGCAACTAAAACAGCTAACCGCCAGTGGCGCAGGACACCACTGGCTATCTGGGCCGAAGTTACTGTGCGCGTGCGTAAGTTTCTACTTCGCGCCAGACCCGCAGCAAATTGCCAGACAGAATTTTATCAATATCAGCTTCGCTGTAACCGCGCTCGAGCAAGCCGGCAATCAGGTTAGGGTAGCTCGCGACGTCTTTCAGACCCTCAGGCAGCGAGTCGCCAACGCCATCGTAATCAGAGCCAATACCAACGTAATCAATACCGACCAGTTGCACCACATGGTCAATATGGTCCAGCACAGTTTCCAGCGTAGCGAACGGGTAAGGCTGTTGCTGCCGGAAAACGTTAGCGAAGGCGGCATCATTGGCAACGCCGGCTTTTTCGGCGGCAGCTTTGCGCATAGCACCATACTGATTGGCAATGGCCGTAACGAAAGACGAGCCGAAATTAATCTGAATAACACCGCCATTTTTGGCCAGCGCTTTAATCATATCGTCATCCATATTGCGCTCGAAACCTGGCACAAAGCTGCGCAGCGACGAGTGGGAGGCAATAACCGGTACTTTGCTAAGCGCTACCGTCTGATAAAAGGCGTCGTCTGAAACATGCGAGATATCAATCATCATACCGATATTGTTCATTGCGACTACCAGCTCTTTGCCAAACGGGCTTAAGCCCTGCCAGCGGCGGCGTAAGTCGTAACTGGAGTCAGAAATATGATTACTCTCAGAGTGTGCCAGGGTAATGTAGCGAATACCGCGCTGATAGAAATGGCGTAAGTTGGCTAAGTCGCCGGCGATAGGGGTGCCGTTTTCCATGCCAAGTGCCAGGGAAATTTTACCACTGCCAAACTGAGCTACAGCATCTTCAGTACTATGAGCCATGGCAAACTTATCCGGTGCCCGGCCTGCCAGCGCTTCCATATTATCAATCAGTTGGTTCGCCAGCTGATAGCCGCCACCGCTGCGCTCGTAAGATGCCGGAATATAAATCGACATAAAGGGCACATTTAAACCACCTGTACGGGCCCGCGGATAATCAAACTCGCCACGCTCGGTAGCCCGGCTGACATCTTCCCAGTCTTTATGGAGCCGGTAAGGAACATCGATATGGGTATCGATGATCATGCTGTTTTGGGCAATTAACCGGGCGCGTTGTTCGACCGTCAGCTCGTTGGCAGCAGGCTTTGGCCCGGCTGTGGTGTTAAGCTGGCCCGGGGTGCTGCAGGCGGTAAGTCCGCTGCTTAGCAGCGCAATGCAAAGTAAAGAGAGGCGGGGAGTCATTAGTGGTTCCTTGTGGTTAATACGGCTGGCCATAATATGCTATGCTGCGCTCTGAAAATCCAGCCCGGAGTTGTCGCATATGTTTTGCCGTTTTTTATTGTGTCTGCTGCTGATGTTGCCACTGACGGTTGATGCCAATAACAATGTAGATTTAGAAGCCACTATGAAAAACATGGGGCTGGCGTTAAAACAAGCCAGAGAAGCAGCCAGCCCGCAGGCCGCTATCCCTTTTATCGGCAAATTAACCGAACTGACTGAACAGGCAAAAATGGCGCGATTTCCAGAAGATAAAGCGCAAACTTATCTGGAAGGGCTGGATAAGGTGCTGTTAACATTACAGCGCGCCCGCATCGCCGCTGACGCCGGAGATGAGCAGCAACTGCAGCAGGCGCTTACTGAAGTGGATAAGTTACGGCGCCATTATCATAAACAGCGTAAAGTCAGCTTCTGGCAACTGCTGTTTGGTTAATGCCCGTTTTTGGCGTTATAAACAGAGCTTAGCCGGCTAAACCCACATAAACGTTCTGCACATCGTCATCGGCGTCAATGGCATCCAGAAACGCCTCAACCTCTGCACGCTGTTCATCGTCTAAAGTTACCGGATTATTGGCCCGATAGACCAGTTTAGCGGTCAGCACATTGTAGCCAAATTCCGGTAGGGCCTTGGCCACCAGGTCTAAATCGGTCGCTTCCGTTAAAAATACCACTTCATTGTCTTCAGCATCATCACCCGTTTCAAAATCCTGGGCGCCGGCTTCAATGGCCGCTAGCTCAATGTCGGCATCCGGGCTGCTGGCTTCGGCTTCAATCTGACCTAAGTGTTTAAAATCCCATGATACGGCGCCTGAGGTGGCCAGCTGGCCTTTGCGGAACAACTGGCGAATACTCTGGGCGCTGCGGTTTTTATTATCAGTTAAACACTCAACAATAACCGGCACCTGATGCGGCGCAAAACCTTCATATACAACGGTTTCATAGTTGGCCGGGCCATCGAGTAAGCCGGCACCTTTTTTAATCGCCCGTTCCAGGGTGTCTTTTGGCATTGAGGCTTTTTTAGCGGTTTCGATGGCAGAACGCAATTTGGCATTCATATCCGGATCAGCGCCGTTGCGGGCGGCGACGGCTATTTCTTTTGCCAGCTTGGTAAATATCCGGCCCTTGGCGTTAGCGGCGTCTTGTTTATGTTTGGCTTTCCATTGTGCGCCCATTGTCGCGCTCCTGTATTCTTTAGGATTAAAACTAAGTATTAAAACTAAGGGGTCAATACGAACAGGGCGCTAGTCTAGCCAATTGCAGGCTTTTATAGCAAGCTTAAGCGCTAAACTGCCATTGATTTTAATAATTGACTGAAATAACGCCGCAGTTAAAACCAAAGCAGGGCACAGTACGTTTAAGCAAATTGATGAAATCGCCAGTCTGAACCGGATTATTATAATGAACGAACGCTCAGCAATAACAACAAGCCCGGCAATTAAAGCTGTGGTATTCGACCTTGATGGCACCCTGGTTGACTCGCGGCTGGATTTCAGCGCTATTTGCAGTGATATCGGCTGGCCTGCCGGCACGCCATTGCTGGAACAACTGGCGACGGTCAGCTGTCTGACTGAAAAATCGCGGGTCGAGCAGATTATTTATCAGCATGAACTGGCCGGGGCGGAGGCTGCCAGCTGGATCCCGGGAGCGCTGCAGAGCCTGCAGCATTTATCAGAGCAGGGCTGGCCACTGGCTATTCTAACCCGTAATATGCGCCAGGCCACTGAACGGGTGATCAATCGTCTGCAAATACCAATTAGTCTGGTGCTAACCCGGGAGGATTGTGCTCCTAAACCAGACCCGGCCGGGCTGCAGTTGATTGCGCAGCAGTTGCAGTTAAGCTGTGCAGAGATTTTATACGTTGGTGATTATTTATTTGATTTGCAGGTTGCGGCTAATGCCGGTAGTTTATCTTGCCTGTACCTGAATGGGGCTAATCAGCAGTTTATTGAGCAGGCTGATTTTCATATCAGCCACTTTAATCAGTTGCCAACCCTGGTAAATAAAATAAGTGGGCGTACCTAGGGCGTGTTGACGTTTGGTGGTTGTTTTTGCAGCTGAGTGGCTGGTATTTATACAAGGCAGAGCTTGTGATGTGTAGTTATTCTACATGAGCAAGCGATAACGCATTAGAAATGCCAGCCATACGCTGCCCGTAGGGTTCGTCTGGCGACGCTTTGCTCTTTGTCACTCGTCGCTTATTTAGAATAACTAAACTGCGCTCCTTGTTTCGCGATCAAAACGTCGCCAGAGCGAACAAAATCTAACCAGCAAACGTCAACACGCCCTAAATGTTTGCAGCGCCGTTAAGCATTAAGGCCTGACATGCCTGCTATTTAAGCGATTTAGTTGCATTATCGCCGTTAAAACCCCTATATTAGCGGCATAATTATAAAAAAATGCAGGGTAGACAAATTTGCTGGCAAGATTAAAAAGCAATTTTTATCTGGCGATGATAAGTCTGGTCGGGTTGATGATTACCGTCTGTGTCACGCCGTACGGCATTTACCGGCTGCTAAGCGGTAATGTTGTGGTGGGGATCGCCGATCTGGTAATGGTGCTGGTCAGTATTTTCTGTGTGCTTTATGCCTGGCGTACAGACAACACCAAAGGCCCCGGCCTGATTATGGCGATGGCGTTTTGTGTTGGCGCCATACTGGTCTGTATTAACCTGGGGATCGACGGAGTTTTCTGGGTTTACCCTTTTATTGTATTTATTTTTTTTCTGGTTTCACCCATTAAAGCCTTATTGATGTTGCTGTTGTCATTATCTGTGTTAGTGGGTGTTGCTATATTTAATCCGGGCCAGATTTTCGCCAGCACTTTTCAGTTAGTCTCGTTTACCGTTACCTGCTTTGTTACCAGCCTGTTTGCTTATTTATTTGCTTATCGCACCCAAACCCAGCGTGAGGCCCTGAAATTGCTGGCCACCACTGATAGTCTGACTGGCGCCGCCAATCGCAGAACCTTAGATGAGGCCTTAATGGCTGCGATCATTCAGCACAGAAAAAACGGTACAGAATATGGCCTGATGCTGCTTGACCTGGATTTCTTTAAAAATATTAACGATAACTACGGCCACAAAACCGGTGACAGCATATTGACCGAACTGGTGCCTGTTCTGAAAAAAATGGTGCGCCAGCGTGATACGGTATTCCGTTTTGGCGGCGAGGAGTTTGTGGTGTTGCTGGCCGATATCAAACAAGCAGACTTGCACAAGCTGGCCGATAAAATCCGGCTGGGTGTGAATGAGCAGCTGAGTTTACCTGATGGTAAGAAGTTGACTACGTCAATAGGTATCGCCGTATTGCAAACTGATGAGAGCTGGGAGAGTTGGCTGCACCGGGCTGATTTAGCGCTGTACCAGGCGAAAAGTCAGGGCAGAAACCAGGTGGTTGCTGCCCAATATCGCGCTGACGCTGAATACTCCGACGTCAGCAAACAAATGGCAGCGAATTAATAGCCTTTAGCTGCAGCTAGCTCGTTGGCACGCTCTGCCCGTTTGGGATCAGCGGTAACCTGCCAACCCTGTAAGTTTTGTTTAATCAGCTGATAAAGTGCGCTGATATGCGCCGGCCGGTCATTCAGCGCGCTGATATACTGGTACTTTTCGCCACCAGCTTCGATGAAGTACTCGTGATTCTCTTCAGCGATCTCTTCAATCGTTTCCAGGCAATCGGCAGCAAAACCCGGGCAGAACACTTGCACTGACTTTACCCCTTGGCCCGGTAAGGCTTTTAAGGTTTCATCAGTATAGGGTTTGAGCCATTCTTCCCTGCCAAAACGTGATTGAAAAGTCGTCATGTATTCATCTTTAGCAAGGCCCAGTGCTTCTGCAATCAGTCGTGAGCTTTTATAGCATTCACAATGGTAGGGGTCGCCATTCAGTAAATAGCGTTTTGGAATGCCATGGTATGAAAACATCAGTTTATCGGCGCGGCCATGTTCCGCCCAGTGCTGTTTAATGCGCTCTGCACAAGCGGCAATATAGCCATTATCATCATGATAATGTGAAATAAACCGGATGTCCGGTAGCCAGCGGCGCTGGGTAAAGTTGTTCGCCAGCTCATCAAAAGTGGAAGCCGAGGTGGACGCAGAGTATTGTGGATAAAGTGGCAGTACCAGAATTTTGCGCACACCCTGGGCAAACATTTTATCCAGCACGGAGCTAAACGACGGGTTGCCGTAGCGCATAGCAAAATCCACTATCACATCGGTCCGGCCGTCGTTGGCAAATTCGCGGGCTATGGCATCGGCTTGCGCTCTGGTATGAAATAACAGAGGCGAGCCTTGCTCGGTAAACACCGTGGCATAGGCTTTGGCAGAGCGGCGTGGCCGTATTTGTAATATAACGCCGTTTAATATAAACCACCACAACAGCCGTGGTACCTCGACCACTCTGGGATCCGATAAAAACTGTTTCAGATAGCGTTTTAACGCCTTAGGGGTCGGCTCGTCCGGGGTGCCGAGGTTAGTCAGCAACACGCCAATTTTATCTGTAGTACTGTGCTGATAGTTCGGGTTATTAATAAAAGCCATAGCTGTCACTTCAATTAGCGGGAACAAACAGCCTGAGCATACGCGCCCGGCTGCGGATTGGTTTGGTCTTCATGATCTGATGGTAACAGCTTCGCGTGGTGAACAGGAACTAAAAATGCTTTGAGTAAACCGGGTTACTGGTAAAGTAGCGACGATGCCGGTAAGCTCTATAGTCCATCAATTTAAGGCAAATTGGTTAGCAAATGCAGACAACGCCACGTTACAGAACCCACAGTAAAGTAAAAAAACTGCTGGCATTTGGTATTGCGGTGCTATTGGCGGCAGCCCTTGGCAGTATTGTCCAGAGTCAGTTCAATTTAGTCGCCATAGCAGCTTTGGTAGACCAGCTGCCGCCGGGCGACTGGTTGTACACAGTCTGGTTTGATTTACGTTCTTTTACGCCGACCATGCTGGTGATTATGGTGCCAGTTTTATTACTGGCCCTGGTGGCCGGCCGGTTATTACACAGCACTGTCGGTGTTAGCCGGCTATGGCTGGCTATGGGCTGTAGCCTGGTCGGTTTCCTACTGGCGTTGTGGGCTATTAATAATCTGGCACCAATGCCAACGCTGATTGCCGCCAGTCGTGGTTTGGTTGGCAGCCTGGCACTGGCATTGTGTGCTGCTGCTGGTGCCGCAATTTATGTCGGATTAACCAGTAGGCGTAATGAGGCGTAATATGACAAAAATTATCATACCAGCTTTGCTGTCTCTGCTGCTGTTGTCGGTAAAAGGGCAGGCGTTACCCTATCAGGTTATTACGGTGGCCGACGAGCTTAATTACCCCTGGTCGTTAGCCTTTTTGCCGGATGGCAACCTGTTGGTAACGGAGCGTACCGGCAACTTAAAGCAATTGTCGGCAGCGGGTGAGGTGACGGCCGACGTCGCAGCTGCCTTGCCAGAACTATATGTGGCCGCACAAGGAGGCCTGCTGGAAGTATTGGTACCTGCAGCGTATAGCCAGAACCAACAAATATTAGTTAGCTATGTCTGTGGCGATGGTAACGCTAATACACTTTGTTTGGCCTCAGGACGCTGGCAAGCGCAACAATTAACGGATATTCGTCAGCTATTTAAAGCTGAGCCTTACCGCAAAGGGGCGGCGCATTATGGAGGCCGGATGGTGCAACTGCCCGATGGCAGCATTTTGCTGACGCTGGGCGATGGCTTTGATTACCGGGAGCAGGCGCAAAACCCGGCTAATCATCTGGGGAAAATTGTCCGGCTGCAGCCTGATGGCAGCGTACCGGCTGATAACCCCTTTATTGATCAGCCCGGCTATGCCAGCGAAATATACAGTATCGGGCATCGTAATGTGCAGGGAATTGTCTACGATGCAGCCAGTAATCAGGTATACAGTCATGAGCATGGCCCACGCGGTGGCGATGAGCTGAATAGGATTCAGGCCGGTAAAAATTACGGCTGGCCGGTGGCCACCCGGGGTATCGATTACACGGGCGCCAGAGTATCGCCATTCAGGCAATATCCGGGAATGGCAGAACCCATCTGGCACTGGAGCCCGTCTATTGCCCCGGCCGGTATGACGTTATATCAGGGAGAGCTGTTTCCAAGCTGGCAGGGCAACCTGTTTATTACTGCGTTAGCCGGTAAAGCATTACATCGGTTGGAAATGGTTAACGGCAAGGTGGTGAGCGAACAGCTGCTGTTAACAGAGCTTAACAGCAGATTGCGGGATGTACGCAGCGGTCCGGATGGCGCTTTATATATCCTGACTGATAGTGCCAGTGGTAAGCTGTTGCGGCTATTACCAGCACCGCAGTAATTAGTGCTGATGGCCGCCTTCACCATGCGCATGGCCATGAGCAATTTCTTCGCTGGTTGCGGGGCGGACGTTTAACACCTCTACCTTAAAGGTCAGGGTTTTACCGGCCAGCGGGTGGTTAACGTCAATCTGGGCTTTAAACATACCTACTTTCACTACAGTAACCTGGCGTTGACCTTCTTCAGTCTGAACCCAGGCCTTCATGCCAGGCTTCCACTTTTTGGCACCGTGTAAGTATTTAACCTGAATGTCCTGAATGGCATTCGCCTGGATCTCACCGTAAGCATCTTCTGGCGCCAGCGTCAGCTCCAGCGTATCGCCGGCGGTCTTGCCCTCCAGCGCCGCCTCTAGCTTTGGCAGCATTTGCTGCTGGCCATGCATATAAAGTAGCGGCGTGCTGCCTTTCGAGCTTTCCAGCTCACCGCTTTCGTCGCTTAGGCTATAGTGAAACTGAACTACTGCGTTGTTACTGATTTGCATAATGCGTTGCCTGTAATTAAAAAGGGCATTATGAAAGGCAGGCATTGAAAAATCGACTGTTATTTTTATTCTGAGCAGAAAATTGCGGTTTCCTGGCTGGCTTTCTACACTAATTTCAGAAAGTGCACAAAACTCGGAGTATCGATTGTCTTTTAGCCGTTATTTATCAGGTTTAGCGATGTTGTTTAGTATGGGCGAAGTGGCGGCTATGCCGGTGCAAACCCGGTTTGTGGTCGGCACTGAAGACCTGGCATTTTATCCGCACTATGATTTTACCGCCAGTAATCGCAAAGGCTTTGCCAACGATGTGCTTGAGACCTTTGCAGAGCAATATGGTTATCAGTTCAGCTTTCAGCCGCTACCGGTAAAACGTTTATATTATGAGCTGGATAATATTGTTGATTTTATCTATCCGGATAATCCCGCCTGGCACAGTTATCAGGGTGATCTTGCAAACCGGTTATACAGTGACGCTGTCATTTATAATCTGGGCGTCACCATGGTTCAGCCAGAGCGTCAGCACCTGAGTGTTAGTCAGGTCAGGACATTAGCGGTAGTGCGGGGTTTTACCCCGGTAAAGTGGCTTACGTTGCAACAAAGCCATAAATTCCAAATATTTGAGGTAGCCAATCCACAAAGCGCAGTCAGTTTAGTGCTGCGGGGCCAGTTGGATGCAGCAGATCTTGAATATAATGTGGCAAATTATTTGCTTGGCGAGTTAAAGCAAGCCGATGGCCTGGTTGTCGCCGGCAATTTACCTTTCAGTCAGGTTGGCTTTCATTTGTCGACAACTCGTCACAATGAAGTACTGGCCCAATTTAATCGTTTTCTGGCAGAGAATCAGTTACTGCTTTCGGAGTTAAAGCTCCGTTACGGCCTGCTGGAGCAGTTACCGCAGCCGGAGCTGACAGAAATAATTGACTAAAACGCGACTAATCGCAGAGGTTAGCCGCAGTTAGTTAGTAGCTGTTAGCTGGCTGCTTTCATTTGCTGAATAAAGCTTTTCAGCTCGCTAAGCAGTTTGTCAGGTTGCTGCAGGTTTTGCTCCAGAATTTTAACAATCGCCGAGCCGCATATTGCACCTGCAGCGCCATTGGCGATGGCATCTTTAACATGGGCGGGGGTTGAAATACCAAAACCCAGCAGTGGCGGCGCCGGATTATAAGCCCGGATCCGGGCTATCAGCTCGGCGGTCGGCATCGCAGCCTGGGTTTCCGTGCCTGTTACGCCAGCCCGGCTTAGCAGGTAGGTGTAGCCACGGCCATAAGAAGCGATAGCCCGTAAGTCATCGTCATCAACATTAGGTGGCACAATAAAAATGGGTGCAATATCGTGTGCCATTGCTGCCTGGCGGAACATCTTACTTTCGTGCAGCGGGACATCGGCAATCAGCACTGAATCGACCCCGGCAGCCGCTGCCTGGCTGTAGAAGTTATCTAAACCGCGCGCCATTACCAGGTTAGAATACAGCAGTAAGCCAATCGGAATATCGGCATTGTACGCTCGGATTTTGCGGATAATTTCAAAGCTGATAGCCGGGGTAACACCTGCCGCCATCGCCCGGATATTAGCGTTCTGAATGGTCGGGCCGTCGGCAATAGGATCAGAGAACGGAATGCCCAGCTCCAGCGCATCGGCACCGCCATCTATCAGGGTTTTAATAATGTCAAACGACAGCTCCGGGCCCGGGTCGCCTACGGTAACAAAGGGCACAAAGGCACCGCGTTGCTCTGCTTTTAACCGGCTGAACATCTGTTGATATCGTTGCATTTAGTGCGCTCCCTCTGCTGTTTTGTTCGCTGTTTGCTCTGCCGCTTGTTCTGCCAGAATACTGTGTACATGGCTTAAATCTTTGTCACCGCGGCCAGATAAGTTAACCAGCAACACCATAGGTTCAGTGGCATCTTTGGCCATTTTCAGGGCGTGCGCTAACGCATGTGAGCTCTCCAGCGCGGGTATTATACCCTCAGCCATCGCCAGATGCTGAAATGCCGCTAAGGCTTCATCGTCATTTACGGCTACATACTCGGCGCGACCGGTTTGCTGTAAATGAGTATGCTGCGGGCCGACGGCAGGGTAATCAAGGCCGGCGGAAACTGAGTATGACTCTTCAATCTGACCATCAGTGGTTTGCATAATGGCGGTGTAGGCACCGTGTAATATGCCGTAGCTGCCGGTACTTAGCGCTGCGCCATGCTGATGGGTATTAATACCTTTACCGCCGGGCTCAACCCCGATTAAGCGCACGCCTTCTTCTTTAATAAAATCAGCAAAAATACCAATGGCGTTTGAGCCGCCACCCACACAAGCTATTACGGCGTCAGGAAGCTTACCTTCGGCTTTAAGAATTTGTTGTTTGGCTTCTTCACCAATCATCTTCTGAAATTCCCGCACTATCGTCGGGAACGGGTGTGGTCCGGCCGCGGTGCCCAGCATATAGTGGCTGGTGGCATAACTGGCTGACCAGTCACGCATCGCTTCGTTTACTGCATCCTTTAAGGTACCAGAGCCGGCAGTAACCGGAATTACGGTGGCGCCCATCAGTTTCATCCGGAACACATTAGGCTGCTGGCGGTCGATATCTTTGGCACCCATGTATATGCGGCATTTTAATCCCAGCAACGCACAGGCCAGCGCTGTTGCCACGCCGTGCTGACCGGCGCCGGTTTCGGCAATTACCTCTTTTTTGCCCATCCGCTTGGTTAACAGCGCCTGGCCTAACACCTGATTCGTTTTGTGGGCACCACCATGCAGTAAATCTTCCCGCTTCATATATATTTTAACTAATGGGTTGGGTGATAAATTGCGGCACAGGGTCAGCGGGGTCGGCCGGCCGGCATATTCAGTCAGCAGTTGCTGAAATTCAGCGTCAAAGGCCGGATCTTGCAGCGCATCAACAAAGGCTTGTTCCAGTTGCTTTAGCGCGGGCACTAACAGTTGCGGCACAAACATGCCGCCGTACTGGCCAAAATAAGGGTTTAGTTTAAGCTCGCTCATAATACTGCTCTCTGTGTTGTCTGCTCTGTGTGCTTTTTTTGCTCAGAGGTTAAGGCGCCCCGGTACTGAAACGCTCTGATCCTGGCAAAAGCCGCATGAATTTTTGTGCTGTCTTTAACCCCTGGTGTACTTTCCAGGCCTGAGTTCATATCGAGCCCAGCCACCGCAAGCGTCAGTGCCTGGCTGACGTTGTCAGGATTAAGCCCGCCCGCCAGCATAATAGGCAACTGGGTCAGTTTAGCCAGTGGTTGTTGCAGCAGCTGCCAGTTAAATACTTCGCCGCTGCCGCCATGCGTGCTGGGGTGGTAGGCATCCAGTAACAGCCGGTCTGCCCGTTCAGTAAATTTTGGCAATGAATCGGCAATACGATAAGCCTTCCATATCTGGCAACCCACCGGCAGCGCGGCACGCAGCGCCTCGATATCGTCATCAGTTTCACTGCCATGTAGCTGCACCGCAGCTAATTTTAATGATTTGGCGGCGTTGGCTATATCACTGATCGGCGCATCAACAAACACCCCAACAAAGTTAAGCGGCGCTGCTGCGACCAGCTCTGCCGCCTGCTCAAGACTGACGCAGCGTTTGGATGCCGGTGCGAAAATCAGACCGCCATAGAGGGCACCAGCCTGATAAGCCGCCTGCACATCTTGTTGTCGGGTTAAGCCGCATACCTTGTGTTCACCAACAATAAGCATTCGTGCCGCCGCGGCTAAGTCGCTTTGAGCCATCAGTGAACTGCCAACCAGAAACGCATCGGCTACCGGTTGTAACTGCCGCACCTGCTGGTTAGTGTAAATGCCTGACTCTGATACCACGGTAACCCCTTGCGGGATCAGTTCAGCCAACACAAAGCTGGTATTTAAATCGGTGCTCAGATCACGCAGGTTGCGGTTATTAATGCCGATAAGTTTGGCGCCAAGATTAACCGCCCGGCGGGTTTCTGCTTCGTTGCTCACTTCTGTCAGCACCGTCATATTAAGCGTCGCAGCTAAAGCAGCCAGGGGCCGGTAGGCGTCATCGCTTAATACCGATAACATCAGCAGTACTGCATCGGCACCGTGCAGGCGTCCCAGATAAACCTGATAAGGGTCAATAATAAAATCTTTGTGCAATAACGGCTTATCGCTAAGCAGACGCATCGTTGCCAGGTTCTGATAACTGCCCTGAAAAAACGCCTCATCGGTTAGCACTGAGATGCAATCAGCGTACTGATTGTAAATCTGGCTTATTTCGGCCAAGTCAAATTGCGCTCTGATCAGCCCTTTGGAAGGGGAGGCTTTTTTACATTCCAGAATAAACCGGCTGCCAGGTTGCTGCAGCGCTGCCAGAAAGTTGCGCTGACTGGGGGTAATATCTGCCTTAAATTGTTTGAGCGGCTTTGCCTGTTTAAGGCCAGCCACTTCGACCGTTTTGTGCTCAATAATTTTTGCCAGCACGCCGGTTAGCTGTTCGCCGTTTAGCTTGTCGGCTTGCAGATGATCAACCATGGCTTAACTCCTTAAATTGTTGCAAGGTTTGCATTGCCTTACCGCTGGCCAGACATTCCAGCACAGCCCGGGTATTGATTGCCAGACTATCTCCCAGGCCAGCAATTTTCAGCATAGCGGCAACGTTTATTGCCACCGCCTGGTTGTGGGCGCTGTGACCGGTGCCTGAGAGTATTGCCAGCGTGGCGGCCGCATTCTCGCTCGGCGTGCCGCCGGCAAGGCTGCTTATGGGCTGGACGCTTAAACCAAAATCTTCCGGGTTTAGGGTAAATTCGGTTATCTGGCCGTCTTTCAGCTGGCAGACATAGGTATTGCCATGCAGCGCTATCTCGTCACAGCCACTGCCGTGTACCACCCAGGCAGCTTTGGTTCCCAATTGCTGTAATGCCTCAGTCATTACCCGGCACAGTGCCGGATCATACACGCCTAATAACTGAAAATCAGGTGCGGCCGGGTTAACCAGCGGCCCCAGTAAGTTAAACAGGGTACGGCTTTTCAGCGCCTGGCGTACCGGCATCGCATGTTTAATGCCGGCATGGTACTGCGGCGCGAATAAAAAGCTGCAGTTACTGGCTTTCAGGGTTGCCAGGGCCTGCGCCGGCGCTTGCTGAATGTTAACCCCCAATTGCTCGAGCAAATCAGCCGAACCTGAACTGGACGAAACACTGCGGTTACCGTGCTTAATAACCGGCAGGCCCATACTGGCACCGACAATGGCCGCGGTGGTTGAAATATTAATAGTATTGCTGCCATCACCACCGGTACCGCAGCAGTCAATGCTGCCAGCAATGGTTTCAGGAAACGGCAGTGCCGCCTGACGCAGCGCTTTGGCTGCTCCGGCAATTTCTGCTGCAGTCTCGCCGCGCATTTTCAGGGCAACTAATAAGGCCGTTAATAATACCGGTTCTACCTCACCGTTGACCACCGCACTGAAAAAGTTTTCGCTCTGGTGCTGAGTTAACGGTTTACCGGTCAGTACCTGCTGTACCTTTTTTTGCAGCTGTTCTGTCAATTCAGTGCTAGTCATGCGTCACTCCGTAATAAATAGCTGATACTTTGTTGCAGCAGGGGCTTACCTAAGGTGGTCAGAATAGACTCAGGATGAAACTGAAAACCCAGCATGCGTTGTTGTTCATGAATAATGGCCATTGGGATATGCCGGTCTGTACCAATACAGGTCAGGGCATTGGGTAGCTCTGTTGCCATCAGCGAGTGATAGCGGGCCACGGAAAACGGATTAGGCAAGCCGGCAAAGACCGGATGTGGCGCCAGATTAATACTGGCGGTTTTACCATGTACGGTTTCGCCGGCGCGGCCAACGATGCCACCATAATGCTCGGTAATGGCCTGATGGCCCAGACAAATGCCCAGAACCGGATACTGACCTGCCACTAATTTTAATAAGGCCGGCATGCAACCTGCGTCCGCCGGGGCACCCGGGCCGGGAGACAGCACCAGCAACACCGGGCCGGCCTCCTGCTGCATCTTGGCGAATATGTAACTGGCCGGCACGGTATTGCGGTATAGCTTTAACTGATAGCCTAGCTGGGCAAACTCATCCACCAGGTTGTAGGTGAAAGAGTCGATATTATCGAGTAAATACAAGGTTGTCATGATGCTCTGCTGCTCCTGCGATGTTCCTGACTAGGCAGTTAATGGCCTGCCGCGATAATGGCGCTGATCACGGCTTGGGCTTTATTGCGGGTTTCTTCGGTTTCCAGTTCTGCTACCGAATCAAACACCACACCGGCACCGGCCTGAATATAGGCGGTATTATTGGCAACATACGCCGAACGGATCACAATACAGCTGTCAAAGTCACCATTACCGGTTAAATAACCGACCGCTCCGCCATAACTGCCCCGGCGCTGTTGCTCCACCTTGCGGATAAGCTCAGCTGCTTTGACTTTGGGGGCGCCAACCAGGGTGCCCATATTCATACAGGCCTGGTAAGCATGCAGTGCATCAAGCTCGGGTTTTAAGGTGCCGATCACTCTTGATACCAGGTGCATGACATAAGAGTACCGGTCTACTTTTAATAGCTCTTTGACATAGCGGCTGCCCGGTACACTAATTCTGGCCACGTCATTGCGGGCCAAATCGACCAGCATTAAATGCTCGGCTTTTTCTTTGTCGTCCTGGCGCAGTTCCAGTTCAATCCGGCTGTCCAGATCGCGGTCAATGCTGCCATCGGCTGCAAAACCGCGGCGCCGGGTGCCGGCAATCGGGTAAATCTCTACCTGACGGTTACTGGCGCTGAATTTCAGCGCTGATTCGGGAGAGGCCCCGAATAACTGAAACGCCGGATCTTTGAGATAAAACATATAAGGACTGGGATTAAGCTGCTTTAGTTTGGCATAGGCGGCCAGCGGGTTGGGGCAGGGTAGGCTGAAACAGCGTGACGGCACCACCTGAAACACATCTCCGCTGACAATATGCTCCTTTAACGCTTCAACCTGGCTGTTGAATTCGGTATCACTGATATCCACCTGTAGCTGGCTGCCGTCGCCTGGTTTACCCGTCGTCAGAGGTGCGTGTTCAGCTAACCGCTGTTTTAACTGCTCTAAGCGCTTGCCGATTGCAAAATAGGTAGCAGGGGCCTGCTCACCACAAAATACATTACCGATAAGCTGGCTTTGTGCTCGCTGATGGTCAAGCACCAACAACGTTTCGGCCAGGTAAAACAAATAATCGGGGCATTGGTTATTGCCATTGCCCACTGCTGGTAACTGCTCCACGTTCGCCACCATGTCATAGCCAATAACCCCGGCCAGCATAATGGTAAAATCAGTTTCGTTGTTTTGCTCGGCGCTGTGCTGACTATGACTGGTTAGTTGTTGCTGAATAACCCGCAGTACAGAAAACGGATTGGGCTGCATTAAGCGGTTTACTTCATCCAGCAAGGGGTCTGGCTGGCTGAAACTGAGGCTGAGACAGTCGTCCTTGCGCGTGACACTGGCAACGTCTGTCAGTTTCTCTGCCAGAAAAGGCAATAGGGTGCAGCCGTTCTGACTCAACGCGCAAATATCTACCTGCATACCGTTGCATTCAATGCGCAGCGCGGCATCCAGCAGCATCAGGCTTTTCAGGTTGTCTTTGCTATCTATTTCGGCTGATTCAAGCAGCACAGCGCTATCACTGTCGGCACTTAAGCTGGCAAAGGTTGCCAGTGCATCGGCATGATATGGCGCCGGCATAGTAATACTGGCCACTTCGCCTTGCTGGTCGGTAATATGACTGAAAATCATAATGTTATTCTCTTAAAATAAAAAAACCCGCTTCTTATCAGGAAACGGGCTTAGGTAATTAAAGCTAATACAACGCCTACACACGCCCGTTGGGTATGTGCCACCACCAGTTGGTCAGGTTGAAAGCGTTGGTAAATTGCATTGCGTTTAATCACTGTTTATTACAATAAAGTTGCCACATAAAACCGCGAAATGTGGCGCGCGTCAAGTGCTGTTTTGTTATAACACAGAAATAAAAGCGTATAAGCGGCCAGATGTCTTTATTTTGCGATAGCCAGACGGTGTTACTTGGCGTTAGCTTTCTCCAACTCTGTCAGTTGCTGCCAGATTTGTTCACTTTGCTCGGTTAAATCCGCATATAACCGCATATCACCATTACGCTGAGCATGCATCGCCTGTTCCAGCTTGCTGTCGTAGGCCTTGCGTAATTTTTTTGCCGGGTTGGGTTTCAAAAAGCCGAACATAGTTACACCTCAAGGTAGATTTGCAGAAGAATACGCGTGCAAAGCCATTATGGTTCAACGACTAATACCAGCGATGCTTTGCCAAACGGCTGCCCTGTGCGACAATAGCCACCCTATTAAGAGGTGCCAATGAAGTTTGATTTACACAGCCATACCCATTGCTCTGACGGCGTATTATCACCTGCCGAGCTGGTCGCCCGTGCGGTTGAACGCGGCGTGGACGCGTTGGCAATTACGGATCATGATACGGTAGCCGGTTTAGCAGCAGCCCGCCAGGCTATTGCTGAACAGCAACTGGCATTGCAGCTGATTAATGGTGTGGAGATTTCTACCCGTTGGCAGCAGCTGGAAATTCATATTGTTGGCCTGAATATTAACCCGGACTGCCCGCAACTATTAGCTCGACTCGCTTCGCAGCAACAGCAGCGGGTCGAGCGGGCCGAGGAAATGGCCCGGCGTCTGGCAAAAAGCCAAATTCCGGATGTACTGCCTGCTGTCATGGCACTGGCCAATGGCGCGGCAATTACCCGTACCCATTTTGCCCGCCATCTGGTGAATATTGGTAAAGCCAGCTCGATTAACGATGTATTTAAGAAGTATCTGGGGCGTGGTAAAACCGGTTATGTACCCAGTAATTGGGTCGAGATGGCCGATGCGGTGCAATGGATCCATGATGCTGGCGGTGTCGCCGTGCTGGCGCATCCGCTAAAGTACAAACTGACCACCAAATGGGTAAAACGGCTGGCTGAACAGTTTGCAGCGGCCGGTGGCGATGCGATGGAAATTATTTCACCGCAGCAAACCCCGGTACAAAAGCGTGAGCTGTGGGCGTTATGCCAGTTGCATGGCTTAACGGCGTCGGTAGGGTCTGATTTTCATCAACAAACCAGCTGGAATGATCTGGGAAAAAATCTATATTTAACGGATGATGTTACGCCGGTCTGGCATAACTGGGTGTTAAATTAAACAAAAATAACGATAGAAGAATAATCAATGAGCCAATTTTTTCATGTTCACCCCGAGAACCCACAGCAGCGTTTGCTAAAACAAGCGGTGCAAATTATTAAGCAAGGTGGTGTCGTGGTTTATCCAACTGACAGTGGCTATGCGCTGGGTTGCCATGTCGGTGATAAAAATGCCATGGACCGGATCACCCAGATTCGTCAGATCAGTGGCGATCATCACTTTACCCTGATGTGCCGGGATTTATCGGAGTTGTCAGTTTACGCTAAGGTGGAAAATACCGCTTTTCGGCTGATAAAAAATAATACCCCTGGTGCTTACACCTTTATTTTACGGGGTACTAAAGAAGTACCGCGGCGCTTGTTAAATGACAAGAAAAAAACCATTGGCCTTAGGATCCCGGAAAATAAAATTGCCCAGGCGCTGCTGGCCGAGTTGGCAGAGCCGCTGTTGTCTACCAGTTTAATTTTGCCTGGCCAGCAATTTGCTGAAGCCGATCCGGATGACATGCGCTCGCAACTGGAACGCCAGGTCGACTTAATTTTGCATGGCGGTGTTATAGGCGAAGATCCCACTACCGTGGTCGACTTGTCAGAAGAGGGTGCCACAGTGCTGCGCGAAGGCCGTGGCGATCCGACCCCTTTTTTGTAACGCCGTAGCTGTAATAAGCAATGAGCAGTCAGCCCACTAATTTAACCGTGCAACATCCCTTGCCGCTGGCTTTTGTCCGCGGCGAGGCGGTGCATCAACGTCCGGACGATTTATACATTCCGCCAGATGCGCTGGAGGTGCTGCTGGATGCGTTTGAAGGACCTCTCGATTTTTTACTGTATTTAATCCGCAAGCATAAGTTTGATATCGTCGACTTACCGGTGAACGAGATCACCCTGCAATATATGGAATATATTGATTTAATGCAGGGGTTGAATTTTGAGCTGGCCGCCGAATATCTGGTAATGGCCGCCATGCTGGCCGAGATAAAGTCGCGGCTGTTGCTGCCTAAACATACTCAGCACGATGACGACGAGCAGGATCCGCGGGCGGAGCTTATTCGCCGGCTGCAGGAATATGAAGTGTATAAGCAGGCCGCCAGCGAGCTCGACAGCCTGCCACGGGATGAGCGTGATTATTTTCATGCCCGGGCCGCCCTTGCCGATAATTTCAGCCCTCTGGTGGTATTGCCCGAAGTGGAGCTCAGCGAGCTGGTTATGGCGTTAAAGAGCATTATGCAGCGGGCGAAAGACTTTCAGCATCACCATATAAAACGTGAGCATTTGTCGACCCGTGAGCGGATGAGCCGGATTTTAGATTTACTGGCGCAGCATCAGGGCTATCTAGCGTTTGAACAGTGCTTTGAACTGACTGAGGGACGCGAGGGCGTCGTCGTCAGTTTTCTGGCCATCCTGGAACTGACTAAAGAAAAACTGGTTGAACTTACCCAGGTTGCGGCCTACGGCCAGATCCATGTCAAATTAGCCCGGGAACACTGCTGATGGCTCAGAAAATCAATGATATTCAACTGTTACAGCTGATTGAAGCGGCTATTTTTGCCAGCGAGCAACCGCTTGGCGTCGCCGAGCTGCAGGCTTCTGTGCTGCAACGTTTTACTGTCAGTAAAAGCCGGATAGATGCTACAATTCGCCAGTTGCAACAGGATTACAGTGCCCGGGGTATTCAGCTGCTGGAAACGGCTTCTGGTTTTCGCTTTCAGACCCGGCCTGAACTCAGTGATGATTTAGCCCAGCTCTGGCCAGAGCGCTCAGCCCGTTATTCCCGCGCCGTGCTTGAAACCCTGGCGTTGATTGCCTATAAACAACCATTAACCCGTGGCGAAATTGAAGAAGTTCGTGGCGTGACCGTCAGCACCCAGATTATCCGTACCTTACTGGACCGCGGCTGGGTAAAGGTGGTTGGCCATAAAGAAGTACCGGGCCGGCCCGGCTTGTATGCCACTACGGCATTATTTTTAGATTATTTTGGCTTAAAAAGCCTCAGCGATTTGCCGCCATTGCCGGAATTTACCGAGTTGACGGCCGATCTTCTTCCCACCGTCGAGATGACAGGAGAGTTACACTAATGAGTGATAAAATCAGCAGTGAAAAACTGCAAAAAGTATTAGCCCGTGCCGGCGTCGGTTCACGCCGGGAAATGGAAGACTGGATCAGCAAAGGCCGGGTAACTGTTGATGGTAAACCGGCCAGTCTTGGCGATCGGGTCACTACAGCCCAGGCCGTGCGGGTTGACGGCCACCCGGTGCAACTGGCCAGCGAAGAGCAGCAAATCTGCCGGGTACTGGCCTATCATAAGCCGGAAGGCGAAATTTGTTCGCGCACCGATCCGGAAGGCCGGCCGACGGTGTTTGCCCGCTTACCGAAAATTAAAGGCGCCCGTTGGATAGCCATTGGCCGGCTCGATATAAACACCTCAGGTTTATTACTGTTTACTACCGATGGCGAGCTTGCCAACCGTTTAATGCATCCCAAATTTGAGGTCGAGCGCGAATACGCGGTACGGGTATTTGGCGATATTAACGATGCGATGATCCAGCGGTTGCGAACCGGTGTTGAACTCGAAGACGGCAAAGCTAACTTTAAAAAAATTAAAGCGCTGCCAGGCGAGGGGATTAACCGCTGGTTCCATGTGGTGCTAACCGAAGGCCGCAACCGGGAAGTCCGGCGGATGTGGGAATCGCAGGGTGCGGTAGTCAGCCGGCTGATCCGGGTGCGCTACGGCGATTTACTGTTGCCAAAACATATTCCGGCCGGCGGCTATGCTGAGTACCCATTGGATGAGGTTAACTATCTGCGGAAGTTAGTCCACCTGGGTCCGGAGGAGCAAACTCTGGTAAAAAGTGAAGACCGTACTGAACGGCGCCGTCGTTTAGCCAGTATGAAGCGGGCCGTGCGTAAGCACCAGATTGCCGAGAAAACCCCGGCGAAGAAAGAGCCTAAGCCAAAACCTGCAGCCAAACCGCAGCGCGCACCGGCCAGCAAGGGTAAATCCACCCAGCGCCAGCCCACCGCTAAAAAGCCGACCCGGCAGGGCCAAAGCTGATAGCGCCATACTGATAATCCATTAAAAAAAAGCGCTGCGGCGCTTTTTTAATGCCTGGAAAATCTCAGCTAGCGGCCCGCTGCAGCTTTCATGCTAAAAATAGTGAAATTGCCGTTAACTTTTAATTACAAAAAGACAGCATTTATACGCTACAGTAGGTTTATTGTTGGCAAATGGAGTGTGTTATGACATTCAGACGGTTTTTGTTGGGTGGTAGTGTGGGCCTTGGAGTTTTGTTGGTCTCTGCTTGTGGCGGTAGCAGTAGCTCAGCGGGACAGGAGCCGCCGCCTCCACCGGTATCGCCAACGCCGCCGGTTAGTCTTAGCTATCAGGGACTGGATGGGCTGATTATTAACAAGTTGTACCAGCACAGTGGCGTGCTGGTAGCGGCCAGTGACGATGGAGTTTACCGGCAGGCCAGCAATGGCAGTTGGGCAGCAGCGGGCCTGGCTGGCTATGAAGTGATGGCGATGAGCCTGCTGACTGAGCAGCACTGGCTGGCGTCGAGTGTTCAGAGCGGTGCAGACGACATGCCAGACTATGTATTATTTGAAACGTTTAACGGCGGTAATGACTGGCACGAAGTAGATTATCAATTTGGCCAGGCGGGTGATAAGGAGGCGATTTATGCGCTGCTGTTTGATGCGGCAGAGCAGCTGGTTTATGCCACTGGCATAGATGTGCTGGCCAGTTCAACCGATATGGGCCAGACCTGGAAAACCCTGTATGGTGATTTTGGTGGTTTTGGCCAGCCGAAAACGGCTCTGACGCAATCTGCTGATGGCCAGACTATCTGGTATGGCGGCCAGGGGGCTATTGAAAATGGGGTTTTTTATCAGTATGACGTTGCCAGCAGCGAGGCTGTATTGCACAGCGATTTATTTCCTAACCCCAGCTCGATTAAAGCTATTCGCTATGCGCCTGACGACCCGCAAACGGTTTATGTCAGCGCAGAGGGCGGGATTATCCGCAGCACCGATCACGGCCAGAGCTGGCAAGCGCTGCTCGACAACGTTAACTTTCGGTTTTACTTCGACCTGATTATTGACCCTGACAACCCTGAGCGTATTTACACGGCGGGCTGGGCGAAAAACTTTACGGAGCCACAACCGCTTATTGTTGAGTGGACTGACGATGGTGGCGAAAACTGGCAGCAATATGAATACCCGGAACAAGCATTTTTTGGCGGAGTGAGGAGTATGATCCTGGTAGAGGAAAATCAGCAGCAGGTTATTTATTTTGGTTTGTTTAAAGGCGGCATTATGCGCATGCCGCTACCTTAAATTGTTTACTAAAAGTATAAGCTGGCAGATGTTGCGACGCCGCTAACTATTGGTGTAGCCATCCGGATTCTGGCTTTGCCAGCGCCAGCTGTCACGAACCATATCGTCCAGGGTTTTCTCTGCCTGCCACCCCAGTAACTTTCGCGCTTTGTCAGGCATGGCATAACAACTGGCAATATCGCCAGGCCGCCGGGGCGCTATTTGATAGGGCACCTCGACATTGTTAACCCTGCTGAACGCTTTCACCATATCCAGCACACTGTAGCCGGTACCGGTACCCAGGTTAATGGCTTCAATACCCTGATTAGTCTCAAGGTACTGCAGGGCTTTCAGGTGACCGGCAGCTAAATCGACCACATGGATATAGTCGCGCACGCCGGTACCGTCCGGGGTGGGGTAGTCATTACCAAAAATACTTAGTTTATCGCGTTTACCTACCGCCACCTGCGAGATAAATGGCATCAGGTTATTCGGTATCCCGTTCGGGTCTTCGCCTATCTGGCCACTGCTGTCGGCACCAACCGGGTTAAAATAGCGCAGCAGGGTAATGCCCCAGTCTGGTTCGGCGTTAACCAGATCCTGCAGAATATGCTCTATCATCAGTTTGCTCTGGCCGTAAGGGTTAGTGGCAGAGCGGGGTGCTGTCTCAGCGATGGGCACTGTTTTGGCATCACCATACACAGTAGCAGAGGAACTAAATACCAGTTTTTTTACGTTAAATTCGCGCATTACCCGGCACAAGGTCACGGTGCCTGCAACATTGTTATCGTAATAACTCAGTGGCATTGCCACCGACTCACCCACAGCTTTTAAACCGGCAAAATGCACTACAGCACTTACCTGGTACTGCCGGAAAACGGCACTAAGCGCCGCTTCATCTCTTATATCGCCACTGATCCTGATAAGGTCTGTACCAGCCAGTTGTTCCACCCGTTGCAAAGCGGCGGTAGAGCTGTTGCTGTAGTTATCGAAACTGATCACCTGGTAGCCTGCCCGTAGCAGAGCCAGCGCGGTGTGGCTACCGATATAACCAGCACCGCCGGTAAGCATTACGTATTGCATAACAGTCCTTGTGTATTATACCCGTCGTACTTGCAGCTGCAGCTTTGTTAACTTCGCTTGCTCGCCCCAATCACATAGGTTAACTATGCTCATGGGGTCTCGCTCTCTCGTTGCCTCACTGCAACTGCAATTACTTAGGGTATGCTTAATATGAGATCGGAATTAGGGTAGCACTTTTTTAAACGGCTTGACGGTTGATTTCACGTAAACACCGGCGGCCAGGTAGGGGTCACTGTCTGCCCAGTTTTGGGCATCTGCCAGTGAGTTAAATTCGGCTACCACCAGCGAGCCGGTAAAACCAGCACCACCTGGCTCATTGCTGTCAATGGCTGGTAGCGGGCCGGCGAGTACTAACCGGCCCGCCTCATTTAAGGCCTGCAGCCGGGCCAGGTGCGCTGGCCGGGTTGCCAGCCGGTTTTCCAGACTATTGGCCGCATCTTCAGAGTAAATCATATAGAACATGGTAAAACTCCGTTGCAATTAATCGACGCAAGATAGCAGATATAGCTGGCAAAACCAATTAGCCACGCCTTTATATAAGGTCGGGCTAGGATTTGCTGCAGCCTGCTGTTAGCATGCTGAGCGAACATTATAAAAATAGCAAAACAACAATTCTAATAAAAAGATTCAGGGAGTCCGCAATCCAATGAAACGTGAACAATTCAGCTCCAGTCTGGGGTTTATTCTGGCGGCCGCAGGGTCAGCTGTCGGCATAGGTAACCTGGTCGCTTTCCGGTAATGGCCAGTAAAAATGGCGGTGCCGCCTTTTTAATTATTTATGCCATCTTTGTGTTTTTCGTTTGTCTGCCGGTGATGCTGGCCGAAATGAGTCTGGGCCGGCATACCCGGCAAAACCCGCTGGGCGCCTATACTGAAATCGGCCAGAACCGGGCCTGGCGTGCTGTCGGCTGGTTGTCGGTGATCACACCCTTTATGATTGGGGTATTCTATCTGGTGATTACCGTATGGATTGCCGGTTACCTGGGTAAAGCGATAATGGGTCAGCTTGACCAATTAGCCAACCCGGCCGGTTTCGATGTATTTACTAATAGTAATGAGCTGTTTATTTATATGGCGCTGGTCGTTGGCCTGACCTTTTTAATTCTGCAGGGAGGGGTAAAAAAAGGCATTGAAAAAGCCACGACCGTGCTGATGCCATTGTTGTTTGTGATGCTGATAGCACTGGTAATTTACGTATTAACCCTGGATAACGCTATGCTGGGCGTTAAGTTTTTCCTGGTACCGGATTTCACCAAAATAAATGGTAATGTCTTAAATGGTGCGCTGGCCCAGGCATTTTTCTCCCTGTCGCTGGCGATGGGTATTTTAATTACTTATGGCTCCTACATTCAGAAGAACAATAATATTGTCTCTGCCGGTAAAATGGTGGCAGCGTTGTCGTTACTGGTGGCGTGTTGCTCTGGTTTATTGATTTTACCTGCGGCTTTTTCGTTTAACCCGGATATTGAAATCAGCGAGCTGTCTGAATCGAGTATTGGCATGATTTTTATGTTTCTGCCGAAAATCTTTTTAGCGCTGCAAGCTGATATTGGCTACTTTGGTGCGTCCTTTATTGCTTCGTTCTTCTTTCTGCTGGTATTTTTCGCCGCCATGACGTCCTTGGTATCGATTATCGAAGTGCCGGTAGCCAGCATTATGGACGGCAAAGGCTTAAGCCGGCGCAAGGCCTTGTATTCATTGGGTGGCGCAATGGTGGTGCTGGCAGTGATTAGTTCATTGTCGTTTGGGCGTATCGACTGGCTGAGTAATATCCTGAGTTACGGTGGTAATACCAAATCGTTCTTTGCGCTTATTTACGATATGTTTTATGAAACCATTCTGCCGCTGAACGGTTTATTACTGTGTCTGTTTGTGATTTATCGCTGGAAAAAACAAAACCTGGATGCGGAAATGAGCCAGGGCAATGCCAGTTTTGCCGGCTCATTTTTGCAAAAATACGTTAATTTCTCGCTGGGTACCTTTATTCCGGCGATTCTGGCCATTATCTTTGTCAACACCGTGCTGACCATCTATTTTGGCTATAACATGTTGACCGTGTTTTTTAGCGCTATTGGTTTTAATTAACGGCCATTGTTAACGACAGAGCCATGTCAGGATAAAAAAGAACCCGCGGATTGCGGGTTCTTTTTTTATCGGTATATTGCCCTCAGCGCGGTTAATCGTCGTTTTGCGCGCTGTTGTTCTGTTCAAACAGTTGTTGGCGCACGGTGCTAAACTGGCTTTGACACAGGGCAAAGGTAATTGGCCGGGTAATCAGCATGTAAACCGGCGCGACCAGCAGGGCATAACCCAGAATAGCCCAGCCATCAGCCCGTGCCACCAGAATAAACAAACCGAATATAATGATTAATTTCAGCGTATTTAAGCCGACTTTGGTTGGCGTTGGCAGTTTGTCGGCACTGGTCCGCACAACCTGCATCCGCTGGGCAAAATTAAGGCCTTGTAATTCCGGAATTTTCTGGCTGGAAAAATACAACATGACATGTCCTTATTTGTAAAACAGCATGGCAAAAAAAGCATGGCAAAAACGGCCGCTATTATATACCCAAAATCATTGAAATTGCAGGTAGGCGGCAAGTGAGTGACCCCCCATGAGCATAGATGTCTATGTGATTGGGCCGGGCTGGCGCACCAGTGAGTGAGCGTAGCCAACACCGCTGCAGCTTCAAGGATAACGGGTATAACCACTAATTACAGACAATGCCCATGGGTCGATCAGTTACTCTTTATTACCTGCCCATTATGTTGAAATCAGGCCTCGTTTGCTCATGCAACCAGCAATTTCGCTAAGGCTGGCCGGGTCATCAATGGTAGAGGGAATAACATAGTCTTCACCATCGGCGATTTGCCGCAGTAACTTACGCAAGATTTTGCCGGAACGGGTTTTAGGTAAGCGGGGCACGATTAATGCCTGTTTAAAGCAAGCCAGCGCGCCTATTTGCTCGCGGACCAGTTGCACCAGCTCGGTCTGCAGTTGCTGCTCAGTAATATCAACGCCGTTTTTAAGTAAAATAAAGCCAACCGGCTGCTGGCCTTTCAGCGGATCGGCCAGGCCAATGACACAGCACTCAGCTACTGCCGGGTGGCTGGCGACAATTTCTTCCATTTCGCCGGTCGATAAGCGGTGGCCGGCGACATTAATGACATCGTCAGTGCGGCCCATTACAAACAGATAACCGTCCTCGTCCAGATAGCCACCATCGCCACTGGCATAGTAACCGGGGAACTGGCGTAAATAGCCGCTGTTAAAGCGCTCCGGATTCTGCCAGATGGTGGTCAGGCAGCCCGGCGGCAGTGGCAGTTTTAGCGCAATATTACCTTGCTGGTTAGCGGCTAGCGGTTGACCATTGTGATCCAGAATAGCCACCTGATAACCTGGCACCGGTACCGTCGCCGAGCCGGCTTTTGTGGGCAGTAACTCAATACCTGCCGGGTTGGCACTTATGGCCCAGCCGGTTTCGGTTTGCCACCAGTGATCGATAACCGGTTTACCACTGTGGGCGACGGTCCAGTCATACGTGGCCGGATCGAGCCGTTCACCGGCCATATATATCCGTTCCAGGGTGTTAAGATCATAGTTTTTCAAAAGTTCAGCGTCTGGGTCTTCTTTACGAATGGCCCGAAAGGCGGTGGGCGCCGCAAACAGCGCTTTGACCTTATATTCAGCGCAAACCCGCCAGAATGCACCGGCATCCGGGGTGTAAACCGGCTTACCTTCATACAGCACGCTGGTGCATCCGGCCAGCAAGGGGCCATAGACTATATAAGAATGGCCGACCACCCAGCCAACATCTGATGCCGCCCAGAACACATCCCCGGTGCCATACCATAAATGGCCTGCATACTGTAATGCAGTGCCACCGCATGTCCGCCATTGTCGCGCACTACGCCTTTGGGCTTGCCTGTGGTGCCAGAGGTATACAGAATATACAGCGGATCGGTGCTTTTTACCGGCACGCACGCTGCAGGCTCAGCGCTTTGCAGTAACTGCTGCCAGTCATAATCACGGCCGGGCTGCAAGTCGGCGACAAGCTCAGGCCGTTGCCAGATAATGCAACTATCGGGCTGGTGCGTGGCCAGCTCAAGGGCGTTATCCAGCAGCGGCTTATAGGCGATTAGCCGGTTAACTTCAATACCGCAGGAAGCCGAGACTATGAGTTTCGGGCTGGCGTCATCTATCCTTACTGCCAGCTCGTGTGCCGCAAAGCCACCAAACACCACCGAGTGGACAGCGCCGAGCCGGGCGACGGCCAGCATAGCAATAACGGCCTGCGGGATCATTGGCATATAAATAACCACCCGATCGCCTTTTTCGACCCCACGTGCTTTTAGTACGCCGGCAAATAGCGCGACGTCGTCAGTCAGTTGCTTATAAGAAAATTGCTGTTTGCTGTTAGTGACCGGTGAGTCATAAATTAATGCCAGCTGGTCGCCACGTCCTTGCTCAACATGGTAATCAAGGGCCAAATAGGCGGTGTTCAGTTCGCCATCGGCAAACCATTGGTACTGCTCACCTTTAATATGCAGAATTTGCCCCGGCTTTTTGTACCAGGCCAGGCGGTTGGCTTTTTCAGCCCAGAATTGCTGCGGATGCTGGCAGGCGGCTTGATATTCGGTTTGGTAAGACATGCGCATTGTCCTCGTGGCTGCGGTTTTACGTACCTTACCGAAAAACCGCAGCGCTGCCACTTAGACTTATGGCTAGTCGGGTAGCAGGTTCAGCCAGTTTACTTGATACAGATCATGCCGGCGGTCTTTTAAGTTGGTGACCGAACCTTCGTTGCGAATTTGTTTTAGCCGGTCCAGATCCAAGTCAGAGAACATCAGCATCTCGGTATTAGGCGTGGTTTCCGACATCACGGCATCGTGTGGAAAGGCAAAATCAGAGGGTGAGAACACGGCTGACTGCGCATATTGCACATCGAGGTTGTCGACTTGCGGCAGGTTGCCGCAGCTGCCGCAAATGACCACATAACATTCGTTCTCAATTGCTCTGGCCATGGCGCAATGTTTGACCCGCAAAAAACCATTTTTGGTATCGGTCCAGAACGGCACAAATAACACGTCCATATCTTGCTGGGCTAACAGCCGGCTCAGTTCCGGAAATTCAACGTCATAGCAAATTAAAATACCCACCCGGCCGGCATCAGTGTCAAATACCTGCAGTTTATCACCACCCTCAATCACCCAGTCACGTCGCTCATGTGGGGTGATATGAATTTTACTCTGACTGTCTATGGTGCCATCGCGCCGGCATAGAAAACTGACATTAAATAAGCTATCGCCTTCCAGCACCGGCATCGAACCGGTAATAATATTGATGTTATAGCTTACCGCCATATCTGACATCGCGGCTTTAAAACGTTCAGTATAGCCAGCCAGAAAACGAATAGCCGCCGTTTGGTTCGATTTGTCAGGGCAAAGGCCCATCAGCGCCGCATTAAAAAACTCCGGAAACAGGGCAAAGTCACTTTGATAATCGGCCAGCGCATCAACAAAGTATTCCACCTGTTGCAATACCTGCTCGACAGAGGCCACTTCGCGCATTTGCCATTGCACCGCACCAATTCTGATTTGGCTTTTGCGGCTGTTCAGTCCGGCCTGCACCGGCTCATAGAAAATATTATTCCACTCCAGCAATGTCGCATAGCCCTGTGAACTTTCATCTTCCGGCAGGTATTTCTTTAACAGACGTTTTAACTGAAAATCGTTCGACAACTGAAAACTTAAAATGGGATCGTAAATTTCCCGGCATTTCACCGCTTCCAGATACTCAGCTGCCGACATCTCATTACTGTGTTGCTGATAATTCGGAATACGGCCACCGGCAAGGATGGCGCGCAAATTTAACTGGCGACATAACTCTTTGCGGGCATCGTACAACCGGCGGCCCAGCCGGTAACCGCGGTAGTCGGGGTGGATCATTAAATCCAGGCCATACAGTGCATCACCGGTTTTATCGTGCAAAATGGTCTCGCGTTTGCCAATTAAGTCATCATAAGTGTGGGGGTTACTAAAGCGGTCATAGTTAACCTGTACTGTTAACGCCAGGCCAATAATTTCCTCATGGTCAATCAGACAAATCTGGCCTTCGGCAAAGTCTTTGATCAGCTTATTGATGGTATGCTCTGGCCAGGCACCCCCAATGTCATGGTACACCCGATCCATTAATGCCTGTACCTGGGGGTAGTCGGCGGGTGCTAAGTGGCGGATCTTTAAATGCAGATCATCGCGCATAATAAGGCCTCCTGTTGCTCGTGTTACTAAAACCATATCACCAAATCAGCGGTGGGTAAAAGCGGCTATGCATTTGAGTTTTTACTGTATCTTCAATAGTATTGGACAGGTCAGCGCTAAAAAGGATCTTTCGGGTATGATATTTCATCGAATGACGGAAGTAACAATACTGAGCGTAATGGCGGCACTGGGGTGGGCTGCATTAAGCCAAAACCGGGGCTGGTGGTTTTTTCTGCCATTATGGTTGTTGATATTAGTCTGGCAGCACCTCACCCGGGTAACGTTGCCAGGGCTGCGCTTAACAGCCTTGCCGGGTTTTCTCTGGTTTTTTTCCAGGCAGTTAGTATTGGGTGCTTTTGACGTTGGCTGGCGGGCTCTGGCACTACAGCAGAAGCTTGTTCCAGGCTGGCAACATTATCCGCTAAGTTTATCTGAACCTGCCAGCCAGCGTCTGCTGGCCAGTATGATTAGTTTGCTGCCCGGCACCTGTAGTGCCGAAATTGAACAGCAACCAGATCACCCCAACCAATTACTGCTGCATGTGCTGGACCAGCATACTGACTGGCAGGCCGGGGTTGCCGCACTGGAGCAGCAACTTACCAGATTGCTGCGTCAGGAAGCTAAGCCAGGTATCCGGCGATGATGTTACTGGCTGTTGCCTTGTTGCTGACCATGCTGCTGGGGTTGTGGCGGGTCATTAAGGGGCCCGCATTGTTAGACCGTTTATTGGCCGTGCAGCTGTTCGGAACCACTGGCGTGGCAATATGTCTGGTACTGGCGCAGGCGCTGAACCAACCGGCGCTGCGTGATGTGGCATTGGTGCTGGCAGTGTTGGCTGCTGCAGCGCCAGCGGCCCTGGTACAGCGCTTAAAGCATAACAGTGCCAAAATTGCCGACAAGCCTGAGGAGCCAGTATGAGTTTTGGCGGGGAACTCAACATAATCAGCACCTTGCTAAGTGGCGTGTTGTTGTTTACCGGCCTGCTGTTTTTTATCGCCGGTAGCGTGGGAATGCTGCGTTTTCCGGATAGTTTCAGCCGCTTACATGCGGTAACTAAAGCCGATTCACTGGGGCTTGGCGCAATCATTGCCGGTCTGATGTTTTATTGTAGCTGGTGGCAGAACCTGTTAATGCTGCTGATTTGGTTACTGGTGCTGGCGTCCGGCACGGTATCCTGCCAGTTGCTGGCGCGCTTTTGCAAGAATAAGCAGGATCAGGCATGAGTCTGCTGTTATTTGATTTGCTGCTTTGTGGCTTGTTGTTAGCTCTGGCTCTGGCAAGCGTGTTAAGCCGGCAATTAAGCCATGCGGTTATTTTATATATCGCCTTTGGCTTGTTAATGGCCCTGACCTGGGCCAGATTAGCGGCACCTGACTTAGCCCTGGCCGAGGCAGCTATTGGTGCCGGGTTAACCGGTGCCTTATGTTTTACCGCATTGGCCCGCCAGGGCAGGCTGGCTGTCGGCCCTACGCTTGGCTGGCAGCAGCGCTGCTGGCCGGCATTATTTGTATTGGTAACATTATGCGGCCTGTTGCTGGTACTCCTTCAAATTCCAGTCAATCCCGGGCCGTTACCGGCATTGGTCAAGCAGCAGCTGGCTGCAAGTGGGGTCAGCCATCCGGTAACAGCGGTATTGCTTAATTTTCGCTCCTGGGACACCTTGCTCGAATTGCTGGTGCTACTGCTGGCGCTGCTAGGCACGCTGCAGGTCGCGCCGGCACCGGTGCGCCAAAGTAGCTGGGTATTGAGTCGCAGCTGGAGCCAGCTGCTGGCGCCACTGATTATTTTACTGGCGGGCTATTTACTATGGGCTGGTGCCCATCAGCCAGGCGGCGCGTTCCAGGCAGGTGCCTTGCTTGCTGCAGGAGCGGTAGTACTGAAGCTAAACCAACAACTCAACTGGTTAGTCTGGACTAATGGCTGGGTCCGGTTTTTTACCATTGCCGGCCTGGCGGTATTTGTTATTGCAGTACTGGCTGCCTGGTTGCTCTCAGACGCGGTAGCCGAGCCTGTCTGGCTGAGCTGGCCGCCTGAGTTTGCTAAGTACATTATTCTGCTGATTGAAATTTTTGCCACGCTGGCCATCGCAATTACCCTGACCTTGCTGGTCGTCGCCGAGCAGCCCGGGACACCCCTCAGCCTGGCCCGTCAGGAAGATAATGAGACCGCTGATGGCTGAACTTAGTAGCTCGCTTAACGTGTTTTTGGCTACCGCTGCGGCGCTGGTAGCGATTGGTGTTTATGGTTTTATTGTTGGCCCGGAGCCGCTGCGCCGGATTGTGGCGCTGAATATTATCAGTGCCGGCATATTTAAGTTAATGGTAGTGCTGGCTTATCGCGGCAGTGGCAACGGGGATGCTGAATGGCTGGCAGATCCGGTGTTGCACGCTTTGGTGCTTACCGGCCTGGTGGTGGCGGTCAGTGCTACGGCATTTGCCCTGGCCCTATTGGCCCGGCTCGGCCAGAGTATGACTGCCGGGCAGGAGGATCCCGGGCAATGATGATACTGCTACTGGTCCTGCCGTTGGCAGGGGCCTTACTGATGTTACTCTGGCCCAGAATTGCTCCGCTGCTGGCGCTGTTTTCGGCCGCTGCCTGCAGCCTGATTGCCCTGCAGCTGTTGTTGCAGGTCAGTGAGCAGGGCACCGGCTACTGGCTGTTAGCTGGCTGGCCCTCTGGCCTGGCTATTGCCTGGCAGGCCGACACCCTGAGTTGCCTGCTTATTTTACTGACTGCCGTGCTGCAGCTATTGGTCGGTTTTTATGCATTTGCTATCCGCACCCGCGATAAACTCAGTCAGGGTTTCTGGCCGCTCAGTAGCCTATTGCAGCTAAGTCTGACGGCTCTGTGGTTATCCCGGGATTTATTTAACCTGTATGTCTGCCTGGAGCTGCTGGCACTGGTTGCGGTGGCGCTGGTCAGTCTGTCCGGGCGCAAAGCGATTAAACCGGCCCTTAATTATCTGTTGTTGTCGCTATTTGGCTCGCTGTGCTATCTGCTTGGTGTGGTGCTGCTGTATGGTGCTTATGGCCGGCTGGATATCGCAGGCTTAGCCAGTGAATGGCAGCCGAACTTGTTGACTAACAGCGCCTTACTGCTGATGAGCCTGGGCTTAATGTTAAAAGCGGCGCTGTGGCCGTTGCATGGCTGGCTGCCGGCAGCCCATGCTGCTGCCCCTGCGCCGGTCAGCGCGTTGTTATCGGCATTGGTGGTAAAAGGGCCGCTGTTTATTTTGTGTTTACTCTGGCTGCAGTTGGCCAGTAGTCAGCAGGCTCAAGCCATGGCACCGCTGTTTGCCGGTGCCGGGCTGGCAGCGCTGTTGTTTGGCGGCTGGTCGGCGCTGCGTACACCCTTTGCAAAAAATCTGGTGGCGTATTCTACGGTGGCGCAACTGGGCTATGCCACTGTGGCGCTTGGCCTGATGCTGAAGTTTGACCAACCGCTGATTTTCGCCGCGTTGTGGTTGTTTGTGCTGGCCCATGCGCTGGCCAAGGCGGCCTGCTTTTTAGCGATAGGTGAAATGAGTGGCACCCTGGGAGGTAAACGGCTGACCACGTTAAAAGGCGCCAGCCAGACGATGCCTCTTGCCATGTTTGCCTTCGCTGTTGCCGGTGGCAGCTTAATAGGGCTGCCGCCCAGCGGTGGTTTTCTGGCGAAGTGGGCCTTGTTGCAGGGGTTGTGGTCGCAAGATCAGCAGCTGTTCTGGCCGCTGGCTCTGGTGCTGGCAACCTTGCTATCGGCGGCCTATGTTTTTCGGGTTGTGGTGTTGGCGTTTGACCGGGCCGATCCGGTTGCGCCGGATTTTTCGCCCCAGGTATTACCGCAGTGGTTGGCATTGCTGCCGGCCTTAGCAGTTTGGGCCATGGCCCTGTTCAGTGAACCCTTACTGTTATTACTGCGTTTGGAGGCATTATGAGCCCGTTCTGGTTAAGCTACCTGCCGCTGGCCATTATATTAAGCTCATTGTTGCCTGGGTTAATTATTTTTACCTTGAAAGAGCACCAGGTAAAACTGCGGATAGCCCTGAACCTGCTTGGCGTCACAGTGAAGCTGGTGTTGGTGCTGATCATGTGGCAGGCGGTAAAAGCAGGCGCTATTTTTTATTTCAGAGTGCCGTTTTTGCCGGGTGCCGATCTTATATTGCAAGGTGATGCCTTGTCGCTGCTGTTTGTCGTATTGTCATCGGTGCTCTGGCTGGCCACTACGATTTATGCCATTGGTTATCTGGAAAATTCGCCACTTCGCTCGCGTTTTTTTGGCTATTTCAGTTTGTGCGTCAGTGCCACGGTCGGCCTGGCATTATCGGGCAATCTGGTTAGCTTTTTACTATTCTATGAACTATTGACCCTGGCGACTTTTCCACTGGTGGTACATCGGGGCACGCCAGAAGCATTAGCTGCCGGTAGGCGCTATCTGGCGTATACCCTTAGCGGTGGCTTACTGCTGCTGACCGGGGTGGCTCTGCTGCATTCGCTGGTACAAAGCCCGCAGTTTATCCCAGGCGGCTATGTCAGTGCGGTGGTCAGAGAACACAGCGGGCTGTTGCAGCTGGCCTTTGGCCTGATGATCGCCGGGCTGGGCGTAAAAGCAGCACTATTGCCGTTGCATGGCTGGCTACCGCAAGCCATGGTGGCACCGGCGCCGGTCAGTGCCTTGCTGCATGCAGTGGCGGTGGTCAAGGCGGGCGCTTTTGGCATTATCCGGCTGGTGTACGATGTATTTGGCGTCGACAGTATGCAGCAGTTGCAACTGGCCGAGCCATTAATGTTGTTAGCTGCGACCACCATTTTATATGGTTCCTGGCGGGCACTGGCGCAGCAGGATATAAAAAAACGGCTGGCATATTCCACCATTAGTCAGGTTTCCTATATTACTGTTGGTGTGGCCATGCTGGGACCACTGGCGGCAGTAGGCGGCCTGGTGCATCTGGTGCATCAGGGGGTAATGAAAATTACCTTGTTTTTCTGCGCCGGTAATTACGCGGAAACTTTGGGTGTGCATAAAATTCGTGAATTAAACGGTGCAGGCCGGCGTATGCCACTAACATCGGCTGCTTTCACATTGGGTGCGCTGGGGATGATTGGTATTCCGCCGACTGCCGGTTTTATCAGTAAATGGTATTTAGGGCTTGGCGCTGTAGCCACCGATAATAGCATGATGTTACTGGTATTTGTGTTTTCAGGTTTACTAAATGCTGCCTACTTTCTGCCTATTGTTTATCGTTTATGGTTCTTACCTCAGCGTAGTAGCTGGCCAAAAGAGCAACGGCTGTCAGCGACCCTGGAAACCCACTGGATGTTATTGTTACCGATGCTGTTTACTGCGCTATTAATTATTCTGATGGGGCTGTTTGCCAGTACCGGCGTTAGTCCGCTCAGCTGGACCCAACTGATCGTTGAGCGGGAGTTCAGTTATGATTGATTTATCTGGCTGGCTATGGCCGGGAGCCGGGCTGGGCCTGGTGACTGAGCTGCAACAAGTCTGGTGGTATTTCAGTTTAGGGCTATGGTTAGTTGCCGCCGCATTCAGTGTGTCATTTATGGCTAAAACACCGCATGGCGGTCGTTACTGGTTGTTCTTTACGCTGAGTTTTGCCGGCAATATGTTGTTAATTATTGCGCTTGATGCCATCAGTTTTTATATCGGCTTTAGTGTGATGAGCTTATCAGCTTATGGTTTAGTCGTGCACAGTGGTGATAAATCAGCGCGCCGGGCGGGTCGCTTGTATCTGCAGCTGGCGATAGTGGGTGAGTTGTTATTGTTTGCTGCATTGATCCTGCGGGCCAGCGCTGCTGACGGCCAGTATGACTGGCACAGCTGGCAGCAAGTGCCACTGGATCATCTGACTATTCTGCTGACTATCAGCGGCCTTGGCTTAAAAGCCGGCTTCTGGCCCCTGCATATCTGGTTACCGCAGGCGCACCCCGCAGCGCCGGCCCCTGCCAGCGCTGTACTGTCCGGGGCAATGATTAAAGCCGGTGTGCTGGGGTTAGTGCTGTTTTTACCCGCCGGGGATCCGCAGCTACAACGCTGGGTGCCTTATATGATATGCTTGGGGTTTTTCTCCGCTGGTTTTGGGGTGCTGGTTAGTCTGTTGTATCGTCAGCCCAAGGTTATTCTGGCCTATTCGTCGGTTAGTCAGGTCGGTTATATATTGATATTGGTGGCACTGGCCTGGACTGACAACGCAGCAGCGGTGTTGCCGGTGCTGATGGCTTATGCTGCACATCATGCCGTAGCGAAAGGGGCGTTATTCTTATTTGCCGGCATTAATCCTAAACAACGGCTGCCCGCTTACTGGCAGTTATTATTCTGGTTGCCGGCACTGGCGTTAATGGCAATACCGTTATCTGGCGGCGCAGCAATAAAAACCGGCTTAAAAAGCTTGCTGAGTACTACAACCATGTCCGGCTGGCTGGATAGCGGCATGCTGGCCGGCTTGTTAAGCCTGGGCGCCTGGCTAACTGCAGTATTGTTTTTCCATCTGGCCGCCATGTTGCGCCAGCAACAGCAACGGCTTGGCCCGCGCACTGGCCAACCTGGGTTCGCCTTATACTGGCAGGCGGCAAGTGTGATGTTATTGCTTCTGGTACTGATTCTGTTGCCGTGGCAATGGCAGCCGCTACTGCAGTTAAGTTTAACAACGCTGGCCTGGCCGACAATCTGGACATTATGCTGGCCGCTGTTGCTGGCGCTGCTGCTGGTTGTGCTGGTACGCTGGCGGCAATGGCAACTGCCCGCGCATTATTACGACCGGAACAGTGGTGTGCTGCTATGGTCATTATGGCTTAAGCGCTTATATCAACCTCAGCAGCAATGGCAGGCGGCACAATGGCAATTAAGTTGGCGGCCTGTTGAGCGGGCGTTAAACCGGCTGGCGCCTGATAATGTGGTCGGGCCCAGTGCGTTGCTAATTATCGTGTTGCTGGTGGCAGCAAGCGCATTCTGGTAAGTAATGCAGAGGCGCTGGCAGACTGGGCTGATGTGGCTACCTGGGCAGCGCAGGGCCTTTAATCGTAATATAATCAACCATATTCTGACGAATTGCCCCTTGTAAGTCATCGGTTAGCGGTTGGCGTGCCGTTTCGTAATCGCAGCGCAGACCGGTAATGGCGTATACCTGATTGCGGCCGTTTACTTTGCTTAAATACAACGCCATATCAGCGATTTGCAGCGCCCGCTCCCAGTCAAGCTCGGATTCATCAATGCCGGCAAAGGGTAAATGAATAAAACCACCACTGGCGCTAACCGGGATCAGAATGTCATCGCATGCTACCGGTTCACTGCCAATGACTTCAAGTATACGCTGACAAAAACTGGCCACTTGCTCTGGTTGAATATTATCCAGGTATAATAAAAACTCTTCGCCACCCCAGCGGATCACTAAGTCCTGCTCTCGGCAAACGGCAATTAAGCGGGCACTGAGTTGTTTCAGTACTTCATCGCCAGCGGCGTGACCATGGCTGTCATTAATTTTTTTGAAATAGTCGATATCCAGCAGTAAAAAGCCGTTGGCATGGGTAATGTTATCACTCTGGCGCCGGCCAAATTTGCTGCGGCGCTGCATATGCTCCTGCAAAGCACGGCGATTAAACAAGCCGGTTAACGGGTCCCGTAATGACTGGTATTCCAGCTTTTTGTTAGCTTCGCGCAATTTTCGGTTTGACTGCCGTACCTTGCGATATAGCTGATACAGTAGTATGGCCGCAAAAATGAGCACTAAGGCAAACAAACCCGTTAGTTGCTGCTGTAATTTTTGGTTATCCAGTAACTGGGCTTTTAAATTGTTTTCCTGCTCCAAAATGGTAATCAGCTGACTTTTTGCTTTGGTGTCATAGCGGTTTTGCAACTCAGCGACGCTTTTTTCCCGTTCAGCGGTCAGGATCTCTGCCCGTAACGCCAGCTGCTGTTGTAAGGTTTCAGCCTGTTTCTGATACAGACCAGCCTCAGCATAGGCTTCAGCCAGCGCTTCCAATAAGGGTTCATACTGGGCCTTGGTATCGTTGTTCTTAAAATATGCCAGCGCTGTTAACATCCGCTCCAGGCCAGCGCTATGCTGACCTTCCATTACATCGATATAGCCAAGGTTATACTCCATAATCTGGCCGTTATAATCATCGTCCAGCGCTTTAGCCCGGGCGGCTGCTTCCTGAAGTATGGCTTTAGCTTCGGTGTATTTTTTCTGGTCAATGTAAATTGACCCCAGGTTATTCTCGAAGGTCAGTTCAATGCCCGGGTCGTCAGCTGCTTTCGCCGCGGCAATACCCAGTTTATTAATTGCGACCGCGCTTTCCAGATCCTGCTGTTCAGCAACAATAAACCCTAGGAGTAAATACAATTGCGGCAGTTCTTTATCGAACTGGTATTTCTTAGCATCAGCAATCAGTTCTTCAGCCAGGCTTTTAGTTTCAGTCCATTTTTTCAGATCAGCATAAACAAAGGCAATACTGAAATTTAAATAGAAACGACGGCGCAGGGTAAACTGGTCATCAGTGGCAATAACGGCATCAAGTGCCTGGGTTAAATGCTGTAAAGCACGTTCATACTGGCTGTCGGCTTTAAAAAGCTCACCGAGTAAATTATGAACGTAATAACGCACTCTGGGGATAAGCGCATGTTCAACAATCAGTTCCAGCCGGTCGGCTTTCAGTACTGCAGCTGATAACTCACGTTGATAAAAAATAAATTCAATTTCAGTAGCGTAAATCTCACTTAACGCATCAGCGCTATCGGTTTGCGCCGTTAAAGCCAATAATTCACTAAGTAACGCATCAGCCTGGAATTGCTTTTTTTGGTACAGTAAAGCCAAAGCCTGATATGACATCAGCCGCACTTTGCTGGTCAGTGGGAAATCGGTTTGCGCTGCCAGATAATAACGATTGAACACCTCCTGTAAAAACAGGTCAGCTGCAGCTTCGTCTTGGTGCAACAACACCAGATATTGGTCCAGCTGCTGCTCTAAAACCTGTTCAGTGGTTTGTTGCTGCGCACTAACGGGGTAGAAGCTCAGACTCAGCAGCAGAGAAAGCACAGCCAGCAGGCGGCAAAACGGCAAAGGGCTTAGCCCTGAGTTGAAAAACATATGCCGGTTCCAGATGAAATAACTCTGTTGAAGATAGCGTATTTTGCCATCAATTACAGCAAATGATGCGACTGAGCCCCTGCTTCTGTCTGAATATTTTCAGTTGCTTAGGGTTATTAGCAGCTGATTAAAGCTCTGCTAACGTGCTTTCTCAATTTTGCTTATGTTTGCCGATAGCGCTGACCATTTTAGCCCGCTAACGGTGGCCCTTTGATCGTCAGATAATTCACCATGTTCTGTTTGATGGCCCCTTGTAAATCATCGGTCAGGGCCTGGCGGGCATCGGCGTAATCACAGCGCAAACCGGTAATAGCGTATACCTGATTACGGCCATTAACTTTGCTCAGGTACAGCGCCATATCCGCTATCTGTAAAGCGCGTTCCCAATCCAGCTCCTCTTCACTAACACCGGCAAACGGCAATGGAATAAAGCCGCCACTGGCAGTTACCGGAATGGACTTACCCTCATAGAATACCGGCTCATTGCCAATCACTTTCAGCAGGCGCTGGCAAAAGCCGGCTACCTGCTCAGGAGATATACTGGCCAGGTACAATAAGAATTCTTCACCACCCCAGCGTACCACCAGATCCTGCTCGCGGCATGCCACTTCCAGCCGGCTGCTAAGCTGTTTCAGTACTTCGTCGCCGGCGGCATGGCCGTATTCATCATTAATCTTTTTGAAAAAGTCGATATCCAGTAACAAAAAGCCATTGGCCAGCGGGGCGGTATCGTCTTGTCTGCGGCCATAATTCTGGCGGCGTTGCATTTGCTCCTGCAGTGCACGCCGGTTGTACAGGCCGGTAAGCGGATCACGTAGTGACTGATATTCCAGTTGCTTGTTCGCTTCTTTTAAACGGCGATTGGCCTGGCGAACTTTCGCCATTAACTGTAATAGTAATAAAGCGCCAAATAATATTGCCACGATAAACAGCAAGGTGACCTTTTGTTGTAATTGCTTGTTTTGCAGCAATTGGCGGGTTAAATCGTTATCTTTTTTCAGCAGGCTTATTTGTTGGGCTTTGGCTTTGGTATCATAGCGGCTTTGTAAGTCATGCAATACCTTGTCACGCTCCGTGCTCAGAATTTGCTGCTGAAGCGCCATTTGTTCCGCCAGGGTGTCTGCTCTGGCTTCATGTTTGCCGGCCAGGCCATAGGCCTTTGCCAGCCAACCCAGTGTGTCCTCTAGTTGGTTTTTATGGTCGTTTTTGCGAAAATAACCAATAGCCTCCTGCATGGTCGCCAATCCCTGCTGATGCTTACCTTGAGCAACGTCAATATATCCGAGGTTAAAGCGGATCAGGTGGGCATCATCCGGAGTTTGCATGTCATTGGCTTGTTGCAAGGCATCGCTTAGGATTTCACGGGCTTTAGCGAAGCTTCCTTGCTGGATATAGCCAGCCCCTAAATTATTTTTGAAGATTAAAGCCAGATTGTCTTGCCCCAACCTTTGTGACTCTGCCAGCCCTTGCAAATTAATCTGTTCAGCCAGTTTATCCTGCTGCTGATAACTGACTATAAAACCATACAGTAAATAGTATTCCGGTAATGCCGCCTGTAATTTTGATGCTTTTGCATCTGAAATAAGCTGTTCTATCAATGCCCGGGCTTCGCTGTAGTTTTTTAAATCAGCATGAATACTGGCAATCATCTGATTCAGAAACATATTTCTTGGCAAGGTCCGCTGGTCTTCGGTTTCGGTCACTGCTTGTAGTGCTTCAGCAAAATGTTCAAGAGCCAGCTCGTATTGGCCATCATCGCGAAAAACCCGACCCAGCAGATTATGCGCATAATAACGCACCCGGGGAGCGACAGCCATGAGACCAAGCTGGTGCAGCTGTTCAGCTTTTACCACAGCATCGTTAAATTGCTGACTACTGGCGAGTATTTCAATTTCCGTGGCATAGGCTTCGGCCAGCCCGTCCGGATCATTGCTTGTAGTTGCCAGAATGAGCGCCTGGTCAAGCCAGAGTTCGGATTGCTTCTTATCAGCAGCATCAAAATAATGAATCGCCAGATAGCTGTATAGCCGAACCCGACTGGCGACCGGGAGACTGTCTGAATCCAGTTCCTGCAGTTGCAGCAGTAACGCGGTTGCTTGTTGATAATCCTCTGCCGCCAGTTGCAGAAAATTATCAAGCTGTAGCTCAAGTTCGTCCTCTTGCCCGACAGCCTGAGTGCTTAAAAGCACGCTGCAGAAGAATAAAATACCCATCACAACTGCATGGACAGTTGTCCGGCGGCAGTATTCAAGAACAGAGTTTTTCATTGTAGTTTTTTCTCGTTACTGAACTCTACTATTCGTTGTAATAAAACCAGCCGCAGATTACCAGCCTTATTTTAGGGTGTGTTGAGGTTTGGGGGTTATATTGTCAGCACATAGTTATTTTGCAATGATATTTTCCGATGACTAGCGCTTTTGTCTTATCAGAGCCGCTATAATCAGGGTTGCTAACCTGAACGGATAAAATATGAGTACCCTGGAATACCTGTTTATTATGTTGCTGCTGGTGGCTGCCAGTTCCTTTTTCTCCGTATCTGAAATAGCTCTGGCAGCCTCGCGTAAAATGCGGTTGCGCTTAATGGCCAGTGAGGGCGATGTCAGCGCGGAAAAAGTGCTGATGCTGCAGGAGCATCCGGGCAATTTTTTCACCGTGGTACAGATTGGGTTAAATGCGGTTGCCATTTTAGGGGGGATTTTAGGCGAGTCCGCGTTTACGCCATACTTTGCCTCCTTGCTGGGGTTGGTTACCGACGCAAGCTGGGTGTCCGGCGCGGCCTTTATGTTGTCCGTATTTTTTGTCACGTCGCTATTTATTTTATTCGCTGATTTAATGCCAAAACGGCTGGCGATGATTGCCCCGGAAAAAATTGCGGTAAAAATTGTCAGGCCAATGACACTGTTAATTTTATTGCTTAAACCTTTTGTCTGGTTGTTTAACGGCCTGGCTAACTTGTTTTTCAGTTTGTTTAACGTGCCGACGATGCGTAAGGACGATATTACCCCTGATGACATTATGGCGATGATGGACGCCGGCGCTCAGGCCGGGGTGCTGCAGCAGCATGAGCATCAGTTGCTGGAAAACGTGTTTGATATGGAATCGCGCACCGTGACGTCGGCGATGACAGCGCGGGAAAGCCTGATTTTTTTTACCAATAACGAGTCGCAGGACAACATTAAAGCCAAAATTGCCGAACACCCGCATGCCAAGTTTATTGTTTGTGATGAAGTGCTGGACCGGGTTGTGGGTTATGTTGATACCCGGGATATTTTAATGCAGGTGTTGCACGACCAGCCTATTTCGTTGAAAAAAGAAGGCATAGTGCGTTCGCCGTTGATCATTCCGGATACCTTGTCGCTATATGAAGCGCTGGAGCATTTTAAATCTACCGGCGTCGATTTTGCGATTATTATGAATGAGTACGCGCTGGTGGTCGGGATCATTACCCTAAAAGATGTAATGAGTATTGTGATGGGCGAACTGGTCAGTTCCGAAGAAGAGCAGATAGTAAAACGCGACGCGAATTCCTGGCTGGTAGAAGGCCTGACTCCGCTGGCTGACGTGATGCGGGTGCTGGATATTGACAGCTTTCCCAACCCGGAAAATTATGAAACCATAGCGGGCTTTATGATGTTTACCCTGCGCAAAATACCCAAGCGCACCGACTTCGTGCTGCACGGTGGCTATAAATTTGAAGTGGTTGACATCGACAGCTATAAAATTGACCAGTTGCTGGTTACCCGGATTGATAGCCCGGATAACTAAGGCAGTTAGCCCGGGCTGTTAATTAGCGGGTAGGGTTGTCTGGTTCAGCAGTATCCTCTGGCAAGTCTGGTTTAGCCTCAGTTGTCTGCTCAGCCAGCTCCAGCATTTTCTGGCGGAAGTTATCCAGGCCCGCCATCACTTTGGCGTAGGTCTGGTCAACCCCTCAGAGACTTCACCTTCATAAACTTTTAAGCCTTTCAGAATATCTTTAGCATCGGTAAAGCCTTTTTCGATACCGCCGCCAATCACTTCTAAAAAGCTGTCCAGTTGCTCCTGCTCTGACCGGTCCGGATTCAGCTCTTTGTAGCGGCTGTAAAAACCGGTAGCAAAGGCCACAATGCGCTCGGCTGTGGCCTCGGGTGACGTATCAATACCAGAGTCATAGATTTTCTGGGCGGCATTCTCGCCAAACACCGGTTCAAGCTCGGCATTAATGCCTTCCAGCGCTGTTTTATACAGCAAGCTCAGCGAGTCGTTATTACTGCTCAGTGAGACTTGCTCATTAGCGCGTAAAATAGCCACGTTTTGCGCCTGACGGGCGCTAGCCGCGTTGTCTGCAATACCTTTACTGCCGGTATTTTTGTTCTCAATATTTTTGCTTTCAACGTTTTTGCCAGCCGTGCTGGCGGCAGGGGCTGAACTTGGGGTAATAGCCATAATGATGACCTCTTGTTACGTCAGCCAGCTATTAATGCTGGCGGTTAGTTAAAGTATAGCGTAACGAGGGTATCGGCCGGCGTTGTTGAAACTTTAAGCTTAGTTTGGATAAAAAAACGGCGCTGCTGAAATGGCGCGCCGTTTTAAGTGGGGTAGCTTAGAAAGTATCTGTCCCGGGTGCTTATCCCGGGTGCTGCTCTGCGGCCACTATTGGTGTTTTAGTGGTTATTGAATCAAGCCCATGGCCTCCCGGGCCCTGCTCAGTGCGCCACAGTTTGTACGAGAAATACAAACCTAACGAGGCCAATGCGGTATAGAACCACATACCTGGGGTATAGCCATCAATATTTTCAGGCCCCGCCAGGTAAACATCGTTCAAATAACCGACGGCCAGTGGCACTATCGCCCAGCCAATTTGCTGGCAGAAAGTCATTAAAGCATAAGCACTACCCAGCCGGCGGCTGTCAACGATGTAGGCAACCGATGGCCACATCACCGCCGGGATCAGCGAGAAAACCATACCTAACAATAGAATTACCATCAGCAGGGTAAGCGGTACCACGGCACTGCCAATAAAGGGGATCATCACATTAACGTCGGGCCCGGCAGGCAGGTAGGTCACCATTAAAAACAGTGGCAGCATAACCAGCGAGCCAACGGCCATAAACAATGCCCGTTTGCCTACCCGGTCAACCCACAGGCCGAACAGCGGGGTGGCAATAATAGCGGCAACCGGTAGCAGACTGCTTAAAATGCCGGCGGCTTCGCGGTCCAGGCCATGGGCCTGTTGAAAATAATCAATCGCAAAACTGCGAAACGGGAATACTGTGGCATAAAACACCACACAAAGCGCTACTATGTACCAGTAGGAGGCGCTGAAAGAGTACAGGCTTTTAAATTCCAGTTTATCGGTGCTGTCTGTTACGCCTAAGTCGTAGCGGCCTTCGGCCCGGCGCTCTAAAATCCAGTATAAAATGGCAGCGGTAACCGAGATGCCGGCGACGGCGGTGGCCAGCCAGAGTGGGTCTTGCCAGTTTACATACAGCGGGCTGGCAAAGCCGGTTGACCAGTCGGCTGAGGCCGAACCCAGCCGCGAGATAGATAAGTTGATGCCAAAGGCAAAGCTCAGCTCTTTGCCCTTAAACCATTTAGCCAAAACTGTAGTTGCCGCCACAATCAGTGGCTCTGCACCCAGGCCCAGCATAAAGCGGCCGGCAAACATGGTTTCAAAATTGGGGCTGAATGCTGTTAACCCTGCTGCTACCAGACAAATTAACGCAAACAGGGTAATGGCCTTTTTGGTGCCCCAGCGGTCAATAATATAGCCGCCGAGTAACAGCACACACAAAGCCGCGATATTGTAGGCAGTCGATAACCAGCCAATTTGCTGATAACTGAAATCGCGCTGCTCGCGCAGTAAGTCAACAATCGGCCACAGCGAGTCGTAAATATAATAGTTACCAAACATTGCCAGGCTGACAAATAACAATACCATCCATCGGTAAAATGATGATGGTTGCGGCAAAGCCGACAGTGGCGGTGAAATAGTGGAAGTACTCATGCAGGTTGCGTCTCGTTATTAGTGAGTGCCCGGGGCACCCTGGAATTATGACGCTGTCCACTCTAACCGAGGGGCCAGCGCTTAGCAATAACTTAACAATAAGCCTGAGGTTTTTAAGATAATGATGACTGCACTAACTGACCGTTTTGCCACTGGTGTCGCAGTACCAGCGCCAGGCTGATACTGCGCAGCGCCATAAATACCGCAAGCGCTGCCCACAAGGCATGGTTTTGCCAGCTTTGCAGCAGGTAGAAGCTAACGGCAAAACCTAACAGGGCGATGACCATGCTGTTGCGCAGGGTTTTACCCTGGGTAGCACCAATAAATACCCCGTCCAGCAAATAGGCCCAGCAGGCCAGCAGTGGCAGCAACATCATCCAGCCAAGATATTGTGCAGCATGCTGTCGCACTTCAGGCAGTGATGTCAGTAAACTGACAAAGCTATTACCGAATAAGCCGTAACCCACGCTAAACAACATTGCCAGCAGTAAGCACCAAAGGGCCAGTAAACCAAGGGTATTACCTAGCAGGCGGTTATCACACGCGCCAATGGCTTTTCCTACCAGGCTCTCGGCTGCGTAGGCCAGGCCATCCATGGCGTAGGATACCAGCATTAAAAAGCTCAGCAATACGGCATTGGCCGCCACGGTATTATCGCCGTATGCCGCACCCTGAAAGGCAATAAACACAAACACGCTTTGCAGGCACAGGCTGCGCAGAAAAATATCGCGGTTTAGCGCAAACAGACGTTTTAACCCCGATAACTTAGCAAGCTGACCGAGCAGGGCGTTTAGCAGCGCTTTAGCAGCAAGGCGGCGCAGGAGCAGGCTGCTGCCCAGTAGTAAGCCGGCATAATCGGCTACGACCGAAGCCGCCGCAATGCCGGCAACCTGCCAGCCAAAGCCCAGCACGAATAACAAGTCGAGCAGTATATTGACCAGATTGGTAACCACTAACATCCACATTGGATAACGGGCATTCTGCCGGCCTAAAAACCAGCCCATTAACACCAGATTTAGCAAGGTGGCCGGGGCGCTCCAAATCCGAATGCTGAAATACAGCTGCGCTTGTTGGTTTACCTCGTTACTGGCATCACTAAAGCTGAATGCCAGCTGGGCCAGCGGCCATTGCAGCAGTAGCAACAGGGCAGCCAGCAACAATGCCACTAACAGGCTCTGGCTTAAACACCGAAGCTGACCCGCGCTGTCATTCGCACCATAGGCCTGAGCCGTTAAACCGGTGGTGCTCATCCGTAAAAAGCCCAGCAGGAAAAACAACAGGCTGATTAAACTGGAACCGAGTGCGACGCCGCCCAGATACCAGGCATGCTCCAAATGACCACTTACCGCGGTATCAACCAGCGCCAGTAGCGGCACCGATAAATTCGACAGCACCATCGGCAAGGCAATGGCGGCCACTTTTTTCTGTAGCGGGGCGTTGAGAAATAACGACAGCAAATAAGGGTCCTGTAGCATGCGGCAGTGGCCTCATGATACACGGCTTGCCGGTTGCTCGAAACTGCCTGGTAAAGTCGCTATACTGCTGTTTTCCCGGCGAAGGGTGCTGTTAATGAAAAAGCCTGCCTGTGATCACGTATAAATCAGCAGCGTTTTATCAAAGCTGCTTTGCGCTCTGTCTGGCTGCTGTGGTGGTATTTGCTAACCTGCACTTATTGCAGCCACTGTTGCCGCAGCTCAGTCGCGAATTCCAGCTCAGCCCGCTGCAGGTTAGTCTCAGTTATACCGTTGCCACCTTTGGCCTGGGGTTATCTTTATTAGTGTATGCCTCGTTATCTGATGCCTGGGGCCGTAAAACCTTATTATTGCTAACCTTAGCGGGCATGACGCTAAGCACTCTGGCGCTGACTCAGGTAGAAAGCTTTGCGGCGCTGGTATGCTGGCGGGCGATTCAGGGGGTTTGCCTCGGTGGCTTGCCGGCCATAGCCATTGCCTGGATGGGCGAGGAATATTCCACGCCGGCGCTGGTGACAGCGGTGGGCTATTACATCAGCGCCAATTCGCTGGGCGGGATCGGTGGTCGTTTACTGGCCGGCGGTCTGGCTGATCTGGGCCACTGGCAGTGGGTGTTCTGGCCTATGGCAGTGCTAAGTGCAGTTAGCTGCTACTTTATCTGGCGTTATCTGCCGGTATCCGAGCGCTTTACCGCGCAGCCTTTTCGCCTGAGACAAGCGCTGCAAAATCATGCCTTTCATCTGCGCCAGCGGCTGCTGTTGCTGACTTACCTGATTGGCGGCCTGAATTTTCTGGTGTTTTTAAATCAGTATACGTTTATTAGCTTTGTGCTGGCTGCACCGCCATACCTGCTTAGCAGCAGTATGCTGGGGTTATTATTTATTACCTATTTTAGCGGTACGGTCGGGTCTGCACTGTCGGCAAAAATTGCCCGGCGCATGTCAGCACCGCTGGCGATGGCGCTGGGTATTGTGCTGATGATGCTGGGTAGCCTTGTTACCTTGCATGCTCAGGTATCTGTTATTGTCAGTGGCTTTTTTATCAGTGCCTTTGGTTTTTTTCTGTGTCATTCGCTGGCCAGTAGCTGGGTAAACCAGCATGCCACGCGGGCTAAAGCCAGTGCCAGTGCGCTTTATCTGGTGTTTTATTATGTCGGCGCCAGCGTGGGGGGCCTTTACCTGCAACCATTCTGGCAAGCACTGGCCTGGCCTGGTGTCGTCGTGGCCTCATTGCTGATGTATGGCGTAACCCTGTCACTGGCACTGTGGCTTTGGCTAGGTAGTCGCTGAAATTTTTTCGCCCGCTTTAAACCTTTCCAGGACAACATTCGACTAACCTGTCAGTACTTATTTAACACGGCCAGTAAAGGGCATGTATGGCAACGGAGATTGCAGCAGCAATCGCAGCAGCGCAGCAGGGCGACAAGCAAGCATTTTACCTGATCTACCAGCAGTTTATCGGCCGGGTATATGCAATTTGCTGGCGACTGTTAGCCAATAAACAACAGGCTGAGGATGCCAGCCAGGAAGTCTTTATTAAGCTGTGGCAACAATTGCCGGCGTTTCGTGGCGACAGCAGTTTTGCTACCTGGTTGCATAGTGTGGCTACCCGCACCGCGATTGACTGCTGGCGACAGCAGAAAAATCTGCGTTTAACAGACAGCAGTGATCAGCTTGACATGCCGGAGCCAACTATTCACTGCACGGGTGACACAGCCACGCTGGAACAAGCGATTTTACGGCTGCCAGCGCAGGCGAGGGCAGTATTTGTGTTATTTGCGCTGGAAGGGTATCAGCATCAGGAGATTGCCAGCTTGCTGGGTATCGCCGAGGGTAGCAGTAAAGCCCAGTACCACCGGGCCAGGCAATTATTACGGGAGTGGTTAGCCGATGAATGAGCAACAATTTGAGCAGTCACTGCAACATTTAGCGAGAGAACGGCAACCAGAGCGCGATCTGTGGCCGGCTATTGCGGCCCGGTTGGAGCTTACCCACCAGCAACCAGGTAATGGTGCACCTGTACCAATGGCTGTTGCCGCGCAGCACCACAGCCCCCGGCTTATTCACTGGGCCAGTGCCGCAGCATTTTTACTGGTGGCACTCATTGGCTGGCAGCTGGCCATTTTGCCCGCAGCGGGCCAGCGCACAGTAGCATCGCCAAGCGCAGAACTTATCTTGTTGCAGGTTTACGAGCAGCAAAAATCCCGGCAGCTGGCACAGGTAGTGGCAGTGGCTGAGGGCTTCGACAACTGGCAACAACAGCTTACCATTTGGGATCAGGCCATCGCTCAGGTGCGTCTGGCCCTGCAATTTTATCCGGATGAACCGCAGCTGTTAGCGCAGCTGCAACAGTTATATCAGCAGCAACTGCGCTTTATTCAGCAGGCAACGTTGCAACAACCGTCAATAACCAGTTAGGAGTGTATCATGCAACAAACAATAACAAACTGGCTTGCCAGCCTGGCCGCTATAGTACTGTTAGCCGCCAGCCAACTGGCGCTGGCCGACCCGCGTGAAGTGGTAAATGAAAGTCGCAGCGTCAGTGGCAACGAGAAAATTTATATTGAGGTAATGAGTGGCGAAATTACCATTACTGCAGTGTCAGGTAATACCTTCAGCGTTAGCGGTAAACTCGATGAAAAAGCGACTGGCTATGAGTTTGACAGTAAAGATGGTTTTAGCCGCTTTGAAATGACTATGCCGCGTCAGGTAAATTACAACTGGAAAGATAAAGCCAATGCAGCAGAACTGCGGATTGAAGTGCCGGTTGGCAGCAGCGTCGAGTTCAAAGGCGTCAACGGCAATGTCAGCGTAACCGGTATTCATGGCAGCAGTGATATTGGCACGGTAAACGGGAAGATCAGTGCCAGTGACTTACGAAGCAGCGTCAAGCTCAGCACCGTTAATGGCGAAATAAAAGTTAAAGGTGCCAGCGGCAAGGTAGAGCTGAACTCAGTTAACGGCGAAATTAACGATGAAGGTTCATCGGGCCGGCTACGCTACGAAGTGGTTAACGGCAAAGTGCAGGCCAAAAGCCAGGCAGAAGAGGTCAGCATCAGCACAGTAAACGGCGATGCAAAGCTGGAACTTACCGGCACAAAGCAGCTGAAACTAAACACAGTAAATGGCGAAATTGAAGCAGAACTGCAAGGTGTAACCAGCCCACGGGTAACGGGCAGCAGTGTTAGCGGTGATATCGAACTTAAGTTCGCAAGTAATGCCAGTGCCCGGGTTGAGATTAAAGCTTCAGCCGGTGGCAGCATTGACAATAAGCTAAGTAATGACAAAGCAACGAAAGCGAAATATGGCCCGTCACGCAGCTTGCAGTTCACCCTCGGCAATGGCGATGGCAGCGTGGAGCTTACCACCGTCAGTGGCGATATCAAGCTGGAGAAGTTGTAACAATTTGAGCAATTGACACGGTGAGTGATCCGGTAAATAACAAAGCCGCTAATGCGGCCTTGTTATTCAGCTAAATCGATTTGTTGGGGCGTTAGCTTTTTCGCTTACTCCAGAATTGCTGTGAGAGCTCACTTAATCCAGTTGATAATTTGGCAACAGCTGAGGCACTTTCCAGGTTTCCTTTGCCTATGTTGACACTGTCATTAGCGGCCTCGCGAATGAAATGTACACCCCGGTTAATATCCTGGCTTACTGCCCCTTGCTGTTCTGCAGCTGTTGCAATCTGTACATTCATTTCACTAATTTCATTTACTTTCTGGCCAATACTTTTTAGTGCTAATGCGGCATCTTCAGCATCCTGCACGCAGCCATTCGCCTGAATGCTGCTCTGAGCCATTGCAGTAACGGCGGTCTGGGCCCGTTGTTGCAGGGTATCAATCATGTTCTGAATGTCGGTTGTTGATTGCCGGGTGCGACCAGCAAGGCTTCTGACTTCATCGGCGACAACTGCAAAGCCTCTTCCCTGCTCACCAGCCCGGGCAGCTTCAATAGCCGCATTCAGCGCCAACAGGTTAGTTTGTTCAGCTACTCCACGGATAACTTCAAGAACGGTTGATATTTCAATGCTTTGTTTTTCAAGCTCGTTTATTGCCTGGGTGGCTTTACTCAGTTCTTGCTCCAGGCTTTTAATTGAACCTCTGGTTTTCTCGACCAATTGCTGGCCATTTGCCGTTTCATTGTCGGCTTGCTCGGCGGCATTTGCTGCAACCTGAGCGCTGGTTGCGACTTGCTGAATGCTGGCAACCATTTCGTTAACTGCGGTGGCTATTTGATCTGTTTCAGCCTGCTGTGAGCTACTGACTTTGTTGCCTGCTTCCACCTTTAATAATGAACTACGGGTATGCTCAGTTAATTTGCCTGAGGCGTCATTTATTCTACCAACAACCGAGCCGGTTTCAGCTTGCAACATGCGTAATGCAAATTCAATCTGACCAAATTCATCATTGCGATTGGTATACAATTTTTGGCTCAGTGGATTATCAGCTATTGCCGCTGCAAGTGATTTTAGCTTTGCGAAAGGGGCCAACAGGTAGCAGACAACTGTGCTGCAAAGTACAACCGAAACTGCTAACTGGAGGGCAAATTGCAGCCAGATCACCGTAGTCGTCAAACTTATAACTCCCGCTGCCATAATGCTGCAAATTATCAGTAAAATCAGCTTTAACTGCACTGATAACATTGGTCTACCCGGCGCTGCTTTGCCCTGGTTCAGCTGTGCATAGCCTTCTTCTGCGCGCCGAACGAGTTCAGGGTCGGCTTTGGTTCGAACAGATTGAATTTCGGTAATAGCGCCATTTTTACTGATCGGTGTTACAAAAGCGCTAACCCAGTAGTGATCGCCATTTTTACAGCGATTTTTTACCAGTCCCATCCACGAGTTCCCGGCTTTCAGGGTCGACCACATGTGTTTAAACGCGGCTTGTGGCATATCGGGGTGGCGCACCAGGTTATGCGGTTGCCCTAACAACTCTTCTTTGGTAAAGCCACTAATTTCTATAAAGTCATCGTTTACATAAGTTATATGGCTGTTTGGACTGGTGGTCGATAAAATATTAGATGTGTCACTTAAAAAAACCTCTTTATTGGTGACAGGCAGGTTACGTCTCATCTGGCTTGGCTCTTAATCTTCTAGCAATGTTAATGTGAAACTTGGCTTGACGATTTCAAGCTCAGTTTGAATAGTTCATTTTTTGAACCGGCGCGGATAGTATAGATACAGTTCAATCCGGTAAAGTGAATTATTCTGCTTTTTCTAATCATTTTTTAGAATGAATATTTGCAGCTGAATGAGCAAGAAAAATTAAGCTTTGACACTAATAACTTAGGATAAAGCTTTAGGTTTATTTACATGATCTTATTGCTGATAAGACTGCTGTTGCAATGCACTGACTTCATCATTTTCTAACTCCCGGTACTGATCCATCGCCAACTCACCCAGCGGCAGGGCGCCGATGGCAGTGCGTTGTAAGGTTAACACCCGGTAACCCAGGGCTTTACACATATAGCGGATTTGCCGGTGCAGGCCCTGAGTCAGGGTTATTTCAAATTGTTGTGGGCCGCGTGCATTTACCTGACAGGGACGTGACTGATAGTGGTTTTTGCCCAGTGTCCAGCTTACTCCGCTGGCCATCTGTTGCAGAAACTCTGGAGTTACTGTTTTATCCGTCGTTACTAAATAGGTTTTGCTATGGTAATGATCCGGATGTAATAACCGCTGACTCAGCGCACCGTCGTTGGTTAGTAACAGCATACCACTGGAGTCTTTATCTAGCCGGCCCACTGCAAACAGGCGTAGCGGCAGGGTTTTTAGTAACTGATGCAAACTGGCCGGGTCATTTGGCCGGTTATTACAGTCGATACCGACAGGTTTATGATACAGAATGTAACAACGCGCAGGCTGCGCAATAAGGCGGATATCGTCTATTAAGATGCGGTCAGAATTGTCTACGAGGTCGGGATGTCTGGCAGCCATACCGTTAACATGAACCCGGCCGGCAGTAATTAACCGCTCAGCCGCACGGCGTGAACAGTGGCCACTTTGAGCTATCCATTTTGCTAGGCGATGTTTAGTTTCCAGAGTCGTGCTCAACCGTGCTCAGCTTACTGTTAATTATCAAACTACCTAAAAAACGCAATATTACCCTACTCAGCGGATAAAAAGCAGATCTCAGGGCAATTTGTCATAATACTGCCATTAACAGCTGTCAAACTTAGCCCTGTTACACCTTCCTTCCTGGATATTATTCACTCGGTTAGTGATGGGAGCTTCGGCTCCCATTTTTTTCTGCCATTTGGCTTGATTATTTGTTTTGCTCAGTCAAACGGGTCGGATAACTTTGATAAATAAGCTGCACTGTTTCATTTATCGCTTGCTGTGGGTTTGCCATGGCTTTTTTGGTAAGGCGGCCGTCAATCAGGCCCTGCCAAACCAGCCGTTTTTCACTGGCATCAATTACATCAATCGTTACCGTGCCTACTTTGTACTCCGTTTTTTCCACTTGATTGCCAAACAGCGGAATGCCAAACATAAAACTGCTGCTTCTGCCGTAATAACCGTAACCGGCATTAATTGAGAACGGTGAGCTACGCACATCACTGCGGGTTTCTACATTTGTCATGTAATTAACTAACAGCTGTGGGTTTTGTTCGCTGTACTGATAGCCCAGTGCTGCCATTTCGGCGTTAATGGCACTTTTAAAGTGCTGATCCAGTAAGGTGGTATAGGCTTTAGCATCGGCATCCTCAGTTTTTGCCTCTTCTGCCAGCGGTTCAGCTGAAGCGGCTTGCTCAGTTGCTGCCTGTTCTTCCGGGCTGGGCTGATAGAAGCCGTAAGTTTGGTACTGTTTAAAATTTACAGTCCGATCATAGTCTACCGTAGCCTGGCGTGGGCTGGAACACGCGCTAAGCCCAAGCAATAGCGCAGCGCTAAGGCTGAAAATACGTAGCTGTGGGTTGTTAATAATAGCCATAATTGCCTCTTAACAGCATAGAACAGTAACTTAAGTGTATAGCAGCTAAGACCCAAAGCTAAACAATAAGTTTGGTTAATTTGTAAAGCTGTGGGTCAGGCGGTATTAAAACCGGTAATTAAACTGCACGGCCAGTAATTGTCCTTTGTTGCTGTACTGCCCCTGATAGCCGCTGGCGTAAAGTGGCTCATTCTGCACATTATATTCACGCTCATTTACCGCCACATCACCGGTAAATAAATAGCCATAAGCCACATCCATTGTTAATTGTTCAGTAAACTGCCAGTTAGCACCCACGGTCAGCCATAGCCGGTCATCAGTTGGGATCCGGGCTGTTTTATGCGCTGAGGCAATCGGATTTTCGTCAAATGCCACACCGGCTTTCAGGGTCAGCTCTGGCCGGACAATGTAGGTTGCACCTGCAGCAAAAGACCAGCTGTTTTGCCATTGCTGCGGAATATAGCCAATGTAACCTGCACTGTTCAGGTTGGGTGGCAACTGAGTATTTAACGAGATGCTGGGGGCCGCATCATTGCTAACAATATCGATGCTCTGAAACTCGCTCCACTCGGTCCAGGCCAGGCTCAGCTGGACAGATAACGCTTTGGTCAGTTGCTGATCCAAACTGAATGCTGCACTGGCCGGGGTGGTAAGGGCTAATTGACTGGCTTCTGTTAACAGAGGGTTTGCGGCCAGTTTACCGGTGCTTAAATCGATAGCAGGTAATTGTGGCGCTATTACCTGGTAATTCGGATTGCCGGCAACGCTGGCGCCGGTGATCGGGGTGTTGCTAATAACTGAGTCACCTTGCAGCTTGTAGCGTACTGCAGAATGCCAGGTTAATGCCAACCGGGTGCCGGCAATGGGTTCACCATGAATACCCAGGGTATAACCAAAGGCAAAATCATCGCCGGTTACTTCGTAATGGCTGTTGCAGTATGCATCGTTATATACCGGTGCGCCGAACATGGCGTTAGTGGCCGCCTCGCCAAGTTCACACAAACCGCTGTGATCTTTATATTTTGATAAGGTGCCTTCAATATGGTTTACCGAAATGCCGGCGCCGATTGACCACTGTTCATTTAACTTATAACCAACAGCCGGTTGCAGGCTCAATACCTGAATTGCCGTTTCATCGGCAAAGTAGCGGCCGACAAAGTCATTGTCGTAATCTGAAGACAAACCAAAGGGCACATAGAAACCAATGCCCCAGCTTAATTGTTCCGACAGCTTGTCTGCGTAAAACACAAAAGGAATTAGTTCATTTAAACTATTTGCCCCTTCTGTCCGTCCAACTACGGGTTGGCCGCTAGCACTTTGCGCGCTGGCATTGCGGTAATTGGTTTTGGCGTTTATCAGGCTTATGCCGGCAGACAATTCTGCGCCGCTTAGCCTGGTCATAGCGGCCGGGTTTGAATACACCAGGCTGGCATCAGTAATTTGCGCACCGCGACCAGCATAGGCATTGCCCATGCTACTGACTGATTGTTCGAACAGTTTGTAGCCTTCAGCAGAAACAGTGGCACTGCTAACAGCCAGTAATACAGCCAGGCTAAGGCGGTTTTTTGAAAAAGTCATGTGCTTACTCCGTAATTAACGTTTTACCATTATAGAGAGGTCAGACCTTAGAGTATATGCACTACTTCCTGCTATTTGGCCTATTAAACGCAAGAATTCGCTATTTTTAACCAAATTTTAGCGTAACTCGCCAACTGCGGGATGCCAATAATATTTGATTACATATTAATACCGTTTAACTTATTGAAATTAAATAATAAAAATATAAGATTCAGGCTGGCACAGGCTCTGCATTAGTCGCTACCAGCAGTAACTACAAATTTAAAAGCACCGTTAGCCCATCAGCTGACGGTAAGTGCATAACAAGGACCTAATAAAATGAAAAAGTTATCTCTGGTTGTGGCAGTAATTAGCGCTGCAGTTTATTTAACTGGCTGTAACCAGGCCAACAGCAGCAGTAACAGTGATACCGCTGAAGTTATCGCGATACCGGTGGAAGCCGCTCTGGCCCGCCAAGGCGAAATCAGCAGCAGCTACCATACCAATGCCACCCTGGCAGCGCGGGCGGAAACAGACGTTATCAGTAAAAGCAGCGGCATTGTTCAGCAAGTTCTAGTGGAAGAAGGTGACTCCGTGCAGGCAGGTCAGTTACTGGCGGTGCTGGAAAATGAGCGGCAGCGCTTTATGCTGGCCAAAGAGCAGGCTGAATTAAGCCGGCTGGACAGCGAACTGCAGCGGATGGGCGAAATGTATCAGCGCAAATTAATCAGCACCGATGTGTATGAAAAATTGCGCTGGCAATATGACTCCGTTAAAGCCTCTGTGGATTTAGCGGAGTTAAGTGTCCGCGAAACCGAAATTCGTGCCCCAATCAGCGGTGTGGTGTCCCGTCGGTATGTGAAAACCGGTCAGTTGATCAGCCAGATGGCACCGCAGTCATTATTTCATCTGGTCGCTAATGCAGAGCTGGAAGCCGTGGTGCATATTCCGGAGCAACAACTGGCGCAGGCGAAAGCCGGTCAGGCAGCTATTTTACGTTTTGCCGGCATGTTACCGGTAGAAGCCAATGTCAGCCGTATTTCACCGGTGGTTGACGCCCAGTCAGGCACAGTGCGCACCACCTTAATTATCGACAATAGTGACGCCAAGCTGCGCCCCGGTATGTTTGCCCAGGTAGAACTGAAATTTGATGTTAAACCAGAAGCGCTGCTGGTGCCTAAGCGGGCCATTATTACCATTGACAACCAGCATAGTGTGTTTGTGGTGGATACAGAAGATAAAGTCAGCCGCAAAGCCGTGCATCTTGGCTACAGTTCAGACACGACGGTGGAAATTTTAGAGGGTGTGGCCACTGGCGAGAAAGTTGTTATTGCCGGCCAGGGGGCCCTGAAAGATCAAAGCTTAGTGACGGTAGTGACTACCCGCGAATTTTAACTGCTACGCCCGGCCTTGCCGGGCGGTTAACCACAGTAACGAATAAATAATAAAAAATGCTGAGAAGGAACCGATTATGAAACTGGTTGATGTAGCGGTAGCACGCCCGGTCACAATATGGATGTTTACCCTGGGTATCCTGTTATTTGGCTTAGTCTCTGCCGGACGGCTGGCCGTAAATTTACTGCCCGATCTATCTTATCCGAGTTTAACTATTCGCACTGAATACCTCGGTGCAGCACCGGTAGAGGTGGAGCAATTAGTTAGTAAACCGATTGAAGAAGCGTTAGGCATTGTCAAAGGGGTGCATAAGGTGCAATCTGTGTCACGCTCTGGCCGCTCTGATGTAGTGCTGGAGTTTGACTGGGGCACCGATATGGATCTGGCCATGCTGGAGGTACGGGAAAAACTCGACGTACTGATGCTGCCGCTGGATATTGAAAAGCCGCTGTTGTTACGTTTTAACCCCAATTTAGACCCGGTGGTGCGGCTGGCTTTAAGCCGCGAAGGGGGCATCAGCAGCGAGCGGGAGTTGGTGTCATTACGCACGTACGCTGAGGAAGATTTACGCCGCAAACTGGAAGCGATGCCCGGCATAGCCGCGGTGCGGCCGGACGGCGGTTTAAACCAGGAAATTCAGGTGCTGGTCGACCCGAACAAGTTAAGCCAGCTGCAACTGGATATTGGCCTAATCAGCAGCCGGCTGGCCGAGGAAAACATTAATTTAGCGGGCGGACGGCTGGAAACTCCGGGCTACGATTTTCTGGTGCGGACCATTAACCAGTTTGCCGATTTGTCCGCCATTGAAAACCTCTATCTGGCAACGGTCGGCACCTCGCAGATACGTTTAAAAGATGTGGCTACCGTGGTCGATGCCTTTGCTGATAGGAAAAGCGTAACCTACGTTAACGGTAGCGAAGCCATTGAAGTGGCGATTTACAAAGAAGGCGATGCCAACACCGTTAACGTCGCCGAATCGCTGCTGGCCGAGCTGCCCAATTTGCGCAAAGGGCTGCCGCAGGATTACAGCCTGACCCTGGTGTACGATCAGTCGGCTTTTATCAAGCAAGCAATCAATGAAGTAAAATCAGCCGGGATCATCGGTGGTTTACTGGCGATGCTGGTGTTGTATTTATTTTTACGCAACGTCTGGGCCACAGTCATTATTTCGGTGTCCATTCCTGTTTCTATTATAGCGACTTTTAATCTGATGTACGGTCAGGGTATTACCCTGAATATGATGAGCCTGGGCGGCATTGCCCTGGCAGTGGGCTTGCTGGTCGACAATGCGATTGTGGTGCTGGAAAACATTGCCCGCCACAAAGAGCAGGGCAAATCTGCGCCCGAGGCAGCAAGAACCGGTACTGGTGAAGTGGCAATGGCTATTACCGCCTCAACCCTGACCACCGTCGCCGTATTTTTCCCACTGGTGTTTGTCGAAGGCATCGCCGGCCAGCTTTTTAAAGATCAGGCACTAACCGTTACCTTTGCTTTGCTGGTGTCACTGGTAGTGGCCTTAACGCTTATTCCTACTATGGCGGCACGTCAGCGCCGGGTAGTGGATGGCAATGTTGAACCAACAGTGGCCAAAGTAAAAGGCACGCGCTGGTATCACAAACTGGGCCGTATCTTGTGGTGGGTGCCCGGCATGATTTTCAAAGGCCTGTATTTTATCTTGCTGGCACTGCTAAGCCTGTTTACGTTGCTGTGGCGGGCAGTCAGCCGGGTGCTCGGGCTGGTATTTAAACCGCTGCTGTTTGTGGTTAAAGCCAGTCTGGACGGCCTTACCCGCATTTATCGCCGTTTACTGAGCGGCGCTTTGCAGGCGAAGTTGCTGACAATTGGCAGCACCTTACTGGTGGCCGCGCTTTGTTATAGCCTGCTGCCACGTTTAGGCGCAGATGTGATCCCAGAGCTGAGTCAGGGCGAATTTTATGTTGAAGTGCAACTGCCGATTGGCAGTGCCATTGAACAAACCGATGCTGTGCTGAAAGATCTGGCAGCAGTTGCGACGCCGCTGGCCGGGGTTGCCCGTAGTTACGGCCAGGTAGGCACCGGTGCTCAGATGACAGTAGACCCGGCCATTGGTGGCAGCCACTGGGGCAGGTTGAACATTGTGATGCAGCCCGGCAGTGATGCCCGGGCCGAACAACAGGTCGTAGAGCAGTTACGCCAGCATATTGCCGGTATGGCCGGGGTTAAAGCGCGTTTCGATAAGCCGGAACTGTTTAGTTTTGCCACGCCGCTGGAAATTGAATTAACCGGTTTTGAACTGGCCGAATTGAAGCAGGCGGCTGATCAGCTGCTGGTCAGCCTGGCTGCAGAGCCACGCTTTACTGATGTTAAAACCAGCCTGCGGCCGGGACAGCCAGAAATAACGCTGTACTTTGATCATGCCCGGCTGGCACAGCTTGGCATGACAGCGCAGCAGGTGGCAAAACGGGTAGCGGTGTATGTGGGTGGTGAAGTCGCGGGCCAGTATTCGGTGAACGACCGCAAAATCGATATCCGGGTGCGTTTGGCTGAGGAATATCGGCAAAATGAGCAACAGTTAGCCTCGCTGATTATTAACCCGGGCAGTGCCCAGCCGTTACCTTTATCGGCAGTGGCCGATATCCGCCGCGAGCTTGGCCCCAGCGAAATTACCCGGGTTGCCCAGCAACGGGTGGCGATTGTCAGCGCTAATCTGGCATTTGGTGACTTAGAACAAGCCACCGCCAGTGCCCGTGCCATCGTTGCAAAGCAAAGCCTGCCCTTTGGTGTCAGTGCGGTGGTAGCCGGCCAGAGTGAAGAAATGCAGCGGGCTTATAGCTCACTGACGATGGCGTTATTGCTGGCTGTTTTTCTGGTGTACTTGGTGATGGCCTCACAGTTTGAAAATCTGCTGCAGCCGCTGCTGATTTTATTTACGGTACCGCTGGCCGGTGCCGGCGCTATTCTTGGCTTGTGGCTAACCGATACCCGGTTGTCTGTTATTGTGTTTATCGGTCTGATTATGCTGGCGGGTATTGTGGTTAACAATGCCATTGTGCTGATCGACCGGATTAACCAGTTACGCCACAGCGGCGTTGAATTAACCGAGGCAATTATTGAAGGCGGTGCCAGCCGCTTACGGCCGGTGCTGATGACTACTCTGACCACAGTACTGGGCTTATTACCGATGGCGCTGGGTGGCGGCGATGGCAGTGAAATCCGTGCGCCGATGGCGGTTACGGTTATTTTCGGTTTATTGTTATCTACCTTGTTAACCCTGGTATTTATTCCGGTGTTATATGGCTTATTCAGCCGGCAACAGCACGCTGCTGAGCCGGCTGTGGTCGCGGAAAATGCGCAGGAGGCGGTATGACTGAGAAGCCATTAGCCATTACCCGGCTGGCGTTAAGCCGGCCGGTTACCGTCACTATGCTGTTTATTTCGCTGCTGTTATTCGGCGGCCTGGCCAGCCGGTTGTTGCCATTGGAAATGTTTCCCGGGATCGATATTCCGCAGCTGTACGTTAATGTGCCGTATAACAACGCCAGCCCGGCAGAAGTTGAGCGGCTGATCACCCGGCCGCTGGAGGAGGCACTGGCGACGGTCAGTGGTATTAAACAAATGCGTAGTTTCTCCAATGAAAACAGCGGTGAAGTGTCGCTGGAATTTAACTGGAGTGAAAACATTGGTAGCAAAAGTCTGGAAGTGCGCGAGCGAATAGATACGGTGCGCCACTTATTACCGGACGATGTCGAGCGGGTGCTGGTATTTCAGTTTAACACCGATGATATGCCGATATTTCAGTTGCGGATATCGTCCGAGCGTGACCTGGCGATGGCCTACGATTTGCTGGAGCAGCAGATAAAACGGCCGCTGGAGCGGGTGCAGGGGGTGTCTAAGGTCGAATTGTATGGGGTGGAGAAGCGCCAGGTCATTATCCGGCTTGACCCGGACAAACTGAAAGCACTGAATGTCGACGCCAATGCGTTATTGGCCCAGTTGCGCGGCAGTAACTTTGCACTGACTGCCGGCGAGCTTAGAAACGCCGAGCAAAGTATTTTGATTAAGCCGCTGGGTGAGTACCGCGAGCTGGCCGAAATTGAACGCTTGCCGGTGCGGCCCGGTTTAATGCTGCGCGATGTCGCCAGTATATCGCTGGAACTGCCAAAGCGCGAGGATGGCCGCCATTTGAACCAGACTTATGCAGTCGGTATGAATGTATTTAAAGAGTCGGGCGCCAACCTGGTCGAGGTGGCCAAAGCCGCGATGGCAGTGGTGGAAGCGGCCGACAGCAATCCGGCTTTTAACGGCATTAATCTGTACATTATGGACGATGTTGCTGATGGCGTGACAACCTCACTAAAAGACTTATTAATGGCTGGTGCTATTGGCGCCTTATTGTCTTTTGTCGTGCTGTACTTATTTTTACGGCACTTAACCACCACCATTGTGGTCGTGCTGTCGGTACCCAGTGCCATTATTATTGCGCTGGGCGCCATGTACTTTATGGGCTACAGCCTGAATATTCTCAGCATGATGGGCCTGATGCTGGCCATTGGTATGCTGGTCGATAACGCGGTAGTGGTTACCGAGAGTATTTTTCGTGAGCGGGCGGCAGGGGGTGATATCCGGGCTGCCACCGAACGCGGTGTGCGCCGGGTAAGCCTGGCTGTGCTGGCTGGCACCGCGACGACTGCCATTGTATTTCTGCCGAATATTATCGGCCAGAAAATGCAGCTGACTATCTTCCTTGAGCACGTAGCTATCGCTATTTGTCTGTGTCTGGCCATTTCGCTGGTGATGGCACTAAGCCTGATCCCGCTGTTAACCACAAAGTTAAAGGTCATTCCGGTTGAGAATGCCAACGGCAGCAAACTGGATCGTCTATACAAGCGCAGCCTGCAAGGCGTAATGAACTGGCCAAAACTGTCGGCGCTGGCCGCTCTGCTGGTGCTGGCCAGTATTGTCGTGCCAATGGGCTCTATGGGTTCAGACGACGGTGATGATGGCGATAATGGCCGGTTGTTTCTTAATTATCATATTCAGGGCAATTACAGCCTGGAAGAAGTACGCGATGAAGTCAGCCTGATGGAAGCCTACCTGTACAGCCGCCAGGACGAACTGCATATCGAGTCGGTTTACAGTTACTACACCGCCGGTTATGCCATGTCGATTATCTTATTAAAAGAGCAGCCGCCACTAAGCCTGACCCAGCTAAAAGATGAAATTCGCAGCGGCTGGCCTACGTTAGTCCGGGCCCGGCCGGTGTTTGGCTGGGGTGGCGGCGGTGGTATGCAACTCCATTTGCTCGGTAACTCTACTGAAGTGCTGATGGAATTATCTGAGATGCTGGTGCCGATGCTGCAAGGGTTAGCCAGCCTGGAGGATGTTACCTCGGACTTAACCGATGGCCAGCAGGAAGTGCAGATTATTCTCAACCACCGCCAGCTGGAACGCTATGGTGTCAGTGCCCAGCAGGTTGCGCAAAGTGTATCGCTGGCCCTGCGCGGCGTGAACTTACGTACCTTTCGCAGCCCGGAGCAGGGTGAGTTGCTGCTGCGGCTGATTTATGATGAGAAAATCAGCCAGTCGGTTGCAGAATTAGAACAGCTGCCGGTAACCAGCGCCAATGGTGTGCCAATAACCCTGGTTCAGCTGGCTGATTTAAATGTTATGCCACGCTTATCCAGCATTCGTCGCTTTGACCGTGCTACCGGCGTTGCTATTCAGATGAACCCGGCCAAAGATTCTGATATGGACAAAGCCCGGGCCGATATTGAACAGCTGATGAAAAGTGTGGCCCTGCCGGAAGGTTACCGCTGGTCATTCCGGGGGAGTTTTCAGCGCCAGGACGAAGAGCAACAGGTGATGATGGTCAATATGCTGCTGGCAGTCGCGATGATTTACATTGTAATGGCCGCGCTGTTTGAATCATTGTTGCTGCCAACAGCGGTTATTGGCTCATTGCTGTTTTCATTGGTAGGGGTGTTCTGGACCTTCCTGTTAACCGGCACCGGCATGGGTGTGATGGGCATGATTGGGATGCTGGTGCTGATGGGGATAGTGGTCAATAACGGTATAGTACTGGTCGACAGGATTAATCAGGACCGCGAGTTATGGCCGTTGCAGGACCTTAAAACCACTATTATTCACGCCTGTGAAGCCCGTTTAAAACCGATCTTAATGACGGTGTCGACCACCGTGCTGGGCTTGTTGCCGCTGGCGATGGGTGGTACCCAGATTGGTGGCGGTGGCCCCAGTTATGCGCCGATGGCGATTGCCATTATTGGTGGGTTATTATTTTCGACCTTAACCAGTTTACTGCTGGTGCCACTAACCTATTACGGCTTGCTGAAACTGCGCGGCGCCTGTGGCCGGCTGGTTAGCCGCAGCAGAAAAATCAGCGACAAAGTATTGCTGGCAAACAAACCTGGCCAACAACCTCCGGGCTAATTTAACGTTGCGGCCGGCGGGCAGAGTTCATACAATGCCTGCCGCCCTGCGTAAGTTCGCCACCGAGAGTTGTAATGGACGCTTTATTTTCCTCGTTTTCTGCTGTCGCCATTGCTGAAATTGGCGATAAAACCCAATTATTATCGTTATTTCTGGCGGCGCGGTTCCGGGCCAAAGGTGCCATTATTGCCGGCATTCTGGTTGCGACTTTATTAAACCATGCGGCATCAGCCTGGCTGGGTGTCTGGCTGGCGCAGTTTATCGCCCCGGCCATTGGCCCCTGGTTACTTGGCGGCTCTTTTATTGTTGTTGGTTTATGGCTGCTTATTCCGGATAAAGATGACAGTAATGAAACCGGGGTACTGAGATACGGCGCGTTTGCGGCCAGTTGTATTTTATTTTTTCTGGCTGAAATTGGTGATAAAACCCAGATCGCAACGGTTATTCTGGCGGCGACTTTTGAGGACGCCGTCTGGATGGTGATCTGGGGTACTACCCTTGGCATGCTGGCGGCCAATGTGCCTGTAGTATACGCCGGCAGCTGGCTGCTCCAAAAAATCTCGCTGGATTGGGCCCGGCGTATCGCCTGCGCGGTCTTTATCATCCTTGGGGTAGTAACCATACTCTCAGCATAAGGAATTTAAGCTACCTATTATCAGCCAGGGTTCAGCCGGGATCGGTTCTGATAGCGTCATGCAATAAGAAATGCAGCCAGATCGCGGCAGCCACAGAGAACCTTTATGATGAAATTAATGCTTATTAGTGCGGGTTTGCTAACTTTTATACCGGCTGCTGTTTTCGCCGATACGGTGCTGACCGAGCAAAACCTGAGCCGGCTGGAAGCGGCTTTGCCGAAACTGGCAAAAATAAAACAGGATGATGTGAGATCACTGCACAATGTAAGACTGCAGCGCCACTGTGACTGGTCGCGCCATGCCATTGAGGTAAGGGCCCAGCAGCAGGGTAAAAGCTACCTGGCCGAGGTAGATAACATACTGGCTGAACATCAGTTAAGCCCGTCATTATTTATGGAGCTGACAGCTAAAAGCAGCTGGCCACTGCTCCGGTCACTGCAGCCGGTATTGTCAGTTACCCGGCAAACTCTGGCATTTTTACCGCAAGCGCAGCGTGATCAGGCCGAACAATTACTGGCCCAGACCGACAATATGACCCAGGTGGTAGAGCCATGTTTGTCTGAGGCGGATAGCATCGCGTTGCGTCAGCACCAGCAGCGCTTAATTGCCCTGGCCAGCAAACTGCCGGGCAGTATTTTGCCGGTGCAACCGGGTGCCGCGGCCAACCCTGATTAACCCCATTTCGCCGCGGAAACAGTTAAGGAACACAATGAATAGTGTCACCATTTTGGTTGATGTACAGAATATCTACTACACCAGTCGCCAGGCTTTTGGCAAAAGCTTTGACTACAACGCCTTCTGGGCAGAAGTGACAGCCGGGCGCAAGGTGGATAAAGCCATAGCTTATGCCATAGACCGCGGCGATGAAAAGCAGCGCCAGTTTCAGAATATTCTGCGGGCTATCGGTTTTGAAGTAAAACTGAAACCCTTTATTCAGCGTGCTGACGGCTCGGCCAAGGGCGACTGGGATGTGGGTATTACCCTGGATGCAATTGAATATGGCCAGCACAGTGATCTGTTGGTACTGGCCTCGGGTGACGGTGACTTTGCCCTGCTGGCTGAGCGTTTGATCAGCAACTACCAGACTGAAGTCGAGGTTTACGGTGTCCCAAGCCTGACGGCACAGGCGCTGGTGAATGCCGCCAGCCGCTTCATACCCATTGGCCCGGCACTATTGCTCGGTTAAGCCAGGCGACTGCACCGCTTTAAAAAAACGTTGCCAGTTGTTGTAACGGCCGGTACTGATCGTCGACCAGCCACAAGTAACGCCATTTGTCGAAAGTAAGACAAGGATGCGAGGTACTAAGCAGCACAATATCACCTACTTGTGGCGTCACGGTTGCGCTGTATTGCCAGAATGCATGCTGATCCATCACTTTTACTGTCTGACAATCGCCTAAGTTGTCACTGATAAGTATGCCGTCGCGGTAAATGGCATCAGCTTGCGGCAGACCGGCATCAAAGGCGGCATCACGTTTACCAAAGGCCAGAATGGCCAGCCCCGGCTCAGGTAACGACTGTACATATACTGCTATTTGCAATGCGTTGACAAGGCTGGAGCCAAGCTTAGCGGCCAGTTTGCTGCGCTTATCTACCGCATGTTGCGCCTGACAGTAAATGCCCTGATCATGGCTGACATAGCAACCGGGGCGCAGCACAATCTGCATGTTGGTTGGTACCGTGGCTTTGGTTAATTCCGCGGCCACAATATCGTACCAGGCCGAGCCAGCCCCGCTAATAAGCAACTGTGAGTGCGACAGTAACTGTTGTCGATACAGCGCTTTACAAAGTGCTGCAGCTTGCTGGGCGAATTGAGCAACGCTATCTTTGACATTGTTGCTGTTAATTACGCCTTCATAGAACTCAATACCCGCCAGTGTCACGCCAGGCATTCCGGTAAGCTGTTGCGCCAGAGCCAATGCTTGCTGATTAGTGCGGCAACCGCAACGTCCGCCCGGCACACCCAATTCAATCAGCACCGGCAGCTGCAGTTGCCGCGCCTGAAAGAAAGCTGACAGCGCCGCAGCGTTATCCGGATGATCAACACAGACAAACACCTCAATACTATCGGCCAGCAACGCGGCTACAATCTGCATATTGGCATTACCCACTAACTGATTGGCCAGAATGATCCGGCTGGCGCCCGCTTCAGCAGCAATTTGCGCCTGATACGCAGTTGCGACAGTTAAGCCCCAGGCGCCGGCAGCCAGTTGCTGTTGAAACAACCAGGGGGTCATGGTGGTTTTACCATGGGGTGCCAGTAATACGCCGCTGGCATCAGCAAACTGCTGCATCCAGCGAATGTTATGGAGTACCGCTGGCTGCTTTAACAGCGCAGCAGGCAGACAGATATCATGCCCAAATAAAGTTGGTTCGGTGTTATCAGCTTCCGGCATCGCTGCTTTATGGTTTACTTTTTGGTACTTCATAACATCCTGCTTGTTGTTTTTTAAGTGTATTTTCACCATCACTTCAGTAAATGACTGTAATAAAGCCATTTTAATATTTACTTTCTGGCGTTGATGGTACAAAGTATCTTTATTGGTGATGTGAATGTTACTTTAGCAAAAGTTACTGAGTAACACTATATAACAAAACAGGTATTAACGATGAGTTATGAAATTGATGTGCTGTCACGCATTTCTGAGCGGTTTGTCGAAATGAGCGAGTCAGAGCAGCGGGTCGCCCAGCTTATTCTGGACAACGTTAAAGCGGCAACCGAAATGAGCATTGCCAAACTATCGGCTAATGCCGGGGTTAGCCAGGCTACGGTTACCCGCTTTGCCAGAACAGTAGAGTGCAAAGACGTACGCCAGCTTAAAGTTAAACTGGCCCAGTCGCTGGCGGTAGGCCAGCGCTTTGTCGAGGAGACACCCGATTTAGACGGCATTCAGGGCGTTTACGAAGCCATTAAAAACACCCTGGATTTAAGCCGCAAGTTGCTGGTTGAAGCAGATATCCGCCTCGCCGTCAGTTACCTGCAAAATGCGCGGATGATTTTTTGTATTGGGATGGGCGGCGGCTCATCGATTGGCTCGCAGGAGCTGCAATACCGGTTATTTCGCTTCGGCATGCCGGTATGCAGTTATCAGGATGGCTTGTTAACCCGAATGGTGGCGGCGGCGGTAGAGCCACAGGACGTAATGGTAGCCATTTCGCTTACTGGTAATACCGGTGAAATTATTGATTCAGCCGCCATTGCCAGACAGTATGGCGCTAAAGTCATCGCGATTACCAAGCCTGGCTCTGCGCTGGCGGCCAATGCCGATATCGTACTGGGCTTACAAGCTCCGGAAACCGACTTTATTTACAAACCATCGGCATCGCGCTACGCCATGCTGGCGATTATTGATGTGCTGGCAACCGAAGTAGCCAAGCTGAATAAGCGCAAGTCGCGCGATAAGCTGCGCCGGGTAAAACTTTCACTCGACAGCCACCGCGGTGGTGATGAACGCCAGCCACTGGGAGATTAAGCAGATGACCATTACCCGCTACGGTATAGACCAAAGCACCGGTACCGGTGGCCAGCGCTTACCCTTTGCCAAGGCCGTAGAGGCTGGCGGCTGGCTGTATGTGTCAGGCCAGACCCCAATGCGCGATGGCGAAGTGGTTGAGGGGGGTATTGTTGAGCAATCGAAGCTGGCCCTGCAGAACTGCCTGGATATTATGACCAGCGCCGGCTTTGCGCTTAGCGATGTGGTGCATGTCAAAGTGTATCTGACAGATGCCCGTTATTTCAGCAGTTTTAATCAGGTATTTGCCAGTGTATTTGCCGACGCGCCACCGGCACGGATCTGTGCCGTGGCAGATTTAGTGGTGGATTGTAAGGTAGAAGTGGACCTTACCTGTTACCGCGCCGACCGGGCCTGATATGAACGGCGGCCACTTTTTATTTGGCTTTGGTTTATACCTGTTACTAATGATTATCATCAGTTATCTGGTATCGCGCCGTCAGCACAGTAATGACGATTTTTTGTTGGCCGGGCGAAATGTCTCAGCCCGTCTGACTTTTGGCAGCACGGTGGCGACCATGATTGGCACTGGTACCAGTATGGGGGCCGTCGGTTTTGCCTACAACCATGGCTGGAGTGGCATGTTATACGGGGTCGGAGGGGCGGTGGGCATTTTGCTTACGGCCTGGTTATTTGCACCGCTGCGACGCATGCGTTTTATGACCATGAGTGAAGAGCTGAGCTATTACGTTGCTGCTAATCTGTGGGTGAAACAGGCAAGTGCGGTCCTGATTTTTCTGGCGTCGCTGGGCTGGCTGGGCGCTCACATTATTGGCGGGGCGCTGTATTTATCCTGGGCCACCGGTATTGACTTACTGTATGCCAAACTAATGATTGGCGGCGCTTACACCCTGTATGTGATGATTGGCGGCTACCGGGCAGTGATCTGGACTGACAGCATGATGGCCCTGGTGCTGTTCAGCGGCTTCTTGTTGATGGGCTACGCCGCGTTACAGGCAGTGGGTAGCCTGAGCCAACTTAATGTCGCGCTGACAAGTGCTACAGAAAGCGGTGTTATCACCCATATTTCATTGTTGCCGGCGATTTCACTGGCTGCCGTGGTCGCGGTGGGCGTACTGGCCACCCCGTCTTTCAGGCAACGGATCTATGCCGCAAGAGATGTCAGAACAGTGCGCCGCTCCTTTATCTGCTCTGGCTTGCTGTATCTGGCCTTTGCTGCGTTGCCGGCTTTAATCGGGATCTCGGCACGGGTTCTGAGCCCTGAACTGGCTAATCATCAGTTTGCTTTTACCACCCTGGCAGTGGTGCTGCTGCCGGGCTTACTTAGTATGGCAGTATTACTGGCCGGATTATCTGCGACCTTGTCATCAGCCAGTTCTGATGCCATTGCAGCGGTATCGGTATTGATCCGTGATCTGTATCAGGGGGCGACCGGCACTATGCCCGAGGCGGGCAAAGCCATTTTGTACTCGCGGCTGGCAGTATTGCTGGTGTCTGGCCTGGCATTAACCCTGGCGCTACTGTCTGATGATTTAATCCGTTATATCACCGGCATGATCGCCACCCTGATGTCCGGCCTGTTTGTCTGTGCTTTGTTAGGGCGCTTCTGGCTGCGTTTCAGTTGGCAGGGAGCGCTGGCGGCAATGCTTACAGCCATGTCCACTTCGTTAGCGATCCTGAATCACGCCGGTTGGCTGGCTTACTGGGGCAACCCCTGTTTACCGGCAGTAGCAGCTTCTATGCTGGCGGCGGTGGTAGTAAGTCTGGTCACGCCAGCGCCTGCTATCAGCCGGCAGCAGGCGCTGGCAATAATTACTGCCCAGCGCGAACCGGCCATGGCTACGTCGCAGCAGCCGGTAGTTCAATCACCCCACACCCGCAGCACTTAGCGGAGGACTAATGCGTATTTTCACTGCATCACTGGCTACCGAAACTAATACGTTTTCGCCGATGTATACCGACATTCATAGTTTTTATGACAGTTTTTATGCACCACCTGGTCGGCATCCGGCAACGCCAACCCTGTGCAGCGCGCCGCTGGTTGCCTGCCGGGAAATTGCCGCCGCCGACCCATCGCTCGAGGTGATTGAAGGCAGTTGTGCCTGGGCAGAACCTGGCGGTTTATTAAATCGCCAGTCGTATGAACAGCTGCGCGATGAAATATTGCAGCAGCTGCAACAGGCCATGCCGGTGCAGGCCGTATTGCTGGGGTTGCATGGCGCTATGGTGGCGCAGGGTTATGATGACTGTGAAGGGGACCTGCTAAGCCGGGTGCGGGCAATAGTTGGAGCCGAGGCTATTATCGGCGCTACGCTTGACCCGCATAGCCACTTAACGGCCCAGCGGCTGGCGGCAGCCAACCTGTTGATTGCTTTTAAAGAATTCCCGCATTTAGATTTTATGCAGCGGGCGCGTGAGCTGGTACAACTGGCCCTGGCTGCGGTAAGAGGTGATATTAAACCGGTGATGAGCAGTTTTGACTGCAGGATGATTGATGTATTGCCTACCAGCCACGAGCCGATGAAGTCTTTTGTCAGTAAAATAAGGCAACTGGAGCAGCAAGCCGGGGTGTTATCGATTTCAGTGATCCATGGTTTTATGGCGGGCGATGTCGCCGATATGGGCAGCAAATTGCTGGTGATCACCGATAATCAGCCCGAGCGGGGACAGGCACTGGCTACAACACTGGGAATGGAGCTGTATACATTTCGTGGCCGCACCTTGCCACAGTTCAATGACATCGCCAGTGCACTGGATCTGGCCGCTGAGGTGAAGGGTACTACCGTACTGGCCGATGTCTGGGATAACCCGGGCGGTGGGGTTGCCGGTGACGGCACCCTGATTTTAGAGCAAATTATTGCCCGCAAGCTCAGCGGGGTAGCAGTGGGCACTATCTGGGATCCGATGGCGGTTAAATTGTGTTTTGCCGCAGGAGAAGGTGCGGTTATTGAGCTGCGTTTTGGTGGCAAAAGTGGCGCCACGGCCGGACCGCCCCTTGATAAGCAGGTAGTGGTAGAGCGGTTACAGGCCAATGCTGAGCAGCAATTTGCCGACAGCAGTGTACCGATGGGTGACTGTGCTTTAATAAGCTTTGAGGGTATTAAAGTGATTTTAAACAGTAATCGTTGCCAGTCATTCGACCCCAGTTTATTCCGGGCGCTGGGAATTGCGCCGGAGCAATGTCGGATCCTGCTGGTGAAATCGACCAACCACTTTTATCAGGGCTTTGCGCCGCTGGCCGAGCAGGTGATCTATGTCGATGCCGGGGCACCTTACCCCAGTGATCCGCGGCACAACGGTTATAAAAAGCTTAGCCGGCTGTTATGGCCAATCAATGACAGGCCATTTGACTAGCCATTTGACTATCTCCGCACTACCCGCAGCTAGCGTGGCAGGTTAATGCGCTCGATACAGCCACATTGCTGAATAGTGATATATAGCAGCGAATCATCATTATTAAGGCTGACATTGGTCGGCAGCGGGTGATTCAGCTTGTATTCGGCCAGTAGCTCGCCCGTGCTGCTGAGTTTAACCACGGTACCTTTGCCATAGCGTGCTACGTACAGGTTACCGTTGCGGTCAACGCGCATGCCGTCCAGGCCATGATCGCTGAAACGGGCGACCAGTTGCTTTTCGCCAAGGCTGTGGTCGGCGTTTATGTTAAAGCGCCAGATCTGACGCTGAACACTTTCATTCACATATAAATAGTGTTGGTCGGGGCTGATGGCAATACCATTGGTTGTGCCCATTACAGCCATAAGCGTGCTGTCGCCGTCTGGGGTAACCCGCCATAGCTGACCGCTGTTATCAGCCCAGTTTGGGTCGCTGGCATAGATCACACCGTTATCCAATACCGCCAAATCATTCGGTTGGTGCATGGCGCTGTTATGGGCGTGCACGGTTAAATTGTTGTGCTGATATTTAAGAACATTATGGCCGGTATAATCGGCAATATACATAGCGCCGCTACGGTCAAAGACAATGCCATTGCCGGTGCTACCCTCTGGCAACTTCAGGTGCAATGATGCGGTACCTTCAGGCGTTACTTTGCCAATAGTCCCGTCCACTTCAAAATTAACCGCATACAGATTTCCTCCGCTATCCACCGCAGGCCCTTCCACTGCGGCAGAAAAGGTGCCGGGCTTCAGCCAGACTTCACTGTGGGGCGCAACTTCCAGCAGCTGTTGCAGCGGGCGGTGCAGGGCGATGATCATTTCCTGTTGAATAGTTGCAGCACCGGTCAGTTGCCTGCTGATAAGATCCCGCTCTGTGGCAGTTAGCGGTTGTTGCTGAGCGATGCGGTTAAGCATGGTTAGCGCAGACTGACTAAGGGCTGCTATCTGATCAAATACAGGCGCCAACTTCGGATGGTTAACATCAGCTAATGCTTCAGCTGCCTGGAGCCATTGCTGCAGCTGCGCAAGCAGCCGGGCATAAACTGCCGGATTTTTATCGGCCAGCCAGTGGCTGATTTCTTCGCTGAACCTGCGCATCGCAGGATGCTCTGCTGGCAGATAATCTACCAACTGATTAAGCGGTGCATCAGCATGATAAAAGCCAGCCACTGATTTTTCATGCAGGCGGTGGTAGTAATGGGCCGGCTCCAGCGTCTGACTAAGCAGGGTCAGTGCTGCCAGCTTATCCTTGCCAACCAGCGCAGCAAAGCCCTGCTGTTGCTGGCGAACGCTATGCAGTTGGTTGTTGGTATTGGCGTGCTCAAACCGCTGCTGCATGCGCCGGTACAGGCTTTGCTCATCCTGCAAAGCGGCGGTTGACCATAAGCGCTCGGCAACGGCAAAACCGTTTGGCCATAACCGGATATCAATGTTCTGTGGTGTTACCAGTTCGCCCCACAGCGCTATTTCCCCGCCGACAATCCGCTGCCGGCTGGCAGCGTCCAGCTCCTGCTGCTGCAAGCGGAAGGGCAGTGCTTTGCTTGCCGGTTGTGCCAGCGCTATCGCTCTGCCGTCGACTGAATAGGCGGCATTGCCGACCAGCAGCTGGCCATGCAATCCGGCTGCCGCCTGATTATCGTCAGCATCAGCAGTGACGCTAAACTGCCCTTGCAATGGCCCCATCCAGCTATCGGCAAAAAAACTGAGCTGATTGGCATTAATGCTGAATTGCTGCAGCAATTGGGGTTGGCGCCCGCTAAATTGCAGCAGGGCATGACTGTTGCCGTCCGCCAGATATAACAGCAGTAATTGGCCACTGATGGCATTGCCGCGCTTACGGGCAAATTGAAACTGCCAGGCCGACCATTGCTGCAACGTACTAAGATCGGGCATTGATGTTGCGTCAGGCAACGGATCATTGCGATAGTGATAGCTGGCAAATTGCGGCTGATCCAGATAGTACCCGGTCGATAACATGGCCTGATGGCCGGCCCGGGCGGCATCGGCCAGTGATTCAGTACCCCGCCAGGACTGAACAAGTACCGATGTTGGCAGCTCACCTTCCAGTACCTCATCCCAGCCAATCATCTGCCGGTCTAGTTGCTGCACTATTTGTTGCAACCGGCGATTAAAGTAGGCTTGCAGCGCCGGTGGATCAGCCAGTTGCTGTTGCTGCATAAAGTCGACGATATGTGGGGTAGTCAGCCAGTGATCAGGCAGTACTTCATCGCCGCCTATGTGCAGGTAGCGATCAGGAAATACGGCGGCCACTTCGGCCAGCAAATCGGCCAGGAAAGCATAGACCTGTTCGTTACTCGGATCTAACACCGCTTTGTGCACGCCCCAGTGCCGCTCGGGCACCGCCGGCCCTGCTGCGGCCATCAGTTCGGGGTAGGCCGCGCCCAAAGCAGTAGTATGGCCGGGTAAGTCTATCTCCGGCACTATTCTGATGCCACGCTCGGCGGCGTAATGCACCAGCTCACGCAGTTGTTGCTGGGTATAGTAGCCGTCGCGGCCACCAACTTTATGTAATTCAGGGTAGCGAAGTGATTCAAAGCGCCAGCCCTGATCGTCTGTTAAATGTAAATGCAGCACATTTAGTTTTGCTATCGTCATCATATCTAACTGGCGTTTTAAAGTTGTCAGCGGCAAGAAGCGCCGGGCCGGGTCCAGTAACAATCCGCGCCAGCGAAAGCGTGGCTGATCGTTAATTGTCAACGCCGGGACACTGATCGTACTGTCACTTATCTGCACCAGCTGCAATAACGTTTCAAGGCCGCGCACTATACCGATATTATCCGGCGCCTGCAGGAGAATCTGGCCGGGCGTTACCTGCAGCTGATATTGCTCGGCCATCCCCAGCTGCGGTACTGGCTCAGCCGGATCACTGCCAGATAGTTGCAATAACAAAGTGGGGTTAATATCAGAGTTAAAAGCCAGTCCGGTTTGCTGGCTTAACCGCTGTTTAAATCGATTTGCTGCTGCTTCCAGCATGGGATTGTTGGCAGGTACGGCAATTGCAAAGTCGCTGCTGAGCGCAAAGTGGCCAGTCTGTCGGGTTAGCTCTGCCGGATACGGCAACAGCGGCAGCTTCGAGGCAGCGAAAACCGGCGCCATGCATGGGATCAGCAGAATTAACCAGCATAAATAACGCATAACAAAAGTGCTTTTTGTTGTTACTTGGTAACATATTAATAAGCAATAACTTCAGGCTTGTCTAGAATTAGATGCTATATAAAGCTGTTTTTTCGCTGATTAATGTTTACTTTTTGAACTCAATGGTACAAAGTAACATTTGAGCTTGGCGTATTTGGTAGTGATGTTGGGCTTTACCGGGAAGAGCAAGATAAAAATATAACGACTTTGTCAGTAGCAAACCCGCTGACAGCTTGCATGGATAACAACAAGAACAGAAGAGACTTAAACTATGTCTGAATTACTGAGCGACAATAATACGTGTGGGATCAGGAAAGCCCGATTAAGCCTGGCAATTTCTGCAGCCTTACTGGGGATAAGCCCAATGTGGCTGGCGGCACAGGCTTTGCCTGAGAATGACAGCGGTGTCATTGCCCAGAGCAACGCTGAGCAAGTAGAAGTAATTGAAGTAAAAGGGATCCGGGGCAGTATTCAGTCGGCTCAGGATTTAAAGCGGTATGCTGACACGGTGAAAGACGTTATTACTGCCACAGATATTGGCGCGCTGCCGGATAAATCGGTTACCGAAGCCCTGCAACGCATTCCGGGTGTGACCATAGAGCGTTTCGCCTCTTCTGACGACCCTAAACATTACGCCGATGAAGGCACCGGTGTTTTGGTGCGCGGTCTGGATCGGGTGCGCTCAGAAGTGAATGGTCGTGGAGCCTTCAGTGCCAACCCTTGGGGTGGTCTGAGCTATGAAGACTTCCCGGCAGAATTACTGGGTGCAGTTGAGGTAGTGAAAAACCAAACTGCGGATCTGATCTCCGGTGGTATTGCTGGCACAGTAAACCTGATTACCCGCAAACCCTTAGACTCTCATAAGCGTTTGCTGTCTTTTAACGCGAAAGCGAATTACGGCGATTTTCGCAAAGAAGTGACGCCTTCTTTCTCTGCGCTGTTCTCAGATAGCTGGGAAACCCGGGCTGGTAAATTTGGTTTTCTGATTGCCGGTTCGCAATCAGAATATAAATCACGTGGTGATGGTATTGGTTTAGGTAATTTTCATTCCCGGGGTGATGCATTTATCCCTACTCTTGATCAGTGGGGAGGTATCACCGGTGTAGACCCGGCATCTCCGGTGGATGGACCGGCGCTGCCGGGTCAGCCTGCTGGCAGCGTCTGGCATGTGCCTGTAGCAATTCACATGAGCACGGCCGAAAATGATCGTAAGCGTACCGGTTTCACGACTTCTTTGCAGTGGGCTAATACTGATAACACCATTGTTGCCACCCTGGAACACATTAATTCCGAAGCCTCTTTGGAGTGGAATGAGCGGCAAATTGGTCAGGCGGCACAAGGTTTCAGAAGTTTTATGGGTTCGTCGCAGAACTGGCAGGACGATGCCGCTAATGGTTATCCTTTAACTACTGACGGCGGTTTCGTCACGTCAGGCATTGCGCTTGGGGTAAGTCCTGAAACACCTTTTTTCTATCGCAGCCGCTGGAATTACAACGAAAATACGGTTGAAGACACTTCATTCAATCTGATGCTAAAACCATCGGATCGCCTGACATTAAACTTTGATTATCAGCGCATCGATTCTGAGAAAGTAGTTCATAATTACAGTATGTCAGGACAAACCCGCGGTAATCATGTGCATGTGGTATCTCCATACTTCCTGGACATGCGGGGTTCCCGCCCAACAGTTGAATTTCTGAGCGACAACATTCTAACCGCCGGTTGGTCTCCGAATAGCGACTGGGATGGACCTGTGCCTAATGTATTTCTGGGCAGTGGTATGGAGCAGGAAGAACACAATACAGCAAAAGCTAACAGTTTAAAATTCGACGTCAGCTATGAGCTGGATGGTGTCTTCACGGGCCTTAAAACAGGTTTGTACCACTCCGATAAAGATCTGACTGTTCGTGACACAGCATATGAGGGGTGGTCTGCCATTGGTACCCCGTGGAATATGAATGACCGTAATGCAGCAGCTGCTGTCAACAGGCCTGAGTTGTTTGAGCGCGTGGATTTCTCCGATTACTACAATGGTAATGTCCTTATTGGCAATGTTAATAACTTTCTGTTCCCTAAAATGGAACTTGTGAAAAACTATGCCGAATCGTTACGCCAGGGCTGTCAGGATGGATGGCACAACGCTACCAGCAGCGCTGCCAATAATGGTATTTGTACAGGCACTTATGTGCCTTATGCCGACAAACCTAATCGGGTTGAAGGACCATTCGCGGCACATAATATCAGCTCGTCGAATGAAAAGCGTACTGAGTTTTATCTGCGCGGCGATTTTGAGTTTATCAATCAGGATATTCCTATAATAGGTAATTTCGGGCTGCGCTATGTCAGTTACCAGCTGGAATCAACCGGTGCCTTCGTGCAGCCATTAGCATCGAGACGTGGTGAGCCGGGCACATCTCTGAATAATGTAATGCAACAGCCAGAATATCGGCGTTATTATGATCTGGCTTCTGGCGAATCTGAGTTAAGCACCGTGCAAGGTACTGACTACGACACGGTATTGCCGAGTTTAAACCTGAACTTTGGGGTAGCCGACGATGTAGTGGTGCGCTTTGGCGCCTCTAAAGGTTTGTATTTCCCAAGCTTAGTGGATGCCCGTAATATCAGCCTGCTGGATTTGGACTATACCCGTCGTTTGCAAACGCCAGGGCAGGACCAGGATGAAACCACTAACCCGGTTGTAGCTCTGGATGATATCGAAGTCACTGCATTGGCAGGCAACCCCTATCTGGAGCCAGAAGAGTCTATTAACCTAGATTTAACTGCTGAATGGTACTTCGCGCCGGCTGGCTTTTTAAATGTGGGACTCTTTCACAAAAAGCTGGATAACATTATTCGCAACAGACAATTTGATCTGGATGTGATGTATAACGGTGAGAATTACGCCGTATCCGCTTATGGTCCTGCCAACACAGGCTCTGGCACGATCCGTGGGGTTGAATTTTCATACTCCCAATTCTATGACATGTTGCCAGGTGCCTGGGGCGGTTTAGGCTTGCAGTTTAACTACACCTATATCGACCAAAGTGGTCTGGAAGATCCTAACGAAGTCGCTGAGGGTACGCTTGGCTTTGACGAAAATGGCAATCCAATTGCGGATAACCGCAATACCTTCCGGGTATTTAGTGGCTTGCCATTGCAAGGTTACTCAGATCAGAACATGAACATCGTTGGTATGTACGAATACAACAATATCTCATTCCGTCTGGCTTATACCTGGCGCTCCGAATACCTGCTGACATTACGTGAATCTGAGGAATACGTGCCGGCATATGCAAAAGCATCCGGCATGATGGATGCCAGCCTGTACTACACCATTAACGATAACTGGAAAATTGGTATTGAAGGCAGTAACTTGCTGAATACAGAGACCAAAACCCAGTATCAGATGAACCAGGCCGGTGTCAGAACGGATGCGCTAAGCTTCACGACGGATCGTCGTTATGCGCTAAGCGTGCGGGCTATTTTCTAGTGGTTTTTGCCCCGTGGAAACGTGATTAACTGTGTTACTGCGGGCGGTTACTTGTGCTTCTCCCTGCTTCAGCATTATAAATTGTTGAGTAAAGTAACCGTCCGTGTCTTATTTACCTCCATATTTTACAATTTTTGCATATTTAACCAGCTAGTCCCATTTTTACGGTGTAGTTCGGGGTAGTCTATGCTTTAAACAGAGACGCTAATTGCAATATTGCTAACGGAGGTATTTTGACTGAAAGTGTAACCAATTTATTAGGTAACTGGCCAGAATGGTGTGCGGTGGCGATTGAGTTGCTGGGCATTGGTATTATTACTGTTATTGCTGTGTATTCGTTGTTGCATGGCATTATCCGGCTGATTAAACGCGATTCACCCCGGGCTATCCAGCAGGAAATTCGCCAGCGGCTGGGGCGGGGTATTTTACTGGGGCTGGAGTTTTTGATTGCAGCCGATATTATTCATACCGTTGCCGTTGAGTTGACGTTCTCTACTGTCGGCGTGCTGGCGCTGGTCGTGCTAATCCGGACATTTTTAAGTTTTACCCTCGAGGTAGAACTTACCGGCAAATGGCCGTGGCAGTTGGCCAGTTCAGAAACGCCGGAATAATACTGGGTTAAGCCGGCGCCTGATTGGCTGAAGGTACATCGGCGCCGGCTAAACACTGACATTTAACCGCCGACATATTACATGACGCTGCTGATCGCATCACGTGCACTGCGATACAGCGCCGCCAGCGTTTTATCAAATACCCAGCGAATAAAGTTAAAACTTAACTCGGTTACTGTTGTTACCACTTGTCGGGCAAATACCAGCATGTGCCCAAGTAATCCTCTTGTTTGCTCAGCCAGCTTGCCTGAGGCTTTTGCTACCGCCTCCAGGGTTCTGGCCAGCATATCGTAAAATGTTAAGCCGGTACCAATTGCTGCCTGAGCCATTACCGCGCTGTAGTATCCCGCATCTTTGAGTAAGGTAATTAATCCTGAGCTTATTTTATCCGCCCAATAACCGCTGAAAGATGCCTGATGACGGTTTTCATAGTGCAAACGCACGGTGCTGTGGTTAATTCCTGACTGAGTTTGTAAATTAGCCCAGCTATTATTATTTGCGGTATTCAAATAACCGGGTGATGCTTCCATCGCCATTTTGTGAGCGTTAAAACTAATGCCCTGACCCGGTGCGAGCAGCACTTCCTGGCCTTGATAGGGAGCATGGACAAAGGGCCATAGCGGCACCATCGGCACCGGATCGGCGGCATGGGTGCAGCGGAAGATCCGGTCAATATTGGTTGAGGTTTTTATCGCAAAACCATCAAGTCCTACTCTTGGCGCACCAAAAGTGTAAAGAAATACCTGGTTTTTAAAACGCCGTTTTACCCAGTCGGCAGTAATGTGGGCGAGCGCACCGCCTAAGCTGTGGCCAACGCAATGGACTGTGCCATTGCTGCTGCGGGATAGTAGCGGGCTAAGCGCATTTTCCAGTGCTGGTTTCATACTGTGGAAAGTTTTATTAAAACCGGCGTGGATTAATGAATTATTATCCCCCCCGGTCAAACCAATATGAGCATCGGTAATGCCATCAGCCAGGCTGGCCGTGCCGCGGATAGCGATCACATGATCACCCTGATAGCCGGCCTTACCTTTACCGACCATCGCAAAGCCGCTACTGCGTTTTAACATTCTGGCCAAAATGCCGCCAGAAATACCCTGAATGGGGCCGTTAGTTAAATCAAACTGAAAAGCCCGGTCAACGTCTGGCGCCGATTTGCCGAAGCGATATAAACCTGAGGAACTCGGTTCTTTAATTTCGTACGCAAGTGAGGCCAGTTGTACTGCCAGTTTAGGCGTTAAGGTTGCCATTTGCTAATCCTTTAATGGGTGGTTAATCCAGACTGCATACACCTGTAACCCCATGAGGGTGCTCAGGAAACTCTTGGTTCGGTAATTCGTAGGTTTTTTCCGGCTGTGTTAATTCACAGTTTAATTGTTGCAGTTTGCCGGTCAGCGTTGCTGCTGCGCCGGCATTCAAGGTGCTGTAGTACCAAAGCAAATAGCGTTGATTGTTGTGGTCGACATACAAGACCTGGCGTTTGGCGGTATCAAAAGCGCTACCTGGACGACGTGAACGAATTGATTTTGCAGCAAAACTGAAATTACCTTCGCCGTCAGTCAGGGTGTGATCCAGAAATTCCCGATGGTAAGTCAGTTCGCGGTAAACTTTAAGCTGAGTAACTGGCTGCCCGTTATAGGTAATTGTTCCGTTGATTGCAGGGGATAAATGCACATCATATTTTTTTAGCCAGTCAAACATATTTGCGTTAACCTGCGATGACAATGTAAGTGAAATCAGTATGCTCAGTCGTGCCGTCAGCAACAATATTGGCCTGAATCTAACCAGCAGCATAGCCAATGCACTCCGGCGAAAATAACGTTGCTAAAATATATCAAATAAAAATTAATTGTAAACTTATTATTTTTGAAATTTTGATGAAATAAGAAAGAGAGGGACAAAGCCGGACTTTTTTCTGTCCGGCCAGCTTTAATCAGCTTAAGTGGCTGCTGTTAGCAGCGCATCATCCAGCTTGTTAGCGCGAATAGCGGCTTCCCGGGCATACAGGCGCTGCACATATTCAGTAAAAGCGGGACGCGCTTCCACCGTTTTAAATTGCATTCCCCAGCCAAGATGGCTACCGACGTAGACATCTGCCGCAGTAAATTGCTCACCACAAATATAGGGGCCATTGTTAAGTGCCGTTTCCAGCGTATTCAGCATATCCTGATAAAAACCGCAGCCAACCGCCTGCACATTATCATCATCAATCCGCCAGTCATATGCTTTTGCTGTGGTGGCCATTTCCATCGGCCCTGCCGCGAAGAACAACCAGCGATAATAGATGCCGCGCTCTGGGCTGTCAGTGGCCGGCGCCAGATGTTTCTCAGCGAAATAGTCCGCCAGGTAAGCACATATTGCCGCGGTTTCAGTTACCACGACATCACCATGGGTAATAACCGGTACTTTTCCCAGCGGGTTCAGCGCCAGAAATTTTGCTGACTTGATGTCAGCGCCATACTCCAGCACTTTTACAGTGTAAGGTACGTTTAACTCTTCCAGCAGCCAGCGAATAATCCGGCCGCGAGAATTAGGGTTTGTATATAAAGTCAGTTGCAGCATGTTTCTGTTCCTTGTTGGTTAATAACATCAGAATGTTGCGGCTAATCAGCATAATTGATAGCACAATTACCCTGGTTTACCGTGCGAACAACCCACTTTACTTGCCAGTAGGACAGATTACGTCCTAGTTGTTTGCTATATTTGCTGGCAGGTTAACCGTACCGAGTCAGACAATGCAAAAAGAGGTGGAATGGTGAGTGCGCCGACGGTCCGGGTGCTGAGTTTGCTGGAGCTGTTGCAGTCTAATAATCAGCTTAGCGGCAGCGAGTTGGCCAGCCGGCTAGGAGTAGATAAGCGAACGGTCAGGCGCTATATCCGGGTGCTGGAAGATTTGGGTATTCCGGTAACCTCAGTGCAAGGTTGCAGTGGCGGCTATATGCTGGTGGCGGGCTATAAATTGCCGCCGATGATGTTTACCAATGAAGAAACGCTGGCGTTGTCACTTGGCCTGTTAGCAGCGAAGAACCTGAGACTGGCAGATACCGAAGCGGCAATAAGCGGAGTGCAGGCTAAGCTGGAACGGGTCATGCCAGCGAAACTGAAGTCGCGGGCCAGAGCGATAGCCGGCAATATTAATATCATGCTGCCGGAGGCTGCGACTGACACCCCGCGCCAGCATCTGGAGCCACTGCTTAATGCTATTGAGCAGCAATGCTCAGTAGTCATTAGTTATGCTGCCAATCAACAGCAACCAATAACCCGTCAGATAGACCCCTATGGTTTGCTGTTTCGCCAGGGGCACTGGTATATGAGTGGCTATTGTCATTTACGCCAGGCGCTGCGTACTTTCCGGCTGGACCGATTACAGCATGTCGAGCCGCTCGCTGATAGTTTTACCCGGCCGGCTGACTTTAACAGTGCAGAGCACTTTCAGCACAGTCTGAACAATATGCCAGGTAACCTGGATGTGCAGGTGCTATTACAAACAGAGCAACGCACAGCAGCAGAAGTGTTAGGTGCCATGGCCAGTATGCTGAAACCGCAGAATGGGGGCTTGTTGCTTAGCACCCGAACGGACAGCAGCGACTGTTTCGCTTTGTGGTTATGCCAGTTGCCTTTTGCTTTCAGTATAATTCAGCCGCCAGAACTGAAACAGGCGCTGAAGCGTCATGCTGATAAATTATTGAAAATTGCTGAGTGTTAGCCAGAGATATTAATTAATACCGTAACCAATATAGAAAAATATAAATGGTAAAATTGCTGGTGTACTATCAGAGGCAGGTTTATACGAAGTGTGTAACGATAATATAAGGAAAAGGGCGCAGTATTGCGCCCTTACGTTGAACTAGGTGATTATCACTATTACAGTGGGTGAGAGGAATTTATCCTCACTTTGCCTCGTAAAGCGGGGGTTGAACCTTCACAGTGCTGAACGAAGTCTACCGCCAGACTTGTAACTTCGAAAAGATTTTCACCGTAGTCGTTCGTGATTTCAGTGAACTCAATTTCAAATATCTCAAACCAACCTGACTGGGTATTACAGCCCCGGCCATCGCCAAAGAAGTCTATACCATTGCCCCCAGCAGGCTTAAATGCCGCTCTGGTCGCATTCTGATAAAGGCCAGGCTGCAGCTCGGTACCCTCTGCCGTCGCTAACTCAAGAAACCACCACACATTATCCTGGTTATATTGCCCTTCGTAATTTACGCTAAGCTTGCTTTTATTACCCATTGCGGTGTTGAACTGGCCGAAATTTGTGGTCAGAAAACGGGTTTGACCTTGTCCAATATAATCTCCTTTATCGCTCTCGTAATACAGCACGTCAGTATCACCGGAGTTATATAACAACTCCACTTGTGTAGTGTGACTGCGACCAAGTGTATCTGTGACGGTTAAACCGATGAGAAGCAACTGACCCGGGTCGACTTCCGGTACTGTAAAGCTTGTCGATATAGCGTTAGGGGCATCGAATACCACCCCAAAGTCGGTCAGCTCGTGCCACTGATATGTCACCGTCAACCCCTCGGCGATAATAGACTCTGAAGCAGATAACGTGGGGACCGAATCGGCAGAAACTGCAACTTTATCCTTTGTGATAACGGCGCGGATAGCGTTGTTGACAGTAAGATCCTGTCCGTAATAGTGATAATAAGTTACACCCAGCTGGTTGATTGCTTCAAAACTGCCAAGGCGATAGGTGGCACCCGGTTCAAGGGCTGTTTTCGGTGTAATATGGACTAAAGCGCCCTCAATAACTGCTTCTGCGCCAATGTCAGCGTAACCCCACTCAGTATTGCTAAAGAAGTTGTTTAGAGACTGACTATTTATCGAGGCCACCGGCCGCGAAAATAGAAATGTAACTGTACCAAGGGTCGGGAAGTCATTGAGATTATTACCGTCGATCGTGCCGATAAGGTCAAAATTATCATGCCGGAAGGTGCGAATATTCTGATTGGTCGTTAAACCTGGCCAACTCCAGTAAGTGCCTTCAGTAAAAGAGTTCCAGTAGTACAACATACTGTCACTTTGATTAAATTTTAAGTTCGCCAACTCAGAATTCACAACCTGATTAGCACTGATAGCAAGCAAATTGTTTTGACTGTCCGTTAATTCAATCTGCCCCTGATGCGGGTACTCACCAAGGTAGCCCTGCAAGGGAACTGATGTTCTAACAGTTAAATACTGGCTAAACTCGTTAAACGTTATGCGTCCCTGGTAATCATTCCGATAGAGCGCAGTCATCAAATCAAGCTCGCTACTTAATTGAAACTGACTCAGAGTAAAAATATCACCGTCACTCGATGTAAACCGCACCTGAGAGCCCAGCGGTTTTACCTGGATACGTTTTAACAAATTATCAGTAATGAAGGTCACGTTTACTGTATCAAGCACGGTAATTTCCGGATACCCTTTGAAAACGACTTTACTAAGGTCGACGTTCATTGTCAGGGTATCGCCGTTCGCAGTTTGTTGCTGGTTAGTAATAGTAAGCGTAACTTCGCCAGTTAATACGGCATCCAGAGCTGTCACCTGACAATCGTCCAGCTGGTCAGTTATAACACTGCCAGTAGTGAGGGGGAGCCCCGTATTTAAACTGATGGTGCGGCCACCGCCATTTTCACAAAGCTGAAATTGCCCGAATGGGAAACTTTGCTGGATAGCAAGGGTATCGGTGTAATGAGCAATTTGCAGCATACTTTCCGGTAGGTTCACGGCAACAGTTGCGAATGCATCGAGCTCACTTGAATTAATAAGGATTGGAGGTAATGGATTACTCCCACCAGATCCACTGCCTGAGCCTCCACCGCCAGTCGGTGGGCTACTATCACTGCTACCACCTCCGCAGCCAGCCAGCAATAACATCAAACTAAATAAACATCCTTGCCAAGTACTACTCATTAAAATGTCCTTATATAGGTAAATTTTTTCGAAGTGTAATTCTAAAAAATGTAGCCGGCAATCAAAATGTTTTAAATTTCAACATGGCGTTAATTTTAAAATTTCTTTACTAGGTGTTTATTTTTTATGTTGCTGTTTTGTAGGAATATTTTATGGGCTAGGGCGTTTGGCTATGGGTTGGATCTAACTGGGAGATTGTTAAATAAAAAATAGCTTTAGAGAAAAAAGTAAACCGGACGAGCCGGTTGAGTAAGCTATTAAACGCTATTATGCGCCAGTATAATTTGGGTTATTTTTGCTTATTCAGCAGCGCTTTTAAATCAGCGAAGGGATTATGGGTCGCTGCAGCCACTTTTTGTTCAGTGGTGCCACCATACAGCACAAATTCGTGGAATTTATTGTGTTCGTTGTCATGGCAATAAATACACAGTAATTCCCAGTTACTTCCGTCCGCCGGGTTATTACTATGGTTGTGATCAATATGATGCACGGTCAGTTCGCGCAGGTTAGAGTGAACAAATTCACGGGCGCAACGGCCACATACCCAGGGGTACATTTTTAGTGCTTTATCACGATAGCCCTGTTCTTGCTGCTGATAGGCCTGGGCGCCGATGCTGTTTTTACTCATTACAGTCTGCTCTTTCCGGTTTCAGTTTTTACTGACACTAAGCATACCTCAGCTGCCGTCTGGCGACACGGGTTTTCGGCGTCAATTCTGTCGGTAATCCTTAATGATGCTGCCATAGAGTCCCATTTCTGCCTCATGGCCCGGTTCGCGCCAGCTTTCCAGCAATGCCGCCTGATACCAGGCCTGCATGGCAGGTAGGGTCAGCAGGTGCTTAATATACGCCATGGCATTGTTGCTTAGCTTAAGATCATAACTTTGCACCCGAAATGCCACCGGGGCAAAAAACGCATCAACCGCGGTAAAAGAGGTTCCCGTCAGAAAGGGCCCGCCAAATTGGTTCAAGCCTTGTTGCCATAGCTCGTCCAGCCGCGCCAGGTCTTTTGCCAGCTCAGCGGGTGGGTTGTTTAACTGCACTCTGGCACCACAATTCATGGTGCACACATTGCGCAGGGTACTGAAGCCAGCATGCATTTCACTGGCAGCACAACGGGCATAATTACGGGCTGCTGCATCTGCCGGCCAGACCCCAACATGCCGCTCGGCCAGGTATTCGACAATACCCAGCGATTCCCACACCACTGTATCGCCATCATGCAGGCACGGCACTTTTGCGGTCGGTGAGAACTGGCGGAAATTATCATAGTTGTCGACTTGAAACTGCTGTAATTTTTCGTCGAACGGAATACTCAGCTGTTGCATTAATAACCAGGGCCGAAGCGACCAGGATGAGTAATTTTTATTGGCAATAAACAGTTGATACACAGGCACCTCCATGGCTAAGTTGCTAAAGATTACGCTGCTTGTAATTTGGCATCAAGTCGGACGATGGCTTAATTTCAGGCCATACCAGCTTAGTGTATCAGCTGGGTATTGCAGAATAACCGCCAGGCCGTTTACATTAGGGACTGTTCTGTTGCCAGAAATGGCCCATTCGTCCGGCCCGGGGTTGAATCATGCTAGCAAGACTGCTATTTCTTTCACTGCTATTACTGGGCAGCTATCTGCTGTTGTCAGCCTGGTTTGCTGCAGAGCGGCCACAGCCGCAAGTAGTGAAACAAATAGCAGAAAAAGCCCTGCGTCAGCAATTGTGTCAAACCCCGGTACTCTGGCGCGTTGGCCAGCTTGACCCCGCTTTTGCGCTAACAGCTGAGCTAGCCGAGCAGGCCGCCCATAATGCGGCGAGTGGGTGGAACAGGGCGGCAGGACAGGAGCTTTTCCGACATGACAGCGTACAAGGTTTCCCAATAAATTTTCATTATGACGAGCGTCAGCAGCAGATGCTGCAGCAGGCAATGCTCGAGCGTAATATTCAGCGCTACGATAGCAACATCGAGCAGCGGGCGGCAGCTTTGCAGCAGCAGAGCGAGCAGCTTCAGCTGCGCCACCGTGATTTTAGCCAGCAAAACCAGCAGTTTGCGGCGGATATCGCTGCATTTAGTCAGCAAGCGGCCAACGCCAGCCAGGCTAATCTGGCGGCGCTGCAACAAAAACAGCGACGGCTTGAGCAGCGCGAGCAGCAATTGCAACAACAGGCACAGCGCCTAAATGAACAACACGCACAATTGCAACGTGAGCAAGACTATCTTAATGACACCGTAGCGGATCGCAATGCACTATTTTCAGATCAGCTGCCACCATTAGCCGCTGAAGTTGGTTTAATGGAAATTGTCAACGGTAGGCGTAACATGACTATTTTCGCTTACAGTACTGCAAATGCCTTGCAACTGACCATAAGCCACGAATTTGGCCACGCTCTGGGGCTCGGCCATACCGATAATGATACTGCAATAATGCATTACGCTCTTAATCTGCAGCAAACAGGCCCGACAGCAGAAGATGTCGCAGCACTGAAGCAGCAATGCGGCTTTTAAGCGTGGACGCTTGACAGCTTAAGGTGATGCCATGATGCTGAAGCTGTTTTCATAGCAATGCAGAGGATGCCATGCCACGTCAGGGTGCAACCAGATCAGTTATCTGGCATGTATTTATTATTATATTGGCAGGTGAGCTGATTTTTGCGTTGCCCTTTCACCTGGCGCGTTTTTTTCGCCCGACCTTTTTGCAGGCGTTTGAGCTAAATAATGCTCAGCTTGGCGATATTTTTGCTGTCTACGGTGTGGTGGCCATGCTTTGTTATTTTCCCGGCGGCATTATTGCTGACAAAGTGGCACCCAACCGCTTGATGAGTGTGTCCTTGCTGGCAACAGCGCTGGGTGGCGCTTATATGTGGACCGGGCCCGGTGTTACCGGTTTGGCACTGCTGTTTGGCTACTGGGGTTGCACCACCATTTTACTGTTTTGGGCGGCGATGATAAAAGCGACGCGGTTCTCTGCGCCTGCTACCCGCCAGGGCCTGGCGTTTGGCGTACTTGACGGCGGCCGTGGCCTCGTTGCCAGTGTGTTTGCCAGTGGCGCAGTGTTGCTGTTGGGCCGTTATACAATATTGGCAGACGGTAACTTTGCCAGTGCAACCGAGGCGCTGGCGTCACTTCGCAGCCTGATTGTTTATTACAGTATGCTAACCGTGCTTACCGCTGGTCTGGCCTGGTTTTTTATCAGCAGTATCAGGGTGCAGCCTGAGACAGGGCAGCAAGCACCAACCTCCGCCAGGCTGGGCGAAACTTTGGCAAACCCACTGCTTTGGTTGCAGGCCGGCGTGGTAATCTGTGCTTATTGCGGCTATAAATCGCTGGATAATTACGGTCTGTTTGTGGTGCAATCCTTTAATTGGTCACAGCTGGAGGCGGCGCAATTTACCACGGCGGCCAGCTATCTGCGGCCGGTGGTGGCGGTGGCTGCGGGTTTACTGGCAGATCGGATCCGGGCCAGTCGTCTGACATTGGGGCTGTTTAGTGCGCTGGCCCTCAGTTTTGCCAGCATAGCGGCACTGACGGAACTGTATCCGGCAGTTATGCTGCTAACGCTAATGTTAGCGCTAACGTTTGTGGGCGTGTTTGCCTTGCGGGCCGTGTATTTTGCTCTAATTGATGAAAGCCGGCTGCGGCTGGGTGCTACTGGCACTGCGGTGGGTGTTATCTCATTGCTGGGTTTTACCCCCGATGTGTTTTTCGCGCCACTCACCGGACGCATGTTAGATAATCCGGACGGTGGTTTTGCCGGCTATTTTTTATTGATGGCACTGATTATGTTGCTTGGCACCCTGTGCGCGTGGTTGTTAGTCAATAGAATGAGCAAGAGGCGGGTGTTGGCATCGGCTAAGCCTGCTTAGTGGATGGATTAATAACTGAAACTACTAATTATCAGGCGGGCCGGGTCGTAAAATATCCTACCGACTGTTCTAGCCTGTTTCTTATCACCTAATAACAGGAGAGATATGCGAGTTATTTTATCAGCATTGCTGCTGCTAATGTCGTTCAACAGTATAGCGAAAGATTGTGTGGTGCTATTGCACGGCCTGGCCCGCACCGCCGGTGCAATGGAAACAATGCAGCAGGCGCTTGATGACGCTGGTTACCATACCGTGAATGTAGATTACCCTTCACGAGAGCACGCTATTGAGGTGTTAGCGCCTATGGTTATTCCTCAGGCGTTGGTGCAGTGCAGGGCAGAGCAAAGCAGCGTTATTCATTTTGTTACCCATTCGATGGGCGGCATTTTGCTGCGCCAGTATTTACAGGATAACGATATTACCGACTTAGGCAGGGTGGTAATGATGGGGCCGCCAAATCAGGGTAGCCAGGTGGTCGATAACATAAAAGATATACCGGGTTTTAAAGCCTTTAACGGCCCGGCAGGTATGCAACTGGGTACCGGTGAGCAGGATGTGCCCAAACAACTGGGGCCGGTAAACTTTGAATTGGGTATTATCGCCGGCACCAGTTCTATCAATCTTTTATTGTCTAACTTTCTGCCTAACCCTGATGACGGCAAGGTATCTGTTGAAAACACCAAAGTACAAGGTATGTGCGCCCTGGTTACGGTAGAGGTATCGCATCCGTTTCTGATGAAACGGCAAAAGGTGATTAGGCAAGTGCTACATTTTTTAAAAGCAGGTAAATTCAACGGCGATACTGCCCGGCAGTTTGATTGCCCGACGCAAGTAGAACGGGAAGGGTAAGCGCCGCAATCGAACAGGCCTGGCTGCCAAGGTGCTGGCTACTATTCATGACAACCCCGAGTTCTGCCACCAACTGGCTGCGAATTAAGCTGGCCGCCACAGCAAAACAACGTAGAGGCGCATCAATGCGGCCCTATTCTTCGCGTAATCGCTACGACCTGATAAAAATAGACTTCTTTTCTTGCGTTTCTTTTAGTTAACAATTAATTTTCATTAAGGTTTTTATATTGGAAATATAGCTTTTAACCTATATAGGTTTTAAGCTATATTAGCTAAGGGCATCTTATGTGGATGGTAGAAACAACGGATCTTTTCGATAGCTGGTTTGATAGGCTGGACGATACTGACCGTGCCAGTGTATTGGCGGCGATGTTAGCTTTACGAGAGCGCGGGCCAATGTTACCCAGACCATACGCAGATACGGTAAAAGGTTCTCGTTATATGAATATGAAAGAGCTAAGGGTGCAAAGCAAAGGCAACCCTATCAGAGCGTTTTTTGCCTTTGATCCAAAACGACATGGCATAGTGCTGTGCGCCGGCAATAAAGCAGGCAACGAAAAACGTTTTTATCAAACTATGATACCGCTGGCGGATGAAGAATTTAGTAAGCATTTACAGGCATTGCAGCAGGAGTAACGGTTATGACAAGAACACTTGAACAAATACTGGCGCATGAGAAACCTGAAGTAGTGGCAAGTGCCAAAGAGCAGGCTGCCGAGATATTGCTGAATATTCACCTGGCAGAACTACGTGAACGTATGAATCTGACTCAGAAAGACATTGCAGCAGCACTTAGTGTGAAACAGCCTACGGTATCTGATATGGAAAAACCGGGGCGCGATCTTAAGTTATCATCGCTTAAACGCTATGTAGAAGCCTCTGGCGGTAAACTGAGGTTAGACATTGAACTGCCAGACGGCACTCATTACGGTTTTACGGTATAGACGACAACCTCGGGTTTTCCCACTAACTGACGAACCACGCCAAATCAACGTAGGGGCGCATTATTGCGCCCTTTGCTTTTGCCGCAAATAAATCCTTGACCATGTTCAGTTTTTCGGTAAATGTAACAATACATTGAATGTTGATTAATCGGCTTAAGAATGGAATCAAGTGCATTTATCATCAGTTTGGTTGCAGTAATTATTGCGACTGCATCGACAGTAGTTAGCTATTTAATATACAGACAAGCAAGAGATCCTGAGATTGTTGTGTATGCTCAAATTGATGAAAGAAGGCCATCGATTATTAATTTGGTAATAGAAAATATAGGTAATAGTCCTGCTTGGGGTGTTAGTTTTTCATCATCTGAGCCAGTACCATATAGAGCTTTTGGGATTGATAAATTATCTGATTCGGAGATTATGAGTAATGGGCCATTGATTAATGGCATACCATGTTTCGGTCCCAGAGCCAAAAGAGTATTGACGTGGGGCCAGTTTGGTGGAATTCGAGACAAATTGGGTGACGAGTGTTTAGATATTGAAGCTAGTTATTATAGCAAGCCAGCCCTTAGTTTTTTTCGAAAAAAACACAAATCAATATCGAGGCTAGATATTAAATCTTTTGAATGTTCTGATATTTCTGATCATAACTGGAATAAAAAAATTGCAGAGGAATTGAAGAAAATTGCAAACTTCATGAAATCTCAATAGAAAAGGCAGGTTTCTATCAAGTCAAGTGCTTGAGTTGGGTTGAGTCTGGATGACGCTGCTGAAGTGAGCGATCATTCGCCTTTCCCCCCGACACCTAGTATAATACGCGCCCTTGCTTCACTCAGGTGCTTAATTTATGTCCACTGTTGCTACTGCCGTCTCCCGCAAATCTGCTCCTGTAGCGCGGATGGCACCTGAGCGCGATTTATTCAGCTACCCGAAATACTGGGCCGAGTGCTATGGCACGGCGCCGTTTTTACCGATGTCGCGCAAAGAGATGGACCAGTTTGGCTGGGACAGCTGCGATGTAATTCTGGTAGTCGGCGATGCCTATGTTGACCACCCCAGCTTTGGCATGGCAGTAGTCGGGCGGATGTTAGAAGCGCAGGGTTACCGGGTCGGGCTTATTTGTCAGCCGGACTGGCACAGCAAAGACGACTTTATGCGCCTGGGTAAGCCGAACCTGTTTTTCGGCGTGTCGGCCGGCAATATGGACTCGATGATTAACCGTTATACCGCTGATAAAAAGCTACGGCATGATGATGCGTACACACCGGGTGATATTGGCGGCAAGCGGCCGGATAGGGCGGTTACTGTTTATACCCAGCGCTGCAAAGAAGCCTATAAAGAGGTGCCGGTGATTATTGGCGGCATTGAAGCCAGTTTACGCCGGATTGCCCACTATGATTACTGGTCAGAAAAAATACGCCGTTCGGTTATCTTTGATGCCAAAGCCGATATTTTAATTTACGGCAATGCCGAACGGCCATTAATTGAAGTGGCCTACCGGATTGCCAGTGGTGTGCCGATTAGCGACATTCAGGATGTGCGTGGCACGGCGGTTATTCGTAAAGAGCCGTTACCAGGCTGGCGCGGGGTCGATTCCACCGCCATTGATAAAATTGGCAAAATAGACCCGATATCCAACCCTTATGGTGCTGATGATGTTGGTTGTAGCAGCTATTCTGAGTTTGCTAAAGCCGGTATTGATTTATCTAAGCCGGCGCAAGTAGAAGCTAAACCGATACTGGTGCAGCCGGCGCGGCAAAAGCCGTGGGAGCAAACCTACGTTAAACTGCCGGCGTTTGAGCAAGTCAGCGTTAACAAACCGCTATATGCCCATGCTTCGCGTATTCTGCACCAGGAAACGAATCCCGGCTGTGCCCGGGCGATTATGCAGCGCCATGGCGATCGGCATATCTGGGTTAACCCGCCAGCCTTTCCGCTAAGTACTGAAGAAATGGATTTAGTGTTTGGCCTGCCGTATCAGCGGGTACCACACCCGGTATATGGCAATGCTAAAATACCTGCCTACGAGATGATTAAAACTTCGGTTAACGTGATGCGCGGCTGCTTTGGTGGTTGCTCGTTCTGCTCGATTACCGAGCATGAAGGCCGGATCATTCAAAGTCGCTCAAAAGAGTCGATAATGCAGGAAATTGCAGATATCCGCGACAAAGTGCCGGGTTTTACCGGGGTGATTTCCGATTTGGGTGGCCCGACAGCCAATATGTACAAACTGCGCTGTAAAAACCCGAAAGCCGAGCAAACCTGCCGCCGGCCCAGTTGTGTATACCCGACCATTTGCGAGCATATGGACACCGATCAAAGCCCGACGGTAGAGCTGTACCGGGAAGCGCGCAACTTACCCGGCATTAAGAAAGTACTGATTGCTTCTGGTGTGCGCTATGACTTAGCAGTGGAAGATCCGAACTATGTGCGCGAGCTGGTGCAGCACCATGTGGGTGGCTATTTAAAAATCGCCCCGGAGCATACCGAAGACGGCCCCTTATCGAAGATGATGAAACCGGGCATGGGTGCCTACGACAAATTTAAAGAAATGTTCGACCGCTTCAGCAAAGAAGCCGGTAAAGAGCAGTATTTAATTCCGTACTTTATTGCCGCCCACCCAGGTACCACAGATTTAGATATGGTGAACCTGGCGCTGTGGTTAAAAGAGCGTGATTTTAAACTGGACCAGGTACAGAACTTTTACCCGAGCCCAATGGCTAACGCGACGACCATTTACCATACCGAAATGAACTCGCTGAAAAACATCAATAAAGCCAATGCTGAAGTGGTGGCCGTGCCGAAAGGCGAGCGGCAACGGCGCTTACATAAGGCGATACTGCGCTATCACGATCCGAAAGGCTGGCCGCAAATTCGCGAAGCGTTAATTAAAATGGGCCTGAAGCATTTAATCGGCCGCAGCAAAGGCTGTTTAGTGCCGGAAGAAAGCAAAGATGAGCTGTTTAAAAAGCCTGGTAAAGGCGGTAAACCGGCGCTGAGCCGGCACACCGGGTTAAACCCGGCGGCCAATGCTATTACCCGGGCTGCTAAAAATGCTAAAAAAGACGCTGGCGGCAAAGCTGCTGGCGGCAAAACCAGTCACCGAAAACCGGTAAAAGCCCGGTAATTATGCTGCAGCCGGTTACAGCCAGCCGCAGCCTGCTATATTTGGTTACACTTTATTAAAACTGCTGCTTTACAGCACAGTAGCGCTTCTATAGTTTAGTTTGGTTAAGCTACAACACAGCTTAAGCTAACGGAGCGCTTATGAGATCGTTGTTTACGGCCAGTCTGGCCATCACCTTGCTGTTGGGGCCGATAGCGTCTGAGGCTGCCACCAGCACTACCGCAGAAACGGCCAGTACGGCAGCAAATGAAGTCCAGCAATTTACCCTCGACAATGGCATGCAAATTCTGGTGCTGGAAGATCATTCCATTCCTAACGCTAATATGTATTTATTCTGGAAAGTCGGCTCGCGCAATGAAGCGCCCGGCATTACCGGTATTTCTCACTTTTTTGAGCATATGATGTTTAACGGCGCTAAAAAATATGGCCCGAAAATGTTTGATCAGGTAATGGAAGCCTCTGGTGGCGCCAACAATGCCTATACCACCGAAAACCTGACGGTTTACACCAACTGGTTTCCACAATCTGCGCTGGAAATTATCTTTGACCTGGAAGCCGACCGGATTGCTGATCTGGCGATTGACCCGGCCATGGTGGAAAGCGAGCGGGGCGTGGTGATCTCTGAGCGCAGTACTGGCCTGGAGAACTCAAACTACCGCACCTTAAATGAAGCGCTGAAGAGCGTGGCTTTTCAGGCCCATCCTTATAGCTGGTCTATTATAGGTCACGAGTCTGATATTCAGGCCTGGACCCTCGATGATTTAGTGCAGTACCACAAAACCTATTATGCGCCTAACAACGCCGTGGTAGTTATTGCCGGTGCGGTTACCCTGGCGCAGGTACAACAATTGGCAGAGCAGTATTTCGGGCCCATTCCGGCCCAGCCCGCGCCACGTGACGTCAGAACCGTTGAGCCCGAGCAAAAAGGCCAGCGCCGGGTGTTTGTGCAGAAAACCTCAGCAACTTCACCGAATATTATGCTCGGTTACCATGTACCGGCGACTTCCGATCCGGATTACTACGCACTGGCGTTGATGAGCACTATTTTAAGCAATGGCAAAAGTTCACGCTTGTATCAGGCATTGGTAGAGCAGCAACTGGCCACCAATGTCTTTACCAACCTGCCATTGTCGTTCGACCCGAATCTGTTTTACGTATATGCCATTGCCCGGCCAGGCGTTGCCGCCAGCACACTGGAGCAGGCTATGTTAAAGGCACTGGCTGCGGTAGCAGATGAGGGCGTGACGGCCCGGGAACTGGAGAAAGCAAAAAATATTCAGCTGATGGACTTTTACCGCAATATGCAAACCATTAATGGCAAAGCCAATAATATTGGTACCTACCAGCTGTACTTTGGTGATTACCGTAAGCTTTATCAAACCGCTGAATTGTTCAATAACGTTAGTGCAGCTGATATTCAGCGGGTGGCCAGTAAGTATCTTACCCGGGCTAACCGCACTGTCGGTGTGCTGGATGCAACCGAGGAGGCGGACGAATGAGCCATTTTTTTAGTAAAAGAGCGGCGCTGACCGCGCTGACCGCCTGTTGTATTACCCTGGCTGGCTGTAGCAGTGCGCCGGAGCAGACTACCCGGGCGGCAACCGTCAGCAGCGCAACGGCAGGTACGACGGTCAAAGGTTTCCAGTTACCAACTTATCAGACTCTGGTGCTGGACAATGGCTTAACCTTATATTTAATGCCCCAGCACGAAGTACCACTGCTAAGTATAGAAGTGGTTATCGGCGCTGGGGCGGTGCTGGACCAGCAAGGCGGTGAGGCGTTTTTAACCTCGCAAAGCTTACTGCTGGGTGCCGGTGGCAAAAGCAAACAGCAACTGGAGCAGGAAACCGACTTTATTGGTGCCAGCCTCAGTACCAGTAACGGCAAAGAGGCCAGTTATCTGAGCATGAGCTTTATGCAAAAAGATACCACGGCCATGCTGGATATCCTGGCGGCGGTATTGATGCAGCCGGCGTTTAACCCCGAAGAGTTCAGTAAATTGCATGCCCGGCTGGTGGCCCAGCAACAGCAGGTAAAAGAAAGCCCGCGCAATGTGATAAGCCGTTATTTCGACAGTTTGCTTTATGGTAATCACCCCTATGCCAAACCTAATACCGGCAGTGAGCAATCGCTGGCGGCACTGGATCTGGCGGGCGTAACCGGCTTCTATCAGCGGTATTATCAGCCCGATAATATTGCCATAGCGGTGGCGGGTGACTTTACCATTGCAGAACTACGCCAGCAGTTAAGCAAGCGCTTTGCGAACTGGCAGGGCAAAAGTGCCGCAAAACCGGCATTGCCTGCGGTTGCTAAGCCGGCAGCAGCCCGGGTATTGCTGGTAGATAAAGCGGATGCAACAGAAACTACCCTGATGTTTGGTGGCGTGGGGGTTAGCCAGAATAACCCGGACTATGTTGGTCTTGAGGTTATTAACACCATCCTGGGTGGCCGCTTTACTTCCTGGCTGAATGACGAACTGCGGGTTAACAGCGGGCTAACCTATGGCGCCCGATCGGGGTTCAGTTCGCTAAGCGCTGGTGGTGGTTTTCAGATCAGTACTTTTACCAAAACGGAAACCACTCAGCAAACGCTTGATTTGGCATTGGCTACCTATAACAGGCTGTGGCAACAGGGCATAGATCAGGCCACGCTGGATTCTGCCAAAGCCTATGTCAAAGGTCAGTTTCCGCCAAACTATGAAACCAACAGCCAGTTAGCTGACTTGCTTGGTAGCATGCACCTGTACCAGTTTAATAAAGGGTATATCAACGACTTCGAGCAAAAGGTCGATAGCCTGACCCTTGCCGATACTGAGCGGCTAATCAAGCAGTACTTTCCGCAGCAACAATTGCAGTTTGTGTTAGTTGGCAAAGCCAGTGAGCTTACCGATCTGGCCCAACGCCTGGGCGAGGTAACAACCGTGGCGATTAAGGACAATGGTTTCAGCCCGCAATAAATAAGCTGCATCCTGCAGAGAAAAGTAGTAAAGCCGCGTGCTTAGCCTGAGGTAACAGAGGCTAAGCAAGCGGCTTTTTAATTGTTATAACAACTCTTTACCAGCACACGGTTAAGTGTTTTAGCACAAGCTGCTATAGTTCATCAGTGATTAATTTTCGCCGGTTATACTCGGCGGTATCTCTGGTTTTTCCCGTGGTTATAAATACCCTGCTTTGACAAGGAATGGTTATGCCTGCCTCTGGTTCATCTGCGAATAATGTATTTCGCGCAATATTTGGTTCGGTTAACTGGGCGGCACCTGGCTGGCTGATACGGTTACAGCATACAGCCAAAACCCGGCCCGGCCGGTTCTGGGGGGCGGTGGTTATGTTGCTGCTGTTACTGGCAGCAATAGTCGCCGGCTACTGTTATTACCAGCAATTGCCCAAGCCATTGCAGGTAAAGGCAGAGGTTGTTAGTCCGGAACTGGGCCATTATCAGGACGATGTCGAGCAACCGACACCATTAGTCCTGAAATTCAGTTATGACTTTGGCGATCATGCTCAACCTCAACCTCAACCTCAACCTCAACCACGCCTTGCTGTCGGCGATACATCGATGCCAGCGCCAATGCTATCCGCCGCCCGGCTCGACTTAATTGGTGAAGTGCTAAGCGAGGGCGCAGCCATCAGCCCGGCCATTGCCGGTAAATGGTTATGGCAGGATGACAATACCCTGACTTTTACCCCTGAGCAGGCCTGGCCGGCCGGCCAGAAGTACAGGGTTAAACTGGAAAAGCGACTTTTTAACCCGGAAATTAAGCTGGCACAGCAGCAGTACCGCTTTACCACGGTGCCGTTGACCGTTGAAATTAACCGGCTGCGGTTTTATCAGAACCCTACCGAGCCGACCAGTCGGCAAATTGTCGCTACCCTTAATTTCAGCCATCCGGTAGAGCTGGAAAGTGCCCGCCAACAGCTGAGTATGCTGATGCGCCCGGACCCCAATAAACAAGATCATACAAAAAAAGTCAGCAAGCCACAGGCTTTACCCTTTACGTTCACAGTAGATAACAGCGGCCGTGAGGTGTATGTGCAATCTGAAGCCATTACCTTGCCAGCCCAGGAGCAATATTTAACGCTGCAGCTAAAAGCTGGGGTAAAGGCTGTGCAGGGTGACGCTAAAACGGATGATGTAGTTGAAGCGCAGCTGTTAGTGCCAGATAGTGGCAGTTTTTTAAAAGTCAGTGAACTGCGCACCGATATTGTCAGAAGCGCTGAGCAACAGCTTGAGCAACAACCAGAGCAAATGCTGCTGTTAAGTTTTACCGACCGGCTAAATCGCAGTGAACTGCAAAATAAATTAAAATTGTATGTCTTGCCGAAAAACCCGCGGCGTAAGTCAAATTACTGGGCACCGGGCGAGGTAAACAGCACAGTACTGCAACAAGCCAGCCCGGTAAGTTTTGAGTTAATGCCTGGCGCGCTGCCGCATGATAATGCGTTTAGCATTAAGCTGGATTTACCGCCAGGTCAGCATCTGTTTGTCAGTGTGCCCGCTGGCTTGCAGTCGGTTAGTGACTTTACCCTGGCCAATGAATACCGGGCCGTGGTTCAGGTGCCGGCGTATCCGAAAGAAGCGCGGATAGTCGGCGAAGGTGCCATGCTAACCCTCAGTGGTGAGCAGAAGCTGCAGTTGCTTAGCCGCGGTGTGAAAGGCGTCCGGGTGAAATTACATAAATTGCTGCCAGAGCAACTGAACCATTTAATTACCCAGACCGCTGGCGACATCAGCCAGCCTTCTTTTCATAACTACAATTTTAATCAGAGTAATATCACCAGTTTACAGCAGCACACTTACACCGTAAGTAATGCATCGCCAGCGCAAGCCAGTTATCAGGCGCTGGCGTTAACGCCTTACCTGCAGCAAGCGGGCATGGGCCTGTTTTTTATCGAACTGAGCGAATTTGATCCGGCCCGGCCTGATGTGGAAGGCCAGCAGCTGGATAAACGGCTGGTGCTGGTGACCGATTTAGGCCTGCTGGTAAAACATAATAGTGACAGCAGCCAGCAGCTGTTTGTGTTGTCTCTGGCCGATGGTAAGCCGGTAGCCGGGGCTGAGGTGGCGCTGCTTGGTCGCAATGGTTTGGCGCTGTTCGAAGCAACAACCGATGCCCGTGGCACAGTCAGCTTTGCCAAAACCAACGAATTTAACCGCGAGCGCCAACCAACGGTGTATCGGGTAAACCGCAGCCGCAATGGTGTGGTTGATACCAGCTTTATTCCGTTTGATCGCTACACCCGTCAGCTTGATTACTCCAAGTTTAATACCAGTGGTCAGTATCAGAGCCCGGATGATGCCAAAAGTTTAAGTGCATATATGTTCAGTGATCGCGGCATCTACCGGCCGGGCGAGCAGGTAAAGCTGGCTGCCATTGTCCGCCATGGCGATTTAAGTGCCGCTGATGGTGGCTTGCCATTGAAAGTGCAGGTACAGGGACCGCGTGGCAATACGTTCTGGCAGCAAAACTTCAGCTTGAGTGGCCGTGGAATGCACAGTTTTGAGCTGGATACTCAGCCCCACAGCGATACCGGTAACTATCATGCCAGTGTCAGTTTACTCGACAGCAAGGGTAATACTCAGCGTCATCTGGGCTCGGTCAGTTTCACCGTGGAAGAATTTCAGCCTGATAGCATGAAGATCAGCAGCGGGTTCGTGCAGGGTGATGCTGCGGTTAATGCAAAGGGCTGGCTCCACCCGGCAGATTTAAGCGTGCAGGTGCAACTGGATAATTTATTTGGTACGCCGGCCCAGCAACGGCGGGTAGCGGCCAGGCTGGAATTAATCCCACGCAGTTTCAGTTTCAGTGAATACCCGGATTATCAGGTTCTCAGCCCGCAGCAAGACAATGTTAAAGCAGAGCGGGTGCAGCAAAGCCTGGAGGAGCAACAAACTGATGCCGATGGTAAAGCCGTGTTTGCGTTGGGGCTGGAGCAATATGCCGGCGGCACCTATCAGCTTGTGGTGACCACTGAGGGTTTTGAAGCCGGTGGCGGGCGCAGCGTGCAGCAACGACTAAGCAGTTTGTTATCACCTTTACCGCAGCTGGTGGCGGTTAAGGCCGATGGTGCACTAACCTATCTTAAAAAGCAGCAACAGCGCACTGTTAATTTTATTGCGATTGATAATAGCCTTAGCCAAATCGGCCTGGACGATCTGACTCTGCAGCTGATTGAAAAACGCCCGGTAACCAGCCTGGTAAAACAGAACGATGGTACCTATCAGTACCAGAGCATTGTCCAGGATATAACGCTTAGCCAAACGCCATTTACGATTGCTGAGCAGGGTACCGATTACCGTTTGCCGACAGAGACCCCGGGCGATTTTGAGCTACAACTTGCTGACAGTAATGGCAATGTGCTGGGCAGTCTGGCCTTTAGCGTGGTTGGCGCCGGTAATATCAGTGCCATGCTGGAAAAAAATGCGGCGTTAACGGTTAAGCTGGATAAAAGCGATTACAAAGCCGGCGAGTGGATTGAGCTTAATATTACTGCACCGTATACCGGTAGCGGCTTAATCAGTATTGAAAGCGATAAAGTGCATGCTTTCAGCTGGTTTACCGCCGACACAACCAGCAGTATGCAGCGTATTCGGCTGCCAGAAGGACTGGAAGGCAATGCTTATATTAACGTCAGCTTTGTCCGAGCCGCTGATTCTGATGCCTTGTTTGTCAGCCCGTTAAGTTATGCAGTGGTACCCTTTAATATTGACCGCAGTCGTCGTCAGCTTGAAATCAGCCTGGAGGCGCCGGCCGAAGTCAGGCCGGGCAAACCTTTTAATGTCAGTTATCAGGCTAATCAGCCAGCCGATATGCTGATTTACGGCGTGGACGAAGGCATCTTACAGGTGGCAGATTATCAGCTGCCCGATCCGTTAAGCCACTTCTTACAAAAACGGGCGCTGCAGGTACGCAGTTTGCAAATGCTCGATCTTATTTTACCGGAATTCAGCTTGCTGCAACGTCAGTTGGCCGGGGTAGGCGGCGATGACCGGGAACGGATGGCCATGGCAGCTGACATGATGCTGCAGAAAAACCTGAATCCGTTTGCCCGCAGGGCTGAGCAGCCAGGGGTATTCTGGTTAGGCCTGGTAAAAGCCGGGCCACAAATGCAGCAACAGCAGGTACAGGTTCCAGCCAGTTTCAGCGGTAATTTAAAACTGATGGCAGTGGCGGTAAGTGATACCGCACTGGGGGCGCAAAGTGCCGATATCCGGGTGCGCGGGCCCTTTGTGCTAACACCGGAGGTATTACAAAGTGCCGCACCGGGTGATGAGTTTGAGGTAAGCGTTTCGGTCGCCAATGGTGTGAAGGGCTCAGGTGATAATGCTGATATCAGCGTCAGCCTGACCTTGCCTGACGGCTTAACTACTGCAGGCCCGCTGCAACAAACGCTGCAAATCAGCGAAGGCAGCGAGCAGAGTGCTCGTTTTCGTTTAAAAGCCGGGGCGGCGCCGGGGGCCTTTGACATAAGCTTCAGCGCCCGTTACCAGCAAGCGGATTTGCTGGAGGAGTCAAGCCGGGAGGTCAGTTTAAGTATCCGGCCGGCCAGCCATTATCAGACGACGCTTAATGCCGGCTATACCGACAAAACGCCGCTGACCTTAAGCACCCGTTACCCGCTGCATGGTGAATTTGCCACACTTAATGTGGCGGCCTCAGCTAACCCATTGGTGCTGGCTGAAAGCTTTACCGATTATCTGGCAAACTACCCGCATGGTTGCACCGAGCAGGTGGTGTCGCAGGTATTCCCGTGGCTGGGGTTGGTGCAACAACCGGGCTATCAGGCACGCCTGCCACTGGTGCAACAGCAGTTTGCACAGTTAATTCAGAAGCTGGCTGAGCGCCAGCAAAGCGATGGCGGTTTCAGCTTCTGGCCGGGCGGTTACCACAGTGCCGATTTCCCCAGTATTTATGTCATGCACTTTTTAATGGCCGCCCGCGAGCAGGGGCTGGCGGTGCCTGATTATCTGTACCAGCAGGGGCTGGATTATTTACGGGACGTGGCGCGGCAAAGCGGTGGCAATTTGTATCAGGCGAGGCTGCGTGCCAACGCCATCTACCTGTTAACCCGCAGCGGTGAGGTAACCACCAACTATCTGGTTGAACTGCATGAGCGGCTGCAGCAGCAACATCAGCAAGCCTGGCAAACCGATATTGCCGCAATTTATATGGCGGCCAGTTATCAGCTGATGCAGCAGCCTGAAGTGGCACGGGGTCTGATTGGCGACTACCGGCTGGGGGAGAGTTCGACCATGCAGCAGGCTTATTTACAGCGCCAGAGTTCGCAGCGCGTTGCCAACCCGCTACCGCCTTTTGCCAACCCGGCTTTTCAGCCGCAGCTAAGCCTGGATGCGCAGTATGTCTATTTGTTAGCACGGCATTTTAGTGAGCAGGCCAAAGCACTGGACGGCGAACAGCTTGTTAAACTGCTGCAACCGGTATTTGACCAGCAATACAATACCATTGGTACCGCTTATGCGGTGCTGGCGTTGTCGGCTTATGCGCAGCTGGATACGGTAGCTGCGGCAGCAGTGCCACAGATTTTTCAGGTGAATGTTGGCGGTGAGCGCACTGAGTTAACCGCTGCCGATAACCGCAGTAGTTTGCCGCGGTTTACCTTTGGCAGTGATGCCGAACAGCTCCTGATAACCCGTGACGAGGATACTAAGACGCCGCTGTTTTATGCGCTGAGTGAAAGCGGCTTTGCCAAAACACCACCCGCTAAGCCTCAGGCCGAACAGTTGGAAGTGGTGCGCGATTATTTAAATAGCGAAGGTGAAGTAGTTAGCCAGGCGCGGCAGGGTGATGAGCTGACGGTAAGGTTACGGCTGCGCAGCACCAACAATAGCTGGCACAATAATGTAGCCGTTGTCGATCTACTGCCAGCCGGCTTTAGTTTGGTGCGTAGCTCAGTAGCCCGGCAACAAGGGCCCTGGCGGGCTGATTATGTCGATATCCGCGAAGACCGCCTGATCTACTATGCTGGTTTCGGCCCTCAGATGACCGAGTTGCGTTATCAGGTTAAAGTTACCGCAGCCGGCGACTTTACTGTGCCGGCGGTCACTGCAGAGTCGATGTATGACAGCCAGGTTTATGCTAATACTGCAGCCAGCCGGTTTGTGGTTGAGCCGGCGCGGTAGGGACCGTTCCTGATGAGCGCAGATAGGGGTAGCTCAGGCAGACGCAGCAAGCTGTTAAGGCTGCTGCGCAGGTTGCTGTTCACCGTACTGGCGCTACTCTTGCTGCCGGCGTTGCTGCTGGGGTTGTCCGGCAGGCCCGATTTATACGCCGGTTATCAGCAGGGCAGTGCTTATTTTGCGGCAAACGGTGAGTTGCTGAGTTTACAGCTGGCGGCCGATCAGCGCTATCGGCTAAAGCTGCCGTTGCAGGATATTGCGCCGGCGTTGCAACAGGCCACACTGTTGTATGAAGATCGCGATTTTTATCAGCATTTTGGCGTAGATGTAAGCGCAATAGCCCGAGCCTTCTGGCAAAGTGTGGTACGCCAGGGGCGGCGCCAGGGGGCCTCGACCATCAGTATGCAGCTGGCCCGGCTGCGATTTAACCTGAATACCAGCCACCTTCCTGGCAAATTACGCCAGGTCGCTTACGCGCTTTATCTGGAGCGACACTTCAGTAAAGACGAGTTGCTGGAAGCCTATTTTAACTATGCGCCCTACGGCGGTAATATTGAAGGCATAGCCGCTGCCAGCCTGATTTACTTTGGCAAAGAAGCCGTAGAGCTGACACTGCCAGAAGCGCTGGCGCTGAGTGTTATTCCGCAAAACCCTAATCAGCGCAGCCCGCTCAGTGAAAAAGGCCAGCAGCAACTGGAACTGGCCCGCCAGCGGCTAACGGCTATCTGGCAACAACAACCTGCACAGGCAAAGCGGGATGCGGGGTGGCAACTGCCACTGAATTTACCTTTGCAGTACCTTAGCCGGGCAGACATACCCAATTATGCACCGCATTTTATTCATCAGTTGCGTCAGCAAGGACGGCAACAGGGACGTTTTTATACCAGCTTACAGTTGTCGCTACAGCAACGGTTTGAGCAGCAGCTTAGCCACTACTTAAAGCGCCAGCAGGCGCAAGGCATTAACAATGCCAGTGCTTTACTGATCAAGCGCAGTACGTTGCAGGTGCAGGCCTGGTTAGGCTCGGCAGACTTTAATAATGACGCTATAGCCGGTCAGGTGGATGGTGTGACGGCACAGCGCTCACCAGGTTCCGCCCTGAAACCCTTTGTTTACGCATTGGCATTGCAGCAGGGGCTTATTCATCCGCAAAGTGTGTTAACCGACTTGCCACGCCGTTATGGCAGCTTTAACCCGGAAAACTTTGACCGGCAATTTAGCGGGCCGATATCTGCGACCACTGCTTTAATTAACAGCCGCAACTTACCAGCAGTGCAGCTGCAGGCTCAGCTGCAGCAACCTGACTTTTACCAGTGGCTGGCTGGCGCCGGCGTGCCTTTGAACCAACCTGCCAGCCACTATGGCCTGGCGTTGGTACTCGGCGGCATGGAGATAAGTATGACGCAACTGGTACAGCTTTATGCCATGCTGGGTAACGGCGGCAGCTGGCAGCCGCTGGCCTGGCAACAACAACAGACAGAGCAGGCGTCAAACAGCCGCCAGATGTTGAGTCCGGAGGCTGCATTCCTGACCCTGGATATGTTGCGCCAGCATCCCCGGCTGCAGGGTGGATTGCTTAGCGAGCTGACCGCAGAAAAACCGGTTGCCTGGAAAACCGGCACCTCTTATGCGTTTCGCGACGCCTGGGCTATTAGCTTAAGCGGTGACTACGTGCTGGCGGTATGGCTGGGTAATTTTGATGGCAGTAGTAATCCCAACTTAGTCGGCCGCACGGCTGCCGGGCCGTTACTATTTGAGTTACTGGCTTTGTTGCCGCAGAACTCAGTGGATAATCAGCAACTATTCAGCCCCGCGGTTGGTTTAAATCTGAAAAAAGTACCACTGTGCAGTCGTAGTGGTGACTTACCTAATAAATATTGCCCGCAGACTGTGCCCGGCTGGTTTATCCCGGGGGTGTCTCCTATTAAAGTTTCAGAGCTGCATCGCGCCGTGCCGATTGATCTTGCCAGTGGTCTGCGGGCCTGTCTGCATCAGCCTGGCGTAACAGAACTTAAGGTGTTTGAGTTCTGGCCATCTGAAGTGAGTAACGCAATGCAGCAGGCAGGTATTGTGCTGGCTAGCCCGCCGCGTTATCAGCAGCTTTGCCCGGATAATCTGCTATTAACACGCCAGCCACCGCAAATCCGCTCACCGCAGCCACAGTTGACCTATCTGGTAGAGCAACAAATTAATGCTGATGCAGAAAAAGGTCTGGACCAGCAGAATATTGCCCTGCAGGCTAGTTTTGACGGCGCGGTAACCCAGGCCCATTGGTTTGCCAACAATCGTTATCTGGGGGCGGTAATGCCAGGCGAGACCTTGTTCTGGCAAGGCCAGCCCGGCCGGGTAACGTTAACCGTGGTGGACGATTTAGGTGGCGCAGCGAGTGTTAATATCCGGATAAGCGAAATCCCGGTTTTAACCGCGATTACGCAGCAGGTAAGTGGCGAATAAATCCTGCTCAGCCAGCCAGGTTCGCTCAACCTGCCAGCCGGCAGACAATGCCAGCTGACTAAATTCGTCCGGGGTATATTTATACGAATTTTCAGTATGAATACTTTCGCCCGTTGCAAAAGCCACGGAACTACCATACACATCAACTACTTGCTGCTCAGTACTGATCAGATGCATTTCTACCCGGCCCTGGCCGGCATTATAAAACGCATAATGCTCGAATTTTTCCGGGCTGAAATTTGCACCTAACTCACGATTGATCCGGGTTAAAATGTTGCGGTTAAATTTCGCTGTAATGCCATCGGCATCGTTATAGGCCTGGTGCAGATAATGCGGTGATTTTTTGGTGTCCACTCCGATCAGCAGGTAACTGTCCGGCCCTAGTGTACAGCGGGCATTACGTAAAAAACTGGCCGCCTGTGGCGGACAAAAGTTGCCTATGGTAGACCCCGGGAAAAAGCCAATCTTTTGTTGATGACTCAGTGCTGGCAGGTCAACCGGGAAGCAAAAATCACCGATGACGGGTATGACTGATAAATCTGGAAAATCAGATAATAACAGCTGACAGGCCATTTCCAGATGGATACCGCTGATATCAATAGGGATAAACTGGCGGATACTGCTGATATCCCTGAGCAGTGGCTTAATTTTTACCAGTGAGCCGGCGCCAAATTCCACTATGGTGCAGTCTTTAGTGAAGATGCCCGCTAACTCTTTGGCCACCCTGGGCAGTAGGTTTAGTTCTGTCTGGTACGGATAATACTCAGGTAACTGGCAAATCTGGTCAAAATAATCTGAGCCTTGCTGATCATAAAAGTATTTAGCGTGCAGCTGTTTCTGCGGCAAGGCCAGGCCATGTAATACATCGTCGGCAAAGTTGCGATCCACTGCCGGGGTAAGAGGGGTGATGTTGAAGTCTGTTGATTGCAACAGCATCTGAGCTGATGGCATTATTGATCCTCTGCTAATCTGAGTCCGCTAAACTGCCAGCGTTGATGGGGGTAAAAAAAGTTGCGGTAACTGCTACGGAGTTGTTGTTGCGCCGTAGCACAGGAGCCGCCACGCAACACAAACTGGTTGGCCATAAATTTACCATTGTATTCAGCCAGCTCGCCCTGCGCGGGTGTAAAACCCGGGTAAGGTGCATAAGGGCTTTGGGTCCACTCCCAGACATCACCAAACAGCTTCTGCAAGCCCGGTTGGTTGTGACATGAGGTTGGCTGCCAGATATGTTGCTCAAGCAAATTAGCATCTGCCATAGCGGCTGGCTGCGCTGCGGCTATCACTTCCCATTCCTGCTCGCGGGGCAGGCGTTTGCCAGCCCAGCGGGCATAAGCATCCGCTTCGTAGTAGCTGATATGGCAAACCGGCGCAGCCGGATTAACAGGCTGCTCGCCCTGCAGAGTGAAGCTAAGCCATTGTTGTTGCTGTTGCCGCCAGTACAGGGGGGCCTGCCAATTTTGCTGCTGGCAACAATGCCAGCCATCAGATAGCCACAATAAGGGGTTTTGATAACCGCCATCGTCAATAAATTGTTGCCATTCGCCATTAGTTACCGGCCGGCTGGCCAGTTTAAAAGGTTGCAGATAAAAGCTGTGCCGGGGTTTTTCGTTATCATAACTAAAACCTGTTGCGGGAGCGCCTATTTGCAGCAGACCGCCGTCGTGGCTTAGCATCTGTGGGGCGGATGGTTGGGTGTTGCCAGGTTTAGCTATTTGCTGCTGCATGGCCGGCGCCAACGGGTTAGCCGATAACAAATGCAATAAATCGGTAAGCATCAGTTCCTGATGCTGCATCTCATGCTGCAAACCAATTGTCAGTAACTCTGCTACTTGGGGGAGCTGGCGCTGCAGTAATGCAACCATATGCTGCTCAATATGCTGCCGGTAAGCCAGGATATCCTGCAGCGGCGGCCGGGTTAACAAACCGCGGGCAGGGCGGGCATGGCGCGGACCAATGGCATCATAGTAAGAGTTAAACAGATAGGGATAATCGTCATTGTATAAGGAATAGTTTTCGCAAAAAGGTTGCAGCATAAAATGTTCGAAAAACCAGCTGGTATGGGCCAGATGCCATTTCAGCGGGCTGGCATCAGGCATCGATTGCACCACCATATCTTCAGCTGATAAGCCTTCGGTCAGGGCTAACGTCTGGCGGCGCACCTGCTGAAAGCGATTGATAGCATCCTGTGCGCTACTGCTGCTGTTAAAGTCCATTTTACTCCTCTTAACTAACGGCCATTTATCAGTTTAGCAGGCATATTGTGTTAATGCAGGGTTGCAATTCGTTTTGGCATTATTTGGCAGGTTTATTTCAAAATGATGAACAGGTAGAATAATCGACAGGCATCCTCTGTCGACCAGCAAAGTGCGTCGACCAGTAAAGTGAATAATACATGCATTGCCATCATTTTCAGGCTAAACGCTGTCAATCCTGCCAGTGGCTGGCAAAACCCTACCCACAGCAACTGGCTGAAAAACAGCAGCAGCTGGCGGCGTTATTAGCTGATTTCCAGCCTGAGAACATGCTCGCACCGGTGGCAAGTGTTGAACAAGGCTTTCGTTATAAAGCAAAAATGGTGGTGCTCGGCACCGTTGATGAGCCAAGCCTGGGCATAGTTAATGTGCAGGGCGACCAGGTAGATTTAGCCGATTGCCCGTTATATCCAGCCAGCTTTGCGCCGGTATTTGCGCTGTGCAAGGCTTTTATCCGCCGCGCAAACCTCACCCCTTATGATATTAGCCGCCGCCGCGGTGAGCTGAAGTATATTTTGCTTAGCCAAAGCCTGCACAGTGGCCGTTTTATGTTGCGTTTTGTGCTGCGATCAAAAAATTGCCTGGCCTCTGTAACCAAACATTTAGCCTGGCTAGAGCAGCAATGGCTCGAACTTGAACTCTGCTCAGTCAATATACAGCCGGCAGCGGCTGCGATTCTGGAAGGTCCGGAAGAAATTGTGCTAACAGAGCAAACTGTGCTGGCCGAGCAACTGAATCAGGTGCCACTGTACCTGCAGCCGCAAAGTTTTTTTCAAACCCAACCGGTAATGGCAGCCAGTTTGTATCAGACTGCCGCCAACTGGGCGGCTGAGCTACAGCAGCAGGGCCTGTTCGGCCAAATATGGGATCTGTTTTGCGGGGTCGGTGGCTTTGGTTTGCATCTGGTTAAACCCGGTCAAACATTAGTGGGAATTGAAATTGCCCCGGCGGCGATAGCCAGTGCCCAGCGTTCAGCTGCTGAGCTGGGCCTGACAGATGTCAGCTTTCAGGCACTGGACGCCAGTGCTTTTGCCAATGCCGCTGCCAGAGCGCCTGACTTGCTGGTTGTTAATCCACCAAGGCGTGGCTTAGGTGTAACTTTATGTGATGATATCGAACGGTTGGCGCCAACCTGGCTGCTGTATTCCAGTTGTAATGCAATAAGCCTGGCAGCAGATTTAGCCAGGCTTAAACATTACAAATTACTGAACGTACAGCTGTTTGATATGTTTGCCCACAGTAGCCATTATGAAGTGCTGACATTACTCCAAAAAACAGCTTAACGCTTACCTTCCAGAATGCGGACGATTTCCCTGCTGTGTTCAAATAGTTCAATGACCGTGCCTTCGATCTGCACGGTAATAATGCCATCAGCATTAGGTTTTTTCAGTACTGTGCTACGACGATAGTAATCGTCAGTCAAAAACTGCCCGGCGGAAAGTTTTTTCTGCCAACCCGGAGGCAGTGGTTTGCCACTCTCTACTTTTTTAGCAAGACCTGGCGGCAATGATTTATCGTGCTCTGGTTTAGCCATAACAGGCTGGCTTAACACTAATGCCAAACTGCAAACAACATAAATAGTACATTTCATGGTGACACTCCTAAAAGGCTGTGGGTAGGTTTTAGCCCCCCTGAGCTTAATGCCAGCTTAATTCTCTGACATATCATATTTGCATCCGCGATCTCTTTAGTTATACTGTATTAATATACAGTATTTCGATGGTGGTTTATGTCAGCGTTATTAGATCAGCTTGCCCGGCGCCAGTTGGTATGGCATGGCGATAGTCAACAGCTGGCTTATCAGGCGGTGAGTTCCGGTTACCCGGAGCTGGATCAACAGTTAGCGGGTGGCTTGCCGCTAACGGGTCTGATTGATATGCAAAGCGAGGCCGGCATTGGTGAGTTGCGTCTGTTATTACCCTATTTATTGCAACAACAGCAGCAGTCGCAGCGTTTACTGGTGTTTATTGCGCCGCCGGCAGAGCTTAGCGCTGATATGCTGGCAGGGGCCGGGCTTGATCTGAGCCAACTGTTAATTGTAACCCCGGCACCTGAACGTAGCGCCTCAAAACCGGCTGGCTATAATACCAAAGCTACCCAACGTAGGGCCGCCAAAAAATTAACGCCAAAGCAAGAGGCGTTATGGGCCGCGGAGCAATGCCTGCAAAGTGGCTGTTGTGCTTGTGTGTTGCTGTGGCCTGCTGCCATTAGTTTAGCCCAGGCCCGGCGTCTGCAACTGGCAGCAGAGCAGGGCGCAGCCAGTATGGTGTTGTTCAGAAACCTTAGCCAAACGTTAAGTTTACCGGTTAATTTAAGCCTCAGTTTACAAGCTGATCGGCATGGGCTGCAGATCACCGTGCTGAAACGCAAAGGCAGCTGGCCGGCTGCTCCGTTTTTAGTTGATATGCAACGCCGCTGGCCGGCACTGTGTTTAGCCGATGCGGCTGCCGAGCCAATGCGCCAGGCAGGTTAAGATGGCCCTGTTTTTATACTTACATTTTCCGGCGCTGCAGTTGGATCATCTGCAGCAGTCTGCTGAAAACAGCCCGCAGTTACCGATTGCCCTGGTGGATCAGCAGCATCAGCTCATGCAGTTAAATCAGCTTGCGCTTAATGCTGGCCTGAAACTACAAATGGGCCTGGCCAGTGCCGCGGCGCTGTGTCCGGATTTGCAGCTGCTGCCTTACCGGCCCGCCCAGCAACTTAAGGTTCTGAACAACGTCGCGCAGCAGTTGTACCAGCTAAGCAGTGATATTGCGCTCGACCCGCCGGCTGGGTTGTTTTTGCGCCTGGATGGGATGCTGCAGCTTTATCGCGGTCTTCGTCCATACTGGCAGCAGTTAAGTGCGAAACTAAATAAGCTTAACTATCGATACCTGTATAGCTGTGGTGCCACCCCTTATGCGGCCAAATGCCTGGCAAAGCAGCAGGCGGCGTTAATCAGCAGCGATACTAAGCAGTTAAGCGCCGCGTTACATGCCAGTCCGCTACATGCAACAGAGCTGGCTGAGCCATTGCAACAGCAAATGGCCAGGCTAGGTATTGATACTCTGGGCCAGTTGCTGGCCATAGCGCCGGGCGAGCTGGCGCGGCGCTTTGACAGCCAGCTGCTAAGTTACCTGGGCCGGCTACGTGGTGACTATTATCATGCCCTGGACTATCTGCAGCCAGAACCCGGCTTTAGCCGTTACCTTGAACTATTGTATGACATCAGTGACAGCACAGTACTGGTAAGGCCGTTAGAGAAATTGTTACAGCAACTGGAGCAGCAGCTGGGCCGCGCTAACTGTCAGTGCCATCAGTTGTTGCTTACCCTGTTTTTTCGCGATAACCCGCCATTGCAGTTGTGTATTGGCTCGGCTCAGGGCGAGTATAAAGCCGCTGCCTGGTTAGAGCTATGTCAGCTGCAACTGCAAAACCTGCCTTTGCCTGAACCGGTGTATGGTTTGCAACTGGATGTTAACCGTTTTGCCGGCCAGCAGCGGCCGACAGAGGGGCTGTTTCAACAGCAGCATGCCAGGATGTCGGCTTTACAGTTATTGTCGATATTACAGGCGCGCTTAGGCAGCGCCGCGGTAAGCGGCTTAACTATACAAAACCAGCATTTACCCGAGCAGGCCAGTCAGCGTAGTTTGCCACTGGTGAAAGGTGATTCAGCCAAAGGCCAGGCTGCACCCGCGGCGTTCGCACTGCGACCGGCATTTTTATTATCTAACCCGCAGCCGCTGACTGAGCCGGTCACTATCAGCCAGGGGCCGGAGCGTATATGCGCCGACGGCTGGCAGCTGGCAGCGCAGCGCGATTATTATATTGGCCGTAACCGGCAGGGCCAGTGGCTATGGTTGTATCGCAATGCCCGCCAGCAATGGTTTGTCCATGGCTGGTTTAGCTAAGGGTTGGGGAAATTGGCCATGGATTATGCTGAGCTATTTTGTCAAAGCCATTTTAGTTTTCTGCAGGGGGCGTCCAGTCCACAGGAACTGGTCACTCAGGCTGCAGCTTTGGGTTATCAGGCACTGGCTATTACAGATGAATGTTCGGTGGCCGGTGTCGTGCGGGCTTATCGCACTATTAACGAGCAGCAACTGGCGCTGAAATTAATTATCGGCAGTGTTTTTGTGCTGGATAAGCTGCAGCTGGTGCTACTTTGCCCAGACAAAACGGCCTACAGTGAATTGTGCCGGATAATTACCAATGCAAGGCGCCGCAGTAGCAAAGGCGAATATCAGTTAACCGAATGGGATTTAATGTCGGTTAAGCACTGTTTTATATTATGGCTGCCCAGTGGCGATCTGGAGAGTGATCATTACTGGGCGCAGTGGCTGCAAAAATATCATGCCGGGCGGCTATGGCTGGCGATGCGCCGGCAGTTAAGCCATAACGAACAGGCATTTACAGACTATTGTCAGCAGGTTGCCAGCCAATATCAGTTAACCCAGGTAAGCTGCGGTGCGGTATTAATGCACCGGCCAGAGCGGCTGGCTTTACAGCACTGTGTTAGTGCCATCAGAGCCGGCAAGCCGTTGCGGGAGCTGGGCCGTGAATTACTCAGCAATGCTGAGCGGGCACTGAGGCCCTTGCCCAAACTGGCGAAGTTATTTCCTCAAAGCTTACTGAACGAAAGCTGTGCCATAGCTGAGCGCTGCAGTTTTAACCTTAGTGAGCTGAAATATCAGTATCCGGCCGAGCTGGTACCAGCTGGGCAAACGGCCAGCAGTTATTTACGACAGTTAGTTATCCAGGGCAGTAAAATCCGTTTTAGCGACGGCGTGCCTGCCCGGGTGCAGGCATTAATTGAAAAAGAGCTGGCGCTGATAGCAGAGCTTAACTATGAGTATTTCTTTCTGACCATTTATGATCTGGTGCAGTTTGCTCAACGCCGCCATATTTTGTATCAGGGTCGCGGCTCAGCAGCTAATTCAGTAGTGTGTTACTGCTTGCAGATTACCGCTGTTGATCCGCGGCAAATTCAGGTGTTGTTCGAACGGTTTTTGTCAAAAGAGCGCCAGGAGCCGCCCGATATCGATGTAGATTTTGAGCATGAACGCCGGGAAGAAGTTATCCAGTATTTGTATCAGAAATACGGCCGGGAGCGGGCGGCGCTGGCGGCCACTGTGATTAGTTACCGGTTTAAAAGTGCTTTACGTGATGTCGGTAAAGCCCTGGGTTTACCGGTTAGCCAGCTGGACTTTCTGATTAAGAATATACAGCGCCGTGATGCGACCAGCAGCTGGCAGCAACAACTGGGGGCGCTGGGGCTGGACAGTAACAGCCAGACTACCCGGCAACTGGTGCAGTTAGTAGATGAACTGCGCGGTTTTCCACGCCATTTATCGCAGCATGTCGGTGGTTTTGTGATCTCCGAAGGGCCACTGTATGAGCTGGTGCCGGTTGAAAACGCCGCCATGAGCGACAGAACCGTGATCCAGTGGGATAAAGACGATTTAGAAACGCTGGAACTGCTGAAAGTCGATGTGCTGGCGCTGGGCATGTTAACGGCTATTCGTAAGTGTTTTGAGCTGGTTCAGCAGCATTATCAGCGCTCGCTGAGTATCGCGGGTATCAATGCCCTGGGTGATGATCCGGCGGTGTTTCAGCTGATCCAACAGGCCGATACTGTGGGACTGTTTCAGATTGAATCACGGGCGCAAATGAGTATGTTACCGCGTTTAAAACCCGCCTGTTATTACGATTTAGTGGTGCAAATTGCCATAGTGCGGCCGGGGCCTATTCAAGGCGATATGGTACACCCGTATTTAAAACGGCGGAATGGCATTGAGCCGGTAAGCTATCCGTCAGCGGAAGTGGAGCAGGTGCTAAGCCGCACTATGGGGGTGCCGATCTTTCAGGAGCAGGTGATTGCGCTGGCTATGGTGGCGGCGGGTTTTAGCGGTGGCGAGGCCGACCAGTTGCGCCGGGCGATGGCCAGCTGGAAAAAAACCGGTGAACTGCTGCAGTTTAAAGACAAGCTGATTAACGGCATGCAAAACCGGGGTTATCAGCTGGAATTTGCTGAACGCATATACCAGCAAATTTGTGGTTTTGGCGAGTACGGTTTTCCGGAGTCACACTCGGCCAGCTTTGCCGTACTGGCTTATGTATCGGCCTGGCTGAAGCATTATTATCCCCCAGCTTTTTATACGGCACTGCTCAATAGCCTGCCAATGGGCTTTTACAGTCCGTCGCAACTGTTACAGGATGCCAAAAGGCATCAGGTAACGGTATTGCCGGTATGTGTAAATGGCTCAGTCTGGGATTATGCTTTACAACCTAATCAGCAAGATTATGCTATCCGCCTGGGGTTCAGACAGGTGAAGGGGCTAAGCGCGGCTGGGGCTGAGCTGTTAATACAACACCGCCCGGCGGCTGGCTACAGTTCGCTTAGCCAGTTACGCCAGGCTGGGCTTAACTGCAGTGATTTGCAGGCGCTGGCCAGCGCCAATGCGTTAGTCTCAATCAGTGGCGACCGTTACAACAGCCGCTGGCAGTTGCTGGATAAGCAGCAGAGTTTACCGCTTTTCTGTGAGGGGCTAGCTGAAAAAAATAGTGATGAAGAAAATGATTTAGCCAGTGCTGCGGTGGCAGAGACGCCAGCGAAGTACCAGGGGGGGCTATTGCCAGCCCCTTCTGAGTTAGACGAGGTACTGGAAGACTATGCCGCCACCGGCCTAAGCTTACAGCAACACCCGCTGGCGCTGCTGCGCCGGGCCGGTAAATTGCCACGCAGTACTTCAGTGGCAGGCCTTAGTGCCGTCCGACATAAAAGCCCGGTGCGGATCAGCGGCCTGGTAACGTTGCGGCAAAGACCAGGCACTGCTGCGGGGGTGACCTTTTTATCCTTGGAAGATGAAACCGGCACCGCCAATGTGGTGGTATGGCTGGCTACCGCTCAGGCTCAGCATAAAGCGTTTTTAACCGCAAAAATACTGCAGGTAGATGGTATTTTAGAGCGCGAAGGTGAGGTAACCCATGTTATCGCCGGCCGCCTGACCGATTTAAGCAGCGAGTTAGCCGCTTTTGTCAGTAAGTCGCGGGATTTTCATTAGCAGTATTATTAACTCAGTTTGATAATCTGCTACAGTGCCTGCGTTTTCAAACGAGGGTTAAAGCCTTACCATGCTTTTCGGCTATTTTTCTTTATTTGCTACCGGCTTTATTGCTGCAACCTTACTGCCAGCATCGTCAGAGCTATTGTTGCTGGCATTGCAACAGCAAGGTTATGCTGTCTTTGGTTTATGGCTGGCAGCCACCAGTGGTAATACGCTGGGTTCTTGTGTTAACTGGTATCTGGGCAAACAGTTACTGCGTTATCAGCATAAACGCTGGTTTCCGGTTAGCCCGGCGCAGTTAGCCAAAGCTGAACTGCATTTTAACCGCTACGGCAGCTGGAGCTTGCTGCTGGCCTGGCTGCCCATAGTCGGTGATCCGCTAACCCTGGTAGCCGGTACCTTGCGGGTTCGCTTTGGGCTATTCTTACTACTGGTAACGCTGGGTAAAGGAGCCCGCTATGGATTGTTGTTATTTGTGGCTCTGCAGCTTTGGTAATTCGTTTTACTAATGGCTTTATAGGGCCAGATCCGTCATCATTAGCACACTTTTTTATTTGCAGGAAATCATTATGGAATACCAATTATCAACTGAAGAGCTTAGCCGGATTGTGGCTTTGGATGCCGAGCAGCGTTACGATTACTTTATTCAGGCGGTAGCTGATTTAGAAGAGATCTGGATTTTAACCGACGACGAAGGCTTTGTGCTGGTAAGCGCCGAAGAAGAGCGTTGTATTCCGGTATGGCCACATGCCGAACTGGCTGAGCAATGGATTGAAGGCGAATGGCAACATTGTACCGCCAAAGCGATTGACGTTAAAACCTGGCTGGATAAGTGGACCTCAGGCTTAATTGGTGACGATCTGGCAATTGCTGTATTGCCAGATGCTGATGGCCCGGGCGTGGTCGTGATGCCGGATGAACTGGCAGAAACCTTAATTGATGAAATGAGCGACGACGCCTGAACGCCGCGCTTTTTGCACTAATGTATGACTTAGGGCACTAATTCATTGCCGGTGGTACTACCGCCGGCAAATGCCATTAGGTTGTCACTGGTAATACTGCTTATTTGTTGCAAGGCTTCTTTGGTGAAAAACGCCTGATGACTGGTGATCAGCACATTAGGGAATGTCAGCAGCCGTTTAAATACGTCGTCATCGATGACCTGCTCTGATAAGTTTTCAAAGAAGATATCGGCTTCCTGCTCATACACATCCAGCCCCAGATAACCAATCTTGCGGCTTTTTAAACCTGCAATTACTGTTTTAGTATTTACCAGGCCGCCGCGACTGGTATTAATCAGCATCACGCCATCACGCATTTTCGCCAGCGAATCAGTGTTAATCAGGTGCTTGGTGGCCGGGTTCAACGGGCAGTGCAGGCTGATAATATCACTTTGGGCATACAGCTCATTCAGGCTGACATAGTGACCTTGCAATTCTGCTGCAGGCTCGACGTCGTAACACAGCAATTTACAGCCAAAACCCTGCAAAATTCGGGCGGTTGCCAGGCCAATCCGGCCGGTGCCAATTAAACCGACGGTTTTACCGTGCATATTAAAGCCCAGTAAGCCGTCAATGGCGAAGTTATCATCCCGCACCCGGTTAAAGGCTTTATGCAGCTTACGGTTTAATGTCAGCATCATTGCCACGGTGTGCTCTGCTACGGCCTCCGGCGAGTAAGCGGGTACCCGGGCAATTCGAATGCCCAGCGCTTTAGCGGTATCCAGGTCAACATTATTAAAACCCGCACAGCGCAGCGCCACCATTTCAATACCCATAACTGACATTTGCTGCAAAACTTCAGCTGATAAATCATCATTTACAAAAGCACAGATAGCGTGACAACCCTGAGCCAGTTTAACATTCAGCGCATTTAAGCGACTGTCAAAATAGCTGAATTGCAGGCTGGGATCGGCCCACTGCGCAAAGCCATCCTGATCATATTTTTTGGCACTGAACACGGCAACTTTCATTGGTAACCCCACACTTGCTTGCGACCCGTCATTTTCGGATAAGTGTAGATCAGCTGAAGTTGTCATAATTAGCGCCAGATCAAAGTTACAGCAGTTCTTCTATCGCCTGGGCGATGCTGCCGGGTTTAGTACGGGGAGCGTAGCGTTTCACTACTTCGCCCTGTTTGTTGATTAAAAACTTGGTAAAGTTCCATTTAATGGCCCGGGTTTTCAGTAAGCCGCGGGCGCTGTCTTTTAAATGTTCAAACAACGGCGAGGCTTTTAAGCCATTGACATTAATTTTGGCCATTACCGGAAAGCTTAACCCATAGTTTAGCTGACAAAACTGCTGAATGTCGTTATTGTCGCCGGGCTCCTGGCTACCGAACTGGTTGCAGGGAAACGCTAAAATCTCAAAATTGCGGTCTTTAAATTTTTGATATAACTCTTCTAACTGTTGATATTGCGGGGTAAAGCCACACTGGCTGGCGGTATTGACAATTAACACCACTTTACCGCGATATGACGCCAGATCCACTTCCTGGCCCTGGCCATTTTTGACTTTAAATTGATGAATATTGGTCATTCTGCTCCCCGATTTTGCTTTAAATTTAGTTGTACGCTGATTACGGCATTCAGCTTTCTTTTAAGTGACTAAGTTTGTAAGCTAACAGCCTATCATTTCACAGCTATAAGTCATTTTTATGTCAATTGAAAGCAAAGGTAAAGTCGCATTTATTGGTCTGGGTGTTATGGGTTATCCGATGGCCGGTTTTTTACAGCAAAAAGGCTATCAGGTTTGCGTGTATAACCGTACCGTCAGTAAAGCAGAAGCCTGGGTAAAACAATATGGGGGGAGTTATGGTGCCACCCCTGCGCAAGCGGCTGTTGATGCCAGCCTGGTGTTCTTATGTGTGGGTAACGATGATGATGTGCGCTCAGTGACCTATGGTGAGGAAGGTGTGCTGGCGACCATGCAGCCGGGCGCTGTCCTGATTGACCATACTACAGCTTCTGCCGAGTTAGCCCGTGAGCTTAGCGAAGCTTGCGCAGCAAAACAGATTGGCTTTTTAGATGCACCGGTTTCCGGTGGCCAGGCCGGTGCGGAAAATGGTGTACTAACGGTAATGCTGGGCGGCGAGCCTGCGGCATTTGACAAGAGCGAAGCCGCCATTATGAGCTACTCACGTTGTGCTAAGTTGCTGGGGCCGGCCGGTTCTGGCCAGTTAGCGAAAATGGTTAACCAGATTTGTATCGCCGGTGTGGTGCAAGGCCTGGCCGAGGCACTTAATTTTGCCCAGAATGCCGGCTTAGATGGCGCGGCAGTGGTGGAAGTGATCTCTCAGGGCGCCGCGTCGTCCTGGCAAATGCAGAACCGCTATAAAACCATGCTCGATGGTAAATACGATTTTGGTTTTGCCGTTGACTGGATGCGTAAAGATTTAGGTATCGCCTTAAACGAAGCCCGTAAAAACGGCAGCCATTTACCCTTAACGGCATTAGTCGACCAGTTTTACAGTGAAGTACAACAAATGGGCGGCAGCCGCTGGGATACCTCCAGTTTGCTGGCCAGGTTAAAGCGCTGAAATTAATGTAAATAATGACGCTTTTTCTTGCTAATTTAATTCGCATTCGCCAAGATGTCAGCGTTTTTTTATTTAGTAAGATATTTTTTTGAATTCAACTGCAATTATTGACAATAAAATCGGTATTGAATTGCCGGAAGGTGTCAGCCTTACTTTGGTGCCCGCTGGTATTGCAGTAAGAACGGCGGCTTTTTTTATCGATTTTATCTTTCGGGCATTAATTTTTTTAGCCGCTGCCCTGGTGTTAAGTCAGATTGGCCAGGCAGGTGAAGGCATTCTGCTGGTAACATTGTTTATTCTTAACTGGTGTTATTACATTTTTTTTGAATACCGCAGCGGTGCTTCTCCCGGTAAGCGCCGGATGAACCTTAAGGTGGTGGCAGACAATGGTTTGCCTGCCGGCTTTACTGCTATTTTGCTTCGCAATCTGTTACGTCCTGTCGATATGTTTCCCATTGGCTACGCTTTGGGGTTGTTATCAATGATATTGAGCCAGAATTTCAAACGGTTGGGCGACTGGGCGGGTGGCACCATGGTGGTATATAAGCAGCAAATACAACTCTTACCTAAAGCCAGCGGCCAGCCATTAACTCAGGCACCACAGCCTCTTAATACCGCTGAGCAGGCAGTTATTCTCGATTTCTGGTTACGCCACGGCAGCTTGTCAGTGCAGCGGCAGAAGGAATTAGCTGAGCTTGTAATCAATGCCCTTGATATTGAAACCGATGATCCTGTCGCTTATTTATGTGCATTAGGTGCTTATTACGCCGGTGAGAAAGTATGAAGCAGTCTCAGTTTGTCAGACAGCGTGAGGCACTCTGGCGTCAGCTGGAACAAGAACTAACTGCAGGCAGTTTTACCCAGCCTGAGTTGTTTCCAGCCGCATACCGGCAGTTATGCAGCGATCTGAGTCTTGCCCGTAGCCGGCAGTATAGCCCTGTCTTAGTTGACCGTTTGAACCAATTAGTCGCGCTGGGTCAGCAGCACTTGTATCAGAATAATCAACCGGTTTGGCTTGCCTTACGCCAGTTAATTGGTGTCAGGGCATTGCAGGCTTGTTATCAGTTTAGAAAATGGATTTGGCTGAATTTAATTTTGTTTTATGGCTTGGGGCTGGCAGCCGCAATGTTTGTCTGCAGTTCTGCTGATAACATCAATTATTTTATGTCGGCAGCAGATGTTGAAAAATTCAGTGAGATGTATGACCCGGCAAGCCGGGGCGCTGGCTCTGGTCGCACTGCTCAGTCTGATGTAATGATGTTTGGCTTTTACATCTACAACAATATCGGTATAGCGTTTCAAACCTTTGCCGGTGGTCTGTTTTTCTGTATTGGTGCCTTATTTTATATTGTTTACAACGGGCTTTATCTGGGGGCCGTTGCCGGTCATATGATCAACATGGGGTTTAATGAAACGTTCTTTTCATTTGTCATTGGCCATGGTTCGGTAGAGTTAACGGCAATAGTGTTAAGTGGTGCTGCGGGTTGTCGTTTGGGTTTTAGTTTACTAGTCCCTGGCATCTATGATCGGCTTACCGCATTAAAACTGGTTGCTCACCAAGTTATGCCTATTGTGGCCGTGGCGTTTGTGATGCTGGTGCTGGCCGCCGGTATCGAAGCGTTCTGGTCGCCCCGGCAGCTGGCGGCTGACGTGAAGTATATTGTAGGTGCAATCGGTTGGGCTGCGGTATTTTACTGGTTGTACCGGGGGACAGTGCTTGGACGTTAAGCAGTTAATTGTTGAGCCGCAAGTCCGCACGCCCTGGCAAGTATTTGATCTTGCGGTCCGTTGTTACCGGCTAATGTGGCTGCCACTGTTTTTGTTATGGTTACTGCTGGCGTTACCGCTGACTTTGCTGGTGACGTTACTCGCCGATCCTATGCTGGCGGCTGCGGTGGTGTGGCTTTGCAAGCCGTTGTTAGAACGGCCGTTGCTGCACTATGTCAGCCGGGCTGTATTTTCAGAAAAGCCGGCTATCCGCTCATGTCTTGGTGCATTGCGGGTTGGGGGCTGGTGGCAGCTGCTGCTGAGTATTACCTGGTATCGTTTAGCCTGGCGCCGGGCTTTTTTAGCACCTGTGTTGTTACTCGAGCAGCAACAGGGGGACGCCCGTAGCAACAGAACCAAAACGTTAAAACGCTTATATAATGACCGCCAGGGCTACTGGCTGGTTTTTTGTTTACATCTTGAGTTTCTGCTGGCGTTGGTTATGTTGCTGCTGGTATATAGCTTTTTACCTGCTGGCGCGGTACCTGACTGGATTAGCAGTATTCAAATAATGGAAAGCAACACTGGTGGTTACATTATGCTGGTGCTGACCCTGCTATCGTACAGTCTGGTCGCACCGCTGTTTGTGTTGGGTGGTTTTCTTACTTATATTAATCGCCGAATCGCCCTGGAGGCGTGGGACCTTGAATTAAAGTTCCGCAAAATAGCCCTCCGTTTAAAAGCGGCGACAACCACTGTTGCTCTGCTGCTGTGTTTTACTTTAGGTGTGATGCCACAACCATTGAGTGCCAATGCCAATCAGGGCGCCAGTTCTGTGGCAACTGCCGGGCAAGATGCCAGCGACACTGGCGCAACGGCACTTTATCAACCGGAATACAAAGAACAGATCCGGCAGCAGGTTGAGCAGATTTATCAGGAGCAAGAGCTGATAAATTATACCAGCAGTTGGGTTCAGGACGATACCGAGCATACTGAGGTTGCTGATGCTGACTGGCTGGCATTTTTGGCATTTATCGGTGACGGGCTGGGGGTTCTGGGCTGGTTATGTATTATTGCGGTGAGTCTGGGATTGCTGTACTGGCTCTATCTAAACTACGAACGGCTATTGCGGCCATTTATCGCTAAGGCCCCACCAGTTGAGCCGACTATTCCGCTGATGTTTGCCGATTTACCCGCTGAGATAAACCATGATGATTTATTGGCTCAGGCCAGGTACTACCATCAGCAAGCTAACGCCCGTTTAATGCTGGCATGTCTGCTCCGTTTTGCCCTGCATCATATTCAGCAGCACTATCCGGTAAGGCTCTCTGCCACCATGACTGAACATGAATGTCTGAATGCTATCAGCCACAGCACACCGGCGCAGATTGGCGTGACAACCCGCCGGCTGATCGATTCATGGATTGTTATTGCCTGGGGACATCAGCAGCTGTCTCTTGATAGCCTGGGCGCTATTCTGGCAGAGCTTGAAAGCTGGCAACAGCAGGCGGCCACGGTATGAAAAAACTGTTATTGCTTTCTAGTGTCGCGTTACTGCTGATTATTATCTGGGCTTTTAGTCGTGGCCAGTGGCAGCTGGTTACCGAGGAAAGCGGTCTGAGCCGCCGGGCAATCAGTCAGCCATGGCTGGCCTCAGAATTACTATTACAACAACACGACCGCTCGTTATCTGAACTGTCTGAAATTGCGCAGTTAAAGCCGATACTAGCGTCAGGCCAGCCATCTGATCTTGTGCTGGTTATTAATGAAAATATTTTACGTTTTAACCCGGAATTAGCGGATGAGCTGCTGGAATGGACCGAGGCCGGTGGCCATCTGGTGTATCAATTGTCTGCTGACAATCGCAGACAGGTTGCCAGCAACAGCCTGACGCAAGGGTTTGAGCTTGATATCGATCTCTCTGCAGCTTACGTGCAGCAGTATTGGCATATCATTGTCAGAAATAATTTTGTAGAGGCGAAAGCGAACTTTAAAAACGGCCTGTTAGACCTGGCTGTTATGCCAGATTCCCGCATTGAGCGCTGTGCCGGCTCTGTTATGACAGTACAAGAAAATGACGACGAGCCGTCGGATGCTTTTGTTGCCTGCCAGTTTGTGTCAGGCAGTGGCAAAGTCACCTTTACCAGTCAACTGCTGTTTATGCAAAACAGCTTGCTGGATAAAGCTGACAATGCTTTGTTTTTACTAACGCTGTTGGCTGATGCCAGACAGCTGGTGGTAATAAAAGATCCTGGTACTTTATTGTGGTTTCAGCGCCTGTGGTTATGGAACTGGCCGCTATGGATAATAATGTTACTGACCCTGGGGCTGCTATTCTGGCGCCTGGCACAGCGACTGTCACCACCGGTGCGGCCATTAAGCACGCGCGACAATCTGTTTGAACAGCATCTGCACGCCAGTGGCGATTTCCTGATGCAGCAGATGCCGGCACAATGGTTAAAACAGCAACTGATGCAGGATGTACTGTGGTTATCTGAGCGGCGTTATCCGGGCTTTTCCCGTTTGCCGGAAACGGAGCAGCAGCAGCTGATAGCAAGCTGGTGCAATATGTCGTTACAGCAACTTAATCAATTTTTTAATCAGCCCTGGCCTGCCAGATCCGTTGCTATTGCTGAGTATATTGGGTTCTGGCAAACAATAAGGAAAGCAATATGACAGCGTTAGGTGCGCAGCAAACAGAACAGATCCGGGATACGATCTCGGCGATACGGCAGAACATTCAGCAGGTGCTGGTGGGACAGCATGAGATTGTTGATGATGTTATTGCGGTGCTGCTGGCGGGCGGACATGTCCTGCTTGAAGGTGTGCCTGGCTTAGGTAAAACTCTGTTGGTACGGGCGTTAGCACGATCTGTCGATGTCGAGTTCAGCCGGATCCAGTTTACCCCTGATCTGATGCCATCAGATGTGGTTGGGCATAGCCTGTATAACATGGGGAAGGGCGAGTTTGAGCTTAAAAAAGGTCCTGCTTATACCAATATACTGCTGGCCGATGAAATTAACCGGGCGCCGGCTAAAACGCAGGCAGCGTTGCTGGAAGTGATGCAGGAGCTGCAAATTACCATAGACGGAACCAGTATGGTTTTGGAAGGGCCTTTTATGGTCATGGCAACCCAGAACCCGCTGGATCAGGAAGGCACTTATCCGTTACCGGAAGCTGAGTTGGATCGGTTTATGGTCAAGCTTAAGCTGGGCTACCCCAGTCTAGAGCAGGAGTTGAAATTATTATTGCTCAACACTGGCGGCGAGTCGAACGAGGCACAGGTCAGCACCCTGCAGCCGGTGATCAATGGTGCCCAACTGATGCAATTACGTACTCTGGCGACCAAGGTACTGGTTGATGACAAGCTGTACAGGTACGTACTGGATATTGTCAGAAAAACCCGCAGTTGGCCAGGTGTGCTGCATGGCGCCGGGGTTCGGGCAAGTATTAATATGATTAAGCTGGCCAAGGTCCGGGCCCTGATGAATGGTCGTGAGTTTGTGATACCAGATGATATTAAATTATCCGCAAAGCCGATATTACGGCACCGGATTATTTTGTCGGCCGAAGCGGAGTTGGAAGGGACCAATGAGGACGACATTATCAGCGCTATCCTGATGAAGACTGAAGTACCCCGCGAATGAAACCGGTAGCGATTCGCCCGTCAAACCGGCTGCTTCTGGCTATGTCTGGCATAGCGTTAGTTACTCTCGCACTGGGAACGCTGGATGTCAGTGTGTCGTTGCAATTAGCGGTTGCTGCAATACTGCTTGCGGGTTTACTACTGGCAAGCTGGTTTGAATGGACCCGGCTCAAACAGTTTATGCCGGTTACGGTGCAGCGCATTCTGCCACATAATCTCAATTTGAATTGTCAATTCAGTTATCAGCTGATTATTGAAAACCATGCGCAGCAAAGTATCGAGCTTAGTGTTGCAGAGCGTTTGCCTGAGCATTGGTTACGTCAGCAGCGGCAGTTTGACTGCAAACTGGCAGCCAGGGAAAAGCTCAGGTTTGAATATCAGGTAACGCCCAGCCGCCGTGGTCCGGTAGCACTTGAGGGTACGGATATCCGCTTGCAGTTTCCTCGTGGTCTGTGGCAGGCCAGAAGATATATAGCGGCTGAGCAACGAGTTAAAGTGTATCCCGATTTTTCGGTGCTGATGAAATCACCGGCACTTAGTGGCGTAGGGAGTTTGCCGGTACCCGGCATAAAAGTATTTAATAAGCGGGGCAGCGGTACAGAGTTTCGTCATTTGCGGGAATATCGGGTAGGCGATAGTCAAAACCAGATTGATTGGCAGGCATCAAGCCGGCGCTTAAAACTTATTGCCCGTGAATTTCAGGAAGAGCAAAGCCAGCAGGTTATAGTGATGCTCGACAGTGGACGGCGTATGCATGTCGAAACAGAGGTCGGGACCCATTTTGATGCGGCATTAAGTGCCATTTTACTGCTGGCACATTCGATATTAAAAAATGGTGACTGGTTTAGTATGCAGTCGTTCGGTGCGGCTGAGCGTTGGCTGGCTAACGTCAGAAGTGTCCGGGATATCTCTCAGGTGATGCAGCATTTCTATGATTTATATCCTTCTGATATTAGCCCCGATTATCTGTTGGCTGCCCGTCAGTTGATTGCAAAAAAACCAAAGCGCGCGCTGGTGTTGATCGTGACCACACTTCAGGACGAAGATTTTTCCGATTTGTTACCGGCAGTCAGATTACTCCAGCAGCATCATCTGGTTGGGGTTATTCATATTGAAAATGAAGCTATCAGGCAAACACTGAGTGAACCTGTGACAACGGGCAGGGACGCTAATAGTTATCTGGGGGCTGTAAAGTTAAATCAGTTGTTTCAAAGGAACTGGCAACGCTTACAGAAGGAAAATGTGTTATGTATCAGCAGCAGAGCAAAAGACCTGTTGCCACAAAGCCTGAACGCTTATCTGCGGGTTAAGCGCTCAGGCATGCTTTAATATCAGCTATTGCTACTGGTTACATCGATTGCTTCATTAATTTTATATTGCAGATAAATGGTGCTGAAAAAGAAAGTCAGGATAGGTCCGATTCGGGCATTATGGCCCTCTGTCGCAAATATACCATGTAATCTGTTTCTGATGCTGTAAGCCACAATTAAGTAAATGACCCAGTAGGCAATACTGATGGTATTTTCAATCAATGCATAGCTGGTATCAGAGAACCCTGCCACAAAACCCAGCACAAAGCTTCCCACTAAAAGTACTACCAAAACATAAACCAATTCTATGGCGATAGGTCTGTTTTGGATCTGGTTTAACGTACTGGTTCTTGAGTAAAGCCACCACAGTGGGTAAATACCAAAAGTCACAATACTAAGTAAAAATACCCACCAGGCTGAAAACCGGGGTAGTTGTTTCAGGTTATTGCTGTTTAACGGGGTATTCAGTTCTGCAGACGGAGCAGCATAAGGGTTGGAAATCGAGTCACTCATTTAACGTCCTTTTATTTTCTTGTTAAGAAAGAGGATTCTAATGATAAGAAAACAAAAGTAAATGCTATTTTATATTTAAACGGGACAAAATTAGTTAACTGCTCCAGGTTGTTAGTTCGGTAAGATAGTTAAGCGAGGATCAGGCATAAAATCTAACTCTGTAGCTGTGGCTAAGCAAGTTTCAAAGTTAGGATGCAGGGGATTAAGCAGGATATTGTGTTCACGTGGTGCAATGACGCTGGGAACCGACAATGCCAGGCTAGCCTGCTGCGCCAGCCAGTTATTACCTATTTGCGCAGTATCAGCGGTTGCTGGTTGCAGCTGCCAGCTGGCTGGCAAATTATTCAGGCTGACAGTTAGGATATCGTTGCTGTCGATAGTTAATTGAAATAACCGATACTGAGCTAACGGTGCCCGGTTATTTAAATGCACCAGAATTTCCAGAATCGCTAATGCTTCCGAGCCGGCGGTATAAACACACAACTGGCCTTTACTATTCCATCGTCCACCATATAAACGAGCACCTTCACCATCAAATGCCTGTGCTGCCCATTTACTGTTTACCAAACGATAAAGTTTAACGGCACTCATAAAGCAGCATTGGCTAGGTTACAGGAGTGAGGTTGGAACCCCGTTAGCGCAACCACAGAGTGTCTGAAGGAGCGCCCTCGCGCGAGTGAGTTGCTGTGGTGAGCATGGCGGGTGTTGTAACCGATCTCTGGTCGTCGATCTCCAGAAAACGCCATCAGGCAAAAACGCCGTGTTCTAAGCGGCCAATTAAATCCAGAATTGCCTGAGTTTCTGCAGAAGTTGCCAGCATAGCCAGTGGCATCTTATCGCCAAGACCATAAACCGGCTCGGTAAGCCAGCGTTTAGTGGCAGTCATATCATCATTAAATAAGGCGCTGGCGGCCACTAACACAGTGGCAAAGCGAAACAACCTGTCGCTTTCTTCCTGGGTAAATTTACCGCTCTTTGCCCGCCTTGCCAGCGTGGCCGGGGCTAACTGACACACTTGCGCAAGCTGTTTTTTATCCAGCGTGGACACCGCTGCTAACTTATCAAAAACAGCATAAGAAAAGCCATCGTGCAATGCCTGATAAAGCTTAGGACCGCGCTCAGCAATACCCAGCTGTTGCCACAGGTTGGGCGTAGTGTATAGCGTTGGCGTAAATTCACGAACTAAAGCAGTCATTATGCATGATCCAATCAGTTGATATATTTTAAGGTTATCACTTGATTTTAAATTGGTCAAAAAAAGGGCGCAATGATCGCAGTAATCAACGCGCCTCAATATTTCTAAATGCGGGATAATGGCAACTTAGTTAAACACCATCTCCGGTATTTCGCCATCGACTACCAATTTACCGGCAGTTTTTTGCTGAATTTCTTCAACGCTAATACCGGGTGCGCGTTCTAACAGGTGGAAAGCACCGTTGCGCACTTCCAGCACCGCTAAATCGGTAACGATTTTCTTCACGCAGCCCACACCTGTTAGCGGTAGGGTGCAGCCTTCCAGCAGCTTACTGTTGCCGTATTTGTCGGCGTGAGTCATGGTCACCACAATATTCTGGGCGCCGGCTACTAAATCCATGGCGCCACCCATGCCTTTGACCAGTTTGCCCGGGATCATCCAGCTGGCGATATTACCGTTCTGGTCTACTTCAAACGCACCTAACACGGTTAAATCGACATGACCGCCACGGATCATGGCAAAGCTTTCGGCTGAGCTGAAAATCGCTGCGCCTTTAATGGCGGTGACCGTTTCTTTGCCGGCGTTAATCATGTCGGCGTCGAGCTCTGCTTCGGTTGGGTAGGGGCCCATACCCAGCAGGCCGTTTTCGGATTGCAGCATTACTTCAATGCCAGCGGGTACATAGTTGGCTACCAGAGTCGGAATACCGATACCCAGGTTTACGTAGTAACCATCTTCTAATTCCTGCGCCACGCGCATTGCAACTTGTTCACGAGATAAAGCCATGGTTGCCTCCTTAACCTTGCCGCACCATACGACGTTCGATGCGTTTTTCAAAGCTGCCTTTGATCACGCGCTGCACGTAAATACCCGGGGTATGAATTTGCGAAGGTTCCAGCTCGCCCGGCTCGACAATTTCTTCAACTTCCGCCACGGTAATTTTACCGGCAGTTGCTGCCATTGGGTTAAAGTTCATGGAAGTATGGCGAAACACCAGGTTACCGTAACGGTCAGCTTTCCAGGCGCGTACTATGGCAAAATCACCGGTGATGGCGGGCTCTAATACATAGTTGCGGCCGTTAATTTCGCGGGTTTCTTTGCCTTCAGCAACTGGCGTACCGTAGCCGGTGGCGGTGAAAAAGGCCGGTATACCAGCACCGCCAGCACGCATTTTTTCAGCCAGAGTGCCTTGCGGGGTCAGTTCTACTTCCAACTCGCCGTTTAAAAGTTGTTTTTCAAACAGGGCGTTTTCACCAACATAAGAGGCAACCATTTTTTTGATTTGCCGATCTTCCAGCAAAATGCCCAAACCAAAGCCGTCAACGCCGCAGTTGTTAGAAACTACTGTTAAGTCGGTGGTGCCCATTTTTTTAATCTGGGCAATTAAGCCTTCCGGAATACCACATAAACCAAAGCCACCGGCAATAACGGTCATCCCGTCCTGCAGGCCGGCCATGGCGTCTTCGTAGCTATGTACGACTTTATTAAACCCTGCCATTTGTTGTCCTCTGTTCTTTGCTGAACTTTATATTAGAGCTGTTCTTCGATTTCGCTGCTGCTACGTGTATTTTTGTCTGCGACACGCCGTGAACCCCTCCCTGGGGGCTCGTTTACGCCCGTCCAGGGCTTCAACGGTCGCAGAAAAAATCACATCCGCATCCGCTTACTTCGGAGTAAAGGGAAGCGCGCAGTACACTTTGACCGAAACCGTGTTTTTCATGGATGAAAAACAGGAGCCCCCATGGATGGGTTTACGGCGTGCTTCGGAAAAGTTGTACGGAGTGCTTACCGTGTTCGAAGAACCTTAGTTGCTGCTGTTAACTAACCACCAGTTTGCGTGCACTTAGCCTTTAACGCCAATCCTACTTTAGAACTAGGCTGCTTGCCGAGCTTACCGGTAATAAACCAGCCTGCCTGTGCCAGTGCGGTTAAATCGATGCCATGTTCAATGCCCAGGCCATTGAGTAAATACACCACATCTTCAGTGGCGACGTTGCCCGAAGCACCGGCAGCGTAAGGGCAGCCGCCCAAACCTGCCACGGCGCTGTCAATAATGCTGATGCCACGGTTTAGCGCAACATAAATATTAGTTAATGCCTGGCCATAGGTATCATGAAAATGCACCGCTAGTTTTTCGGCCGGTACCATAGTTAGCACGGCATCGAGCATAGCATTGACTTTTTTCGGCGTACCGACACCAATGGTATCGCCAAGGGAAATTTCATAGCAGCCCATCTCCAGCAGCGCTTTAGCTACCAGTGCTACCTCTGTTGGCGCGACATCGCCCTGATAGGGGCAACCCACCACGCAGGAAACATAGCCACGCACCTTAATGCCGTCAGCCTGGGCAGCTTCCACTACTGGCGCAAAACGTTCCAGGCTTTCACTGATACTGCAGTTAATATTTTTCTGGCTGAACGCTTCCGATGCGGCTCCAAAAATCGCTACTTCAGTAGCACCTGCAGCTTTGGCTGCTTGATAGCCCTTTAAATTTGGAGTTAGCGCCGCATAGGTAACGCCGGCTTTGCGGACAATGCCGGCAAACACCTCGCTGGAGTCGGCCATTTGCGGCACCCACTTGGGGGAGACAAAAGCGCCACTTTCAATGTAGCTGTGGCCGGCCGCACTTAGCATATCAATTAAGGCAATTTTATCGGCAGTGCTGACACTTTGCTCGTTTTGCAGGCCATCACGCGGGCCAACTTCAACGATGCGCACACTTTTTGGAAAACTCATGCTTCCTCCGGGCTAAAATCAACCAGTTCGGCACCATCTTTTACCAGATCACCGGCGCCGTAGAACACCTCATTTACCAGGCCGTCTTTGGGCGCCTTAATGCTGTATTCCATTTTCATCGCTTCCATTATTACCAGGGTATCACCGGCTTTAACCTTGGCGCCGGCTTTAGTCATTACTGCGACAATAGTGCCATTCATCGGGGCTGTAAGGCTGCCGGCATGCTCACTGCCATCGAGCTCCGGGGTGACTTCAGTGCGGTAAATAAAGTCATAGCGATGGTGTTTAATAAATACACTAATCGTGTCCTGATAACGGCTGACCCGCACCTTGGTTTTATGATCTCCAAGAGTAGCACTTAGCTCATCACCGTTCAGTTCAGCTAAACAGCAAATTTGCTGGCCCTGCAACTCGACAACATAATGCTGTTGCTGTTCGCGAATCGTCAGCTGCTGTGCTTGCTCGTCGTGGATTAAGTTAAGTATTACCGTTGGCGTTTCGTTTAAGCGCCAGCCATGGCTGTATTGCCAGGGGCTTGGGCTGCTGTGACTTGGCAACGGCGTTTTTTGCTGCTCTAAAATAAATAAAGCTGCCAGCACCAGCGCTTGGTTGTTTTCGTTGTTGGCTGGTGCAAACAGCGTGTCCTGATGATGATTAATAAAGTTAGTATCAAGCTCGGCGGCTTTAAAGGCCGGGTGCTCGGTTAAGCTGGTTAAAAAGCTTAAATTAGTGGTGACACCTGCAATCCGGTAATCGTCCAGTGCGCGCAGCATACGGGCGATGGCGCGGTCACGGCTTTCATCCCAGACAATTAACTTGGCAATCATCGGGTCGTAATAGGGCGATACTTCGTCATTTTCGACTACGCCGGTATCTACCCGCACATAACGGCTGGCTTCTGGCTGGCGTAAATACGTCAGTTTACCGGTCTGCGGCAGGAAGTCGTTATCCGGGTCTTCGGCATACACCCGTACTTCAATGGCATGGCCATCAATCTGCACTTCATCCTGACTTAGCGGCAGGGCTTCATTGGCAGCCACTAACAGCTGCCACTTTACTAAGTCCTGGCCGGTGATCATTTCGGTTACCGGATGCTCTACCTGTAGCCGGGTGTTCATTTCCATAAAATAGAAGGAGCCGTCTTCGTCAAACAAAAACTCGACGGTACCGGCACCGCGATAATCAATCGCTTTGGCGGCTTTTACTGCTGCTTCGCCCATCGCCTGACGTTGAACACTGCTGAAGTTCGGTGCTGGCGCTTCCTCAATCACTTTCTGATGGCGGCGCTGTATAGAGCAATCGCGCTCCGCTAAGTACACAGCATCGCCATGATTGTCGCAAAATACCTGAATTTCAATATGCCGCGGCTTGGTTAAGTAACGCTCGATCAGCATTTTATCATTGCCAAAACCGGCTTTGGCTTCGCGGCGGGCACTGGCTAAAGCATCGGCGAATTCTTCTTTTTTCCAGACCACCCGCATGCCTTTACCACCGCCACCGTAGGCGGCTTTTAATAACTGCGGATAGCCAATTTTGGCTGATTCACTGCCAAGCTTTTCATCTGACTGATCATCACCATGATAACCCGGCACCAGCGGCACGCCGGCCTCAGCCATAATTTTCTTGGCAGCGCTTTTCGAGCCCATCGCAGTAATAGCATTAACAGGCGGGCCGATAAATACTACGCCGGCATCAGAACAGGCTTTGGCGAAGTCTTCATTTTCTGATAAAAAGCCATAGCCTGGGTGAATGGCTTCAGCGCCACTTTGTTTGGCGATATCGATAATTTTATCGCTGCGCAGGTAGGAGTCTTTGCTGGGGGCAGGGCCAAGCAAATAGGCTTCATCGGCCATCCGCACGTGACGGGCATTGGCATCGGCTTCTGAGTACACCGCCACGCAGCGGATACCCAGTTTGTGAGCGGTGTCGATAACCCGACAGGCAATTTCGCCACGGTTGGCTATTAATATCTTGCGGAACATAGTTAATTATCCTGTGGCTTTGGCGGTAACCAGTTAGGGCGGCGTTTTTCCAGAAAAGCGCCAAGGCCTTCCTGACCTTCATCTGACACCCGAATTTCAGCAATCGCCTGGGTAGTATGTGCCACCACATTGTTGCTGATTTTGCGGTTATAAATATTGTGAATCAGCGCTTTGGCTGCACTCATCGCTGCCGGGCTGTTTTGCAGCAGGCTGTCGATCAACGCATCAGCTTTTTGCTGCAGCTCGTCAGCGCTGATTACCTCATGTAATAACCCAAGGGCTATGGCGGTATCGGCACTAAAGCGCTCAGCCGTTAAAAAGTAACGCCGGCTTTGCCGCTCGCCCAGGGCACGCATGACATAGGGGCTGATCACTGCCGGAATAAGACCAATTTTCACTTCGCTTAAGCAGAAGCTGGCATTGTCGCTGGCAATGGCGATATCGCAACATGCTACCAGGCCCACTGCGCCACCAAAGGCGGCACCTTGCACCATGGCAAGGGTAGGTTTGGGGAATTTATCCAGCTTGTGCATTAGCAGGGCCAGTTCGTTGGCGTCGTCCAGATTTTGCTGATAGTTTTTTTCGGCCATCGAGCGCATCCAGTTTAAATCGGCACCGGCAGAGAAGTTTTTGCCATTGGCGTTTAACAACAACAGCCGTACATCCGGGTTGGCAGCCAGCTGGTCGAGTACCTGAATAAGCTCGGCAATCATCAGATCGTCAAAGGCATTGTGCACTTCGGGCCGGTTTAACGTTAAGCTGGCCACGCCGCGCTGGTCGATACTCACTTGGGTGTAAACCTGGTTCATCTTTTCTCCGAAAGTATTAATGCAACCTGAGACTGTCTTTCTCCGACATCGCGGTTGCTGCGTGAATTTTTGTCTGCGACACGCCGTGAACCCATCCATGGGGGCTCGTTTCCGCCCGTCCAGGGCTTCAACGGTCGCCGAAAAAATCACATCCGCACCCGCTTAATCCTCGTAGCAGCAAGCGCACAGTGCACTTTGCTCAGAACCGTGTTTTTCATGGATGAAAAACAGGAGCCTACAGGGATGTATTCACGGCGTGTTCTGACAAAGTTGTACGGCGCGATTGCAGCGTCTATGGCCGAAGCACCTGACAACCACTTGCATCACATCCGAAACACGCCAAACTTCGTCTCTTCAATTGGCGCATTAAGTGCTGCCGCCAAGGCCAGACCCACTGTCATCCGGGTTTGGGCCGGGTCAATAATACCGTCATCCCACAAGCGACCGCTGGCGTAGTAGGGGTGTCCCTGCTTCTCGTACTGTTCAATAATCGGCTGTTTCAGCGCTTTTTCCGCTTCGGCCGACAGCGTTTCGCCTTTACGGGCCAGACCATCTTTGGTGACCTGGGCCATTACCCCAGCAGCTTGCTCGCCGCCCATTACTGAAATGCGGGCATTAGGCCACATCCACATCATGGTTGGGTCATAAGCGCGGCCACACATGCCGTAGTTGCCGGCGCCGTAGCTGCCACCAATCAACACAGTAAATTTCGGCACCTTGGCACAGCTTACCGCCATCACCATTTTGGCACCGTGCTTGGCAATACCTTCGGCTTCATACTTTTTACCAACCATAAAGCCGGTAATGTTCTGTAAAAAAGCAGCGGAATTTTGCGCTGAGCACACAGTTCAATAAAGTGGGCGCCTTTTTGCGCCGACTCTGAGAATAAAATCCCATTATTGGCGACAATGCCCACCGGATAGCCGAAGATGCGCGCAAAACCGCAAACTAACGTCGCGCCATAGAGTTGTTTAAACTCGTCAAAATCAGAGCCATCAACAATCCGGGCAATCACTTCTTTAACATTGAAAGGCTTACGTAAATCAGTACCAACAATGCCGTACAGCTCTTTGGCGTCATACAGCGGCTCTTGCGGCGCTTTTACATCCATTGGTTCAGGCGCTGGTCGATTTAAGCGTGACACCGCATTGCGGGCCAGTTGCAGCGCGTGCTCATCATTTAACGCATAATGATCGGCCACGCCAGAGATCTTACAGTGGACATCGGCACCGCCCAGCTCCTCTGCTGACACTTCTTCACCGGTAGCGGCTTTCACCAGCGGTGGGCCGGCTAAGAAAATAGTGCCTTGCTCTTTAACGATAATGCTTTCATCGGCCATCGCCGGCACATAAGCGCCACCGGCGGTACACAGGCCCATGACCACGGCAATTTGTGGAATGCCTTTGGCTGACATATTGGCCTGATTAAAGAAGATCCGGCCAAAGTGCAATTTATCGGGGAACACATCATCCTGGCGTGGCAGGTTAGCACCGCCGGAATCCACCAGATAAATGCAGGGCAGGTGGCAGCGCTCGGCTATTTCCTGCGCCCGCAAGTGTTTTTTCACGGTAAGCGGGTAATAAGTACCACCTTTCACGGTGGCGTCGTTGGCAACAATCATGCACTCAACACCACTAACCCGGCCAATGCCAGCGACGACCCCGGCACTGGGCACATAGTCATCATAACATTCCCAGCCGGCAAACTGGCCCACTTCTAAAAACGGCGATCCCGGGTCAAGCAGCTTCTGAATACGCTCACGGACAAACAGTTTACCACGGGCCGTATGGCGGGCAATTAACGCCTCACCACCACCGAGTTTAATTTGCTGCACTTTGCTGTTCAGATCGTCCACTACGGCTTGCATGGCGTCAGCGTTTTTCTGAAATTCTTCAGTGCGTGGATTAATTTTACTCGCGATCTTGGTCATATCAGTTCGACTCAGTAAATAACTCGCGGCCGATTAACATCCGGCGAATTTCAGAGGTGCCGGCACCAATTTCATACAGCTTGGCATCGCGCAGTAAGCGGCCGGTAGGGTATTCGTTAATGTAGCCATTACCGCCCAGTAACTGAATGGCATCCAGCGCCATTTTGGTGGCCAGCTCTGCCGAATACAAAATAACGGCAGCAGCATCTTTGCGGGTGGTTTCACCGCGGTCACAGGCTTTGGCTACGGTATAAACATAAGATTTTGCCGCGTTCATCTGGGTGTACATATCGGCCAGTTTGCCCTGTACCAGCTGGAACTCGCCAATAGCCTGGCCAAACTGCTTACGGTCGTGAATGTAAGGCACTACTACGTCCATGCAGGCCTGCATAATACCGAGCGGGCCGGCTGCCAGTACCACACGTTCGTAATCGAGGCCGCTCATTAATACTTTAACGCCGCCGCCAATCTGGCCTAGCACGTTTTCAGCCGGTACTTCGCAATCTTCAAACACCAGCTCACAGGTGTTAGAGCCGCGCATACCTAACTTATCCAGCTTTTGAGCGGTGCTAAAGCCTTTAGTGCCGCGCTCAACGATAAAGGCGGTAATGCCTTTGCTGCCGGCATTAATGTCGGTTTTAGCGTAAATAACGTAAGTGTGGGCGTCGGGGCCGTTGGTGATCCACATTTTATTGCCGTTTAAAATGTATTTATCGCCTTTTAGCTCAGCGCGCAGCTTCATGCTGACCACATCTGAGCCGGCATTGGGCTCGCTCATTGCCAGTGCGCCGATATGCTCACCAGAGCACAGTTTAGGCAGGTACTTTAGTTTTTGTTCTTCAGTACCGTTGCGGAAAATCTGGTTAACACACAAGTTAGAGTGGGCACCGTAAGACAGGCCAACGGAGGCCGAGGCACGGCTGATTTCTTCCAGAGCCACCACATGCTCTAAATAACCCAGACCCGAGCCGCCGTACTTTTCATCAACGGTAATGCCGAGCAGGCCTAAGTCACCAAATTTACGCCATAACTCATTCGGGAATTCATTAACCTGGTCAATGTGTTCGGCCCGTGGGGCTATTTCTTCGCGGGCAAATGCATTAACCTGCTCGCGGATCATATCGACGGTTTCGCCTAAATCGAAGTTCAGGCCTTTGTAACTGCTAATCATGGTAAATCCCCGTTTGCTAAATGCTGAAAACCGCCTAGGCGGTTTTGGATTGTTTGGCGTCGGCTAAGGTATCGCGGCAACGTTTTTCAACGGTGACCAGCTCCATTAGCACCACTTTAATATCGTCCAGTTGCTGATGCAGTTCGCTCTTCTTCTGCTCGATTAATTTCAGCATGGTATTTAATTGGGTAACGCTGCTTTTATCTGCGTCGTAAAGTTCAAACAACTGGCCGGTTTCGGCCAGGCTGAACCCCAGCCGTTTACCACGTAGAATAAGCTTTAACCTTACCCGGTCACGTTTGCTGTAAATGCGGGTCTGGCCATTACGTAAAGGCGTAAGCAGCCGCTGGTCTTCGTAAAACCGAATGCTGCGGGTCGTAATGTCGAACTCTTTAGCCAGCTCGCTGATACTGTAGGTTTTTTCTTCTTTTTCTGTCATAACCGCCTTCCCGAAAAACGCCATCAACTATAAGTGAAGTTTACGTAAAGGTAAAGCTGATGGTGGGTGTTGAAAATCAACAAAAGAGCGATTTGCTTGGCTTTGTAAAGCAAAAATGCCAGAGTTTGCTGGTCCGACTGTACAGTTTAATGAACCATTTCCCGAACTATAATCGGCCGACACTACCATAGTGCTAGATGGTTGACGTTGGCGTAAACGTAAATTTGGTGTAGGCTCTTGGGCATCTTTTCAGGCCAACCTTGATAGGAGAGTAAAATGGCTTCTGACAATACCGGACACAATATTGTAATCGTTGCGGCAAAACGCACCGCGATGGGCGGCTTTATGGGCGGCTTAACCGAGGTTGACGCCACCGTGCTTGGCGCGACTGCCATTAAAGCGGCGTTAGAGCAGGCCGGTGTTAGTGGCGATAAGGTCAGCGAAGTAATTATGGGTAACGTGCTGCCAGCCGGTTTAGGCCAGGCCCCAGCGCGTCAGGCCACCTTAAAAGCGGGCTTACCGCTAACTGCCGGTGCAACTACTATCAATAAAGTATGTGGTTCAGGTTTGAAGGCCGTAATGCTGGCCAGTGATTTATTAAAAGCCGGTAGCGCCGATCTGGTCGTGGCCGGTGGCATGGAGTCGATGTCAAATGCGCCTTATTTATTGCCCAAAGCACGCAGCGGCTACCGCATGGGCCATGGCGAAGTTAAAGATCATATGATGCTGGACGGCCTGGAAAACGCCTACGATGGCAAAGCCATGGGCTGCTTTGCTCAGGGCACTGCGGATGAGAAAGGCATAACCCGCGAGCAGATGGACGCCTTTGCTGTGCAATCCACTACTCGTGCCCAGCAAGCGATCAGCAATGGTGCTTTTGAGGCTGAAATTGCCCCGGTTAGCTTTCAAACCCGTAAAGGCGAAGTGACCTTTAAGGTAGACGAGCAGCCAGGCAATGCCAAACTGGATAAAATTCCGTCTTTACGGCCGGCTTTTGCTAAAGACGGCACCATTACAGCGGCAAACTCCAGCTCTATTTCTGATGGCGCGGCAGCACTGGTATTAATGCGCGAAGCAGATGCCAAAGCCCAGGGCGCTACCATTCTGGCCCGCGTTGTGGCGCACAGCACTAATTCCATGGAGCCGGCGCTGTTTACCGTTGCCCCGGTTGGCGCGATGCAAAAAGTATTGCAAAAAGCCGGCTGGGATAAAGAGCAGGTCGATTTATGGGAAATTAACGAAGCTTTTGCCATGGTAACCATGCTGGCGATTAACGAGCTGGGGCTGGATGAAGCCAAAGTAAACGTTAACGGCGGTGCCTGCGCGTTGGGCCACCCGATAGGTGCGTCAGGCGCCCGTATTCTGGTTACCCTTATTCATGCGCTGCGTAACCGCGGCCTGAGTAAAGGCGTCGCCTCACTGTGTATCGGTGGCGGTGAAGCCGTCGCTTTAGCAGTTGAAGTTCTGTAAATCAGAACAGTATTAGAAAATTAGGAGTGAGGTTGGGAACCCGATAGCGCAGCCGCAGAGTGTCTGAAGATTTGTGCAACAAATCTGAGTTGCTGTGGCGAGCACAGCGGGTATCGCAACCGATCTCTTTGCACCGAAATACCGCCGTTCAGCACAACCTCTTATTAAACATATAACAGGCTGATGGCATACCCAACAACCGGGAGAAGCAATATGACACAACAGGTTAAGCATTTTATCGACGGCGAGTTCGTCACCTCAAACAGTGACAAACTGATCCCCGTCACCAACCCGGCTACTCAGGAAGTGATTGCCCAGGTACCTTGCGCCACAGCAGAGGAAATGACCCGGGCGGTCGAGTCGGCCAAAGCGGCCTTTTTAACCTGGAAAGAAGTGCCGGTATCAGAGCGCGCCCGCTTAATGATGCGCTTTGCGCATTTATTAAAAGAGCACCAGGCCGAAATTGCCGACATTATCTGCCGGGAGCTGGGTAAAACCGTTGAAGACGCTAAAGGCGATGTCTGGCGTGGTATCGAAGTGGTGGAGCAAGCCGCCAATATCCCCTCATTAATGATGGGCGAAACCGTTGAAAACGTCGCGCGCAGCATCGACACCTACAGCTACATTCAACCATTGGGCGTCTGTGCCGGCATTACCCCGTTTAACTTCCCGGCGATGATCCCACTGTGGATGTTCCCAATGGCCATTGCCTGCGGCAATACCTTTATTTTAAAACCGTCAGAGCAAGATCCGATGACGGTAAATAAAATTGCTGAACTGTTTGTACAAGCTGGTGCGCCTAAAGGCGTGTTGCAGGTCGTGCACGGCGCGAAAGAGCAGGTCGATGCGATACTGCACCACCCGGATATTAAAGCCATTTCGTTTGTCGGTTCAGTCAATGTTGGCCAGTATATTTACAAAACCGGTACCGACAACTTAAAACGGGTACAGGCTTTTGCCGGCGCGAAAAACCATATGGTCATTATGCCGGATGCGAATAAGCAGCAGGTAGTAAATGCCCTGGTTGGTGCATCAGTAGGTGCGGCCGGTCAGCGTTGTATGGCGATATCTGTTGCGGTATTTGTTGGTGCTGCTGCCGAGTGGATCCCGGAAGTAGCGGCGGCCATTGGCAAAGTTCGGCCTGGTGTCTATACCGACCCGAACGCGGCTTACGGCCCGCAAATCAGCCCGCAGGCGCGTGCCCGGGTATTGTCGTTAATTGAGCAGGGTAAAAAAGAAGGCGCCACCTGTGTGCTGGATGGCTCAGACTGCAAAGTGGAAGGTTATCCAGACGGTAACTGGGTTGGCCCAACCGTGTTTAGCAATGTCACTACCGAGATGGAAATTTATAAGCAAGAAATTTTTGGCCCGGTGTTAACCACCATGCAGGTGCCGACACTGCAGGATGCGCTGAAAGTAGTTAATGACAGCCCTTACGGTAACGGTACGTCAATCTTTACCGCCAGCGGTGCGGCTGCCCGTAAGTACCAGCATGAAGTGGAAGTAGGCCAGGTCGGGATTAACATTCCAATTCCGGTGCCACTGCCGTTCTTCTCGTTTACTGGCTGGAAAGGCTCGTTCTATGGCGATCAGCATGCTTATGGTAAGCAGGCGGTGCGTTTTTACACTGAGACCAAAACCATTACTGCCCGCTGGTTTGACGACGATATTCCGGTTTCTGGCCCTAATATGTCAATTAACCTGCGTTAATAAAAGCAACAAGACGGGCTTAGTGAATAACTGAGCCTTATTGAGGAGGCCAGCACACTTTGCACGCCGACACGCCATAAACCGTCCCTGGGGGCTCGTTTCCGCCCGTCCAGGGCTTCAACGGTCGGCTTAGCAAAGTCTGCAGTCCTCATCAGACATCGGATTTAAATCAGGATGTAGCAATGAATTTCAATTTAACAGAAGACCAGCAAGCCTTTGTTGATGTGGCCAAACAGTTTGCTGAACAAGAACTGGCGCCGCATGCCGCAAAGTGGGACCGGGATCATCATTTCCCGAAAGACGTGATTCAAAAAGCCGGTGAGCTGGGCTTTTGCTCGCTGTATACCGCTGAAGATGACGGCGGTATGGGTTTATCCCGGCTGGATTCGTCGATTATTTTTGAGCAACTGGCGATGGGCTGTACCGCCACCACCGCCATGCTGACTATTCACAATATGGCCACCTGGATGATTGCCACCTGGGGCACGGCGGACGCCAAAGCCGAGTGGGTAGAGCATTTAGTCACCGGCCAGAAGCTTGCATCGTACTGCTTAACCGAGCCGGGCTCAGGCTCAGATGCGGCGGGTTTACGTACCTCTGCCAAAAAAGATGGCAGTGACTATGTGCTAAACGGCTCGAAGATGTTTATCTCTGGCGCCGGAGAAACCGAAGTATTAGTGGTGATGGCCCGTACCGGCGAAGCTGGCCCCAAAGGCATTTCTGCCTTTATTGTGCCAGCCGATGCCAAAGGGGTTATTTATGGTAAAGCCGAAGAAAAAATGGGCTGGAATGCTCAGCCAACCCGCTTAATTACCTTTGAAGATGTGCGTATTCCTGCCCATTACCTGCTGGGCAACGAAGGCGAAGGTTTTGGTTTTGCCATGAAAGGCCTGGACGGCGGCCGGATAAATATCGCCACCTGTTCTATTGGTACTGCCCAGCAGGCACTAAATACTGCCCGTAACTATATGCTGGAGCGTCAGCAGTTTGGTAAGCCCCTGGCAGCGTTTCAGGCACTGCAGTTTAAACTGGCTGATATGGCCACCGAGTTAGTGGCTGCCCGCCAGTTGGTGCGTTTAGCGGCGTTTAAGCTGGATGAAAAAGACGGTGAAGCCACTGCATACTGTGCCATGGCTAAACGCTTTGCCACTGATGTTGGCTTTCAGGTGTGCGATCAGGCGCTGCAGCTGCACGGTGGCTATGGCTACATTAAGGAATATCCGCTGGAGCGGCATTTCCGCGATGTGCGGGTGCACCAGATTTTGGAAGGCACCAATGAAATTATGCGGTTGATTATCGGCCGGCGGTTACTGGATGAAGCTGCAGGCGACATTCTGTAACCAAGATAACGGATAATGTTCGTGGTTTAGCGAAAAGGTGAACCAGGTTTGTTCACGCCGACACGCCGTAAACCCATCCCTGGGGGCTCGTTTCCGCCCGTCCAGGGCTTCAACGGTCGGCTTAGAACAAACCTTATTCACCTCGTTCAACTTCCGAGTATTGCCAAAAAAGGAGACATTAATGGCTCAATTAACACTGGAAAAGCGCGGCCACACGGCGCTTATCACCATGGCAAACCCGCCAGCCAACACCTGGACCCATGCCAGCTTAACCGAGTTGCGCGACACGGTTATCAGCCTGAACAATGACAAAGATATTTATGCATTAGTGATCACCGGCGAAGGTGACAAATTCTTCTCAGCCGGTGCCGATTTAAAACTGTTTGCTGATGGCGACAAAGCCGTTGCCAGCGATATGGCGCGGATTTTTGGCGAAGCTTTTGAAACCTTAAGCGCCTTTCGTGGCGTGTCGATTGCTGCCATTAATGGCTATGCGATGGGCGGCGGTTTAGAAGTCGCACTTGCCTGTGATATCCGTATTGCCGAGCAACAAGCGCAAATGGCGCTGCCAGAAGCCAAAGTAGGCTTACTGCCTTGTGCGGGTGGCACCCAGAATCTGGCGTGGCTGGTCGGCGAAGGCTGGGCCAAACGAATGATTTTATGCGGCGAGCGGCTAAATGCTGAAAAAGCGCTGCAAATTGGTTTAGTCGAAGAAGTGGTAGCCACCGGTACCGTATTAGAGGCTGCACTAGCGCTGGCCGATAAAGTGGCCGGCCAGAGTCCGGTGGCGGTAACCGCCTGTAAAAAGCTAATCCAGCAGGGGCGGACCGGCAATATTAATGCAGCCTTGCCATTAGAGCGCGAGCTGTTTGTTGGTTTGTTCGACACTAAAGATCAGGTTGAAGGTGTGCAGGCCTTTTTAGAAAAACGCCAGGCAAACTGGGTAAACGGGTGATGAGTATGAGCACAGACGTAGTGTTATATCAGGAACTTACGGCTGACAATGGCAAAAAAATTGCGGTTGCTACCCTTAACTCTGAAAAGTCGTTAAATGCGTTAAGTTTGCCGATGGTCGAGTCGTTATTGCCGCAAATGCAGGCCTGGAAGGACGACCCAAGCATAGCCATGGTGTTGCTGCAAGGTGCTGGCGACAAAGCCTTTTGCGCCGGTGGTGATATCCGTGATTTATACCAGGCAATGAAAGAAAGCCCAGATTATTATCACCCCTATGTGGAAGAGTTTTTCACCAAAGAATATACCCTGGATTATTTAATCCACACCTTTGATAAGCCCGTGCTGGTATGGGGTAATGGCATAGTGATGGGCGGTGGCCTCGGCCTGATGGCCGGCGCCTCGCACCGGGTAGTCACAGCCAGCAGCCGCATCGCCATGCCGGAAATGGCGATTGGTTTATACCCGGATGTCGGTGCCAGCTGGTTTTTAAACCGGATGCCGCCAGGCTGCGGCATCTTTTTAGGGTTAACCGGCGCGTCAATTAATGCCGCCGATGCTAAATTTATTCATCTGGCCGATCATTTTATTCTGCACGAAGATAAAGCGGCGCTGGTTGATAAACTTTTAACCGTGAAATGGGGCGAAACCATTGCCCTGAATCATCAGAAGTTATCAGATGTGTTACGCAGCGCAGAGGAGCAGTGTCGCACTAAAATGCCATTGAGCCAGATCCGGCCGCATCAAAGTGCCATTACTGCGCTGGCAGATATCAACAGTTTGCCGCAAGTGATTAGTGCTATTAATGATATGGAGGGTGACGATAAATGGCTGGTCAAAGCCAAGCAATCGTTAGCTTATGGCAGCCCGATCACCGCTCATATTGTTTTCAGATTATTGCAACTGGGCCAGAGTAAAATTCTCGCCGACAGTTTCCGGCTGGAACTGGGTATTAGTGTGCAATGTGGTCAGCTGGGCGAGTTTCAGGAAGGGGTGCGTGCTTTATTGATTGATAAAGACTTAACCCCAAAATGGCAGTACCCAACAGTAGCCGAGGTACCAGCTGAGGTTATCGAGTTATTATTCAGCTCACCCTGGCCGGACAATGAGCACCCGTTAAAAGATCTGGGCTTACTGGATAGTTAATTTACCAGAACAACTGCAAGGAATTTATTATGGCTAAAGTTGCATTTATCGGTTTAGGAAATATGGGTGGCCCAATGGCCACTAACTTATTAAAAGCCGGCCACGACGTTATCGCGTTCGATTTGTCCGAAGCAGCGCTGGCGCAGATAAAAGCGGAAGGTGCTAAAGTCGCCAGTTCTGCCAAAGAGGCCGTTGCCGGCACCGATTATGTTATTTCTATGCTGCCGGCGGGTAAGCATGTCATTGGCCTGTATCTGGGCGAGCAGGGCATTGCCAGCGCTATCAGCAAGCAGGCACTGGTTATCGATTGTTCTACCATTGATGCCGAAAGTGCCCGCACGGTTGGCATAGGCTTAGCCGAGCAGGGTATCGCTTTTATCGATGCACCAGTATCAGGCGGAGTAGGCGGCGCCAAAGCCGGTACCTTAACCTTTATTGTTGGTGGCGCCAGCCAGGACTTTCAAAATGCCCACACTGTGCTTAGCAATATGGGTAAAAACCTGTTCCATGCCGGGGCTATTGGCGCGGGTCAGGTCGCAAAAATTTGTAATAATATGCTGCTGAGCATTTTAATGGCTGGCACCTCTGAAGCGCTGCAAATGGGCATTAATAATGGCCTGGACCCGAAAGTATTGTCAGACATTATGCTGAAAAGCTCGGGCCGGAACTGGACATTAGAGCTATACAACCCTTGTCCGGGTGTGATGGATAATGTGCCGTCTTCTAATGATTATCAGGGTGGCTTTATGGTCGACCTGATGGCCAAAGACTTAGGCCTGGCGCTGGAAGCGGCTAACCACAGTGGCAGTGACACGCCATTAGGTGAGCTGGCGCATAACTTATATGTGCAGCATCAGCAGGCCGGTAACGGCAAACTGGATTTTTCCAGTATTTTTAAGATGTTTGAAAAGAATGCCTGATAGTTGGTAATAGGTTGATTCTGGTTAGGCGGTCGCAGGCAACCGCTGCTACTGCGTACATTTTTTCTGCAACACGCCATAAACCGTCCATGGGGCTCGGTTCCGGCCATCCATGGCCTGCAACGGTCTCCGAAAAAAGTACATCCGTATCCGCTGCTACGGCTTTTTAAACCAGCTCGACGTTACATCAGAGACATACGCGGATGTACTTTTTTGGCGGAACGTCTTTTTCATGGATGAAAAAGAGGAGCCTACAGGGAGGTATTTACGGCGTTTTCGACGAAAAATGTACGCAGCGGCTGGCGGATTTTCGGGTTAAAGCCCAATTGGAATTGAACGAAAGCAAAGCTTTCAGCTTTGTTGCTAACAGAAAGATGAGCCTGCACGCCGTAAAATTTTCGAAGCGCAGGCCTTTATGGAGAAAGCTGTATGAAGCTGCAAAACAAAACCATTGTAATTACCGGCGGCGCCCAGGGCCTGGGCCTGGAAATGGCCAGGATGTGTGCCAGCGAAGGCGCCAAACTGGCATTAATTGATATGAATGCCGAGCAGTTAGCGGCCGCCAAAGCCGAGCTTTCAGCCAGCACTACTGTGCAAACCTACAGCGCCAACGTAGCAGACGAAGCTCAGGTAGAAGAGACTTTTAGCCAAATCGACAGCGATTTTAACGGCATCGACGGCCTGATTAATAATGCTGGCATTTTACGTGACGGCCTGTTGCTGAAATACAAAGACGGTGAGCTGGTCAGTAAAATGTCACTGGCGCAGTTTCAGTCAGTTATTGACGTTAACCTGACCGGAGTATTTCTGTGTGGCCGTGAAGCGGCTGCCGTTATGGTTAAGCGCGGCACCAAGGGCGTTATTATTAATATGTCGAGTGTCGCCCGGGGCGGCAATATGGGCCAGACTAACTATGCCGCGTCTAAAGCCGGCGTGGTAGCGATGACAGTAACCTGGGCCCGCGAGCTGGGGCGCTTTGGTATTCGGGTCGGTGCTATCGCGCCCGGTGTGATCCGCACCGCCATGACTGACGCCATGAAGCCTGAAGCACGTGATCGTTTAGAGAAAATGAAACCGGTAGGCCGCTTAGGCGAAGCCAGTGAAATTGCCCACACCGCCAAGTACATTTTCGAAAACGACTTTTTCACCGGTCGGGTAGTGGAAATAGACGGTGGCATCAGCATGTAAGCTGGGTGCTATGGAGATAAAAAAGACGCTGCGGCGTCTTTTTGTTTTGGGATGCCCCGTAAAAGTGTCAATTTTTTTCAAGGCTGGCCAGTCAATTTTGTTTGGGTAGTTTTATTCCAAATTATTTATATAAATTATCAGTACCTGCACTCGTTCTATACAGTAGAGTCCAGACGCTATTCAATGAGTATTAATTACATCTTTTCAGACAGGCGCCTAAATACCTGCTAATTGTAAAAAATATGAGCGTTGACAGTATCTGTTTTTGATACTAATCTGGTTTTACCTAACCCTATGGTAACAAATGGACTTAAAAATGAAAAAAACAACTAAAGTTTTTGTAGGTTTTAGCTTACTTGGCGTGCTAACCATGTTTCCATTGAGTGCGCAGCCAGATAACCCTGATTCAATCAATTTGGCCTGTGCAGAGGGTCAATGCGATGGTGACATACTCAGCCTTCATAAATTGGCTCGTTATGGTAATTATGAAGCAATGACCTTGCTTAGTATGGTTTATGCCACTGGTGATGGCCGTGAAGCAGACCATGAAAAGGCGCTGAATTATCTTGAACGTGCGGTAAAAAATCGCTCTCCAATGGCTGTGTTTCTAATGTCTGAATGGTACCGTGAGGGATTTGTTGTGGCTCAGGACCTACAACAAGCTGCTAAGTTTTTAGCAGAGGCCGTCAAATTGAATCATCCACCGGCGCAATACAGAAAAGCGTTACAGTTACTGCAGCAGCCAGATACTGCCAATGTTACTGAAGCCATTACCTTGCTGGAGCAGGCAAGTGACAAGCGGTTAGTCGATGCGATGTTTTTGCTTGCCAGAATGAAAATGAATGGTGCTTTTGTAGAAACCGATCTTGAAGGCGCGGCCCAACTCTATAAGAAGCTTGTGCTCTCTGGTCATGATCAGTCCAGACCATATTTACGTGAAACTATCGCTATGCTGGCAGCCGAACCCGGTAAATCAGCACTCGTGGCAGATTTGCAACAATCATATGATGTCGAAGTAATCCGGGTTATTGACCGTGATTTTAATGCGACCTCTTTACTTAGTAATGCAATTAGTCAGATGAACCGCACAGGGATTTATTCTCGTGGCAGTATGAATAAGTTTCCGGCGGCAACTTGCGATGTTACTAATACCTGCCTTTCTTTCAGGCCTCAGCCTGGTGAAAAAAGTCTCAGACAAGTACTCACTGGACAAAAGTAAATTAGAATCAGCCTTTGTTATTTAATGCGCCAGCTTTAAAAACTGGCGCATTAAACCAGTAATGATTAGAAGGTGTAACAATGACAAAAGCTAGTATGCTTTTTTTGACGGCCAGTATGATGATTGCAGCGAGTTTGTCTCCTTCATACGCTCAGTCAAACACCCCTGATGGTGACGTTGCCGCCTGTGCTGATGACAAATGTGACGATGAAATAAGGACCCTGCACCGCATGGCCCGTTTTGGTAGTTTTGAGGCCATGACCCTACTCAGTATGGTATACGCAACCGGCGATGGCCGTGACGCTGACCCTGAAAAGGCGCTGAGTTATTTACAGCGCGCTGTCAGTTATCGCCATCCGACGGCGGTATTTTTACTGTCGGAATGGTATCGCGAAGGATTAGTTGTTACACAGGATCTGCAAAAAGCGCATACCCTGCTAACCCAAGCGGTTGAATTAAAACATACCCCCGCCCAATACAAAAAAGCACTGCTGTTACTTCAGCAGCCTGATGAAGCTGACATAGCGACCGGCGTTGAGTTGCTGGAGCAAGCAAGTGATAAGCGATTACTCGATGCGATGTTCCTGCTAGCCAGATTAAAGCAGCAGGGTGCCTATACCGAGCTTGATTTGGAAGGTGCCGCCCAGCTTTTTAAGAACCTGGTGTTGTCTGGTCATGAAGAGTCCAGGCCTTATTTAAAGGAAACCATTGCAATACTGACACCAAAGCCTGAAGCAGCGGAATTGGTAGCGGATTTGCAACAGTCTTACGATATGGAAGTTATTCAGGTGTTTGGCCGTGATTTTAAACCTGACAACATACTGAGTACTGTGGTAACGCAATTAAATAATACCGGCATTTATACCAGGGGTAGTTTAAACAGGATAAGAACGATGCAATGTGACGGCAGGAATGGTTGCTATACCATGAAGCCGAAGCGGGGCGACAGAGATCTTAAACAAACACTGACTGGCCAACCATAACGACATTAAGTTAATTGATCTGTAAAACGCCGGCAAAGAATGCTGGCGTTTTTCTTAACGTAAGTGGTTCACCTAAAATCGAATTATGTGATAGCTTAACGGCTAAGAACAAGAGCCATACCCAAAATCATTGAAAGATGAGGGGTTTATATCAGGGATCTTCCATGAAAACCAGCTTACTGCTTGCAACGCTATTACTGACACCCACACTACTTACCCCAACCCTGGCCATCGCCGACGATAAAACCGAACTTATTGCATTGCTGGGCGAGTTTTTAGATGGCGCCACCCGTAACGACCCGGCTATTCATAATAAATACTGGGCCGACGAGCTCATTTATACCAGCTCAAACGGCACCCGCTTTGGTAAAGCTGAGTTAATGCAGTCAGTAAACAGCCGGGGTGAGTTAAAGCCCAATGAAATAGGCATGCGCTACAGCAGCGAAGATGTGCAAATTCTGCAATATGGCGACACCGCCGTAGTAGCTTTTACCCTGGTAGGAAAATCAGATACCGAAACTCTGCGCTTTTTCAACAGCGGTACTTTTATCCGCAAAAATGGTAACTGGCAGGCAGTGAACTGGCAGGCAACCAAAAAAGCAGAGTAGGGATGAAACACTATTTATTGATCTACCATACCGCGCACTGCTGCTGATTCGTTGCGACAGTGCTGACATTCCAACCGCCTTTGCCAAAGCCGAGCCACACGCGGTAAACGGCCTTATGAAAAGCTGGCATACGGTAGTAGGCGAGGGCGCTGCCAACCCGGTAATAACATAGGCAGCAAATTAACGTTAAAAGCCACAGCCACAGCAAGCGGCGTCGGTGTTGTGATCTTAAAGCGATGAACGGCTAATTCTGTTGTAGAAACACACAGAAACACAGTGGCGTTGTGACTAGTTTATCGCCCGCATTAAATAAACCAAATGAGTACGAGTAAAGATACTGGTTTTACTATAAAACCGTGGCCAATTTTACTTAACACTTACAACCAGAGGAAGTTCATGCCCTTCAGGCATGGCTATTACATCTGAGTGGGTATAAGTCTTACAAAACCACTCTTTATCCATAAAATAATAACAATATTTTTCGTTGGCGAGTGTTTCTCTCTCCATACATACAGGAGTCCGAGAACCTTTGTTTACAATCTGCAGGCCTAATGCTTTACAATTATCTGTTTCAGCTAAAAATACGGATCTCTCTTTTTGTAATGAGTAGCTCTTGTAAAGCTCAATCGAAAGCAATACTGTTACGGAGAAGAATACAACAGGCGGAATAGCTTTTATCGCAATAGGAGAGGTTTTTGCGACAAAAAATCCGATACTTCCAGCAATTGCAGAAATACCAATTAGTGATAATAAGCTTAAGTTCCATATTAAAACTTCATTTAGTATAAAGACTGAGCCTGCAAACATAACAACGGCTGCAACCCTGATGATTAAACTATCCGAATCCTTTAAATTTTTATTTGATAGCCAGTCAATTAACATTTTGCATCCATTCATTTTTTTTGCAGTGAGAGTATTACATTCTCTAATCAAAGACAATTAGTTGAAATTATTCAAAGGAAAACTCATTACTGGGTAGGAATAAGTTAGCTTAATGTCTGCTTTGTAGATTTGCAGATTATATATTACATAAATGGCGACAGTCTCAATTTCGCTCATAGCAGACTAAGGCATTGGTTTTTAAAACCCAACAAACAAAATATCCAAGCCTTCAGACACTTCATGATGTTTTTCTCAAGGCTGTTTAGTTTTAGAAGCATCAGATCTGGCCATTAGAATGATCGGTGCTGCGCCAGGGGTAAGCCATGTCGCTTGATAAATTCGTTAGAGCTGAGCTGGTAACGCCCAAAAAAAGCGGCGCGACTTCAACAGCAGCGCCATATCGTGGTTAAAAGATTTTTAACGGCTTAAAAGAACCCTAGTGGATCTTCGCTGTAGCTAACCAGTAAGTTCTTTGTTTGCTGGTAATGGTTCAGTGCCAGCTTGTGGGTTTCGCGGCCGATGCCGGATTTTTTATAGCCGCCAAAGGCGGCGTGGGCAGGGTACATGTGGTAACAGTTGGTCCAGACCCGGCCGGCTTCAATTTTCCGGCCAAAGTGATAAGCGCGGTTCATATTGCGGGTCCATACCCCGGCGCCTAAGCCAAACTCGGAACTGTTTGCCAGCTCCAGCGCTTCGGCTTCATCTTTAAAGGTCGACATTGAGATAACCGGGCCAAAAATTTCTTCCTGGAATACTCGCATGTCGTTGCTGCCTTTCAGAATGGTGGGTTGAATGTAAAAACCGCCACTTAAATCATCGCTTAACTGCTCAACTTTACCACCGGTTAGCACCGTCGCGCCTTCTTTTTTACCAATTTCAATGTAGCTTAAGATTTTCTCAAACTGAGCTTGTGACGCCTGGGCACCCACCATGGTTTCGCTATCCAGTGGGTTACCGCGCTTTATCTGTAAGGTGCGTGCCAGAATGCGCTCGATAAATTGCTCGTAAATATCTTCCTGAATAAACAGCCGTGACGGACAGGTACAGACTTCACCCTGGTTGAAATAGGCCAGCACTGCACCTTCAATTGCCTTGCTGAGAAATGCATCATCTTTATCCATCACATCGTTAAAGAAGATATTCGGGGATTTACCGCCCAGCTCTACCGTGGACGGAATAATATTGTCTGCGGCACATTTCAGAATATGCGAGCCTACCGGCGTAGAACCGGTAAAGGCAATTTTGGCAATACGTGTGCTGGTCGCCAGCGCTTCGCCTGCTTCTCGGCCAAAGCCATTCACCACATTTAGTACGCCCGCCGGTAGCAAATCGCCAATCAGCTCCATCAGCACCAGGATAGATGCCGGTGTTTGTTCTGCTGGTTTTAGTATCACGCAGTTACCTGCAGCCAGAGCGGGCGCCAGTTTCCATGCTGCCATCAAGATAGGGAAATTCCATGGAATAATCTGGCCGACCACTCCTAATGGTTCATGAAAGTGATAAGCCACCGTGGTTTCATCTATCTCGCCAATACTGCCTTCCTGGGCGCGAATGCAGCCGGCAAAATAGCGAAAATGGTCGGCCGCCAATGGAATATCAGCAGCCAGGGTTTCGCGAATGGCTTTACCGTTATCCCAGGATTCTGCGACAGCCAGCATTTCTAAGTTTTGTTCAATCCGATCGGCAATTTTCAATAAAACATTGCTTCGTGCGGTGACGGATGTCGCACCCCAGGCGGCTTTTGCCTGGTGGGCTTTATCGATTGCCAACTCTATGTCTTCTTTACCAGAGCGGGGGATTTTACAGAATACCTTGCCGTTTACCGGGCTAATGTTGTCGAAGTACTCACCTTTAACCGGTGCTAGCCATTCACCCCCAATATAATTGCCATACTGGGTTTTAAAGTTAACAAGGGCGCCTGCGGTACCTGGATTTGCATAAATCATGATGTGTCCTCTGTCCAAATTGTTGACTAAAACTGGCGGTGGGTTATTGTTTGTGTAACCGCCTTCAAACCACCTTAGCGGAGCCGGTGAATGCAGGCTTGACTTCCAGTCCGGATTTTTTGACTATTTGTCCAAATTTTGGCTGCGGTAATAAGAGGCACCAAGAGATACTATGAATACATCGGTACTCACCAGAAAACGGCAACGTCTTGATGTCCTCATTGAAAACAAAGTGAGCTTTGCCGGTGAGCACGCAGAGTTAAGTATTTACGACACCTACCAGGATGCGCAAAAAGTAGCATTGCACTCCAGTGAGTTACTGTTTTGTGGCATGATTAGCGGCAAAAAAATTATGCATGTGGCCGACAGCCAGTACCACAGTGCCTTTTTACCCAACCAATCTTTCGTGCTGGCACCGCGCCAAAAAGTGCTGATCGACTTTCCTGATGCGTCACTTAATAACCCCACCACCTGCTTAGCGATAGAGATTAGTACTGATAAAATCCGTCAGGTTGTTGATGCCCTTAATTTTCGGCAAGAAATTAGTCATGACGATTTTTTTCAGTACGTACCAAAGTTAGTCCATAGCCAACATAATGCTCAAACCCAGCAATTGCTGCAGCGGATGATCACCCTTTTTAGTGAGAACGAGCAGCACCGCGATTACCTGATCGAATTGTCGTTGAACGAGCTGATCACGCGTTTATTACAGCAACAAAGCCGCGATGTCATGCTGGCAAGTTGTCAGCAGCAAACAACAGCAACACCACTTGATAACGTATTAATTTATATCGAACAACACTTAAGCGACACGATAGAAATAAATACCTTGTGCAAAATTGCCTGCATGAGCCGCAGTAAATTTTATCAGCAGTTTAAACTGGCGTTTGGTGTGACACCCGCGGTGTGGCAGCAACAACTGCGCTTACAACAAGCCTATCGTTTATTGCAAACGGGCGAGCGGATCAGCCAGGTGTGTTATCAGTTAGGTTTTAATGACCCCAGTCACTTTAGCCGGGTGTTTAAAAATGCCTTTGGTTCTGCTCCGAAACATGTCATTAAACAACGTCATTAAGGTAACCAGTCTATATACCGGTAATGCAGTGCGGTCGATATAATTCCGGTAACATGTGCCTGGCTTCAAACTAGAGAAAGAAGGTGAACAATGCGCAAGGTTAAACAAATAAACTTCAGTATTGTGATTAATGCACCGGTAGAGTTGGTGTGGCAGCGGATGTTTGATGATGCCGGTTTTCGCGTTTGGACCTCGGCTTTTTGCGAAGGCTCATACTTTGAAGGTAAGTGGCAAAAGGGGGAGCCCATGCGGTTTTTGTCGCCTTCTGGCGATGGCATGGTGGCAACGATTGCCGAGCTGGAACCGCTGAAGTTTGTGTCGATTAAGCATCTGGGCTTTGTGGTTGCCGGCAAAGATGACTTAAGTAGCGAGCAGGTTAGCAGCTGGGCGCCAGCTTATGAAAATTACTATTTTAAAACGGTGCCGGAAGGTACGGAGATAAGAGTAGAGCAGGAAATAGCCCCGTCATATGATGAGTTTATGTCAAGTCGCTGGCCTATAGCATTGCAGAAGCTGAAGGCCTTGTGTGAACAGGTCTGAACTTGGTGACTGGCTGTTGGTCATACTGAGCGTTACGAAATCAACAAGGAAAGTTATGAGGAAACTTAAACAGCTGTGGCGCGATAATCGCGGCCTTATCGTGTTTATCAGCTTAATGTTTGTCTTCAGAAGTGCCGTGGCCGACTGGAACGATGTGCCCTCCGGTTCAATGCAACCCACTATTGAAATTGGCGACCGGATTTTAGTGAATAAAATGGCCTATGATTTGCGCCTGCCATTTAGCACCGTGTCAATGCTAAAGCTGGCCGACCCAAAGCGCGGCGATATTGTGATATTCGCTTCAGAAGCGGCCGATAACCGTCTGGTTAAACGAGTGGTTGGTATGCCGGGCGATGTGGTTGCCATGCAGCAAAATGTGCTGAGTATTAATGGCAAGCGGGTGGATTACACCGAATCGGATCCAGCAGCGGAAACAGAGGCCGGCAACGAATTGCTGTTAACAGAGCAACTGGGTGGTATCTCTCATGCCGTTAAGTTAGCCCCGGTATCAAGTGGTTTGGCTAACTTTGCACCGGTGCAGGTGCCTGAGGGCCATTATCTGGTGCTGGGCGATAACCGCGATAACAGTGCCGACTCGCGGGTCATCGGTTTTGTACCACGGCACGAGATCATTGGCCGTGCTGGGAAGGTGTTGTTCTCACTGGATTACGATAATTACTACCTGCCACGACGCGAACGCTTTTTAGCCTCCCTGTAACTATTCAGATTAGCTGACATAGCCGCGCAGCGGCTATGCTTTGCTTTCCTTCCCGGTTGTGTTTTTTAAGCGGATATCTGCTGACATTTCTCGTTGTCTTATCAAGTTAAGTGCGTCAGCGCACCGACTGGGTACGTCCATTGTTGTACAGTCAATTTTCATCCTGAATTCCAGCTCAGATGGCGATTCAGAGTCTTAGCGGTAAGAGTACCGGCAAGACGCTGTGGTGAAACGGTGATGGCGGACATCTTGCCCGACAGCCTTAGTCAATTCGACGGAGATTCATATGAAAAAGTTAAATTCTATTATTTTTTATGCATTGGTTACACCTGCAATAACCTTAGGCGCCGGCGCTGCCATAGCGCAGGATGTCAGCGTTCGGGTTACTAAAAACGACCAGAGTAACCAGCGGACAGACAAAACTGACAAAATGGATATGCATAAAGATACTGCTCACAAAAACATGCTGGATAATTCCCGGATGAAAAATCAGGACTATTTAACAGCGGTGCCAGCTAACGGTATGCACGCCAGTCATTTGTTAGGTGCAGAAGTGCAGACCAACAATGATGAGGACATCGGTGAGGTCGTCGACCTAATTGTTGACAGTAACGGCCAGATCCAAGCGGTAATTGTCAGCGTTGGTGGCTTTCTTGGCATGGGTGAGAAAGATGTTGCAGTAGGTTGGGGCCATGTAAAGCGCTCTGGCAAAGCGGACGAGCAGGAATTGCGAATTAATGTCAGCCGTGATGAATTAACATCAGCGCCGGCCTTTGAGCGACGCGATTAACTGACTCATCCCTGAGTTAGCTGAGCAATGAACAGTTGCCAGTGATCCGCTGCTAAGTCAGCCTAGCATCCCGGGCATTCTCTGCCCGGGATGCGCCTATTGCTGTCTCAACTTTTTTCAGCTCTTCCTGTGGCGGCACCAGTGCTGTTCACCCCAGCCGTGGCAAATGACGATGCGCTGCGATAGCGTTAATAAATACCGGGGCGATACCTGCAGCGTTAGTGCAGTCAGTCAGTAGCACGCCCTTATCCTCATCCTTATTGACTGCGATGCCAGCCAAATCCAGCAACTGTTTAGCGGCGCCAAGAGCGAGAATAGGTTTACCGTGCCTGAATGCATCTTTGATAAAAGCCATAGTATCGGGGTTATCTGCCAGGGCCTTTACTGCCTTGCGGCCATCGGTCAGCACCAATGCATCGAACAAAACAGAAGGGGAATTTTCCAATGACTTATTTGCCGTTATTTCTTTGCCGTTGGCACTGGTGAACAAGCCCACCCTGGGGCCGATAAAATGCACTACCGCATGGGCTTTAGTTAGTGCACCGTGCAGTGCCACTAGCGAGGCGTGGTCTGCATCATCCTCAATTAATACCGCTATTTGCCTGCTGCTGATGCCGGCTTCGCCCGGCAGGGCTGTGAGAGACAGCGGCAACGACACTATTACTTCAGGCTCTGGCGGATCAGCGAATGCTTTTGGCATGGCTTTAGGTAATTTCATACCAAGGCCTGCAGCCACTTTAGCGGCCAGCTCTTCTGAGACATTCTGTAATGATGAGACCATTCGCTGGCGTATCGCCGGCACTTCAACTTTACTGAGTTCAAACCGGAAGGCCGCGATAATATGCTGTTGTTCGACGGCGGTCTGGCTATTAAAAAATAAGGTTGCCTGCGCATAATGTTCGGCGAACTTTTCTGGCTTACCCCGCATTTTGTCAGCAGTTACCGTCTCAGGGAACGAGGTAAAGCCATTGCCTGCCGGGTTACTGGCTCCGGCCTGAAACGGGCAGCCTCCAGCCAGAGAATTAGGTTCGTAAGCCACTCTGCCGCGATTTATTGCCTGGCGGTGTATGCCATCGCGTTGGTTATTCTGAACCTGGGCCAGCGGGCTATTAATCGGGATTTCATGGAAATTAGCGCCACCGAGCCGGGTGATTTGGGTATCAACATATGAATGGATACGACCGGCGAGTAGTGGATCGTTCGAGAAATCAATACCAGGAATAATATGGGCCGTGCAAAACGCCACCTGCTCAGTTTCGGCAAAAAAATTGTCCGGGTTGCGGTTAAGCACCATTCGTCCGACGGGGATCAGGGGTACCAGCTCTTCAGGTATTAACTTGGTAGCATCGAGCACATCGAAGCTAAAGCCTTCAGCCTGCTGCTCACTGAAAATCTGCAGCCCCAGTTCCCACTCCGGGTATTCACCTGATTCGATGGCTTCCCATAAATCACGCCGGTGGAAATCGGGATCGGCACCGGATATTTTGACCGCTTCATCCCAGACCAGCGAATGAGTGCCCAGTAACGGCTTCCAGTGAAATTTACAAAACACTGACTGACCTTGCTCGTTTACCAGTCTGAACGTATGAACACCAAATCCTTGCATCATCCGGTAACTGCGGGGGATAGCCCGATCTGACATCAGCCACATTAACATATGGGTAGACTCCGGCATCAGCGAGACAAAGTCCCAGAAGGTGTCATGCGCCGAAGCCGCCTGGGGCATACCATGATGCGGCTCCGGCTTTACGGCATGCACCAGATCAGGAAATTTCATTGCATCCTGAATAAAGAACACCGGCATGTTATTGCCCACCAAGTCCCAATTGCCTTGCTCGGTGTAAAACTTTACCGCAAACCCCCGCACATCTCGGGCGGTGTCTTTGGAACCGCGCTCGCCTGCCACAGTGGAAAAACGGACAAACACGGGAGTCTTCTTACCTTTCTCCTGCAACGGCGCTGCACAGGAGTATTTGCTAAAGTCATCATACGCTTCAAAATAGCCATGAGCTGCCGAGCCCCGGGCATGAACTACCCGTTCGGGAATACGCTCATGGTCAAAATGAGTAATTTTCTCCCGCAGAATAAAATCTTCCAGTAACGAGGGGCCCCGTAAGCCCACTTTCAGGGTGTGTTGATTATCGCTAAGCCGCACTCCCTGGTTAGTGGTTAACGGTTGATCACTGGCATCCACCCGGGCCCGCTGCAGCGAGGTGATGGTTGCATTACTGCCGGGCACTGCTGCGTCTCCAGTTTTCTCATTACCGGTTTGCTCTGTGTCAGTGCTGGCTGTTAAAGCGTCAGATGTTGGTGTGACGATGGCACCGGCTGGTGGCGTCAGCGCATTCTCAAGACCATATTCGGTCGCTTTGCTGCTGTTGTACGGTGTAGCGGCGACGAAATGTTCTGCTGCGTAAGCCTGCTTGGCGACTACGTAATTTGTCATCAGCGGGTCGTTTTTTTTATCGACATTGTCTGACGTTTTATCTGAAAAAGTGGTGTTTTTTTTGTCAGTGTCTCGCGATGACGGCGTTGCCTGCGAGGGTTGATCAGTTGTTTTGCCGTCGGACAGTTTTTTTGTGGCCATATCTATGCTCCGTTGAAATAGGACGTCCGGACCTGAGAAATAACCGGACTGCTGGCTTCAATAAGATAGTGTGAGGACAGGGCAGCAATGTCTGTACGCTAACGTACGTTCAGGTATAACTTCCGGGAAAATATTTTCAGCGAATGTTAAGCAAATTGTTGCTGTTATGTTGGCTGGCGTACAGAGAAAGGTTAGTTGTTCCGCTAATCTGAAGCTTCACTCTGTAGCGAGAACAATTGATATGACCATTGATGCTTGCCACAGAACCTGGACGGAGCTTTTAGCAGGAGGGACTTTAAATGATTAATGAGACTATGCATACCAGCGGCAAAGTTAACGCAGCAGGGAACGTGCCAGCCCATGCCATGTTGTTAAGTGCCGATAGCATTACCGGTGATGACGTTTGCAATATGCAGGATGAAAAACTCGGCAAAATCCAGAATATTATGCTTGATACCGGCGAGGGTAAGATCCGTTACGCTGTGTTATCTGCAGGTGGCTTTCTGGGCATGGGCGATCGTTTGTTTGCCGTGCCGTGGAAGGCATTAAAACTGGATGCGAAAAACAAACGCTTTTTACTGGATGCCGACGCTGAGCGAATTAAAAACGCTCCCGGCTTCGACAAAGATAACTGGCCAGATATGGCAGATGCCAGCTGGAACTCAAGCGTTGAGACCTATTACGCCAGATAAAATGGCGGGTTAGTGAAACGCCAGAAAACATGTTCTACCGCTCATACTGAGCAACAGTGTTACTAAATCAAAATCAGGAGGCCTATCATGGCTAATCAAAAAGATCAAAGTGGTCGTCCGGCAATGGACGAAGAAAAGCGCCAAAGTGGTTCGGATAAAGATCAGAAAAATCAACAAAAGCCTGATCAGCAAAAACCCGGAACCGCGCCTGGTCAGAACAAGAAACCTGGCCAGTAACAAGGTTAGAAACCTGTAACTAAAGGACCCGGCAGCAATGCCGGGTTTTTTACTGCTTACTGCTCGTGGTAGCTAACTGTTTGCTTTGGGTCTGCGGCTGCGAACTTTCAGTTGCGGATATTGCTCGCATAGTAAGGCGGTATAGTGTTGAAATTTTACCTGGTTGGATTTTTCCAGCACACAGGCTTTAAGTAACTTAATCGCTTGCTTACAGTAGCGCAGATATTTTACCGGTAGTTGGCCACACTTGCTGGCCGTTTGCAGAATATTCAGGGCGATAATAGTATTGGTAGGCATATGGTCAAAGGTTTCACAGAACAGGCTGACCGCCTGAATATAAAAACCATTTTCGTAAGCATCAGCGGCTTCCCCGCTAATTTGCTTAATGGTAGCTTTTAATTCCTCATGCCTGATTTTTTCCATCTTCAGCATAATTTTCTGGGTTTCGGTCAGATAATCATCATTAACCAAATAGCCAGCCAATTTATCAATGTAAAACTGACTGCTGTGAATATCTCCCAGCTCGAAATAAGCTTTGGCAGCATCCATGCAACTGTCGATGGTCATTTTTTCTGCTTTGTCAGCAACACCGTTGTCCAGCAGCGGTTGACGGGCCTCAATTAATTGGCCCTTTGCGGCCAGGATCCGGCTGCGAACTACATTAATGGCTTTTTGCCAACTCGCATTGGCAAAGCGTTTCTCAACCCCATCCAGCAGCTGACTGGCGTTTTGTAAAATAACGGTGCGCTCCAGCGGATTTTTACTGTATGCCACATCGATTAAACTGCGGGCGTGGTTCAGGTAGTTTTCTGCAGACTCCTCAACAGAATAGCGGGCGGCAGCCACCAGTTTGCCATTAATTCGGGCTGCTGCTTCTTTATCGCCGATAATAACATTGAGGTTACTGAGTGTGCGTTGCCGTTTGATATTTTGAGGTGATAACAGTACTGCCTGATACAGGGTTTGCTGGGCTGCTTCATAGCGGCCATATTTAACCATCAGATGTGACAGCCAGTCCAGCGCTTCAACCTTGGTTATGTCAAACTGGGTTAAATCAGCCAGTTGCAATTCGGTATCATCCCAGCGTTCCAGATAAAATGCAGCGATAGCCGCGCCAAGCCGGGCCCAGGGCAGGGCTTTGTCTGTTAGTACACTTTTATAAAAGCGTTCGGCCTGCTGATACTGGCCGGTTTTTAGCAATAATTCACCTTTAATCCGCAAGGCCGGCAAAGCGAACTCGGGTTTATTCACGATCACGCTTTCGCATTCTTTTATGGCATCAGCGAAATTATCTTCAAACAAATTTAAGTATACTTTTCTCAGGGCAATTTTTTGTTTTACCGCCCGGATTAAGCGCTCATTTAGAATAGGAAAGGTAAAGGGTTTTAAAATGTAATCATCGGGTTGTAATTCAATAACGCCATGCACCAGCTGGCGTTGGCTTTCTGCGCTGATAATAATAAAGCAGCATAGTGGCGGCATTAGCGCTTGCTGTTTTAATGTTTCAAACAACTGATAACCATCTTTGCCATCTCCCAGGTTAAAGTCGCAAAGAATAAAATCATAAGGAATGTCATGACAGCGAGTCAGCGCATCATTGGCATCGCGGCTTAAGTGAATGGCCTCAAAACCCATTTGTTGCAACATACCTTTGACTGACGCCCGCACCGGCGCACTGTCTTCAACAACAAGAACCTGCTTACATCGAAAAAAACTGGCATCCATGGCAGTACTCAGCGGCGACGATTTATCGCAAAAGGCGAACAATATTGCTGATAGTAGCGTTATTTTAAGGGGCAGGTAAAGTAATGAATGTCACAAAGACCTCGCGATTCCAGACGGCAGATAGCCACTAAAGCTGGAAAAAAATAATCTGTTATTTGTTCTGCTCCGTACCAGAAATGGTTGAAGTTTATCAGGTATTAATAACAACAAATAACGGAGCCTTACCATGCATTATCATCGCGTAGCCCATTTAAACCGGCAGGAAGTGCGGATTGATGAAATCACTATCCACTCCTTTGAGATGGGTGTGTATCTGGTTGAAGTGGTATTTGACAGTCGCAAAGGATTCATCGTTGATGACAATAACCGGCCCCAGCAATTTCACAGTGTTGAGGAAGTTAAGCTGGCGCTGACCGAGTGTGTTGTTCGTCAGGCGTTTATGGTACACCAGTCTGCCTATGATGAGATGTGTGGTGGGCCTGAAAAAGTGGACAACACCCTACGTATCGCTGTCCACTTTGGCCGCAGCAGCGCCTGACGTCTTAACCAGTTTGCGCTGTGGTCAAATGCTGCTGTAATAGCTGCCACATTTGGTTGTTGCGTTGTTTTAACTGAGCCGCACGTTCAGCCAGCTGTGGCAGAAGTTCAGCTTTGCTGGCAAGTAACAGATCAATGTTCAGACACAAACTGTCAGCAGTAAGCTCTTCAACACAGAAGTCGGCCATGCCAAAATCACTCATCATGGCGTGGTACTTATGGCTCCAGCTGGTGGCAATACAAGGGACGCCCTGGCTTAACGCATTTACTGCACCATGAAAACGTGAGCTGATAACCAGTTCAGCACCACCGATAAAGGCTTTCACGGCAAGCGGATCCTCTATCTGGACTAGACCGCAGGGCGATAATTTGGCAATTTCAGCACAAAGTTCTGCATCTTCCCGTCCTTCATGATTCACCAGCACAACCTGATAACCCAAAACAGTGAGCTTGTCTGCCGCTGCAGCGAAAGCTGCAACGTAACTTGCCCGCATCGCTTCGGCGTCAGCGTGGTTGTATTTTGATACGACCTTGGAATTTGGAATAAGGGCAGCGTAGGGTTTGGCCACGTCAGGAACTTCATGATTGGCCTGAGGGGTTAAGCCGACAGTAAAGTCGGGCGTCAGGACCACATTGGCAGGTAATGGGCTGATACAGCTTTGCAAATGGCTTAGTGATACCGGGTCCCGCACAAAAATCAGTCTGGCATGCTGAATAATATCCCGCATAGCGGTTTTACTTTGCTCGCTGGCAAAAGGACCAAATGCTTGCGGCATAAAGATAAAGGGTTTGCCGGCGGCGTTGAAGCGTTTGACTTCTTTGGCCGTATTTTGCAAAAACTGCAGCGGCCACTGGTCACCATAGGCAAAACCGCTGGCTTCTAACACAATGTCGACATCGCGCTCTGTTACCATACCGTACCGCTTAAACAACCGTTGTATAACGCCAGGTAACTTGCCAATTAATCCCGTCAAATCGAAGCCTTTGCGCCGGAACGCCAGTTTTTGCCAGGCGCCAAGCCGGGCCCGTTCCGGATACGGCAAATTTGGCCCAGGTGATAACACTAACTGATAGTCTGGCAGGTTTTTTAAACCATCCAGGCAGGCCAGTAACATCAGATAGGCCCCTTTATTGCGGAATTGGACACCTTTAATTTCAACCAACAGTGGCTTGCTCATATAAAACCCTTTCAGTGATGGCCAGTTTTACGCACAGTGATAAGCTGCCAAAGCTGGGCGCGGGTACTGGCGAAAATGAATAAAAAGAAAAAAGAGGCGAACGCATAAGAAACCAGGGTTGCCCAGGCAGCGCCAACGATACCCATGGTGGGGATAAGCCAGAAATTGAGCCCGATGTTTAGCACGGCACCAAGCCCATGACTAAGCAGCGACAACGGCTCCTGTTCGGTAATGACCAGATGCTGGCTGATTAAATATCGGACAAAAATAAAACAACCCGCCCAGATATGAATCCGCAACACTTCGATAGCTGCAGTGAAATCGTCTCCAAATAATAAGCTGATTAACCAGGGGGCCGCGAGGGTCATCAGTAAGGCGATGCTGAACGCCGCGCTGAAAAATAGCAGGGCAAAACGGCGCAATTTTAAGTAATAGGGTGTTAAGCCCTGTTGATAAGCTTTAAGCATATCGGGGTAGTAGCGGGTGGCGAGAGTCGCCGGAAACACATACCAAAGCTCTGACAGCCTGCTGGCCGCCGCATAGATACCGGCTTGCTCGGTACCAGCCATCGCCCCCAGCATGACAATGTCAACTTTCAGATAAACTACTGCAACAATGCCAGACAGCCAAAGCCAGCTGGAGCGTTTTAGCAGCGGTGTGATCTGAGCCGCATCAAACCAGCGGGGATGGTAGGGTGGCCAGGGCGCTTCACCCGGCGTATAGGGTTGCTGTTTATAGCGGTACAGCAGATATTGTGCCGCCCCGACCAGCATAAACTCGATGCCGGTCATCAATAATAAACTGGCAATACCAAAACCGCTGTACAATAACGCCAGTTTGGCGCCGAAGCTGCACAGCGTTATAGTGGTTTTCAGGTAAGCGGTGCTGCGAAACGTGCCCTGATAATTTAAGTAAAACTCGAACAGCAGTAAGCCAAAAAAGCTTTGTAGTAAAAACAATACCGGAATGGCAATCGCGGTATTGCCGCTGAACATGTCAGGGTACAGCAGATAAAACCCCAGCAGCATCAGGCTGCCACCCAGTAAACCCAGCGCCAGCCGAAGGGTTACTGCGCTGTACAACAAGGTCATTGCTTGCTGGCCATTTGGCTGCTGCACCATACGCCGGATCACATTGTTATTCAGTCCCATACTGGTTAGCGGCACTAAAAACGCACTCCAGGCCATCACGATGGAATAAATACCCAGCTCACTGGCACCCAGCACCCGGGCTACAAAAATTGTTAATATTGCGGCTGCCAGCAGCTTAACCAGCCGGTCTCCGAGCATGGCGGTTGCCCTGGCGAGCAGGATTTTTTTTAGCATAATGAGCTCACTGCGGCAGGTATTGTGGAAATCACGTTAGCGCCTTTTGGCAAAGTTGTGGCGAATAGCAGAAATAATTCGCCAGATATTCTGCAGCAGGCCGATATAAAGCGCAAATATCAGCAGAAACAGCAGCAGCATGGCAACTTCCGGCACCAGTAAATACTCGCCAATTATGCCGATACAGGCGAAAATCCAGGCTAAAGCTGTAATTAAAATAAGTGATTCGCGGGAGTTAAGCCCCAGCCGCAGGGAAATATGATGCAGATGTTCGCGATCGGCCTGAAATGGCGACTGACCTTTTAAAATACGCCGCAACATAATCGCCACCATGTCCATTAACGGAATAGCGATTAACCATAGGGCGGTAACAGGGCGGAAACTGGCTGTTTCACTTTGGGTACTGATTAACAGCAGCCAGATCACGGATAAACCAATTAGCATGCTGCCGGCATCACCCATAAAGATTTTTTTATCTTTCAGCCAACCCAGATTAAATGCCAGATAGGGCAGCAGCGCGGCTATAAATACCAACGGTAATAAGGCTTGTGCGGCCTGCCCCCACAGCAACATAAACACCGCGATACTGCCAAAACTGACCATGCTGAGTAAGCCTGCCAGGCCATCAATACCATCGGTCATATTAAAGGCGTTAATCGCGGCAATGACGGCAATTAAGGTGAAAGGAACACCGAATACACCCAGTTCAACGGTACCAAATCCAAAAATATTACCCAGATTACTAATGTGTAAATCGAGGCTGTAGATCATCGCCAGACCTATAACTAACTGAACAGCCAGCCGCAGTTTTACACTTAAATCCAGAGCATCATCAAAGGCGCCCAGCACGACAATGACTGCGGCACAGGCCAGATAGTAGCCGAGCATAGGGTCCGCTGAGATATAATTTGCCAGTACCAGTAATAACGTCAGGTAAATGGCCAGGCCGCCGATCAGCGGCACGGCCCCCGTATGCTGTTTACGGCCTTTAGGCAGGTCCAGCAAGCCAAATTTCGGTGCCAATGGACGTAAAATCAGGATAGCCAGCAAGCTGGTAACTATTGCCAGCATGACAGTATAAATTGATTCAGGTATCGGCATGTTTATTCCGTATCTGGGTTATTCAGCCTGACGTCAGCTGTTATCGGTTTATAATCTGACGTGTTACAAACTTAACTGGTTAGTTGTAGCTAATTAGCTATAAACTAAGTGTTTTTAACAGCCATTGCGCTTATTGTAGTCAGGAACACTGGCTTTTGGACAGCAAAACCTTGAATAGTAAACCCAGCATATTAATTATTACCAATATGGGCCCGAAACCGACGGCACCCTTTCAGGGGCTGTTCGTTCGCCAGCAGGTCGATGCATTGGCCAGTCTTCAGCCTGGTTACCATTTTATGCGTTGGCATACTGACTCAAGGCTGAACCGGCTACTAAAATATCCGGTCTTTTTCGCTGACTTTGTCTGGCGCTTCCTGTTAAATCGGCGTAAATACATGATCTTGCATGTCCATTTCTTCTACCCGACCATCTGGCTGGCCCTGCTATACAAGGCACTGCGTAACCCTTCAGCGAAAATTATCGTTACCTGCCATGGCAGCGATATATATAAATATCAACCGCCCGGTTTCTGGTATCGTTGGTGTGCCAGTAAGGTGCAGCACTGGATTTTCACCAGTAGCGCCCTGAAAAACCGCTTTGCTGTGCCATGTTCGCAATATACGGTGCTGTCGGCCGGTATTGCCGATAGCTTTGCAAGTTCAGAGCAGCTTGATTTCGGTAGTAAGAAAATAGACTTACTCTATGTTGGCAGTCTGGATCATAACAAAGGCGTTGACCGTTTAATTGCATTACTCCCTTATTTAAAAGGGAAGAGGGTAGTCATCGCCGGCACCGGGCCTATGCGCAAACAGCTAACAGAGGCCGCCGCGCCATACCCTGCTGTTTCGCTCCTGGGCCCGCAGAGCGCCAGCGAGCTGGCAGAATTGTACCAGCAGGCCCGGTGTTTTATCAGCTTGTCACGCAACGAGTCATTTGGCTTGGTGATGGCAGAAGCAATGGCTTGCTTTACTCCGGTTGTTGCTACCTTTACCGACGGCGCATCAGCCCAGATAAAAGACAATGAGAATGGCTTTTTGCTGGCGCAGAACAGCGAACAGACACCCCTTAATGAACAGCATCTGCTTGCTGAATTACAAAACGCCTTAACCAAGGTGTGGCAGATGCCCCCGGAGCGTTACCGGCAAATGCAGTTGGCAGCCAGAGCCGGGGCTGAGCAATGTTTAGTCAGTGACGTTGCCGCTAAACTTATTGGTCTTTATCAGGAAATATGATTTATGTCAGACGCTTTGCAAACCACGATGCCAGAGCAGGTAAAAGTTGGTGTAATACAGGTGGCCGCATTTAAAGATATGGCGGCTTTGCTGCAGTATATTGTGCCCTCAGAAGGTCCGGTGTTTGCTGGCTCGGCCATTGCCATTAATCCTGAAAAAGTGCTGACCGCCAGTCGCAATCCACAGTTGCGTCAGGTTATTGAAGCTGCCGACATTCGCTATGCTGATGGTATAGGAGTGGTGAAAGCCATGCGCCGACGCTTGGGGCGTCATGTTGAACGGATCCCGGGTTGCGAGCTTTGGCAGGAATTGATGCTGCGCGCTGCCCACTATCAGGTACCGGTCTTTATTATCGGGGCCAAACCAGAGGTGTTGGCGCAAACCCGTGATAAGCTGATGGCGGCAGGAACCAGGTTGGTGGGGGCGGTAGACGGTTACTTTAACGACGAGGCGGCATTAATTACCCAGCTGCAACGGACTAAACCGCGAATTGTCAGCGTTGCCATGGGCTCGCCCAGACAAGAATTGTTAATTCAGCGGTTACGCAAAGCCCACCCTGATTGTTTTTATATGGGAGTAGGGGGCACTTATGATGTTTATACTGGCAATGTGAAACGCGCACCGGCGCTGTGGTGTAAACTGAATCTGGAATGGGCATACCGGCTGGTGTTGCAGCCAAGCCGGATTGGCCGCCAGCTTGGTTTAATGCGCTATTTATGGTGGTACTGGACTGGCAAAGTGTAACAGGATGACAAGCATGAATTCACAACAAAACTGGCCGTTAATCAGTGTGTATATGCCAACGTTTAACCGGGTGGCGATGGCAACCCGGGCCATTGATTCAGTGCTGGCGCAGGATTACCCCAACTTTGAAGTACTGGTAGTTGACGACTCGTCAACTGATGATACCTGGCCCAGCCTGACCAACAAATACATTAATGATGAACGGGTGCGTTTTTTCCGTCAACCTGAAGGTAAAGGCGCTTGTGCTGCCCGCAACCGGGCTATTAACGAAGCAAAAGGTGAGTTTGTTACCGGTATTGATGATGATGATGAATTTCTGCCCCATCGCCTGAGCAGTTTATATAAAGCCTATGACGCTCAATACAGTTGTGTCTGTTCCGGCTATATCTGGGATTATGGCAGCGTCCAGAAAATCTTATTCGCCAAAGATGAAGTGGTGACGCTTAGCAGCTTACTTGATTTGCATACGTTGTCTAACCAGGCACTGGTTAAGCGTGAGCGGATGCAGCAACTAAACGGTTTTGATGAAGGACTGGCCGCTTTTCAGGATTATGACATGTGGGTGCGGGTAGTAGCCACTTTCGGGCCTGCCCGGCGGATCAGTGATGCCAGTTATAAGGTGAATGTGGGCCATGAGCTGGGTAGGATCACCAATTCGCCAAAACGGCTGGATGCGCATAAGCAGTTCGTTGCCAAGCATCGTCCGCTGATGAGTGAACGCAACTTGCAGAACCAGATGTTCTACCGGTTGATGATGGAAAAGCGGCCGCTGGGGTTGTTTGAGCTACTGCACCAATGCCGCTTTGGCTTACAGAAATTAAAGTGGCGCTATTATCTGAAACAAAAACTGGCCTGGTTAAGCAATATGCGGATCCGACTGTTCAGTAAAGGCCTGGCGGGGTTATTTAAAAAATAATGGGCTCAGCGTTGTTTTTGACGTCACTCGGAGCGGGCCTTATCCCCGATAAACCTCAGCTAGCGCCAGACAGCTGGCCGGCTTTGCTGGTGTTTTATCTGGCACCCTGGTTTTTGTTGATCGACAGTATCAGCGGGGCGCTGCAGCAGTCATCGGCGGCACTGCCGTGGTCATTATTTTTTAAGACCTTGTTGCTGAGCTTGTTGGTGTGGCAACTGATCCTCTGGCGTAATAAAAGCCTGCTATTGTTGCTGGGTTTGCTGGTGCTGGGACTGGGCGGACCGGCATACAGCTATTTGACTATCCCCACCCTTGCTGGGCGCGGAGCGACTGATTTTATTGCCAGTGAAGTGCCGTTACTGGTTAAGGCACTGGCACCGCTACTGGCGTTCAGTTTTTTGCTGCAGTTTTGCCGGCGCTATCCGGGCGCATTTCTGGTGATGGCCGATCGGTTGATGCTGCTGAGTTATCTGGTTATTTTGCTTAACCTGGCATTAGGTTTAGCGGGTTTTGGCTACACGGCTTATCAGCCAATGGACAATGTTGAACAGCCATTTTTAGGGCTAAAAGGTTTTTTCTATTCAACTAATGAACTGGCTGCAGTGTTACTGGTGGTCAGTGGCTGGTTATTATGGCGTTGCTGGCCAGAGCGCAAAGCCCGTTATGTGTTGATTAGCCTGTTAAGCGTGGGCAGCGCCATGTTGCTGCTGACCAAAACCGGGTTGCTGGGATGTCTGCTGTTGGTATTGTTAATACCATTACTGGCGGCGAAACCCGGCTTTTACCGGCAGTATTACCGACAGCTATTGGCTTGCCTGCTGCTGGCGCTAGCCGGCTTACTGATTTGTGTCTGGTATGCTGAGCCATTGTTACGCGCCGCCGGCTTATACGATAAGCTGGCCTATGCTTATCAACAGCGCGGCATACTGGGGATTTTACTGTCATCGCGCGATTTATACTTAACCATAATCTGGCAGCAAACTGAACAGCACTACGCGTTTATCCACCGTCTATTCGGGGTCGGAGTCGCCGGAGTTAGTGTGCTATTGAAAAAGTACTTTATTGAAATTGACCTGTTCGACTTAACGGTATTTTACGGCATGGCGGGGGTACTCATTTTCAGCCTGACATTTGGCCGGTTTTTTTACAACAGCCTGGCTCAGTTGCCGCTCAGTCCGTTGGCCGCAACGGTGTTGTTTATTAATGTATTATTGCTGGGAGTAGCGATGATGGCAGGGCATGTTGTGACGTCGGGTATGCTCTGGTTACCCTGGGCATTGGCTAATGCGGCTGTATTCAATACACATTTAGCGACGTCGGTAACAGTCGGCAAATCAGCAATAGCACGGGGACCTGATGAAAGATTTACTTGAACCTTTTCTGTATCCACAGAATATTTTTCTTTATGCTTTGCTTGTGGCCTGTATTGTTTACCGGAAAAAAGGCCTGTGGCTGCTATTGCTGGGCTTTTATCTGGCCGGCAACACTTATTTTGCCAATATGGTTCGCAGCCACTATGCTGCACAGATTGGCGGGAGCAGTCTGCCACAAAGTAACAGTACTTATGTGGTATTGGGGTGTGGCGGCTCTGCAGCAACCTTACCGGCGTGTGCCCGCGCCAGGCTGGATCGGCTGAGCCAGATCCTGGGTGGCCAGAGTGAGCCGGTGATTATTACCACGCGCTACTGTCAGCCTTATCAGGATTATCTGCTAAGTCAGCAGCAACAGCCGCTGGTAATTGATTGCTTTGACGCCGGTGACAACACGTATCAGGAGTTCAGTAGTTTGAGTCAGCGGTTGAGTCAGCGGCAACAGCTGCAATTTATTACCAGTGACTTTCATGGCTGGCGGGTTAGCAAACTAATTGAATATCATCAGCTGAATGCCGGGATCAGCACCGTCAGTAGTCAGACTTTCCGGCCGCTTAATTGCAGCTGGAACTGCATGTTCACCGTTAATCTGAGTAACTATGATTTATACAGTAAACTCAGCGCCGAATATGCCAGCTATCTGGTTTGGCGCCTTAGTGCAAGCGCTGCAGTATGGCAGCAATAGTGGCCCTGGCGTCATCCAGATAGGGCTGAAGCAGGTTGACAGGCATTGGCCTGGCAAACAAATAGCCCTGAATTAACTGACAATGACGCTGTTGCAGATAATCTAACTGGTCAAGCGTTTCAACGCCTTCTGCAATACAATCAAGGGCCAGATTATCTGCCAGGGTCAGGATGGTATCTAAAATGGCATGCGGTTTTGTCGGTATTAAGTCGCGGATAAAACGCCGGTCAATTTTTATCAAATCTATCGGAAATTCCTGCAGATATGTCAGCGACGAATGGCCGGTACCAAAATCGTCAAGATACAAGCTGAAACCGGCATCTTTTAGCTGATGCATGGTGTCAATCGCTACCTTGCGGTTAGTCATAATGGCACTTTCGGTAATTTCCAGTTTTATCCTCGGTAACAATTCCGGTTTTCCCGCCAGTAACGCCTGAAGTTGGCAGGCTAAATTAGCACTGCATAACTGCACCGCTGATAAATTTACTGATAATGCCAGCGAGTGACCGGCCGCATCGAGCTGTTGCAAATCAGACAACGCCTGGCGCAGAGATTGCCAGGTTAACTGGTCAATCAGGCCTAACTGTTCGGCCAGTAAGATAAACTGGTCTGGTGGTATCATGTTGCCGTTGTTATTCCAGCGCAGCAGGAGCTCAATACTGACAACTTCACCACGTTGGATATCAACCACCGGTTGGTAATAATTTTGCAGTTGCTCAGCTGCCAGCGCTTGTCTGAACTGGTGTTCCAGGGTCAGATTATGCAAGGCTAACTGTTGCATGGTGTTCTGATAAAGCAGAAACGGCTGATGGCTCTGATTTTTGGCGTGATACATCGCGATGTCGGCTTGTTTCAGCAATTCAGCGGCATCATTGCTATCTGCCGGATAGCGGCTGACCCCGATGCTACAGCTGATACTGAGCAAATTGTTGTCCAGTTGCACAGGTTGTTCCAGTTGCTGCAGGACCCGTTGCAGAAGCTCTGCCAGTTGGGCTGTCTGTTGCAGGGTCAATACCAGAACAAATTCGTCACTGCCAAGGTGTGCCAGCAAATCATTTGTTCGCTGCAGGTTTTGTAACCGGCCGGCAATGACCTGTAACACCTGGTCACCGGCCTCATGGCCGTAAGAGTCATTTATTTGTTTAAACCGGTTAAGGTCAATAAAACATACTGCTACAACAGATTGCGACTGCAGGGCATCTGTTAATAACGCTAATAACATTTTGCGGTTTGGCAGCCCCGTCAAACTGTCATGGTGTGTTAGCTGTGTCAGCGCTTGCTCGGTTAACTTGCGGGCGGTGATATTAGTATAAATGCCAGTTATTTGCTTAGCGCAGGTTATACCCGGCTGAGTAACCTTACCGACATCTTTAAACCACAGCCAATTGTCTTGTTGATCCTTAACCCGGTAAATCAGGTCAAATTGCTCTGTTTCCTGTTGTATCAGTTCCAGCCAGTTGCGCTGATAATCAGTGCGATCGTCAGGGTGGATCAGCTCAACATACTCTCTGAAATGGATGCCGTTATCTGGTTGGTCGGCGCCCAGCAGCGTCAGACGTGCCTGATGAAATAGACGATCGTCCTCTGCCTGCCATTGCCAGATATTGCTATCTGCGGTTTCAAGCGCCAGCATCAGGCGTTGTTCCGATTGCTGTAGTTGCTGGTTGTGATTTAACAGCAGCAGGCGTTGCTGCTGGCGACGGTAGAACCAGTAGCCAATAGCAGACAGTAACAGCAGTACATAGAAGCTTTTAGCAAGGCCACTGAGCCACGGCGCAGCTTTCACCACAATTTCAACATATGCTGGTTCAGTATATTGTTCTTTTAGCGGGTCGAACGCTGTCACTGTCAACAGGTGCCGGCCTGTTTTTAACTTTGGCAGTAGTAGAGTGGGCTGATGACTGCTAAACGCCGGAATGGCTGACGGTCCGCTCAGTTCAAAGCGGTAGCGGGTTTGGTTTTGTTGCTTGTAGCTAAAGGTAGATAAGTAAATTTGTAAGCCATAATCCTGATGATCCAGCTCTACTCGTGCTTTGTGTTGCGGTTGCAGTACGTCGGGGAGTTTTCTAGACATCAGACTCAGATGACTGACTGCAAGTTCTCTTACCTTATTTTGATGGTGAGTAAACTGAGCAGGGTCAAATAAGGTTACACCTTTCATAGAGCCAAAAGCTAATTTGCCATCAGGCAGCGTCGCGTGCACCATGCCGTTGAACTCATTGCCTACCAACCCATCGAGAACAGTAAATTGTCTGAAGTTATCTGCATCGATATTGTAACGCCATAGACCACGGTGGCTGCTCAGCCATAAATATCCCAGGTGGTCGGCCTGCATAGCATACAGCGAATAAGCCGGTAAGTCGTCGCGGAATTTTTGCTGTTTTACTGCTAATGTCTCGCTGTCTAGTTCTACCAGCGCTTGTTGATAAAAAAGCAACCAAATACTATCGCCGAGAACTACCATGCTCTCAAGATAGCTGGATTCGCGTTGCATACCCTCAGGTAACTGATAGAGTAATTGCAGTTGCGTTGTTTCAAAATTATAACGCCAGATTGCAGCATCAAAACTGATAATAAGTGAGTTAATGTTTAGAGGATCAATGGAGTAAATACTGCTGTAACTTACTTTTTTTGCGGCTTCATTCAGCACAGATAAGGGGCGAATGTCAGCACCATCCGCACTGATCCTGAAAAATCCATTGTCGTTATTTAAAAATAAATTGCCCCGCCTATCTGCTGCCATGCTGTAAGGAAGCTCTGCCAATTGCGCGGCAACCTCGGGGCTTTTAACATATTCTTCCTGCAGCGTTTTTCGGTTAAATAGCCGGATGTTTTCATCTGTCATTAACCAAAGCCGGTTTTCGTTGCCAGGCAATATATGATTGATGGTAGCGTTGTAACCATCAGCATTCGGATCAACATTAACCAGATAGTGGCTAACTTGATGGTTAGCCAGCTTAATTCGGTTTAAACCATTCTGACTGCCGGCCCACAGCACATCATTGTCACTTAACAGGCTAGATATAATTGGGTGGCTTAGTTGCTGCTCAATACCAATGTTGGTAAATCGTTGTTGCCTTGGTTGCCAATAGTAAGCGCCATCCCCCCGTATTGCCAGCCAGAAGTTTCCATACTCATCTTCAGCAAAGTCGTAGACGGTGTCGTCATAATGTGGCTGAGGGGTCTGGGAGGGTTGGAACAAGGTATTTAAGGTTGAGTCGTCTGCTAAATGCAGTAAGCCTTTACTGCTTGCCAACATTAAACCGCCTTGTGGCGCTGGTTTTATCAACCAGAAAGTTGCATCGGCTATTACTTTCTCACTGACAACCTGCAACGCTGCATCATTAAAAGGTGCGTCTAGGTCTTCTATAGCAATCCTGTGCAATCCCGCTCTTGTACCAACATAGAGAAAGTGCTGGTTTACGTGTAAAGATATATTCTCACGTTGTTTGGCAGAAGGATTGCCTGTTAAAAAATGAATTTGCTGGTATTTGCCCGTGGCTAAATTCAGACGCCAGAGTTGCTCACTACTGGCAATATAAATATGGTCGCCAACTTGCAATATGTCCCAAATAAAATGGGTATAAATATCATCACTTGGTAAGGTAAACACGCTTACAAGTTGTTCGTTATGAAGCTGAAAGACAGTGTTTAAGTTTGCATAAATCATGTTTCCGGTTTTATCTTGCCTGATAACATAGATCATCTGGCTGTATTTATCTGACACATTTTCGTCAATTTGTTGCAATGGTGTAATGCTGTTGTCGTGCAAATCAAGCTGCAACAAACCATGGTCGGCAGAGGCCAAATGCATAACACCGGGCCGGACAAACATAAAATCTTCAATTGAAGTCGTTTCCGCCAGCAAACCAAAACGAATGGGATTAACCCGATAGCCATCATAGCTGTCGAGACCATCTTCGTTAGCCAGCCAGAGTTTATTATGCTGATCTAACGCCAGTTTAAAAACATTGCCCTGACTTAAATCATTATCTGGTGATAGGCGAAAAACGTGTTGAACAGCTGCAGGTGTCACGGATTTTGGGATGGCCTCAGCAAATGCCAGGCCTTTGAGGCTTAACAGCAATACTGTAACTAAACAAAAAATCCTTCTGAACATTTTTTCTCTTTTTACCAAGACAATTACTGCTAGCTACTGCCTGAATAACGTCACGCTAACGGGGTTGGCGCAAAATTGCAATATGCCACATGCTAATCATCATTCAGTGCATTATTAATCATGGTTTGGGTTACCTGAGTGGGTGACACAGCGTTGGAGTGTGGCCGCTGGCTGGTCGGGCGCTGGAAGCAATAATGATAAAACGCCATTAACGCAACAATAGCGGGTAGCAGGCCTATAAAGTAAAAAAATACCGCACTGCCAAACTTATCCAGTAATAATCCGGACAGTACCAGGCCACCAATAGCACCTAAACCGTTGGCACGGATTAGCACGCTGCTGGCTGCCACCATTTGTCGTTTTGCCAAATGGTCATTGGTATGGGCAATCGCCATCGAGTACAGTGGCAGGAACAGTGCGCCGAACAGATAGCAGGCCAGATAAAGCTGCCAGCCACTGGCCGCGGTCAGCTGGGCCAGCCATATCGCCAGGGTGCTGGCGCCAAAACCACACACCGTCATAATCAGTTTGCGGTCGAAGCGATCAGATAATTTACCCAGTTGAAACTGCATACAGAGGCAACCGAAAATAAATATCGCCATCAGGCTGGCAATATGCAGCAGTGATAACCCCAGGCGGGAAAAATAAACGGGGCCAAAACCAAACATCGAGGCATAACCAAACTGCAGAATAAAACAGCCCAGTACGCCCAGCGGCACCATCTTCAGTAACTGATTTACCGGCATCTTTTCGGCTTGCTGAAATGTCGGCGCCGGGGTTTTAGTTATAAGCAGCGGAATGACAGCCGCACTGATTAGCACCGATACCAGGGTAAACTGGATAAAATCCCGCGGGTCGCCCACGGTAATTAAAAACTGGCCCAGACCAATACCACCAAATAACATTGAGACATACACTGACAGCAGGGTACCGCGGTTTTGATTATCAGCTTTGTCGTTGACCCAGCTTTCAGCAATCACAAAAATGGCGGAAAAACAAAAACCTGACAACAGCCTCAGCACAAACCAGGCATAGGTATTGACCCAGATTGCATGCAGCAGGATACTGATAGAGGCCATTGCTGCCAATGCGGCAAAGGCCCGGATATGGCCCACCCGCATAATCATTTTCGGCGCCCGGATAGAGCCCAGTAAAAAACCAATAAAATAACCAGCGAGTATCAGGCCGATACTGACACTGGCAAAGCCTTCCAGTTCAGCCCGTAAAGACAGCAGGGTATTTTGCAGTCCGGTCGTCATACCAACCATGGCAACCCCGAGGAATAACGGCCAGCTTGAATGAAAAATGGATTTCAACATAACCCCTTTCTGAGAAAGTACGCCGCAAGTTTACCCTAAACCAGCCATTATTGCTGCAACAAGTGCACCATTTGACATGGCCGGGTTGCTCCCTTAGGCTGAGGTTAAATTGTTGAGTCTGAGGTGTATTTGTCCAGTCGGCCACAGTTACAAGCGTTACCCTGGCAAAGCAGTTATGCTAATAAACCACGACGTTTTGGCATTGAAATAGAATTCAGTGGTCTGGAGCTGTCTGATGTCGCTCAGCTAGTTGCAAAGCAGCTAAAGCTAAAGGTACAAGCAGATGGCCGCTATCGCTACAAACTGACTGGTGATAAGGCCGGCGACTGGCTGGTAGAGCTGGATTTTCAGCGTTTGACCAAAATGGGCGAGCAACAGTTTGACTCAGACTCGTTAACCGATAATTTGCAGGAGTCGCTGGAAACCATGCTGGCGGCGGTAGCCAAGAAAGTGGTGCCCCTTGAGCTCGTTACGCCCCCTTTAGCTTTTGCACGACTGAACGAAGTTGCCGACCTGATAACCCTGCTGCATAAACAAGGGGCAAAAGGTTCGTCTGAGTCACTCCACTATGCGTTTGGGTTACAGCTTAATCCGGAAATTCCATCAGCTGACGTCGCGGTTTTATTAAACATCATTCAGGCATTTATTTGTTTACAGGACTGGCTACGTCATCGTGAGCAAATTGATGTGGTCCGCAGTCTGACCTCGTTTATTGAACCCTATCCAAAGGCGTATCAGCGAAAAATTACTGACAAACATTATCAGCCGGAACTTAATGCGCTGATAGACGATTATCTTCAATTTAATCCTACCCGCAACCGGGCACTGGATTGCCTGCCATTATTTTTGCATTTAGATAAACAAAGGGTCAGAGCGGTAACGGCTGACAAATTAATTAAAGCCAGGCCGACATTTCATTACCGGCTGCCCAGCTGTGAAATTCATCGGCAGGACTGGAATTTGCAACATGCCTGGGATGGCTGGGCAGAGGTAGAGCTACTGGCTGCGGATCATCAGCGTCTGACCGATTGCATGACAGCATACCAGCAGCATCTGGCAAAACTGAATAGTACCACGACATCCTGGATAACTCGGGTCGAGCAAACATGGTTAAGCCGGTAATAGCGATAACCGGACCCGAACGGGGTGCATTCGGGCCCCGGTTGCTGGTAGCGCTAGCCGTGCGTTGGTATGGTGCTGCACCCTTACAATTAAGACCATCAAGCGACCTGGCAACCGCGCATTTTGATGGTGTGGTGATAACCGGGGGGCATGATGTCGACCCGGTGCTGTATGCGGCAACGTCGGAGGTGCATCCGAACTATGATCCGGCGCGAGACAAACTGGAAATGGCGGTTATCAAGCGGGCTGACACCGCGCACATTCCATTGCTGGGTATTTGTCGCGGTGCCCAACTGCTGAACGTCAGCCGGGGTGGCAGTTTGTTTCAGCAATTAACAGAGCAGCGCCGGCGTACATCACAGCGCTGGACAATACTGCCTTTGAAAACCTTGTGTCTGACCAGGCAGAATTCAGCTTTAAAACAAATTTTCCAGTGTGACACAGCACGGATTAATAGTTTACATAATCAGGCAATAAATCAGCTGGGTGACAACTTGCAGATTGTCGGCCGTGATTTGGACAATATCGTCCAGGCGGTGGCAGATCCGGACCGGGATTTTGTGCTGGGAGTGCAATGGCATCCGGAGTTTTTAATTTTTATCCGGCGTCAGCGTCATCTATTTAAAGCGGTGGTAGAGCAGGCACGTGCCCGACTGGCGCAGAGCTGATGCTCTTAGTTGCGGCTGTTGCCTGCAAACCGGTTTTTTACTATTAACAGACCAAATAGCAGCACTCCACTGATCACCCCGTACAAATGAGCCTCTATGGCCACGGTTGCGCTGATTAGTTGGCCCAGTTCAGCGTCGGGCCCCTGGTACTGCTCGTAGCCAATTTTGGCCAGAATGCCCAGTGTCAGCAACACCCCCCCTGTTTTGCCGGTTTTTATATCCAGTAGCGCCCCGAAAAACAGTAAAGCATGTAGTACCCCGGATAACCCGACGTAACGCTGTATATCAGGTTGCAGCCAGTACATCAGGCTGCTGATCACTACCGCGCTGAACAGCAACTGCCAAATCAACGCTAATTGCCGCTGATAGCTGGCATGCAGCAACATTATAACCAGTAAGCCGCCGCCATTTAACAGCAAATGATAGAAGTTGGAATGCAGCAAATGGCCGGTGACTAAACGCCAGAGCTCACCGTCTGCCAGCGCTGACCTTTGAAAAGCAAAAAGTTGCTGCACGGCTGCTGGCAACATAAACATCAGTACTGCCAGCAGCAGCAAGCAGCAAAAAGGGACGTAGCTGCGGTTAGAAACAAATAAAGTCGGCATAACGGCCCGGTTAGGATCCTGGATCGGATCTGCAAAACAGCAGTTAAAAGTAGCGCTATCCCAAACTAATTTGCTGGCGATATCAAGCAGTATTTCATTTAACCATCAGATATGCCGCCAATCTCGCTTGATCTGCTAGCCTCTTCTGGTTAGGGTGTAATGCTGCGCATAGAGAGAGCAAGATATGAAGCTGTTTTATCTGTTTTTAATCAACGTTAGTGTCCTGCTGAGCAGTCAGACGGCTATTGCCAGCATGCTGCTGCAACAGAGCGTGCCGCAGCAGGAAGTCCGTGAGCCGGAAGCAACTACAGGTTTAACTGAGCAGCAACTGGTTCGCAGCAAACACGCCATGGTTGCTGCAGCGCACCCGCTGGCAGTTGCAGCAGGGCAGCGCATTCTGGCCAAGGGCGGCAGTGCAGTTGATGCGGCTATCGCCACCCAACTTATGCTGGGCCTGGTAGAACCGCAAAGTTCAGGCATAGGGGGCGGTGCCTTTATCTTACACTGGCATAAAGCAAGCCAGCGTTTAACCAGTTTTGATGGCCGTGAACAGGCACCGGCAACAGCCGGCGCTGACTTGTTTAGTCATAATGGTAAGCCGCTTGACTGGCGGGCCGCTTATGTGGGTGGCAAGTCGGTTGGCGTGCCAGGGGTCCTGAAAGCTTTGGCCATGGCGCATCAGCAATATGGCCGCTTGCCGTGGCCAGCATTATTTGATGATGCTATCACGGCTGCCGAACAAGGTTTTACAGTCACACCGCGAATGGCAAAGCATCTGGCAATGGGCTGGAATCAGGGGGTTAAAACCCTGGCACCGGCAAAAGATTATTTTTATCCCGATGGCCAGGCGTTAGCCGCAGGCAAGACCATCACTAATCCGGAGTACGGCAAATTACTCAGAGCGATAGCTAAAGACGGTGTTGTCGCTTTCTATCAGGGCGAGAACGCCGAAGCATTGGTAAAAACCGTGCGCAGCGCGGCAACTAATCCCGGAGCAATATCGCTGGAGGACCTGCGCAACTATCAGGCGGTTGAGCGGGAGGTTTTGTGTCAACCTTACCGGCAGTATCAGGTATGTGGCATGGCACCGCCGAGCTCAGGCGGCATAGCGGTGTTACAGATACTGGGGATATTGTCAGGATTTGACCTGGCGAAACTGCAGCCTGGTTCGGTAGAGGCGGTGCATCTGATCAGTCAGGCTGCCCGGCTGGCTTTTGCCGACAGAGAGCGTTTCCTGGCGGATGCTGATTTTAGCCCGGTCCCGGTTGCGGGCCTGCTGGACCCGGCCTACCTGGCAAGTCGGGCAAAGCTAATTAATCCGGCTCGTAACCTGGCAGCGGTTGCTGCCGGACAGCCCGATGGCACTGAGCCGCTGGCTGACGCCGCAGCAATAGAGTTTGAAAATACCAGTCATCTGTCAGTGGTCGATCAATACGGTAATGGGGTAAGCATGACGACCAGTATCGAAAATGTCTTTGGCTCCGGCCTGATGGTCAATGGCTATTTGCTGAATAACCAGTTAACTGATTTCAGTCTTCGCGCAGAAGTGAACGGAAAACTGGTCGCCAACCGGGTAGAAGGGGGCAAGCGGCCCCGCAGTTCAATGGCACCCATGATGGTATTTGACCAGGATAATAACCTGACGCTACTGACCGGCTCACCGGGCGGCAGCAGGATTATTAATTATGTCGCCCAAAACCTGGTAGCAGTGCTGGACTGGCAGTTAAATCTGGAGCAGGCGATTAATTTACCACGCTTCACCCATCGTAATGATTATCTGGCGTTGGAGGCCGGTACGCCATTGGCTGCATTGGCGCCAGAGCTCGAAGCCATGGGCTATCAGGTGCGGCTGCAGGATCTGAATTCCGGCATTCATGCTGTTGCAATAACCGCTGAGGGACTGGAAGGTGTTGCTGATCCGCGGCGTGAAGGCACCGCTGCCGGTCATTAATTCGTAAATAACCGATAAATAAGAGACAAAGAATGACAGTGAATGTTAGCCAAAGTCCGGCGGGTGTGATGACCCTGAGCCTGGAGCGGCCGGATAAGAAAAATGCGCTGAGTCTGGTCATGTATCAGCAGCTGACCGAGGCGTTGCAGCATGCAGAGCGGGACCCGGCAGTGAAAGTAGTTGTTTTGCAAGGTTCCGACAGCTGTTTTTCCAGTGGTAATGACTTACAGGATTTTCTAACGGCGGGCGAACTGAATGCTCATCACCCGACGGTCGCATTTTTATATCAGCTTAATGCGTTTACCAAGCCTGTCATCGCCGCCGTCGCCGGTTTGGCTATTGGCATCGGTACCACCGCCTTGCTGCATTGCGATTTAGTGTATGCGGCACCTGGTTGTCGGTTTCAAATGCCATTCAGTCAGTTGGGGTTGTGTCCCGAGGCCGCATCCAGTTTATTGCTGCCACAGTTGGTAGGTTATCAGCGTGCAGCCCAGTACTTGCTGTTGGGAGAGGCGTTTGATACCGACAAGGCCGAGGCGATGGGCCTGGTTAATCAGCAGGTAGCCAGTGATAAGTTGCTTGATTTTGCGGCAGAAAAAGCTCTCGCGCTGGCGAAACTGCCAGCAGAAGCAGTGCAGCACAGTAAGGCTTTACTGCGCGGTAAAATAAAGCGCAAAGCTGATAAAGTGATTGCGACTGAACTTGAGGTGTTTGGCGAACTGTTAAAAAGTGACGCTTGTCAGCAACAACTTCAAACCTTTTTCACTAAAAAATAAAGGTTGCTGTTCAACTTTGAACAGTGACTGGCCCGTCAGTAGCTGGCAGTACTGCTAAATGGATCGGCTTTTACTGCTGTGACCAGCCAGCTACCACTTTGTTTCACCATAGTGACGGTGCGCAAATTATCAACCTGTTTGCCGTCATGCTCACCGCTGAAAACCAGGGTAACGTTGGCATCATCATCATACTGCTGGCGCAGGTTCTGACCGCTGCGATTAACTTCAATTGTCACGGTGTCATAAGACATATTCATTAAGGTTCTGGCCACCTGACGCGGTGTCACGTAAGCATCAAGCAGGGCGGCAAACTCTTCCGTGCTGAGGCTTTTGGCTTTTTCCAAATCTTTTTCGTTATACAGGGCATGAAAAAACTCGGTAGCAATGTGCTCAGGTGTGCCCCAGTGGGCGTTACTTTTGGGCTTTTCTCCACAAGCGCCAAGCAAAAACAGGCTTATTATTAACGACCCTAGCAGTTTCATCAGCAGCCACCTTTTGTTAGCAGTTAAGCCAGCAGTGTGGAATTTTTTTTAACCCCTGTAAAGTAAAAAGGCCGCAAATTGCGGCCTAAACGATGGTATCAGCGAACTTAGGGTTGCAGTTCCTGCTCGGTAAAAATGTTAGCAAACAACGGGCTGGATAAGTAACGCTCTGCGGCACTGGCCAGAATAACCACAATATTTTTACCGGCATTCTCTGGCTTGGCGGCCTGGCGTTGCGCGGCAACTAAAGCGGCACCTGACGAAATACCGGCCAGAATACCTTCTTCGCGCATTAAGCGGTGGGTGGCGGCGATGGCATCGTCGCTGCTGACAGTTTCGACTTCATCAATCAGATCTAAATCCAGGTTGCCCGGAATAAAGCCAGCACCAATACCCTGAATTTTATGCGGTCCGGGCTTTAGTTCTTCGCCAGCTTTGGCCTGGCTTATCACCGGCGACTCGACCGGTTCGACGGCAACGCTGTGCAACGGCAGGTTTTTAACCTGCTTTAAATAACGGCTAACCCCGGTAATGGTGCCCCCGGTGCCAACGCCAGCGATAAAAATATCTACTTTACCGTCTAAGTCGTTAAAAATTTCCGGGCCGGTGGTATCGACGTGAATTTGCGGGTTGGCCGGGTTTTCGAACTGCTGCAACAATACATAGCGGTTCGGATCAGACGCCAGAATCTCGTGGGCTTTTTCAATGGCGCCTTTCATACCTTTCGGACCTTCAGTCAGCACTAAGTTGGCGCCCAGGGCTTTTAACAGCTTGCGCCGCTCCAGGCTCATGGTAGCGGGCATGGTCAGGGTTAATTTGTAACCGCGGCTGGCTGCAACAAATGCCAGGGCAATCCCGGTATTACCTGAGGTGGGCTCGATAATTTCTTTATCGCTGGTCAGCACGCCGCGTTTTTCGGCATCCCAAATCAGGGCTGCCCCTAAGCGGCATTTCACACTAAAGCTGGGATTACGCGATTCAATTTTGGCGTATACATTGGCGCCGCCTGGTACGGTCCGGTTTAATTTGACCAGAGGGGTGCGGCCGATAGACAATGAGTGGTCTGCAAATACGTTTGCCATAGTAAGCTCCAATTACAAAGAATTTGGTTATAAGAATACGCCAGCCGTATAAAAGGTGAAGTAGCGTTTGGCTATAACTTATATCATTTACTTTAACCTGAACCCAAGACCGGCGAGGATCCTGATGGCCTTTGAAAGTACTGACAATTATATCGTATCAACCGAACTTGCGCTGGCTGTAAATGCTGCGGTAACTCTTGAGAAACCATTACTGATTAAAGGCGAGCCTGGCACAGGCAAAACCCGGCTGGCCGAGGAGCTGGCGAAAAGTCTGGATACCCAACTAATTCAATGGCATATCAAATCTACCACTAAGGCGCAGCATGGCCTGTATGAATATGATGCAGTATCCCGCCTGCGTGACAGCCAGTTAGGTAGCGATAAGGTGCAGGATATCAGCAATTATATCCGGCCCGGTAAGTTATGGCAGGCCTTTACCGCGGCCAAACGCCCGGTGCTGCTGATAGACGAAATTGACAAAGCGGATATTGAGTTTCCCAATGACTTATTGCACGAATTGGACCAGATGGCGTTTTACGTACATGAAACCGGCGAGCAGATCCGGGCGACAGACCGGCCTATCGTGATTATTACCTCAAATAATGAAAAAGAGCTGCCTGACGCCTTTTTACGCCGCTGTTTTTTTCATTACATTCGTTTCCCGGACGCCGATACGCTGCGCGATATTGTTGCCGTGCATTACCCCAATATTCAGCAGCAACTATTGAGCACGGCTCTGGAGATATTCTTTGAGCTGCGCGAGTTGCCGGGTTTAAAGAAAAAGCCGTCAACTTCAGAGTTGTTAGACTGGCTCAAGCTGTTGTTGGCCGAAGATATTCCGGCCGAAGTATTAACCGACAAGCAGCAAAAAGGCGGCTTAATGCCGATGTTTGGTGCCTTGCTTAAAAACGAGCAGGACGTAACACTGGTTGAAAAACTGGCATTTTTGGCCAAGCGGCAAGGGCGCTGAGAAGTATGTTCTTTTCAGTAGTAACGACTCTGCGATTGAAGTTAGCGAAGGACCAGAACCTTGTTTCGGTCGGCGCAGAGTGTCTGAGTGAGGGCGCAAGCCCGAGCGAGTTGCTGCGACGAGCCGGGGCAAGTGTTGTGGGCCGCAGCGATTCGATTACACCAGGACCATAGGCAATGCTAATTGATTTCTTTTTTACCCTGCGCAAATACGGCTTAAAAACCAGTATTACCGAGCTGCTGGATTTACTAAATGCGCTGAAGCAGCAGGTGGTCTTTGCCGACACTGAAGCCTTCTATCAGTTATCACGGCTGTGTCTGGTAAAAGATGAAACCCAGTACGATAAATTTGACCGCGCCTTTGCTGACTATTTTGAGGGCGTAGCCGAGGTGGATATCGCGGCCAGTATTCCGCCCGAGTGGCTGGTACCCGAGGTTTTGCGTAAGTTAAGCGACGAAGATAAAGCCAAGCTGCAGGCGCTGGGTGGCCTGGATAAGTTGCTGCAAACCCTGCGGGAGCGTTTAGCCGAGCAGCAGAAAAAGCATGCCGGTGGCAATAAATGGATAGGCACCGGCGGTACCTCACCTTTTGGCGCTTATGGCTATAACCCTGAGGGCGTGCGGATTGGCCAGCAGGGCAGTGGCGCCAGGCGGGCGGTAAAAGTATGGGATAAACGCGAATTTAAAGACTTAGATACTGACAGCGAGCTGAATAACCGCAGCATTAAACTGGCCCTGAAGCAACTGCGTAAATTCGCCCGTAGCGGTGCCGAAACTGAGCTGGATTTGCACGGCACGATTCAGGCTACGTCTGAGCAGGCCGGCTGGCTGGATTTACGCTTTATCCGTGAACGGCACAACGCCATTAAACTGCTGGTGTTTTTTGATGTCGGTGGCTCAATGGATGACCATATCGAGCAATGTCAGAAACTGTTTGCCGCGGTAAAAACCGAGTTTAAGCATCTGGAGTTTTTCTACTTTCACAACTGTGTGTATGAAGGGGTGTGGCGCGACAATAAACGTCGCTATACCGAGCAGGTAAAGGTAGACGACATTGTTCATACCTACGGCAGCGACTATAAGCTGATATTTGTCGGCGATGCCACCATGGGCCCTTATGAAATAGAGTATCCTGGCGGCAGTGTGGAGCACTTTAACGAGTTACCGGGTAAAGTGTGGTTGCAGCGTTTGTTGAGCCACTATCCCAAAGCAGTATGGCTGAACCCGCAACCAGAGCAGTGGTGGAGCCACTATTATTCTATCGAGATGATTAACCAGTTAATGGCAAAACGAATGTATCCGCTAACGCTGGACGGGCTGGGCAGGGCAATAAAAACCTTACTTTGAACGCATTGGTTTAACGATATTGATACAAACAGAAAAATAACGTAATGACTAAGGACATCCAGCATGACCACACCCTTGCCAACCAAGCCAGTATTAAAGCAAAGGTTATGGATTTGGTTGCTGTGGCTGGCAGGTTTTTATGGGGTGTGGCTGTTTTTAGTGGCCGGGATGGGGTATTGGCCGACGGCAGTAGCGCACTGGCCGATGGCGGTCGCTATGGCGATTGGCAGCTATGCCGCCGGCTCTACGCCAATGGGCGGCGGCACGGTGGGTTTTCCGGTATTGGTACTGCTGTTTGAACTGCCGGCCAGCCTGGGCCGTGATTTTAGTTTTGCTATTCAGTCTATCGGCATGACCAGTGCCAGTATTTTTATTCTGGCCAGACGCCAACCGCTTGCCTGGGCCATCTTAAAGGGTGCCATGTTGGGCGCATTACTTGGCACCCCCTTCGGAATTTTCCTGATTGCGCCTTATATTCCTGAGCTGTGGATTAAGTTGCTGTTTGCTGTAGTCTGGGCCAGTTTTGGTTTACTGCATTTGTTTCGTTTAACTGAAATTGCCGGCCATACCGGCATAACTGACTTCGATGAGCGCTGGGATTTTAAACTGGGCTTGTGGATTGGCCTGCTGGCAGGGGCAACGGTAGCAGCGGTGACAGGCGTGGGCATCGATATGGTGCTGTATACCGCGCTGGTGCTGCTCTGCCGCGCCGATTTAAAAATTGCTATTCCAACCTCAGTGGTGATTATGGCCTTTACTTCGGTACTGGGCGTTATCGTAAAAACTGTTTCAGGCCAGGGTTTGGCACCAGGTGTATTTGAAAACTGGTTGGCTGCGGCGCCGGTGGTGGCAATAGGCGCACCGCTGGGGGTATTTATTGTCGCCAAAATTGGCCGTAAGCCGACCTTACTGGTAGTGGCAACGCTGTGTGTCGGCCAGTTTATCTGGACCTTGTACTCGGAGCAGCAACGACTTGGTCTGACTGGTATGGCGGTGGCGCTGCTGGCGGTTGCAGCCTGTCTGGCTGGATTTGAATTGCTGCGGCGTTGGGGGGCTGTGCTGACAGGCGAGAGAACGGCCAAAGCGGTAGCGACGGCACTGGCTGACACCCAGTGTAAAACAGGCTTATCGTGAGGCTGACAGCCCACCAATATTAGGGTAACGTACAGTTTTTAAAAAACAGGAACGCCAATGTTTAATGCTTTAACTCAGATTGGTTTACCGTTGGCGCTGATCCTGATTATGACCGGCGTCGGCATGAGCCTGCGCCTGGCAGATTTTCGCCGGGTTTTTGCTGCTCCCAAAGGCTTTATCATTGGCGCCTTAGCGCAGTTGTTCCTGTTGCCACTGGCGGCTATTGTCGTGATAGCGTTATTCAGTTTACAGGCTGAACTGGCAATAGGCCTGTTTATTCTGGCGCTGTGTCCAGGTGGTACCACCTCGAACTTATACAGTTATCTGAGTAAGGCCGACGTCGGTTTATCGGTTTCGTTAACCGCGGTAGTGGGCTTTATCACCCCCTTTACCATACCGCTGCTCGCGGCCTGGGCCATCAGTTTTTACAGCGGTGCTGAATCGCACTTGCAGCTGCCGGTAGTAAAAACCTGGTTAACCCTGATGATAGTCAGTGTGTTTCCCGTGCTGGTTGGCATGGCGCTGCGAGCGAAATGGCCGGTTTTTGCTAAAGCAGCCGAGCCGGTGATCAGCCGGTTTTCTATTATTGTGCTGCTGTTGCTGATTGTCAGCATTTCGATAGATTTAGGTGATGACCTTTGGCGCTATATTGCTAAAGCCGGCCCGGCAGCACTACTGCTTAATCTGACAACGATGCTGCTCGGTTATTTGCTGGGCAAATGGCTGTTGCAGCAGGAGCGCCAGGCGCGCACTATTTGTCTGGAAGTGGGCCTGCAAAACGGCACCCTGGCGCTGTTAATTACCACTGGTATTTTGCAAAGTTCAGCGATGTCGATAGCGCCCAGCGTCTATAGCCTGCTGATGTTTGGCAGTGCCTCGTTATTTGCAATTTGGGCCCGGCGTAACACCGTGATCTAATGGTTTTTGGCCAGCATACGGAGATTAAGGTACCGCAATGAGTAATATGGATTATGAGCGTATCGTTGATCAGGTGTTAGCGCAAATTGGCCAGCATGTGATCCTGGGGTTGCCCCTTGGTTTAGGTAAACCTAACCGCCTGATCAATGCGTTTTATCAACGGGCGTGTCAGGACAAGAATATCCGGCTGGATATTTTCACTGCTTTGTCCCTTAATCCGCCAGTCGCTGGCAGTGAACTGGAAGCGCGTTTTCTGGACCCATTTGTCCAACGTCATTTTGGTGATGACTATCCGCGGCTGGCGTATGTCGATGCGCTGGCTGCGCAGCAGCTACCGGCCAATGTGACGATTGCTGAGTTCTATTTTCAATCGGGCAGCATGCTTGGCAATGCACAAGCGCAGCGCCACTATGTGTCGAGCAACTATACGCATGTTGCCAGAGATCTGGCTGACAGGGGCGTTAATCTGATCCTGCAACTGGTTGCTCGGCGGCCAACCGACTCTGGCTGGCAATATAGTCTTAGCTGCAACCCGGACGTTACGTTGGATCTGGTAGAAGAATTGCGCCATCGGTCTGATAAAACATGTCTGATGCTGGCTCAGGTTCACCCGGACCTGCCATTTATGGCGGGAGATGCAGTGGTTGATGAAGCGTTTTTTCAGCAGATTATTGACCTTGATCCGCAGCAGCGTTTGTTTGCGCTGCCCCGCGGTCCTGTATCAACTCAGGATTATTGTGTCGGGATGAATGCCAGTGCGCTGGTAGCCGACGGTGGGACCCTGCAACTTGGCATTGGCTCACTGAGCGATGCGCTGGTGCACAGCTTGTTGCAGCGCCAGCAGCACAATGCGCTTTATCGCCGTTATTTTGACCAGGCCTTGCCCGGACAGGCAGTTATTAAGGCCATTGGGGGCCATGACCAATTTAGCCGCGGACTGTACGGCGCCAGTGAAATGTTTCTCGATGGTTTTATGCACTTGTATCAAGCCGGGATCCTGAAACGGGAAGTATTTGAAGATGAAGCGTTGCAGCGCCAGGCCAATGACGGAGATATGGCCGGGCTGGCAGCTGTGAAAGGTCGTGGTGCCTTGCTGGAAGCCGCCTTTTTTCTGGGCACTGCCGAGTTTTACCACTGGTTGCGGCAATTGAACGAACAGGAGCAGCCACGTTTTCGGATGAATTCTGTGGGTCGGATCAACCAGCTGTACGGTGGTAACCCGGTGCTGGAAAAATTACAGCGGCAAAAGGCCCGCTTTATTAATACCTGCATGATGGTAAGCCTGACCGGTGCCGCAACCTCGGATGGCCTGAAAGATCATCAACTGGTGTCCGGGGTTGGCGGCCAATACAACTTCGTTGCGATGGCGCATGCCATGCGTGATGGCCGCTCAGTCCTGATGCTGCGAAGCACCCGGCAACATGCTGGCAAAACCACATCCACTATTGTCTGGGAATACCCGCATTGCACTATTCCGCGCCACTTGCGGGATATCGTCGTAACGGAATACGGCATTGCCGATTTGCGTGGCGCCACCGATGAGGAGTGTATTAAAGCCCTTATTTGTATTAGTGATAGCCGGTTTCAGCCAATGCTTACCAGCAAAGCAGTGGCCGCCGGTAAGCTGGCAGCCAGCTGGACTATTCCTGCTGCAGCAGCGACAAATACGCCGGCCAGTCTGGCATTGCGCTTAGCTGCACTTCACGCAGCAGGTAACATAGTCAGTTATCCTTTTGGCAGCGATTTTACCCCGGTGGAACAGCAGCTGATAGCGGCTTTGCAACGGCTGAAACAGCTTAACTATTCCAAATGGCGAATGCTCAGGGCGCTTATTGCCGGCGGCCCTGCTGCACCTGAGGCGCTATCCCGTATGGGACTTAGCGAGGTGCGGTCACCAAAACAGTGGGTTTACAGCCGGCTGTTACGTTGGGCGCTGAGGTAAAAAGTGTCGGTTGATATCAAAAGGATGATCGCATTGTTGTCGGGAAATTTTGTCAGGATTAGTTTGGGTATTTGCTTATTAGCTGGGTTAAGTTGGTTATATTTTTCTGCGTCATCCCCCTCAATGGAGCCGGTTAAAGCAAAGGTTGGTTTGGTTAAATTACCCTGCTGGTTTACCCCGCAGTCAGATTGGCCACAGACCTATTGCTACAAAATGTATGTGCCGGAAAATCATCAGCAAAATGCCCGGTTGATTTCATTTCCGATTATTCATTTTAAAAGTTTTGCGGGCGAGAGTCGGCAACCGCCGCTAATCCATTTAGGTGCGGGGGGGCCGGGCGCGGCGATGTGGCTGCAGAATCAGCTAATGGTAGAGTTCACGTGGCAGGGTTTTGAACATTCAGTGTTGAGACAGGGACGGGATTTATTATTAATGGATCCCCGCGGGACGGGTATGGCACAGCCCCGTTTGGATTGTCCATCAATTGTTTCATATGGTTTGCAACAGTTAAATCAGCGCCAGCTGCAACCAGAGCAGAGTAGTGTCGAAGACCAGATATTGCGGGAATGCATTGCCAGGCTGCAACAGCAGGGCGTTGATGTGGCGCAATATAACAGCAAGTCAGTTGTTGAGGATTTAAAATTACTGCAACAAGCGTTGCAATTGGAGCAGTGGAGTCTTTTCGGCGTATCTTATGGAGCAGTATATGCGCTGCTCTATACAAATGAAGCTCCGGAGCATGTCGAGACATTGATCCTGGATAGTCCGGCGTTTCCAGCTGTAAAGAATGTGGAGAATCCTGCTGGACGCTTTATGGCCACTTTTCAGCAACTTGAAAACTATTGTCAATTTGACGACGCATGCACTGAGCCTCTGCCGGATTTCCCCGAGCGGTTATGGCAACTGGCTGAGAAATTAGATCTGCAACCTTTGACTGTTTCGATACCCAGTGGATTCTTCGGCATGAACATTCCCGTTCAATTGTCGGGGGAGATGTTTTTAAACTTATTAGCATGGGCAGCTTACGACAATGCCATTTACAGGGAACTGCCGCAGATTGTCACTGCACTAGAGCAAGGTAACGTGTCGCCCTTTTACGAGTATGTTGACAGCTATGTTTCTTATATCAAGGATAATGACTTTTCTGTGGTAAGCATGGCGAGTCACTTGTGCTTTGATGAAGTCCCCTTTATGGACTATATAAAACTGAAACAGTCATTCTCTGAGTTACCTGAAGGATTTCTTCGCGATGCAGGCCTTAGTGCCTACCAATGGCCGGCGTCACTTTGTCCCGTATTTGGCCCGGGTAACAGTGGCAATGAGATAATGGTAAAGCAAACGCTTACGTCAATTCCTACTCTGTTCTTACAGGGTATTCTGGATACTGTGACGCCGTTAGAGGATGTAAAACAGCAAATGCCATTTTTTAGTCGGAGCCAGCTAAGGGTTTATCCGTTGTCGCATGGTGTACATGGCCGACTTGATTGTGTCGACAAAGATTTAGCCGTGTTTTTAAGTGCGCCGCAGCAAGTCGCCCAACCTGCAGCATGCCAACTTAATTAAGTGGGCATGCGACCCGCTAAATTCGTCTATTATTTCTTAAATAACCGCAGCCAGGTAACGCTTTTAACAATTAAAGCTCCAGATACTGCGGCCAGCCCAGCAGTGGGTTGGTTAAACCTTGCTTACCTTCAAAAGCATCAAGTTTTTCTGGTGAGGCATCCTGTTTTGCCATCGTTTGATAATCTTTAGCAAACTGCAACGTCCTTAAAAGGGCAGGTACAAAATGCTGGCCTAAATCATGGCGGATTGCCTCGGCGTTGGCGGCGGGTAATTCGGCCAGCGTTGCTTCCGTTTGCAAGGTAAAAAAGGTGTCGTTAAACCAATGCGGTTGCAACTTTATCTGGCAAAGCCGTTTTTTTAAATCCTGCCGGACTTTGTCGCCGCCGGTCAGGGCGCGATAAAATACCACTTCGGCCAACACTTCTTCCAGGCTGAAATGTTCAAACTCATCAAACTGGCTACGGGCATAAAACTGTTGTTGTAACAGCTGCATCGACTGGCTGCGCCGGTGTTCGGTTAAGGCTTGCTGATAGTGCTGCCAGCCAGGCCAGTCTTCAGCATCAGGGGGGCTGGAAAGCTGCTGCAGTAGCTGCTCTTCCACGTCACCGTACAACGACTTGCCGCTGCTAACCCGGCTAACGGTGCTTAGCATGCTCCAACCTTTCTGAAACGGTTTTACCAACCCTTCCGGCGCCAGCAACAGGGCCAGTGCACGTTGCGGATCTTTATCGGCCAGCTCCAGTAAGCCGAGACTAACCACACCGATAACGTCATGGGCAGCCTGTTCCAGCAAATGCATTTTGTATTTATTATAAAACTTATCGGCAAATTTTAGGCTCATCAGCACGGCTTTGCTTTTAATTTGCATGAGCTGGGCAGAGCTTAACTGCTCTGCGGCAAGGGCATTGTTAATAACCTGGCTCAAAAAGGGGCCGGTACTACCGTCACGAACCATTAACTGCATTGGGCTTATCCTTTAACTACGGGGTTAATCAAGAAAACTGAACATGTCGTCGACTTCAGCAAATTCATCCGTTGCCTGATTTTTCTCTTTTGCCTGCATCACCAGCTCGGTGGCAAACTTATTAATAATGCCTTCCCACCCCGAGTTTTCGTTGCGGATAAGGGCTTTAATCGCTTGCTCAACCTGTGGCGCTAACTGTCGGATAAGTGCCAGTAAACTGCGCGGGTCGTCAATGCCCAGGCCATGGGCATCTTCATTCATCTGCCGCTCGGTATAGCGCACCGCCTCTTCTAAGTCTTCCTCTTCATCGTGCAGCATATCGTGCAGGCCATCGTCATCGGTAACTGCTTCGCCGCGGTACAATTCAATAAAAGGAATAGATAAATAGAACAAACCGGCAGGATCGTCAGCTACGCATTCCAGAATTTCGGCTTGTTTCTCTTCGCTATCCTGCGTGCGGATAAGGTAAGTTAAAAAGTCGAAGGTATGCTGCTGCAGTTCATCAGCATTGTTTTTAATTTTTTCTTCCCAGTACAGCGGTTGCTGGCAAACGATATCGCGGATCCGCTCGGGACTCATCAACTCAGAGATAATGGATGGAAACGAAATATCGTGCTGGCTGTTCATTTGAGTCAGCGTGACGATGTCGATATTTTCAATGACTTCAACCAGTTGCTCATCGCTCATGGTATTAGCTATCAGCTCAAACTTTTTGCTGGCCTGTTTGGGCTCAATTACCGCCAGCTCTTTAATTTCGGCAACCGCAATTTCAATTAAATTGGTCATTCAGGTTTCTCTCTGTTAAAGCGAATGTCATCATACTGATTGTCATAGCCGGGCTCGTCAGATTCATCATCGTTATAATTGTCACCGTCATAATCGTCGCTGCCACTGTCATAGCCATCAGCGCTGAAATCGTCTTCAGCTGACTGCTCGTTCTCGTCATCATCCACCGATACCGGGCCCTGGCCTGGTGGGTTGCTCTTGTTGATGGCATCGCCATGTTCCATTAAAAACAGCACCGCGCAGCTTTCAATCAGCAGCGGCTCTGAGAAAGCGCGAATGGCTTTTACCAACTCAATATCAGCATTATTAAAGGCGGCAGAGGTTTTAAATTCATCCCACTCTGGTGCCATGCCGGTGCTGAGCCAATGCTGCCATTTCGCTTTGGCGGTGGGTACAAACTTAACCCTGCCATATAAGGCAACCGGCAGATACTCCGGCAACGACTCCAGCAACTGCGGGTCACGCAGCAAAACGGCTTTCATTTTCGCCGTGTATTGCTCCAGCGCTTTCGGGGTTTCCGGATCCAGGTAAGATTCAATGTTTTCTCTGGCATCGGTTTGCAGGGCGCGAATGCGCGCTAAATTCAGTTTTGCAGGCATAAGGAGGTAATAACCTTAATCGAGTTAACCAGCGTTAATAAAAAGTATTGGTAATGCCGCTGACAATAGCAAGCAACTTAGTAATACTGATCCCACAATTCCTGCATGGCGGCGGCGGGATCGGTAACAATTACGTTGTTAAAATCTTTAATAAAAGCCGACTTTTGTTTCGGATCAGACAGGACATCATACGCCTGCTTTACCCGTTGTAACTGGCTGGCAGCCAGCTCTTTTTCATCATCACTCAGCCCCAGCAGTTTATCCGGGTGGTAGCGGTTCGCCAGGCGCTTATAGGCTTTTTTAATATCGTCATCGCTGGCGTTATTTTTAACCCCAAGTACGCGAAAATGATTAATCATGTAGGGTGTCCTGCAAAACGGTTGGTATGGCTGTTAAATCAGATGTTTGCTGCAGCAGACGGCTGTCAGCCGGTAATCATAGCAGAAGCCGGCGTGACCGCCTAGCGCCGACTGCTAACGCTGGATAAACCAGCGTGGGTCAATATTCAGCTGAAATAACAGCGGAGAAAACTGTTTAAAATGCGAGGCATTGGCCGCACACTGAATATTTTTAGGATACTGGCTTTGCCACGGATCATTTACCAGATACAGCTGGTTAGCGGCGACAGCAACCCCTTCAATCGAGGTATTAGCCAGTTTCTCGTAGGCCGGACAATCAGCCGTTGCTCCGCGTTGATACGTCGGGGCATAAAAATGCAGTTGTTGCACAAAAGGTTGCTGCTGCTGGCTGATATCAATTATCCACAGCTGATCATCATTGCGCGCTGCGCCAACTAAATAACCCGGATGGCTGGCGTCCGGGTGCGACAGATAATCCAGGCCATTAAGCGGATGGTTATTGGCATCGGGCAGTGGCAGTGCAAAGCCAGTGTCAGCGACCTGTACAAACTCGTCACTTTGCCAAAAGGTAGCAGAATAGGGCGTGACAAAAATCATCGGTGCATTGGCCTGGTTTTTTTCCAACGCCAGATACAGATTGCCGCTGTTATCGATGGCCAGGCCTTCAATCCCGTCATTGCTATAATTGCCTACTTGCGAGGCTTTTGGAAATTGAACCGGTCGCACGGCGACAATTTCTGCCCGGCTCAGCGCCTTATCTGTTTTAATTTTAACCAACAGGGTCGGATAGGGTGTTGAGTGGGTAGCCGCATAACGGCTGGCACACTCTGGGCTAAGTTCGTGGGCAGAGGAGTCTTCGGTAACCGTTATCAGGGTGGTATCGTCCTGGCGGTCCCAGGTTAATGACTCCCAGTCCGGGTAGCTGGCTAGCAAGCCGGCAAAACAGCCTTTTGTCAGGGCTTCAGCTACCGTTAGTTTAACCGCTGCACCTATCTGCTGGCCGGTTGCCGGGTTAATTTTCAGCAGCACATTGCGCATCGGTAGGGCGGCACTGTTGTCACCAATATGAATAAGTTCACCATGACGCAGGGTTAAGCCAGAGCTTTGTGGGTCAATCAGCTGTTGTCTGTCAGAGTCCGTTAGCCACTGGCCGCGCAGATGCAGCGGCTCGGCAGCCATCAGGTTAAAGCTAATAGTGAGTAAGGCGAAACGGCTGGCAAAATGTGAAGCTGAAAAGTGCATGGTGTCTGTCCCTGGCAACGCGGCCTGTTTTTGGTGCGCGCTCACGCATTAGGCAAAATGATTTACCGGTTATTGTGCCAGTAAATCGGCGGCCCGAAAATAAACTGCTGCAAATATAAATACTACAAATAAAAAAGGCCACCCTGCGGCGGCCTCAATATTGCTTAAGTTTAATAGCCTTGCGAGTGGACGTCACGCACGGCCCGGCCCGATGGGTCGGTCATTTCCGCCATTTTGGCATCCCAGGCTAACGCTTCCGGGGTAGAGCAAGCAACCGATTTTCCACCCGGTACGCAACTGATGGCGCCGGCGTGCGGGAAATGCTCCTCAAAAATTACCCGGTAATAGTAGGCTTCTTTGCTGTCCGGCGTGTTAACCGGGAAGCGGAAGCTGGCAGTGGCCATTTGCTGATCACTGACTTCTTTGGCGGCATGCGCTTTTAAACTGTCAATCCAGTTGTAGCCGACACCATCCGAGAATTGCTCTTTCTGACGCCACAATATTTCGTTGGGCAATAAGCCATCAAAGGCCTGGCGCAGAATATGCTTTTCCATTTTGCCGCCACCGCACATTTTGGCTTGTGGGTTTAAGCGCATCGCCACGTCCATAAACTCTTTATCAAGGAACGGCACCCGGGCTTCAATACCCCAGGCTGACATGGCTTTGTTCGCGCGGTTACAGTCGAACATATGCAGACGGTCAAGTTTACGTAAGGTTTCTTCATGAAACTCTTTGGCATTGGGGGCTTTGTGAAAATACAGGTAGCCGCCAAAAATTTCGTCAGAGCCTTCACCTGATAACACCATTTTAATACCCATGGCTTTAATTTTACGGGCCATCAGATACATCGGAGTCGACGCACGAATAGTGGTGACATCATAAGTTTCCAGAAAGTAGATGACATCACGCAGCGCATCCAACGCTTCCTGCACGGTAAAGTGCACGGTGTGATGGACAGTACCAATGGCATCGGCTACTTTCTGGGCGGCGACTAAATCGGGTGAGCCAGGCAAGCCTACCGCAAACGAGTGCAGCCGTGGCCACCAGGCTTCAGACTGGTCATCGTCTTCTACCCGGCGCTTGGCATATTGCTGGGCAATGGCCGAAATAAGCGAGGAATCCAGACCGCCTGATAACAGCACACCGTAAGGTACGTCTGACATCAGGTGGGTTTTTACGCTGTGTTCCAGTGCTGCTTTTAATTCAGCTTCACTGGCCGGGTTGTCTTTTACCGCATCATAACTTTGCCAGTCGCGCTTATAATAGCTGCGCAGCTCACCAATTTTGCTGTCAAAGTAATGGCCGGGCGGGAATTCTTTAATTTGCTTACACACCGGTACCAGAGCTTTTAACTCTGACGCCACAAACAACTGGCCGTTTTCGTCATAGCCATAGTACAGCGGAATAATGCCGATATGATCCCGCGCGATAAGATAACGGCTTTGCTCGGCGTCGTACAAAATAAAGGCAAACATACCATGTAACTGGTCAATAAAGTCGGCGCCATGTTCTAAATACAGCGGCAGAATAACTTCACAGTCTGACTTGGTTTTAAACGGGTAGGGCGTTGCGAGCCCCTGTTCGAGTTGCTTATGATTGTAGATCTCGCCATTCACTGCCAGAATGTGATTTCGATTATCATTAATAAGAGGTTGGGCTCCATTTTCAGTATCTACAATGGCCAGACGCTCGTGCACCAGAATGGCATTGTCGTCATTCCAGATGCCTGACCAGTCAGGACCGCGATGACGTAATAACTTAGATAACTGCAGCGCCTGCTGGCGCAACGCTTTAACATCAGCACTGATGTCAAGCACCCCAAATATCGAACACATGATAACCTCTATTAATTAATTTCGAATAAACACATTTATACCCAAAGGATTTCGGCTTGCACGTAGGCGGCAAGGCAATTTATCCCCTTGAGCTTAGCTGTACTAAGTGATAGGGAGAAACTGGCGCAGCCAACACCCGTGCAAATTGAAAGACGAAGGGTATTTTTGGCAGTATGTACGTCTAAACGTACCCCCTGAATGTGCCATGCCATGGCAAAAATGCAAGCGCTTTTTGCCGGTTTTGCCAACTAATTAAAGGTAACTGACACTGAAACAAGTCAGACAGGATGACAACAGCAGACGATGAGTAATAAAAATACCAAAAGCCGATTTGTCGCCCCTGGGCACTGGTCAAGCCAATTATTACTGCAAAACCCCATTTTTGCCGATTTAGCCAGACGTTATCCGCTGGCCGGTTACTGCGACTGGCCAGGTCTGGCACGATTAAACCAGTGGTTGCAGCATAGCCCGGTGCAACTGGTGGCGAACGAGGTGCTCGAGCGGGATGGTCGTTATTACGAACAATTCATATTTGATACCGGTCAGGTACCCACCCGGCTAAATAACTGGCACGACTTTTTTGGTGGCTGTATCTGGGGGCTGTTTCCACAATGCAAAACCTTACTAAATCAGCTGCATATGACAGAAATCGCCGAACATGGTCTGCAGCAGCGCAGTAAGCTGCGTAATAAGCTGACCTTGTTCGATGAGTGTGGCGTGCTGATTTGCCTGGAACCGGCACTGCGACAGCATGCTGATTTACTGCATACTCACCAGTGGCAACAAAGCTTTGTTGCCCGGCGCGACGACTGGTGGCAGGGGGTTAAACCGGTAATTTTTGGTCATGCTATTTATGAAATGGCTACCAGACCCTTTCTGGGGTTAACCGCCAAGTGCTTGTTTCTAGATGTGCCAGCAGGCTTTAGCCACTGGGCTTTAACAGATGCTTACAGTTTTTTAGACGAAAAACTTAAGCAACAATTTGCTAACGGCACGCTACTTCTTGATAATCAGCAACTGACGCCGCTGCCATTGTTAGGGGTACCCGGCTGGTGGTTTGACAATCAGCACGCTGGCTTTTATCAGAACACGGCGTATTTCCGACCGTTAACAACAAAGAAATCAAGCAACGATTAGGAAGCTTACATGATTGAAATAAAAGGGTTAGCGAAAGCTTTTGCCATTAGCAAAAGCAATAAATTATCAGACACTGAAAAGCAGGATGTACGCTATAGCGACAAAGCCTTTCATTCGGTGCGCGATGTCAGTTTTACCTGTGGCGATGGCGAAGTATTAGGCTTGCTGGGCCCGAACGGTGCCGGCAAAACCACCACCTTGCGCATGTTGTCGACTGCACTAAAGCAAGACAGTGGCTCGGTATTTATAAATGGCATTGATGTTTTGCAAAAGCCGATTCAGGCCCGCAAAGAAATTGGTTTTTTATCCGCTGACACCGGCCTGTATGGCAAGTTAACGGCATTTGAAAACATTGCTTATTTCGCCAGATTGCACGGCATGAAAGAAGCCACAATAAAAACCCGGATTGAACAGCTTTTTACCCTGCTGGATATGCATAATTTTGCTAACCGGCGGGTGGACGCTATGTCGACCGGGATGAAGCAGAAAACCGCTATCGCCCGCGCTGTGGTGCATTCACCCAAAGTGGTTATTCTGGATGAACCAACCACTGGTCTGGACATTATGACGGTACAAACCGTGCTGGATTTTATTAAATCCTTAAAAGATCAAGGTACCCCGGTCATTTTCTCGACCCACCATCTGGATGAAGTGGGAGCCTTATGTGACAAAGTGGTGGTAATCGATAAAGGGATCAGCAGCTTTTTCGGCAGCCTCGCGGAATTTAAACAACTGACACCAGATGGCGATCTACGGCAGGCTTTTTTAGCCGTTATTGCTCAACACGTACAGCAGGGAGCAGCCTAATATGTGGCAGGTTTACTTTAAAGAATTAACGGAATTACTACGCGATAAAAAAACCCTGATTTTTGTGATTTTATTGCCCATTCTTATTTTCCCTGTGCTGTTTGGCATTGTTGGCTTGGTAATGGCCACAACCACCAGTAAAGCAATGGAAGAGCAGCACCGCTATGTCATTATTAACGAACAGCAGGCCCCGGAGTTTGCTGAAGCACTGTTTTATCATAAAAACTTTAAAAAGGTTGAGACCACACTAAGCTCCGAGCAGGAACTGGTTGCCGCTATCCGCAATGAAGAGTTTGATGTGGCGTTAGTGATCCCAGCAGATTTTGCCAGTCGCAAGGCCGCTGTGCAGCAAACCGAGTGGCAGTTAATCTATAACCGGTCGTCGCAACTGGACTTTATGTACAACTATTTCGACGAAATGCTGGCAACCTATACCGAGGAGTTACAACGCAATACCCTGAGTCAACTGGGCGTTGACCCTGCAAACTTAACCGCGATTATCAAACCGGTTGAGCTGACCCGGGTAAATACTGCCGAGCAACGGGAAAATATTGGTGAAAGTATGGGCGCTATTTTAGCCTATGCTCTGGTATTACTGTGTTTAAGTGGTGCCATGTATCCGGCAGTCGATATGGGGGCAGGTGAAAAAGAGCGCGGTACCCTGGAGACCCTGCTAATCTGCCCGGTCAGTCGCACAGCCATTGTCCTGGGTAAGTTTTTAACAGTGCTGACGACCGCACTGATGACAGCGCTGATAACCGTGGTCAGTCTCGGGGTGTGGGGGGCAATTATTAGTGCCTTTGCTGATTTATCTAAGGTCTCTGAGGCGCTGGCCAGCATAACTGTGATTGATTTGATGCTGATGTTCTCGTTATTGTTACCAACCGCCGCGATTTTTGCTGCATTACTGCTGGCCATATCAATATATGCCCGTACCTTTAAAGAGGCACAGAATTATATGAGTCCGCTGACCATATTAGTAATAGTGCCACTGATGATAGCAATGGCGCCGGGGATGGAGCTGGATGTTACCACAGCACTTATTCCGTTGACTAATATCGCGCTGGCGATTAAAGAGCTGCTAAAAGGTACCGCCGATTATGGCTTACTTGCCCTGATATTTGCTTCAACCACCGCCCTGGCCGCGGCGCTGATTGCGTTTTGTGTGCACTGGTTCCAACAGGAAAAAGTGCTGTTCCGCTAAGCAAAGTTGATAGAATGGTATTGATAACAATTCGCAGTTAGATTAATATGGCGCTGTCTTGTTAGAAAAGGGCAGCGCCATGTACGTATGTTTATGCAAAGCAGTGTCAGATAAAGCCATTAAGCAACATATTGCCAATGGAGCCTGTACTATGCGTGAACTGAAAGCCGGCCTGGGTGTGGGCAGTCAGTGTGGCAAATGCGTTTGCCAGGCCAGTGCTATTTTGCATAACGAACTGGTAAAGCAACCCCGAGACGTTAATGACCTGGCAAAGCCTGCTGCCTGATCAATCCCTCATTGTTACCGTTAGCCCGCCATTGAGTTACTGCATGCGTTCTCAATTAATTCTGTAATTTCTGCCTGGTCAGTTCAGTTTTCGTCCTGTTAACGCCATAATAGCCAAGTGATGATAAGCTAAGCTTAGCCAATGGTAGCTAAGTTCTGACAGGATGACTAAGGAGATACGATGGATAAAATAAAGCAGGTAGCCATTGTTGGTGGGGTGCATGGCAATGAGTTCTCTGGTATCTATTTAGTTAAGCAGTATCAGGCCAAGCCCGGGCTTGTTAAAAGGGCCAGCTTTGACTGTCGCTGTGTCTGGGCCAACCCTGAAGCGCATTATGCCAATAAACGTTACTTACATAGCGACTTAAATCGCCAGTTTAAGAATACCGATCTGGCCAACCCGATGCTGACCAATTATGAGCAAAGCCGTGCTAAAGTGCTGAACGCGGAACTGGGGCCCAAGGGCGCAGCGAAAACTGATTTACTGATTGATTTACACAACACGACCAGCAACATGGGGGCTTGTTTAATTCTGACTCAGGCCGGGCCTTTCTATAACCAGCTGGCAGCTTACGTCAAAATGGTGATGCCAGAGGCGATTATTTCCCGCGACGAAGATCACTTTAATGCTGAAGATCATGCCCTGATGTGCACACTGGGCCGGTATGGGGTATTGGTTGAAGTGGGCCCACAACCGCAATCTGTTTTGCGCCATGATGTTCTGGAACTAATGGACCGGATGACCCGGCATATTCTGGACTTTGTCGAGCTGTACAACACAGATAAATTACCTGAGTTACCGAAAGAAACCGACGCATTCCGGTATTTACACAGTATAAAACTGCCAATGAATGAACGGGGCGAACGGCTGGGGATGGTTCATAAAAATGTACAGGACCGGGATTATCAGCCCATTCACCCCGGCGACCCGATTTTTATGCTATTTGATGGCACTGAAATATGCTACGACGGCGAGCAGACGGTATACCCGACGTTTATCAATGAAGCGGCGTATTATGATAATAATCTGGCCATGTCATTAAATGAAAAAGTAGTTATTCGCCTGGAGTAATGGCGCTACCTGAGAGTTTTCGCAGCAGGATAATTATGTTATTAATTGGCTACGCATTTAATGGCAAACCAAACCGGAGTCGTTTGCATGCCGAAGTTTGTGCTTAGTTTCGTTGTTATCACAACTTTATTGTTCCAAAGCGGTATAGCATTAGCGGTAACCTTACCCCCCGAGCAAGCTGTTTTGCGCTTGTACACCGAACACAGCCCACCCGGTGAATATCTCAATGCCCGGGGCAAGGTTTCCGGTGCTACGGTAGAGCTTGTTGAGCTGTTGTTAAGCCGGCTGGATCAACCTGCCACTATTGAATTACTGCCCTGGGCGCGGGCCTTTGCGCGGGCGCAGCATCAAGCCAACAGTGGTGTATTTGAAACCGTGCGTAATGCGGAGCGGGAGTCGCGTTTTAAATGGGTGGGGCCGCTAAAAATGCATACTATTGGCTTGTATGGTCGCAGTGATATTTTTAAAGGCAGCAACCCCAGCCCGCTGACAAACAACAAATATCTTGCCTGTGAGTACCGACAATCAGTGCATGTAAACGCATTAAAAAGATTAGGCTTTAGCGAAGGGCGTAACCTGATCCTGACGGTTAACCATGGCGATTGTTTTAGCTTGCTGCTAAAAGGCCGGGTGCAGCTGGTGGTGTTAAACGAAGCTGGCTTGGCCGAGCGCCAGTTACAAATGCAGCAGGCGGGTCACCGACTGGTGATGTTGCAGTCGTTAAGCCAGGTACAATTATACCTGGCCTTTTCACTGGATATCGATGACAGTAGTATTGCCCGCTGGCAGCAGGTACTGGAACAAAGTTATCTGGATGGCAGCATGCGGACACTTTATCAGGGTATTTATTCTGAGCAAATGATCAGCCGGTTAGAGCAGTTTGCTAAAGCGCAGCAATTGCAGTTGCCGTAACAATTGCTGCAACGCTAAAGCCAGATGTTTACTCTGCCTGCGCTGCCAGTGCCACTATTTGCGGTTCAGTCAACCGGTAACCAATCCATTCGGTTTTGGCCTGGGCGCCGAGCGCCTGATAAAACTTAATTGCCGGCGTATTCCAATCCAGTACACTCCATTCAAAGCGACCGCAGTTATTGGCCGCAGCAATTTTGGCCAGGGCTTTAAATAACGCTTTGCCGGCACCGCTGCGCCGCGCATCTGGTGCAACATATAAGTCTTCCAGATATAAACCGTATTTCCCCTGCCAGGTTGAGTAATTATAAAAATACACCGCAAAACCAATGGCCTTACCGTCATTTTCACAAATCAGGGCATGGGCTTTAGCGTCAGTACTGAATAGGGTTTGCTGTATCAGCTCAACAGAAGTTAGCACTTCGTGTTCAGCTTTTTCAAAAATCGCCAGCTCGGTAATAAATTGCAAAATAGTGGTGGCGTCGTCCGGCGTGGCCGGGCGCACAGTAATATCGGTCATGGTTACTCCGTTGTGTTTAAAGGCTACGTGAGTTACAGGCTATTGTAGTGTGCTTTTTTCTGAATCAGCTCAATGGCGTAATTATCCGGGTCGCGGACAAAGGCAATTTCAGTGGTGCCACCTTTAACCGGGCCCGGCTCGCGGCTTATTACCCCGCCTTTAGCACGAATTTTGTCGCAGGCCTCGTATACATTGTCAACTTCCAGCGCAATATGGCCGTAGGCATTGCCCAAATCATAACTATCGGTATCCCAGTTATAAGTCAGTTCCAGCACAGTATGTTCGCTTTCATCACCATAGCCGACAAAGGCCAGGGTATATTTATACTCGGTGTTGTCTGACTGGCGCAGCAATTTCATACCCAGTACTTCGGTATAAAAGGCGATTGATTTCTCCAGGTTACCCACCCGCAGCATGGTGTGTAGCATTCGCATAGTCGCTCCTATTTGATTTAGGCTTAAAGTCAGTACAGCAAGAGATGTTAGCATATCAGACGGTTTAAAAAGCACAGTTAATATTCAATAACGATAACATCGCACTCTTAAAAAATATTAGCTGAACTCATATTTCGTGATAATCTAAGCCAGTAAATTTTAAGAACAGGTTCCGATGCTGCACAAAATTTTGTTATTTCTGATGATCTTTACTCTCAGCTTTCAATCGCTGAGCGCATCGCTATCTCCAGATAAAACACACGCTGATGACTCCCACATTCATGCTGCTTTGCATTTTTTAGGGGAACCGCATACCCATGACGCTGACGATCCTGAACAAATCGAGCTGGAGTTCTCTGCTGAAGCCCGCAACCATGTCGCGTACGATATTAACGGTGCTGCAGCGACGTTATTACAACATAACATGCTAAAAAATAGCCTGGTTCGAACCACGCCTGACATTAGTTGTTTGCAATGTTTACCTGAACCCTATTTACACCGCGTAACACCCCCGCCCAGAGCCTGAGAATACCATCCATAACATGTTAAGCCCGCTATTTGTGTATCGGGACTTGTTGGTTGTGCTTCAGACTCTGGAATTCATATGACAATGCTTTGCCGCAAGCCACGTAGCCTGGCTATATTTATCCGTACGCTGATACCGTACCTGATTATTGGTTTTACCTTAAATGTGCAACTGTTGCATGCCGCACCCGGCGCACATGGCCCGGATGGTGAGCATCTGACCACCGAGACCAGTCAACAGTTATCGCTGTTGCCACGCTTTGAGGCCTTTAGTGACGTATTTGAAGTAGTCGGAGAGCTACAGCCGCATGCGTTGGTGTTGCATCTGCATGATTATCAAACCAACCGCCCGCTGGCTAATGCGCAAATAGAACTTGAAACAGCCAGTCTGAGCAGCAGCGCCAACTTCATTGCAAATAAAAATCACTATGTGATTGACGACCCCGCGCTACTGGCTGGTTTGCAGCAACACGGCCTTCATGAAATTATCCTGACCATCATAAGTGATGACAATGCTGATTTGCTAACAGCCAGCCTTGATCGCTCTGCTGTAACCAATGATGGCCACGGACCAGAAGATCATCATGGTCACTTTCCCTGGTGGAGCTTGCCTGTGGGCGCGCTGCTGTTTGTCGCCGGTGTGCTGGTTGGTCGTCGCGGAGCTGCCAAATGAACAAAATAACAGTCATTTTAACTATCGCATTAATGTTTGGCGGCGTGACGCTGGGCAGCAGCTTACCAGCAGTTGCCGCACCTGGTGCACACGGACCTGATGGCGAACATTTAACCGAAGCAGCGCCAAGCCAGGGCAATAGTTTAGGCCGCCAGACTGATGGCTCAGTGCAAATGCCGATGGCAGCTCAGCGTCAGCTCGGCATTTTAACGCAGATGGCGCAAAGCAGTACCACAGCAGAGTATGTGCAACTGGACGCTGTAGTGCGGCATCATCCGTCAGGTAGGGCTGTGGTGCAACCAAGCAGTGACGGCAGGCTGGATTCCGGGCCTAACGGTTTACCGGTTTCTGGTCAGCTGGTGCAGGCGGGTGAAGTGCTGGGGTATATCCGCTATCAGGACACGGCATATGAGCTAGCCAGCCAAAACAGCGAGCTTATTGCCTTGCGCACTGATGCTGAGCAAGTGTTGAGGGATATACGGCGACTGGAAGCGCTGGGCGATTTAGCCCCTAAGCAGCAACTTGAGCAATTGCAAACCCAACGGCAACGCTTACTGCAACAAGAACAACTGCTACAGCAGGGTTTGGAAAAGCCCGAGGCATTGCTGGCACCCATGTCCGGTATCGTGCACAGCGAAAATATCAGTCGCGGCCAGTGGCTGGAGGCGGGCACCACCGTGTTTGAAATCATTGACCCGACAAAACTGATGATTGAAGCGGCAACAGCTAATCCCCGTTTATTGCCAGATATTGATACTGCTGTTGTTGAGCATGCACCTGAAATCAGCCTGCGTTTTGCCGGCCACGGTGCACGGTTAAAACAAGGCCAAATTCCGCTGTATTTTGAGCCTGTTATGGTTGCCGGCGCCGCTAGCGTGCCGCTGATCCTAGAGCAACCTGTGCGACTGCGAGCAAAGCTAAAGCAACAACAGCAAGGCATTGTATTACCGGCGCAGGCAGTGGTGCGAAATAGCGCCAATCTGGCGGTGGTGTGGATAAAGCTATCGGCAGAGCGCTTTTTGCCGCAGCCAGTGCAATATAGGGTGCTGGACCCGGAGCGGGTGCTGATCCAGCAGGGGCTCGGGGTCGATAATCGCGTGGTAGTGCAGGGCGCTTCCTTACTTAATCAAGTGCGTTAGGGAGCCATAACTATGTTTACTGCGTTGGTTCGAGCCAGTTTACGGCATCGTATTTTTGTTATTGCCACTGCGCTGATGCTGATGTGCTATGGCCTCTGGCAAGCCCCGCTGCTGCCGGTTGATGTGTTTCCGGATTTAAACAAACCGGTGATTACCGTACTTACCGAAGCCGGCGGCATGGCGCCTGAAGAGGTTGAGCAGCTGGTCACTTTCCCGCTGGAAAACATGTTAAACGGCGTTACCGGCGTAACCCGTATTCGCTCGACTTCTGGTATTGGTTTGTCCATTTTATATGTTGAATTTGACTGGGATACCGACATTTATCGCAATCGCCAGCTGGTAGCCGAACGGCTTAGTCTGGCTAGTGCGCAATTGCCGCCCAGTGTAGTGCCAACAATGGGGCCTGTTTCCTCTATTATGGGGGAGATTATGTTGTTGGCGTTGCCTTTGTCTGCCGAAGGCGGGGCTACCCCGATGCAGGCCAGAGAGTATGCCGATTTTGTGTTAAGGCCACGTTTACTTGCTCTGGCCGGTGTTTCCCAGGTTATTGCCATTGGTGGTGAAGTACGCCAGCTGCGGGTCGAGCCGGATACCCTGAAATTACGCCAGCTGGGGGTAAGCCTTGAGCAGTTACAACGGGCATTGACTGATTTTGCTGCCAATAAAGGTGGTGGCTTTGTCGACTTGGGTAACCGGGAATATTTGATCCGCCATCTTGGCCGAACCCAAAGCCTGGACGATCTGCGTCAGCTTGCAATCAGCTGGCATGATGGGCTACCGGTAAAGCTGGCGCAGGTAGCGGATGTTAACTACGGCGCTGCGGTCAAACGCGGCGATGGTGGTTTTAATGCGATGCCGGCGGTGATTGTCAATGTCCAAAAACAACCCGGTGCCGATACAGTGCAGCTGACAGAAGCGATAGAGCACGCACTTAACGAAATGAGTGCGGCGCTACCAGCGGGTTTAGCCGCACCACAGGTGTTGTTCCGTCAGGCGGACTTTATTACCGCATCTGTTGCTAATGTTACTGAAGCATTGCGCGATGGTACCATTATGGTGGTACTTATTTTATTTATTTTCCTGTTATCTGTCCGCACCACGTTGATTTCACTGCTGGCTATACCGCTGTCGTTAGCGGTAACTATGCTGGTATTTCAATGGTTGGGGTTATCCATTAACGTGATGACCCTGGGCGGGTTAGCCATTGCTATTGGTGAACTGGTTGATGATTCGGTGGTGGATGTAGAAAACATTTTGCGCCGCTTAAAGCAGAATGTACAAAGTGTCTCACCTCAGCCGGTATTGCAGGTGATCTGGCGCGCCAGTGTCGAGGTGCGCTCAGGTATAGTGTACGCCACCGCTATTGTTATTCTGGTGTTTCTGCCGCTGTTTGCCTTGCCGGGCATTGAAGGCCGGCTGTTTTCACCACTGGGTATCGCCTACATCGTCGCTATTCTGGCATCCTTACTGGTATCAATGACCCTGACACCAGCGCTGTGTTACTACTTACTGCCGAAAATGAAGCAATTGCAGCAGGGTGACAGTGCTTTACTTAAAATTCTGAAACGGGCCCAGCGGCGTTGGCTTAACTGGGCATTACCAAAAGCAAAGTGGCTGATTGCCACAGCCACGGCGCTAATGTTGATCATCGCCATTACCGTGGTAGCGTTGCCACGGGCCTTTTTACCGGCATTTAATGAGGGCTCCTTAGTATTGGGCGTGTTGTTTCAACCTGGTACTTCGTTGGCGCAAGCTAACCAGATGGGGCAGCTCGCAGAGTCATTATTATTAGCAGTGCCTGAAGTGCATCAGGTAGGGCGGCGCACCGGCCGGGCGGAGCTGGATGAACATGCTGAAGGGGTACATTCTTCTGAAATTGACGTTGATTTAATAGCATCAACTCGCTCCCGCGAGGAGGTACTGGCCGAAATCCGGCAAAAACTGTCAGTTCTGCCGGCCCAGGTAGCTATTGGCCAGCCCATTTCGCACCGGCTGGACCATTTATTGTCCGGGGTAAGGGCGCAATTGGCGGTTAAAGTGTTTGGCGATGATTTGGATAGCCTGCGAATAAGTGCTGAGCAGTTGCGGCAGCAACTGGTTGAGGTGCCGGGGCTGGTAGACGTGACAGTGGAAAAGCAGGTGTTAATCCCGCAGCTAACCGTGCGGCTGGATCAGGCTAAATTGGCGCAATATGGCCTGACACCCGGCGAAGCACTGCAGCAACTGGCAATGTTGACTGACGGCGCGCATATCACCGACATTATTGATGGCATTAAAAGATATGAGCTGATCTTACGCTTACCAGAGCAGCGACGCACGCCTGGTGAGCTGGCAAAGGTGTTATTAAATGCGCCAGCCGGCACTATACCGGTGTCGGCCGTTGCGCAAATAGAGATGCAGGATGGTCCCAATCAGGTTAACCGGGAAAACGGCCAGCGCCGCATTGTTATCTATGCCAACAGCGAGAATGCGGATGTCAGTGAGTTACTGGCCGCAGTGCGGAGCATAGTAAGCGAAACAGAGCTGCCACAAGACAGTTTTGTCAGCATTGAAGGTCAGTTTCTGGCGCAAGAGCAGGCTATGCAGTTATTAGTGCTGTTGTCTGTGTTGTCGTTCAGCCTGATTTTTCTGGTGCTGTACGTCCGTTATCAGTCGCTGATTTTTGCCGGCATTATAATGTGTAGTTTACCGATGGCGCTGACCGGTGCTGTGGTTGCAATGTGGCTGACTAATACCCCGCTTTCGGTGGCCTCGGTGGTTGGTTTTATTACGCTTACCGGTATTGCAGCGCGCAATGGTATTTTAAAAATCAGCCATTATCTGAATTTATGCCGGCATGAAGCTGAAGTATTTAGTCCGGCATTGGTCGCTCGCGGCGCGCAAGAGCGTTTAGCACCGGTGTTAATGACTTCGATGGTGACAGCTTTTGCGCTGGTGCCGTTACTGTGGGCAGCTGATCAGCCGGGTAAAGAAATTTTACACCCGGTAGGGGTGGTGATTTTTGCCGGGCTGCTTAGCTCAACTTTGCTGGATACCTTGTTAACACCATTGTTGTATTGGTTGTTTGGTGAAAAACCAACCTGGGAATGGTTACAGCAAGCGTCAGACGAGGTGATGTAATAGTTTTAACAGGTTTATCGACAACACCTGCTATAAGTTTGTCATTTATAAATTGAGAGATAAGGTATGAACAAACAGTTAGTAATGATACTGGTAATGGTTGGCACCATGGCGTTGTTGTCTCCTCAAGCACTTAGCCATAGCGATGCTAAGCCGCAGCATGGTGGTGTGGTGCACAGCAAATACGATCTTAACTTTGAGCTGGTGCGTGCATCGGATAGCGTCAGCTTATACCTTGATGATCACGGTGAGCCAGTTGCTACAACGGATATAACCGGCCAGCTCATGATATTGGCTGGTGGTAAAAAAACAGCAGCGGCACTGAGCTCTGCCGGGGCAGGCAAACTTGTAGCTTCAGGTGTGCAAATTCCGGATGGCGCCAAAGTAGTGGTTACGTTGACTGACAAAAATAAGAACGTTATGACAGTGCGTTACAGCTTTTAAACGTCACGTCGCGTAATAATCGGGTGCGCTTTAGCAATAAAAGCGCACTTGTTATTTTCTATTCAGTTTTAGCTTTAAACTCAGATAAATATTCAATAATACAGCTGTTGCAACATGGCATTTTTATGACCTTGACCACCGCAAAGTAACGCATATACTCAATATTAGAACTTGGTAAATATAACGTTGTATGGGCAGTTAGCAGGTTCTCAACTGATAATGTTTTGGAAAAATGGAGATTAAGCATAATCTCCAATCAATACATTATCTTAAAAATATTAAGATAACTTTTTCACAAAGGATCTGCTATGAAAAAAGTAATAACGAGTTTCGCCAGCTGCCTAACACTGGTGCTGTTTAGTGTGATTTCTTTCAGTTCTGCAGCGGCTGTGGATATGTTCCTGAAGATTGAAGGAATAGAAGGTGATTCCCAAGACGCACTTCGCCCCAACAACATCGACATACTTGCCTGGTCATGGGGTGCATCTTCGGACGCAAAGGGTAAGGGCGGCGTATCTTGTAATATTCAAGACGTATCAATTACTAAGTATGTTGATTCATCCTCACCAGCTTTGTTGATGGGCCAACTTGAAGGAACACAGTTTGCAACTGGTCAATTGGCGGTTAGAAGAAATACTGCAACAGGGCAGTCGATAGAGTACATTGTCATTGATTTCAATAATATAAGGATTACTAGTTTATCGACAGGTGGTTCAGGTGGCGAAGATCGTTTAACTGAAAATGTATCATTCAGCTTCAGTGATGCGACATATACTTATACCCCCCAAACACAGACTGGCGCTGGCACGCCGATATCTGCAACTATTGGCGGATGTTAACTCAAAGTTTTGTATAAGTACTTCACTTTTAAAAAGGCGCAATTTTTTGCGCTTTTTTATTGCAAAGTTTAAATGAAAGGCACAAAAACTTTAATTGACTCTAGCCGCTTATTTTGGCGCCACAGCGCGGTTTACGTGCTACACAGCTGTAGCGGCCGTGCAAAATAAGCCAATGGTATTTGTGTTAAACCTCGCCGATATTTTTACCCGTCAACTGTTTTAACTACTCCAGACAGGGGCCACTCCGGTTGATAGTGTTCGATAGCGAACAGAATTGCCAGTCTATTGCCACTACACTGTTGGACTCGAACAGGTTTAATCCAGCCATGTACGAGGTCCATAGGTGCTTTTTATGCAGATACATGATTTGCCGCTGCGACAGCTGATCATTGAATTGACCGAACCTGATGCAGAACAAATGGTGGATACCGCGATTGAGCGGTGGCAGCTGATAGCGGCCCATATGATTTCAATCCTTGGCGAAGGCGGGTTCAATTCACTTTACGAACGCAGTGTCATCCTTACCCAGTCGACATTTCCCTGGCTGTTAAGCAGCGGATGGCAGCCAGAGGCGGATCAGCGATTTATTGCCTTAAGGGCAAGCCTGGAAAGCCAAACCTCGGTGCTAGCCAGTGGAGCAAACGGCCTGCTACTGGCCAATTTTACTGGCATTTTGGAGTCTCTCATTGGCGCGCAGCTTACCAGCCGTATTTTTCGATCAGCTTTGAATGAAAACGCGTCTGCTGATCGAAAAGGAGTTAAAAAATGAGTAAAAAAGCAACTATACGCCGCCTAAGCACAGACGTACCCGGTTTGGACAACCTGTTGGGTGGGGGATTGCCAGAGTTTTCGTTCAATCTGATTGTCGGCCCGCCGGGCAGCGGCAAGACCACGCTCGCCCACCAAATGATGTTCTCGTTGGCCACTCCTGATACCAAAGCACTGTACTTTACCGTGCTTGGAGAACCCGCATTGAAGATGTTGCGTTATCAGCAGCAGTTTGCATTTTTTGATATCAGCAAGATTGAGGAGTCGATCCAATTCGTCAACCTATCAGCAGACCTGTTGGATGGCGCTTTTGACCGGGTTTTGTTGTACATCGCCGAAAAAATCAAAGTCTATGCGCCAAAATTTGTTTTTGTCGATTCGTTTCACTCGCTGGCGCGCTCCGCAAAAGAACATACCCAAGGTGATTTAGATCTGCCGCAGTTTGTGCAACAACTGGGCATCCAAATGAACAGTTGGCAGGCAACCTCATTCTTGATCGGCGAATATGTATTGCCGGAGTCAGAGACCAGCCCCATCTTTGCCATGGCCGATGGCATTGTTTGTCTGTCACAGAGTTTGCATCGCAATTCACTGTTGCGAAAAATTCAGGTGATCAAAATGCGTGGCCAGGCGCAACGGTCCGGTTTACACACATTTCGGATTGATGATGATGGCGTGCGGATTTTCCCCCGGGCTATTGTCAAAGGCTCGATATCGACCAAGGTGGCTCCCGACATTCCCGGCTCAGAGATCCGTGTGGCGGTGGGAACGCCCGGCCTCGATGACATGCTGGGCGGCGGTTTGCCCGTAGGTTACTCGTTGCTGGTGGTAGGGCCATCGGGGTGTGGCAAATCCATATTGGCGACCCAGTTTCTCGCTGAAGGGGTACGCCGTGGGGAGTCTGGTGTTATTGCGGCTTTTGAAAAAAGTCCCAGCCAATTGTTGGGTAATATGAAGCTGTATTCGATGGTTGAGTCGGGAGAAGTGGGCGTGATCAACACCCGCTCGCTGGATTTGTCGATTGACGAGACCTTGCATGACATGCTGAAAATGATTCAAAAAATGAAAGCAAAGCGCGTAGTCATTGACTCTTTGTCAGGATTTGAGCTGGCACTGGCACCTGAATTTAGCGAAAACTTCCGTGCATCCCTGTACCGGATGATTGCCGAACTGACCGACTTGCGTGTCACCATATTAATGACCTCGGAACTGGAAGACCGCTACACCGATTTGCGTTTCAGTCCCTTTGGCAATGCGTTTCTGGCAGACGCCATCATCATGCAACGCTACGTTGAACTCGCCGGTCAATTTAAGCGGGTCATCTCGGTTGTAAAGGTGCGCAGCAGTGCTCACAGCAAAGACATCCGACTATTTGAGATCACCGATGAAGGCATCGTCATCGGCGAAGTGTTAGCGGATTACAAAGGCATCACCACAGGTAGCCCCGGGATCGACCGATATGACAAAGAATAAAAGCCGCGCTGCAGCCAAGACCGGTGAGCAGCCACCGTCGGACCTGACTCAGCAGGAAAAGAAACCTATTTCAGCCAGCCGGGCCATTGCCACTTGGGATGGTAAGAGTGCAAAGCGGGAAAATTCGCTAAGCGAAGACGAAGCAGCCTTGCTGTGCCGAAAAAAATTGGTCGCTGCACGAGAAAATACAGTGAATGCGCGGGAAAGCGCTTCCGAGGCACGTGAAAATACGATGTTGGTGCGCGAAGACGCTGCCCAGACCCGGGAAGAAGCAACCAGTTCACGCGAAGATATTGCCGCCAAGCGTGAGGACGCGCTGCAATTGACACAGCTGGAGTTGCAGCTGAAGTCGTCTGAGCATAACGCCATGCTGCAGGAAGCGAACACCCGTTTGGTGTTAGCCACGCTGGCCGCACAAGGGCAAACAGCACAAATCGAAAAGGTCAGAGTTGAACTGGAGCATCTGGCTCATCATGACATGCTGACCAACTTGCCCAATCGCGTCTTGCTAAGAGACCGCCTGAGCCAGGCCATTGAAGCGGCACATCGGCAAGGTCGGCAGCTCGGCGTTATGTTTATGGATATTGACCGTTTTAAAAACATCAACGACACCTTGGGACATGCTGTTGGCGATCAATTGCTGCAGTCGGTAGCAAGGCGGCTCTTGACCAGTATTCGTGTCTCGGACACCGTCAGCCGGCACGGGGGGGATGAATTCGTGTTGCTGCTGCCCTTCATTGAAGGTCCGGATGGTGCCAAGCTGTCGGCCAACAAGATCCTGACCGCGTTGGCACAATCCTATGACGTGGGCGGGCATAATCTTCATATCACTTTTAGTATTGGCATCGCCATTTATCCCGCTGACGGCGAGGATGCGGAAGCCTTGCTCAAACATGCGGACATTGCCATGTTTTACGCCAAGGAAAGCGGGCGTAACAATTACAGATTTTTTGTGCAGGAAATGATTGAGCGGGCAGTGGAGCGGCAATCTATCGAGGCCAGCCTGCACCTAGCCTTAAAACGAAACGAATTTGTGTTGCACTACCAGCCTAAAATAGACCTGCACAGTGGCGCTATTGTCGGCGTGGAAGCGCTCATTCGCTGGCAGCACCCGCAGCGTGGCTTGCTGCTGCCCGGCCATTTCGTGGCCATTGCAGAAGACTGTGGCCTCATCTTGCCAATTGGTCGCTGGGTGCTGCGCGAAGCCTGTCGGCAAGCGGGTGCCTGGCAGAAATCAGGGCTGCCTACCATTACGGTGGCGGTTAACACCTCCGCACTTGAATTTCGCTCGGAAGCATTTCTGGAAAATGTCCGCGCAACGCTTAAAAACACCGGTTTGGACCCGCACTTGCTGGAAATAGAACTGACCGAAAGCATTCTTATGCGGGATGTGGATTCGACCAATGCCGTGCTGCATTCGCTGTCGGACATGGGTATCAGGCTGTCTATTGATGACTTTGGCACCGGCTATTCAAGTTTGAACTATCTGCGGCGGTTTCCAATTCATACCCTGAAGATTGACAAATGTTTTGTCAACCAGCTTAATGCCAACCCGGACGATGCCACCATTGTGCAGGCGGTCATCAGCATGGGCAAAAGCTTGCATCAACGGGTGATAGCGGAAGGTGTGGAAACACAAGAGCAATATGCGTTCCTGCTAGCTGAGAATTGCGACGAAGGACAAGGGTATTACTTCGGTTTTCCAATGGCGCCGCAGTCGATGGCGGCGTTACTTGAAGCCGGTGGCTCACTGATCCCGGCGTCAGATTAGGTTTTAGTAGCAATAAGTAAGGTTTGCTTAAGTCATTTTGCAGCCATTTGCCTAGTCGGTTTTGTCTTTAAACTCGCATAGGTCCTCAATAATACAACTGCCACATTTAGGTTTGCGCGCCACGCAGGTGTAACGGCCGTGCAGGATAAGCCAGTGGTGGACATCCAGTTTAAACTCGTTGGGTACTACTTTAAGCAGTTTGTGTTCGACTTCGTCAACGTTTTTGCCCACCGCCAGTTTAGTGCGGTTCGATACCCGGAAAATATGGGTATCGACGGCGATAGTTGGCCAGCCAAAGGCGGTATTCAGTACCACATTGGCGGTTTTGCGGCCGACGCCGGGCAGGGCCTCCAGGGCTTCGCGGTTTTCCGGCACTTCGCCAGCGTGTTGCTCCACCAGAATACGGCAGGTTTTAATTATATTTTCGGCCTTGGTGTTAAACAGGCCGATGGTTTTCACATAGTGTTTAACACCATCAACGCCTAAATCCAGCATGGCCTGTGGCGTACGGGCTACCGGAAACAAATGTTTGGTGGCTTTATTGACGCCGACATCGGTAGCCTGCGCTGAAAGCAACACAGCGATTAGTAACTCAAATGGTGAGCTGTATTCCAGCTCGGTCGTGGGCTTGGGATTGGCTGCGCGCAGGCGGCTGAGTATTTCAATGCGTTTTAGTTTATTCACGTTACCAGACCTTTTACTGCGTTGCACCTGTGACCCGGGCGCGGGTAATACCTACCGCTTGATCCTGACGCTGCTGTAACTTCGCATCGATCAGATTTTTCAAAGCGATTAACAGCCCCATGCCGATAAAGGCACCCGGTGGTAACATTGCCAGTAAGAATTGGGTATCCAGCGCAAATATCTCAATACGAAGCGAGGCTGCCCAGTCGCCCAGTAACAAGTCTGCACCATCGAACAGGGTGCCCTGACCTAAAATTTCCCGCATGGCACCCAGTGCTACCAACACCAGCATAAAACCCAGACCCATCATCAGCGCATCTATCGCTGAAGGCAATACCGCATTTTTAGAGGCAAACGCTTCGGCGCGGCCAATAATGGCGCAGTTAGTCACAATTAACGGGATAAAAATGCCAAGCGATTGATACAGGCCGAAGGTATAGGCATTCATCAGCAACTGAACCACGGTAACAAAGCTGGCGATAATCAGCACGAACACCGGAATTCGGATTTCTGATGGCACGACCGTTCTGACCAATGACACCACAACATTTGAGCCTAGCAGTACCAGCAGGGTTGCCATCCCCAGGCCCAGGGCATTGGTTACCGTGCCAGTTACGGCCAGTAACGGACACAAACCCAGCAACTGCACCAGGCCCGGATTATTGCGCCACAAGCCTTGTACTGTAAGCTCCCGAATGTTGGTGGTATTGTCGCTCATTGGCTGGCTCCACAATTTGCTGGCCGGCTAGCCAGTTCCGGTTGTTGTAGTATCAGCAAGCCCGCGTTATAGACCGCAGCAACGACTGCCCGCGGTGTAATGGTGGCGCCGGTAAACTGATCGAACTGACCGCCGTCTTTTCTTACGGCCCAGCTTGCCTGATTATCCGTGCTTATTTGCTCGCCCTGAAAACTGTCAATCCAGGCGGAGCGGCGCCGCTCAATTTTATCACCAAGACCCGGGGTCTCCTGATGGTTCAGGACCCGGCTGCCCAGTACAGTGCCGTCCGGTGTAACGGCGACCATCAGATCAATATTGCTGCTATAGCCATCGGGTGCCGTGGTTTCAACGACAAAGGCACTGATTGCAGTTCCGTCACGTAAGCGGTAAATCGCTTGCGGAGTTGGGCGGCCGAGCAATGCCTCATTACTCACCAGAATGCAGTCGGCCAGCAAGCTCTCACTTGCGCTATTTTGGGGCAAAACATCATTCAGAATAGCTAATTTGTTCGCCAATTGCTGCTCGGCAATTTTCGGGTGGGTTAGTTGATTTATCAGGCCAAGGATCGCTACACACACCAAAGCCACGGCCGCAAGCAACAACGCATTTTTTGATATCGGCAATATCATTTACCTGCTCCTTTTGCTTTGTGGCCGTAAGTGCGTGGGCGGGTGTAATAATCAATTAACGGAACGGCCATATTGGCTAATAAGATAGCAAAGGCTACACCATCAGGATAACCGCCATATTTTCGAATAATAAAAATCATTAAACCTATCAATGCACCATACAATAAACGACCATTATTGGTGGTTGAAGCGGACACCGGATCAGTGGCAATAAAAAACGCTGCCAGCATGGTTGCACCGGAGAATAGCTGAAACAGCGGGCTGGGGTTGCTGTCGGCGGCTGCCAGCCAGCTTAGCAGACTTATCAGAAATAAACTGCCCAACACTGCGGCCGGAATTCGCCAGCCAATAACCCGGAGTTTAACCAGCATTAAACCGCCGGCAAGATAAGCCAGGTTTACCCACAGCCAACCGGCACCGGCGATACCATAGAACACCGGTTGCTGCATGCTTTCAGTTAGGGTAAGACCGGCTGCGAGGTCAGTGCGCAACGTGTCCAGAGGCGTTGCCATAGATACCCCATCAATACCACTTTGTAACTGAGTGATACTGAAACCACTGCAACTGTACTGCGTGAAAACCGCACAGACTGCATCAAGTACACTCAATGACTCAGGTTGCAGACTAACACTGGGCAGCCACTGAGTCATTTGCAACGGAAAAGCGATAAGCAACATAACATAGGCTGCCATTGCCGGGTTGAACAGGTTATTACCCAGGCCACCGTAGAGCTGCTTAACAATGACTATGGCAAAGAAAGTCCCAATAACAATTAACCACCAGGGGGCGTAGGGCGGTATAGCAATGGCAAGTAGCACCGCAGTAAGCATTGCGCTGTGATCTTTAAGGCGCGGCAAAACCGGCTTGGCCCGCAACTGCATAACCAGCGCTTCAGCCAGCCAGGCTGTGCTGATTGCCAGGACTAACTGAATTAGCACGCCATAGCCAAACAGTAGCGCCTGGACGATGATACCCGGGATACAGGCAACCACTACCAGCAGCATAATCTCAGCAGTACTGCGGCTTATTCTGTTGTGTGGCGAGCTGGCAATTTTAAAACTCATGATTTCTCGCTGTCTGCTTGTTTTTTAGCTTTAGCCCGGGCGATAGCGGCGGCAATAGCCGCTTTGCGTGGGTCAGTGGCGGCCTGTGGTGACGACTGCTCAATGGCTTCCGGTTGTTTGGTTTGTTCCGCTTCAACAATCGTTTCCTGCTGCTCTGCCTGAGCCTGGGCTGCCTTTTTGGCTTTTGCTCTGGCAATGGCGGCTGCAACTGCCGCGCTTTTTGCATTTGCTGGCTCAACCGTTGCTGACTCATTAACAGTCGGTTCGCTGCTGACAGCCTGCTCTTGTTTTGCTGTCTCTGAAACTGAGTCCGGTTGCTGGTTGGCGGCTGCCTTGGCCGCCTGATACTCACGAGCTTGTTGTTTTTTCGCTTCACGCTCAGCCAGCACCTGTTCACGGTTAGTTGCCGGGGCGGGTTGCTCAGCTTTTTTTGCTTTAATCCTGGCCAGTGCGTCTGCAACAGCATTACTGTTACTGCCGGTTTTCTGGGCCTGCTCACGTGCCTGAGCCAATTGCTGATTGCGTGCCATCCGCTGCTGTTTTTCCCGCTCCAACCTGGCATTACGTGCTTCGAAGCGGGCTTTGGCTTGTTCGGCTTTTACTGCCTCACGTTGTTGCTCACGGATTTCAGCTTTAGCGACCCGGTAATATTGCACCAGCGGAATTTCGCTTGGACAAACATAAGCACAGGCACCGCATTCAATACAATCAAACAGATTATATTCATCCAGCTTGGCCGGATCTTTGGCTTTGCTGTACCACAGCAACTGCTGGGGCAACAGGCTGGCCGGGCAGGCATCAGCACAGGCGCTGCAACGAATACAGTCAAGTTCATTGCCCGGCTGCGGCAGTTCGTACTGACTGGGGGCAAGGATGCAATTGGTGGTTTTTATTATTGGCACAGTCAAATCGGGCAGGGTAAAGCCCATCATCGGTCCGCCCATAATGACTTTACCAGCGGTTTGCTGCTGATAGCCACAAAATGTCAGGAGATCGCTAACCGGCGTGCCAATTAACGCCAAAACATTCTGCGGTTGACTAAGCGTTTCACCCGTTACCGTAACAATACGCGACAGCAGTGGTTGATCGTCCAGTACGGCCTGAGCAACGGCAAAGGCGGTACCGACATTCAGCATAACAATGCCAATATCAATGGGCCGGCGCCCAGCAGGAACCTCTTTATTGGTTAACAACTGAATCAGCTGTTTTTCGCCGCCTGACGGATATTTGGTTGGAACATCGCGTACATAATAATGTTCGCGTTGACTACAGGCAGCTTTTAATGCTGCGCTGGCGATCGGTTTATCATCTTCAATGCCAATTAAAACAGCTTTTGGGTTCAATAACTTGCAAAGAATATCAATACCTTTGACGATGGTTATCGCGCCTTCCTGAATCAGGGCATCGTCGGCAGTGATATAGGGTTCGCACTCAACAGCATTGATAATCAGATAATCAACAGGTTGGGTTAAACCCGCTTTCAGGTGAGCTGGAAAACCCGCGCCCCCCATGCCGGCAATACCACTTTCCTGGATCCGCTCCAGTAAACTGAGCTTGTCGCTGGTGGCAAGGTTAAGCGGATAGCGGCTGCGCCATTCATCAAGACCGTCAGGCACTAACGTTATGGTAATTTCCGGTAATGCTGACGGGTGGGCACTGGTGTGTTCAGCAATAGCCATGACGGTGCCTGAAGTAGGGGCATGCACAGGTACCGCCATTGAGTTATCAGCACTGGTGAGCGGCTGACCTTTTAAAACCCGCTGACCCTTACTCACCAGAACATGGCCCGCAACACCGATATGCTGGCGCAGCGGAATATATAACCGGTCAGGTAATGGCAATACGCCTATCGGTTTTTGCGCAGTCTGAGCTTTGCGGGTAGGCGGGTGAACCCCACCGTGAAAGTCCCATAACTTTCCTGCCTGAATTTGCTGAAATAAACTCGGCACCTGTTACTCCACCTGAGTTATCGGAATTGCCTTTAAGTCCCACTTCCAACGCTCCGGCGTCGGGGTGACAGGCAACATGTCAATACAGTCAACCGGGCAGGGCTCAACACACAAATCACAACCCGTGCATTCATCGACGATAACGGTATGCATCAATTTTGACGCGCCGACTATCGCATCTACCGGACAGGCCTGAATGCATTTGGTACAGCCGATGCACTCATCTTCTCTGATGTAGGCTACCCGCTTGATTGCCACCGTCTGTGCTGCATTTAATGGTTTGGCTTCCACCCCCATTAAATCAGCCAGTTTGCGAATAGTACTATCGCCACCCGGCGGGCATTTGTTAATGTCATCGCCATTGGCTATTGCTTCGGCATAGGGCCGGCATCCCGGGTAGCCGCACTGGCCACATTGGGTTTGTGGCAAGATATCATCTATCTGCTCAACCAGCGGGTCGCTCTGTACTTTAAACCGAACGGCAGCAAAGCCCAGTAAGCCGCCAAAAACCAGCGCCAGGCCACCCAGGATGAGCAATGCAGTTAATAAACTCATCAGACTTTCACCAAACCGGTAAATCCCATAAACGCCAGCGACATCAGGCCGGCGGTGATCATGGCAATAGCCGCCCCCCTGAACGGTACCGGCACATCAGCCGCAGCCAGTCGTTCGCGCATAGCGGCAAATAATATCAGCACCAGCGAAAAGCCAACTGCAGCGCCAAAGCCATAAATCACCGAGTTTATAAAATTATGCCGTTCATTCACGTTTAATAATGCTACGCCCAGCACAGCACAATTGGTTGTGATCAGAGGCAAAAATATACCTAACAACCGATACAGGGTAGGGCTGGTTTTATGTACCACCATTTCGGTGAACTGAACTACTACTGCAATAACCAGAATAAAGCTGAGGGTGCGTAAATACAGCAGTTCAAACGGCGCTAACAAAAACGTATCGACCAGATAACTGCATATCGAGGCGAGGGTCAGGACAAAGGTGGTTGCCAACGCCATACCAATAGCCGTCTCCAGTTTCGACGATACACCCATAAAAGGGCATAACCCCAGAAACTTAACCAACACAAAGTTGTTAACTAACACTGTACTGATTAGTAAAAGCAGGAATTCAGTCATAGTTGGGCTTAGGTAGTTGCGCTCAGACACTTAACAGGCGGGTATTATGCAATGATGTCTAAGTGGTTACAACCAAACAAACTGTAGGGTTATTACGCCAGCCCCTTACAGTGTCAGGTTTTCATGGCAGTTAACCGGGCCGGTATAACCAGGTTAACTGCCACTAACTAGCCGTAGTTAAATCGGTGCCGGTTTACCGACATAGTAACCCTGGTTACCATCGATAAACAACGACTCCAGCATGTGCTTCTCTTCCTGCGTTTCAACGCTTTCAGCGAATACACCTACACCAATCCGGTGCGCCAGATCGATCATTAAGCGCATAAAATATTGGTTATTTTTATCTTCATCAATTCTGCGGGTGTAACTGCCGTCCATTTTGACGAAGTCTGGTTTTAAATCTCGGAAGAACTTAAACGAGGTAATACCCACGCCGAATTTTTCTACCGTAATACGGGCACCGGCACGGTGGACCATATCGATAAAGCGCTTACTGGTTTTCAGGTTTTGCTGCAAACCAAACTCCGATACTTCAAAAATCAGTTTTGCTGCAATATGGGCATCTTTCAACAAGCGGCGTTCCAGCCAGATAACAAATTGATCATCATGGACACAGCGCGGTGACAAGTTTAAACCGAAATACTGATCCTGCAAATTGCGGTTTTTGATGGTGGTTAATGCCGTTTCGATAATTAACCGGTCGACGGCAATGATTTTATCCAGTTTTTCCGCCATCGCTAAAAACGATGCAGTTGGCAGTACTTGATTTTCCTGAGTTTTAAACCGTACCAGAATTTCAGAATAAGCTTTGGCAGAGCGGTTTGACGGTTGGATAAGTTGGGTTAGTAACGCGATCCGGTTATTATTTAACACGTCTTCAATCACATTGCGCCAGTTCTGATTGCCATAACCACTGCTGGCCATCTCCAGACCGGCCGAGTCTTTTTGTAAATGCCAGGCGTTGGTCTGCTTGGTTTGCGCCAGGCTGATCGACGTATCGGCAACGGCCAGCAACTCCCCCAGTGCTTTGCCACTTTCGTAAGTTACCAGACCGGTATAGGCGATTGAATCGAGCTCGGCATTTTTCTGGTATTCGTTAAAGCGGCTTTGCAGTTGCAGAGCAAAGTTCTCGGCTTCTTTCGGCGTTATGCGGGGCAGGAGAATGCCAAAATCAGAGCTGTTTAAGCGGAATATTCGGGCGTCTTTGTAAGCGTCGGCCACTTTGCGCACAATATTAGCGACATCTTTAATGTATTGATCGCCTTCCTGATAACCGCGGGTCTGATTCAGGCTCTGTAACTCGGTACAGCGGGTAATTGCAAACACCCCAAAGTCAGTTTCCTTGGATACTTTACAATGGTCTTCATAATACTGGACGAATCGGTTGCGATTGGGCAGGTCGGTTACCGGATCTTTATACGCTTCTTCTGCTATCTGATAAGCCGCAGTGGTCATCTCACTGTATTGTTTTTTGCTATAATTGGCCAGTTTTTGTAAAGCAACATTAATGTCCGAAAACTCAGGTGGAATATTGTTCCAATTTGGCTCAGCTTTTTGCGGGTCCTGAATAAAGCCATCAATCAGTTGGTTAACGGCTTTAGATGTTTTGCGGTAACTACGGTTAATACTGCTTTTAGCAATAATAACGGTTAACCAGCCAATGATAAAAGGGGCTAACAGCAGGATAAAACCCAGTTGTTGCAGGGGGGCCAGCATCGGCTTGTGATTAAGTTGATAGCTAAGCTGAATACCGTGTTCTTCACTTCGCAGCAAGACCGGCCTGAACTGGCTGCCAGCCGTTTGCAGTGCCCACATTGCGGCAGTAGTAGCAGAGCGGGCACTATTCTGTTCGTGTAAAACCGTGCCATCAAGCTGGCTAATGCGTAGGCTTTGTAAATCAAAACTCCGGTCTAATTGCCTGCTAAGTACTTTGGCATCGCCTGAAAGATGATGGGCTAAAATTTGTTCAATGGTATTACGCGCATTCCGTTCGCGAATCTCCACCAGTTGTTGACTGTATATTACCAGAGCTGACACGGTAACCGCTGCCAGTAATATTGCAGTAAGCAATTGTGCCATTAATAAGGTTTTAAATATCTTCATAAGCCCTGACCACCAAACATAA
>NZ_JAGYIM010000025.1 GCF_018402695.1 Arsukibacterium sp.
AACGCCTTGCTCTTCATCATAAAATGCCCAGGGCGAGCCATCATTGACGGCTGTTGTGAGTGTTTTATTAGTGGCGAAAATCTTAAAGCGCAGCAACAGAGTTAATAATAAACTTATCCGCATTTTGAGCGCCGTATGGCATCAATAATGATTGTAATTCAAGTTGCCGTTTTAAGGTATGTTAATCATTGAACAGATGCTAAGCTAAAGTAATCAGGCAATATGCTTATTGTTTTCAGTGATCCAAGGTGAGCAATTGCAGGTACATATATCCCCAAAATTAAATGGAGGCAAAATGGAAATTATTCAGTTTGGTAGTAATGATATTGAAAACAAACTTGCAAAAATGTCAAAAGGCCAGCTTGATGACGTGGCATTTGGCGCTATTCAACTCGACGCTCAGGGCAAAATTTTAATGTATAACGCTGCAGAAGGCGATATTACCGGCCGTGATCCGAAATCGGTTGTGGGTAAAAGCTTTTTTACAGAAGTTGCGCCTTGCACAAATAGCAAAGAATTTAAAGGTCGTTTTGATGATGGTGTAAAAAATGGCAATTTGAATACCATGTTCGAATATACCTTTGATTACGAAATGAAACCCACCCGCGTAAAAGTCCACATGAAAAAAGCCATGGTTGGTGATTCTTACTGGGTGTTTGTTAAACGCCTGTAATGAGTGGTGCTACAACTACAGTTAGCTTATCTGCAGCTGCATTGGTACCCGTCATTGGCGCTTTAATAGCCGATGAACTGGTATTAATGCGCCGTGGCCAGCATAGTGATTCAAGTGTTGATTTATTAAAAGCGTTTAATTGGCAGGCAACAACGATTATTACCTTAGAGCATCGGAGCAAGGGTGCTGAACAGGAAATGATTGTTGATTCCCTTGAGTGGATGGCTATAGCCACGCGGGTGGCTACGTTTTTTCAGATGCACCAGAGCGGTATTGAAGATTATTTGCTGCGCGTGCACACGCTGGCTGAGTGGGCCGAGGTGGTGGCAAAAAGCCGTGAATTGGGTGCTACCGATATCTGCTTTGCCACATCAGGCTCAACCGGCACCCCTAAGCTTATCGTCCATCCATGGCGGTCTTTGTCGTCTGAAATTGTTTTTTTTCAGCAATATTTTCACTCATTCGCAAGGCCTCCAGCGCGCATTATTAGTCTGGTACCGGCACATCATATATATGGTTTTTTATTTAGTGTGATGCTGCCACAAGTTTTAGATATTCCTGTTATTCGGGGTTTTTCTGCTTACGCTACACTGTTAAATGCTACCTTGGCCGCAGGTGATTTGCTGATAACGATACCCGCTTTACTCCAGCAGTTTGAAAGACGTTTGTTAATGGCACCTGAAGGAGTAAGTTTGGTGTGCTCTACCGGACCAAGCCCTTCGGAGATTATGCAGCGTTTGCAACAGTCAGGCATCGTAACAACTGAAGTTTATGGCAGTTCTGAAACTGCGGGTATCGGTGTCAGAGCAGACCCTGGTAGTCACTACAAGCTGTTGCCGCGCTGGCAGAGACGCTCTGACCAACTGTTGTTCGATACATTGGCAAACGCTGATGTATCCTTGCCCGATAATTTGCAATGGCACGACAGCGAACATTTTGAACCATGCGGCCGCTTGGACTTAGCGGTGTCGGTAAAGGGGATAAACGTGTTCCCTGCTGAAATTGCCCGAAAGTTGGCTCAGCACCCACAGGTGCTGAATGCCAGAGTAAGGCCAATGTCTGAGCAAGGCAGTCGTGGTTTAAAGGCACTGCTTATTGTTGCAGCGCCTTTATCAGAAGAGAACGAGAGCAAGCTTATCCAGGATATAAAAAGTTGGGCACTTGAGCAGCTGTCAGCACCCGAGTTGCCGTTACATTATCATGTTACAACGGCTATCCCCCTTAGTGATATGGGCAAAGAGATTGACTGGCCATTGCAGGAAAACCAGATATGAAAAAAGCAGTACTATTTGGGGCAAAAAAACTGGCCATTGAAGACATCGTTGCTCTGTCGCAAAGACAGGCACTTGCTCAACTTTCAAGTGATAAAGCCTTTGTTGACAAAATTACATCTGGCGAGCAGTTTGTGCAGCGTTTATTGCACCAGCAAGGGAAAGTATACGGTGTCACCACCGGTTACGGCGACAGTTGTAACGTAGCCGTCCCGCACCACCTGACTGCGCAACTGGCTATAAATTTGACCCGTTTTCATGGCTGTGGCTTAGGTGAGCTGTTTTCACCAGCGCAAACCCGGGCTATTCTTGCTGTGCGCTTATGCTCTCTGGCACAGGGTTACTCAGGTGTCAGTATGGCCTTGTTAGAGTATCTGACATTAATGCTAAACGAAGACATGTTACCGCTGATACCGCAGGAGGGTAGCGTCGGTGCCAGTGGTGATCTCACCCCGTTGTCTTATGTTGCGGGCGCTCTGATAGGTGAGCGGGACGTGCTGTTGAAAGGGCAAAAAATGAGTGCCAAGGTAGCCTTTGCCAAGCTTGGTACTGTCCCTTACGTTTTAAAGCCGAAAGAGGCTTTGGCGTTAATGAATGGCACTGCCGTGATGACCGCCATTGCCTGCCTGGCCTGGCAAAGAGCGAATTACCTGAGTCGTTTGTCGGTTAAAGTGACCGCTCTGTGCGTTGCAGGGCTTGATGGCAATGCTTACCATTTCGATGAAGTACTGTTCTCTGTAAAGCCTCATGCCGGTCAACAGCAAGTTGCATCCTGGCTACGCGAAGATCTGCTGGAGCGCCAGGTTGCGGCAGATACTGCAAGGTTACAAGACCGCTACTCGCTGCGCTGCGCACCGCATATTATTGGGGTGCTGCGTGATACCTTACCGTTTCTGCGGCACACTATTGAGAATGAACTAAACAGCGCTAACGATAATCCGATTATCGATGGTTTGGGCGAACGGGTGCTGCATGGTGGCCATTTTTATGGCGGCCATATCGCGATGGCGATGGACACCTTAAAGACACTGGTCGCCAGTTTGGCTGATTTGCACGACAGGCAAATGGCTACCTTACTCGATAGCAATGCAAACAACGGTTTACCAGCTAATTTATCTGCTGCTCCCGCAGCTGAATTAAGTATTCATCATGGTTTTAAAGCCGTGCAAATTGGCTGCTCTGCCTGGGCGGCGGAAGCTTTAAAGCTTACGATGCCAGCCTCGGTATTTTCGCGCTCAACCGAGTGTCATAATCAGGATAAAGTGAGTATGGGCACCATTGCAGCCCGCGATGCAATGCGGATTATTGAGTTAACCGAGCAAGTGACCGTCGCGACCATGCTAGCCGCCTGGCAAGCTTGTCAGCTGCGGCGGCAGCAATCAGAAAATACTATGACTATCAGCGTAAACCTGAGCGATCTTTTGCAGCAAATCGGCGCCAAGTTTGCGTTATTAACAGTAGATAGGCCACTAGAGCAAGAGTTACGGTATTGGTTGGTTGCGGTAACAAATCAGCAGCTGCCGGTTTATAGTGGCGACTAGTTGTTTATCAGAATAGTTTAGCAATTGGTAATCTGGATTATCAGTCTCAACGTTTAACTGAAAATTCTTTTAGGATTATCTTATGTATTGCGCAGATTGTGAGTCGGTAGACGATTATTTTTTTGAACAGGTCACTTTTTTTTGGGTGTTTGTGCCAACCACCGAGACCTTTGGTAAGTTAGCCAAATTTTACGGCAGCCAACACTTTGAAGCTAAGCAGGAAAGTACCCATTGCATCTCTGCCAAGATACCTTCGGCAACGATAGAAAGCTTTCTAACTTCATTAAATGGGGTGCTGGAGCAGGCAGAGCTTGCAGGTACTAAAGTTACCACTACGGCAACCATGCAGCAGCCTGATATAGAGGCTACTGCACGCATTACCACCTTTGATGTATTAATTAATCGCTACAAAGCAAAGTGGCTGATTAACAGCATCGAGCAAGAGCGTTATGAAACCTGGTTTCAGCCAATTGTGCATGCCCCAACTGCACAGCAAACCCCGGTTATTTATTCGCACGAAGGCTTGTTTAGAATCCGTGATGATAATAACGCCATAGTGCCACCTCAGCTGGCTTTTATGCTAGCAGAGCAGTCCGACTTGCTATTTTCACTAGATTTAGTAGCCCGACGTTCTGCTGTTCAGCATTTTGCTGCTGCTAAGCTAAAGGGTAAGCTGTTTATAAATTTTGACCCGTCCAGCATTTACGACCCATCTTATTGTCTGCGCTCTACTGCCGCGTCTATTTACGAATTGGGATTAAAGCCAGCCGACATTGTGTTTGAAGTAACTGAAACTAACAAAGCGAGCGATTTGAATCATCTGAAAGGCATATTGGCGTTTTATCGCAACGCTGGGTTTCAGGTAGCAATGGACGATATTGGTTCAGGCTGGTCAGGTTTAAACTTGCTACAAAGAATCCGCCCGGACTATGTCAAAATAGATATGGAGCTGGTGCGGGATATACATGTTGATAGATTTAAGCAAAATATCGTATCGAGCTTAATCAATATCGCTAAAACTAATGGTATTACTACTATTGCTGAAGGTATTGAAGTCACGGCTGAAGCACAATGGCTAATTGATAATAAAGTCGACTTATTACAAGGGTATTTGTTCGGTAAACCGGCGCTGTATCAGCAGCAAGTTAGTCAGCAGCAGCTGAAAAACATCCAAGCCTCGGTTGCGCCATTAAAAGTAGCGGCTAACAGATTGTAGCCTGACAATTAATCAGCACAGCTTTAGTTTCTTGCTGCATTGGTTCAAAGTTTTATGCAATTAAAACCTCTAAGATAAACAAGTTTAGTCCGCCGCCTGACTTACCTTGTTACGCCCGGCTGCTTTTGCCCGGTACAACGCATCGTCCGCGCGCTGGATCAGACTGGCCGACGTATCGGTTGTGCGGCTTTGTGCTACGCCGATGCTGGCAGTGCATGGCGGTATACTGTCATTGGCTGTGGTATATTGCTGCAGCGAGAGGCGGATGCGTTCTGCCAGTTCAATAGCGCTGTTGATACTGGTGTCTGGTAAAATAATCAGGAATTCTTCACCCCCAATTCTACCGACGTAATCTGTTTTTCGAAGTTGCTGCAGGCAGCACGTTGCCGCGGTTTTCAGTGTTTGATCGCCAATCTGGTGACCGAAGGTGTCGTTAATGGCCTTAAAGTCGTCCAAATCCAGCATCATAATACATAGCGCCGCCTGCTGGCGGCTGGCACGTGACATTTCAACATCCAGCACCCGCATGGTCTCGCGGCGGTTAATCAGGTCAGTCAGCTCATCGGTGGTCGCCATTTTTTCCAGTTGTGCTGTGCGTTTTTTTACCTCGGTTTCCAGCCGCAGGTTTGATTCTGCCAGTTGCTGCTCAGCCAGGGTAAGCTCGTTAATTTTGGTTTGCATATTGCGTTTACTGGGAATACTGATTGCCTGAGGCAGCAGGTACCAGAGTGAAATGGCGGTGGCAATAGAAATTAAACCAGTGGCTGATTTAATAATGCCATGAATATAGTAATAGCCATGCCAGACATTAATGATGCCTAGCAAATGCGTCGCGCCACAGAAAAAGATAAAGCCGGCGAACATCAGAAACATCCAGTCAAAGCGCATATCGTCGCGCGCTCTGACCAGCCGCACCAGGCCTAAAGGGATAAGCATGTACGCGATAAACGTTAACATGTCACCGCCAACATGCAGGATCAGTAAATCGGTTCGCCACAGCAGACAATGGCCGTGCGGCATAAAATCGCCATTAAGTAATTCGTTAATAAAGTCCATTTTTGCGCTAAGCCTTGGCTTTTTTTAAGCTTAATCTTAGCTGACATTTACAGACAGTGTTGTGACAAAGGAAACAAAAAATGCCATGCCGGTTGGCGTAAGCCCGGACAACAGCAGAACAAGGCTTAAGTTGCAACAGCTTGGTATGCTGGAACTAATGAATTTCCTTGGCCAGCTTCAGCATCTGTGCACTTAAATGAAAACCGTTTTGCCGAGCCAGGGTAAGGTTAACCCGAAATGAGATCCGCTGTGGCTCGGCAATTAAGCCAAACATAGCGCCTTGTCGAAACAGCTCGGCTCCCTCCACAACGGTCAGACGGCCAGAGCTTTGCAGTAACGGTGACCAGCCAGTTTGTGAGGCGAGCTCTAAACTGAGAAACAACACGGTACACTTTGTCGCCTGCTCGGCATTTTCCAGCAAGACGGTTTGGGCCTGCTCCGGCAGCATAGTGGTCAGGGCTTTAAATACTTCGGCATCACCGGCAATGCAATAGATTTGCTGTACCGGCGGATTTACCGACCACTCGCTATACTGCACAAACCGGTATAATAACGCAGCTTTTAATGATGCCTGAGCCGACTGGGCGTGCAGCGCCGGCTGATATAACGCCGTTGCGGCTAGCAAAAGTGCTATCAGCAACCGGCTCATTACCGGAAATTCCAGTTAAGTGATAATTCGGTACTGCGCCCGGGTTGCCTTAAGATAGCGGCAGACGGCAGCGGGGCATCGACGTATGTTTTATCAAACACATTTTTCAGGCCTAGCACAATAGACAGCTGCGAGCTGGGTTGCCACGAAAGCAGCAGGTCGTGCCGGGCATAACCGGGCATCTGCCATGACGGGCTGGTGCGGGCCGATGCAGCGAACATGTGCCAGTTCAGATGGATATTTTCCTGCCAGAGCGGCTGGCTGAACTGTGTTTTAAATAAACGCTCTGGCGAATTGGTTAGTTCAATTTGATCAGTGTTATAACGGGCGCGTTGTATACTGAGAGAAAGTTGCAGCTTTGCGCCGGTTTGCCAGTCTTTTGCCGTAGTGGTTTCAAGGCCAAGCGCCTCGACCGAGCGGTCATTAAAAAACTGAACAATGGCACTTTCGCCAAAGTTGCCGGTTATCAGGTTACGGACCCGAGAGTGATAAAGGCTGGCACCAACAGACCAGCTATTGGCTAACTGAGCCTGCCAGTTTGCTTCTAATGTCCTGATTAACTCAGATTCGGGTACCGGAAGTTCATTATATAAGTTGGTTTTCTGCTCATACTCATTGGGTGCGCGAAATGCGGTACCATAACTGAGCCTGGCACTTTGTTTGTCATTAATTTGCCAAACCCAACCGAGTTTGGGACTGAACTCACGGACATCCTGTTTGGTGTAGTCATAGCGAAAGCCACTGATAAATTTATGCTTATCAGAAAGTTGCCAGCCATGTTGCAGATAAAGTCCGATCCGGTTGTTGTCACTGCTGGCACCCAGCAGCGGAATGTCATCGTCAATACTGAACCGGTAGCTCTGATGCTGATCGTGCTGGCCGTCAATTCCAAACAGCAGATGATGGGATGGGTCTGGCGTATAGCTTAATCGTAAGTCAAGATTGGTCCATTTACCGGTCACATCAAAATGGTAGCGGCGCACTTCTCCGGTAGGAAAAATAAATGGAGTGAAGGTTGTCAGATGAAACCCATTAGTCGATAAATGGGTGTATAACTCAGTTTGCTCCGTTAACCTGTGACCATGTTGCAGCGAGATAAAATAATTACGATTTTTTATTTTAAATATGTCGCTACGTGATGGGTCTTCTGCCAGCAGCATTGGCTCTTGTCGGGTTCTGGACACGCCGGCCATTTGTAATTGCAGCCGCCGATAGCGGTAACTGGCTGCCAGTTTGTGGTTTAAGTCTTCATTCAGGGTGCGCTGTGACGTCAGGATAGCTGGCGCATTAATATCGGCAACAGCAATATCGTCTTGCTGACTACGGCTTAAAGACAGCCAGCCTTCATGGCCACTGGCATGGCGAAGCCCATAAGACAGCGACAGGTCAAGCTGATCGTGCTGGTTAGCGGCCACTGCCAGCTGAGCCCCCTGCAGTTTGTTACCGCGCTTGGTAATAACGTTAACCACGCCCAGAAAAGCGTTATTACCATAGAGTGCCGACCCGCTGCCGGGGCTGTACTCCACCCGGTCAATTAGTTGTGGATCAATATAAAAATTATTGCCGATCATCCCTGCATCGTAAATATTGTCATTTACTCTGGTGCCATCGACCAGTAACAGGATGCGGGCATTATAATCGCCGGGCCTGCCTATCCCGCGGGCAGTCAGATAACCGTAACTGCTGTCAGAGCTGACGTACAATCCTGGGAAGAAGCTGAGAATTTGCTCCAGATTCCGCAGGCTGAAACGCCGGATCTGCTCATCGGTAACGATATAGGTGACTTGCGAAGACTCGCCTGCACTCTGGGCGTGGCGTGCCGAGGTCGACACTTCAATCAGTCTCGGATCGGTTGAGGTAGGCTGTTGCAGCAATTCTTCCAGGCTAGGCACCTGTTGTGCCTGCAACTGCATGCTAATAACGCACAACAGCAAAGATTTAATCAGCACGGTATATCTGATATGCATTTTTCCCCGCCCTTTTGGCCTGATACATGGCTTCATCGGCTAACTGCAGTAATGTGGCTGAGTCAGTGCTGTGCTGAGGGCACAGTGCCACGCCAATACTTAACGACACTGGCATTTGCGCATTTTTTACCCAGATCGGTTGGTTTATTTGCCGGAGTAGTCTGCTACACACCTGTTCGGCCAGTTGCGGTGTTACCTGCTTTGGCAGCAACAACGCAAACTCGTCACCCCCTAACCGGCACAAGGTATCGTCAGCTCTGATGGCAGCCTGGATCCTGGTGCTAACCTCTTTCAGCACGGCATCGCCGGCATCATGGCCATAATTGTCATTGACGAATTTGAAGTTATCAAGATCAATAAACATCAGTGCCGACATTGTATTATGGCTAATACTATTCAACACCATCTGATTAAGCAACTGACCAAAACTGTGTCTGTTTGGCAGTTGGGTCAGGCTATCATTGTGTGCCAGCTGCTCGAGCTCATCTCCGCGGGCCGCCTGTTGCTGCAGTTTACTGCTAAGCTCGGCCTGCCATATCTCAGCCCGCTTCAATAACTCATTAAAACGCTGAGTTAAGCTGCCTATTTCGTCATTGTCGATTACTGATGCTCGTAGCGAAAAGTTGCGTTCGCTTGCCACTTTTTCAGCTAGTGCTGATAACGCGACCAAAGGGGACAGAGCTTTACGCTGAATAGAAATTAACAGTCTGGCTGCCAACCAGTAAATGGCGATCATCAGCGCTGACATAATCAACAGGCCCCGCAGGAACCAGTTCATTAGCTGATGTAAATTTTCCCGCACGTACAACACACCTTCGGTTTTATCTCTTACCACCACTGGCACGGTCAGCGCAATTTCCAGTCCCTGATAGCGTCGTTCCGGCTCTGCGGATGCGGGCAATTGTTGCCAGGGCAGGGTTGGCACATCGGCTAAAGCAGCAAACAGCTCACCCCCGGCATCATACAGTGCCACGCCACTGAGATCGCGGTTTCTGGCCAGCAGTTCCAGATCATGTTCTGCGGCATCAGGGTCATTAAACACCAGCATGGCTGACACATTGCCGGCAAGCTGAATAGCGGCCAGTTCGGCCGCACTACCCTGCCGTTCGCGGGCAGTCAGCCAAAGCATTACAGCAATCAGCAGAAAACTGATCAGCATACTACCCAGTAACACAGTCAGGTTCTGCCGGGTCAGTTTACGAACCAGTGAATGGCGGGGTTTAGTGGGGCTTAACAAAGCCTCTTTGCTTGTCATGAAACAACTTATACTCTATTTCGCCGGATAAAACAGCACTACTTCAACTGATTATAGATGAGTTAGTTTATTTGAAAAGCACTCTCTACCATCATTACCAGGCGGTTACTATCAGAAAAACAGGCTGCTTTTACAAGTTTGTTTTACCATAACTTCAGTGCTTTACTTACTGGCAGGTGCAAGCGTAACCCGGCTTAAAAAACGAGGACAGGATGAGTATTACCAGCAAAAATCCGGAAGCTGCCTGTAATGTCGAGCAGGGCTGTGCGGCTATTGAACTGATAATAGCGCCGCGAGCGCATGATTTAGGTGGTTTTACCGTGCGGCGTAGCTTGCCTGTGCGCCAGCGTCGGAGTATTGGCCCCTGGATTTTTTTCGATGAAATGGGCGCTGCCGAGTTTGCTCCGGGGAATGGGGTCAACGTGCGGCCGCATCCGCATATTAACCTGGCGACGGTAACTTACCTGTTTGACGGTGAAATACTGCACCGTGACTCACTGGGCAGCTATCAGCCAATAACACCTGGTGATATTAACCTGATGGTAGCAGGTAAGGGGATTGTCCACTCAGAGCGAGAGCGGCCAGAGGTGACCAATAGTCTGCACCGGCTGCATGGTTTGCAGCTTTGGATGGCGCTGCCGGAAGCGGATGAAGAAACTGAACCGGCATTTTATCATTACCCGGCATCAGCTATCCCGGCCGGGGTCATTAATGACGTGCCGGTGCGGGTGTTAATTGGCTCTGCCTATGGCCTGAGTTCACCGGTGAAAACCTTCTACCAGACACTATATCTGGAGGCCTCCTTGCAGCCGGGGCAAAGCTTGTTATTACCCGATGCGCCTGAGCGTGGCCTGTATCTGGTGTCAGGCCAGCTTAAACTGCAGGAAAGCCAACTTGAGGCGCAACAACTGGCGGTGCTGGGGCCTGCCGCGGGGGTGACGATTACCGCTACGGTGCCGAGCCGGATTGCGCTGATAGGGGGTGAGGCTATCGCTACCCGCTATATGGAGTGGAATTTTGTTTCCAGCCGCAAAGCGCGGCTGGAACAGGCCAAGCTAGACTGGCAGCAGGGGCGTTTTCCTAAGGTACCCGGAGATGAAGAGGAATTTATCCCGCTCCCAAGCTAAAGGTATTACCTGTCAGGCGTAATGGCGGCCTTCCCGTACTTCTTCCAGTAGCTTTTTATTAAACGCTGGCAGGTCATCGGGGTTGCGGCTGGTGACCAGGCCGTTATACACCACAACCGGCTCGTCTACCCAATTGGCACCGGCATTTTTTAAGTCGGTGCTGATGCTGCCAAACGAGGTCACCTTCCGGCCTTTTAATACACCTGCTTCTGCCAGCAGCCAGGGACCATGACAAATAGCAGCAACTGGCTTATTAGCCGTGTCACTGAAAAAGCCCTGAATAAAGTTGATCGCTTGTTTATCCTGCCGAAGCGTATCCGGGTTAATTAAGCCACCCGGTAGCACCAGGCCGTCATAATATTCTGCTTTCACATCAGCCAGTACTTTATCAACCGTCACCTCTTCAGCCCAGTTTTTGCCAGACCAGCCAGTGATATTACCCGCTTGTGGTGACACGATATCGACCTGAGCACCAGCATTTAATAAAGCATTACGAGGCGAGGTCAGTTCGCTTTGTTCAAAGCCATTGGTGGCTAAAATGGCAACTTTTTTTCCGGCAAGGGGTTTTGGTTCATTCATAGTCTGTCTCCTGTTACGTTGTTAGCATTGCAAGGCCCGACAATGCTGTAAAAGTTATATCAGCATGTTGGTAAAAATTACCTGTTTCCCGGGTAACTACAGTTAGCTGTAAAACCCTGCAGGGTATTAAATATCTTCCAGCCGGTTGGCCCCGTACATCATTTGCTGAGCGTGTTCTTTTTCAAGATCACGAACTTCAGCCAGCATTTCCTGCATCTGCGGAGGGTGGCTGCGTTCAAATAGATTCTGGTACAGCAGAATAATCAGCTCATGCTGCTTTTCTACCTCGGTGATGATTTGGTTGGTGTCCATGGTTGTAAAAGCGTCGTCGCAGGCTGCTTCAGCCATCAGCGGATGTTTATCAATATGCTCTGTACACCAGGTATTCAGCGCTTTGTTTTCACCGACATCTTTAAAACCACGAACCCGGGTGGCCAGGTCCATTTCTTTATCAGCCAGGTAATTCAACAGTAACTGCGGGCGTTTATCTGAATGGGCTTTAGCGCTATCGGCAAAGCAGTTTGATAAATGCTGATGGTAGCCTGACGTCCAGTCGAGTAAATCGCGGAATGATTCAACTTTCATAATCTCTCCTGTCTGAAAATGCCAGCGGTGCCAACGGCGACCGTGTTTTTACCAGAGATTATGCAAGGATAAGACCAGCTGCCAGCGACTGCTCATATCTTTGTTATTATTGCGCTGAACTGTATTACGCTACGCTTTATTGCGAAGAAGCGCTAGACTTTGCCAGACTCGAACTGATTGCAATCTACCTTGAAGCCCTCGCCAGCCAGCCAGTCAAGCGCTGCCTGCTGCTCGGTGAACTCCTGTTGGCAGTAGGTTGCACTGGAAACCGGGTTCATTTTTGCCAGCTGGTACTGTTTTAACATATTTTCCCGGTATACTTTAGCGGTACACAGCAGTTTATTTGCCACCGACCAGTGGGCTAAATCCAGAATAACCGGCTCGACTTCCGGCGTTGCCAGAATCCAGTCATCCAGCAGCAAAATATGAGCCCACGGCTTGTGATAAACGTTGGCAGCCGCCTTTTTGAAACTGGCGCAATAGTCACGGGCGGTCATTACATCCCAGCCACCAGCGGCATAGGTAAAAATAACCTGACTGTCCTGACTGACAGTAAAATGGCCACGGTAACTCATAAACGATAACTCATAAAAGTACCTCAGGTTGCCAGGCAACATGCTGAGCTGAGTTATAGTTATAGACAACATTTAGCAATTTGAATATGTCAGTCATTGCTAAAGCAGCAAATTCAGGAGATATACAGATGAAAGTGCAAAGAAAATTGGCTTGTCTGCTGTGGCTATCAAGCGGACTGGCGTTTGCTCAGCTGCCGCAGCAACCTGTGCAGGTGCGGATGCCGGAAATGCTGGATATTGTAGCCAGCGAGGCCAAGCTGGAAGTACTGGCCGAGGGCTTTAGCTGGGCAGAGGGGCCGGTAGTCGAGCCAGGCAGCGGCGATGTGCTGTTTTCTGACGTACCGGCCAATAAAGTATACCGTTGGAACGAGACTATGGGGCTTTCCATGTATCTGACCCCGTCGGGGTACACCGGCCTATATCCGGATGATAATCCGCAACAGGGCGCTAACGGCATGATATTTAACCAGCAACATCAGTTGGTGCTGGCGCAGCATGGTGACCGGCGTCTGGCGCAGCTAGCAGGCATCAACGATGGCCAGCCGCAGTATCAAACGCTGGTAAATCATTATCAGGGCAAGTTATTTAACAGCCCGAATGATCTGGTGCAGCATAGCAGCGGCGCTTACTACTTTACCGACCCGCCTTATGGGTTAACGGGCGGCGATAAATCAAGTCAGAAGCAGTTGGCGGTGAATGCCGTATACCGGCTGGCACCGGATGGCACAGTCAGCCAGTTAGCCACCAACCTGCAGCGGCCAAATGGCCTGGCGTTTTCGCCTGATGAAAAGTGGCTGTATGTCGCTAATTCACAAAGCAGCGCGGCGCAGTGGTGGCGTTATCCGGTAACCGCAGATGGCAGCCTGGGGGCGGCGGAGCTGTTTTATGATGCCACAAGTTATACTAAAACAAGCCGTGGTTTACCCGACGGTTTAAAAGTGTTGCCGTCCGGTCATTTGCTCGCCACCGGCCCGGGCGGAGTATGGGTCTTTACCGCAGAGGGCATGCATTTAGGCACTATTGAAACGGGCTTAGCGGCCGCCAATGTTGCCCTGACGCCGGATAACCGCTATTTGTACATCACCGCCACGAACTATCTATTGCGGATTGAGTTGCAAGCCCGCTAAACCGGGCTTAGCGGAAATAACACCCAACCCAGGGCTTTTTGGGCGGCGGCATTAAATACCCGCAGCATAGCGTTAATAATGTCCTCTGCCAGCTGCAAGGTCACGATGGCCAGCGAGCGCAGGCGGGCTCTGGCGACCATCCGCTGGTCTTCCAGAAATAGCTTTGCACCATATTCGTCTATCTGGCCCAGCAACTTCTGCCGGGCAATATACTCAAGGTCTATTAAAATGCTGCGGGCAATGTTGTCTGCCAGTTCGCTGACAGCTGGCCAGCTATCTTTGGCAGCCTGTTTGGCGCTGGCCATGGCATCTGCCAGTACATCACCAATCTCAGTATTGTTCAGAGTAGTCATGGTAGCTCCGTTAACGTCCGACCTGGCGCAGTTTTGCCACTTCAGCTTGTTGCACTGCGACAATAAAGCGAATAAGAGATAAATGGCGGCGTGACCAGTCTGCCTGGGTCAGTACTTTGCCGGGTGCGGCCTCATGCTGGGCTTGCCAGGTCACTACCAGGCATTTTAAATCAACAAAGTTTTTTACCGTCAGTGAGCTGAATTCGGCCCGGACATCATCGGCGCTGTTGTCACAGTTTGACGGTAAGGCGTTGTCAATATAGCCGCTAACTTTGTTTTGCAGACGCTGGCCGGTTTCGTCAACCAGCTCGCTGTTTGCCAGGGCCCGGAGCAGCAAAATATTAGTATCAATCAGCAGTTCGGCGTACAGATTCTCCATATTGGCGATATGGCCGGGGTGGGTGCTATCTTCAGTAGTTGGTCGCTCAAGCGGGCTTTGCGATCTGCTATGTTCAATAATGGTGGCTGCATTGCGGTAAAACTGCTCGCTGCCGGTCAATAGTCTTTCATCGTATGGCTGCACCAGGGTAGCGGTGGTACAGCCCAGCAGGCCGGACAGGCCGATAACATAAAGTAAAATGCGGCACCAGTGTATAATTACGGGTCCTTGTTATTAATGCTTCAGCGTTTAAAACCAATCCTGAAGCCACCCCAGTGTTTACCGTTAACGAAAATGGGAACTGATAAATCGTGTAATATTTCGCCGGTATCGCGCTTGTAAGTTTGCAACAGCATGGCTTCGGTATTACTGCCACAGCGACTACCGGTGCGATCTGCGAAAATCCGTTTGCTGCGATTAGCCAGCAAGTCTCTATTATAGTCGCCACTGAGTGGTTGGCTGAATTTTTTATTATGAGTTGGGAAATAGCCTTTGCGGTCGACGGCTCCCGCGTATAGCACCTGGCTGTGCCGGTTGAGAATAGGCTCCTGCACCTGCCCAAAGACCTGGTCGGTATAGCTGTCGTAAGCCGTGTGAAATTTCTGCGGGTTGGTATTGGCAATAGGCTGGTATTCTTTAGCAAACAGTTGTTGTTCAGTGAATTTGCCACTGCTGATGCCTTGCTGCAGTAAACTGCCAATCGCTTCGGCAGCTTGTTTCGCCTCTGCCAGAATAGGGCTGTAAAAGCTCTGATGTTCCAGCTGACTCAGCTCGCGGTATATGCTTTCAGTTTCCATCGACAAATCAATAGCCTGGTTGGCGATGCTGCTGCCTTTCTGTTCTATCGCGTTCAGGCCGCTGCTGACATTGCTGATCGCCTGCGTGATAGCCGTACTGGTTTGAGCCAGCCGGCTGCCGGCGCTCTCAAGCTGGCTACTGGCTGCTGCGGCCTGACCTATTTCACTGTTAATCCGGGTAAAGCCGGTTGTGACTTGCTGTAACTGTTGCTGAACCTCGCTGCTTTTGGCTACCAGTAGGCTCATCTGATCGGCAGTCTGGCCACTTTGTTGCCGGATCTCTGCCAGCATTTTTGCAATGTCGGCGGTGGCACCAGAGGTTTTACTGGCCAGCGCCCGCACTTCCTCTGCAACCACGGCAAAACCACGACCCTGCTCGCCGGCCCGCGCTGCTTCAATAGCGGCATTCAGGGCCAGTAAGTTGGTTTGGTCGGCCACGTTATTGATCACCTCAGTTATCCGTTGAATATTATCAGCAGAGTTACGCAGTTGCTCCAGTTCTTTGGCAGAATGACTGACTGAACTGGCCAGCTGTTCCAGACTGTTTACGCTACTGTCAAGTTGTTGATCAGCCTGCTGACAGGCGCTGGCCGTTTGCTGAATACTTTTATTCAGCGTTTGCAAGCTGTCATTCAGCTGGCTGCCGGTATGACTTAACTCACTGCTGTTATCAGCAATCTGGCTGCTGTGCTGGGCACTAAGTTTAATGTCATTGTTCAGGCTATCGATAAAATAGGACACTTCTGCCGAGCCAATGGCCAGCTTCGAGGTCGATATTTCAATTTTGCTGATATCGAGTTCAGGCTGCCGGGGAGCGGCTGGGGCAGCGTTGGCTGCAAATCGGTTCCGGGTGTAATGCAGCAAGCTAAAATAGCCTGCAAGTACCAAAACCAGCACAATACTGCTTACTATGCTGGCACTGCTTAGCCAGTAGCCAGCAAGCAGCACAAGCAGTAATCCAAAATTTACTAACCAAAGCAACATATTAACTCCAGAATATGCACTATTATTAAAACCACTATGGCAGAAATAAGTGGCCGGTAAAGTATTACCGGCGGGGCTGAGACTAAAGTCTAGGATGTTTTTTGTACTAATTAGTTGATGTCCGTCAAAACCACAGTGCATGTTAACCAGTATTATAATAACTACTAAATGCAGGAGAGTAAGCTATGAGCAACTTCAATCGTCGTACCTTTTTTAAAGTATCTGCTGGCACCATCATCGGCCTGACCGCTGGCGGTATCAGTTTAAGTGCGTTGGCAGCAGAGCAGCTTAAACTGGATGATCCTCTGGCCGCCGCGATGAAATACACCCATAAATCGGAAGTTGAAGGTCAGAATTGTGCTAATTGTAACCTGGTGCAGGGAGAAGATGGTCAGAAATGGCGGCCTTGCGCGATCTTTCCGGGTAAACTGGTTGCCAGTGAAGGCTGGTGTGCAGCATGGGTGAAAAAAGTCGCTGCCTGATCCCGGCCGCAACAAAGCCAACGGCCCGCGGGCCGTAGGCTATGTCAGGTAGTCAGGGTAGTTTTAAATGTCGGCCGCCATCGAGCGCCAACACCCTGCCGGTGATGTACTCGCTGTTCAGCAAATATACAATACTTTGCAATACTTCATCCGGGCCCGGTGCTACGGCCATTAGCGATTTTGCCAGCGCTTTCTGACGATAGGCTGCATCATCGCCCTCGTTAAACATCAATAGTGCGGGCGCTATGGCATTAACCTTGACGTCCGGTGCCAACTGGCGGGCCAGTGATAGCGTCAGGTTTTCCAGGGCAGCTTTTGAAGCTGCATAAGCCTGATGTTTGCTGCTGCCCACGCTGGCAACAAAATCAGTTAAATGAATGATGTCGGCGCCGGTGGTGCTGGCAAGTAACTTTGGTAATAATGCGCGGTTCAGCAAGTAGGGCGCCCGGGCGTGGATATGCTGCATGGCATCGAAGATGGCTGCGTCCTGTTGCAACTGGTCGTGCAGCGCAGGTGCCGTTACCGCCTGCGGTACGGGCAAATCCGCTTGCCAGCTAGAAGCATTGTGAATAATAGCCCGAATGGCCGGATAAGGTGCCAGTGCGTCAATAAACTCAGCCATACTGGCCAGCTGGCTGAAGTCGGCCGCGACACAATGGGCTCCGGCTTGTTGTAGTGCTGCAATACCGCTAGTCATTTTGCGGTAGCTTACCAGCAGCTGATAGCCTTGTTGTAGCAAAGCAGTCGCGCAGTGCAAACCAACCCGTTGGCCTGCCCCGGTAACAACGATAAGGCCTTTTGCAGAAGATGTGTGATTCATAAGCAACTTATACTACTAAGCGAAAACAGGCTATACGCAGCAAAGTTTAATCAGGTTTTGCTTTTCTCGCCTCATTCATTAATTCGGCGCTGACATATCCCAGAAAGTCCGTTTCAGGTAACGGTCTGGCCCAGTAAAAGCCCTGACCCTCGTCACAGCCTAGCAGCGCCAGCTGCGCGGCGGTGGCGCTGTCTTCGATACCCTCTGCCACGGTTTTCAGCCCCAGACTTTTACTCATCTGAATAATAGCCCGCACCAGCGGTTCATCACGCTGAGATACACAAAGTGACATAATAAACGACTTATCAATTTTCAGCCGGCTGGCGTTAAACCGGCGTAAATAGCCCAGGTTTGAGTAACCAGTGCCAAAGTCATCAATTGAAAAACGAATACCCAGTTGGTGCAACGCAGCTAGTTGCTGGGCAATATTGTCGCCTTCACCAATTAACAGCGATTCAGTTAATTCCATTTCCAGTGCATGGGCTGGCAGTGCAGCGGCGCTAAGCGCTTGTTGAACCTGTTGCTCCAGTTTACCATCCCGAAACTGGACGTAGGATAAATTCACCGCGATAGTTAAACTATAGCCTTGCTGCTGCCAGCGGCTGCACGCCAGGCAAGCTTGTTGTAAGACCCATTCACCAATTTCAACAATCAGGCCACTGCTTTCTGCCAGCGGAATAAATTCATCCGGGGCAATCATACTGCCATCGGCCTGCGGCCAGCGTAGTAGCGCTTCGGCGCCAATAACTTTCTGGTCGCAGAGCTGCAGTTTGGGCTGAAAATACAACTGAAACTCGTTGTTCTTTAATGCCTTGCGCATCAGCTTTAACAGGTTAAATTTGTCGATGCTGGCTTTGTTTAATTCGTCGTGATAAAAGCGATACACATTGCGACCATCGGCTTTTGCCTGAAACATGGCCATATCGGCATGTTTGCATATTTCACTGAATTCATTGCCATCCTCCGGCGCGACAGCGATGCCCACTGAGCCGGAGATTTCTATCTGATTTTGCATAATAAAAAATGGTGCTGTGGTTTGTTGCAGTAAGGCACTGGCTTTTGCGGCCAGTGCTTCGTTGCTGGCAAAGCCGGGTACCAGCAATAAAAATTCATCGCCGCCAAAACGACACAATATATCGTGTTCACTCAGCAGATTTTCCAGCCGCCGGGCCAGTTGCTGTAGCAGTAAATCGCCGGCAGCATGACCTAATGCATCATTTACTGGCTTAAAGTTATCTAAGTCGAGAAATATGACTGCCAGCCGTTGCGCATTGTTCAGGCATTCGCCATATAAGCGCTGGAAATGTTGCTGACAATATACCCGGTTAGGCAGGGCAGTAAGCGGGTCATGTAACGCCAGATGCTCAATATGCGCCTGGCTTTGTTTTACCCGGTGGTTTTCGCTTTGCAGCGAATGCATAAGGCGCTGCTGATCCCGGTACAACAAATACACACAGCCGCCGGTAACCATAAGAATCGCGCCTGTAAATACAAAGTGAGCGGCACTGATCGCTGGAATAACCGGCTGGACAATGCCACTGATCGCCAGATAGGTCAGCACCGCGCAGAATGCCAGCATAAAGCTGATTAACGAGAAAAACAGCCGGCTGTTGCCCAGCATTGCCGCAAAAACCAGCACGCCAGGATACCCCAGCAGCGCCAGATCACGAATGCCGCCTGAAATAAAAGCCAGAGCGGACAACATCAGACACATGGCCCATAACAGGATGTAGGTAGCCGCAACAATCTGACGCTGATACGCCAGCAGGGCCGCTAAAGCAAGGGCAAAGCAGCCGCCAAGCAATACCCACTTAGTGGTACCGCCTGCCACCGCAACCGCTAAAACCAGACCAAACAAGGTAAGGCCGGTTATTTGCAGTAAGCGTTTGGTACGCAGCTTTTGGAGCTGATTGGGTTGGCTGACAATGACAGTTTCTGTGAGTACTGGGTTATCCGGCATTAACGTCGATACTACAAATTTATCGGGTTACATTACTGTAGTCGCATTTTTTATGTTGCGCGAATTGCCGGTAGGATTTATTGCAGCGGTTGCTAGGGCGTGTTGACGTTTGGTGGTTGTTTTTGCAGCTGAGTGGCTGGTATTTATACAAGGCAGAGCTTGTGATGTGTAGTAATTCTACATGAGCAAGCGATAACGCAGTAGAAATGCCAGCCATACGCTGCCCGTAGGGTTCGTCTGGCGACGTTTTGCTCTTTGTCACTCGTCGCTTATTTAGAATAACTAAACGGCGTTCCTTGTTTCGCGATCAAAACGTCGCCAGAGCGAACAAAATCTAACCAGCAAACGTCAACACGCCCTAATTGAGCACGGTTTGCTGGCAGCCGCGGGCTAATGTTATCGCCTGACCTGTGGGGCTGCGTCATCATCTCTGGTTATTTTCGGCAACATGGCGGAAATAAATACCGTGACGATCAGCATAACAGTGGCAACCCACAAACAGCTTATCAGGCCTGAAGTTTGATACAGCCAGCCTGATAGTACCGTACCCAGTAACCGGCCCATCGCGTTGGCCATATAGTAAAAACCAACGTCCATCGATACGCCATCACTTTTGGCATAGCTGACTATTAAATAGCTGTGGACAGCTGAATTAATAGCAAAAACTGCCCCAAACAGCAGTAAGCCACCTAACAGTGCCAGTTCGATTTGCCAGTTGGCCGTTAGCGTGATGGCAATCAACCCTGGGATCGTGCAAAGTAGTAACGCCCACAGGGTCACGGTTTTGCCATCCGGTATTTTGCTCTTGCCCAGCAGCAGTGGAGCGAGACTCTGGATACCGCCATAACCGATGACCCATAGCGCTAAAAAACCGCCGACAGTCCAGTGATCCCAACCCAGCTGGCTGGCTAAAAATAGCGGCAGGGCAATAACAAACCAGACATCCCGGGCGCCAAACAGTAGCATGCGGGCAGCGGACAAAATATTGATGGCCCGGCTTTTTGACAGCATTTCACTGAATTTTGGTTTGGCGCTGCTTCTGCCTAAATCCTGCTTTAACTTTAATAAGCTTAATATCCAGACCAGCAACAGCATTATGACCATACACAAGATAGCAAGCTGAAAACCAAACAAGCTCAGTAATAAGCCACCAATAAAGAATCCCAGGCCCTTCAAAGCGTTTTTAGAACCGGTCAGCAAGGCGACCCACTTAAACAATGTGCCCTGCGCCTCGCCGGCAACCAGCATTTTAATGCTGCTTTTCGCGCTCATTTTGTTTAAGTCTTTAGCAATGCCCGATAAAGCCTGGGCTGCCATGACCCAGGGTACCAATAAATATTCAGCGGGCAACAGCAACATTGACAGCGCGACAATTTGCAGGAACAAGCCAATGTTCATGGTTTTATTTAAACCAATTCGTGCGCCCAACCAGCCACCCACCAGGTTGGTAATGACGCCGAAAACTTCATAAAACAAAAACAGCATGGCAATGCTCAGGCCGCTGTAACCCAGGCTATAAAAATGCAGTACTACCAGCATCCGCAGCGCACCATCGGTCAGGGTAAAGGCCCAGTAGTTGCCTGTTACCAGTAAATACTGGCGTACTGCCGGTGAGAGTGTCGCCAATCCCATAATTAAGCCTGGTCCTGCAATCCGACCATTTTTGTCAGTTCGACCGTGCGGTTAGCGTAGCCCCACTCATTGTCGTACCAGGCATAAATTTTTACCTGGGTGCCGTTAATTACCATAGTGCTCAGGGCATCAATAATGCTGGAGCGCGGGTCGGTTTTATAATCAATAGATACCAATGGCCGGGTTTCATAGCCCAGAATATCCTTAAGCTCGCCCTCTGCGGCAACCTTAAACATGGCATTCACTTCTTCTGCTGTCGTCGCGCGTTCAACTTCAAATACGCAGTCAGTTAACGAGGCGTTGGTTAGTGGCACCCTTACTGCATGGCCATTCAGGCGACCTTTTAACTCGGGAAATATTTCGACAATAGCAGTGGCTGAGCCGGTAGTGGTGGGAATTAAACTACTGCCACAAGCGCGGGCCCGGCGTAAGTCTTTGTGTGGGGTGTCCATAATGCTCTGGGTGTTGGTTAAATCGTGAATAGTAGTAATTGAGCCATGCTTAATCCCCAGCTGCTGGTGAATAACTTTTACCACCGGAGCCAGACAATTCGTGGTGCAGCTGGCTGCTGTCACAATCTGATGTTTGTTCTTATCATACAGCTGATGATTTACGCCCATAACGACATTCAACGCCCCGGCTTCTTTTACCGGTGCACTAACCACCACCCGTTTTATGCCCTGTTTCAGGTAATCCTGTAATACGGCAACGGTTTTCATTTTGCCAGAGGCTTCAATGACTACGTCGCAGTCAGACCAGTCGGTATCGCTAATGGCTTTATTGTGGCTAACCTTAATGGTTTTACCCTCGATCACAATAGTGTTGCCTTCAGCGTTGGCATTGTGGTGCCAAATCCCGTGGACCGAGTCAAAATTCAGCAGGTGGGCATGGGTGGCAGCGTCAGCGGCCGGGTCGTTAATCTGCACGAATTCCAGCTCGGGCCAGTCGAAGGCGGCGCGCAGCGCCAAACGGCCAATCCGGCCAAAACCGTTAATACCAACTTTTATGCTCATGTTGCTTTCCTTCTAAATGTTAGCAGCAGCCTTGCGCAGCAGGCCGGTCTGAAACCAGAGTGAGGTGTTGCTGGCAAGGCGCCAGATAGGGCTGGTTGGCCAGCAGTGTTTGTTGCAGTACCTGCTGTGCCCATTCAGGCAGCTGTGGGTGCAGCGAATAAAATACCCACTGGCCGCTACGTCGATCTGCCAGGATATTGGCATTGCGCAGCTGCGCTAAATGACGGGAAATTTTTGGCTGGCTTTGTTCAAGCGCCGTCATCAGTTCACAGACACACAGTTCTCGCTGCTGAGTAATTAACAGCAAGCATTTTAAGCGAGTGTCATCGGCAAGTGCCTTATAAAATACCAGAGGTGACAACATAGGCGAGAAAACCAGGTGGCTAAAATATTCGAATAATCATATATTCATTTATCCATATGTCAAGTAGCCGTTAAGAAAGACGTTAGTGCTACGCTGCGCTTTACCGTCACCCGTGGCAGCGTTAAGATGCCGCAATATTAAGGTTGTCACAGGAAAAAGGTGATGGCAGATAGCAGCTCAAAAGGGGCCGACAACAGCCAGGCCGGTTTCAGTGCTGAAATGGCCCAGGCCCGGCAGCGCTTGCACGCAGTAAGCAATATGGCGTTGCAGCAGTTTGAACAGGCAGTGAACGCATATCAGAGCAATGATAGGCGGCAGGCACAGCAAGTGCTAAATCAGTTGCAGCGCGCTCAGGATTTCGAGGTGGTAATGGATGATCATTGTCTTGATATGTTAAGTCACACATCCAGTGACCGTGATTTAAGACTGGTGTTGGCGCTGTTAAAAGCGATAAGTGACATTGAACAGATTTGCAATCAGAACGTCCAGATTGCCCAGCAGGCATTGCTAAATTCAGCAAATACCCCCACAGCAAAGCAAATGACCGCCATTGCGACCCTGGCCGAACCGGTTGGACGGATGCTGGCTTTAGCTCTTACAGCACTGCAGCAGCAAAGCGCTGTACTGGCCGAACAGGCGATCAGTCTGGCTGCAACGGTAAATCGATGCTACGGCGCCATTTTGCGTAGCAATCTGACTGATAACAGCGATCGGGCTGCGCAGGTCGATACGGCATTAGGCGTGAACTGGGCTGCCAGAGCACTGGAGCGCATTGCTGAGCACAGCACCAATCTGGCGCAGCAGGCTATATTTATGAGCAGAGTCAGCAGTGGTCAGTCATCGAGGGTTGAACTGCAACCGCGGCGTCCCCGCTGAGGTCTATTCAGGGTTAAAAATGACATTTAACAAATATATAAAATAGGTGACGTTATTATGACAGTCTACTTATTGTTGAAACTTTAAAAATGCCTTATAAAACAACAACATAAAAAAATATAAAAATATTTCAAACCGTCACTAAACTGTAATAAAAATATGCTAGACAGCCGGCATTGTCCTGACTATAGTCTGGGTAAGACGTAGCAGGAGTACAGCAATGAAAATGAATAACAAACACCTAGTAACAGCGTTGGCAGCAATAGCTATTATCGGTTTAAGCGGTTGCTCCAGCCTGAGCAAACAGCAATACACTTATGTGGTTGATAACGACCGCCTGACTGAAGCAAACAGCTTAACCCGCACTTCACCCCATACGGGTCATGTGGTGTGGTTAAACCCGCCGACTAAAAGAGTGGCGGTAAGCAAAGACGAAAAATAAGCCCGCTGGCTTAACAGTAAAACCCACCTGGCAGGTGGGTTTTTTTATGTCTCAGGCCTGTGTCATTAATTCGTCATTCAACTGAGGTATCCTCAGCCGGTAAACTCTGTCAGCTGTCTGAGATACCACTATGTTGTCTAACCTCACTATTTCCCAACGAATTGTAATACTCGGCCTGCTACCGTTACTGCTGCTGGCTTTTGTGCTGGTGGCAAGTTTCTGGGCAGCCCAAACTAAAGATAAATTATTTCATCAATTGTACGATCAGCATCTGGTGATTTTGTCTGATGTAATGAGTGCACAGAAACTATTGCAGCAACAGGGGCTAATTGAGATCCGCAAGTATCGTACCGGTTGGGCTTCGGCGGACAATACCCGGACAACAGTGTTGGCGCAGTTGGGTCAGGCAGAGCAGCACTGGCAGGACTTTTCGGCAAAACGGCCGCAGCTGGAGGACGAACAGGGTTATCAGGCACTGGACGAGGCATTTGCCGGAGCTATAAAGCAGTATCAGGAGTGGCTGGCTTTTGCCGGTAGTGACGCACTGTTGGTGCGTATTCTAAATGAGTCGACGATAAATGCTGAAATAGAAAAGCGGATAACCCTTTTTACTGATTTGGCCGACGCTTTTATTCAGCAGCAAATTGCTGCTGCGGCTGCGGTAAGGGATAAGTCAGTTAATTTTACCGACAAGTTAGTTAATGGATACCTGTTTGGTGGTTTGTTACTGACCATAGCGATAGCCGGGCTGGTGTTTGCTATTCAGCGTTCTGTCTCGTTGCCATTAAATGGATTACAACGGCTGGTGCTGCAAGTCGCGCAGCAATCTGATTTGCGATTACGGGCCAATGATCAGGGTAAAGATGAAATTGCCCGGGCAGCCAGGGCGCTGAATACCATGTTGCAGGCTTTTGCAGAACTTATCCGTAACCTGGCAAGTAGTGCTGTCGCGTTAAATGAGCAATCAGAACAGGTGTCAGCGGTTAGTGACGAGGTGAGCAGTGGGTCTGCCCGGCAAACCGGACAGGTAAGTCAGGTTGCTGCAGCTATTGAACAGATGAGCATGGCAATTCGCCAGGTTGCGGAAAATGGCCGTAGCGCTGCCAGTCGTGCGCAGCAGGCCGAGCAATTTAGCCATGATGGTAGTCTGGTTGCGGCCAGTAGTATGGCAACAACCGAGCAACTGGAGCAGAAATTGCTGCAGGCCAGTCACGTGATCAGCCAGTTGCAGCAGGATAGTACCCAGATATCCAGGGTGCTGGAAGTGATCCGGAAAATCTCTGAGCAAACCAATTTGCTGGCACTTAATGCGGCGATAGAAGCGGCCAGAGCCGGTGAAGCGGGCCGGGGGTTTTCTGTGGTGGCTGATGAAGTTAGGATGTTGTCGGCTAATACCCGGCAAGCGACAGAATCTATCCGCAGCATGATAACGCAATTACAGCAACAAGCTGATTCTGCAGTAGTGGCCATGGAGCAGGCGGCAGCGCAGGCCAGCGAGAGCGTCGGGCAAGCACGTCAGACTGATCAGATGTTCCGGCAAATTGCCACTGCGGTAAAACATATAGTGCAGTTAAATGCTGAAATTTCGGTGGCGACAGATGAACAGCAACAGGTGGCCACTGCTATTGCCGATAGCATTACCCTGCTAAATGATGATATCCGCCAGCTGAACATAGAGGCCGGGCGCTCGTCTGATGCCAGTGAGCAATTGCATAGACTGGCTAAACACTTGTCTGACGGTTGTCAGGCATTTAAGGTATAGCCAGGCCAGGCAGTTAGCGACAAGGTAAATTATGCTGAACATGAAGAGTTGGCGCTTAATCTAGCTGTCATAATACTGCAATAAAAGTATCGCATAATGGTCTACATTAAATGTATATCTTTAGCCGAGGGTCTATCAAATGAAAATGAATAAGCTTACCAAACTGATTGTTGCTTCAGCCGTCAGCCTGGCGTTTGCAGGGCAAGCGCATGCCAATCGTGATACCGTGCAGGTAGCGGGTTCATCAACAGTACTGCCTTTTGCCTCTATTGCGGCCGAAGAGTTTGGCAATAACTTTGCGCAGTTCCGGACGCCGGTAGTGGGCTCGGGTGGCTCATCAGGTGGTCTGCGTCAATTCTGTCAGGGCGTGGGCACTAATACTATCGATATTGCTAACGCATCACGGGCAATTCGCCCGGCGGAAGTTGCTGCCTGTAAAGAAAATGGCGTCAAACAAATAATCGAAGTTAAGATTGGTTACGATGGCATTGTATTTGCCTCGCGCATCGACGCCGGCATTTTCAAGTTAAAACCTGAACATGTGTTCCTGGCCCAGGCTGCGCAAGTACCACAGAATGGTAAAATGGTAGCGAACCCTTATACCAATTGGCAGCAAATTGATAAGTCGTTGCCAGATCAGGCCATTTTACTGGCTATTCCGGGTTCAAATCACGGCACCCGTGAAGTTTACGAAGAAAAAGTAATTTTAGATGGTTGTAAAACCTTCGCAGAAGTACAGGCATTACCAAAAGCAGAGCAAAATAACTTTTGTTTAGCGATGCGTACCGATGGCAGCGTGGTGGAAATTGCCGGTGATTATACGGAAACTCTGGCCAGGCTGCAGGCTCAGAAAAATGCCCTTGGGGTATTTGGCCTGAGTTTCTATGAAGCCAACCGCGACCGGATTAAAGTGGCGACAGTAAATGATATTGAACCGACCGTTGATAATATTATCGACGGTGTGTACCCGGTGTCACGGCCACTGTTCTTCTATGTAAAAGGTGAGCATCTTGGGGTTATTCCGGGCTTAAAAGAGTTTGCTGAGTACTTTGTCTCAGATGCTGCGTCAGGTTTTGGCAGCCCGCTGGAAGCGGCAGGCTTAATTCCGCTGGATGATGATGAAAGAGCGACTATACTGGCCAATATTCGGGCAAAAAAATCGCTGTAACGGCTGAAGTAATGATAAAGTAACGAAGAGGGCCGGATGGTCCTCTTTTTTATTTCAGTAATGTGACAGTGGTTGTAATAAAACTGCAATATGGACGCGTTAAGCTTGCGCGGCTTATTATAGAAGTATGTCCCCTGTGGGATAATCCGGATTGGCGAATGGAGCAAGCATGAGTAATTTTTCGTTAATTGTACTGCTGCTGGCGTTGATGGCGGTCGGCTATCAGCTTGGCATGGTGCGCAGTCGCAAGGTGGCGACAGTTAACCCGCAGCAAAAAATGCACTCCAGGCCGCATCATTACGGCATGATGGTTGGCTTGTGGGCGGTTATTCCTGCTTTCTTTATTTTGGTGCTGTGGACCCTACTGTCACCCGGCGTGATCAGTAATATGGTTGCCGCCCAGTTGCCTGAGCAAGCGCTGGCCGCAGAGGGCATGAATGCCGATGTTATTATGCGCCGCATCAGTAACCTGGCTGCCAATTTTGGCGTAGTGGCTGAAGCGGAGCAATGGGAGTTGGCGGCAGCAGCCTACATGCAGCAGCTAAAAAGCAGCAGCGCCTTACTGTTAACCGGCCTGATAGCAGCGATAGCCGCAGCAGGTTTGTTTTTCAGTTATAAACGCATTCAACCGCAATTGCGCGCCCGGCATCAGATTGAGCGCACCGTTAAAGCCGTGCTGATTATCTGCTCTACGGTGGCTATTTTAACCACTATTGGCATCGTGCTGTCGATGGTGGGAGAAACTTTTAAGTTCTTCAGCTTTATTCCGCCGGCAGATTTTTTCTTCGGTACCACCTGGAACCCCCGCTTTTCGACAACAGGCGTCAGTGAAGGCTCACTGACCGGGAGTCAGGGCAGTTTTGGTTTGTTACCGCTGTTATCAGGTACTATGCTGGTGGCGGTTATTGCCCTGCTAGTGGCTATTCCACTGGGGCTGATGGTTGCTATTTATCTGGCGGAATATGCCCCGGCTAAATTCCGGGCTACCGCTAAGCCCGTTATTGAAGTGCTGGCCGGTATTCCCACTATAGTATATGGTTTTTTTGCGCTGGTGACGGTAGGGCCCTTTCTGGCTGATTTTGGCGCCAGTATCGGCCTGACGATCCGGGCGACATCTGCTCTGACTGCTGGGGTGGTAATGGGCATTATGATTATTCCTTTTATCTCTTCCCTGTCTGATGACATTATCACTCAGGTGCCGAAAGCCTTGCGTGATGCCTCGCTCGGGCTGGGCGCAACCAAGTCTGAAACCGTGCGTAAAGTAGTGCTGCCTGCGGCATTACCCGGTATTGTTGGTGCCATTCTACTGGCCGCCAGCCGGGCAATTGGCGAAACCATGATCGTCGTACTGGCTGCCGGTAACAGCCCGACGCTGACCGCGAACCCCTTTGAGGCGGTATCAACCGTTACCGTGACTATCGTCAATCAGTTAACCGGCGACAATGACTTTGCCAGTCCGCAGTCACTGGTGGCCTTTGCGCTGGGTTTAACGTTATTTGTTATTACCCTGCTGCTGAACGTAGTGGCACTGGTGATCGTGCGTAAATACCGGGAACAATACGAGTAACTTATGACTGAGATGAATATGAACCCAGCGAAAGAACCAGCAGCAGCTAACCCTGCGCCGCTGAGTAAAACCCAGCAAAAAGTTGCAGCATCGCTTAATCGGCGCCATCGCCAGGAAAAGGTGTTCAAAAGTATTGGTCTGGGCGCGGTGTTAATCAGCCTGACCCTGGTAGCTATTTTGTTTATCAATATCTTCGCCAAGGGCTTACCCGCGTTCTGGCAATCGGCCATAACCCTGGATATTTACTTTGACCCGGAAATTATCCAAATCAGTGATAAACCGGTGCAGCAGCCGGATGAGACTGAAAATGCGTTCCGGCAACGCTACGTTGAATGGCGGTCGGAAGTGGGAATGGTCAACTTTAACCGGTTAATTCTGGACGGCCTTTATAAGGTGATACCAGAAGCATCAGAGCGCCAAAATCGGCGTCATGCCGCACGACTTGTGACCTCTGGTGAGCGCTATGCCCTGCGCGATATGGTTATTGATAATCCGGCCATTATTGGCCAGACCAAAACCGTACACTTGCTAACCGATGCGAATATCGATGTCTGGTTAAAAGGCAACATTGACCGTAGCCTGCCAGACTCGCAACAGCAGCTGAGCCCGAAAGTACGGGAGTGGGTAACGATGCTGTCTGAGCAGGGTATTATTGAAAACCGCTTCAGCTTCGCCTTGTTTATGAACCCGGATTCGCGTAGTTCACTGGCCTCAGCCGGTCTGGCCGGCGCCTTTATGGGCTCGCTGTATATGATGCTGGTGGTGATCTTTCTGGCTGTGCCGATGGGCGTTGCAGCCGCTATTTATCTGGAAGAATTTGCTCCCAAGAACAAAATTACCGATTTGGTCGAAGTGAATATCAATAACCTGGCGGCGGTGCCGTCCATTGTATTTGGTTTGCTTGGGGCGGCGGTATTTATTGGCTGGTTCAACCTGCCTATTTCGGCGCCCATTGTCGGCGGTCTGGTATTAAGCTTAATGACATTACCCACCGTTATTATCGCCACCCGTTCCACCCTGAAAGCCATACCACCGTCTATCCGTCAGGCTGCACTGGGCCTTGGCGCGTCGAAGATGCAGGCAATTTTCCACCATGTATTACCACTGGCGGTACCAGGCATTCTGACCGGCGCTATTCTGGGCGTCGCCCAGGCGCTTGGGGAGGCAGCGCCACTGTTACTTATTGGTATGAAATCCTTTGTGGCTCAGGTGCCAACCGGGCCGTTTGAGCAGTCAACGGCGTTACCGGTGCAAATTTTCCTGTGGCAGGGTAACGAGCTGCGCAACTTTTTTGAAGCCCGGACCTCTGCCGCTATTATCGTACTGCTGGCGTTAATGTTGTCGTTAAACGCGCTGGCAATATGGCTGCGTAAAAAGTATGAGAAACGCTGGTAAGCGTTGCGGCTAAACCGTGCTGCCAGCATAAGATAACTATTCCGGTAACGCCCGGGAGAGTAACTGAACAAATTTTAAAATTAACCGAACACGATGTAACCTTACACGGTGTAATTAAGGCGGATTTAGCGATGACAGCAATTGAGACCAACAGCAGCGGCAAGGTAAAAATGACAGCCCGCGACGTCAAAGTGTTTTACGGCGACAATGAAGCAATTCATGGCGTTAACCTTGATGTTATTGAAAATGAAGTTATCGCTTTTATCGGCCCGTCAGGCTGTGGCAAGTCAACGTTTTTGCGCTGTCTGAACCGGATGAACGATACGATTGATATCTGCCGGGTGACTGGCAGCATTAAAATGGATGGTCGCGATATTTATGACCCGTCGCTGGACGTGGTGCAGCTGCGGGCGCAGGTAGGGATGGTATTCCAGAAGCCAAACCCGTTTCCAAAATCAATCTATGAAAATATTGCCTATGGCCCCCGCCTGCACGGCCTGGCCAGCCGTAAATCCGAATTAGACGATGTGGTGGAGTCGAGTTTACGCCGGGCAGGTTTATGGAATGAAGTCAAAGACCGCTTAGACCAGCCTGGCACCGGCTTATCAGGTGGTCAGCAGCAGCGGCTATGCATTGCCCGTAGTATCGCGGTCAGTCCGGATGTTATTTTAATGGATGAGCCTTGCTCGGCACTGGATCCTATCGCTACCTCAATTATTGAAGAACTGATCGATGAGCTGAAGCAAAACTTTACCATCGTTATTGTTACCCATAATATGCAGCAGGCGGCACGGGTATCAGACCGCACTGCGTTTTTCCATCTGGGTGATTTAATCGAAATTGGTGCCACCAACGAAGTCTTTACCAACCCGAAGAATAAAAGAACCGAGGACTATATTACTGGTCGTTATGGTTAAGCCTGGGGTAACCCCTCTCTAGTAAAAAAAGGAGCTGCGGCTCCTTTTTTTATGGCTATTTGCAATTAAAGCTGGCTATCTGCTTAATTTGATAAATACTTTTGCTTAAATATAGCGGCATTTTAGTTGCGGTAAGTCATAAAAGCATCATTTAAAAGTCATAAAAGTGCCACTTTGTCATCTAACTGTCATAAAATGGCAATATTATAGCGGCCGTCAAGAAGTGTGGTGATGAGTGCGGCAGCAGTTATCAGAGCAGAACTAACTCAGGTGCAGAATATGAAAAGATCAGCGGTAGTAGTAGCAATGGCATTGGCAGCGGCGACAACAGTGCAGGCCGATCCGGTAACGGTGTATGGTCAGTTAAATGTCTCAGCCCAGTCCAGCGATGAAGGCGAAGGCCGCTTTTCTGAGTTAAAGAGCAACAGTTCACGCTTTGGTTTAACAGGTGATTTTGCACTGGATAACGGTTTAACACTGGTGTATCAGGTAGAGTGGGGCGTAGACCTGGCTGATGTTGGGGATGGTGATAACATTACCTCACGTAACCAGTATATTGGTTTAAAAGGCCATTTCGGTGAAGTACGGCTGGGCCGGCATGATACGGCGTTAAAAGATGCCCAGGGCAAAATTGATTTGTTCAGCGACTATGAAGCAGACGTAAAGAATTTATGGCGCGGTGAAGTGCGGGCCAGCGATTCTGTAACCTATTACACCCCAACGTTTAATGGCTTTGGTGTGCACTTAACCTACGTTATGGAAGACGCGGCAGATGCTGAAGACGCGTTCTCTGCAGCAGTCTATTATGGTGATGACAGCCTGAAAGACAGTAATTTCTACGCTGCTATTGCCGTCGATTCTGATGTGGCTGGGTTTGATGCGATGCGGGCCCATGCTCAGACAAAAGTATCAGGCGTGAAACTGGGTGCTATGTATCATACCCAGGAAAATATTGTCAGCGGCCTGGAGCAGGATGGCTGGTTAGTCAGCGCAGCTTACCCGCTGGGTAAAACCGAGTTAAAAGCCCAGTATCAGACACTGGAAGATGACGACGCAGTCAGTGTTGGTGTTGATTATAAAGCCGGTAAAAATACTACTTTGTTTGCCTGGTACAGTAGCTTTAATCTGGACCTGGCAGCGCCGGACCGCGATTACCTGGCCGTCGGCATCAAACACAAGTTTTAAGCTGTTGCCAATAAAAACGCCGGTCAGTGACCGGCGTTTTTGTTTTTGCACTATAGCCAGTTGCTGGCTTAGTACTTGTAAGAAAAGCTTAAGCTGTAGCTCTGGCCTTCAGTGCGCTGTTGCAGAATTTCGCCCTGCTGCAATATTTCCACTTCTTCATCCAGTAAGTTTTTCAGGCCTACTTTTACTGTCATGTTCTCCAGCGGCGTATAGCCGTAGGTGAAATCCAGGGAGTGAAATGGCTGCTCAAATGCATCGTCTTTATCATTTACGCCAGCAAACGCAATCCGCTTACCAAAAACGTTATAGGTAAGCGTAGCGTTGTGTTTATTGTCGTCAGAGTCAAAACCAAGCTGCAGGTTAGTGACATACTTGGAATGGCCACTTAAGCCCCGCGTCAGGTTAGTTAAATCAGCACCCGGGAACGGCTGAATGCTAATTTCAGACTCGCTGACGGTCAGGTTACCTGCCACAAAGAAGTTATTGGCAAGTTTACCAAACTCACCGCTAAACATGTCCAGCTGCTGCAGGAATTCTGCTTCCGCACCATACACCTTGCCACTTTGAGCATTACGGAATGACATCAGCAAGTTACCGTCAGAGCCCGACAATTCAATGGCTTCAATCGGGTTTTCCAGATCTTTATAGAACAGACCAAGGCTGTAATTACTGCTGTCGTAATACCATTCTAAGCGGGCATCAAAGCTGCTGATGTCGGTGCTTTTCAGGCCGGCAAAACCGGTTACTTTAAAGTCGGTTAACGGGTCAACGTACAATACCGGAGTTACTTCGCGTAAGTCGGGGCGCACCACCGTTTTACTGTAACCAAAGCGGGCCTGCAGGTCATCATTAACAAACCAGGTTAGTGACAACGCCGGGTAAAAACCGTCTTCCAATAGCACGGAATCAGTTACGTTGCCACTGACTTGGCCATCAGCAGTGAGTGGCAATGAAATCTGCTTGAAGTCTTCATAACGCACGCCAATGTTTAACCGCAACAGATAATCGTAGTTAATTTCCACGGCACCGTAGCCGGCATCAATCATTTGCGCAGCCAGGTAATCGTCGGCCTGGGTGGTGACGTTAGAAATTTTAAAGCGGTTCGCCGGGTTTAAAATATTGCTGTCAGAGAAAATCTCTGAAAAGCTGCCTGACAGTTGTTCAAGACTGTAACCTACCGTATCAAAGTTAAAGCGATCGGTCTGGGCATTACGGCTGCGTTCAAAATAGCTGTAACCACCACTGAAGGTCATCTCTGCTTTGCCCAGGGTCAGCGGTAACTTGGCGTTCCAGCTGAGGTTTTCAGTGTTATCTTTCATATCACTGAAGCTGTAGTTTACGGCATTCTGATTGCGACGCAGGAACGAAAATACCGAGCCATCATCCTGGGTTTCGTTCAGATAACGATACTCAATTTCACCTGGCGCGTTGCGCCGTGCCTTGGCATCGGTGTATTGCCAGTCTACTGCTAAATCCATCAAGTACGGAAAGTTGTGCTTACCCCGTAGCTGATTGCTCAGCATGGTGCGCTCTTCATACAAGATACTGGTATCGGTATTAGAACGGTTAGTTTCGTTAATGGTTTCGATACTGTCGCCGTTTTTAATCTTAATTTCGTCTTTGGTGTCGCTCAGATAAATGGTCGAGGTTTCCAACCGGTGGTCGATACCCAGCTCTAAACCGAAGTTCAGCATGCCCGATAATTTCACCTGATGTTCGGTGCCTTTAATATCGTCATAGCGGTTCAGTGGCACCAGGTTGTCACCTGATACTGAATAATAGCGCTCGCGCTCTTCGATATTCTGGGTTGAGCGGTCATAGCTGAGGCCAGTCATCACGCCGAAAACCACATTTTTGGCCAGATCAAAACGACTACCAAAAGAGGCACTGGCGTCGAAATCAGGTTTTACGGAGGTTGAGCTGATATCGATATCACGGTTAAACGCTGTGCCCAGTTCGCGTACTATAGTCTCCGCCTGCGCCAGGTTAGGGGCCGTAATGCCACCTAACGCTTCAGCGATATTAATCGGCGTTAAAATACCATACTGCTGTTGGGCGCTGGCCAGTTCTGCTGACATGCTGCGCTGACCATCGTCTTTGCCGCGCCAGTCATCACCGCCACCGGCATACTCAAAACCGTCGTCACTGTTCAGACTGTTATAACCGGTACCTATCGACAGGTTAAAACTGGTTTGCAGGGGGATAGCAGTCGTGCGGATATTAACATTACCGCCACCAAAAGCCGCTGGCAGCTCTGGTGAGTAGGCTTTTTGTACTACTAAACTTTCAATAATACCGGCCGGAAACATGTCCAGCGGAATAACGTTACGGGTCGGATCCGGGCTTGGCACCATGGCACCATTCAGTAAGGTACTGGAGTAACGCTCGCCCAAACCACGAACATAAATAAACTTGTCTTTTACCAGGGTTAAACCGGTAACCCGGCGCAAGGCTGCTGCAGCGTTACTGTCACCAGCCCGGGAAATTTGCTCCATGCCAAGCACTTCCGCGACATAGGGTTGCTCGCGACGTTCTGCTGCAGCTGAGGCAGCAGAGCTCATCAGACGGCCGGATACAGAAATACGTTCAACGTCTTCTTCATTTTGGGTTGCTGCCGCTGGTGTTTCCTGAGCGACTGCACTCAGCGAAACCAGGGCGGTTGCCGTGCTAAGGGCCAGCAAGACACTGCGGCCAACACGACTGAAATTAAACTTTTGCATGCTGCTCATCTGAACTTGTCCTATCAGCTTTTACTGTTACATCTGTGTTGCACTGAACTAACTAAGGAGCAGGCTCAATGCGATGGAATAAAAAAACACTGCCAGGCTAAGCTGGCAGTGTTTGCTGCTGTTAGTCTTCTAAACCAACGGTCCAGCCAGCTGTCCAGTCATTACCGGCTTCAACCGCACCGACGAAGTCAACTGCATCAAAGAAGCTGTCAACGGCTGACATGTCTTTGGCTACGGTGGCATCAATGGTGAAGATACCGTCTACAACTGCAGCCTGGTTAGCCGCTACGCTGTTGCTTTCCTGGCCTAAGAACCAATCTTCTGTGCTGAGAGTGGCACCAACATCACCAGCAAACGGCTCGCTACAGGCAATGACAGAGTGGGTCATGGTTAGCTCACCGCTGGCCGCTAAGGCTTTGGTTTCGTCAGAATTAAACTCTAAACATTCACCCATACCCTCCGGTCCGGTGATAACAAAGTTGGCCAGTTGGGCATTCGTACCCGCGCGCAGCAGTACACCCTCTGAATCATCGTCGCCATCGAAGTTATTACCAATAATGGTCATGTTAGCGATAGTTGGGTTTGATACCGGGGTAGCGGTGAAGTTACCAGACTGGTTGTCTGCCTCGATACCACGGTTAGATTTAGAGTCGTCAGCACCGTGCTTAACCAGCACAAACTGCAGTTTACCGTTCCAGCCGTCAGCCCAGTCCACTGAGTCGTCGCCATTGGCGGTTAACACTACGTTTTTACAACTAACGCTACCGCCGAACATTTCGATACCGTCATCTACGTTCTGGTGAACCTGGATATTTGAGCACTGAGTACCTGAACCGACACCAGCAAAGGTGATACCGTTTAATTCGTTATCCGGGATAACTTCAAAACCAGCATGTTTCACTACGACATAGTTTAAGGTACCGCTGTTATCTTCTGCATCTGCACCACCGTAAGGGCCGGCTTCGCCTTCTGCCTGAATTTCACAGCTGGCTAAGTCAGCCTGGTCGCATTTATTGCTTGGCGCGTTACCCAGCAATACTAAACCGCCCCATTGGCCGGCAGCCGTTGGTGAGCCGATAATGTCCTGCACTGACGTCATGACGATAGGGTTGGCAGCAGTACCGTTGGCTTCAATTTTTGAACCGCGGGTAATAACCAGGAAGTCAGCACCTGATTTGCCGTATATCCGCACGCCCGGCTCAATGCTTAAGGTCGCGGCAGTGGTGTTATCGACCCCAATCCGTACCCGTCCATCCAGTACATAATCTGCACCGGCCGCCAGGGTTACGTTAGCGGTAATGTCACCGGTTAACTGGCAGTTTAAACGGCCAGACAAACTATTCACTTCGCTGGTGCCGGTAGGGCAGGCGGCGAGGTCATCTTCCGGGTGAATGCCGACTGTCCAGCCGACAGTCCAGTCTTCTTCGCCATCGAAGGCACCGATGTAATCAACATTATCAAACCAGCTGTCAACGTTGTTGGCGACGTTATAACCGTTGCCCAGCGCAGGTGAGTTTGGTGCCGGGATATAACCACCTAACAAGGCATCGCCAATCAGGTTACCAGGCTGCGCCAGGAACCAGGCCTCAGCATCAAAGGTAACGTTGCCTGCATCGTCTTCAGTGTCTTTAGTAGGCTCTGCGCAGTCCAGGATAGAGTTGCGGAAGATAATTTCGCCATTACCGGCGTTGGTTACTGACTCAGCAGAGTTAATTTCAAAACACTCACCCATACCTGCCGGGCCAGTAACAATAAAGTTGTACAGCTCGCCAGCGGTGCCAGCGCGCAGTAATACGCCTTCTGAGTCATCTTCGCCATCGAAGTTGTTACCGATAATGGTCATGTTGGCAATGCGTGGCTTCGATACCGGCTCAGCAGTAAAGTTACCTGACTGGTTGTCAGCTTCAATACCACGGTTACCTTTAGTATCGTTCGGATTATGGCGCACCAGCACGTGCTGCATCCGGCCACTCCAGCCATCAGCCCAGTCTAACGAGTCATCACGGTTGCCGGTTAACACCACATATTTGGCATCAACGGTACCGCCGAAAAATTCGACACCGTCATCCAGGTTGTTGTGCACCTGAATATATTCTACTTCTGTACCGCGGCCGACACCGGCAAAAGTAATACCGTTTAATTCGTTATCCGGAATAACTTCAAAACCGGCATAACGTACTTGCACATAGCGCAGCGCGCCGCTGTCGTCATCTTCATCGGCACCGCCATATGGGCCGGCTTCGCCTTCTGCCTGAATTTCACAGCTATCCAGAGCCGCCTGATCACATTTATTGCTGGGCGCATTACCCAATAATACTAAGCCACCCCATTCAGCGGTGGACTCATCGTCTGACAAGCCCAGCATGTCATTAACTGAGGTCATTACGATTGGCGCGTCGACCGTGCCGACTGCCTGGATTTTTGAGCCGCGGGCGATAACCAGATAATCTGCACCGCTTTTACCATAAACAAAGGTACCCGGCTCGATAGTCAGGGTAGCGCTGTCAGCATTGTCGTTACCGACGGTGACTTTACCGCTTAACGACCAGGCTATGTCATTACTCAGTCGGGTGTCACTGGTAATGGTACCGCTGATTTCACAAACCGGCAGGTCAACACCGGCCAGGCTGTCACCTTCAGTCGCAAACGACGGACAGTCTGACGTAACTGGTGGTGGGTTACCACCGCCGCCACCACCGTTGCCGTTATCATTGCCACCAGCATTAACTACCAAGTCGCCACCACAGCCGGCCAGTATTAATGCTGACGCTATTGCGCTTAGTTTTAACAGTTTGCGTAAAGCCATTACCATCTCTCCGTTGAGTTGTTATAGGTGTTGCCAATCAAGTTGCTGGCACCCTACAGCAGGCGAATGACGCTTTTATTACAGTAATGCGACGCTTGAGTGACAGTGACGGCGGGCGATGGCAGGCCGCGGTGCGGCAGTCTGGCTGTCAAAAAAAATTCATTTTACTGTCATGCAATTGCGGGTGGCCTGAGGTTTTAATATTGTGATAATTGTTATTTACATGTTGTATTGAACGGCAGCTACGGCCTGAACAAAGATTAACCTCGTGTTTTCATAAAAATGTCATAAACTGCAGTAATACTAGGTGGCAGAGACAGTTAGAACCGTCCGGATAAAATACCGGCTAACAGAATGTGGTGAACCTTATGGCAAGAAAGATCCTGGTGGTGGAAGATGAAGCCCCGATCCGCGATATGTTGTGTTTTGTATTGGAGCAAAATGGCTATCAGGCAATTACTGCCGAAGATTTCCCCAGCGCAGTCAACCAGCTGATAGAGCCTTATCCGGATTTAGTATTACTGGACTGGATGATCCCCGGTGGCAGTGGCATTCAGTTTGCCAAAAAGATGAAACAACACGAGCTGACCCGCAATATTCCGATCATTATGATTACCGCCCGCGGTGAAGAAGAAGACAAAGTACGCGGCCTGGAAGTGGGCGCGGATGATTATGTCACTAAACCATTCTCTCCGAAGGAACTGATGGCCCGGATTAAAGCGGTGATCCGCCGGGTCTCGCCAACCAGTCTGGATGAAGTAATTGAAGTACAAGGGCTGAAACTTGATCCGGTGGCACACCGGGTCATGGCTCAGCAGCAGCCATTGGATATGGGCCCGACTGAGTTTCGGCTACTGCATTTCTTTATGACCCACCAGGAGCGGGTTTATAGCCGTGAACAGCTGCTGGACCATGTCTGGGGCACCAATGTTTATGTCGAAGACCGCACCGTCGATGTCCATATTCGTCGGTTGCGTAAAGCGATTTCTATCGCAGGGCATGATAAGCTGGTACAAACTGTGCGGGGCTCAGGCTATCGCTTTTCTGCTAAGTAGGTTTTATGCGGCCACAGCTTTCTAAAGGGAAGATTTTCGGTAAAGTCTTCCTTTTTTATTCCCTGGCAGGGCTGGTTGGCTGGCCTTTTGGCCAGAGTATGTTGTTTATGTTACTGCTGAGCTTTTATTTGCTGGCATCTAACTATCATCACCTGTTTTTAATCACCAAATGGCTTTGGCATGATCGCAAGTTAACTCCGCCGGAAGGCAAAGGTTTCTGGCAACAGATATTCGATGGTATTTATTACCAGCAGCGACGTGAGCGGAAAAAGCGCAAAGAGCTGCGCAACCTGGTGCGACGCTTCCGCGACGGTGCGGAAGCATTGCCTGAAGCGGTTGTGGTGCTGACCAGCGACTGGACTATTATCTGGTGTAATAAGCTGGCTCAGATGCTGGTCGGCTTGCGCTGGCCCAGTGACGAGGGCCAGCGGATTGACAACCTGGTACGTAATCCGGAATTTCAAAGCTTTTTAAAGCAAAAGCAGTTTCAGCAGCCGCTGGAAATCAGCGCCAGTGGCAGTAGCAATTTGGTGCTGGAATGCAAAATGATGCCTTACGGCAGCGAGCAATACTTGCTGATTATCCGGGACATCACCCAGTTGAAACAACTGGAGCAAATTCGCAAAGATTTTGTCGCCAATGTTTCGCATGAGCTACGCACCCCGTTAACGGTGCTGCAGGGCTACCTGGAAGTCATTGATTCCGAGCGTTTGCCCGAGCCGGCCATGTGGCAAAAAGCCCATACGGTGATGCTGGAGCAAACCAAACGGATGGATGGTTTGGTGCAGCAGTTGCTGACCTTGTCGCGGATTGAAGCCTCGGCCCGGGTGCAGTTTGACGATGAAGTTGATGTGCCGGCCATGTTGGCGACTTTGGAGCAGGAAGCCCAGGCGCTGAATCACGAAAAACAGCACAAAATTAATTTTAATATTGAAGCTGATTTAAAAGTAACCGGGGTTACAGAAGAATTGCGCAGTGCCTTTTCTAATCTGGTGACCAATGCTATCAAATACACCCCGGCCGGGGGCGAAATCAGTGTCAGCTGGCAGCGCCAGCATCAACGGGCGATATTTGCGGTAAATGATACCGGCGAGGGCATAGCGCCGCATCATGTGAAACGGTTAACTGAACGGTTTTACCGGGTAGACCAGGCGCGGGCCCGCAATACCGGGGGCACCGGTCTGGGCTTGGCTATCGTTAAACACGTATTATCGCGCCACAATAGCCAGCTGATGATTTTCAGTGAACCCGGTCGCGGCAGTAGTTTTTCGTTTACCCTCCCGGCTGAGCTGGTGCTGGGTAATAATAAAACCGCGCCGCTTAAAAAAGCCAAATTTAAAGTTAAATAACCGTAACCGGCCTGGCTTACGTTACGGCCTGGGCCAGCAGCGCGCAATGACTTTTTCAGCAGCCTTACCCAGTACATCCTGCTCCAGGCCCTCGGCCCGGCCAAGGAAGGTTTGCGCCAGTTCCCGATCGGCCATCAGGGTCGCGACCAGCTCAATAGCATCGGCAATGGTGGTGGCATTTTCAAAATAGCGGACATGGTGGCGGCTATCCGCCAGCAGGTCATCTGACTCATCACACCATTTGGTAAATACCAGTTTGGCTAACTCGCGCGAGCGGGCTTGTGGGCCGCCAAAAACAATAAAAAAGCTATCTGACGTCGGAATATCAAAGCGGCTGGTAAGCAAGGTTAACTGACGATGTAATTGTTTAACCTCATCTTCCGCGCTAAGAACCAGTAATTGCGCGAATACCGGCTCCAGCGCGTTAGCATAGCGCTGGATCTGCAAGTGGTTAATTGTTCCGTGTTTCTGAGCATCGCCAAGCAGCTGGCGAATGATGGCAGCTATCGCGCTGGCCAGTTCAGGCGCCGCCTCACTTTTAATTTGTGGTAACCAGTTTGCTAGCAGTGATACTGCGTACTCCGGGGCTGAGTGCAGTAACGTGTAATAGGCTGCCAGGGTGCTATGGGCCAGCGCTTTTAACTGATGATAGGTTTCACCATTTACCGTAAACTCCTGAATGTCATCGCCGCAGCTGGCGACCAACCTGTTATCCATCCGGATAATCAGTAATACTTCGCCCTGGCTGAGTTTATTTTTAAAATCCTGTTTGCGCCTGGCATAGCATTGATGAAAATGCTGGTTAATTTTGCCCAGTGGCGAGCTGACCGGCTCAGCGGCAGTATCTTTTAACGGGGAGCTCAAGGTAAGTGCTCCCCACCTGTTACACCGATAACTTCAGCGGTAACATAGCTGGATTCCTGGGACGCCAGATAGACATAAGCCGGGGCCAGCTCGGCCGGTTGGCCCGGGCGACCCAGCGGCACATGTTTACCAAAATTGTCCAGCTTTTCCGGGGGCTGGCCACCGCTTTGCTGCAACGGCGTCCAGATAGGGCCCGGCGCAACGGCATTAACCCGGATACCTTTATCAATAAGCATTTTGGCCAGTGCCTTAGTAAAGCTGGTGATAGCGCCTTTGGTTGAAGCGTAATCCAGCAGGCCAGCAGATGGCTGATAAGACTGAATAGAGGTGGTATTGATAATACTGGCTCCGGCTGGCATATGCGTGAGCGCCGCTTTGCAAAGCCAGAACATAGCAAACACATTGGTGGTAAAGGTCTGGGTAAATTGCTTTGTGCTCAGATCTGCCAGGTCAGCAACAAACTGTTGCTTGCCGGCGTTATTAACCAGAATATCAATGCTGCCAAGCTTGCTGATGGTCTGAGCCACTAACGCTTTACAAAAAGCTTCATCAGCAATATCACCCGGTACGCCATAGGCATTTACCCCGGCTTTTTTTAGCTGTTGTAAGGTGGTTTCAGCATCAGGCTGTTCGCTCGGCAGGTAACTAATTACCACATCAGCGCCCTCCCGGGCAAAAGCAATGGCTACAGCGCGGCCAATGCCGGAGTCGCCACCGGTGATCAGGGCTTTACGGCCCTGTAAGCGACCGCTGCCCTGATAACTGTCTTCACCATGGTCGGCCTGCGGGCTGAGCTTGGTATCAAGGCCCGGGTCGGGTTGTGATTTGTCATAATGGGTATCGCCGGTGGCGTATTGTTTGCGGGGGTCTTGCATTGCGTATTGATTACGAGCGTTCATTAAGCACCTCCAGGCTGTTGGCAGGGACAATAGTGTTTAACTGAAGCAGGTTTTATGCCCAGAATGAGCAGTCAGTAATCAATCGCGTGGTTATTGAATTTGCGGCCGGCAGCAATAACATATCGCAGCTAACCAGGGCAGGGCACAGCTCTGAGAGTGAATATCTTACCGCCTGGTCACGTAAAACTTGCAGAGTGATTGCGTATCGAACCAATACTTTTTAGTTGCAGCGGCCTGGCCGTTCAGGCATCTGCTGCAAATTATGCAATAGCGGCGTTATCAGAGGCGCATTAGCTTGCGCCGTTTGTTGCAATACAAGGGTTATCCAGTCTGGCAACTGTGGGTTTAGCCGGTAAAACACCCACTGTCCCTGCCGGCGAGCAAGCAATAAGCCGGCTTTCCTTAGAATGTTCAGATGGCGGGATACTGTGGGCTGAATAAGCCCGGTTGCCCCGGTCAGCTCGCAAACGCACAGCTCGCCTTGCCTGATAATCAGCATGGTTAGCTGCAAACGCTGTTGTTCAGCCAGTAACTTAAAAAAATTGACCGGATCAATCACTTAACCCTAACCTCTTTATCGTAAAGTAGTACGAACATATTCAGGCGTTCAGCCAGTTCATGGATGGTGGTTTCATAGGTTTTATCAGTATTGCCGACTTTAGGGTCGGGAAAGTCCCAGCTTAGTACGTGGTTAGCGGCAAGCCCTTCTGCACACTCCTGATTGGCTTTACTACATAAGATAATGGCGTAGTCGATATCAATGTCGGTCAATTCTTTAAGTGACTTTGAACTGAGGTTAGTTGTACTGAAATGATTGTCTTGCAGGGCTTTCAGCGCTTTGTTATCGGGCGCAGACGGTGCGGTGCCGGCACTGAATACTTCAAAACGATCACTATACCGCTGTCTGGCGATAGCTTCAGCCATTAACGAGCGGGCTGAATTTTCCGTGCAAATAAAAACGACAGTTGGCTTTTTCATATATACCTCACTATGCATATGCACTAAAGTATATATACGTATTGGTTTATATCAATCAGTTTTACAGCGCAGTTTTTCGAAAACAGTTGTTATGATGATCATTAACCATACCGCAGGCCTGCATATGGGCGTAAATAATAGTAGAGCCGACAAACTTGAAGCCGCGTTTCTTTAAATCTTTACTAAAGGCATCTGACTCCGGACTGGTGGCGCGAAAATCTGCCGGGCTGGCAATGCTGTTCTGCTGAGGTTTGCCATCGACAAAACGCCATTGATAGTTGCTGAAGCTGCCAAACTCGGCCTGCACCTCCAGAAAGCGGGCGGCATTGTTGATTGCGGCCGCTACTTTTAAGCGGTTACGGATAATGCCCGGGTTTTGCAGTAATTCAGCGGCTTTGGCCTCATCAAAACTGGCCACTTTAACCGGGTCAAAATCAGCAAAAGCCTGACGGTAATTGTCGCGCTTTTTTAAAACTGTATACCAGCTTAGCCCCGCCTGGGCGGCTTCCAGGGTTAAAAACTCAAACAGCTTAGTATCGTCATACACCGGTACGCCCCATTCAGTATCATGGTAGGCAACGTAATCGGGTTTGCTTAAATCAACCCAGTGGCAACGGCATAAGTCACTGCTCATTTTGCCTCCTGTGCAACCTCTTGTGGCGGTGCGGCCAGGTAATCCAGCGCTAAGCCGGTTAATGCCCGCACGCCAGTTATCAAAGCGTCTTCATTGACATCAAACATCGGTGAGTGGTTAGGGGGGACCTCACTAAGCGGGGTGTTATCCGGGGAAATGCCTAAAAAGAAAAATACCCCTGGAATTTGCTGCTGATAAAACGAGAAATCTTCCGCGCCGGTAATCGGCTTGATTGGCGCCACGCCGTTGTCGCCAGCTGCCCATGTAAGGCTTGGCATGGCCCAGTCGGTCAGGGCCGGGTCGTTCCAGGTTACCGCCGCAAAATTATGTACATGAAAATCGGCCTCAGCACCGCTGGCCTTGGCAATATGTTCGCTGGTATGGGCCATCCGCGCGATCAAATCTTCGCGCATCTCGCTGTCGAAGGTGCGGATGGTGCCTTCTAGTTTTACGTCATCCGGGATAATGTTCCAGCGGATACCACCATGTACCTGTCCAAATGATACTACTGCAGGAGCCTTGGTCACATCTAACTGCCGCGCCGGAATAAGGTTAATGGCATTAATCAGCTGACCGGTGACGTTTATCGGGTCTATGCCGCGCCAGGGGCTGGAACCATGCACCTGCTTGCCTTTCACCGTTATCTGAAAGCTGTCGGCAGCGGCCATAATGCCTTCGGTTTTCACCTGCAGCTGGCCAGGCTCACCCGGCCAGACATGCAGGCCAAAAATAGCGGTGGGCGTCGGGTTGGTAAACAGACCTTCGGCCAGCATCATTTTCGCGCCACCTTCTTCGCCAGCTGGCGGGCCTTCTTCGGCAGGTTGGAATACAAACATAATAGTGCCGGCAAGCTCGGCTTGTTGCAGGCTTAGCACTTCGGCGGCACCCATAAGCATCGCAACATGGGCATCGTGACCACAGGCATGCATTACCCCGGTTTGCTGGCCATTAAACTCGCTAACGACTTTGGACGCAAAGGGTAAGCCGGTTTGCTCGGTTACCGGCAACGCATCCATATCGGCCCGCAACGCCACCACGGGCCCGGGTTTAGCCCCCTTTAAAATGCCAACCACACCGGTATGAGCAATGCCGGTACGTACTTCAAGGCCCAGTTTTTCTAAATGCGCTGCAACCTTAGCGGCGGTGCGCACTTCACGGTTCGACAGCTCCGGGTGCTGGTGAATATCGCGCCGCCAGTCAATGACCTTGGGCATTACGCTCTGTATCGACTTTGCCAGCTCAGGCCGCTCTTCGGCGACGGCCAGTGGCGCATATAAAAAAGGTAATACAGCAAGGCTTAGCAGTGACAGGCGCATAGGAGTTCCAGAACAGTGGCCAACAAGTACTCTTACCTTAAGCGCTGTCTGCCAAAAAGCCAAGCTGTTATAACCAGGCTATTTTAAACCGGCTGCTCCACACCGCTTATTATAACCAGCCTTTGCGTTTAAAAAACCAGTAAGGCGCAAAGCCAGAAAGGAGCATCAACCCCAGGGCCCATGGATAACCCAGCAGCCACTCCAATTCAGGCATATGGCTGAAGTTCATGCCATAGGCACTGGCCACCAGGGTAGGCGGCAGAAATACCACGGCCGCAATTGAGAAGGTTTTAATAATCTGGTTTTGGCGGATATTAATAAAGCCCTGGGTTGAGTCCATCAGAAAGTTGATTTTATCGAACAAAAAGGTGGTGTGGGACATCAGGGTTTCAACGTCGCGCATAATTTCGCGCAGAGTTTCTTCGTGAGCGGGCCGGCCTTTCAGGTTACGCAGCAAAAAAGATATATCGCGTTGGGTATCCATTAAACACAAGCGGATTTTTCCATTGCTGTCTTCCAGCCGCGCCATTTTGCTGATGGCCTGATAAAGCTCTGAGTCTTTTTCTTCCAGCACCAGATGACTGACTTCTTCCAGCTGGCGGTGTAAATCTTCCACGGTATCGGCATGGTTTTCTACTTTTTGCTCGAGAATAGTGACCAGCAGCCCGGCCGGATCAGAGCAGCTTACCTGGCCACGCCGCGCCCGTAACCGCAGCAGCCGGAAATCAGCAATGTCGTCTTCACGAATAGTAATAAGACGCTCATTTTGCAAAATACAGGCAACAGTAACCGTAACGTGGCGCCCTTCCTGCGGCGCCAGAAACAGCGAATGAACATGAATGCCCGCCTGATCAACAAAACAACGGGCGGACGCTTCAATTTCTTCCACATCATCTGACTCGGGCAGCTCAACGCTGAGCAGGGTACTTAGCAGTTCCCGCTCCGGCTCAGTAGGCTCATGCGCATCTATCCAATGCGCGGTGCGCATCAGCTCCAGATCATCAGTGGCCCCAGCTACCGGGATCTCGCGGATAATGCTCTGGTCAATTGTAAATAAGCGGATCATAGCGTCTCCACAAAGTGCTTAGCTATAAAGACCTGTGTTTGCGACAGTTTTTATAGTTGCTGGTTTAAATCAGGTTAAAGTACAGTTTAACACAGCGAATCGGCAGGCTACTGTTTGGCTTTAGTGCATCACCTTATAACGCGGCAAAATAGGCCTGATGCACCGGATGGCAAAGCGCTTTGGGCCGCAGGCTTTGTACCTCGGCGGTGGCATCGGCTTTACTATAGCCCAGTTCAGCCATTAATATTGCCGCCATTAAACCGGTGCGGCCTGAGCCACCTTTACAATGAATCGCTACAGTGTTATCCGCTTGTAACAACGACAATATTGCTGCTTTATGGTTAGCATATCCCTGCTCAAAAAGTGCAGCAGGGGCGCAGTCATCGGCGATGGGCAGCTGGAACCATTGCAGACCAAACTCTTCACAAATAGCACCGACATTTTCAGCATTATTCTGGCTAAGTTCAGTGTCGGGCATCAGGGTAATAACGGCCGCTGCGCCAGCGGTTTTTAACTGTGCTATCGAATTAGCCACATCGGTGCCCTTAGTGCCGGGACAGGGCGTGAAAATAAGCTTGCCTGTGGTCAGGTTTAACATATCAAATGGGTGAGTCATCATATCTCCTGTGTTAGTTGTCTGGTGAAGCAGGTTGCCAGCGTTGCTCAGCTAAACCAGTGCCGGGTTCTATTGGCAAAATATACCAGTGATAACATCACTGGTACTTCGACTAATACGCCAACAACGGTGGCTAAAGCAGCGCCGCTGTTTAAACCAAATAAGGCTATCGCGACGGCAACCGCCAGTTCGAAAAAATTCGACGTGCTGATCATGCAGGCCGGGGCCGCAATGTTGTGCGGTAGGCGCATTTTTATCGCCGCTATGTAAGTAATGGCAAAAATGCCGTAGGTTTGGATCAGTAATGGTATGGCAATCAGCAGAATAATCAGTGGATTGGCGACGATAGTTTGTGCCTGAAAGCCAAATAGCAGTAAAACGGTTGCCAGTAAACCAATCATCGACCAGGGCTTGGCGTTTGCCAGAAACTGGCCAATCCGTTGCTCATTGCTAGCACTGTTCAGTTTTTTGCGGGTCAGTACCCCGGCGACCAGCGGTAACAGCACATAAAGCAGTACTGATAACAGCAAGGTTTGCCAGGGCACCACGATATCACTTACCCCCAGCAACAAGGCGGCTAAAGGCGCAAAGGCGAATATCATAATAATGTCATTAATTGACACCTGCACCAGGGTGTAATTAGCATCACCTTTGGTCAGCTGGCTCCAGACAAATACCATGGCGGTGCAGGGGGCCACGCCAAGTAAGATCATGCCTGCGATATATTCGTTTGCGCTTTGTGGGTCGACTAAACCGGCAAAAAACACTTTAAAAAACAACCAGCCCAGTGCGGCCATGGTAAAGGGTTTTACCAGCCAGTTCATTACCAGCGTTAACATCAGGCCTGTTGGCTTTTTACCGACATCTTTAATCGCACTGAAATCTATCTGGACCATCATCGGGTAGATCATCAACCAGATCAGCACCGCCACCACCAGGTTAATCTGGCCGTATTCCAATGCGGCAATGGCTTGAAATGCTGCAGGGAAAAGATTGCCCAGCAGCACGCCAGCGACAATACACAAGCCCACCCAGACCGATAAATAACGTTCAAAAATGCCCATGCTAAGTTCTGACTGCAATTTAATAAATGATAGCGCGATTAAAACAGATTAAGCAGACCGATGACTAGCTTTACTTAGAAGTGTCAGCGCATTCGCCCCGGAAATGTCTGCGGAAAAGTAATTACAAGAACTGGTTAAAATCTGAGCTACAACTCCCGGCAGGGCTGTGTTAGGCTAAAAAGTATTAACAGGAGGTACGATGAGTAATTGTAGCCAGCCAAAATCGTCCGCACTGGTTGTCGAAGGTGGCGCAATGCGTGGCATTTTTGCCGCTGGCGTGCTGGATGCGTTTATTGAGCAGCAACATCAGCCGTTTCAATTTGCCATTGGCGTCTCTGCCGGCTCGACTAACTTAATTGGTTATTTAGCCGGGGATCATGGCCGCAGCCGGCAAATTTTACTGGACCACGCCAGACGAGCTGACTTTTTAAATTGGCGTCGTTATTTGAAAGGCGGCCATTTTTGCGATGTCAGCTGGTTATGGCATGCCTCTTTTGATGACGTTCCCCTCAATGTTGAGCACTATCTGTGCCGCCAGGTACCGCTGTACGCAGTAACAACCAGTGTCAGTACCGGGCTGGCGCATTATTTTGAGGTGACAGGAGACAATATGCATCAGCTGTTTCCGGCCTCGTGTGCGATTCCGTTAATGTACCGGGACTTTCCGCAAATTAACGGCGAGCAGATGACCGACGGCGGCCTGGCTGATGCCATTCCGGTGCTGAAAGCTTATGCTATGGGCGCCCGGGATATTACTGTTATTTTGTCGCAACCTTTAGGCTACCGCAAACGTACCAGCCGGCTGCCAGTTCTTATGAAGCCGTTTTTCAAACAGTATCCCCAGATGTTCAGCGCTGTATTAAGCAGAACTGAACGATATAATCAGGCACTGGATTTTATTGCCAGACCGCCTGCTGATTGCAGGGTTCGGGTGGTTGCACCGCCGGCAGATTTTGCTGTTGGCCGCTTTTGTCAGCATCCACAGCAGCTGGAAGCGGGTTATCAGGCGGGCCGGATAAGCGGCTTGCAACAGGTTAAGGCGAGCCGGGAGTCGTTGCAGCTCTGTCAGGCGGCAACGGCTTAACATAACTACTGCTTTACTAAGCCCTTAGTAAATTGGTAAGCCTTCAGTAAACCACAGTCTCTGGCAGGTTCGGGCAGTCGAGCCGGAACGCAATTTTCTTCAGCGCTTTTTGTTCCTGCTGCAAGTCAGCCGATAACACACTTTGCTGAGCCAGCCACTCTGGTGGCAACACCAGCTGCAATTGCTGAGCACTGGCGCTGACAGTAAACTCCGGCACGAAATCGTCGCGCCGCTTCTGATTCAGTAACACTGCCAGCCGCAACAGGACCAGCAGGTTTATTACCTGGGGCAACTGGTACAAACTGAAAATGGGCAATTCATCTGCCCGGATTTTGCGCCGGTGAAAGCGTACCAGGCAAGCGAGTAGTTGCTGCTGCTCCTGGTTAAAGCCCGGCAGGTTGGCGTTTTGCAGAATATAAGCCGAGTGCTTCTGAATACCGGACGAATTAATATGTAAGCCGATTTCAAACACCCGACAGGCAAAACTAAGCAATAAACCATCGTCGTCTGTCAGTTGCCAGGCCGCTTGTACCTGATTAAACAAAGCCTCTGCGGTTTGTTGCACCCGCTGTGTTTGTGCCTCGTCAACGGTATAGCGGCGCATCATGCTGCTGATAGTATGCTCGCGGATATCGTGATGCTGCAACCGCTCGCTCATCTCATATAACACGCCTTCACGTAGCGCGGCATCGACATACACCATCTCATCAATTTGCAGCATATTAAAAGCGGCAATCAGAATAGCCAGGCCAGGGCAGAGCAGTAGCTTGCGATCGTCAGTTAACCCGGTTAGTTCCAGTTCACTGGCATGATTATATTGCAGCAAATGGCGTTTGAGTGCGGTTAAATCATTCAGGCGAAGGCTGCTGTTATTCCAGCCCAGGCCACTAATGACATCTTTGATGGTTTTAATGGTGCCAGAGGTGCCGACAGCCTGCTGCCAGCCAGCATTGCGAAAGCTGCTGACGATAGGCTCTAGCTCCTGTTCGGCTTGCAAAATGGCACGCTCAAAGCGCCGAGGGCTAATTTTACCCTGAGCGAAATGGCTCTGGCCATAGCTGACACAGCCCATATTGCGGCTGCTTAAACGCAGTGGCTGCAAGCCTTCCCCAATGGCAAATTCGGTACTGCCGCCGCCAATATCGATTACCAGCCGTTTGGCGCTGAAATGTTCAAAGTGAGCCACACCCTGATAGATAAAGCGCGCTTCTTCCTGGCCGGATATGACCTCTATCGGAAACGGGAAAACGACTTTGGCCCGGCGCAAAAATGTGGCAGAGTTGCGGGCCCGACGCAGGGTGTAGGTAGCAATGACCCGCACCGCATTCGGCGCAAAAGGCTGTAATGTATCGGCAAACTGTGCCAGTACCTGTAAGCCACGTTCAATGGCTTCTTCGCTCAGCACCAGCTCATCATTCAGGCCTTCGGCTAACTGTACTTTTTGTTTTTCCCGGTGCAACAGTTGCAAAGAACCGTCAATTACCCGGGCAATAACCATATGAAAGCTATTGGAGCCGAGATCAACGGCCGCCATATAGTCGGCGTTCGAGGACGCTGTCTGTTCAGGATCTGTCAATTTTCTGTATCAACCTGTACCGCCTGTTGTCGCGCCAGGAAATGGTAAATTTCCTGCTGGGAACGCAGATTGCGTTTATTACCGCGTTTAACGTAAGCGTTGGAATGTTTGCCGTCAATAATACGCGCCTTAACGTTATCCCGCCACTGGATATCGAGCGTGCTGATAATTTGCTGCTTAATCCGGTTGTCATATACCGGCACGCCAACCTCAACCCGTTGATCAATATTGCGGGTCATCCAGTCTGCTGAGGAGATATACAGCGCGGTATCGCCGCCATTATGGAATAAGTAAACCCGGGCATGCTCCAGATAACGGTCCAGCACGCTGATGATTTTAATATTCTGGCTTTTTCCCGGCAACCCCGGCAACAAGGAGCACATACCGCGGATGATCATCCGGATTTTGACCCCGGCCTGACTGGCCTTATATAACAGCTGGACGATTTCCTCATCGACCAGATTATTCACTTTTAAAAATATTTCGGCTTTACGGCCACTGGTGGCAAAGTCAATTTCGCGCTGAATTAAACTAAGTAACCGTGGCCGGCTCCAGGTGGGTGAGACAATCAAATGCTGGAAATTGAAAGGCCGATAAGAGTATTGAATAAATTCGAATACCTGATCAATTTCAGTGGTGATTTCACTATGGCAGGTAAACAGGCTCATGTCGGTGTAGATACGGGCTGTTTTCTCATTAAAATTGCCGGTACCGATATGGCCGTAGCGAATGGCTTTACCTTTTTCCTGCCGGGTAATTAAACAGAGTTTCGAGTGGATTTTTAAGGTGGTCTGGCCAAAAATCACTTCGATACCGGCATCGGTCATCCGCCGCGCCCAGTTAATGTTATTTTCTTCATCAAAGCGGGCTTTTAACTCCACTACCACGGTGACTTTTTTACCATTGCGCACCGCATCCAGCAACGAATGAATAACCCGTGAGTGTTTAGCCACCCGGTACATGGTCATTTTAATATGGCTGACTTTCGGGTCGAACGACGCCTGACGCACCCATTCTGTAAAATAACTGAAGTTGTGGTACGGATAATACAGCAAAATATCGGTGGCCCGGATCGCATCAAAACTGGTGGGATAGTGCTCGAAATCCGGGCTGGGCAATGGCTCCATCGGCGGAAATTCCATGCTCTGATGGCCGAGGTTCGGAAAGCCAATAAAATCTTTAAAATTGCGATAGCGACTACCGGCAATCAGCGCATCAGTAGAGCTGGTACCGAGTTGTTTAGTCAGTACTTTTAGCATTTGTTCGGGCATAGCCGCATCGTAAACCAGCCGGGTTGGCTCCGATTTCAGACGCTGGCGAATACCTTTAGACATTTTGTCAATCAGGCTCTGATCCAGGGTGTCGCTGATATTGTACTCGGCGTCCCGGGTCAGCTTTAAAGAAAAAGTGCAAATGCTATCGAACTGAAAAAAACCGTTAAATAAATCACTGGCACAATGGTTAATAATATCGTCCAGCAATAATATCTGCCGTCGGTAGTGGCCGTTCTTTTTGCGGGTATTCAATTGCAGTGGCAATTCAATAAAGCGTGACACTTCAGCCGTGGGTACTTCAATAATGGCATAGTCGGGCTTACCACTACCGGTCATTTCTACCATCAGATAGGTGGTGTTATCCTCCAGAATTTTGCTGAGTGAGCTATCGGTGCTGGAAAGGATAATCGGCGAAATATGCCGTTTTACTTCGCTGCGGAAAAAGGCTTTTACCCAGGCAGACTGTGCTTCAGTCAGTTTGCTGTCATCAATAAGCTCAATATTATGCTTGCGCAGCTCCAGCTGAATATCCAGATAAATTTTATTGAACTGCTTGCCCAACTCTTTTACCTGCTGCTGAATTTGCTGCAGCAGGGTTTCTGCGTCTTCGTGCTCCCAGGTCTGATATTTCTTCAGCAGGATCCGCCGTTTTACATCCGCGACCCGCACCCGGAAAAATTCATCGAGATTATTCGAGTAGATGCCTAAAAATCGCAACCGCTCTATGGGTGGGTTACGGGTATCGGCTGCTTCTTGCAATACTCGGCCATTAAAGGCCAGCCAGCTGAGTTCGCGCGGAAATAACGGGTAGTCAGGGTGCGCCCCGTGTTTTGGGTGTTGTGATGCCGGCTGATCCATTTTGATTGCTCCTGCTTACTGCCTGCAAAGCACACTATGGCATTTTTGTGACAAAATGATGAAACACGCAACCCAGCAATAAGCTGGGTGCAGTTTTGATCATGAGTTGTGGATATCGTCTAAGTAGTGGGCTTTTGGCCTACTCAGGTTTCTACATCAACCACAATATCGGCAGCAATAGCCTCCAGCGCTTTAATCACTTCGTCACGACTCAGGCCGGCAGGCAGTTGCACGGTCGCTTCGGCATGAAACAGCGGTACCCCCCAGTTTGGCGCGCTTTGTTTATTACTGGAAAACTGGACGATATTGGTGCCTTTATGTTTAATCACCGACGATAGCTCGCGGACGATGCCGGGGCGATCATTGCCGGTTATCACAAAGCGTAACTGCTGTTGTTTATTCAGCTCACTTTGCTCACCTTGTTGCACTTTAATGTCTAAATCACTGATTTCACTCAGTGAGGTAACCAGAGCGCCCAAGTCTGGCTCTGCCACTTCTATTTGCACAATACCAGCAAAATAACCCGCAAGATGGCTTAAGTTACTGGCCATCCAGTTACCGTTATGGTCGTTGACGACTCTGGCTAACTGCTCTACCAAACCTGCTTTATCTTTACCAATAACGGTAAGGACTAACTGCTTCATATCGATATTCCCTTACTATCACTATAGGTTGAACCGCCGTTGACGCGGTAAGTTATGCTCAATAAACGTTAAAAAGTGTTTTAGAGTGTAGACACAACTTTCTGATTTTAAAACGCTACCTGACAAATTATTTTTGGTTTGCTGTCTTGTCGTGCGTTGCTGTTATAAGATAGCCCCAGCAAGTCAGACAGGATGGGTATAAAACAAATGGTGCCAACCAGATGGCGAACAATATTGCCGGTGCTGATACTCATTATTAGCAATGCCGCTGTGCCACAAGTGGCCGCCCGATCTGACAGTACCTTATCCAGCGTTGGTTCAGATACCCTGCAACAGGTTATGCAGCTTTGGGCCGAAGAATATCGCCGTCGTCACCCGGCAGTAAATTTTCAGATCCAAAGCATCGGTTCCTCTACCGCGCCAGTAGCACTAATAGAGGGCACCGCCCAGCTGGGGCCAATGAGCCGCACTATGCGCCAGACCGAATTACAGCAGTTTGCTGAGCGCTTTGGTTACCCACCAACCGCAGTACCGGTAGCGATTGACTTACTTGCCATCTATGTTCATCCCGAAAATCCGTTAAGCCAGCTGAGCCTGAGCCAGCTGGATGCAATGTTCTCTATAAACCGGCGCTGTGGCGCGCCAGATGATATAACGACCTGGGGCCAGCTGGGGTTGAGCGGGCAATGGCAGCAACGTTTTGTCAGCCTGTATAGCCGTAATTCAGTGTCTGGTACCTACGGCTATTTTAAACAGCACGTGTTGTGCAATGGCGATATCAAAGCCCGTACTAACCAGCTGGCCGGGTCGTCTGCCATGCTCAGGGCGATAAGTCAGTCGGTGGCTGGCATTGGTTACTCTGGGATTGGTTATGCGACGAAAGAGGTCAAAGTATTGCCGTTAGTTACGGCCGACGGTAGGGTGATTGCACCCACGGCCGCTAATGCCCTGGCCGGAGACTACCCGCTTGCCAGACAGCTGTATGTTTATGTTAACCGGGTGCCGGGCCAGCCGTTGACCGCAAACGAGCAGGCCTTTTTCGATCTGGTGCTGTCTGCCACTGGCCAGCAGTTAGTGGGGCAGGATGGCTTTTTACCGTTGCCCGCTGAGGAAATCCGCTTCTGGCGTCAGGAGCTGGGGTTACCCGCAAGGCCGGCATCGTTATGACACTGCCACGGCCGTTAAAACAGCGCAACTCATACCGGTTGCAGCGTCGCCGGCGCTGGTACAACCGGCTGTTACATGCAGTAATTGGTTTATCTGGCGTCAGCGTGGTATTGATGCTGGCGGCCTTGTTTATTTATTTATTCAGCGAAGTGGTACCGTTATTTCGTGATGTCAGCGGCACAGCGCTGCCGCCGGTGCTAACGCAGTACCGGTCCGCGCCTGAACAGACAGACGCGGGCGGACACCCCTCTGGCTGGTCAGCTGAACCGGCCTTTAGGGCAGTTTCCGGCAATGGCGACTATACGCTGCTGGCAACAGCTGACGGTAACGCCTGTCTTTATTCAGAAAAATTTAGCCTGAGTTGCTTACAACAGTGGCAGCTGACGGCAACCAACGATACCCTGACCAGCTTACGCTGGCTGGCTGCAGATCAGGCAGTGCTGGCCGGTTATCAGAGTGGCCGCCTGCAGCAGTGGTTTTTGCTGGCAGAGAACAGTAACGCTGCCCATTTGCGGCTGATACGGGAACTGCCGGGCCAGCAGGCTGCGATAATCCATATAGCGCCCGAGCATAACCGGCGGGGCTTCGCTACGCTGGCGGCTGATGGCCGGCTGGCGTTATATTACTCGGCGATGGCCAGGCCGCTGTGGCAACATGCCAGCGGTATTACTGATGCCGCTGCTTTAGAATTCTCTGAAGATAATCAGCAGCTTAACGTGTTCACTTCGACTAGTCAGCATGCCTATGCCATCGATAATCCGCACCCCGAGGTAAACTGGCAAACCCTGTGGCATAGCGTCTGGTACGAAGGTTTTGCCCGGCCTGATTTTGTCTGGCAGACGTCTTCTGCTGCTGATGATTACCAGCCGAAATTCTCATTAGTTCCGATAACCGCTGGTACCCTGAAAGCAGCCTTTTACGCCATGCTTTTTGCCGCACCACTGGCTGTAATGGCAGCCATTTATACCGCTTGTTTTCTGCCGGCCGGGCCGCGTCGCCGGATTAAAGGCTTAATTGAGCTGATGGCGGCGTTTCCTACTGTTATTCTGGGGTTTATTGCCGCAGTCTGGCTGGCACCGATTATTGAAAGCCATCTGTTGGCGTTATTGCTATGGGTCGTATTGCTGCCACTGAGTATTCTGGCGCTGGCAGCGCTATGGCCCCGGTTGCCGGTTAGCTGGCGGCAACATTGTAGTGGCGGACGGGAAATACTGCTACTGATGGCGTGGCTGGCGTTGGTGAGCATTTTAGTATTTGTCGTGGCACACCGTCTGGACAGCACATTATTTGCCGGTGGTTTACGGTTGTATCTGGATCAGCTGGGTATTTTTTATGAACAACGAAATGCGCTTGTTATTGGTATTGCGATGGGTTTTGCGGTGGTTCCGGGTATTTTCACTATCGCAGATGATGTGCTGTATCAGGTACCACCGCAGCTAACCCGCGGCGCCTTGGCGCTGGGCGCTACGCAATGGCAGACTGTGCTGCGGATCAGCTTGCCACTGGCTGCACCAGGGTTGATTGCCGCCATTCTGGTCGGTTTTGGCCGGGCAATTGGTGAAACCATGATTATTCTGATGGCAACCGGTAATAGCCCGATAACTAATTTTAATATATTTGAAGGACTGCGCAGTTTAACCGCCACCCTGGTTATAGAACTGCCTGAAGCGACAGTTGGTAGCAGTCAGTTCAGAGTGTTATTTGTAGCCGCCTTAGTCTTGCTATTGTTTACCTTCGTTGCTAATACTGCCGCTGAGGTTATCCGGCAGCGGTTACGCAAAAAGTATCAGAGGTTGTAGCCATGCTCGCTAACTGGTTTCGTCAGGGTACGCCCTGGATTTGGTTAAACGCCGGCGCAGTAGCATTGAGCCTGTTGCTGGTGGGTGGGTTACTGGCGTTTATTGTGGTGCAAAGTATCGGCGTGTTCTGGCCCGGCGATATGCAGGGCAATATTAGCAACAAACTCTTGCAATATCTGGTTAACTGGTGGCAATTCCTTAGTGGTTCATCGGCCGATGGCGGTATATTTCCGGCGATACTCGGTACGGTGCTGATGGTGCTGCTGATGTCGGTATTGGTGACACCATTAGGGGTATTGGCGGCAGTCTATTTACATGAGTATGCCAAAGAGGGGCCGCTGCTCCGCCTGATCCGGGTGGCTGTGCACAACCTGGCGGGAGTACCTTCTATTGTGTTTGGCGTGTTTGGCCTCGGTTTTTTTGTTTATTTTCTTGGCGGTAGCATCGACAATCTGTTTTATCGTGACAGTTTGCCGACACCAACCTTTGGCACGCCTGGCCTGTTATGGGTATCTTTAACCCTGGCGCTCCTGACCCTGCCAGTGGTAATTGTGGCGACTGAACAGGGGCTGGCTGGCATTCCAAAAAATCTGCGGCTGGGATGTTTCGCCCTGGGCGCAACCAAGGCAGAAGTTATCTGGAAAATTGTGTTACCCCAGGCATCGCCGGCGATGGTAACGGCGTTGATGCTGGCGATAGCCCGCGCCGCCGGTGAAGTCGCGCCGCTGGTGTTTGTCGGTGTGGTGAAATCTGCACCTTCGCTGCCGCTAAGCAGCGAATTTCCCTATCTGCAGCTGCAACAGAAAATTACCAGTCTAAGTATGCATATTTATGATGCCGGTTTACAAAGCCCCGACGCGCAGCGGGCTGAGCCGCTGGTCTTTGCCTCAGTGCTGGTGCTGATCACCTTAATATTTATAATGAATCTGACGGCTTATCGCTTGCGCAAGCGTTTAAATTCGCGCTATCGCCACCAGTCGGTCTCAGAGTAATAAAACTGTAACAATAGTAGGGTAGGATATGACGGCAGAGGTTACCGCAAAATTGGAAGTGCACGATTTATCGCTGAAATTTGCCGATAAAACCGTGTTGCAGCAAGTTAATTTGCGCATTCCTGAGCATAAAATTACCGCCTTTATCGGCCCGTCAGGCTGCGGTAAGTCTAGCTTATTGCGCAGTTTTAACCGGATGAATGAGTTATTAGAAGACACTGAAACAACGGGCAGGGTGCTGCTGGATGGTCAGGATATTTACCATGCTGCGGTTGAAGTGGCCGAGCTCAGGCGTCGGGTGGGTATTGTTTTTCAAAAGCCGAATCCCTTTCCTCACAGCATTTACGAAAATGTGGCTTTTGGCCTACGCTTACAGGGTATTAAGCAGGCCCGTCAGCTGGATGAGTTGGTTGAGTCGGCGTTACGTAAAGCCGCATTATGGGAAGAAGTACGCGACCGGTTACATGACAGTGCGGTTAATTTATCCGGGGGTCAGCAACAGCGTCTGGTTATTGCCAGAGCGATAGCGATAGAACCGGAAGTGCTGTTACTGGACGAGCCCGCGTCAGCGTTAGACCCGATTTCAACGCTGAAGATTGAAGAACTGATGTACGACTTAAAACAGCACTATACTCTGGTTATAGTGACACACAATATGCAACAGGCTGCCCGGGTGTCGGATTACACCGCTTTTTTAAACATGGGCCAGCTGATAGAGTTTGATGAAACAAATAAAATGTTTACTGATCCCAGCCAGCGCGCCACCGAGGATTACATAACCGGACGCTTTGGTTAGCAGGTTCAGCAGACAGCACATTTACTAGCAGCAAGGGTCATTCAATGGACAAGTTAAATTTATCAAAGCATATCTCCAGTCAGTTTAACGAAGAGATAGAGCAGGTTCGTAACCACGTGATGGCGATGGGCGGCTTAATTGAAAGACAGCTGTTTGATGCCCTGGAGGCCATTGCCAATAGCGACAGCGAGTTGGCGCAACAAGTCATTCAGAACGACTTAAAGGTAAACGACTGGGAATTGCAGATAGATCAGGAGTGCACCCGGATTATTGCTAAGCGCCAGCCAGCGGCCAGTGATTTACGCTTGATCATGGCAATTTTAAAGACTATTGCTGATCTGGAACGGATTGGCGATGAAACCCGGCGTATTGCCAAGGTAGCGCTGGAATCTTTTAACAGTGCGCAGCAGGATTTACTGGTTAATCTGGACAATCTGGGCCGGCATGTCGGTCAGATGTTACACGATGTGCTGGATGCATTCGCCAGAATGGATGTGGAAGCGGCGCTGACAGTGCATAAAGAAGATAAAAAAGTCGACCGCGAATACGAGTCTATCACCCGCCAGTTAATGACCTATATGATTGAAGACCCACGCTCCATTCCAAAGATTATGAATGTACTCTGGTCGGCCCGATCGCTGGAGCGGATTGGTGATCGCTGTAAGAACCTGTCTGAATACATTATCTTTTTTGTTAAAGGTAAAGTGGTTCGTCACAGCTCAGAAGAAACCCTTGAGAAAGAAGCCCGCAGCTGACTTTTTCGAAACTGGCTCGCTTTTTTGAAACGCCTCAACCAGACTTCTGGCTGAGGCGTTTCTGTTTTATCTGCTAATATTTCATTTTTATTGCGGTTTGATTGCAGTTACAATGCGCGCCGACCTTATTCACCCTGAATATTATGAGGCCACACTATGCCAGGTAATACTTTTTTATCCGTGTTTGCCAAGTCACCGATAAAACCTATTGAAGAACACATTCGCAAAGTACACGAAGCCAGTGAGTTGTTATTGCCTTTTTTTGCGGCGGTGTATCAGAAAGACTGGATTAAAGCGGCTGAGGTGCGAAAAGACATCGTTACCCTGGAAAAAGATGCAGACAAGATGAAGCGGGAAATCCGGATTAATTTGCCTCGTGGCTTATTTCTACCGGTTGATCGTACCGATATTCTGGAGCTCGTGGCACAGCAAGATAAAATTGCCAATAAAACCAAGGATATCTCCGGCCGGGTGCTTGGCCGTGAACTGGAAATTCCTGTCGCTATTCAAACCGATTTTCATGCCTACATTCAGCGCTGTATTGACGCAACGGCGATGGCATCGGAAGCCATTAATGAACTGGATGAATTACTCGAAACCGGCTTCCGGGGCCGGGAAGTGGATCTGGTGATTAAAATGGTTGAACAACTGGACGCTATTGAACACGACACTGACGAAATGCAAATAAAGCTGCGTAAGGCCGTGCGGTTGGCGGAAGCCGAACTGAATCCGGTTGATGTGATGTTTTTGTACCGGACAATCGAGTGGATTGGCGATTTAGCCGACATTGCCCAGAAAGTGGGTTCCCGCTTAGAAATTATGCTAGCCCGTTAATTTAAAAAGGTATTGCTGATGGATATTATTCAATCATACGGCCTCATTCTGATTATATTGGCTGCAGTTTTTGGTTTTCTGATGGCCTATGGTGTTGGCGCCAACGACGTGGCCAATGCCATGGGAACCTCGGTCGGTTCCAAAGCGCTGACGATTAAACAAGCTATTTTTATTGCCGCTATTTTCGAATTTGCCGGTGCCTACCTGGCCGGTGGCTCCGTGACTTCTACCATTCGCGGCGGAATTACCGATGCCGCGTTTTTTGTCGACACGCCTGAGCTGATGGTATACGGCATGATAGCGGCCCTGCTGGCGGCTGCAACCTGGCTGATTGTCGCGTCATACTTTGGCTGGCCGGTATCTACCACCCACTCCATTGTTGGTTCTATTATTGGTTTTGCCGCAGTAGGCGTGGGTATTGACGCGGTGCACTGGGACAAAGTCGGTGGTATTGTCGGCAGTTGGGTGGTAACGCCGATCCTGGCCGGTATACTGGCCTATATGTTTTTTATGAGTGCGCAGAAACTGATTTTCGATACCGATCAGCCCATTGTTAATGCCAAGAAGTATGTACCGTTTTATATGGCCTTTGCGGCCTTTGTGATGGCACTGGTAACAGTGCAAAAAGGTTTAAAACATATTGGCCTGGATATTAGTACCGCTAACGGTTATTTGCTGGCTATCGTGCTGGGGATTGTTGTCGGCTTGATTGGTAAAGTAGCCATCAGCCGGATAAAAATTGACCCGGCAGCAGACAAAAAAATGCAGTTTAACAATGTTGAGCGGATTTTCAGTGTGCTGATGATTACGACTGCGTGCTGCATGGCCTTTGCCCATGGCTCGAACGATGTGGCAAATGCCATAGGCCCGTTGGCAGCGGTGGTCAGCGTGGTCAGCTCGGGTGGCGAAATTGCCAGTAAAGCAGCACTGGCCTGGTGGATTTTACCGTTAGGCGGCATTGGTATTGTCATTGGTCTGGCAACGTTGGGGGCCCGGGTCATTAAAACAGTAGGGACGGCTATAACCCACTTAACGCCAAGCCGGGGTTTTGCTGCCGAGTTGTCAGCGGCATCAACAGTAGTTATTGCCTCGGGTGCTGGTTTACCGATATCGACTACCCAGACTCTGGTAGGTGCTGTGTTAGGGGTTGGCTTAGCCCGGGGTATCGCTGCGCTGAATTTAGGTGTGGTGCGCAATATCTTCATCTCCTGGGTTATTACTCTGCCTGTTGGTGCTGGCCTGGCCATTATTTTCTTCTATATATTGCAGTTCTTATTTACGCTGTAGCGATAAGGCAGCATATAAAAAGGGGCTGAATTTCAGCCCCTTTATTATTTTACCCTTGAGTAAATGGATCAGTGAATCGTTAGCAGTTAAGGCTGGTATTCGCTGATCAGCGTTAAGTCTCTGACTGCGCGAAAGCCATAAACTGACATATGCCATACGCCCGCTTCAGGGTTTGAGATAACACAGGTTTCCTCATTACCATTGCGGTTGGGCCGGCAATCATAGCTGCCTGCACTGGGTGTGCTGCCGTACTTCAGATATAAATCGGCATCGCCCCGGCCACCGGTAATGGTTACGCTCAGCTCTGCCATGCCTGCCGGTACGTCCAGCGTGTAGTGCTGCCAGCTGCGACGGCCAACATTAATATTGGTAATAGTTTCGCCACCGGCATCTGGCAGATCCGGGTCATCCGGTTCATCTTCAGCAATAAAGCTACCGGTCAGGCTAACGTCGGTAAAAGCCGAGTAACCAATTACTTTAACGTAATAGGTCCCTTCCATCGCCGGATCAATTTCACAACTTTCGTTGTTACCAGCCAGATAAGGCCGGCAATCGTAGTCGCCCAGGGTTGGTGCGGTACCAAACTTAACGTATAAATCAGCGTCGCCAGTACCGCCACTCATTACAAAAGACAAGTCAGTTGCCATGGCGGGTACATCCAGCGTAAACAGTAATTCTTCACCACCGGCGCCATCCAGGTTAGCTACCGTTTCACCATTTTCCAGTTCAGTTGCACCTGGTGGCGTCGGCTCGTCCGGCTCATCACCTGAACCGCTGCAGCCATATTCGGCCAGATAATCTACCGCATCTTTTGCCTGCACCAGGCCGAAACCGTAAGAGGTATCGCGGCCGGCTGCACCTAAGTCATCCGCGCTGGCCGCCAGGGCTGAACGGATCTCGGCATTACTGCAATCCGGGAAATGACTCCAGACCAGCGCGGCTACACCGGCAACGTGTGGTGATGCCATAGAAGTACCGCTCATCAGACCATAATTGCTGGCACCGGAGTTCAGATTGGCAATGCTGCCCAATTCAGCCAGCAACATCTGACCGTCTTCCTGAGAAACACTGACCGCTGGAATAGTAGAGGTTGTGCCCTCTACTGTACCGCTGAAATTACCCGACTCATTGTTATAAATAATGGCAGCAAGACCACCACCGGCCTGGCATGATTCTACTTTCTGGGAGAACGCCACTTCGCCACGGGAGATTAAGCAGACCTTCTCAGCGACATCAGTACAGGCTTCGAGCCCCAGACCACAGTCGGCAAACTCGGCGTTAACACTGCCACTGCCAGATTCTGACATAGGGTTGGCATCATAAAATACGCCGTTAACGCTCAGCTGAGCTTCCAGCGCAGTACCCTCGGGATAAGTTGAACGGACATCAACACCCGGGCCGGCCAATTCTACCTGCGCATTACGTTGTGAGAAATCTGCCAGGGTTTTACTGCTGTCTACTGCAGCAACAGAGACCACGGAGTCATATGAGGCCGGGTAAGACATTGCGGTGTTGCCATCATTACCAGCGGCAGCAATTAATAACAGGCCAGCATCGAAGGCCGCTTGCATGGCATTACTTTCCGTCGCGCTGGGGGCAGCACCACCCAGGCTCATATTAACCACAGTTGCCCCGGCATCCGCACAGGCGTTAACGGCGCTGGCAAGGGTTGAGGAATAGCCCCAGCCAGCAGCATTAAACACTTTAATAATGTGCATATTAAGCTGGCCGTTTGGCATAACGCCAACCACACCGGTATCATTGTTCAGGGCGCCGATAGTACCGGCTACGTGGGTGCCGTGCGGGCCGCCGGCATCAAACCAGTTGCCGGTACCCACATCATTGGTGCCGCTGATATTGCCTGAGGCGAAATCTTCATGTGGCAAACCCAGGCCTGAGTCGATAACACAGACGGTCTGATTAGAGGCGAACTCATCACTGACGAGGTCAGCCTGAACCATTGGAAAGCCATAAGGAATTTGCTGCATCAGCGGGTAACGACGTTGATCAACTTCGATTAATTCGATGGTCGGGTCGGCTTTCAATAAGTTTACCAGGCCCGGCCGCAGTTCGACTGCGATGGCCCGTTGCTCTGCCAGTAAGTGATGAACCTTTGCACCCTGCCGTTTTAATTTGCTGCTATTGTCGCCCAGGCGGGCCAGAATAGCGTCTTTGGTGCGTTTGTGGTGGCTTAACACGAAATCCTGTTGTTTGCTTAAACCCAGACTGCTGTCTTTATATTTAATGATATAGCGATTGTCATCAGTGCTGTTTTTAGCGGGGGCTGCTAATGCGCTGCTAACGGCAACAGCAAGCAGGCTACAGCTGGCAATGGCCAGTGGTTTGGTTAATTTGGACATGTTTCACCCTCCTGAGGTGATTTTTATAATAGATTTGTTCCTTCAAACTGGTTTACGGACTGCCCAACTCGCAACCAAGGGTCAATGTATGCACAACTCGTCTGTATCTGAATGGAGAAAATATTCCAGGGTACTGATGCGACATTGCTACAGATACATACAATGAGAACATCAAGTTATAACATATGGCTAATTGTTTCAATTTGTAATTTACAGAAAATACAAATATTAAATGTAAGTGTATGAAAAATAGTTTTTAAAAAAATTTAATGGTTAATTACTTGATTGTATTATCTAAAATGAAAACAAATGTTAATTCTAGCTGTTGCTCGACCCGGAGGCGGTGATCAGATATATTCATTCGTATAAATGTACAAATTTTGCTTTTTAATCGGAATTTGCAATGAAAAGATTACCCAGTGTAAAACAACTGCAGTATTTGCTGGCGTTACATGAACATCAGCATTTTGGCCGTGCGGCTGAGGCCTGTTTTGTTGGCCAGTCTACGCTCAGTGCTGCTATTGCCAATCTGGAAGAGACTATGCACACCCAGTTGCTGGAGCGCGATCATAAAACATTTATTTTCACGTCATTAGGTGAAGATGTGGTGCGTCAGGCGCGACATATTATTGAGCAATGCGAAGAGCTGACCGAATTTGCCAAGTCGCAAGGCAAACCAATGGCCGGGCCTTTTCGCCTCGGCTGCATTCCTACTATCGCCCCTTTTGTACTGAGCGAGGTAATGAGCTTATGCCGCGAGCGTTACCCTGATTTACAATTGCTGTTGCGCGAAGATACCACCGATAATTCGTTGCATGCATTGGCAGAGGGGCGCTTAGATATGGTGTTGCTGGCGTTGCCCTATGAAACTGGTGCGTTTCATACTGAAGTGCTGGCGCAGGATGGCTTCAAACTGGTGTTGCACAAAGACTGGCTGGGCCGGGGTTTTAATCAGGATATCAGCCAGTGGCCGGATGAAAGCATTTTTTTACTGGAGCGGGAGCATTGCCTGACCGGCCATGCCGTAAAAGCCTGTGAGTTAGAAGACAGCCGTAAGGTCAACCCATTTTTCGCCACCAGCCTGCATACCCTGACCCAGATGGTAAATAATAAACTGGGCGTGACCTTTATTCCGCAAATGGCGATTAACAGCGGCTTGCTGGAGAATACTGAACTTATTACTCAGCTGCCCACCAGCGGCAATGCATACCGCGATATAGGCGTAGCGTGGCGGCCGACATCAAGTAAGGCCCGAAGTTACCGCTTAATGACCAGCCTGATAAGTGAAGTATTACAACAAAAATGCCAGTAACTTTTGCTTAGGTTCTGCTAGAATACCGGCTGTTTTTTTACAGCCGTGCCTATGGTCGGTAAAGCCAAGGAACCCCGCTATGCAAACTAAAAGTATGCAAGTTAAAGACTTTTCATTCGAGTTGCCCGAGCAACTTATTGCCCGTTTTCCCAAAGCTGAACGCTCGAACAGCCGCTTGTTAGCTATGGATAAACACAGCGGCAAACTAAGCCATCATATTTTCAGAGACTTAACCGATTTTCTAACGCCTGGTGACTTGCTGGTGTTTAACAATACCAAGGTGATCCCGGCGCGTTTATTTGGCCAGAAAGCCTCAGGCGGTAAAGTTGAGGTACTGGTGGAGCGAATGTTAGACGATAAGCGCTTTTTAGCTCACGTCCGGGCCAGTAAAGCACCGAAGCCAGGCACTGTGTTAGTGCTGGAAAATTCAGCCGACGTGCGAATGAATCAGCGCCACGATGAGCTGTTTGAGCTGGAAGTGCTAAGCGATGAGCCGGTGCTGACCATGCTGGAACGTTTAGGCCATATGCCGTTGCCACCCTATATTGACCGGCCTGATACCGAGGAGGACAAGGCACGCTATCAGACGGTTTATAACGAAAAACCCGGTGCTGTAGCGGCGCCGACGGCCGGCCTGCATTTTGACCAGCCGCTGCTGGATAAACTGCAGGCTAAAGGCGTGGAGTTTGCTTATGTTACTTTGCATGTCGGCGCTGGGACGTTTCAGCCGGTGCGGGTAGATAATGTGCTGGAACATAAGATGCACGCCGAATATATCGAGGTGTCACAGCAGGTTGTTGATGCGATTACTGCTTGTAAAGCTCGGGGTAACAAGGTGGTGGCAGTTGGCACGACCTCAGTACGCTCGCTGGAATCAGCGGCGCAGCAGGGTGGGGGCCAGCTGATTAGCTACAATGGTGATACCCAGATTTTTATCTACCCTGGTTATCAGTTTAAGGTGATTGATGCGCTGATCACTAACTTTCATTTGCCGGAATCAACACTGATTATGCTGGTATCTGCGTTTAGCAGCCGCGAATATGTGATGAATGCCTATGATACGGCAATAAATGAGCAATATCGTTTTTACTCTTATGGCGATGCGATGTTTATTAGCTAAACATGCCAGATAAACAGGGGATAAGGTGTTTGCGCGCAGCAGCGGCAGGGATGCCGCACAGGCTGAGACAGCACAGGGATGTGCTGTCGAAGGCGGCGAAGCGTGAATCTCCTTATCCCCGGAACCCTATCCATGTGATTTAGTTAATCTGGATTTAGCTGCTATAATGCGCCGCGAATTAAGCCAGACTGTCTTTCTGGCGATTGAGGATAGTAATGAAATTTGAACTAGATACCACCGATGGCCGGGCCCGCCGTGGCCGGCTGATTTTTGAGCGTGGCACTGTCGAAACGCCGGCCTTTATGCCGGTAGGTACTTACGGCACCGTTAAAGGTATGACGCCGGAAGAACTGGACGCCACCGGCGCTCAGATTTGTTTAGGCAATACCTTTCACTTAATGCTGCGCCCTGGCACTGACATCATCAAAAAACACGGTGATCTGCACGACTTTATGCATTGGCATAAGCCTATTTTGACCGACTCAGGTGGCTTTCAGGTGTTCAGCCTGGGCGAGCTTCGCAAAATTACCGAAGAGGGCGTCAAGTTCCGTTCACCGCTCAATGGTGAGCGTATCATGCTGACCCCGGAACGCTCAATGGAAGTGCAGCGCGATTTAGGCTCGGATATCGTGATGATTTTCGATGAATGTACGCCGTATCCTGCTACCGAACAGCAAGCGAAAAAGTCGATGGAAATGTCACTGCGCTGGGCCAAACGGTCTAAAGATGCGCATGGCGATAACCCGGCGGCGTTATTTGGCATTATTCAGGGTGGCATGTACCCGAATTTACGTGACGTATCATTGCAGGGGCTGGAAGAAATTGGCTTTGATGGCTACGCCATTGGTGGCTTATCGGTGGGCGAGCCGAAAGAGGACATGATCAATATTCTGAACCATACCACCGGCCAGATGCCCAGTCATAAACCGCGCTACTTAATGGGCGTCGGTAAACCGGAAGATATCGTTGAAGCGGTGCGTCGGGGTATAGATATGTTTGACTGCGTTATGCCAACCCGCAATGCCCGTAATGGTCATTTATTTATCAGCAGCGGCGTGGTGAAAATTCGTAATGCCAAGCATAAAGACGATATCTCGCCATTGGACCCGGAATGTGATTGCTACACTTGTAAAAATTATTCCAGGTCATATCTACACCATCTGGACCGCTGCAACGAAATACTGGGCGCACGGCTTAATACTATCCACAATTTGCATCATTACCAAAAACTGATGCAGGGATTGCGCGACGCCATAGCCGCTGGTACCTTGGAGCAGTTTGTCAGCGAATTTTACGCGAAGCGTGAGTTGCCGGTACCGCCGCTTGAGCAGCTTGCCGATGGCTCAGATGCCAATAGGTTAGATAATACAGAAACACCAGTTAGCAGCAATTAATAACGACTAGCACTAATTTCGACATAAATTAAAACTTAACTATTTTATTAATTTTAAGGGGATAACCATGAGTCTATTTATCAGCAATGCCTACGCCGACAGCGCTGCAGCTGCACCACAAGGTGGCGGCTGGGATTTAATTATAATGTTGCTGGCCTTTGGCTTAATTTTCTATTTCTTAATTTACCGGCCACAAGCTAAACGGGTGAAAGAGCACCGTAATCTGATGTCGGCACTGGGTAAAGGTGATGAAGTACTTACTCAGGGTGGCATTGTGGGTCGGATCAGCAAAATTGCTGATGACAAAGACTTCGTTACCGTGGCGTTAAATGACAGCACTGAAGTTACCGTGCAGAAATCAGCGATCAGTGCCGTCTTACCGAAAGGCACCTTAAAGTCGCTGTAAGCGGCTAAGCGAATAAAAAGGATCATCTTGTGTTAAACAAAAATCCTCTCTGGCGGTATTTGGTGGTGCTCGGGGTGCTGCTTGCAGCCTTTCTGTATGCACTCCCCAATGTGTACCCAGAAGATCCGGCATTAAATATTAATGCCAGTCGTGGCGGTGTGGTCAGTGAAACCACCCGCGCTGAACTTGAGCAGGCCTTTACTGACGCCAACATTACGGCTAAAGCCGTTACCCTGACAGAAGGCCAGATCCTGGCCCGCTTTAACAGCGCAGAAGACCAGCTGCGCGCGCGGGAAGTGGCCGAGCGGCAGTTAGGCAGCACGTATATCACGGCCCTTAATATGGTACCGACCACCCCAGGCTGGCTGCGTGCGATCGGTGCCAGCCCGATGAAGCTGGGCCTGGACTTGCGTGGTGGTGTCCACTTTTTAATGGCCGTCGATATGAAAGCGGCTATTGATAAAAATATCAATGATCTGGTGCAGGCGTTTCGGGCAGACTTGCGGGAAGAGCGGGTACGTTACCGGGCAGTACAGGCCGATTTAGAGCGTGGCCAGGTACAAATCTTACTGCGCAGTGCCGAAGATGTGGCAGCAGCGCGCGCTGCGCTTGCTAAAAACGACCAGGAGCTGGTGTTTAGTGATGGTGATAATGAGCATAGTCTGGTTGTCAGCTTAAGCGAAAACCGGGTTAAAGAAATTCGTGAATATGCGCTGGAGCAGAACATCACTATTATCCGCAACCGGGTAAATGAGATTGGTGTCGCAGAGCCATTAGTGCAGCGGCAGGGTGCTGACCGGATTATCGTGCAGTTACCCGGTGTACAGGACCCGGCGCAGGCTAAAGAAATCCTGGGCGCAACAGCGACCCTGGAATTCCGGTTAGTTGATAACGACTCAGATTTGGGCGCCGCCTTAGACGGCCGCTTGCCAGCCGGAGCCAGTTTATATCGTGACCGCAATGGCCAGCCTTACTTGCTGGAAAACCGGACTATGCTAACCGGTGATCATATCACCGGTGCCACTTCCGGTTATGATGAATACTCACGGCCGCAGGTCAGTATTTCACTGGATGCGCAGGGCGGTAACTTACTGTCGAACGCGACCCGCAGCACCATTGGCCGGCAAATGGCCACGGTGTTTATTGAATATAAGCCGGGTGAAGAGCGCAACGAAGACGGCACGCCAGTGCTGGTCAAGTATGAAGAAGTGATTAACGCTGCCACTATTCAGGCGCGTCTGGGTCGCAGTTTCCGGATAACCGGTATCGATAATCCGGCTGAAGCCCAGAATCTGGCGTTATTGCTACGTGCCGGTGCTTTGATCGCGCCGACCCAGATCATCGAAGAACGTACCATAGGCCCAAGCCTGGGTAAGGAAAACATCGATTTAGGTATGACCGCCATTATGTGGGGCATGGTAGTCGTACTGATTTTCATGGTGTTGTACTACAAGGCTTTTGGTTTAATTGCCAATGTGGCACTGCTGGCAAACCTGATCCTGATCACCGGCTTTATGTCGATGATCCCAGGCGCGACGTTAACCCTGCCTGGCATGGCGGGTATCGTGTTGACAGTCGGGATGGCAGTTGATGCCAACGTACTGATTTTTGAACGGATCCGCGAGGAACTGGCCGAAGGGCGCAGTGTGCAGCAAGCTATTCATCATGGATATGACCGGGCGTTTGCCACCATTGCCGACTCGAATATTACCACCTTGCTGGTGGCGCTGATCTTGTTCGGGATTGGTACTGGTCCGGTCAAAGGTTTTGCTATCACCCTGGCCATCGGTATTCTGACCTCAATTTTCACGTCAGTGGTCGGTACCCGCTTGCTGGTTAATTTAATCTGGGGTGGCCGCCGCGTGCAGTCACTACCCATGTAAGGAGGCGGTGTGAGAATATTTAGCTTTACTGAACCGCTTAATTTTATGCGGTTTAAAATGCCGGCACTGATCTTATCAGGTCTGCTGGTGATTGCCTCGATAGCCACCATTACTGTTAAAGGTATGAACTGGGGCCTTGATTTCACTGGCGGTACTGTTATTGAGGTGGGTTACAGTGGCGGCGCCGATTTATCGCAGGTTCGCCAGGTGTTAGCCGACAGCGGATATCCGGATGCAGTAGTGCAGTACTTTGGTTCCAGCGAAGACGTGGCGATTAGAATATCGCCCCGTGAAGGTGTGGAGCAATCGACTATCTCTAATGAAGTGCTCAGTGCGCTGACGGTTACCTCCAGTGAGCCCATTGAGATGCGCCGGGTTGAGTTTGTCGGTCCCAGTGTTGGTGATGAGTTAAAAGAGCAGGGTGGTTTAGCCATGCTGGCGGCATTAATCGGCATTCTGCTGTATGTCACCATGCGCTTCGAATGGCGTTTATCAGTGGGTGCAGTATTATCACTGGGCCATGATGTGATAATTACCCTGGGTTTATTCTCGTTGTTGCAGCTGGAGTTTGATTTAACGGTACTGGCTGCGGTTCTGGCACTGATTGGTTATTCGATCAACGATACCATCGTAGTGTTTGACCGTATTCGGGAGACTTTTCGTAAGCTGCGTGACGCGACGGTGCATGAAACCATCAATGAAGCTGTTACGTCTACCCTGAACCGGACAGTCGTTACCTCATTAACCACCATTATCGTGCTGGTGGTGCTGTTTACTATGGGCGGCGCGTTAATTCATAACTTTGCGTTTGCTTTGCTGTTTGGTATTGGTATTGGTACTTACTCATCGATATTTGTGGCCAGTTCCCTGGCCGTGCAGCTGGGCATCAGCCGCGAAGATATGCTGCCACCGCCACCACCGGAAAAAGAAGGCGAGGGTACCGAGCCTTTGCTGTAAAGCAGCTTTATATGTGCTACAAATGCCAGTCTGTGACTGGCATTTTTTTTGAGAATGTTTTAAAAAAACGTGAGGACAATTATGGCCGCCCAACATGCACCGGGCTTTATTGCGCTGGTAAATCAAGCGAAAAAACACATCAACGAAATTAGCATCAGTGAGTTACTGCAACATAATCAGCCCTATGTCCTACTGGATATCCGGGAAGACCACGAATGGACTAAAGGCCACTTACCGGAAGCCATGCATCTGGGCAAAGGGATTATCGAGCGGGATATTGAGCAAACTGTGCCGGATAAAAAACAAAAAATAGTATTGTACTGCGGTGGCGGCTATCGCTCAGCATTGGCGGCGCAGACCTTGCAACAGATGGGATATCAGCAGGTACTGAGTTTAGCGGGCGGCTACAGAGAATGGACTGAGCAGGGATTAGCGGTGGAAATACCGGCTTAGGCCTGCGCGCTAAGCCGGTAAGTTTATCAGCTTATTTAGCCAGGGTTTCTGACAGGTGCGGGCGCATGCCTTTTACCATGGCTTGCAGTACTTTCGGGCTGGCTGCAACGATATTGCCGCTTTTCATCTGATTAGAGCCGCCGGTAAAATCACAGACCATACCGCCGGCTTCGCGAACAATCAGCTCACCGGCTGCGATGTCCCACGGCTTTAAACCAATTTCAAAGAAACCGTCGAAACGGCCGGCTGCGACGTAGGCTAAATCCAGTGCAGCTGAACCGGTGCGGCGCATGTCAGCACAGTCCGCGAAGAAGCTGTTAAAGATTTTACTGTAGCTGTCTAAGTGATGCTTGGCTTTAAATGGAAAGCCGGTGGCTAATATGGCGCCGGTCATATCTGGCAGAGCCGTTACCCGGATCCGGGTGCCGTTTAGCTGCGCGCCACGGCCACGTGAAGCGGTAAATAACTCACCGCGCAGTGGATCAAAGATCACTGCCTGGTCAAGTTTACCCTGGTGTTTTAAGGCGATGGAGACCGCGAAGTGCGGTATGCCTTTGATAAAATTACTGGTGCCATCCAACGGGTCAATAATCCACTGGAATTCGCTGTCGCTGTTACCGTAATCGCCATGCTCTTCACCTACAATACCATGAGTGGGAAAAGACTTTTTCAAAATTGCCACTATAGCTTGTTCAGCTTCTTTATCGACGTTGGTGACAAAGTCGTTGCTGCCCTTTTGCAGCTTTTGCACCATATCTAACTGGCCACAAGCACGGGCGATAATATTACCTGCACTACGGGCAGCACGAATGGCGATGTTTAACATCGGATGCATAGCGATTACCTTTTTTATAAAGAGCGTTTAAAAACAGCTGAAGACAGCTGTATAAAGATCAAACAAAAGAGCGGCGCGTATTGTAGCGGCTCCAGCTGAAAAGTAAAGATAATTGACTTTCAAATGTCGGCGATATGACTTTACATATTCGGTTACATTGTTTTACCGTTATTTATTAACACTGCGCTTACCATTCAGATAATATTCAGCTTAACTGCGCAAAATACTTAAAAGCATAAAAAACTAATTTATGAGGTTTCTATGAATATTATTAAGCTGGCATTGGCAACGAGTTTGCTGGTAAGTCTGGCCGGCTGTGGCGCCTTACATACCTCAGTCGCCAAACGCAATCTGGATGTGCAAACCAAGATGTCTTCCAGTATTTTTCTGGATCCGGTAGAACCCTCACAGCGCACTATTTATGTTGATGTCCGCAACACCTCTGATAAACCCGAGTTTGATATAAAACCGCAGGTGGTTGCTAACCTGCGGGCGAAAGGCTATCAGGTTATCGATAGTCCGGGCCAGGCGCACTACTGGTTGCAGGCCAATGTGCTGCAGGTAGGGCGCACCAATGGCCGTGAGGCAAACCAGGCCTTTGCTGCCGGCCCGGGTATGGCCGGTGGTGCCGTTACCGGTTATGCCATTCACCGCGCCACCGGTGGGTCTGGCGCCGCTGGTTTAGGCGCTGCGGTGGCGGGTGCTGCAGCGGGCACTATCGTTGATGCGCTGGTGGAGGATGTATATTACACCGCAATTACTGATATTCAGGTAATGGAGCGTTACAGCGGCACGGTTAGCGAGCGCTCAGAGCATCAGTTGTTACAGGGTGACAGTGGTAGCACTACCTCGAGCTATCAGCGTCAGACTGATATGCGTAAATATCAAAGCCGGGTTATGAGCTATGCTAACCAGGCTAACCTGAAATGGCCGGAAGCGGCACCCCAGCTTACTGATGGTGTGGCGCGTTCACTGGCAGGTTTGTTTTAAGTGCGTCTGTTGCTGTGTTTGTTAGTGCTGTTGCCATTGTCTGGCTGCATGGCGCTGCACACGTCGGTGGCGAAGGGTAAGCTTGATGTCCAAACCCGGATGAGTGAAACTATTTATTTAGATCCGGTTGAACCTGAGCTTCGCAGCATTTTTATTGATATTCGCCAGACTGCGGCTGAATACCAGTTGCCGCTGGCCAATGATGTGCGCGAACTATTACTGAGCAGAGGCTATCACCTGGTCGATTCGCCCCAGCAGGCCCAGTACTGGTTGCAGGTTAATGTGCGTACTGTGTTAAAAGAGCGGCCTGAAGTGGTGCTGGCCAGCGACGAATATAATATGAGTCCTGAGCAAATTCACCGTTTATTATACCCCGGTATTGCGTTACCTGAGCCCGAGCCACAAGGGGTTACGGCGCAGCGCCGGGCCAGCAACGTGGCGGTATACGCTGACGCCAGCTATGGCACTAACATCGATGGTAAAGACATCGCCAAAGCGTTAGTGGTACTGGCGGCCTGGGCGGGGGCGGAATATGTTGGCAACCAATTAGTACAGGATAAATACTACACCATGTTAACCGATATCCAGCTGGCGGAGCGCATTGCATCCGATAGCATAGGTATGGTGCAGGAAACCAGCATGCAACAGCTAAAACAGGGCGATAGCGGCAATACGGAATTGTTATGGGAATTGGCAACTGATCGGCGTAAGTATCAGGTTAAAGTGGTTAGCTTTGCCAATAAAGCTAACTTGAGCTGGGAAGATGCTGAACAGCCTCTGCATCAGGGGTTGCTGCGCTCGTTAGCGGGTATTTTCTGAAGACTGCTGCTGAAACAATGACAGCGGCAACCTTACCAATATTGTTCTACCGTAATATTGCCGGGGGTCCGGCGCAGATTTTTCTTTAATCCCATGCTGTCCAGTAAGGCTTTAGTGTCGGTAATCATTTGTGGATTACCGCACAGCATCACCTGCGATTTTGGGTTGAGCAGCTGGCCGCATTGTTGTTGGAGCTGGTGTGAGGCAATGAGATTAGGAATGCGGTCTTGCAGTGCGCCGGGGTGTGGCTCGCGGGTTACAACGGGTTGATAGTGCAATTGGCCGGGATGCTGGGCTACAAAACCCTCAATTAAATCTTTATAAGCTAAATCGGCGGCTCTGCTGACACTGTGCACCAGAATAATATGCGCAAAACGCCGGTAGGGTTCGGCCGTCGCCAGCATCGACAAGTAAGGGCCTATGCCTGTTCCGGTTGCAATCAACCATAAGTTGTCGCCATCCGGCACTTCATCCAGGATAAAAAAGCCAGTGGCAGGTTGGCTGATACCCAATGTATCGCCCGGCGTCAGTTGCTGCAGTAATGGCGATAGCAGGCCATCAGCCACGGTACTGATTAAAAACTCCTGGTGCTCGCTATCCGGCGGATTAACCAGTGAGTAAGCACGTTGAATTCGCCCTTCAGGGCCTTCAACTGCCAGCCGCACAAACTGGCCGGCAATAAATGGCAGCCGCCCGGTTTTGGCTTTGATACTAAATAAGTTGCTGGTCCAGTAAATTGTTTCAGAAACGGTTGCATTTAACCATTGCGCCATAAAGATCTCCGGATTAAGTTATGCTTTATGTTCAGGATATTAGCATAGCAGCTTAACAGCTTAACGCGGGAGACGTGATGGAAACTATCAGCTGGCAGGACTTTGCCAAAGTAGAACTTCGGGTTGGCACTATTATTGCCGTGGAAGATTTTCCAGAGGCCCGTAAACCCGCCTATAAACTGCAACTGGATTTTGGCAGCGAAATTGGCATAAAAAAATCCAGCGCCCAAATCACCACTCTGTACAGTAAAGAGCAATTGCTGGGGCGCCAGGTACTGGCGGTAGTGAATTTCCCGCCTAAGCAAATCGGCCCCATCCAGTCGGAATGCCTGGTCACCGGCTTTGCCCGCGACGACGGCGCCATTGTGCTGGTTGGGGTCGACAGCCCGGTGCCTAATGGCGCTAAGTTGGGATAAGAAATTTGCGTAACACAGGTCGGGTCATAAATCTGCCTTAATTCAGTGCTATAACTGCTGGCCTATGACTAAATTCTTATATTTCCTTCGTCATGCTACCGCAGAGGTTATCCGGCCCAATCAGCTGGATATCGACCGCTGTCTTATCGAAAAAGGGCGTTTGCAAGCGAGGCGGGTTGCGCACTTTATGCAGCGCCACAATATTGCGCCGGAGCTGGTTTTAAGCAGCCCCTATCCCAGAGCTATTCAGACTGCGGCAATAGTAGGCAAGGAAGCGGATCTGGTGCAGGCCAGCGAGCGTGACTGGCTGGCGCTGGCAACTGACAGCCAGAGCGCATTAAGCCAACTGCATCAGCAACTGCCGACATTACCACAACACACTTTGCTGGTAGGTCATGAACCTGATTTTTCAACATTGCTTAGTTTATTGTTGGGTAACCATCAGCCGGCGCTGAAAATCAGAAAAGCCTCGTTAACCTGTCTGGCATATTGCGAAGTTAGCAACAGCTTTCAGCTGGAGTGGTCAGTTCCGGCTAAATTTATGTAGAATTGCCGTCTACTGTGTAACCGGTTTTTGCCAATGCCAGACTACTTATTTGTTTACGGTACCCTTCGCCACCATGCGCCGCGCAGAACGGTTGGGCAGCAGTGTTATCAGCTGTTACAACAGCATGCCAGCTTCATTGCCGAAGGGCGGCTGCAGGCCAAACTCTATCTGGTTGATTATTACCCCGGTGCAGTTATCAGCGATAATCCTGCCTGGCAGGTAGCAGGCGAGGTGTATCAGCTTAAACAACCAGCGTTATTGCTGGCTGAACTGGATGCCTATGAAGAGTGCGGTCCCGGCTGTACAATGCCCACCGAATACCTGCGGCTGCAACAACAGATCACCCTTGAAAACGGCGAAATGATTAGCGCCTGGGTCTATATCTATAACCACCCAATTGATCACTTGCAGCAGATTTTGTCGGGTGATTTTTTGTTTGCAGAGAAGTGAGATATTTTATGCAATTAAAAAGGCCGCAGCGCGGCCTTTTCTAAAACTAAAGCAGGTGTATAGTAACGCCTGCTTTTAGTGTCTAAGCACTTAGTGACGGAAGTGTCTCACGCCGGTAAATACCATGGCCATACCGTGCTCGTCGGCGGCGGCAATCACTTCAGCGTCGCGCATGGAGCCACCTGGCTGGATAACGGCAGTAATGCCAGCGGCGGCTGCGGCGTCGATACCGTCACGGAACGGGAAGAAGGCGTCTGAGGCCATCACCGAGCCTTTTACTTCTAGTTTTTCATCAGCAGCCTTGATACCAGCGATTTTCGCGCTGTATACCCGGCTCATCTGGCCGGCGCCGACGCCGATGGTCATGCTGTCTTTGACATACACAATGGCGTTCGATTTAACAAACTTGGCCACTTTCCAGCAGAATAATAAGTCTTTCAGCTCATGCTCGGTCGGCTGGCGTTTGGTTACGACTTTTAAATCGTCAGCAGTGACTATAGCCTGGTCGCGGTCTTGCAGCAGCATGCCGCCGTTAACCTGTTTCATGTCCAGCGCGTTAGCGGCCTGGCTGAATTCACCACATACCAGTAACCGCACATTAGGCTTAGTGCCTACTACCGCTACTGCCTCATCAGATGCTGCCGGGGCAATAATCACCTCGACAAACTGGCGGCTGACAATTTCTTTAGCCGTGGTTTCATCCAGCTCACGGTTAAAGGCAATAATGCCACCAAACGCTGAAGTGGGGTCGGTCTGGTAAGCGCGGTTATACGCAGCCAGAATAGACTCACCAATGGCTACGCCGCACGGGTTCGCGTGCTTAACGATAACGCAGGCTGGCTCGGCAAATTCTTTCACACATTCCAGCGCCGCATCGGTATCGGCGATATTGTTGTACGACAACGCCTTGCCTTGTAGTTGCTTAGCGGTAGAGACTGACGCTTCAGTCGCGTTTTCCTGCACATAAAAAGCGGCACTCTGGTGGCTGTTTTCGCCGTAACGTAAGTCTTGTTTTTTAACGAACTGGCTGTTGAACGTGCGTGGGAATTTGCTGACTGGCTCGGCTGGGTTGGCATAAGCTGGCAACATGGCGCCAAAATAGTTGGCGATCATGCCATCGTACTGCGCGGTGTGTTCAAAGGCGCTAATCGCCAGGCTAAACCGGGTGGCGTGGGTCGTGGCGCCATTATTCTCGTTCATTTCTGCCAGCACCGTGCTGTAATCTCTGGCATTAACTACAATGGTGACATCTTTATGGTTTTTTGCTGCGGCGCGCACCATGGTTGGGCCGCCGATGTCGATGTTTTCCACTGCATCTTCCAGCGTGCAGCCAGGTTTGGCTACGGTGCTGGCAAACGGATACAGATTCACTACCACCAGATCAATCGGGCCTATGCTGTTATCGGCCATGACGTTTTCGTCAACACCACGCCGGGCCAGAATACCGCCATGAATTTTCGGGTGCAGGGTTTTTACCCGGCCGTCCATAATTTCCGGGTGGCCGGTATAGTCTGAAACCTCGGTAACTTTAATACCTTGTTCCGCTAACAGCTTAGCGGTGCCGCCGGTAGACAGAATATCCACTTGCTGAGCAGCCAGGGCGCGGGCAAATTCGACGATACCAGTTTTATCAGACACACTTAACAGTGCGCGGCGAATAGGGCGTAGTGTTGTCATGCTTAAATTCTCTTGTCGCTTGCAGAAATCAGATTTTAACCTATCCAATAAAAAAGCACCCGAAGGTGCTTAGTGGCGAGGCCGGAGCCCCGCAGTGGCATTAACTCATGCCGTATTGTTTCAGCTTCTTGCGCAGCGTACCGCGGTTGATGCCCATCAGGTTAGCGGCGCGGGTCTGGTTACCGCGGGTATATTTCATTACCTCTTCCAGTAATGGCCGCTCTAACTCTGACAGTACCAGTTCGTAAAGGTCGTTCACGTCCTGGCCGTTTAACTGCTGTAAATAGTTAGCAACGGCTTTTTGCACTGCGTTGCTTAACGCTTGTGGTTTTTCCTGGGTTTGAACATGGGCATTAGTAATAAATGGCGAAGTAACGTTCGAATTAAACATTGCTTATCTCTTTTGCGTTAGGTTGCTGCTAGTTTATGAAAATAGTCATTTAATGCTTCGAACTGGCGTTCTGCCTGCTCAATAGCATTGAATTCGCTGCGAAACACACCCTGGGCATCATGCTCAGCTAAATACCAGCCAACGTGCTTGCGGGCAATTCGCGGCCCCAAATGCACACCGTATAACTGGTGCAAGCCCTGCACATGCTCCAGCATGATTTGCTGCACTTCAGCAATAGCTGGTGCAGCCAGTTTTTTACCTGTTGCCAGGTAATGGGCCACTTCCCGGAATATCCAGGGGCGTCCCTGTGCCGCCCGGCCAATCATAATGGCGTCGGCACCGGTATAATCGAGCACATATTGTGCTTTCTCTGGCGTAGTAATATCGCCGTTGGCAATAACCGGTAATGACACTGCCTGTTTAATGGCTTTAATGGTGTCGTATTCGGCTTCACCTTTGTACATACAGGCTTTTGTTCTGCCATGTACTGCCAGGGCCTGAATGCCATTGTCCTCAGCAATTCGGGCAATTTGCACTCCATTCCGGTTATCGGGGTCCCAGCCGGTACGAATTTTCAGCGTTACCGGTACTGTTACTGCCTTAACCACGGCCTGAATAATTTGTTCGACCAGTTCCGGGTATTGTAGCAATGCCGAACCAGCCAGTTTTTTATTCACTTTTTTGGCCGGGCAGCCCATGTTGATGTCGATAATATCGGCACCGATCTCAACATTGTATTGCGCCGCTGCGGCCATCTGAGCCGGGTCACTGCCGGCAATTTGTACTGAACGGATGCCGGACTCCTGGCGGTGGCCCATTCGGTTTTGCGACTTTTCGCTTTGCCAGACCTGAGGATTGCTCGACAGCATCTCAGAGACAGCTAAAGCGGCGCCAAACCGCCGGCAAAGCTCACGAAAAGTATGATCTGTTACGCCGGCCATCGGCGCACAAATTACCTTGTTCGCTAACTGATAAGGACCTATCCGCACCGTGTAATCCAAGGCTCTACCCCCAAGGGGCGCTAAGTTTACGGATTTTTGCCAACAAAGCAAAGGTTATTATTTAAACAAAAGTGTAATTAATTTGGCCTTTGTGGGATTGACATTCGCTAAAAGGCTGAAAAGGCGTGTTTTCCTGCTACCGCCGGCCCGGAAACAATGGCCTGGACAAAAAGATAATTGTACGACTGTTTATTTTGCCACCAATTTGCCAGCAGTCTGCCGGTAGCTTAACTGGTATGTTTCCGGGCGCTCAACCGCACCCATTCGTCCTGCTCGGCAATGGGGTCGAAGCTGAACTCATTGCTGTACGCATCGATTACATGTTGAGCTTGGCTTTGCAAAATGCCTGACAATGCCAGCAGGCCGCCTGGTTTAACATAGCTACTGATAACCTGGCTTAGCTCCGCCAGTGGCCCGGCAAGGATATTGGCCACCACCACATCAGCCTGTAACTGCGGTTGATCTTTTGGTAAATAGAGCTCTATCTGGCCGCTGACATTATTACGGGCAGCATTGGCAGTACTGGCTTCTATTGCTTGCGGGTCAATATCGATACCAACTACCCGTTTTGCTCCCAGTTTCAGTGCTGCTATGCCTAGAATACCTGAACCACAGCCAAAATCGACGACGGTTTGTTCTGGTTGAATATGCTGATCCAGCCATTGCATACAGAGGGCTGTAGTAGGGTGGGTGCCGGTGCCAAATGCCAGGCCGGGGTCCAGCATCACATTTACTGCCGCCGGGTCGGGAATATCGCGCCAGCTGGGGCAAACCCAAAGCCGTTTGCCAAATTTTATCGGGTGAAAGTTATCCATCCACTCCCGTTCCCAGTCTTTGTCTTCCAGTTGCTCCAGCTTATATTCCAAATTGTCTTTAAAGAAAGCGACTTGCTGCAGCTTACTGATCACCTGCTCCATTGGATGCTCGGCATCAAATAAGCCAACCACCACGGTGTTGGTCCAGTAAATCACTTCACCTGGCATGGGCTCATAAATGGGTGTGTCATGGGCATCAACAAAGCTTACTGCCTGAGCACCCCAGCTCTGCAGCATATCGCTGACTTGTTCGGCTTTGTCTTCAGTAGTGGTGACACGTAATTGGATCCAGGGCATCGGTTGTCTCTTGCAGCAAATTTTGGCGCATTATAGCAAAAAGGCCGCAATTGCGGCCTTTATTCTCAGTTAAAAGCTGCGGGTGCAGCAATCAGCTGTGTTTACTTCATTCCCAGTTTTTTCTCCAGGTAATGAATATTAGTGCCACCTTTGCAGAACTCAGTATCGCGCATAATATCCTTGTGCAGCGCAATATTGGTTTTAATACCTTCCACCAATAGCTCGTCCAGCGCGTTGCGCATCCGGGCGATAGCAATCTCACGGCTCTCACCGTAAGTTATCAGCTTGCCGACCATAGAGTCGTAGTTTGGTGGCACGGTGTAATCAGCGTAGATATGCGAATCCCAGCGCACGCCATTACCCCCTGCCGGGTGAAAGCGGGTGATCTTACCCGGTGAGGGCATAAAAGTTACCGGATCTTCAGCATTGATCCGACACTCCACCGCATGGCCGCGGATCACAATATCTTCCTGCTTCAGCGTTAACGGCATACCAGAGGCTACCCGTAACTGTTCTTTAATTAAATCTACGCCACTGATCATTTCAGTAACCGGGTGCTCTACCTGAATCCGGGTATTCATCTCAATAAAGAAGAACTCGCCGTTTTCAAACAGGAATTCGAAGGTGCCAGCGCCGCGGTAATTCATGACCTTACAGGCATCAACACAACGACCGCCAATAAAAGCGCGTAGCTCAGGGGTAATGCCCGGGGCCGGTGCTTCTTCTACAACTTTCTGGTGACGGCGCTGCATTGAACAGTCGCGCTCACCTAAATGAATAGCGTTGCCCTGACCATCAGCTAATACCTGAATTTCGATATGGCGGGGGTTTTCCAGGAATTTCTCCATGTACACCATGTCGTTGCCAAACGCGGCTTTGGCTTCAGCTTTGGTCATTTCTATTGAGCTAACCAGTTCTTCTTCGCTGCGCACCACTCGCATACCGCGACCACCACCGCCACCGGCGGCTTTAACAATAATCGGGTAGCCAATGCGTTTAGCGATGGTTTTATTGGTGTCAGCATCATCACCTACGGCACCGTCTGAACCGGGTACGCAGGGCACACCGGCCTTTTTCATGGCTTCAATGGCTGATACTTTATCGCCCATCAGGCGGATAGAGTCGGGGTGCGGGCCAATAAATACCAGGCCGCTTTCTTCTACCTGCTGGGCAAAGTCGGCACGCTCAGCTAAGAAGCCATAGCCCGGGTGAATAGCCTGGGCATTAGTAACTTCTGCTGCGGCAATCAGCGCAGGAATGTTAAGGTAACTTTGTGGTGAAGGTGCCGGGCCAATACAAATGGTCTCGTCAGCCAGCAGCACGTGTTTAAGGTTACGGTCAACAGTGGAGTGCACTGCGACCGTTTTGATACCGAGTTCTTTGCAGGCGCGTAAAATACGCAGTGCAATTTCTCCCCGGTTGGCAATGAGTACTTTTTCTAGCATCGGTCAGCCTTTTCGGTTATTCGAGAATAAATAACGGCTGATCAAATTCGACTGGGTCGCCGTTTTCAACCAGAATTTCTTTTACCACGCCCGCTTTGTCAGACTGGATTTGGTTCATCATTTTCATGGCTTCAACAATACACAGGGTATCACCGACTTTCACACTCTGGCCGACTTCAACGAAGGCTTTGGAAGTAGGCGACGCCGCCCGGTAGAACGAGCCAACCATCGGCGACTTAACTACCTGGCCTGTGGCTGCTGGCTTGGCAGGCTCTGCCGCTACAGCAGCGGGTGCTGCTGCCGGGGCCGGCGCTTGCATTTGTGGCTGGGCATACTGCATAGGCTGCATTGGCGCGTAGTGCTGCACCGGGCTGTTGCGGCTGATCCGCACTGACTCTTCACCCTCGGTAATTTCCAGCTCAGAAATGCCAGATTCTTCCAGCAATTCGATTAATTTTTTAATTTTTCTAATATCCATGTCTGTCGCCTGATGTTAGTTAATTTATTAAGTAGTCTACTTGGTTGTTTGTAATGCTGTTACCGCTGCGTCAAGCGCATAGTGATAACCTTTGGCGCCGAAGCCGCAGATAACCCCACGGGCGATATCAGCTAAATAAGAGTGTCGCCGGAACGCTTCCCGGGCGTGCACGTTGGATAAATGAATTTCGATAAAGGGTATTGCTACTGATAGCAGGGCATCACGCAGCGCTATACTGGTATGGGTAAATGCCCCCGGATTTATTAGTATAAAATCCTGCTGGCCCAGGCTTTGCTGCACAGCGGCAATCAGCTCATGCTCTGCATTTGACTGAACGTGGCTCAGACTGACATTCATGCCAGCTGCCTGGCTTTGCAATTCGCTGACAATATCATTCAGGCTGGCGTTGCCGTACACGCCAGGCTCTCGTACACCCAGCATGTTAAGGTTTGGACCATTTACTAATAAAATTCGGTATTTTGCCGCCATTTGTGCTGTATTTCCGCTAAATGTATTGAATAAGCTTTATCTTACGAGAGCCGGTGCCAAAATGCACCTGTTTGCTTAATTCAACACATTGCTGCGCCCCTTTATCACCAGATAAGCGCCTTATTATAGTGAAATCGTGACAAATGGCAGCAAAATACTGGTCTTATCAGCCAGAGTGACCCAAAAGTGACACAAAAGAAGAGGGGGAGGGTTGCTAAAAATACCAGGCCAGTCGCTTATGCAAACTGGCCTTGGGTGCCAGATTATTCTGCAGTAAGGGCGGCCAGATGCTCAGCAAACGGCGTAGCGGCCATAAAGCCGGTAACCCGGGCGTTGGTTAACTCCTCGCCGGCAGGATTAAAAAATAACAATGTTGGCAGGCCCAGCACCTGATAATGATTAAGCAGTTTATCATCGGAGCGGGTCATTTCAGTGACGTCTATTTTAATCAGGCGCATTTTGCTGGTGTGTGCCTGCACTTGTGCTGCCGGAAAGGTAAATTGCTCAAACTCTTTGCAGGCAACGCACCATTCTGCATAAAGATCGACCAGTGTATACTCATTGGCTGCTTTGGCTTCTGCCAGTTGCTGCTCCAGGCCCGCCAGGTCGGCTACTTCAATAAACTGACCGGTAGTATTGTCAACACTGCTGCTATTATTCTGGGAGGGGCCAAAATATTGCCAGTTAACAAACACGGTGGCCAGCAGCAGCACCTGAGCGGATACCAGCAAGCTGGCTTTGGCGGTGCTGCTTGTTACGTCAAATAACAATTTAAATAAATAGCCACAGACCAACAGGCTAAGTAATGAAGCCAGCACAATCACCTGCCACAACGGTAAAATGCGCTCAAGCAATATAATGGGTACTAGCAATAAGACGAAACCAAAAGCGGATTTAACAATATTCATCCAGGCGCCGGCTTTGGGTAATAGCTTACCACCTGAGGTGCCCAGTAAAATAAGCGGGATGCCCATGCCCAGACTAAGAATATATAATGTGAGCGCACCGAGCATTAAATCGCCGCTTTGAGCTACGTACATTAACGCCGCTGACAACGGTGCCGTGGTGCAGGGCGACGCAATTAGACCTGACAGGGCCCCCATTACAAACGCGCCTTTTAAGCTGCCACCTTGCTGCTTGTTACTGATAGCACTCACTTTGGCTTGCCAACTGGCTGGTAACTGAAAGTTAAATACCCCAAACATGGCCAAAGCTAAAACTACGAATATCACAGCGGCCGCAATTAGTACCGCAGGGTGTTGCATCCAGGCCTGAAATTTAACGCCCAAGCTGGCAACCACCAGCCCCAGTGCTGAATACGTTAACGCCATACCCTGCACATAACTAAACGATAAGCCAAAAGCACGGCGGGTGCTCAGTTGTTTGCCCTGGCCAACAATAATACTGCTTAAAATGGGGTACATCGGGAACACACAAGGGGTAAATGCCAACCCCAGACCTAACAGAAAAAACACACCCATATTGACCCAGACAGAACCACTACTCAGTCGCTCAGCCAAACCATATTGGCTGGAAGTTGGTGTTCCCGCCGGGCTCGCTGTACTGTCGTCTGTTGCTGCCGTATTACCCGGCATGGATATCGGAATTTCTTTGTTAATTGGCGGATAGCATAAGCCTGCTTCAGCGCAGCCCATATATTGGATGCGTAAAAAGGCATCTTCGCTGATATCAGACAGCGGGATTTTCAGCGTTAACTGATGGTAATAAACGTCGGTAACCCCGAAAAACTCATCTTCAATCTGCATGCTGGCCGGGTAGGTAGGGTGGGAAAAACTCACCGCTACCCCGCCATACTTAAACTTATCGCGGTACATGTAGTAGCCGTCGGCGATAGTCCAGTTAACAATTAGTTCGTCGTCCTGCTGCCGGAAATCCATGACAAAAGCCTGATCTACCGGTAAAAAATCGTCATCCGACTGTAACAGGCTATCCAGCACCGAGCTTTGCTGAGCCTGGGCTGGCACGGTGCTGAGCGTTAACCCCAGCAGAGAAAACCACAGCAGAAAGGGCAGCAAAAATACTTTATACATCAATAGAACCTTCTTTTTAAATGCAAAACGCAGGGTGTAACCACGCCATTATATGTTCGTTGTTGCAGGTTTATGTCGCCATAATACGTTAATAATCCCCAGTTGGCCTTTTAGTTGCGACCAACCTCTGCAGGCAATAGACCTGCTGCACCGGGCTAGTATTTCAATGATTACTTAATTGGGCGTTAAAAAATACCATTTGGGGCACACTGAGTCGCGCCGGGCCACAACAAATTTTTTAGTTTGCCCCTTGGATTTTTTTGGCTACTGCCCCATATACCGAACACACATTTTAACACCCATGTTAAAACTCAAAAAACGCTTTAGGAGATTAGAGCATGAATATTCGTCCATTACATGATCGTGTCATCATCAAACGCTTAGAAGCAGAAAGCAAGTCAGCGGGTGGCATCGTCTTAACTGGTGCTTCTGCCGAGAAATCTAGCCGTGGCGAAGTCGTTGCGGTTGGCAATGGTCGCATTCTGGATAGCGGTGACGTGAAGCCATTAGATGTAAAAGTTGGCGACAAAGTATTATTTGGTGCCTATGTAGAGCGCACTGAAAAAGTAGACGGACAAGAGTTTGTGATCACCAAAGAAGACAATATTCTGGGTGTGATCCTCGATTAAGTTGCGCTGTTTAAGCTGCAGATTAACTCATCGTTTAACTTGAAACTGAATTAAGGAATTTAAAAAATGGCTGCAAAAGACGTACGTTTTGGCGACGAAGCTCGCAACAAAATGCTTAAAGGCGTAAATATTCTGGCAAACGCGGTTCGGGTAACTCTGGGACCGAAAGGCCGCAACGTTATTCTGGACAAGTCTTTCGGCTCACCGCTTATCACCAAAGATGGTGTATCAGTAGCGAAAGAAATTGAACTGGAAGACAAGTTCGAAAATATGGGCGCGCAAATGGTGAAAGAAGTTGCTTCTAAAGCCAATGACGAAGCCGGTGACGGTACCACTACCGCTACCGTACTAGCCCAGAATATTATCAACGAAGGCGTGAAAGCGGTCGCTGCCGGCATGAATCCGATGGATTTAAAGCGTGGTATCGACAAAGCAGTTATCGCCGCAGTAGAAGAGCTGAAAAACTTATCTCAGCCTTGTGCCGACACCAAAGCTATTGCTCAGGTAGGTACTATTTCTGCCAACTCTGATGAAGAAATCGGCAAAATCATCGCTGATGCCATGGATAAAGTAGGCAAAGAAGGCGTAATTACCGTTGAAGAAGGCCAGGGTTTAGCCAACGAGCTGGACGTGGTTGAAGGTATGCAGTTTGACCGTGGTTACCTGTCGCCATACTTCATCAACAACCAGGAAGCCGGCCAGGTTGAACTGGACAGCCCGTTTATTCTGACTGTTGATAAGAAAATTTCTAATATCCGCGAACTGCTGCCGGTATTAGAAGGCGTTGCTAAAGCAGGCAAGCCGCTGCTTATCATTGCTGAAGATTTAGAAGGCGAAGCGCTGGCTACGCTGGTTGTTAACAACATGCGTGGCATCGTCAAAGTGTCTGCGGTTAAAGCACCGGGCTTTGGTGACCGTCGCAAGGCAATGCTGCAGGATATCGCTACTTTAACCGGTGGTACCGTAATTTCTGAAGAAATCGGTATGGAACTGGAAAAAGCTACCCTGGAAGATTTAGGTACTGCTAAGCGGGTTGTTATCACTAAAGATAACACCACCATTATCGATGGTGCCGGTGAGCAAAGTGGTATCGATGGGCGGGTGAAGCAGATTCGCCAGCAAATCGAAGAAGCTACTTCAGATTACGACAAAGAAAAACTGCAGGAACGTCTGGCTAAGCTGGCTGGCGGTGTTGCGGTCATCAAAGTGGGCGCGACCACCGAGATGGAAATGAAAGAGAAGAAAGCCCGGGTGGAAGATGCATTACATGCTACCCGCGCTGCGGTAGAAGAAGGCGTAGTGCCTGGCGGTGGTGTTGCTCTGGTGCGTGTTGCTGCCAAGCTAACCAGCTTAACCGGTGCTAATGAAGATCAAACGCACGGTATTAAAATTGCGCTGCGCGCGATGGAAGCGCCACTGCGTCAAATCGTCGCCAACGCCGGCGAAGAGCCGTCAGTGGTCGTAAATAAGGTAAAAGAAGGCACAGGTAACTATGGTTACAATGCTGCTACCGATGTTTACGGTGACATGCTGGAGATGGGTATTCTGGATCCAACCAAAGTAACCCGTTCAGCACTGCAGTTTGCCGCGTCAGTAGGCTCACTGATGATCACTACCGAAGCGATGATCACAGAACTACCAAAAGAAGATGCCCCGGCAATGCCTGATATGGGCGGCATGGGTGGCATGGGCGGCATGATGTAATTTAGCGCCCCTGCTTTAAAAAAGCCCCCGGGTAACAGCGGGGGCTTTTTTTATGCTACAACTTTACACACATTTCCCCGACTATAAATACAAATTAGTACAGCTTAGCTGGCTTGTTGTGCACTATAGTGTGACAGTGTACTAAACTTAACATCGTGATCATGGTCTTATATGGCGCCGTCTGCAGTATAACCTTCCAGACGTTAGCGCTATATTTAGTGGGAGGTAGTAATGAAAACACATCTGATAGCAATTTTTGCTCTGGTGTTATCTGCGCCAGTGTTAAGTAACGCTGAGTCTGGTGCTGAGCTGGAAATGAACTGGCAGGAGCCCGATAAGTTTACCGATATTCGCGCTGCTAATGATTCGCGTAGCCGCTTTCAGGAGCGGGTGCAGCGTAACTTTGAGAAGTTTTTTCAGGAAATGGCCAATGAATTACCTGATGGGTATAGCTGGCAGGTAACGGTAACGGATATTGATCTGGCAGGTGAAGTTGACTACTTCGTAACCGATACCGGGCAGGCTATCCGGGTTATCAAGGAAATTCATTCGCCCGCGGTTCGTTTTAATCATCTGTTACGTGATCAGTATGGCGAAGAAGTGGTCGGTGGCGAGGAGCGTTTTCGCGATATGGGGTTTATGAACCGGATGACGCCGCGGGGCAATACCCCGGAATTTGCCTTTGAGCGGGAGATGTTGCGCGACTGGTTCAAAAAAGAGTTACAACCTAAAATTACTGAGCATGCCGCTTTACCTGCTAAGGTAAGTAACCCGCAGCAGTGAGCCTGACATTACAGAAAGCGGGCAATGTTACGGTAAATTTCCAGTGCCTGCTCTCTGGTTAATTGGCCGGCGGAAGCCGCCCGGCCAATACTACTGCTTACCCGGACACTTTCAGAATTCCGTTCAGAGCTCCGCTCTGCTGGCTGCGACGGTGCCCCGGGCAGACTATCCGAGATTGTATTAACTGTTGCAGCAGTCTGATTAGCCTGGCGCGTAGCGGTATCTGCCAGATTAGTGGTTATCAGAGGTGCGGCAGCTGCTATCCGGCTATTACTAGAATTAGCCGATGCTGCCATGCTGACATTGTTGTTCGTAACCGTATTAATTAGCATAACCTGCTCACTAGCCTGACCGGCATACCTTGCCAACATTAAGCATAGTAAACTTTACTAATTTTACCAGTTACGCCACAACCGGGGTTACTTGCTAACGACGAGCCGGAATTCTGCCAGGGTTTTGTGCAGTAGTTGCAGTTGTTTAACCACCCGGGCCAGAGTGGCGGTATTAAACTGTTGGCTTTGCCGGATAGCGGCAACCTGCTCAGCCGCTTCGCTTAGATAAGGCATAAAACGGTTACTGCTGACGCTGAAATCACTGCTTGCCGGAAAAATGCTCTGGTGTTTTGCCTGGCCCTGCTGTTGCAGCTGTTCTAACACGGCGTCAGCATCTAATGCTTTGCGGTACAGCTCTTTCAGGTTTTCATCGAGTTGGGATAGTAAGGAGTCCATATCAGGCCTGATTAAATAAAAGTGGCGCTATTATGCCATAAGCAGCATCGACGATCAGCCATGGCAACTCCTGTTAAGCAAGGCCAACTGAAACTAAATATGGCCAGGCCGTTTATTTGTGTTTTGATTTGTTATATTATATCGTTTTACCCGTTTCAACACAGCAGGTTTATATCGTGTTAGCCAAAGCCAGAGTGTTATTTGATAAAGTAGGTATTACTGTGACGTCGCTGTGTGCGATTCACTGTATTATGCTGCCGGTATTATTACCGGTACTGCCGCTGCTTGGCTTAACCGTTAATCATAACCATGCTTTTGAACGCGCTATGTTGTTGTTTACGATGGTACTTGGCTTTGTAGCGCTGTTTATCGGTTTCCATCGTTATCACCGTAAGCTTTACCCTTTCTATTCATTATTTTTAGGTGGTTTCATCTACTGGCAACGGGATGTTTGGGGCCATGAGTATGAGCATGCGGTGTTAATTGTTGGCGCCTCGCTGGTGGTGCTGGCCCATGTGATGAACATGCGATTATGTAGCCAGTGCGATAGCTGCGAGACCGAACATCACGCCGACGAGCCCGCTTAACCAGCGGGTTTTTTGTGTAACCAGGTCCGGCTGCGGGCTGGATAGTTACTAAAAATACCCTCTACGCCATACTCTTTTAAACGCCTGATATCGTCAGTTTGATCTACCGTGTAAACGTATACTTTTAAACCGCGGGCTTTGGCGTCATCAACTAAGGCCTGGTTAATAAAACTGACATCACAATGTACGCTGTAGGCCTGCAATATACTGGCAAAGGCGGCGTAATCGAGCGGGAGTGAGGCAGTCAGTGCCCCTAATCTCAGCTGTGGCTGCTGTTGTTTAATGGCAAAGAGCAGGTGATGGTTAAAAGAGGAGATAACCAGGCTTTGCAAATCAAACCCCAGTTGCTGTTCGGCTTGTTCAAGCAGTGCCAGCAGCGGCGCTACCGTATCGTCACCTTTTAATTCGATATTTAACCAGCATTTACCGTTAGTAAGCTCCAGTACCTGCCATAAGGTGGGAATACGTTGGCCCTGACCGGCATCCAGTTGCATTAGCTCAGTCAGATTGTATTGATAAATACTGCCGGTGCCATTGGTGGTGCGGGCTAAGTGGTGGTCGTGAATAACGATAAGTTCGCCTTGCACGGCAAATACGTCTATCTCAATAGCATCCGCACCCTGAATCAGAGCTTGTTCGATAGCCAGCAGGGTGTTTTCAGGGTAGTCGCCACTGGCACCGCGATGGGCAATGATTTGCATACTAACTCCTCTAAACCACTCTGGATTAGTTTACTGCAGTTTAAGCGGGAGCAGAGTATTTTTTTCTGAGACCGTTGAAGCCCTGGACGGGCGGAAACGAGCCCCCATGGATGGGTTTACGGCGTGTCGCAGAAAAAATATACGGCGCTATCGCGAGTTCGGAGAAAGAAGCAGGACACAACAGTGGCCTGCTCAGGAGGAAGAACTTAGTTAATGTTTGCAAAAGGCGCACCCATGCGGGTTACGGTGCCAGGCTGCTGGTCAGCCAGAAACTCTACTTTGCCGGCCGGGAAGGCCAATACCACGGTAGATCCCAGTTTAAAGCGGCCCATTTCAGCCCCTTTTTCCAGTTTAACGGCAGTATTACCGCTTGCCGGATAGCTCCAGCGGAAAATGTGTTTGCCGGTTGGCGGGGTAATGGTACCGGCCCAGACGGTTTCAATGCTGGCGACGATGGTAGCGCCGACTAACACCAGTGCCATCGGGCCGAACTCAGTATCAAAAATAGTCACTACCCGCTCATTTAACGCAAATAAGTCTTTAACACACTCAGCAGTTAATGGATTTACCGAGAACAGCTCGCCCGGGATATAAATCATCTCACGCAGGGTGCCACTTACCGGCATATGAATGCGGTGGTAATCTTTTGGCGCCAGGTAAATCGTGGCAAAAGTCCCGCCGGCGAAGGGGGCTGAGGTTTGCTCCAGGCCACCTAACAGGTTTTGCAACGAATAGTTGTGGTCTTTTGCCTGCACCAGTTTACCGTCAACAATCGGGCCTAACTGACTGATAGCGCCGTCCACCGGATGCGCTACAATATCAGGCTCGCTGGCCAGTGGCCGGATGCCATCTTTTAACGGCCGGGTAAAAAATTCATTAAAGCTGGCGTAATCTTCTGCCCGCTCGAACTGAGCTTCACTCATATCGATTTTATACGCTTTGATAAATCGCTTAATCAGAAAGTGGCTGAACCAGCCCAGTTCTGCGGCCGCCACTTTACCGGCCAGACGCGATATCAGATGCTTAGGCATCAGGTACTGCAGGGTGATTTTTAGTTTATCCATAGGGTTATTAACCTTTCACTTAAAAATAATTCGGTTTGTCCTGCGCCATACTAGCCAGGATTTTTAAATAGCTGTCGTAGCGCTCACCGCTGATTTCACCTTGCTGGACTGCATGCTGAATGGCACAGCCCGGGTCATTGACATGTTTACAATCGCGGAACTTACAGCGACCCAGCCAGGGCTGAAACTCGATAAAACCTTCAGTCACTTCCTGTTCGCTTAAGTGCCACAAGGCAAATTCGCGAATGCCGGGTGAGTCGATTAAATCGCCGCCTTCGGGCAGATGATACAGCCTGGAGACAGTAGTAGTGTGCTGGCCTAAACCGGAATTTTCTGACACTTCACGGGTAGCTGCAGTGAGGCCAGGCATCAGGTTATTCATTAATGATGATTTGCCCACGCCCGACTGGCCAACAAAAATACTGGTGCCACTGTGAATGTGCTGCAGCAACTCTGGCATGCCCTGGCCAGTTTTGGCGCTAACCAACAAATAATCATAGCCAATTTTCTGGTACAGACTAAGTTGCTGGTTTAATTGCTGGTGCTGTTCGTCCGTCAGCAAGTCGACTTTGTTGATTACCAACAATGGTTTAATGTGAGTCATTTCGGCGGCGACCAGGTAGCGGTCAATAATGTTCAGCGACAGCGCCGGTAAAATGGCCGAGACAATAATCATCAAATCAATATTGGCCGCCACCGGTTTTAAGCCGTCGTAGAAGTCGGGCCGCAACAACACTGAGCTGCGATCTTGCACAGCCTCTATCACACCATCAATACTGCCGGTACTTTGCCGGGCCCGGCGCCAGACTACTTTATCACCGGTCACCACCGAGCTGATGGTGCGGCGCATACTACAGCGGACAACGGCGCCACTGCTATCCTCTACATCGGCATGCTGGCCAAAGCGGCTGAGTACCAGGCCGGATTCAGCAGCAAGCAGCACATCGTCATCCCACTGTTCTGTTTTGTCTTTCTTGTTGCCACGCAGCCGTTTTTGCTCATTTTGGGCAATCCGGTCGGTCTGGCGTTTGGTCAGGTGCTTTTTTTTGGTCACGTGCTGGTTATACCGTTGTGCGCAACGAGGCGCTATCAGTGTTAAGCTTAAGGCGTGTATCATACCTGCAATCTGAATTTGAACAAAGCAGCGCGCACTTAAGGAACCGATATGGCAACAAATGACAACAACTTAATCTGGCTGGATCTGGAAATGACCGGGCTGGAACCGAAAACAGACGTTATTTTAGAAATGGCAACCATTGTTACCGACAGTCAACTGAATATTCTGGCCGAAGGGCCGGTGTTTGCTATCAGCACCTCAGCACAAATTCTTGATAATATGGACCCCTGGTGCGTTGAGCAGCACGGCAAAAGTGGTTTAACAGCCCGTTGTCTGGCCAGTAATGTCAGTCTGGCCGAAGCCGAGAAGCAAACCATTGAATTCTTAAGCCAATATGTACCAAAAGGTAAGTCACCAATGTGTGGCAACAGTATTGGCCAGGATCGGCGGTTTTTAGCTGAATATGCACCTACCCTGGAAAGCTATTTCCACTACCGTAATCTGGACGTAAGCACGGTAAAAGAGCTGGCGCGGCGCTGGCACCCGGACGTTGTAAAGAAAGTACAGAAAACCGGCGCGCATCTGGCGCTGGACGATATTCGGGAGTCGATTGCTGAATTAGTAACCTATCGCCAATATTTTTTCAAATTACCGACATAAAGTACTTGCATAAGCCAGCTGATTTTGTAAAATGCGCGCCATCACAACGCAACAGCGTTGGCCGATGCGAGTATAGCTCAGCTGGTAGAGCGCGACCTTGCCAAGGTCGAGGTCACGAGTTCGAACCTCGTTACTCGCTCCAAATTCGAACAAAAAGCCGCTTATTAGCGGCTTTTTGTTTTTCAATTGTTTGCTACACTCGTGTTAAATGAACAAAGTAAGCCGCTATGGTTGAATCGCCTTGTGTCCGCAATTGTTGTCTGGATCAACACGATCGTTGTTTAGGTTGTGGCCGGCTGCTGACAGAGATACTGGAATGGCAGCAGGCGTCAGAGCAGCGCAAGCAGCAAATTATCCAGCGGGCGCAACAACGTTTGCTGATACAGCGGGCCGGCTTTACGCATCCCGCGGCAGACCCTTCTGAATAATTCTGACCAGACGCTCGGTAGCGCGGGGCAGCAAATTAGCGGCCTGCCAGCTTTTACGTTTTTGTTGCGCGAGCGCCCAGTCGATATGTTCTGCAACCAGAACTGAACTATTCACTCTTGCATGCTGCAAAGCATTAATAATTTCACTTTGATATGGGGCATTGCCCAGTGCCACCGCGATATTGCGTTGCCAGCGTTCAAAGCCGATGCGCCGGATAGCGCTGCCTTCGGTCAAGCGTAAAAAGGTCGGCTCATCCCAGGCAAACAGCTGCAGTAAATCCTGATCCTGCCACTGTGGCCGGCGCTGAAAATCACTTTCTATACTTAGTGGGGTTTCACGGTTTTCCGGGCAAACCAGCTGGCAATCATCACAGCCATAAATCCGGTTGCCAATTAATGGTCGCAATTCTTTTGGAATGGCCGTTTTTAATTCGATGGTTAAATACGAAATACAGCGACGACCGTCAACAATATAAGGCGCGACAATAGCGCCAGTCGGGCAACTGGTGATGCAGGCAACACAGCTACCGCAATCACCATTATGGGGTTCGTCGACGGGCAGCGGGATATCAACCAGTAATTCGCCCAGGAAAAACCAGGAACCGCCGCCGTGGTTAAGCAGCAAGCTGTGCTTGCCGACCCAGCCCAGCCCAGCCCGCTGGGCCAACGGGCGCTCCAGAACAGGGGCTGAGTCGACAAAAGGCCGGAAACTCAGCTCGGGGAGTTGGTTACGGATTTTATTGGCCAGTTGTTTCAGCCGGTTACGAACCAGCTTGTGATAGTCACGGCCCAGGGCATAACGACTGATATAAGCTTTGGCTGGATCAGCCAGGTTGGTGGCAAAGCCGGCTTTTGCTGGCAGGTAATCCATTCTGACACTGAGTACCCGCAATGTGCCGGGCAACAGCTCAGCGGGGCGGGCCCGTAGCATGCCATGCTCGGCCATATATTGCATTTCGCCATGATAGCCTTGCTCCAGCCAGGCCTGAAGCTTTGGTTCTTCATTGCTTAAATCAGTGCCGGTGATGCCCAGCTGCTGAAAGCCCAGCTCCTGCGCCCACTGTTTTATCTGTGCAGCCAGTTGCTGGTAGTCGATTGCCATAGCGGATAGTTCCAGACGATGTCATTAGCATAAAAACCAGCAGTACTTTACCATAGCGTTTTAGTAGCCGGGAACCGGATATTCATTTCCGGGTCAGAGTGTTCAGGTAATACTGCCAGGCAATCAGCAGTTTTGCTGGCCGGCCTTCGCCATAGTTTGTTAACATAACGGGATAAGTGGCGACCCCGTTCGCTAAATGCATTTAATTATCAGAGGTAATGTGGCAACTGAATCTTTAACTAAGCACGCCAGCGAACCGGCAGCCGATGTCACAACTGTACTGGCAGACGAAGCCGCCACCCTGAAATGGGCGGCCCGGCTAGCGCGCTATTTACAAGGCGGGCAGGTTATTTTTTTACATGGTAGTCTGGGCGCAGGTAAAACCACGTTTTGCCGGGGGATATTACAGGCGCTGGGTCATCAGGGCAATGTTAAGAGCCCGACTTACACTTTAGTTGAACCCTACCAGCTGACCACGCTAATAGTGTATCACTTTGATTTGTACCGGCTGGCTGATCCTGAAGAACTGGAGTTTATGGGGATCCGTGACTATTTTAATGACCAGAGCCTTTGTCTGCTGGAATGGCCTGAGCAAGGCCAGGGTTATTTACCTGAACCGGATCTCGACATACACTTAAGTTATCTTGATACCCAGCGACAGGTTGTTATTCGTGCTGGCACTGCTGTGGGCCGAGCCATAATAGATGCTATAAGAGATGATGAAAAATAATAATAAATTTCTTAGCTGCGCCAGTTTAACCATTTTGTGGTTTTTTTCAGCGTTGAGTTTTGCCAGTAATCAGGTGCAAAGTATCCGGATCTGGCCATCACCAGACAATACCCGGGTGGTTTTGGATCTATCGGCTGCACCACAATACAAAAGTTTTAGCCTGGACAATCCGGACCGGCTGGTTATTGATCTGAGCAACATTGCCGGTGACAAAGCACTACCGAAAATAGCGGGTGATTCGCAGCTGATCAAGGCCATTCGCAGCAGCGGCGATAATACCAGTATGCGTATTGTGCTGGATTTAACCAGCAAAGTTAAACCCACGGTGTTTGCGCTGACCCCTACCGCCCCCTATGGCCACCGGCTGGTAATTGATTTACCCGACCAGCAACGCACCGAGAGTCGACCGCCACCGAGTATCCGGGCGGCGCGGGATATTATTATTGCCATAGATGCAGGCCACGGTGGCGAAGACCCAGGTTCGATTGGCCCCAGTGGTATTTACGAAAAAAATCTGACTTTACCTATAGCCAACCGCCTGGCAGCACTCATTAATAAAGAACCCGGAATGCGGGCCGTGATGGTGCGCACCGGCGATTATTTTATTCATGTTAACCGTCGCACTGAAGTTGCCCGGGGCCAGCAAGCAGACTTACTGGTATCAATTCACGCCGATGCGTTTACCTCACCACAGCCAAAAGGCGCATCGGTATGGGTGTTATCGTTACGGCGGGCCACCACTGAGGTGGGGCGGATGCTGGAGCAAACTGAACGCCACTCTGAGTTGCTTGGTGGCGTGGCGGAAATTATCCGGGATTCAGCCAATGAACGCTATCTGGCGCAAACCGTGCTGGACTTATCGATGAATCACTCGATGGTTACCGCTTATCAGGCGGCTAATCAGGTGCTTGCCGAGCTAGGCAAGATAACCTCACTGCATCAGGCAAAACCGCAGGCCGCCAGTTTGGGGGTGTTAAAATCACCCGATATTCCGTCTATTCTGGTTGAGGTGGGTTTTATCTCTAACCCGAAAGAGGAACAGCAACTAAAGTCGGCCAATCATCAAACCCGCTTAGCGCAATCATTGCATCAGGCGTTGAAACGGCATTTTCAACTGGCGCCACCGGCAGACTCATTGTTTGCTCAACAACGGGCCCGTGAGCATAAGGTTCAGGCGGGGGAGTCTTTATCGTTACTGGCTCAGCGCTATGATGTGTCAGTGGATGCCTTGCGTAGCCACAACCAGTTAGCCAGTGACAGTATCCGGATTGGTCAGGTATTGCGGATCCCCTGACTATGGCTATTAAAATCCTGCCGCCACAACTGGCGAATCAGATTGCCGCCGGAGAAGTGGTTGAAAGGCCTGCCTCGGTGGTAAAAGAGCTGGTTGAGAACAGCCTCGATGCCGGTGCCAGCCAGATTGATATTGATATTGAGAAAGGCGGCAGCAAGCTTATCCGGATCCGTGATAATGGCGCGGGTATTGCCGAGCAGGAGCTGGTATTAGCGCTAAGCCGGCATGCCACCAGTAAAATCAGTGATTTGGACGACCTGGCACAGATAAGCAGTCTGGGTTTCAGGGGCGAAGCCTTAGCGAGTATCAGCTCGGTAGCGCGTCTGACCTTGACCTCGAAACCTGCCGGGCAAGCTGCAGCCTGGCAAGCGCAGGCAGAAGGCCGCGATATGGCGGTGACGGTAAAACCTGCCGCCCACCCTGACGGCACCAGTATTGAAGTCGTTGACTTATTTTTTAATACCCCGGCCCGGCGCAAATTTTTGCGCACGGATAAAACCGAATTCAGCCATATCGATGAGTTAATAAAGCGTTTAGCGCTAAGCAGGTTTGATGTCAGCTGGCAATTAAACCACAATGGTCAGAGCGTGCGCCGGCTGCCGCTGGCAACGTCGGACAATGCGCGCCAGAAACGGGTCGCTATGCTTTGTGGCCGGGCTTTTGCTGAGCAGGCTGCCTATATTGAAAACAGCTACGGCGCATTGAAACTAAGCGGTTGGATCCTGGCACCGCAGGCATGTCAGAGTCAACCTGGCTGTCAGTACAGTTACGTTAATGGTCGGATGATGCGCGATAAATTGCTTAATCACGCTATCCGGCAAGCTTATGGTGAACGACTTACTGCAGAGCAGCAGCCGGGTTTTGTGCTGTATCTGCAGATAGCACCGGCAGAAGTCGATGTTAATGTTCATCCGGCAAAGCACGAAGTGCGTTTTCATCAGGCGCGGCTGGTACATGATTTTGTAGTAAGCGCCCTGACTGATGCGCTAAATCAGTTAACCGATGAGCTCGCCATCCCACAGCAACAGGTCGCAGACACTGCGCCTGCGTATCAGCGGGCTGATGGTGCAAGAAGGGCTGGCGGCCAGCAATGGTCACCACCAGCCAACAGCCGACCGGCAGTTAGCGCAGCTGCTAAAGCTGACAAGCGAGGCATACGGCAAACGCATCAGCAACTGCAGTATATGCAGGAACAGTTCACGGCGGCGAGTAAAGAGACAACAGCGGTTGCTGAGCCGCCAGTGATTATGTTGCCTGCAGACAAAGGCTTTGCCGTTGCTCAGGGGGCTGATGGCCTGGTGCTGCTGGATTTAGCAGCCAGCGTAGCACCACTTTGGCTTGCCGATAGCAATAAAGTACCGTTATTGCTGCCACTGCGTTTACAGCTTAGCAATGATGAAAAGCAGCAGATGCTGGCAGCAGCAACTACGCTGCAACAGTTGGGGTTTGATATTTTATTACAGGACAATACTGCGATAGTCAGAGCTGTAGCGCCCTGGCTACGGTCAACGCCTCTTAGTCAATGGTTACTGCAAGCATTACCCTTGTTACAGCCAGCAAAAAATACTGCCAGCAGCCAGACGATTTTGTCTATGCTACTTTCATCGGGTTGGCTCAGTGCTACCACCCTGATAAACTATTTCGCGCCAATGTTAACGGACAGCAAAAACTGGCGGGCAGTGCCACTGGATTTAAGTCTCAGCGTTAAGGCACTCGGCCAGCAAGGGCAACTATGAGCAGCGCCATTCCTGTTATTTTTATAATGGGCCCGACGGCATCGGGTAAAACTGCCCTGGCGATGGAGTTGCTTGAATATCTTCCGGCAGAACTTATCAGTGTCGACAGTGCACTGATATATCGTGGCATGGATATCGGCACGGCTAAACCCAGTAAAGAAGAACTAGTCCGGGCACCGCATCATTTATTGGACATCCTGGACCCCGCACAAAGTTACTCGGCAGCAGATTTCCGAGACGATGCACTGCGCTTAATTAGTGAGATTCAGCGGCGCGGCAAGATACCAATACTGGTTGGTGGCACCATGTTGTATTTTAAAGCATTGCTGGAGGGCATATCACCGTTGCCGGCAGCCGACAGTGCTATCAGAGCGGCGTTAGAGGCAGAAGCTGTTGCTGTGGGCTGGCCAGCAATGCACCAGCAATTACAGCATATTGATCCGGTTGCGGCTGCACGTATTCATCCGAATGACCCGCAGCGGATAAACCGCGCGCTCGAGGTTTACCGGCTTACCGGCAAAACCATGACAGAATTAACTGTGCAAAAAGGGGAACCTTTTCCGTTTAAAGTACACCAATTTGCCATTGCGCCAACTGATCGTGCGCAGCTGCATCAACGTATTGCTGACAGGTTTCAGCTGATGCTGGCAAACGGTTTTGAGCAGGAAGTCATCCGGTTGAAAAACCTGCCACAATTGCATGCGGATTTGCCGGCAATGCGTTGTGTCGGCTACCGACAAGTTTGGCAGTATCTGGATGGCGAGTTTAGCTACGATGAAATGATAGCAAAAGGCATTGCAGCAACCCGGCAGCTGGCGAAGCGGCAGTTGACTTGGTTGCGCGGCTGGCCAGATGTAATCTGGTTAAAAAGTGAAGCAGAACCGGCTGAAAACTTGCAAGCGGTACTTTCTTCGCTAAGCTAAATAAGATGGAAAAAAAAGTTAGCTTTAACAACTTGAAATAAAAAAAATAATACCTATATACAGCTCACTAATAAAAAAAGGAAAGCGGCACATGGCAAAGGGCCAATCTTTACAGGATCCATTTTTAAACACCTTAAGACGAGAGCGTATTCCGGTCTCTATTTATCTGGTGAATGGAATTAAACTTCAGGGGCAGATTGAATCCTTTGATCAATTCGTCATTTTGCTGAAAAATACCGTAAGCCAGATGGTTTACAAGCATGCTATTTCCACGGTTGTGCCAGCGCGTGCGGTCAATACTATGGTGAGCCATGGTGCCGGCCAGAGCGACAGCGAAGGCGAGGACGTGGAATAACGCCAGGAGCATTAGCGCTTGTTTGATTTAGCCGAGCTTGCAGAACAAGCCATTCTGGTTCATGTAAACTTTCCGCAAGAACATAGCAACGAAGATTTGCAGGAGCTTACCATGTTGGTAGCTTCTGCAAATGTGACGGCAATGCACACTGTTACGGCTAACCGCCGCGCACCGGATACGCGGTTGTTTGTCGGTTCCGGCAAAGCACAGGAAATCAAAGATGCCGTCGAGCAGTTTGCGGCAACGGTGGTTATTTTTAACCACATTCTGAGCCCCAGCCAAACCCGCAATCTCGAGCAGCTGCTCCAGGCCAGAGTGATTGACCGTACCACCCTTATCCTCGATATTTTTGCCCAGCGCGCCCGCACCTATGAGGGTAAGTTGCAGGTTGAGCTTGCCCAGTTGCAGCATCTGGCATCACGTCTGGTCCGTGGCTGGGACAATGCCGAGCGACAAAAAGGTGGCATTGGTTTAAGGGGGCCTGGTGAAACCCGGCTTGAGACAGACCGGCGGTTATTGCGGGAACGGGTAAAGGCGTTACTGCAGCGGCTGGATAAAATTGGTCTGCAGCGTGAACAGGGCCGAAAGTCTCGGCAACGTAGCGCGACACCCGTTGTATCAATTGTGGGTTATACCAACGCAGGAAAATCGACCCTATTTAACCGGTTGACGGCAGCCAGTGTGTACGCAGCGGACCAACTTTTTGCTACCCTTGACCCAACACTACGTCAGGTTAAGCTGGATAATTTCGGGCCAATCGTCCTGGCTGACACCGTTGGATTTATCCGGCATTTACCGCATAACCTGGTGGCGGCATTTAAATCGACATTGCAGGAAACCCGTGATGCTGATTTACAACTGCATGTTATTGACGGTGCCGACCCACGGAAAACGGAAAATATTGCATCAGTCCAGCAAGTGTTAACAGATATTGACGCTGACGAGGTGTTGCAACTGCAGGTTTTTAATAAAGTAGATCAGATGGGCCAGTCTGCCCGTATAGAATATGGTGATGATGGCCTGCCGCGCGCGGTATACCTGTCGGCATTAACCGGTGAGGGCATGGCATTGCTGCAGCAAGCTATTGCTGCGCTGTTATCCACAGAGCACCTGCAGTTAAAGTTGGCCCTGCCGCCACATTGCGCTGCCTGGCGGGCGAAATTCCATGAGTTGCAGGTGATTAGCGCTGAACGTTTTGATGACGAAGGGGTTTGCTTACTTGATATCAGGCTGTCCCTGGCACAATGGGCCCGGCTGTTAAAGCAAAGCGATGGTGAGTTGCAAAACTATATCGTCACAGCGCCTGTTATTTGATACATTAACCGTTAATTTATAACTTGAGATGGAGTTAAACATGGCTTGGAATGAGCCGGGTAACAATGGTAAGAATAACGACCCCTGGAAACAGGGCGGTCGTGACCAGGGTCCACCCGATTTAGATGAAGTATTCCGCAATTTTGGCAAGAAATTTGGCGGTATTTTCGGTGGTGGCAACAAGTCATCAGGCAATGGTGCTTCAGCTGCGTTTATCCTGATCCTGGTTATTGCTGCTGTGGTTTGGGCGATAAGTGGTTTTTATACGATTAAAGATGCGGAGCGTGGTGTCATTCTGCGCTTTGGCCAGTATCACACAGAAGTGGGGGCCGGTATTCACTGGAAACCGACTTTTATTGATACGGTAACCCCGGTAAACGTGCAGGAAGTTAAATCGCTGCGCTCAGATGGCTTTATGCTGACTCAGGATCAAAATCTGGTTCGGGTTACCTTTGAGGTGCAGTACCGTATCTACAATGCCCGCGACTATCTGTTCTCTGTGGTCGATGCTGATCGCAGTTTAGGTGAAGCTACCGACGCCGCCCTGCGTTTTGTTATTGGTCATTCGATTATGGATGATGTATTAACCCGTGGCCGCGAAGTCGTTCGCCAGAATACCCGACAAGAGCTGGAGTCTATAATTGCGCCTTACAATATGGGGCTAAGTCTGGTTGATGTTAACTTCCGTGACGCGCGGCCACCTGAAGAAGTGCGTGATGCTTTCGATGACGCCATTAAAGCGCAGGAAGATCAGGAGCGGTTCGTGCAGGAAGCGCAGGCCTATGCGCGGGAAATTGAACCACGTGCCCGTGGTCAGGTTAACCGGGTAATGCAGGAAGCTGAAGCTTACAAGCAGCAAATAGTATTGAAAGCCCAGGGTGAAGTCGCCCGCTTTGAACAACTGTTACCAGAGTATCTGGCCGCACCGAAAGTTACCCGTGACCGTTTGTACCTTGAAACGATGGAATCGGTATACAGCAATACCTCAAAAGTGGTGGTCGATGTTAAGAATGGCAATAATATTATGTACTTACCATTGGATAAGCTGATGAACCAATCAGGTGGAAACAGCAGTAGTGGTAGTGCAAACCCGATGCCTCTGCCGGCTCGCAGCACTGATAATACTACGCCGCGGCAGCAGGATAGTTTGCGCAGTGGTTCAACGCGCAGCGGAAGGGGGTAAGTTATGAAGAATTTTATTATCGCTATTATAGTTGTGGTCGCTATTATCGTCGTTTCTGCGTTATTTGTGGTACCTGAGGGACAACGCGCTATTGTGACCCAGTTTGGAAAAATACAACGTGATGACGCTGGTCAGGTCGTGGTTTATGAGCCTGGTCTGCACCTGAAAATTCCGATGATTGAAATGGTGCGCAAACTGGACTCGCGGATCCAGACCCTGGATGACCAGCCTGATCGTTTTGTAACTGCCGAGAAGAAAGATTTATTGGTCGACAGCTATGTAAAATGGCGGATTAAGGATTTCGGCGCCTACTTTTTGTCGACAGGGGGTATAACCTCGCAAGCTGAAGTACTGTTAAAGCAGTACATTAATAACGGCCTGCGTACTGAGTTTGGTGCCCGTACTATCCAGGAAATTGTTTCCGGTGAACGTACCCAGTTGATGGAAAGTGCGCTGTCTCAAGCCGGTGTAGCAGCCAACGAGCTGGGTATTGAGGTGATTGATGTACGGGTTAAGCAAATTAACCTGCCGACAGAAGTCAGTAGTTCTATATTCGCCCGGATGGAAGCAGAACGGCACGCGGTAGCGCGGGAACATCGCTCTCGTGGTATGGAAGAGTCAGATATTATTCGCGCTGATGTCGATGCCCGGGTTACCGTGATGCTGGCTGATGCTGAACGTAACTCCCGTACTGTGCGTGGTCAGGGTGATGCCCAGGCAGCAAAAATTTATGCTGATGTGTATAACCGTAATGCCGAGTTCTATTCTTTCGTCCGTAGCCTGGAAGCCTATAAAAACAGCTTCAAAGATAAAGACGACATTATGGTAGTGCAGCCTGACAATGACTTCTTTAAATACATGAAGTCAGATAAAGTACAAAACTAGTACATATCACCAGTAAAAAAAGGCCCTGACGGGCCTTTTTTGTCTGACTAATTTTGCTTCAGCAAGGTGTAGCGGAGGCCCTATGTATCGACATTTTTATCAGCGTTTTTTGCAAGCTAATCAGGGCAAGCAGCATTTTGCCAGCCACTCTCATCATTACTGGCCTGATGTTACCCGTGATGCTACTTTGGCATACTGGGACGACAGCGCCCGCATGGTAGATGATAAGTGGCAACATATTTTTGGCGAAATGATCCCGCAAACCCAGCAACTGATTGCGGATGTACTTAATTTACCCGTAGCTGAACAAATTGTTTTCTCAGGCAATACCCACGAATTAGTCATGCGGCTGTTTAGTTGTTTTGATTTAAGTAAGCCTCTGAAAGTTTTAAGCACTGATAGTGAATTTTACAGCTTTCAGCGCCAGGCAAAAAGACTGGCTGAGTTTGAAAACATAGAGCTGATACCCGTGCCAACTGAACCCTTTGCCAGCTTTACTGAGCGTTTCATAGCTGAAGCCGAGGCGCAACAGCCGGACATGGTATTTTGCAGTCAGGTTTTTTTTAATTCAGGCTATGCAATTGCAGATTTACCGGCCTTTGTCAGTGCTCTGGCTACGGTTACTGACGCGCTGATAGCGATTGATGGCTACCATGGCTTTATGGCGTTGCCAACAGATTTATCGAAAGTTACTGAACGGGCGTTTTATCTGGCAGGCAGTTACAAGTATGCCCAGGGCGGCGAAGGATGTTGTTTTATGGTTGTACCGCCGGGCAGCCAGCAGCGGCCATGGTATACCGGCTGGTTTGCAGAATTTGGTACACTGGCAGCTGAAAAGTCAGCCCTGGTGCTCTACAGTAACGACGGTAATCATTTTGCCGGCGCCACCATGGACTACACCGCCCTCTACCGTTTGCATGCAGTATTACTGCTATTTAAGCAGCAGGGCATTACCGTGGGCAGAATTCATCAATACGTTAAACAGTTGCAACAGGCATTTATGACTGAACTTAGCCGCTGGCAACACCCGTTACTAAATCAAAATACTCTGTTACTCGCCAACGGTGAGCAGCATGGCCATTTTTTCACCTTCAAACTGACCAGTACCAGCCAGGTAGCTGAATTAGCAGCGTTTCTGAAGAACAACAGTATTATTACTGACTACCGGGGCGACCGTTTACGCTTTGGTTTTGGCTTGTATCAGAACAGTGATGCATTTGATTTATCCTGCCTGCAGCATCCTTAAATGTGAGTATTCAGAATAAGCCGGATAAAAAACCGGCTTTTTTTTGGCAACACAGCTGTAAGTTGGCCAGCGATTTGGTAGAATCCTCGCCTAATTTTTTCCATGATGTAGGAACCATGGCCAAAAACGTCGTTGTGCTCGGCACTCAATGGGGTGACGAAGGAAAAGGTAAAATCGTTGACTTATTAACCGATAAAGCCAGTTATGTGGTGCGCTATCAGGGCGGTCACAATGCTGGGCATACTCTGGTTATTGACGGTGAGAAAACCGTACTGCATTTAATTCCATCTGGTATTTTGCGTGAAAATGTAAAGTGCGTTATTGGCAATGGTGTCGTACTTTCCCCGGAAGCTTTCTTAAAAGAAATGACCATGCTGGAGCAGCGAGGTGTGCCGGTAAAAGAACGGCTACTGCTTAGCGAAGCTTGTCCGTTAATCCTGCCATTTCATGTGGCGCTGGATGTGGCGCGGGAAAAAGCCCGTGGTGACAAAGCAATCGGCACGACCGGCCGGGGTATTGGTCCGGCCTACGAAGATAAAGTAGCGCGTCGTGGATTACGGGTTGGTGATTTATTTAACCCTGAACTGTTTGCTGAAAAATTGAAAGTAATAATGGAGTTGCATAACTTCACGCTTACTCAGTATTACAAAGTTGATGCAGTAGATTATCAATCTACGCTGGATAATGCGCTGGCAATGGCTGACTTACTGAAGTCAATGGTCGTTGATGTTACTGATTTGCTGGATAAAGCCCGCAAAAATGGTGACAACATTATGTTTGAAGGCGCTCAGGGTACTTTGCTTGATATTGACCATGGTACTTACCCCTATGTTACGTCGTCTAACACGACGGCAGGTGGTGTTGCCACCGGGTGTGGCTTTGGCCCGCGTTACCTTGACTATGTGCTGGGTATTGTTAAAGCCTACACCACCCGGGTTGGTTCCGGCCCTTTCCCAACCGAGCTGGATTGTGCCGTTGGCGAACACCTTGGCGTTAAGGGCCATGAGTTTGGTGCCACTACCGGGCGCAAACGCCGTACTGGCTGGTTCGATGCGGTTGCCGTGCGCCGTGCGGTGCAATTGAACAGTATTTCCGGTTTTTGCCTGACAAAGCTGGATGTACTGGATGGGCTGGAACAGATCAGTATTTGTGTCGGCTACCAGCAGCCTGACGGCAGCGTGCTGGATACGCCGCCATTGGCAGCTGAAGGCTATGAGCTGGTAACGCCGGTTTATGAAACTATGCCTGGCTGGTCTGATAATACTTTTGGTATCCAACAGCTTGAACTGTTACCTCAGGCGGCACGCGACTATATCAGCCGACTGGAGCAGCTAACCGGGGTGCCGATTGATATTGTCTCCACTGGTCCGGATCGGGTGCAGACCATAGTGTTAACGCATCCATTTCAGTAACCCACTCGTATAAAAAAACGCTGCCATTTGGTGGCGTTTTTTTATACGCTGTAGCTATGATGGTTGGAGGTATCTGATGAATAAGCTTCTGGTAGTTTGTTTAAGCCTGTTATTAGCCGCTTGTGGTGGGTCTGACAGTTCAGACGACAATTTGGATACCAACATTGCAGAATGCAGTCGCAATGATATTAATAGTCAGTTGTACTGCAAGCTATATGCTGACTACTTATGGTATGACGAACTGAAAACCGGGGTTGATCCGCTAGCCTTCAGCAGCCCCTCCGCCTATTTAGAACAGGTTATCGCAGACCGGGACCGCTACAGTTTTGTTATGACAGAACAGCAGTATCAGGACCGTTATATTAATGCCGTGTTTTTTGGGTATGGTTTTGCTACTCAGCGTACAGATAATAATAGTGCCTTGCAGGTGCTATATGTTTATGATGCCGGCTCTGCTGCCCAGCAGGGCTTACGCCGGGCTGATAAAATAATTGAAATTGATGGTATCAGCGTTGCTGAGTGGTTAACCAGGCTGGACGCTGGTACTGCAAGTAATGAAGATATATATGGCCCGAATGAAGAGGGTGTAGTGCGGCAATTTGTCTGGCGTAAGCCGGATAATAGCGAGCGGCAGGCAGATTTTGTTAAAGGTACCGTCAGCACTAATACCGTTATGCATCGTTCAGTAACTCAGGTTGCAGATAAAACCGTAGGTTATCTGGTTTTTAATACCTTTATTGAATTATCAGAGACGGAACTGGAGCAGGCCTTCAGCTATTTTTCGCAGCAGAATATTGATGAGCTGGTACTGGATGTTCGCTACAACGGTGGGGGCTTAATCCGGGTTGCCAACCAGCTTAGCTCACATATTGCTTTGCCAGAATTACAGGGCAACATTTTTGTTAAATATCGCTACAACGACAAGAACACCAGAAAAAATAACAATGTCAGTTTCTCGCTAGGGGCTGGTCGCACTAACCTGAATCTGCCCCGGGTTTTTGTACTGACCACAGCGGGGAGTTGTTCTTCCAGCGAACTGGTAATCAATGCCCTCAGCCCCTTTATCGACGTGGTGCAAATTGGCGAGACAACCTGTGGCAAGCCGGTCGGTCAGATACCAGACCGGGTAGGTGACTTCCGGCTGTTTGCGATTAACTTCCAGACCGTTAATGCCTTAGATTTTGGCGACTACTTTGACGGATTAAGTCCGAATTGCCCGGTAACGGCTACTGTAACCGGCGACTGGGGGGTTAGCGATGACCCGCTGTATGCGGAAGCTCTGGCCTACATCAATAACGATAGGTGCACGGAAGTCGTGGTAAGTGGTCAGAATTTACAACAACGGCGCATTATGGAGCCGGTGCAACCTCAATGGTTACGCTATGACGAGCAATAAAGCTGTATGGCCTGTTTTTTGCAGGATAATCACTGCTCAGAATTATTTAACGGTTATTTGACGCCTTATGAAAACAGCGATGCTATTGCCAACTGCCCTGTTGCTGGTTGGATTACTGGTTGCCCCGGCAGCTAGCGCCCAGCAAGTCGATGCGGTGCAACTTTACAGTCAGGATGAGCTGTTAGATTTAATTAAAACTAATAGCCACTTACGCCGGGTGCGGGCGGATGATTGCCAGTTGGTCGAGGATATCGAAGCCCGGGCTGATATTATGCGTCTGCCAGCTTATCAGTTTTTATATGGCGATATGCTGGCCTACGCAGTTTGCGTACCTCGTAATGTTGAGCGGGGCTGGGATTTAATGCTGCAAGCTGCAGCGCAAGGCTTACCCGAAGCGTTGGAACAGGTTGGCCGTTACTATCATATTGGCCGTTTTGTCCAGGTTGACATAGATAAAGCGCTGGTGTATCTGCATGAAGCTGCTGCAATGGGCAACCTTAATGCTAAATTGCGCTATGCCCAGTTACTAGTGGATGGTCATGGCTCACCGGTTGATTACGAACAAAGCTATCGCTGGCTGCATCATGCTATTAGTGCAGACGCTAACACTCATGCTAGAATACAACAACTGTCGCAACAGCTTGCCAAAAAGATGCCGGAGCGGGTAGTGGCCAATGCCAGACGACCTGTCAAATGAAATTCATCCACTGTCCCCACTTAGCTGTTACACTCTATATATCAATAAAGGAAAAAAAAGTTTAATTAATGACGGTAAATGATCCGCATCTTGCGCGTGAGCAAGAAAAATACGACAACCCTATCCCCAGCCGCGAATTTATTCTCGAGCATATCGAAAAGCGGCAACAACCTGCCTACTTTGACGAACTGGTTACTGAACTCGCTCTTACCGACGACGATGCCATTTTCGCCCTGAAAAAGCGCTTACGGGCGATGGAGCGCGATGGCCAGCTTATTTTTACCAAAAGTAAACGCTATGGTTTGGTTGACCATATGGACCTGGTAAAAGGCGTGGTAATCGGTCATAGGGAAGGCTTTGGCTTCTTAAAGCTGGAGCAGGGCGGTCCGGACTGGTATCTGCCTTATCATGAAATGCAGCGGGTGTTGCCAGGCGATAAAGTCCTGGCCACTGCCGCCGCGATGAAGAGCAAAGACAAAGTAGAAGCCCGCGTCGTGCGGGTGCTCGAGCCTCGCACCGAGCCGGTAGTTGGCCGTTATTACAAGGACTCCGCGGTATGTGTGGTGGTGCCTGACGACCCGCGCATTACCCAGGATATCATGATCCCCGAGGGCGAACAGGGCGCTGCGCGTCACGGCCAGATTGTATTGGTGGAGATTACCCAGCGCCCTTCCAAGCGGGTCAGCGCGGTGGGTAAAGTTATTGAAGTACTGGGCGAGCATATGGCGCCTGGCATGGAAATCGAAGTGGCCATTCGCAATCATCAGATCCCGCATGAGTTCCCGCAAGCGGTCATGGATCAAGTTTCGAAATACGGTGAGCAGGTACCCGAGGACGCCAAGCTCGGTAGAGTTGATTTGACCAAACTGCCACTGGTAACCATTGATGGCGAAGATGCCCGCGATTTTGATGATGCCGTATATGCTGAAGCCAAAGACAATGGTGGCTGGAAGCTATGGGTTGCGATTGCGGATGTCAGTGCCTATGTCAAACCTGACACGCCGCTGGATCGCAGTGCGCTGGAACGGGGTAATTCGGTGTATTTCCCCGACCATGTAGTACCGATGTTGCCCGAAGCGTTATCCAACGGTCTGTGTTCACTGAATCCGCATACCGACCGCTTATGTTTTGTTGCCGAAATGCACATCAGTGCCAGCGGCAAACTGGAAAGCTACCAGTTTTACGAAGCCGTTATGCACTCGGCAGCGCGTTTTACTTACAATAAAGTCCATGCCATTTTGCAGGGTGACCCGGAGCTGCGTAAGCAATATCAGGCAAACCTGACCAATCTGGAAACACTTTACAGCCTTTATAAAAAGCTCGCTAAGGTGCGTGGGCAACGTGGTGCTATAGAATTTGAAACGGTGGAAACCCGCTTTATTTTTAACAGTCATCGTAAAATTGAGCAAATTGTGCCGGTGCATCGCAACGAGGCCCATAAAATCATTGAAGAATGTATGATTATGGCCAACGTTGCCTCGGCCCGCTTTATTGAGAAGCACGAGGCTCAGGCCTTATTCCGGGTGCATGAACGGCCTGATGGCGACCGTTTTGCTAACTTCCGGCGGTTTTTAGCTGAGTTAGGTATTGAAGCTAACTTATCCAGCGAGCCGACGCCGTTGGAGTTGACTCAGGTGCTGGCCAGTCTGGCTGATCGGCCGGATCGGGAACTGATAGAAACCACCATGCTGCGCTCAATGAAGCAGGCCGTGTATCAGGGCGATAATCAGGGCCACTTTGGTTTGGCATTGGAAGCATATGCCCACTTTACTTCACCCATTCGCCGTTATCCGGATTTGGTGTTGCACCGGGCGATTAAAGCGATACTGCTCAGGCAAAACCAGAAAGTAAATGGTGAGCGGGCCTATAGCGAAAAAGAAATTACCCATTTTGGCGAGCAGTGTTCAATGACAGAACGCCGGGCCGATGATGCTACCCGTGAGGTATCTGACTGGTTGAAATGTGAGTACATGCAGGATCATCTGGGCGCCGAGTTTGACGGTGTGGTAGCGACGGTAACCAACTTTGGTTTATTTGTCCGCTTAAGTGATTTGTACATTGAAGGCCTGGTGCACGTTACCTCGTTGCAAAACGATTACTACCGCTTCGATGCAGAGCGCCAGGTGCTAAACGGTGAGCATAGTGGTGTCAGTTACCGGATGGGCGATCAGGTTAAAGTAAAAGTGCTGGCAGTAAGTTTAGAGTCGCGCAAAATTGATTTAGCTGTGGTGGGCGAGCCAAAACATAATGTCTCGGGCCGGGCAGTAAAGCCAGCCGTAACGCAGCCTTTGCTGAAAAAGAAGCGAAAGCTGGCGGCGCCGGGCGGCGCGGTGGCAAAGGTGGTGGCAAAGCCGCTGCTAAGCCCGCAGCGAAGGCAACTGATAAACCTAAAACGGCGAAAAACGGCCCGAAAAAGCCGCGGCGTCGGGCGAAAAAATCCTGATTGGCCAGGCTGGCTAAACAAAAAATTTGAGATAAAGCTAACTATGAGCGCAGATTTTGTATTTGGTATTCATGCGGTAAATGCCCTGTTAGAACGGGCGCCGCAGGATATTTTAGAATTGTTTATCATGAAAGACCGCGAAGATAAGCGGATGCAACCGCTTATTCAGCAAGCCCGCCAAAACGGTATCTCTATCCAGTTTTGTAACCGCAGAACCCTGGACGATATGGTTAATGGCCAGCATCAGGGCATAGTGGCTAAAGCGCGCTTAGCCAGCAGTGGCAATGAAAGTGACCTGGCGACTTTACTTGAGCAAAAAGATAAGCCGTTTTTATTAGTGCTGGATGGCGTTACCGATCCGCATAATCTGGGTGCAATCTTACGCAGCGCCGATGCTGCCGGGGTGCATGCCGTTATTTCGCCTAAAGACCGCTCGGCTAAATTAACCTCAGTCGTTCGCAAAGTGGCTTGTGGTGCCGCCGAAGCGGTGCCCTTTATTACTGTGACTAATTTAGCCCGCACCCTGCGTGAATTGCAGGAAGCCGGCGTCTGGGTGGTAGGCACTGCCGGGGAAACCGATACCACGATTTACCAGGCCGACTTTAAAGGCCCATTGGCATTAGTGTTGGGCGCTGAAGGTGAAGGCTTACGCCGGTTAACCCGCGAAACCTGCGACAGTCTGGTAAAAATACCAATGTTTGGCTCAGTATCAAGCTTGAATGTGTCGGTAGCCGCGGGTATCTGCCTGTTCGAAGCAGTACGCCAGCGAAGTTAAACTGTTTCAACTTGTTTGGGTTTTAAATTCTTTGCTTTATATTCTGCTTGTTATTTACCCGCTAACTCCGTAAAATACGCGACCTTCGGCCATACACTCACGTTCCTTGCCTCTATGCGAGCCTGGCCGAGCTCACCCGAGGCTTACTAACCGTAAGGAGCTACAATGCGTCATTACGAAATCGTTTTTATGGTTCACCCTGATCAGAGTGAACAAGTGCCTGGCATGATCGAGCGTTACACTGGCTCTATCAAAGAAGCGGGCGGTACTATCCACCGTTTGGAAGACTGGGGCCGTCGTCAACTGGCTTACCCAATCCAAAAGCTGCACAAAGCACACTATGTGCTGTTGAACGTGGAAGCACCACAAACAGTGATTGATGAGCTGGAAACTAACTTCCGTTACAACGATGCTGTATTACGTAACCTGATTATGCGCACTAACGGTGCCGTAGTTGAGCCATCTCCAATGGCTAAGGTACGTGAAGAGCGTTCACGTGACGAGCGTCCTCGTGACCGTGCTCCTCGTGAAACAGAAGAGCAGGTTGAAAACGAAGAGTAAGTTTGATGGACAATATCATCGTGCTTAGTGGCGCCGTATGCCGGCACCCTGAACGCAGTGAGAGTCCGGCGGGTATCCCGCACACTGTTATCACGATAGAGCATCGCAGCAATCAGCAGGAAGCCGGCCTTAACCGCCAGGCTTATGTCAGAATGCAGGCAGTGTTAAGTGGCACAGTGTTACATCAGCAAGCTCAAACTTTGACGTTGGGTAGCATGGTAAAGGTTAGCGGGTTTTTAAACCGGCACCAAAACCGCAGTGGTCAGGCAAAACTGGTACTGCACGCCCAGCAGATTGAACAAATAAGTTAGGAGACAGACAAATGTCACGTTTTTTCCGTCGCCGTAAATTCTGCCGTTTTTCTGCAGAAGGCACTGTAGAGATTGATTACAAAGATACCGCTGTTCTGAAAAACTATGTTACAGAAAGCGGCAAAATCGTACCTAGCCGTATTACTGGTACCAGCGCTAAGTATCAGCGTCAGCTGGCTCGTGCTATTAAGCGCGCTCGCTACCTGGCCTTGTTGCCGTACAGCGACTCACACAGCTAATACAGAAGGGGTATAAGTATGCAAGTTATTCTGTTAGACAAAGTCTCCAACCTTGGTGGTTTAGGTGACAATGTTTCTGTTAAGTCTGGTTATGCTCGTAACTTCTTATTCCCACAGGGTAAAGCAGTTCCGGCTAACAAAGCTAACACTGAAAAGTTCGAACAGCGTCGCGCTGAATTAGAAGCCAAACTGGCTGCTGACTTAGCTGCCGCTAACGACCGCGCTGCTAAGCTGGCAGAACTGGCTGAAGTGACTATCGCTTCTAAAGCCGGTGACGAAGGCAAGCTGTTCGGTTCAGTAGGTACCCGCGATATCGCAGATGCCATTACTGAAGCTGGCGTTAAAGTCACTAAAGCTGAAGTGAAATTACCTAACGGTACTTTACGTGAAACTGGCGAGTTCGACATCGATCTGCAGTTACACGCTGAAGTAGTAGCAACCATTAAAGTTGTTATTATCGCAGAAGCCTAAGGCTATTGGCGCACTGCAATGCAGTGCGCCACTCTGTTCTTTCCCCCGTTTTATCTAACCCTGACCAGTTCATTTAAAAAAACTCGCAACGTCGCTTTTTATTCTGCCGCTTGCAAGGTAGCATTGCACAGTTATTTCCAATTCTGTCAGGTGTTATGAGCAGTAATAAAGACAAGCAAGTCGCCGGCCTGAAAATGCCACCGCACTCTATCGAAGCTGAGCAATCTGTGCTGGGCGGTTTAATGCTGGATAACCAGGCCTGGGACCGGGTGTCAGAAAAGGTGGTTGAGCAGGATTTTTACCTGCGTTCACACCGTTTCATTTTCAGCGCTATGGCGCGGATTGCCGAAGCCAATCAACCCATCGATTTAATTACCGTATCCGAAGCATTGGAAGCCAACCAGCAACTGGACGATATTGGTGGTTTTGCTTACCTGGGTGAAATTGCTAAAAACACCCCCAGTGCGGCCAATATTATGGCCTATGCCGACATCGTACGCGAGCGCGCGGTGGTGCGCGATATGATAGCGGTAGCCCATGATATTGCTGATGCCGGTTACGACACCCAGGGCCGCACCAGTGCCGAGCTGTTGGATTTCGCTGAAAGTAAGGTGTTTAAAATTGCCGAGCAGCGGGCTAATGCTAATGAAGGCCCCGAGCCGATTAACAATATTCTGGCCAAAACCATCGATAAAATCGACGCGCTGTTTCGCTCGCCGCAAACCGGCATTACCGGTTTATCATCGGGTTATATGGACCTGGATAAAATGACCAATGGCTTTCAGCCATCTGATTTAATCATCGTCGCGGCCCGGCCATCAATGGGTAAAACCACCTTTGCCATGAACCTGTGCGAGCATGCGGCTATTACCAGTGATAAGCCGGTGCTGATATTCAGTCTGGAGATGCCGTCCGATCAGATTATGATGCGGATGCTGGCCTCGTTAGGACGGATAAATCAGACCAAAGTACGTACCGGCCAGCTGGAGGATGAAGATTGGGCGCGGTTATCTTCAGCCATTGAATTGCTGAACAGCAAAGGCAAAATGTATATCGACGATGCCTCTGGCCTGACCCCGACTGAAGTGCGCTCGCGGGCCCGGCGGGTGGCGCGTGAGCATGGTGGCCTGAGTATGATTATGGTCGACTACTTACAATTAATGACCGTGCCAGGCTTAAGTGAAAACCGCACCCTGGAAATTGCTGAAATTTCCCGCTCGTTAAAGTCGTTAGCCAAAGAGTTGAAAGTGCCGGTAATTGCGTTATCGCAGCTAAACCGGGGCCTGGAGCAACGTGCCGATAAACGCCCGGTCAACTCAGACTTACGGGAGTCCGGCTCTATTGAGCAGGATGCCGACTTAATTATGTTTATCTACCGGGACGAGGTTTACCATGAAGACAGTGCCGAAAAAGGCCTGGCTGAAATTATTATTGGTAAGCAGCGAAACGGCCCTATCGGCAAAGTGCGCTTAACCTTCCATGGCCATTTCTCACGCTTTGACAACTATGCGGGCAGCGCCCGCTTCGAGGACGAGTATTAATGTCGCGCCGGCCGGTAGCTCAAATTAATCTGGCGGCCCTTAGCCATAATTTACAACGAGTGCAGCAGCTGGCACCGGCCAGTAAGATATTGGCAGTATTAAAAGCCAATGCCTATGGCCATGGCCTGGTTAAAGTGGCCCAGACATTAACGGCAGCGGATGCGTTTGCTGTCGCCCGGATAGATGAAGCGTTGGCGCTGCGTACCGCTGGTATTGTTAAACCGATAGTGCTGCTGGAAGGGTTTTACGAAGCCGCTGAACTGCCAATCCTGTTAGCAAATAACCTGCAAACGGTGGTGCATAATGAGCTGCAATTGCAGGCACTTGAGCAAACTGCATTTGATGGTCAGCTGAAGGTATGGTTAAAAATTGATACTGGTATGCACCGTTTAGGTATTACACCTGAGCGGTTTGACGAGTTCTACCGAAGACTATGGCAGTGTCAGGCAGTGCAGCCGGGCATTCGCTTGATGAGCCATTTTTGCTGTGCCGATATGCCGGGCTCTGCCAAAACAGCAGAACAACTGGCTTTGTTTCAACAGCTTTGCACCGATAAAGCCGAGCAACAAAGCCTGGCGAATAGTGCAGCAATAATCAGCTTGCCACAGAGTCATGGCGACTGGGTGCGGCCCGGCTTAATGCTACACGGTATTTCGCCACTACCCGATAAGCTCGGCCAGCAGCATCAGTTACAACCGGTTATGCGCTTAAGTAGCCGCTTAATTGCTATGCGTCAGGTTCAAGCTGGCGAAACGGTAGGCTATGGCGGCACCTGGCGGGCGGAGCAAACAACGTGGATTGGCGTTATTGCCATTGGCTATGGCGATGGTTACCCGCGTCATGCTATTAACGGTACCCCAGTATGGCTTGCCGGACGCGAAGTAAAGCTGGTGGGCAGAGTGTCAATGGATATGATCACCGTTGACCTTGGTGATGCGCCAACAGAAAGTATTGGTGATGAAGCGGTGTTGTGGGGCCCGGAGCTGGCCATTGAACGGGTGGCGCAATGCGCTGAGACCATTCCTTATGAGCTGCTATGTAACATTACGCCGCGGGTTGATTATCAGTACATAACCAGGCAGTAGCCCGGTCTTTCATTTATCAAAGCTCACTTCAATATGCACTTTGCCAAATTCCGAATCGAAGGGCATTAAGATAGTCGGCCCTTCGCATTTGTGGGTAATGGTATGCGCTTTACCGGATACCACTATTGGCGTGGCCATCGAAAACTCGTAGCCTTTATCGCCTAAAATACGTTTGGCGCCGCCAGTAACCATATTGGTAATTTCACCGACCATATCGGTAACATCGGCATTAATAGTTTTGGGTTTTTCACCCAGCATGCGGTACATCACTTCCAGCGCAAGGCCTTCTTCAAAACTAACTGAAAACGAGCCTTTAATATCGGTACCGACCATGCCAATCAACCCGGAAACGTCGCCTCGCGCGATTTCATCTTTTTTAATCCGTGGCTGGCCCGGAACAATAGTAGTATTGGCCATGGTAGCTAAAACATTAACCAGAGAAGAGAGAAACGGATTTATATACTCAACATTCATGGAGCGCGCCTGTAAGTTATACGATGGAATATACCAGCTCGACGTTATAAGACTAGGAGCATTTTGCTTATCATACAAGTTAGCCTACGAGTTTGCAGTTATTTATGCAACGTGCTGGCATTTATGGCAAAAACCATGAGCTTCAATAGTTTGGTGCTCAATTTTAAAACCTTTTTCGGTTGCCAGTGTACTGAATTCCTGGTGCAATACTGCAGAGTGTAATTCAGTTACGTTACCGCACCTGTCGCAGATCAGAAGTTGTGCCGGGTGGTGATGGCCAAAGTGATGGCACAGCATAAAAGCGTTGCTGGATTCGATTTTATGAATAAAGCCCTGTTCGGTTAAAAACTCCAGTGCCCGGTATATAGTAGCGGGTTTAGCCGCCGGCTCAGTCTGTTTTAATTGCTCCAGCAGGTCATAAGCACCCATGCCGCCATCAGTTTCAGCCATTAACCGAAATACTTTTTCCCTTATGGCAGTAAAGCGTGCGCCATTTTTATCGCAAATTGCTTTGGCCCGGGTTACTAATGATTCTGTTGACATACTTAATCTGATCTCCTGGCAGCAGTCGCAGGCAGTGTAGCATATTGCTATTTAAGTTCCACGCACAGAGACTACTGATAATTGCCCGTAAACCGTCAATTTTAACGCTATTTGCTGTACAATATCTGGTTTTATATTTATTACTCTCTGCAGGTACGTGACTTTTGGCTTCAAAACTTATCGACCACAAATTTTCTGTCGCCCCTATGCTCGACTGGACCGATAAACATTGTCGCTACTTTCACCGGCTAATGACGAAACACGCTGTGCTGTATACCGAAATGGTAACCACTGGCGCGTTGATTCATGGCAAGGGCGACTATCTGGCGTTTAACGAGCAGGAGCATCCATTAGTGCTGCAATTGGGCGGTTCTAATCCGGCAGAGATGGCGCAGTGTGCAAAAATGGCAGAGCAGCGCGGCTATGACGCAGTAAATATAAATGTCGGTTGTCCGTCGGACCGGGTACAAAACGGCATGTTTGGTGCCTGCCTGATGGCGAAACCTGAATTAGTGGCCAGTTGCGTTGCCGCAATGCTGGATACCGTGTCGATACCGGTTACCGTGAAAAGCCGGATTGGTATTGATGAGCTGGACAGTTATCAGTTTTTAACGGACTTTGTTGGTACGATTGCCGATGCCGGCTGTCAGCAGTTTATTGTTCATGCCCGTAAAGCCTGGTTAAAAGGTTTGAGCCCGAAAGAAAACCGCGAAATACCCGAGCTTGATTATCCAAGAGTGCATCAGCTAAAGCAGGATTTCCCGCAGCTGGATATCAGTATTAACGGCGGCATTAAAACCCTGGACGATGTGCGCTATCAGTTGCAACTGGTCGATGGCGTAATGGTCGGGCGTGAAGCCTACACTAACCCCTTTTTGCTTAGTCAGGTTGATCATTTTATTTATGGTGAAGAGCAGCCATTACTCAGTCAGCACGAGCTGGTACGGAAAATGTTACCTTATATTGAACAACAAATGCAGCAGGGCGCGCGTTTCTGGCACATTGCCCGCCATATGCTCGGGCTGTTTCAGGGGTTACCCGGCGCCCGTCTCTGGCGCCGTCATCTCAGTGAAAATGGCCATCTGGCGGGGGCAGGGCCCGAGGTATTAGTGCAGGCATTGGCCTCTGTGCCTGAGTAATGGGCCGCCATAATCCGTATCTGAATCCAGCATGAAGAATTTGACTAATAGAGTGGTTAATTTCGCTAACTTTTGGTTTTATGTTGCTGCCGTGAAACGCGCAAGTGAATCGATTTAAATTTACTTCATTAATTTCAGCTACATAGGTTGGTTTTAAAGTTGGCACAAGCTTTGTAATAGGTGAGTTGTAGTATCAAATAACTTAACCATTATGAAGGAATATAACATGAAAACTTTAGCTGCCCTTTCGTTAACTGCTGTTGTAATGCTGACTGCTGCACCAGTACAGGCCAATCCAGCCACTGAAGCGTTACAACAATTAGCTGCCAATCAGATAGCTGAACTAAAAGTTACCATCGCTCAGCAGGCACGGCAGGCTATGGAAAAAACTGCGGCAGAGGTTAGCCAATTGTTGCAGGCAGATGCTCAGATCACCCAGCAAAAAGATGTGGTTGCCAAAGCTGATACTAAGCCTGCGGCAGAATAAGCGGTGCTGACCGCAAGCAGTTTATTGCTGCTGTATTTACTGCCCGTTGTCACGATGTTTTCGGCGTTTGTGTTGTGGAGTTTTCTTACGCCGATATTAATGTTATGGCAAAAAGCCCGTAGCTAGCCGTTGCGGGCTTTTTGCCATTTGGCCGGTTATAACTTTGTGCTAAGTCGCTGTTCGTTGCCATGATTTGGTGTAAGATAAGCTAAATTTGTTAAGGGGGCGTAACATGATTCGACTAGCTGCTTTATTACTGACTGTTGTTTTTGGGTTGGCAGGCTTGCCAGTCACTGCGGCAGAACTCACGGTTACAGATGGTCAGGTCAGAGTGCCAATGCCCGGACGCACCGTCACGGCAGGCTATTTTACAATTAATAATGATACCTCATCAGCAGTTAAGCTGATGTCAGCCACAAGTGCGGCATTTGAGCGTGCCGAATTACATCAGCACACGCATCAGGATGGCGTGATGCGGATGGAGCAAGTTACTCACATCGAGATTGCTGCTAAAGCCAGTGTTAGTCTGCAACCGGGCGGCTTACATCTGATGTTGTTTAACCCTAAACAGCCATTACTGGCCGGTGAGAGTGTTACTGTTACGCTGAGTTTCAGTAATGACCAGCAAATTGAGCTAAGTATGCCGCTAACTGAAATGCCACGTCGCTAAGGAATGACTATGAACAAGCGCAATATTGCCTATCTGGTTACGGGCCTGGTGTTGTTTATTTTTGTTGTGGTCAGCTGGTGGGTAAGTCGGGAACCGGCGGTTATCACAGAAGACATAACTCAGGCACAACAAACAAATAATGTAACACCCACGGTGGGGTATACTACGACAACTGCTTTAATAAAGGTGACAGAGACCCTGCTGGACAAGCCGGGCGGTTATCTGGCCAATGATATTTTGCCTCCCTATAGTTTGCTCGACAATATGCCCGCCTGGGAGTTTGGTGTCCTGGAGATGTCTCGCGATCTGGCGCTGGCGTTTCGTAAAGACTTCAGCCGCTCCCAGTCACAATCAGCTGAAAATGAGTATCTAAAAGTTGCTCAGCCACAATTTAATATCGACCATCGCAGCTGGGCAATTCCCAGTGCTGAATCTGAATATCGTAAAGCTGTAGATCAACTTTATTTATACCGCGATGCCTTATCTGACAGCAGCATTGCTGGCAGCCAATTTTACGCCCGCGCGGACAATCTGCGGGACTGGCTGAAGAACGTTGAAAAACGATTAGGCAGCTACTCTCAAAGGCTAAGTGCCAGTGTCGGTCAGGATCGTCTGAATACGGACCTTGCCGGCGATGCGGGGGCCCGTCAGTCTACTACTGGCCCCAACCACCGGGTGGTTAAAACCAGTTGGTGGAAAATTGATGATGAGTTTTATGAAGCACGCGGCGCAGCCTGGGCATTATTGCACTATTTAAAAGCCGTAGAAGTGGATTTTGCCGAAGTGCTGCACCGGCGCAACGCCATGGTAAGTTTGCAGCAAATTATCCGGGAACTGGAAGCCACCCAGCAACCAATCTGGAGCCCGATGGTATTAAATGGCAGTGGTTTTGGTTTGCTGGCCAACCATAGCCTGGTAATGGCAAACTATATTTCCCGCGCCAACGCAGCGCTGATCGATTTATCAGAACTTTTAACTCAAGGATAAGCAGAATGAAAAAAAACACCATTATTAAAACCGCGTTGTCGGTGGCGCTGGGTTCAGCTTTAATTACGGGCCAGGCCACTGCTGACACCTTACTCGGTGTCTACGTTGGTGGTGATGGTTGGCAAACAGATGTAACCGGCAGTTTTGGTAATAGTGAACCCGCGCCGGAATTCACTTTTGATAACAAGACCCAGGGCTCATACTTTATTGCTCTGGAGCACCCCATTCCGGTGCTGCCTAATATCCGGCTGGCTCACAATCAGCTTGAAGCTGATGGTGTGTCATTAATAGACGGCGATTTCAGTTTTGGTGGCGAAGATTTTTCTGTGAATACCACCGTTACCAACAATGTTGATCTGACTAATACCGATGTCGTACTGTATTATGAGATCCTTGATAACAGTGTGGTTGCCCTCGACATCGGTGTGAATGGCAAGCATATTAAAGGCTCGGCATCAGTAGTGGAGCAGACTGAAAACGGTTTACAGGGCGAGGAGTCGGTGTCGCAATGGTTGCCAATGCTGTATGTCAATAGCAAAGTTGGTTTACCATTAACTGGTTTGGATGTGTTTGCTCAGGGCAGCTATATCGGTTGGAGCGACAGTCGGATGTATGACGTACAGGCGGGCGTTGCTTATGAAATTATCGATTCTTTAGCTGTTGATGTGAGACTGAAGGTGGGATACCGGGCAGTGAATCTGCGACTGGATGACCTTGACAACTTATACAGTAATCTTGACTTTAAGGGTGCTTTTGCCGGTATTGAACTGCACTTTTAAACTTGTGACTCATCCAGAAAATAGCCAGTAATTTGTTGCCGGCCATGACTGCTGCGGTACAACCCTTGTTGCTACCGCAAAATCACTTTATAGTAACTTTATTCTGAGTGACGGCAGTATCATTTTGACAACTATATTCAAACAGTTAATTGTTCCATGGCTGCTTTCGTTATTGTTGGCCTGGCTACTTGTTATTGTCTGGCTTCAAAATGAAACCCGCAACCAACAAATACAACAAATTCAGCAGTTGGCGGTAACCGTCAACTATGCAGTTCAGGCAAATCTGCCTGCACATGATAGTCAGCAATTGGCTAATCAACTGCGGCAAATCCATCTTAGTTCTTCCTTGGCTGTACAATACATTGCTGTTTATAACGGACAACTGGAATTAATTGCCAGCAGTGCATTCCCGGCACCCGCATCTGTCCTGCAGTCTGCGCCTTCAACTTATCAGCTAAGTGCCTTGCCTGATGGCACTAAGCTGGCAGTTTTGCCAGTGAGTGCAGGGCTGGCTCCGGAACAAACAGACAGTGCGACTAAGTTGCCTGATAATGGTTATGTTGCCGTCGTTATCGCGACAGAGCCGAGCTGGCTGTTCAGGTTAATTCCGCTGGCATTGTTGGCGGCCGCAATGGCTGTTGGTCTGGTTTTAAGTATCAGCATTGTCAGACGCGGACAAGTGCGGCTTGCGACTGATGTAGAATTACTCGCTCACAATTTTCGGCGGCTGCAACAAGCCCGGCAACAGTGTCAGATAACCGAGTCGCTGGTGCCGTCATTAAAACCTGTGCAGCAAGCGTTTAATGATCTGGCCAGCAGCCTGGATCAGAGTCAGTTGGCAACCGAGCAATTGGTGCAGCAATTAAATCAGCGTGTTCAACACTTTAATGTGCAACTCACAGAGCTCGAGCAGCAACGGCAGTCTTTAACGACGGACCAGCAGGCACAGCGACGCCACATCCGTCATTGGTTTGAACAAAGCCTGATCTTGTGGCATCGTCGTACACAGTTACAGCCGGCACAACTGCAACGTTTGCTGCAAATGCATATGTTGGCGGGGTATTATCAGTTCAGTGACAAGCAGCTCAAAGGGCCGCCTGTCAGGCTCAGTGACTGGCTGGGACAGCACATTGATGAACTTAATGAGCTGCTGCCTTCCACTGGCGTTACACTGGACTGGCAGGAGTACCCTGATAATCTTGACTATACGGTAAGTGTCTGTGACAAAACGTTGAAATCGCTACTGCAAGCGTTAGTTACGCTATGTTTGCGGGTTGATGACGTCAGCAAAATCAGTGTTACGATACAGCTGCAAGGTGGTGCACAACCTACTTTGCGCTTGAGCGCTGGTTGTAACGGCAATGGATTGCCTGAACATTGCCGGGACCTGATCAAAACCGGCCAGCTGTTGGACCTGCAGTGGAGCGACGCAGATGTGGCTTTGTTAAAAGCAATACAATTAACGGGCGGCGATTTTACACCTCAATCACTTGAAGGTCTTGGCTGTATTTTGCAACTCACCTTGCCAGTACAAACTGAGCAGGTTAGTACAACAAAAGCTATCCAGCACTTATTAATATTTGACGCTGATAACGAACGTTTACACCAACGTTGCATAGCGCTGAGTGGTATTGCGTCTCAGGTTAGCAAGTGCAGCAAGTTGAATGAGCTGGAGCACCTGCTTCAAAACAAAGTATTTGAACTGGTGTTGCTGTTTTTGCCCGCGACAACAGACGGCTCTGACTGGCAGAAAATAAAGCAGTGCGTCCGGCAGCAATCGGCAATGCTTTGTTTTGCATCGCCGGAACGCATGTCAGCGTGGCAGCAGCAATTACCAGAGGTATTAGCCAATCATCAGTTTTGTCTGGCTGCAGTGCAGGCAGTCTCTGAACAGTTACCCAAACCAGCTGATGTTCAACATATTCTGGTTGTGGATGACAACGAAACAAATCTGGCATTTGTCCGGGTACTGTTAAAAAATAAACCTTTGATGTTGCATACTGCTACCTCAGCGGCAGAAGTATTCTCATTATGTAAACAGCAGCGGTTTGATATGATTTTGCTTGATATTCAACTGCCGGACATGTCAGGCGTTGAAATTGCTAAGCAGCTCCGGCAAATGCCGCAATACCGTCAGGTACCCATTGTTGCCTTTACTGCACATGCAATGCCCGCTGAAATTGAACGTTACCGTGAGGCTGGAATGGACGACATTGTGTTCAAACCCCTGGAACCTGCCCGGTTAGACAGCTTACTTGCCCGGTTTTCGTTAACGACAAGCCGGACTTAGCCTGGGTTTGGATGTAGTGATAAGGTTACTTAAAGGCTAATACCGAGCCAAGTTGCTGCTGTAAGGTGGTTAAATACCCACTGTGCGTTGGACTGTTCAGTAATGGTAATAACTCGGTGCCTACAGCAGTATACTTATAATACTGCAGTACAACGCCACGCTGCAGCGCTGTGCATTCCAGTGTCTGACTTTGAAACTGCCAGCTGAACTGCTGTCCGGGTTGCAGTTCACCGCTTTCAATTTCGACATTATGCAAAATGCCAATATCTACCAGATTAAGTATTTGCGGATAACTCAACCCAAACTGACTTAAATTTAGTAACGCCATGCTGCGCCCCGTGAGTAATTGCCACAACGATGGTTTACGAATGTAACCAAAGTAAATCCGACCACTTTGCTCTTGCCTGCTGCGGCAGCTTAAACTGGCGGCCAGCTGCAAACTTTGTGCTTCTTTATGACTCATCAGTTTCAGAGTTTGCAGGGTTTTTAGCGAAAAACGGCCTGGAGTGGTAATTTCCCCAGCCAGTATTTTTGCCCATAACTGTTGCATGCTATTGTTAGAAATGTCCAGTACTAATTCGCAATACTGCGAAAACCAGTCGGGATCCACTTCCTGAGCTGACACCCGATCCGGGCAATATTCCAGTGCCTGAGCCATTATCTTTTCCAGATTTTGCTGCTGGCGTTCACGCTGCATTTGCAGGCGGCGGTTTACCCGTTGTGCCAGATTAAGCTCCCCGCCAGGGGCTGGTCCCCCAGATCGCGCAGCGAGTTGCTGGTGTTTCGCACTGCCTGGTGTGTGGTCACTGTTGTCAGCGTTGGCCTCATTGCTGGTTTCAGCCGCTTTACTGGCAACAGGTGCACCGAGGTGATATCGCGCCAGTTTTAACAGCCGCTGCTGACCGGAAGCCGAGGTTACTTTGCTCAAAATAAATCCGGTAAGTATCGAGTAATAAATGTTATCTTGGCACTAAGCTGATGTAGCAGCAAGTAGCGCCAACAATTTATACCAGGTATCTGTAAAAATTAAATAAGATAAAAATAAACGACAATTCGTTTTTTGTTTTTTAACGTATGCATGTATATTTAAGGCAAGAGACAAATAAAGGCGTAATCATGAAATCGAATGAAACAGATGAAGATTTTCTGTTTTTCGCAGAAGACGAGCAAACCTCGTCTGAACCGGAGCTTGCTGTTGGCGTCTGGAATATTCTGATCGTTGACGATGACGAAGAAATTCATACCGTTACCAAACTGGCTCTGAATGACCTTATTGTCCTTGGCCGTAAACTTCAGTTCCATCATGCCTATTCTGGTGATGAGGCCATTCGCTTTCTGCACGACAACACGAATATTGCCATGGTATTGCTTGATGTCGTTATGGAATCTGATGACGCTGGCCTAAAGGTTGTGCAGCGGATCCGTGATGAGCTGCATCTGGAAGAGTTGCGCATCGTCCTCAGGACGGGGCAGCCCGGTTATGCGCCGGAAGAAAGTGTAATTAAAGAATACGATATAAACGATTACAAAACTAAAACAGAATTAACCCGTGGTAAGCTAGTTACCGCTATTATTGCTTCAATCCGCTCTTATCAACAAATCCGAACGATAAATCAAAATCGGATTGGCCTGCAAAAAATTATTAATGCCGGTGCCAATTTGCTTGAGCAGCATTCGTTACACGAATTTTCAGAAGGGGTCGTGACCCAGATTGCGTCATTAATTGGCTTGCATGCAGAGGGGGTGCTTTGCGCCCAGATAGAAGACGATGGTAGCACCAGCGACAAAATTTATGTATTAGGTGCGGCGGGCCATTACGCGCCGTTTATTAAATGCCAGCTGGATAAGTTGGATAATCCGCGGATTGTACAGCAAATTAACCTGTGTTTAAGTCAGCGCCAGAATATCTTTGGTCAGCAGGATACCGTCTTGTATCTGGGCAGTGACACGCATTGCGCTGCAGTTTATATTGAGACAAACCGGCCGATAGAAGCATTTGACCGGCAACTAATAGAAGTGTTTCTGAGTAACATTTCGATAGGCTATGAAAATGTTACGCTTTTTCAACAGCTTAAACATGCCGCATATATCGATCCGCTGACCAAGACGCCTAATCGCAACGAATTTATTCAGATTTTACAGGATACCCGCCGGTTTGATGCCGAGGGCATGGTTGCAGTACTGGTAGATATTGATCATTTTTCTGATGTTAACGATGGTCTGGGCCAGGATGTTGGTAATGAATTACTGATTGCCCTGACATTGCGCCTGATTGCCTTTTTCGGAACCAGCTGTCAGCTGGGCCGGATTGGCGCCGATGTCTTTGGCTTGGTAGGGCCCTCGCACGAATTAACGCCAGAGCGTTTAGAAGAGGTGTTTAACGAACCATTTCAGGCATCTGAGCATGCGCTGCAGGTGACTGCGACCTTTGGGCTATGTCGGTTAACGGATTCTGCAGAGCAAGGGCTGACCATTCTAAAGCATGTTTATATTGCGCTGAATAAAGCCAAGAAAAGTATCAGCCAGAGTTTCCAGTTTTATCAACCGGAAATGGAAGATGAAATGGCTGAACGCCTGTCGTTACTGCGCAAGCTGCGTAGTGATTTCAGTCGCGACAAGCTCGAATTATGGTATCAGCCGCAAGTATCATTAAGCAGTAAACGCGTGGTTGGCATGGAGGCGTTGTTACGCTGGCCGGTCGCTGATGGCCAGTATATTTCACCTGCTGTGTTCATTCCGTTGGCAGAGTATTCAGGGCTGATTGTTGAAATTGGCAGTTGGGTGCTGGAACAGGCTTGCCAGCAAATAAAACATTTAGCCACGCAGGGCTACAGCGATTTGCGAATTGCGGTAAATGTATCAATGCCACAATTTCGAAACCATCACTTTGTCCAGACGGTTATTGACTGTGTTAATCGCTACAATATTGACCCGGCTTTATTAGAGCTTGAAATTACCGAATCAGTGGTGATGGACGAGCCGAAAATTGTTATTGAAGCCCTGCAAAAACTTAAAAATGCCGGAATAAAAGTGGCAATTGATGACTTTGGTATTGGCTTTTCGTCACTAAGCTATTTGCAGCAGTTGCCATTGGATCGGATTAAAGTGGACCGCGCGTTCGTGCGCGAAGTTACCGGGCCGGCCGGTGAGGTAATTGCCCAAACAATTATTAATCTGGGTAAACGGCTGGGGCTTTCTACTATCGCCGAAGGCGTGGAAACGGAGGCGCAGCAACAAGCGGTTGCAGCGATGGGCTGCGATGAGGTGCAGGGATTTTTGTTTGCCAAACCCATGCCTACTGCCGAATTACTGGTATTTTTAGCGAATAATAATGCGAAAAGAAGTGAGTGAACCTGTTCTGGAATAAATAAAAGCCGCGTAACGCGGCTTTATTCTTTGTTCTGACCAAAAGGGTGGGTTATTTCTTTGCCCGCTCAAACGAGGTCATGATTTCTGCTTTGGCAGCCGCAGCGTCGCCCCAGCCCAGTACTTTAACCCATTTGCCCGGCTCAAGTTCTTTGTAGCGCTCGAAAAAGTGCTGAATTTGCTGCTTTAACAGCTCTGGCACATCATTGATGTCCTGAATATGGTCATATAGCTTAGTTAGTTTACTAACCGGTACTGCAATAACTTTAGCATCTTCACCGGCCTCGTCTGACATATTTAAGACGCCAACCGGCCGGCATTTAATAACTGCACCCGGTACCAACGGATAAGGGGTAGGAACTAATACATCTACCGGGTCACCATCCAGCGATAAGGTGTGGTTAACAAAACCATAGTTACAGGGGTAAAACATCGGCGTTGACATAAAGCGGTCAACCCAGACGGTACCGGTATCTTTGTCTACTTCGTATTTAATCGGGTCGGCATTGGCCGGGATTTCAATAATTACATTTATTTCGTCTGGCAGATTTTTACCTGCTGCTACGTCGCTTAAGCTCATGCTGCTTCCTTTTCGGTTAATTGATTCGGTGCCGGCTATTATAGCGACAGCCACAAAAATAACTATGCTTTGTGATAGCCAATACAGGTTTCCACTTCATGTTTTGAACCCAGAATAACCGCTACCCGCTGATGAATATCCGTCGGGACGATGTCCATAATTCTCTGGTAGCCGGTTGAACTCAGGCCGCCAGCCTGTTCTACCAGAAAGCTCATTGGATTGGCTTCATACATTAGTCGCAATTTATCTGGTTTTTGCGGGTCTTTCGTATCCCGCGGGTAAGCGAAGATCCCGCCGCGGCAAAGTACCCGATGCACATCTCCCACCATGGCGGCTATCCAGCGCATGTTAAAGTTTTTACCGCGGGGGCCGGTTTTACCCAGCAACAAGTCAGCCACATAGCGCTGCATCGGCTCCTGCCAGAAGCGCTGATTGGACATATTGATTGCAAATTCAGTGGTGTATTTGGGGATGGCCGCCTGATCTTCGGTCAGCAAAAAACCACCATAAGTATTATCCAGCGTATACAAGCGGGTACCATGACCTGTAGTTAATGCCAGCATGGTCGATGGCCCGTACAGCACATAACCTGCTGCAACCTGAGCAGTGCCGGGTTGCAAAAATAGACTGCTGTCGTCCGGGGCTTTGTCAGGGTCGGCTGGCAGGATAGAAAAAATGGTACCAATTAAGCTGTTAATATCAGTGTTTGACGAGCCGTCCAGTGGGTCAAAGGTGACCAGATACTTACCTTGCGGATTGCCGGCGACAATAGTGTCTTCTTCTTCTGAGCTTATGGCTTTAACTACACCGGTTTCCAGGATCACTTCTTTGAGTAATTCATTGGCTATTACATCAAGTTTTTTTTGGGTTTCCCCTTGAATATTCTCGCCAAGGGTAGAACCTAATACACCAGCCAGTTCACCCTGACTGACCCGAAAAGAAATTTCTCGGCAGGCGGCTAGAATGGTTTTAAGCAGGGCAATTAACTCAGGTTCTACTCCGTCCTGCTGCAGTACCGGGGAAATACGGCGCATTTTGTTATTCCTTTTATTGCTGTAGTAAATGTGTAGGGCAGCGCTATTTTAAAGAATTTATTGTTAAATTGCAGTTTTGATCGTAGTTTTATCTGTTTTTCTGATACCAACGGGCCTGCATAGCAGGAAATGACTGATGCATATTCATATTTTAGGTATTTGCGGCACCTTTATGGGCGGTATCGCCGCTATTGCCAAAGCGCTGGGCCATAAGGTTACCGGCTCTGATCAAAATGTTTACCCACCGATGAGCGAGCAACTGACTGAACTGGGCATTGGTTTGGTGCAGGGATATGACAGCAGCCAGTTCAGCCCCGAACCTGATTTGGTTATTATTGGTAACGCCTTATCCCGTGGCAATGAGGCCGTGGAATATGTGTTAAGCCGCGGGCTACGCTATACCTCTGGCCCACAGTGGCTGGCAGAACAGGTATTGCAGGACCGCTGGGTGCTGGCGGTTGCCGGCACCCATGGCAAAACCACCACCAGCAGCATGTTGGCCTGGATTTTAGAAGCGGCCGGCCTGAAGCCGGGGTTCTTAATTGGCGGTATTCCGCAGAATTTTGATACCTCAGCCCGGCTTGGTGAGTCGCCGTTTTTTGTGATTGAAGCCGACGAGTATGACACCGCTTTTTTCGATAAACGCTCCAAGTTTGTCCATTACCGGCCGCGCACCCTGGTGATTAATAACCTGGAATTTGACCACGCTGATATTTTCCCCGATTTAGCGGCAATTCAGCGCCAGTTTCATCATTTGCTCAGAATGGTGCCGGCAAATGGTCTGGTGTTGTCGCCGGAAGATACTAAGGCAGTCAGCCAGACCCTGGCGATGGGCTGCTGGAGTGAACGCCAGAGCTATGGCCAGGACTGGCGGGCAGAGCTTATTAGCAATGATGGTAGTGCCTTTAGGCTGTTTTACCAGCAGCAGTTACAAGGCGAGTTGCACTGGCAACTGGGCGGCCAGCACAATGTCGACAATGCCGTGATGGCTATTGCTGCTGCCCGCCATGCCGGTGTGCCGGTAAACGTGGCACTGCAGGCCATGAGCCAGTTTGTAGCACCGAAGCGGCGGATGGAACTGAAGGCCGATATTGCTGGCATTAAGGTATATGATGATTTCGCCCATCATCCAACGGCCATTGCCACTACGTTACAGGGTGTGCGCAATAAAGTGGGCCAGGGACGACTACTGGCCGTACTGGAACCGCGCTCTAATACCATGCGGATGGGCGTGCACGAAGCGGCGTTGCCGGTGTCGTTAGCCATTGCCGACAAAGTATATTTATATGAGCCGGCCAATGCTAACTGGTCGCTGGAGGCACTTACCCGCAGTTTAAGTCCGAAAGCCCATTTATCGCATGATATCGAGGCGCTGGTCGGTTTACTGGTCGAACAAGCAACAAAGGGTGATAACATCGTCATTATGAGTAACGGCGGCTTTGGCGGTATTCACGATAAGCTTATTCGCGCGCTGGCGCTTAAATGGGAGTAAACATGCAGGAAATCACCTTAGCCTTTACCGGCGCCTCTGGCGCGCCTTACGGCTGGCGTTTACTGGAGCTGCTGTTACAGCAGGGCATCAGGGTGCATTTACTTATTTCCAGTGCCGCCCGGGTAGTATTCGCTACCGAACATGATATTAAACTGGCCGGGGCACCGGACAAGTGCACGATGCAATTGCAGAGCCATTTCAACTGTGCCGACGGCCTGTTAACGGTATACGGTAAAGACGACTGGTTTTCGCCGGTAGCCTCAGGTTCTGCTGCGCCAAAGCAGATGGTAATTTGTCCTTGTTCTACCGGCACCGTGGCGGCGATAGCCTGTGGTGCCAGCGATAATCTGATCGAACGTGCTGCCGATGTGGTGATAAAAGAGGGCGGCAAACTGATTTTAGTGCCGCGCGAATCGCCGCTTAGCGCTATTCATCTGGAGAACCTGCTGAAACTGGCCCGGCTGGGCGTGACTATTATGCCGGCGGCGCCTGGCTTTTATCATCAGCCGAAGCAAATCAGTGATTTGGTCGATTTTATGGTGGCACGTATTTTAGACCAGCTGGGGCTAAAGCAGCAGCTTACCGCCCGTTGGGGCTATGGTGGCGAACGGGCTGGCGACAGTACCGGCAACAGCACAGATACAGGAGAGCGCGAGTGAGTCTGGCGTTAGATATTTCAGGGTTACACAAGGTATATAAAAGCGGTACCGTTGCGCTTACTGGTATTGATTTGCAGGTAACAGAGGGCGATTTTTTCGCTTTACTTGGCCCCAATGGTGCCGGTAAAAGCACCACTATTGGCGTGATAACCTCACTGGTCAATAAAAGCAGCGGCAGTGTTAAAGTATTTGGCCACGATATTGATACCGAGCTGGAGCAGGCAAAAAGTCAGCTTGGCCTGGTGCCGCAAGAGTTTAACTTTAATCAGTTTGAAACTGTGCTGCAAATAGTGGTGCATCAGGCGGGTTACTATGGTGTGCCGAAGAAGCTTGCCATGCAGCGGGCTGAAAAGTACCTGAGTCAGCTGGGGTTGTGGGATAAACGCCATGCCCGGGCCCGTGAATTATCTGGGGGTATGAAGCGGCGGCTGATGATCGCCCGGGCACTGATGCATGAGCCTAAGTTGTTGATCCTGGACGAGCCGACAGCCGGGGTCGATATTGAGCTACGCCGCTCAATGTGGGAATTCTTACGTAAAATCAATAAAGCCGGGGTAACCATCATTCTGACCACCCATTATCTGGAAGAGGCAGAAATGCTCTGTCGCAATATTGCTATCATCGACAAAGGCCGGATTATTGAAAATACCAGCATGAAGGCGTTGTTAAATAAGCTGACTATTGAAACCTTTATTCTCGATTTGGATCAGAACCCGGCCACGCTAACGCTGGATGATATCAGCTGGCGGTCGCTGGATGAGCACAGTATTGAAATTGACGTGCCGAAGAGCCAGGGTTTAAACCCGATTTTCAGCCAGCTTAGTAGGCAACAGGTTAATGTGTTGTCGATGCGCAATAAAGCCAACCGCTTAGAGGAATTATTTGTGGCACTGGTCGAAACCGGTCGTGGGGAGGCAAACTAATGCGTGCCAGTTATCTGATTGCCCTGCAAAGTATTTTAAGTAAAGAAATTACCCGCTTTATGCGAATTTGGGTGCAAACCCTGGTACCACCCGCCATTACCATGAGCCTGTATTTTGTCATTTTTGGCAGTTTAATTGGCTCGCGTATCGGTGATATGGGCGGTTTCAGTTATATGGAGTTTATTGTGCCGGGCTTAATTATGATGGCCGTGATCACCAACTCCTATGCCAATGTCGCCTCGTCGTTTTTCAGTGCCAAATTCCAACGTAATGTAGAAGAGTTACTGGTCGCGCCGGTACCTAATTACCTTATTGTGCTGGGCTATGTTGGCGGTGGTATGGCCCGTGGCATGCTGGTGGGAATAATCGTCACTATTCTGTCGCTGTTTTTTGTTGATATTCAGATCCACAATCTGGCGATTATCATCATTACCGTGATTCTGACATCTATGCTGTTTGCGCTGGGTGGGTTAATTAATGCGGTTTATGCTAAGACCTTTGATGACATCAGTATTATTCCGACCTTTGTGCTGACGCCGTTAACCTATCTTGGCGGGGTTTTTTATTCATTAACAATGCTGCCAGGGTTCTGGCAGAATGTAGCGGCGTTAAATCCGATAGTGTATATGGTTAATGCCTTCCGCTATGGCTTTCTTGGGGTTAGTGATGTCAGCCTTGTGCTGGCGCTGGCAGTAGTGACAAGCTTTATTGTGGTCATGTTCAGTTTTGCACTGTATTTAATTAACCGCGGTGTCGGTCTGCGCAGCTAGTGATTTGTCCTGTTAAAATTTTTGCAGACATTTTTTGGCAGTTGCAGTAGAGTTAGGCCCTTTCTTCGCCCCGGTCTGACATCTGACATCAGAGAACTGAAGTGGGGCCTGTTTCGGCTCAGTGAGTAGCATAACGCATGACAGAACCGACAAAACGGCTGGCTGCCGCCTCTGAAGATGCGCTTTGGCGCATTTTTACAGTACCCGAGGCGCCGGATTCCACCTTAAGCATTATTGAACAGAATCTGTCACAGAATCTGGCCGGCTTCCTGCGTGAGAGTATTGTCGCGCTGGAAAAACCGTTATGGCAAATTGAGCGGGATTTTCAGGCACATCAAATTCCCTTGTCACCGCAGTTTGTCTCTGATTATGCTGAAAGCATGATGCAAAAGCTGGTGGCCCATTCGGTGCATACCGCTTCACCCAGTTTTATTGGTCATATGACCTCAGCTTTACCGTACTTTGTGCTGCCGTTATCGAAAATGATGGTGGGGCTGAACCAGAATCTGGTAAAAATTGAAACCTCCAAAGCCTTTACCCCGTTGGAGCGGCAGGTATTGGGGATGATGCATCATCTGGTTTATGGTGAAAAAGACAACTTCTATAAAAAGTGGATGCACAGTGCCAACCACTCATTAGGCGCGTTTTGCTCTGGCGGTACCGTCGCGAATATTACCGCACTGTGGATAGCCCGTAACCGCCTGCTTAAAGCCGATGGTGACTTTAAAGGCATTGCCAGAGAAGGCTTATTCCGGGCGCTGAAGCACTATGGCTACGACGGCCTGGCGATAGTGGTGTCTGAGCGGGGCCATTATTCACTGGGCAAAGCTGCCGACGTGCTGGGTATTGGCCGTGACTATGTGGTGAGTGTGAAAACCGATGCTGACAACAAAGTCGATGTCGCCCAGATGCAGCAGGTGTTAACCGAGCTTGCTGCTAAAAATATTAAAGTGCTGGCGATTGTCGGCGTGGCCGGCACCACGGAAACCGGCAATATTGACCCCTTAGCTCAGCTGGCCGATTTAGCAGAGCAGTTTCAGTGTCACTTTCATGTCGATGCTGCCTGGGGTGGTGCCACTTTGTTATCTGATCAGTACCGCCATTTAATGGCCGGTATTGAACGGGCCGATTCAGTTACGATCGACGCTCATAAACAGATGTATGTGCCAATGGGCGCAGGGATGGTGGTGTTTAAACACCCGTCATCGGCGCATGCTATTGAGCATCATGCCGAGTATATTCTGCGTAAAGGCTCAAAAGATTTAGGTAGTCAGACCCTCGAAGGCTCACGCCCTGGTATGGCGATGCTGGTCCATGCCTGCTTGCAGGTGATTGGCCGTGATGGTTATGAAATTCTGATCAACCGCTCGCTGGAAAAAGCCCGCTATTTTGCCACCTTAATCGAGCATAATATTGATTTTGAGCTGATTACCGCACCTGAGCTGTGCCTGTTAACCTATCGCTATGTACCGGCCCAGGTGCAAAAAGCCATGGCAGTTGCCAGTAGCGAGCAGCGCCAGCAATTTAATGAGCTTTTAAACGGTCTGACTAAATTTATTCAGAAACGGCAGCGGGAAGAGGGTAAATCGTTTGTGTCACGGACCCGCTTAACCCCCGCTGCTTACGACCGGCAGGAAACCATCGTGTTCCGGGTGGTACTGGCCAATCCGCTGACCACAGAACAAATTCTGCATGACGTACTGGTGGAGCAGGATCAGATAGCCCAGCAAAATAAAGAATTTTATCCGAAGTTATTGCAGCTGGCTAAAACGCTGACAGGCTGATAGTTATGGGTGCGAAGTCCCTGCGCAACATTTTAATTGTATTGGTTGTTATTGTAATTGTAGCGATGTGGTACGGTTATTCAGCTGATAATATCCTTACTGATGCGGAGCAGAAGCAACCCTCTCATGAGCTTAAAAAAAATGTAACCGAAATTACAACGACGTCTATTACTCCACCTGACGGGCAGCTAACGGAGAATAAAAATGAAGGAGGGCACAGCCCTGTTTTATCGTCGTCATCGAAGCCAGTTGAAATAACTTATAGTGAGCAAAACTGCATTGATATTGCTGAACGAGTCAAAAATCATTCTGGAAGAACAGCTTTTCTGCACTGGTATCGACAAGAATTAGAGGCTGAACTGGATAACAGCTATTACCAAACCCTGAGTATTGATCAATTAGTGGAGCAAGCTCAGGCAGCGGATGTGCTGGCCATGCGAATGCTGGCGGAAAGGTATTTAACCTATGCCCGGTATCAGCACTTTAGTAAACCCGCAGCACAACATTTCTCTGAACGTCTTGATCGGTCAGCACTGGCGCAGGCGCGATACTGGGCAGAACAAGCCGCTTTGCACGGCTATGGTGGCGCTTTTATGTCGCTGCTGGCAATGAGTTATATGGTTGAACTTGAAGACATAAACAGACAGTTGGAGGCCAATCCTGCACAAGTAGAGATATTACATGATCAACAAACAGATGTAGCGTTAAATGCACAAGCCTATTTAACATTGTCTGTTGAACTTATGCCGCAACTGCATGAGTTTCTTTTACCTTTGCGTACGCAGTTAAGTAAGACTGAGTTATCTACTGAAGAACAAGCCCGCTTCGATGAAATTTATCCCAAGTTAAGATCAGAATGGCGCGGCAAGCGCGCACTGTTAGGTTTGCCTGCGGAACTAGAATTTAACATTCCAGTAGAAGTAGAGCAGTACATTCAGCTGGAAAACGAGCTGCACAATTGCAATAGTCAGTTAGCTGATTAAGTATAGTGCCAATAAGCTGAGTGCAGCCGCACTGCCATAGCACAGCACTTTACTGAGTAAACCGCCGCCTAGCTTAAGATCATGTAGCCCATGATGAATGCGGTGGGCGGCATGAAACAGCGGTAAGCATATCACGCTGCCAATAAAAGCCAGCCCGGCCAATCCCCATAGTGCATCATGCAATAAGGCTGAAATGCGCGGATAGCTCAGATTGTCGGCGCTAAAGCCACCAAATGCCGGCAGCAGCGCCAACGCCAGAATGGCACCGGGTACTACCACGGCAAAACAGACGCCACCGGCGCTGAATAAGGCCCACCAGACAGGCTCGTCAGAACGTTTGGCTTGAGTAGTGTCGTTCATTATAGCCAGCCTCCCAATAATAAAGTCAGGCCGGTTGCCACCAGCAAGGTGGCCAGCCACTGCCCGGCAATCATTAAGCCGGGCGGCGCCAATGGCATCACTCTTGGAAATAACTCAAAAAAGGTTTTCGCATGAAACAAACTGGCGGCAAAAGCCAGCAGATTAAGCAGCACCACCCAGGGCTTTGCCATAAAAGCCAGCCAGTGTTGCCACTGTGTCTCACCCAGGCTAAGGCAATACAAGCCATATAGCAGGCAACCAATAAAGAACAGCAACGGCAGTACCGTTGCTTCGCGCAGCATGTAAAACCGAAAATAGCGGTGCTGCAGCCACCAGGTGCGTGGCATAACCGGCTGATAGGGGCCGGGCTCTTGCTTGTTGCCGCCGGGCGTTTCTATGTTCATCACGGTTCTCCTCAGGGTTTAAACATGCTGATAATAAAATCGCTGGCTGAGGCCACTTTACCCTGATTGACTGCGGCGGCCGGGTCGACTTTTTTCGGACAGACTTCGGAGCAAAAGCCGACAAAAGTGCAACCCCATACGCCATTTTTGCTATTGAGTTCAGGCATCCTGGCAGCCTTGCCGGCGTCGCGGCTGTCTAAGTTATAGCGCTGCGCCAGCGTTATCGCCGCCGGCCCGAGAAATTCGGGGTTCAGGCCAAATTGCGGGCAGGCGGAGTAACATAAACCGCAGTTTATGCAGTTGGCAAACTGCTGGTATTTGGCCAGTTGTGCCGGGGTTTGCCGGTGTGGCTGGCTGCTTTGTTCAGCATTAATCAGGTAAGGTTTAACTGCCGCTAAGTGGGTTAAAAACGGCTGCATATCGACGATAAGATCTTTCTCTACGTTAAAATGGGCCAGGGCGCTGACGGTCAGCTTATCAGGGTAATCCCGTAAAAAGGTTTTGCAGCCCAGTTTGGGAATGCCGTTAACCATTACCCCGCAAGAGCCACATATCGCCATCCGGCACGACCAGCGAAAGCCGAGGCTGGGGTCCTGTTGTTGCACCTGCAGCAGCGCATCGAGTACTGAGGTGCTGTTATCGCTGTCTACCTGAAACGCCTGCAATTGTGGCTGGCTGTCGGTTTGTGGATTATAACGGGCAATATTGATGGTTTTGCTCATACGCTGCTCCCTGTTGAACCGCTCCCTGCTGAACCACGCTCTGCAGATCCATAATGACGCTCAGCTGGTGGCAGGCTGGTAATGGTCACAGGCTGCCAGCTAATTGCGGCACTGCCATCAGGCTGACGGATTGCCAGGCTGTGTTTTAAAAAGTCGCTGTCGTTGCGTTGTGTCATGCCCTCATCCAGTCGCTGATGGGCGCCGCGTGACTCAGTGCGGGCCAGCGCACTGCGGCAAATAGTGTCGGCAACGTCCAAGCCAAAGCCAAGCTCCAGATGTTGCAACAAGGCGCTGTTATAGGCTTTGCTGTTATCGGTGACTTTTAACTGCTGATAGCGGATTTTTAGCGCCTGCAGCGTGCTAAGACAGCTCTGCAGGCCGGCGTTGTCACGATAAATGCCGCAGCCTTGTTCCATCGCCAGGGTGAGTTCAGTGCGAATAGCATGGACAGTGTCATCACAACTGTCAGCAAATAAACTGCTGATATAGGTTTGCTGGCGCGTGCACTGGGTGGCGACGGCACTTAACGGTAGTGTGTTCGTTTTTAGTGCCAGTGCTGCGGCTTGCTCACCGGCTACTTTGCCAAACACCAGCAGTTCAGATAATGAATTAGACCCCAGCCGGTTAGCGCCATGCAGGCCCACTGACGCGCATTCACCTACGGCAAACAGGCCGGCAATGCTGGTCTGGCAGTTAATATCGGTTAAAATACCACCCATGGTGTAATGCACCGCCGGGCGGATGGGAATAGGGGCGGTAGCCGGGTCAATATTGACATAGGACTTCGCCAGCTCGCAGATAAAGGGTAGCCGGTTAGCCAAATGGGCCTTGCCTAAATGACGTAAATCCAGGTAAACCACAGCATGGCCGTGATAGTCGGCCGTTAGACCACGCTGTTGTTGCTGCCAGAACGCTTGCGAGAGTTTATCGCGTGGCCCCAGCTCCATGTATTTATTCTTTGGCTGACCGACAGGTGTTTCCGGGCCCAGACCATAGTCCTGCAAGTACCGATAGCCGTCTTTATTCAGTAAAACTCCGCCTTCACCGCGACAGGCCTCGGTAATTAAAATACCACTGCCAGGCAAGCCGGTGGGGTGATACTGGACAAACTCCATATCCCGCAGTGCCACCCCATGCCGGTACGCCAGCGCCATACCATCGCCGGTGACAATGCCACCATTGGTATTGTAATGAAAGACCCGGCCCGCGCCACCGGTCGCCAGGATGACGGCTTTGCCCAGAATTTGTACCAGTTCGCCGGTACTGAAGTGGATAGCCAGTACGCCGGCAATTTGCTGTTCAACCACTAATAAATCAATAACAAAGTATTCATCAAAACGAGTGATAGTGGGGTCCTTAAGAGAGGTCTGAAACAGGGTGTGCAGGATATGAAAACCGGTTTTATCGGCGGCAAACCAGGTGCGTTCAGTCTTCATACCACCAAAACGGCGCACCTGAATACTACCATCGGCTTTGCGACTCCACGGGCAGCCCCAGCGCTCCAGTTGCACCAGCTCCTGATAAGCGTGTTTGACAAAATATTCCACCACATCCTGTTCAGCCAGCCAGTCACTGCCGCTTACCGTATCCTGAAAATGGCCTGCCAGACTGTCTTGCTCTAAGGTTACCGCCGCGGCGCCGCCCTCGGCAGCAACGGTATGCGAGCGCATCGGGTATACCTTGGACAGCAACGCCACCTGCAAGCCCGGATTGGTGTCAGCCGCAGCGATAGCAGCCCGCAAGCCGGCACCGCCGCCACCCACTACAATAATATCCTGTTGTAATTGTTGCATTGGTTGTCCTTGTATCAGGCAGGGCCAGCCCAGAGCAAGCCGGCCAGCAGTAGCATTGGATAGAGATGACATAGCAACACATTCATGCCCAGATAAGGCTGCAGTTGCTGCGGCTTGTCGGCATTTTGAAATAGCCCGGGTAATAACTTGGCTACCAGGCCCAATGTAAATAACGCCAGTAAACACTGCCAGGGTAAAATGCCGCTGATAACACCTGCAAGCAGTAGCAAATAACTTAGTAATAACAGTAGGGTATAAACACTGGCACTGTGACGCCGGCCAATAACTATAGGCAAGTGGCGCCTGCCAACCTGACGGTCGGCCTCGACATCAGGAAACTGGTTTAATAACAATAAATTGCTGACCAGCAAGGTCATAATAAAAGCCAGTAACCAGGCGCCGGCGCTGATGCTGCCAGCGAGCACCCAGTAGCTGCCCAGGGTCATAAAGATACCAAAGCCAATACCCGGTGCCAGTAAGCAAAGCAACGGCCAGCGGTTAACGTAGCGGGTATAGCCGTAAATTAACAGCACGCCGGGAACGCCGATAAAAAGTGGTTGCCAGTTTAGCTGATAGCTCAGGTACAAGCCGCAAGCGATTACCAGCAGCAGGCAGACTAAAGCAAGGATCAATGCAGGGTTGGCAGCTGCCGGATTTTGGATCAGGGTGCCACTGCCACCACTAAACGGCGTGCGGTTGGTTAAAAAATCCAGGCCTGATTTAAAATCGAGATATTCATTCAGCGCATTGACACTTATATGGGCGCATAATCCCACTGCGGTGATCAGGATCAGCAGACCCGGTAGCAACGGATGACCCGCTTGCCAACTAGCGCTGGCGGCGAGGGCTATACACACCAGAGTCAAACTTAAAAAGTTGACACGGGCGACACCACAAAGTTGTGTTAGCAAACAACGCTCCTGTTAAACAAATTTGCTACAGAGTATAGCTAGCTGTCAGCTTATGGCTTGATCTGCGACATTTTTTCTGTATTTATGTTGTAAACTAATAATGAATTGCTATTGTCGGAGCAGTGCAGCAATAGTCTGGTCTAAATAAATTTAAGGAAAACGTATGCGTGTCATTTTATTTATAGCGTCGATGCTGATGTTGACGGCCTGTCAGAGCGCCTACTATTCCACGATGGAAAAAGTGGGGGTGCACAAACGGGACATCCTGGCAGATCGGGTGGATAAAGCTCAGGATGCCCAGCAAGATGCCCAGGAACAGTTTAAATCAGCATTGGAACAGTTCAGTACTCTGATAAAGTTTGATGGTGGCGACTTGCAAAAACAGTATGAGCAAACCGATGAACAATATCAGGACTGCAGCGAGGCCGCCGCTTTAGTGTCAGAGCGGATAAACAGTATTGAAGATGTAGCAGAAGCATTATTTGATGAGTGGCAGGACGAGTTGGACATGTATACCAATGCTAAGCTAAAGCAGGAAAGCACAGCCAAATTGCGAGCAACGCAGCGCCAGTATAAGCAACTGCTTAATACTATGCGCCAGGCAGAGAGCTCTATGGCACCCGTGCTGGATAGTCTGCGGGACAATAGCTTGTATTTAAAGCATAATTTAAATGCTCAGGCGATTGGCGCCTTGCGTGATGAATTCGCCGGTATTGAGCGCGATATTACCCTGCTTATTCGCAATATGAATAAAGCAATTAGTGAATCGCAGCAATTTATTGCTACCCTTAAACAATAATATGGTGGGCGCTCAGGCGCTGCTTAGAAGTCTAATATTTAATTAAAACAGGAGAGTACTATGGCGGGTCAGGGATCGGGTGGTAATGTTATTGCCGCACTTTGTAATATTTTTGTACCTGGGTTAGGTCAGCTGGTGCAGGGGCGCATTCTGGCAGCGCTGGTGTTTTTTGTTATTTGTGTAGTGGGTTATGCGCTCTGGTGGCTAATAATACCGGCCATTATTGCGGCCATTGCTCATTTATGGGCGATTATTGATGCGGCAAAATTCCGCGCCAGGTTGTAGCAACCGGCGTCATAATATTGTAAAGCGGGTACCAACTGTTTAGCCGCTAGTCCAGCCAACCAGAAGAGCGCAATATGACCACGCCGCAAAGCATAATTATTTTAATATTACTGGTGACGATCGGCATGTTCCTCTGGGGCCGCTGGCGCCACGACATGGTGGCGCTGGGTGCGATGCTGGCCTGTGTTTTTACCGGCTTAATTGAAGCGGAAACCGCCTTTAATGGCTTTGGTCATCCCGCCGTCATTACCGTGGCCTGCGTGCTGGTGTTAAGCCGGGCTTTACAAAGCTCCGGCGCGGTAGACGTGTTAACCCGCTTAGTATTGCCGGCCAAAGCCGGGCCCACACTCAGTATTGCGGCACTAACGGTGTTAGCGGCGTTATTATCTGGTTTTATGAATAATGTCGGCGCGCTGGCACTATTAATGCCGGTGGCGATTCAACTGGCGCACAGGTTAAAACTGGCGCCTGGCCAGGTGTTAATGCCATTGGCTTTTGCTTCTATTCTTGGCGGTACCATGACCTTAATTGGTACCCCACCTAACTTAATCGTTTCTGGTATCCGACGCTCAGAGGGAATGCAAGGTTTCAATATGTTCGACTTTACTGCAGTCGGTGCTTCTATTACTGCCGTCGGTCTGGTTTTTATCATTTTGATTGGCTGGCGCCTGGTACCTAAACGTAAGCAAGCGGGTACTGAGGGATTTGAAACCGGGGCCTATATTACCGAAGTCCGGATACCTGACGGTAGTAAGGCCGATGGCATGAAACTGCGCGAGGTAGAGGCTGTGCTGGATGATGCCGACGCCCAGGTGGTAGGGTTAATCCGCAATGACTTCCGGGTTAATGCGCCGAGTTCTGGTCGTTATTTGCGGGCGCTGGATGTGCTGATCATCGAGGCTGAAGCCGATGCATTAACGAAGGTTCTGTCAGATTTAGGGTTGGAACTGGCACATGCTAAACCGAAGAAAGAGTCGAAAACAGAGGACGAAGCCAAAGCTGACAGCAATGCTGAAGCAACCGATGAGATAGCCGCAGCTAACAATGGACAAAGCAGCAAAGCGGCAAAGGTGTCAGATAGCAAAGCTGAGCTGGTCGCCGATGACGCCAATGAAGACGACCCAACACAGCAAGTTGAAAAGAAACCAGAAAAAGACCGTAAGCCCGATGAAATCGTACTGCTGGAACTGGCTATTTTACCGTCGTCCAGTTTGGTTAATCGTTCTGCTACCGACATGTTGTTAAGGACCCGTTACAGTATTAATTTGTTGGCGGTGTCACGTCATGGCCGGCGTTCGATGGCCCGTTTGCGTTCTATGAAATTGCGGGCCGGCGATTTATTGCTGATGCAGGGGGCACCCGACGTACTGCAAGATTTTGCCAACAATACCGGTTGTGTGCCTCTGGCAGAGCGCGAGCTGCGGATCCCGAATAAACGTAATGCCATTATGTCGACAGTGATTATGCTGCTGGCAGTCGCACTGGCTGCACTGGGGATTTTACCGGCAGCGGTGTCGTTTGCTGCAGGTGTTTTAGCCACAATGGCATTTCGTACCCTGCCGTGGCGTTTAGTGTATGAATCTATCGACTGGCCGGTAGTGGTGCTGCTCGCTTCATTGCTGCCGGTGGCGGGGGCGATGCAAAGCACCGGTGCGGCCGGCCTGATTGCCAGTGTGTTACTAGACACCCTGGCCCAGGGCAACGCCGTGATTGGCCTGGCAGTGATCCTGATCACCACCCTAATCCTGACTGATTTAATGAATAATGCGGCTACGGCTGCAGTAATGGCGCCTATTGCTCTGGGTGCGGCTAATCAGCTTGGCGTCAACCCGGATACCTTTTTAATGGCGGTCGCCGTCGGTGCGTCCTGTGCTTTCCTGACGCCTATTGGTCATCAGAATAATACTCTTATCCTGGGGCCTGGCGGTTTCAGGTTTGGCGATTACTGGCGGATGGGCTTGCCATTAGATGTACTGGTGGTACTGGTAAGCCTGCCCATGCTGTTACTGGTGTGGCCACTATGACGCTGGAAATCGCCTTAGTTTTACTGCTGTTAATGGCAGCGCTGGTGTTGTTTATTACTGAGTGGCTGCGGATGGATGTCGTAGCCCTGCTGGTGCTATGCACCCTGGCATTGCTGGGGCTGGTGTCTCCGGCTGAGGCAGTAAGTGGTTTCAGTAACCCGGCAGTAATTACGGTCTGGGCCATGTTTATTATGAGTGAGGGCTTAACCCGGGCCGGTATTGCCGATAGCATTGGCCGGCGGGTGATCCGCCTGTCGGGTAACAGTGAAACCCAGATGATCATCGTGATTATGCTGGTTGCCGGTTTGTTGTCAGCCTTTATGAGTAACATTGGCGTAGTGGCTTTGTTGCTGCCTGTTACGGTAGAGGCAGCCAGACGCTGTGGTATTCCACCCGCTAAGGTACTGATGCCAATGGCCTTTGGTGCCATGCTGGGTGGCTTGCTAACGTTAATCGGTACGCCGCCGAATTTACTGGTTAGTATTGCGCTGGAGAATAATAATCAGCCTGGCTTTAGGTTATTTGATTTTGCGCTGATTGGTTTACCGGTTTTGCTGGCTGGTACCTTATTTGTAGCCTTTATTGGCCGCCACCTGCTGCCGGCAACGGATCCTGGCCGCGCAGGCCTGGCTGGTAGCCGGAACCTCAGCGATCAATATGGTTTACAGGAGCGGATTTTTGCCCTGCGTTTACCCAAGCCCTCATTGCTGGCTGGTCGCACGCTGGAAGAGTCAGGATTGATTAATACCGTCGGTCTGATGGTCATCGCGCTGACCCGTGGCAAGGAAACCTTTACCCTGCCATCACGCCAGACAGTACTGAAGGCTGGCGATATTGTGCTGGCCC
>NZ_JAGYIM010000001.1 GCF_018402695.1 Arsukibacterium sp.
TGGTCTTATCATCGAAAACACTCGGGTAAATACCCCAAATGGCCCACAGGAATTTGACGGCATGTGGGGCAGCAGCCTGACCGACTCGACCGCTAAAGGTAAGCCTGACATTGAAGCCGTGGATGTTTCCTCGCGCATGGTGACCCTGAACGAAGTGCTGGAAGTAACTACCAAGCCGATTATTTATGATGCTGACACTGGCGGTAAACCTGAGCACTTTGTGTTTACCGTGAAAACGCTGGAGCGCTTAGGAGTTTCGGCGGTAATTATTGAAGACAAAACCGGCCTGAAGAAAAACTCCCTGTTTGGTACCGAGGTAGATCAGACTCAGGATTCCATTGAGAATTTTTGCGCTAAAATTCAGGCAGGGAAAAGCGCTCAGGCAACCCGTGACTTTATGATTATTGCCCGGATTGAAAGCCTGATTTTAGGCAAAGGGGTGGATGATGCTGTTAAGCGCGCCGAAGCCTTTTTAGATGCTGGTGCCGACGGTATTATGATTCATAGCCGCGAAAAAGAACCCACCGAAGTGTTTGAGTTCTGTGCGCGTTACAACAAATTAGAGAACCGCAAGCCACTGGTAGCTGTGCCTTCTAGTTACAACAAAGTAACTGAGCAGGAACTCATTGATAACGGCGTGAATATTGTGATTTATGCCAATCAGTTACTGCGTAGTGCGTATCCGGCCATGATGAAAACCGCGCAATCGATATTGCAGCATGGCCGTTCCGCCGAAGTAGATGCCGATATGATGCCGATTAAAGAAATTTTGGAGTTGATTCCTGGTGGTAAATAGCCTGGTGGCAACTGGTCTGGTAATCAACAGCCTGGAGATAACGTGTGATACAACCTGCTGATTTCTCAAAGGCGCTGGCTGACTATGGCGTCACCATGTATGCCGGCGTACCTGATTCGCTGCTGAAAAGCTTCTGTGCTTACGTATGCGATACCTTACCAGCCGATCAGCACATTATTACCGCCAATGAAGGTAACGCGCTGGCGCTAGCAGCAGGCTATCATTTAGGCACCGGCAAAACGGCTGCCGTGTACTTGCAGAACTCGGGGCTGGGTAACCTGGTTAACCCTTTAACCTCGCTAACCGACGGCGACGTGTATCGCATTCCGGCACTGCTGATTATTGGCTGGCGTGGCGAACCCGATGTAAAAGACGAACCGCAGCATGTAAAGCAAGGGCGTATAACGCCGGGCATGCTGGATAACTTGAATATTCCCTGGCAAGTACTGGAAGCCGGCAGTGACATCAATGCTGTGCTGATGCAGAGCTTTGCTGACTTAGAACGCACCGGCGCCCCGGTGGCTTTGCTGGTGCGCAAGAATACTTTTGCTGAATACAAGCTTGCCAAACCAGCCGCTAAGCCTGACAGCTTAAGCCGCGAAGACGCACTAGCCACTATTTTGGAGTGCAGCGACAGCAGCGATATGATGGTATCGACCACCGGTAAAACCTCGCGCGAACTATACGAACTAAGAGAAGCCCGCAAAGAAAGTCAGCGTGATTTCTTAACCGTTGGCGCTATGGGGCACACCAGCTCTATTGCCCTTGGTGTGGCACTTAGCACGCCCAGCCGGCGGGTGATTTGCTTAGACGGCGACGGATCCTTCTTAATGCACATGGGTGGTGCCGCTATTATTGCCGCCAGCGGTGCGGAAAACCTGATTCAT
>NZ_JAGYIM010000002.1 GCF_018402695.1 Arsukibacterium sp.
CGGTAAAAAAGACTTTCAGCAACTGGCGATTATCCGCCAGATGGTGATCGACTTATCCTTGCCGATTGAGATTATTGGCGTGGCCACTGAGCGCGCAAATGACGGCCTGGCACTTAGCTCCCGCAATGGTTATTTAACGCCGGCAGAGCGGGCTAAGGCCCCTGCGCTGTATCAGATATTACAGCAACTTAAAGCCAGCATTATCGCCGGCAACCATAATTACCGGGCATTGGAGCAACAAGCCAAGACACAGCTTACAGCAGCGGGTTTTGTGCCGGATTACGTTAATATCAGCAATCAGCACAGTCTGACGCTCGCTGTTGACGCAACCGAGCCAAAAGTCATTCTGGCCGCAGCTAAACTTGGCAGCACCCGGCTGATTGATAACCTGGAACTGTAACCCTTTGCTGTATGTTGGTTGTCCGATGTGGGCTAACAGCCGCTGGAAAGGCAGCTTATTTGCTGATGATCTGAGCAACAATGAGTTTCTGGCCGGTTACAGCCAGTATTTTAACAGCGTGGAGGGCAATACCAGCTTTTATGCTGACCCGTCCGACAGCCAATTGGCGCGTTGGGCCACGCAGTTGCCAGCGCATTTCCGCTTTGTATTTAAAATCCCCCGTCGTTTTAGTCATCAGTTAACGGAGCTCGACCACAGCGCCCTGTTAGCATGGTGGCAACATTTTGCCCCGGTCCACCCTTTTATTGGTTTAGTTCACTTACAACTACCTGCAGCAGTGGGCCCGGCCATGCTGGGGCAATTAACCACTGTGCTTGAGCTATTAAGTAGTAAGGTGCCATTAGCAGTAGAGGTACGCCATCCGGCGTTTTTTGATAAGGCTGAGCACGAACTGGCCTTAAACCGCCTGTTGCAGCAACACGGTGCCGAGCGGGTGGTGTTAGATAGCCGAGCGCTATTTTCAGTAACGGCCAGCAGCCCGGCGCTATTGGATGCCCAGGCGAAAAAGCCACGCTTACCGGTGCATGCTATTTGCCTGAGTGACCGGCCGATGCTGCGCTTTATCGGCACCGATGATATGGAGCTTAACCGGCAATTCTATACCCCCTGGCTAGCGAAAATTAACAACTGGCTGCGAGAGGGGAAAACGCCGTACTGTTTTTTCCACACCCCGGACAATACCCTCGCTCCTCAGCTGTGCCGCCAGTTTGCCGCCGATTTACAGCAACCCCACCTAGTACTCTCGCCCTGGCCAGGCGAGCAGCAAGCACAGCTGGGTTTATGGTAAGTAGTCTGCAGTTATCATGGTATATAGGCCAGCTATCATATTTTATGGATAATAGTGTTCGTATCGTTTCTTTGAAGTAATAACACCATCAAGTAATCAATATGGCCAATACTTGTCAAATGCCACATTATGGCTGTTGCTTGAGCAGCATCACTCCATTGACAAACCAAGAACAATAAGAAATACCGTTCCTAACACTATGAGTGCAGAAAACGTTGTACCAAGGATGCCAAGGATTTTTTTGCGGTTTTTCTGAACAAGTGAACCAATACCCAAGCCAAATGCAACTACTGACGTCCCTAAAAAAGCAAGGACACACAGGCCTACTATTATCGCATCTGCAGAGTTTTCATCAATGCCACCAGGTGTAGACACTTCCATAATGCCAGCGATTACAATAAGCACAAATATCAGGATCCCAGAGGCAATACTTGTGATAAATGACGCGATACCAAGCCCGGAATGTTTTAATTCTTCCACTTTAACTCCTTTTTTTATATATGCTGTTTTAACGGCGCTGATATCTAAAATCAGCTTTCTCTTGATAAACAATTAAGACAAGTGGCAGCAAGAACAGTCTTAAAAGTTCAATCAGTTGGCAGATTCTTGTACCCGAATGTAATTCAAGATTTTCATTATGTATATACATTTGTTATTTACGAAGGAACAAACATGACCACAGCAAGAGTGCTGACTCACAAAAATTTGAAGGATTAATCAAATACCAGATGTTAAACTGTATTAAGCTTACCCAGTGTTACGGTGTTTCTACCGGCCTGTTTACTGGCGTACAAGGCTTCATCAGCGATTTTAAAGGCAGCAGTATGCTTGTGCTGTGCCGGAACCACATGGACCATGCCAATGCTGATAGTCAGCTCAACTTTGGCATCGTCAATGTACTGTAATTGCGCTGCGACTTGCTGACAGAGCCGCTCACTGATCCTCAACGCCGTTTGCTCGTCTATATCAATTAACAACGCCGCATATTCCTCGCCACCTATCCTGCCAATAATATCGTTGCTGCGCAGTTGTTTTGACAGCAGCTTCGCTACCAAAGCAATAGCCCGGTCACCCACCGCATGGCCAAAGGTGTCGTTTACGCCTTTAAAGAAATCGATATCAATCATCATTAGCACCGCAGGGATCGATGGATGTTGCTGCCAGTACCGCTCAATCTGATTAAAAAAGTGCTCCCGATTCGCCAGCCGGGTTAAGCCATCACGTTGCGATCTAAGGGTAAGTTTACGCTCCAGTTTCAAAAAGCTTAGCCATGGCAATAGCAAGGCGGTAAATGTGGTTAACAAAATGTGGCTAAGCAGGGTGTAAATAGAGGTTTCTGGTAAGCCATGCATATTGAGCTGCTGCCAGTTAAACATTATTAACGCGGCTTGCCCGAACATCACCAATGCATGCACTATAAAAACTATTTGCAGGGTTCGGCTAAAGGACGGTTCGGTGATAACGGACCTTTGCAGTAAAAGGGCACACAGGCAAAATGTAATACCAATGGCCAGCGCCACTGCCACACTTATCAGGCCTGGTTGCTGATAGCTTGCCAGCAACACCAGTAAGGTAAAGGCCAGAGCAGCGAATGCCTGACGCCTGCGGCGTTTGGTGTACCGAAAGCGTGAAAACTGCACCAGCCCCGCCAGCACATATAGCGGTGCCAGCAGCAACAGGCTGTCAGCAATAAAAAAGGTTAATACCTCAGGGAAGGGGTAGTAGCGCAACACCACTAAACCTGAACCCAACACAAAACAGACACAGGAAAACGACCACAGTTTAAAACAGCGGTCTTTTGGCTTACGACGATAAAGCAGATACAAATAAACACCAACAATAAAATTTATTGCCAGCGCGACCATAATTACTGTGGGTAAATGCATGAATTCCTCAAGCCAGATCCTGCGGTATAAGCTAACGCAAAATTGTAGTTAAAGGTACAACTTTGCACACTTATCAGGTCGTTGATGTGAAACCCGACCAGACATCACCTGGCCGAAGCACTGAAAGATATTATGCAATCTCCCGGTCTTTGAACCGTATGCTGCTAAAACGCATATAATTTTAGTCAAGGATAAATCAGCCAATGAGTATTTTAATATGAGAACATTATATCTGGCGCTATTGCTGGCCCCCGCAGTTAGCTTTGGTGCCGACGCCCCGCCCAAGGTCTCAGCACAGCAGTTCGTCAATTTGCAACAGGGCAACAGCGCTTTTCCCGGGTTCCGCCGGGCTCACGCTAAAGGTATTTGCATCAGTGGTGAGTTTCGGGTCAATGGTCAGTTGGCAGACTATTCACAAGCCAGCCTTTTTAAAGCCGGCAGCACACCTTTTATTGGCCGGTTATCTATTGCTGGTAATAACCCGACTGCGCCCGATCTGAAAGCGCCGGTTCGCAGTATGGCGTTAAGTTTTGCCAGCAGCCGCACCGAGCAATGGCGCTTGGCCATGAATACGCCGCCGGTAATGGCAGTGGCCGATCCACACACCTTTTACCAGCAAATCCAGGCTATTCAGGCTGGCCCGGCAGCAATAAAACAATTTTTTGCCGACCATCCTGAGAGTGATGAATTCCGGGCTTGGGCAGCCCAGTATCAGCCATCGGGCAGTTTTGCTGCTGAAACCTATCACAGCATTAATGCCTTTTATTTAGTTAACACTGACGGCAAGCAACAAGCTGTGCGCTGGGCTATGCGACCTACTGTTGCGGTGCCAGCAACGGAGTCAGATCGCGATAATGCGTTGCAACAGGAAATAGCCGCCAGGATAGCAGCCGGAGAGGTGGTATTTGACTGGGTATTTACGCTGGCGGATCCTTCAGATGATGAAACGAATCCAACCAAAGCATGGCCTGACAACCGCCAGCAAATTACGGCAGGTCAGCTGGTGCTTACCGGCACAACTCCTCAGCTGGAAGGTGACTGCCATGCCATTAATTTTGACCCTCTGGTATTACCTGTCGGTGTTAAAGCAACCGCCGATCCCATTCTTCGTGCGCGCTCTGCAGCCTATGCAGAGTCATACCGGCGCCGGGCAAAAGAACAATTACAAGGTGCGTTAGAGGGCAGCAATAATGAGTAATTCAGATCGCTTTTCACTGTCTATGCGTTTGTTTCACTGGGGGATGGCAGCGTTAGTGTTATCCATGGTGGCCGCAGGCCTACTGATGGTAACTTCACTGCAGCCCTGGCAGTTAACTCTGTTAAACATCCATAAAGCATTTGGGGTTATGGCTATTTTACTGGTAACGGCAAGGCTGATAAACCGTCTGCGCCATGAGCCGCCCGCATTACCGCATGAATTGGCTGACTGGCAAAAAACTGTGGCTAAAGCATCTCATTGGTTACTATATATCTTATTGTTTGCCATGCCAGTGTCCGGTTATCTGATGCAATATTTTGCTGGCAGGCCAGTCGACGTGTTTGGCTGGTTCAGGCTGCCGGCCGCGCTGCAGGTTGATATTCATTATTACGCACTATTTCGCGAATTACATGGCTGGCTGGCCGTTGTCCTGATTGGCCTGATAGCACTGCATATTGGCGCAGCCCTGCACCATCATTTTATTCGAAAAGATGATGTGCTAAAGAGCATGCTGTAAGGTGCTGGCACTAACCACCAGTAAGCGGCCAGAATAGTGGCAACAGCGCCATGGTAATCACAAATAACAACAGGCTTAGCGGCCCGCCTACTTTTAAATAATCGACAAAGCGATAACCGCCCGGACCCATCACCAGCGTGTTGGCAGCATGGGATACCGGGCTGGCCAGACTGGTGGCGGCAACAGCGACCACCATCATCGCGCTTTGGCCACTTACCCCGAGCGCATTACTTAACATCAAACCAATGGGTGCCATTATCAGCACCAGTGCCACAACGGGTATTACCAAAGTACCGAGCGCGGTGACCAGATATAAGCCTGCCAGCACGGCCAGCGGGCCGTATTGGCCTAAACCGGCCAGTACGCCATCAGCCAGCCAGGCCGCAGCACCGGAATGTTGCATGGCCAGCCCCAGCGGCAACATGCCAGCAATCAGAAAGATAGAACGCCAGTCAATGGCGGCGTAGGCTTGCTCCATACTCAGACAACGACTTGCCACCATTAAGGTAGCAGCCAGAATTGCCGCCAGGTAAATAGGTAACACCCCGGTGACACTCAGCAACACCATTAAGCCCATTAATCCAGCGGCCAGCGGCGCCTTGCTGGCATTGACCGGTTTCACCTGCACCGGATTCATTACAATTAAGTGTTCACTATTGGTCAGCTGGGCCAGACGGGAACGCGGGCCGACAATCAGTAAGGCGTCGCCCGGCTGCAACAACATGCTGCCAAGCGCTGTGCGATACGAACGGCCTTCGCGCCAAATGGCTGCTACCTCCACCTTGTAGCGCTTGTCCAGTTGCAGAGCGTTAACGCTTTGGCCAATGTATTTACTACGGGGGTGCAAGGTGGCCTCTACCAGCTCCAGCTTACCTTTTGCCAGCAAGTCCAGATACGGCGACATATCGTCCAGTCGTTCCAACTCTTTAAAACCGCGCAGGATATCCAGGTCTTCCTCCCGGCCCTGAATTAACAGTAAGTCGCCGGCTTCCAGTTTGTCATCAGAGTGAAACTGCTGAATAATTTCGCCGTGACGGAATAAGCCCAGTAAGCGAAAATCAAAGGCATCCCCCAGCCGGTTGTCAGCGAAAGTGCTGTCTACCAGTGGACTGTCTGCCGGCAAACCTAAAACGAACAGTCGTTCTTCCAGCTTGTACTGACGTTTAACATCATCAGCACTGAGCAGCTGTACGGCACTGAATGCGTCCTGCTTTTGCATCGCCTCCAGCGCAGCCCGGCTGCCCTGCACCAGAATTTTATCCCCTCCTGCCAGTGATAAATCGGCCAGCCGGGTGCGCAAGGTCTGGCCCGGCCGTTTCACTGCCAGCACATTTAACTGATAATTTTCGCGAAAGCGGTGATGTTCCAGTATTTCATCCGCCAGTGGACCATCAGCGGCAACTTCCAGCTCTGCCAGACCGCTGGCTGCCAGCAACTTTTCGTGCAACATCGGTGCTTCGCGCTCGATAGTGAGTGAGTTCCAGCTGCGCAGCCGTTCAAAGCGGTTAAATTTACCCTGGGCCAGCACAATATCGCCAGCCTTCAGTACTGTCTGGCGTGATGGCAGGG
>NZ_JAGYIM010000003.1 GCF_018402695.1 Arsukibacterium sp.
CGCCATTAGTGTACGGGCCAGGTGTCAAAGGCAATTTTGCCCGGCTGCAACGGGCGGTAGCGCGGGGTAGCTGGTTACCTTTTGGTGCTTTCAACCAGCATAAACGCAGTTATCTGGCCGTTGCTAACCTGACCGATTTTATTCAGTTATGTCTGGTTCATCCGGCTGCTGTGGGGCAAACCTGGCTAATTTCTGACAACCATGATGTCACTACGACAGAGTTAATACGCAACCTGGCCCGGGCTCAGGGCAAGCCAGTCCGGCTGCTAGCTGTGCCGCTTTGGTTACTGACCATTATTGGCAGGGTGACCGGCAGTAGCGGGTTAATGCGGTTGAATGACGCTATGCCGCTCAATATCAGTGCGGCGCAGCAGCAGTTGGGCTGGCAGCCGAAAATTAGCATGCAACAGCAACTGGCAATAATGTCAGGCAAAACGGCGCGGCAATAAGCTGATAGTTGCTGTTAAATGCAGCGGTTATGGTAACAAGCAGACTAATAAGTAGCACCCAGATACAGGCCTGTGATAAATTACCGCTTATTTTCCGATATTCCGTTTAGATGGATTTAACCATGCAATTAAATGTGCAAGCTTTTATGCAAAATGTCTTACCTAAACCTGGCGCCGTGCTGACAGGTTTAATCGCCGCGACGACGCTTCTTTCCGGTTGTGCCACTACGTCATCTGGGCCTCAGTCTTATTCATCCTATGCAAAAGCCCCACAATTTCTGGCAGCAGAAGTCAGTGGCCAGTTAGCTGCCGCCCGTATTGGCCAACAACTTCAATTTAGCAATAGTCCATGGGGCGCCAATGCCTCTGCACAGGTTGTCAACCGTTACTTCTCAGCTGCTGGCAAACAATGCCTGCAGCTGCAGCTCAATACCGAAGGTAGTAAGGCAGTGGTATGTCGTTATGACGAACAGCAATGGGCTGTAAACCGTGATCTTACCGTTGTTAATTTGCCGCAGGAATAACCATGAAATCTCAACGCTTTACACTCCACTGCTGGGCTTCAGCAATAGTGGCTCTGGTTCTGGTATTGCCAGTTTCTGCCCAGAATTTTGGTGACTTACCCGCCGCGCAACAGGCTCAGGTACAACAAGCTCAGATGCAGCAGCTTCAGGATGGACAGGGCAGCCTAATCCCACCGCCATTGCAGGAACTGCCCAGCCAAACCAGCTGGCAACAAGGTACCTATGGTCCGCAATTACCGGCGGCAGGAGAGCTAAGCGATGAAATTCAGCCCTTTGGTGCTGAGTTGTTTAGTGGCGGCTTTCGCGGCGTGCGGGCGGATGGTTTAAACCCGCAGTATCGTATTTTGCCCGGTGACCAGATTACCTTGCGGGTATGGGGCGCAGTGGATATTGACCGGGTGCTGCCGGTAGACGCTCAGGGTAATATTTTTATTCCCACTATTGGCCCGGTAAAGGTTATGGACGCCAGCCACAGCCAGCTCGATGGTATCGTACGTAACGCAGTGCGCAGGGTATACTCTGATAATGTCAATGTTTACACCAACTTACAGGGTGTGCAACCGGTAGCGGTGTTTGTCACTGGTTTTGTTAACAAACCGGGACGCTATGCCGGGGTACCGAGCGATTCAATATTGTATTTTATTGATCAGGCTTCGGGTGTAGACAATCAGCTAGGCAGCTATCGCAATATCCGTTTAATCCGTAATGGCGAAACGCTGGCCGTGCTGGATCTATACCAGTTTCTGCTACAGGGTGACTTAGGACACGAGCAACTGCAAAGCGGCGACACAATTTTAGTCGAGCGACGCGGCCCGGTCGTTACCGTACATGGTGATGTTGGCCGGCCTTATCACTATGAACTTAATCAGACTGAACAACAGCACTACCTTGCCGGTGAAGTGTTAACCGAACTGGCGCAGCTGAACGCCGGGGTGTCACATGCACTGTTACGGGGCATGCGCAACAGTGGTCCGGTTGCCCGCTATCTGCCGCTGGCAGAATTTAATACGGCCAGGGTTGCCAATGGCGATGAAGTGATGTTTTTTGCTGATCATCATCACAGCAGTATTGTGGTGCAACTGGAAGGACAATACCTTGGGCCTTCGCATTTTGTGTTGCCAAAAGACGCTAGCTTGCACGAACTGTTAAATATTGTGGCGATTGAACCTGAACTTACCGATTATCAGAATATTTCACTGCGCCGGCTAAGTGTCGCCGAACGGCAAAAACAGGCATTAGATGAAAGCCTACGCCGGTTGGAAACCACTTATTTAGGGGCGCCGTCGGCCACTGCCGAAGAGTCGGCAATCCGGGCCCGCGAAGCCGAGCTTATCAGTGCCTTTGTCGCCCAAGCGCGGGAAATTGAACCGAACGGCCGCATGGTGCTGGCTCATAACGATGACATTGTCGACTTGCGCCTGCAGGACGGCGATATTATTACCATTCCGTCTCGTTCTGACGCCATTTTAGTCAGTGGCGAAGTGTATATTCCACAGGCAGTAGTTTATGTGCCTGGCCGCAAAGCCCGGGATTATATTGAAGGCGCCGGCGGTTTCAGCCAGCACGCTGATAAAGACAGAGTATTAGTGGTGCGCCAGAATGGCGAAGTGCGGAACGCCAGTGATGTTACCCTGCGTCCAGGTGATGAAATTTTAGTGCTACCGGCTGTTACCACCAAGAACCTGCAGCTGGCCGCCAGTATTACCCAAATTCTGTATCAGGTGGCTATAGCGGCCAAAGTGGTCCTGGACCTGTAACCATGCAATTACGCTCCCCCTGGCAGGTCGCTCTACACGTCTGGCATGCGTTATTTATGCGTGAAGCCACCGCCCGGATCAGCGGTGATCGCTTTGGCTGGACCTGGCTGCTATTAGAGCCCATTGCCCATCTGGTTATTTTAATCAGTTTGCGCCAGCTAATGGGCCGGATAAAAATGATCCCTGGTGCCGACTTTATCCCCTGGTTAATTGTTGGCATTGTCGGCTTTTTAATGTTCCGTAACGCCATGAATCGCAGTATGAATGCCATTGCTGCAAACCGCGCGTTGTTTGCTTACCGCCAAGTGCACCCGTTTGATACAGTGTTAATTCGGGCTGTACTAGAGGGCGTACTTAAATCAATTGTTTTTATGCTGATGATTTTTGGCGCAAGTTTTCTGGGTCACGAAATTATGCCGGCTAATGCCATCCAGGCCGGCTGGGTCTGGCTTAATCTGTGGTTGCTGGGGTTTGCCTTTGGTTTACTGTTTTCAGTAGCCATTACCCTGGTACAGGAGTTGGCGAAAATCATCGGTATGATCACCTTTCCGCTATATTTTTTATCGGGGGTTATTATCCCCATTCAGTTAAAGCCGCATTATTTGCGCGAATATTTGTTATATAATCCGGTGTTGCACGGTCTTGAAAGTCTGCGGCTGGCATTTTTTGAGCATTATCGCACCATCGACGGTATTAACTTATTGTATTTACAGTACTGGTCAATCTCGATACTACTGCTGAGCTTAATGCTGCATATCCGCTTAAAAACAAGGTTAATGGCGCAATGATTGAAGTCAAAAACCTGTATAAGCGCTACCACGGGCCTTTTGGCGGCGACTGGGTATTAAAAGATGTTAACTTTCATATCCCGCGCGGGGTCAGCGTTGGCCTGGTCGGTAAAAACGGCGCTGGCAAGTCCACCTTATTGCGGTTGCTAGGTGGTATGGATGCCCCCGATAAAGGCCAAATTATCCAGAATTGTAAAGTGTCCTGGCCGATTGGCCTGGGTGGCGGCTTTCAAAGCACCATGACTGGCCGCCAGAATGTCAAATTTGTCGCCCGAATTCATGGCGGTAATGACAAAATACCTGAAATTATTGCCTTTGTGCAGGATTTCGCTGAAATAGGTAAGGCCTTCGATCAGCCGGTAAAAACCTATTCCAGTGGTATGCGCAGCCGGCTGGCGTTTGGCTTATCACTGGCGTTCGATTTTGATGTCTATTTATCTGATGAAGCCACCTCAGTGGGTGATGCCAGCTTTAAAGCTAAAGCCAAACAAGCGTTTCGAGACCGCATTGGCAAAGCCAGTCTGATCATGGTGTCGCACAGCACCGGTATTTTAAAAGATATGTGCGAGTCGGGGATCTGGCTGCACCAGGGCCAGGCTATCTGGTACGACAAACTGGCCGACGCCATTCACGATTATCACCAAAGCATAGGTAAAAAATAACAATGAACGTTGTGTTTAAAGCCAAGACATTTGCAAAATTCCAACCCCACTGGGCGCTATGTTTTGTGGCCGTAACCATGGCCATTTTTTATTGGAGCATCCTGGCGACTGATCGCTACGTATCGCAAACCCATATCGTGTTGCAAAGCCCGGAAATCAGTCCGGTGGGGTTAAATGTCTCTGCTTTGTTATCTGGCACCAGTGGTTCAGGCGATTTACTACTGTTAAAAGACCATTTAGAGTCGGTAGATATGCTGCAAAAACTGCAGCAAACCTTGGATATCCGTAGCCACTATGCTAATGGCGATATCGACTACTGGTCTCGTTTAAGTAGTTCCGATGTCGAGCTTGAAAAACTGTATGACTATATTCAAAACCGAATCGAAATTCATTTTGATGATTATGCCAGCGTGTTACGGATAAAAGTGCAGGCGTATAGCCCGGATATGGCACACGCCATTGCCCAGACGTTGCTGAACGAAGGCGAACTGCATATGAACCAGATGGGCCAGCGTTTAGCGGCCGAGCAAGTGGCCTTTATTGAAGAGCAGGTGGCTACACTGGAACAACGGCTTTATAGCATTCGGGAAGAGCTGATTACCTTTCAGAACGAGCAGGGAATGGTCTCGCCTACCGGTACCGTGCAAAGCTTCTTTGCTATTGTTTCGCAGTTGCAGGGCCAGTTATCGTTGTTAGAAGCCCGCAAAAGCTCAGCCGCCAGCTTTCAAAGCGCGGCTTCTCCTGAGATTATCCGCCTGAATAGCGAAATCAACGCCTTGCGCCAGCAAATTGAAACCGAAAAACAAAAAATGGCAACCACCAGTGGTGATTCGCTGAACCGGATTTCAGCAGAATATCAAACATTAGAACTTAAAGCCCAGTTTGCACTCGAGCTCTATTCCAATGCCTTATTAACGCTGGAAAGCACCCGGGTCGAAGCCGCTCGTAAACTAAAACAAGTATCGATATTACAACAACCGACTCAGGCAGAATTTTCTACCGAGCCAAAACGACTGTATAACATTGCGGTTTTTACTTTCTTCGCGCTTTTTCTGGCTGCGATAAGCCATTTAACCCGCTCGATAATCCGCGACCATCGGGACTAACCCATGACATCGGAACACGATGTGCTGTTTTGCCCACCGCTAAACGGCAAGCAGCCGGTATTGTTAGCTAGCAGAGTTACCAGTGTCACTGATACAGCATCGATACTGCCTGACGTGCCGTCGCTGACCAGCGAGCAACAAGTGGCAGCAGACCATTTTATTCAGTGCTGGCAACAAGCTGGAGTATCCCGCTACAATCGTTACCGGGATACTGAGAACCTGCCCGACGTTTACATATTATTGATAATACAATCCGGTTTAGCGCTATCCGTAACCAGGCAGATGCTGCTCAAGGCAAAACAACTGGCGCTGGCAGCTACAGGGGTAGTGTTGGTTTGTCATGAGCAGCACGCAGCGTGTCGACTTGCTCAGGCGAACAGCGAACATTCACTAACTGGTGTCGACCTGGTGCAGGAATGCCCACCTCAGGTTCATCATGGCAAATTATTAGCTAATGCCCGTGCTGTTATTACCGCGAACAGCTGGCTGGGTTTTGAAGCGTTGTTATGGCGTAAAACGGTTTATAGTTTTCTCCCTTCCTTTTATCTGGCTGCCACCCATTATTGTGGCTTGTCATCTGACGCTGCGCAAACTAAAGCCGACAACCGTTTACTGGGTAAGTTGGTGTGGCAGATTTTTAGCGACGCTAAAGTGGTTAGCGCACTGGTCAATGGTACGTTAACCCATATTGGCCATGATACCCGGCCTGAAGCAAACAATGGTTTTAATACCATCATTCAGGCTCTCGACTGGCTTGCATGGCAACGTAAGCAGCGCCAGCGCTTTGCGCCAGAGCTTTATGCTATTGGTTTTAACCGCATCTGGCGTCCGGTAGTTAAGCAGTTTTTACAAGGCAGCACGCTGCGCTTTGTTAATAATGCCAGCCAGGTACCGCCAGCCAGTCATGCTATCAGTTGGGGGTTTAAACCCTTGCCAGCTCTGGCCCCGTTGGTAAAGCTTACCCGGCTGGAAGATGGTTTTTTACGCTCGGTGGGCCTGGGCGCGCAATTTGTCAAACCCCTCTCCTGGGTAGCCGACAGCCGCGGCTTATATTTTGATGCGACAGCGCCATCAGATTTAGAAAACCTGCTTGCTCAGCAACAGTTCAGCCAACCTTTGTTACAACAGGCCACCGAACTTATCGAACAATTAAACAGCAGCGGTATCAGCAAATATAATACCGGCAGTATTAACTGGCAGCGACCGGCGACCAGCAAAAAAGTGATTTTAGTACCAGGCCAGGTTGAAACCGACGCTTCTATTGCCAGGGGCGCGCCGGGTATTAAGCGCAATATCGAGTTGTTAAAAGCCGTAAGGCAGGCTAACCCGGATGCCTGGCTTATTTATAAACCGCACCCTGATGTGCTGGCTGGCGCCCGGGCCCGGGGCGAAAACGAGCAGCAGGCGCTGGACTATTGCGATCAGCAGGTTACCGATTGCAGTATTACTGTTATGTTTGGCCAGGTAGATGAGGTACATGTGTTGACGTCGTTGGCCGGTTTTGAAGCGTTAATCCGTGGCCTGCCGGTGACCTGTTACGGTATGCCATTTTATGCCGGTTGGGGCCTGACCACTGACTTGCATCAGTGTCCACGTCGTGGCAGGCCATTAACGCTGCAACAGCTGGTGGCTGCAACCTTGCTGTTATATCCATTGTATGTTTGCCGCCAC
>NZ_JAGYIM010000004.1 GCF_018402695.1 Arsukibacterium sp.
CCACTCTCAGTCAGGAGGCGGCACTATGATCGCCTGGTTCACGCGTCACCCGGTCGCCGCTAATTTGTTGATGCTGACCTTGTTGATCGGTGGCTGGATATCTGCCAGCCATATGCGCAAAGAAGTGTTACCTAAACTGCCTGCCAGTGAAATTACTGTCAGCGCTTATTACGAAGGCCGCAGCGGCGCACAGATAGATCAGGAGCTGGGGCAAAAAGTCATACAGGCACTGGAAGGCCTGAGTGGTATTAAATCCGTTGCCGTCACCAGCCAGCAAGACATGCTCAATGTCACCGTTAAAAAGCAACTCGACTACGATGTGCAACGGCTGTTCAGCGACGTTAAAGCCAATATTGAAAGTATTTATGACTGGCCACAACAAGCGGAAAAGCCGCAGGTTCAACTGGCGGATATGACCTTCGATGCCCTCATGGTGCAACTCCATGGCGACACCGACGATCACAGTCTGGTACAGCTGGCCAATCAGGTTAAGCAAACCCTGCTGGCTAATCCGGCGGTACATAAAATCGAACAATACGGTTTGCTGGAATACGGCGTATATATTTATCTGCAACCGGAAAAAATGCAGCTCTATGAGTTGTCGCTGACGGAGGTGGCCGAAGCCATTCACCAGCAATCCGTGCGCAGCCGTACCGGGTTGTTAAAAACCAATAACGGCCAGTTTTTATTGCAGGGCCAGCACAGTGCCGAATCATTGCAGCGTTTAAGCCAGCTGGTGGTGCGTGTCAGTGATCAGGGCCAGCGCCTGCGTTTAAGTGACGTGGCCCGCATCGAAGACGGTTTTATCGAAGGCAACTCCGAGATTCGGTTTAATCAGCAGCCCAGCATTGCCTTTGCCATTAAAATGGCGGCTAAGAGCGATGTGTTGGAAATCTCTCGCCAGGTCAAGCAAGAGGTCGCTCAACTCCGTGCTCAGCTGCCTGATAATGTCAGCCTGACGGTATGGTTTAACGCGGCCGACTACGTGCAATCAAGACTGCAATTGCTGACCGACAACGCCTGGATCGGCTTTGTGCTGGTGTTTGTGATTCTCAGTCTTTTTTTACAACTGCGCCTGGCATTCTGGGTGGCTATGGGATTGCCGGTCGCCATTGCCGGTACGTTAATCGTGCTCGGTCAGCTTGGCTTTCAGTACACCATTAACGAAGTCACCACCTTTGGATTTATTCTGGTGCTGGGCATCCTGGTGGACGATGCGGTCGTCGTTGGCGAAAGTATTTATAGCCAAAAACAAACAGCCAACCCACAAACTACCGACCCGGTGAGCGCCACCATTGCCGGTGCCAAAAAAGTCGCCCTGCCCACCACCTTTGGCGTACTCACAACCGTTGTAGCCCTGTTACCTATGACGCAGTTTCCATCGGAAACCGGGCGTCTGTTTGCCGGCTTTGCCTGGGTTATTATCGTCGCTTTATTATTTTCGCTGTTAGAATCCAAACTGATTTTACCCGCCCATTTACGTCATATCCCGCTCGGCCAAAGCCAGCGTCAAAGTCGCCTGCAGCGTTGGCGTCATCTGCCACAGCAAGGCCTGGATAGCATTCGGCAAAGACTGTACCGGCCATTATTAATCAGCGCTTTGCGCTATCGCTACGGGATGTTGTGCGTGGCTGTAGCCCTGTGCGTGTTGGTATTTGGCTATTTAAGTCTGGGCAAAATACGCAGTGTGATGTTCCCGCAAGTGCCGGGCGATTTATTGATTATGCAGGTCGATATGGAGCCTAACGCTCCGCAGGCTCTGTTGCAGCAGGCCAGCGAGCAAATAAAACAACAGCGCTTGCTTATCAACCAGCAATACCGTCAGCAAGGTATGGCCGGTGATGTGATTGAAAAAAGCATGACTATTACCCTGGAGCAGGGCCAGATTCTGGTTTTTGCCGAG
>NZ_JAGYIM010000005.1 GCF_018402695.1 Arsukibacterium sp.
TGTATGTTTGCCGCCACAGCGGCTATTACACTACAGCATTGGCAACACTGGCAGATTTACAACAATGGCGCCAGGAACAGCCAAGTTTTAACAGTAAGCTTTGGCAATGGCTAAGGTGGGGAATTAATCGAATTGTCAGACCGAAATAAGCTAAGCGGGCAAGGTATCGCCAGCACGACCACCGGACCAGAGCCGTTGCTAACAGACCCGACAGGGCAGGTGCAGCGGATTGCTGTCGTGGGCACCCTGGCTGAGACCATGCTGGGGTTCAGGGCCGACCTGTTAAAAACCATGGCTGCGGCAGGTCATCAGGTATATGCCTTTGCCACCGATTATGATGAAAACAGCATTGCCGCAGTTAAAGCGCTGGGTGTTACCCCTGTTTCGTACCAGTTAAGCCGCTTTAGTTTAAACCCGCTGGCCGATTTAAAAACCTGTTGGCAACTGTATAAACTGTTTAAGCAGTATCAAATCAGCCTGAGTTTTTGCTATTTTGCCAAGCCGGTTATCTATGGCAGTTTGGCGGCCTGGCTGGCACGGGTGCCATTGCGGGTAGCAAAAATAGAAGGCCTGGGCCGGGCATTTACCGTGCCGGCTTCGGGTTTAACCGTTAAAGCCAAAGCATTGCGCCGGCTGCAGGTCGCTTTGTATCAGCTTAGTTTGCCGACCACCCATTGCGTGTTTTTGTTAAATCAGGATGATAAAACGGATTTAATCGATCAGTACCGAATTAATCTGAAGCAGCTATGCGTTTTAAAAGGTATCGGGGTTGAGCTCGACAATTTTCCGATAATGCCGGTGCCCACTGAACCTGTACGTTTTATCTTTGTTGGCCGGTTATTAAACGAAAAAGGCATTCGCTACTACCTGGCCGCGGCCGAGCAACTAAAAAAACGTTACCCACAAGTAGAATTTGTGGTTTTAGGCCAGCCGGACGCGGGCGCAGGGGCATTATCCGCTACTGAACTGGAATACTATGTTAGCAACAACATTGTTCGCTACCCCGGGAAAGTGGCTAACGTAGTACCATTTTTAGTCCAGAGTAGTGTGTTCGTATTGCCATCCTATTACCGGGAGGGGGTGCCGCGCAGCACCCAGGAAGCGATGGCCATTGGCCGTGCCATTATTACTACCGACGCCCCCGGTTGCCGGGAAACAGTAGAACAAGGCTACAATGGCATTTTAGTGCCGGTGCATGATCAAGCTGCATTAGAGCAGGCCATGCTGTACTTTATTCAGCAGCCGGAGCAAATCTGCACTATGGGCCTGCACAGCCGCAAGCTGGCAGAGCAACATTTCGACGTGCATAAAACCAATGCCAGAATTATGAATCTGCTAAATTTGTAATAACAACCGATGTCACAATTAAGTCATAAAATTGCCGTAACTTAGGTCGTTAATTACGCCTGCAGTTTCGACTGCCGGTTTTAACTGTTAAACTGCTACAATTTTCAGCTCACTGGTCAATGTCATATCAGGCTAACCCAAACAAGGATAAAAGTGTGAAAGTAACAAAAGCTGTTATTCCCGTTGCCGGCTTAGGCACCCGTATGTTACCCGCCACTAAGGCTATCCCGAAAGAAATGCTGCCAGTGGTCGATAAGCCGCTAATTCAGTATGTGGTGCAAGAGTGCATTGCCGCCGGAATAAAAGAAATAGTGCTGGTAACCCATTCCTCTAAAAACAGCATTGAAAACCATTTTGACAAAAGTTTTGAGCTGGAATCGATGCTGGAAAAGCGGGTAAAACGCCAGCTGCTGGATGAAGTACAGAATATTTGCCCGAAAGACGTCACCATAATGCATGTGCGCCAGGGCGAAGCAAAAGGCCTGGGCCACGCCGTACTGTGCGCGCGGCCGTTAATTGGTAATGTGCCTTTTGCCGTGGTGCTGCCTGATGTATTAATTGATGGTTATGACAGTGACCTTAAAAAAGATAATCTGGCGCAGATGAACAACTTGTTTTCTGAATCGGGTATCAGCCAGGTAATGGTAGAACCGGTGCCGCTGGAAAATGTCAGCAGCTACGGGGTGGCCGATGTCGAAGGCCACAAAATGGCCGCCGGCGAGTCGGTAAAAATGACCGCCATTGTTGAAAAGCCC
>NZ_JAGYIM010000006.1 GCF_018402695.1 Arsukibacterium sp.
GTAACAGTCATCATCAGCTCGGTGTAGCTGATAACGATAGTTTCAACAGGACGGTCGCCAGAAACTGACATCTGATAGCTGCTGATCATTGCATCAGTCAGTTCAATTTTCATGATTTCTTCAATTTTGTCGCCTTGCTTGGTAATGTGGAACACAGCCTTCTGGCCTTTACCGATAGTGGCTTCTTTGAATAAATCTGGTGATGATTTATCTTGCAGTTTAGTAATAACAATATCGTTTAACCGGGTAGAACTGGCTTCACGGTCCATCGCAGTACCGGTGTATGAAGTTAACTCGCGGTGAGAACCCCAATCCATCGATAGTACGGTGATCATGTCTTTAAATTCATCAGCGGTTGATTCGCCTTTGATCGCGCCATACTGCAGGTAGGTATTTGCTTGCATGCTATGCTCCTTTTGCATATTTAAAATAGTGTCCTCTCAGGACAGATATAAACCCGGGCAAACCTCACCCCGGCCAAACGCTAAAAAAACACTCCCTCCAACCACCATGATTACTACAAACAAAATTAACACTGTTTAAACATTAAAGCGGGCTATGTCGGTAAAGTACTTTTTCAAACTGTACAAATTATACATTCAAAGCATCTATGATCAACTTTTAATTAACTATTTATATCTATTTTTAACTTAAAATACTGCAAGTCGGAATAGAAATGAATTGCAATATTAATTGTTTAATAAATGTAATATTCAGTCGATAAGATAGTCGAATTTTTCGTCATTAAAACTCAAGCTAACCTGAGCTATCTGCTGTTGCTCTGCACTGCGCTGCAGGATCAATACAGATAGCTCGGGCAACAAGCTGTTTTGCAGAATATTGTGAATAGTACGGGCCCCAGAACCGGCGTCCTGACAACGGCTGACAATAGCGTCGATCACCGCCTGGTCGTAACTGAACCCGGCGTTGTAATGTTGCCGCAACCGTTTTTCAATCCGTTGTAGCTGCAAGCGGCTGATCATGGCCAGTTTGTCATCATCCAGTGGTAAATAAGGTATGACATTGAGCCGGCCTAAAAACGCGGGTTTGAAAATTTGCAGTAAATCATCTTTCAGGGCTTTGCCAAGACCGGCAATTGACGGCGCCGTCTCTGGATCCTCAAACAAGCGCATGGTAGTGTCGGTACCAACATTAGAGGTCATAATAATGATGGTATTTTTAAAGTCGATATCCCGGCCTTCGCCATCCTTGATTGTCCCTTTATCAAATACCTGATAGAAAATATCCTGCACCCCGGGGTGAGCTTTTTCCATTTCATCCAACAGCACAACGCTGTAAGGCTTGCGACGAACGGCTTCAGTCAGAATGCCGCCTTCGCCATACCCGACATAGCCTGGCGGTGAACCCAGCAATAACGATACTTTATGCTCTTCTTTAAACTCCGACATATTGATAACAGTCAGGTTATCTTCACTACCATACACCTGTTCAGCTATCGCCAGCGCCGTTTCGGTTTTACCGACACCACTGGGGCCGGTCAGCAGGAAAATGCCGTTCGGTTTGTTTTCATCGGCCAGTTGCGCCCGTGAGGTCTGAACCGTGCGGGCAATCAGCGCTAATGCATGTTGCTGCCCCACCACTCTGTTGGCCAGGTGTTGTTCCAGCGCCAGTACATTATTAATTTCATCGGCCTGCATTTTGCCAAGTGGTATACCGGTCCAGTCAGCAACAACCTCGGCAATTAATTGCTCGGTAACCTGCCAGTGCACCATCGGGGTAGTAAGTTCAGCTAAGTTGGCGCGCATTTGGGTAAGTTGCTGTTGTAATTGTGCTGTCAGCTGTTTTTTATCTGTCTGTGACTCATCTTCTGATCCCACAGTCGATGTTGAAGATGCATCAGTAGTCTGTTGCAGCTTCGCTGCCAGCTCTCGTGCTTGCTTTACCCATTCACGCTGGGTTTGCCATTGCTGCTGTAAACTGGCAAGCGAGCTTTCAGCATCTGTTAATTGCTGCTGTAACTCGTCCAACTGACTGGTATGCAGTACCCCCAATGTTTGCTCGCGCAGCAGCACGTTAATTTCACTTTGCAGCTGTTCTACCTTGCGCTGCTGATCTTCAACCGGGCCTGGTACGGCGTCCTGGCTCATTGCAACCCGGGCACAGGCGGTATCAAGCAGGCCGACGGCTTTGTCAGGCAACTGCCGGCCATTAATATAACGGTCCGATAAATACGCCGCAGCCTGCAACGCTTTATCGGTAATGCTGACCCCATGATGGCGTTCCATTACCTCCAGTAAACCACGCATCATCAGCACGGCTTTCGCCGGGCTGGGTTCTTCTACTTTTACGACCTGAAAACGCCGGGTTAATGCGGCATCTTTTTCAAAATACTTTTTATATTCTGCCCAGGTTGTTGCAGCAATGGTTCGCAGCTCACCGCGGGCCAACGCTGGTTTGAGCAAATTAGCGGCGTCGTTCTGACCTGCCTGACCACCACTGCCAATCATGGTATGGGCTTCGTCAATAAACAGAATAATCGGAGTTGGACTTTGCTTTACCTCACTGATGACATTTTTCAGCCGATTTTCGAATTCGCCTTTCATGCCGGCCCCGGCTTGCAGTAAGGCTAAATCCAGCACCCGTAACGATACGGACTTCAGCTTGTCCGGCACATCGGCTGCAGCGATGCGCAGCGCCAGGCCCTCAACCACCGCTGTTTTACCGACGCCGGCCTCACCGGTTAAAATGGGATTGTTCTGGCGACGCCGGGTTAAGATGTCAATCATCTGGCGGATCTCAAAATCCCGGCCGACAATAGGGTCAATTTTACCGGCTCGCGCCTGAGCAGTTAAATCAATAGTAAATTGATCCAGCGCCGGCGTTTTGCCACCCTGTTTTGCACCTGTATTAGTCGGCGCATCACTCTGCTCTGCTGACTGCGCCGCCAGATTGGGCCAGACCCGCAATAATTCTGCCGGGTTAACTTTATCCAGCTCCGGAATACGGCGCAGTACCAGGCCAGCCAGGCTTTCATCCTGTAACAAGGTGTATAATAAGTAAGCGCTGCGAATTTGCCGGTCACCAAATTCAATAGTGGTATTAAGCCAGGTAGCTTTTAACCAGCTGATCAGTTGCACCGAAATCCCTGGCAGCGAGTTATTGCCGGTTTTCAGTTGCTCTAACGCCTGCTGCAGTTGCTGCTGCAGCTTGTCAGTATCGATGGCAAAGCTGCGAAACAGTAAATTAAAATCGGCACTGTCACGCTGCACTAAGGCATCCAGCCAATGCTCAATTTCCACCGTATAGTGGCTGCGCGACTGACAACGTGCTGTAGCGGCCTCCAATGCCTGCTTACAGTCGCTATTGAGTTTTTCTACCAGACTTTTCAGAGAACTTGTCGACATACATGCTTCCTGTGCATTAATTAAAGCCGGCCCAGTTGAAAACCAACCTGAGCGGGATGCTGCGATATTGCAGCGCGGATACTTAACCGGCTACCGCGGCCAAGCGCAGTTTGCCGGCTGGCCAGGCGGGTACAGGCAAAGTCCTGTTGTTTACCCTTGATCACCAGCCGAACCTGCAAATGAGGGTCGAGATAACGGCTGACAATCTGCTGAATGAGCTGATAACGGTTACCGCCGGGTAACAAAGCGGGCAATTTTGCTGCCGGGGCATCGACTTCAATCACCAGCGCAGAGCTGACATCCCATACCCGTTGTCCCAGCATGGTGGTCTGACCCAACGCGCCATTCTGGCCCTCTGGTAAGGTGCGGCCACTAAGCCGGCTTTGCTCAGTAGCGTCAACTGCTAACCAACGCCCTGATAACGAGACCACCCGGCTATTTGCACCAAGCAGGTCGGTCAATATTTGCTGCAGAAACTGAGCCGGACGATTACGCTGACTGAAGGCTCCCGCGTAGTACAAGCCCAGGTTATCCTGACAGCCGGTAAGCTGTTGCAACAACTTACTGAACGGATCGTTTACGCCATCGGCAATTTCATACTGACAGGCAAAGCGGTATTTTTCCCAGGCCCGGTAATACAGCGAAATCAGCCGATGATTGAACATATCGTAGAAATCACGCATTGCGCCGTCGCGCTGTTTCAACCGCTGCAGCACCATTTCGGTGTAGTGCTGCGGCAGCACGCCACTGGGCCCGGTTAACCCCAGAAAGCTGACGTACAGCTCCAGCGCCAGTTTGTCATCACTGTTGGTGCGGGAATTGGCTTTATTTATGGGTTGCCCGGCAAAGCCCAGATGTTGCTCTGCCTTAAACCGCACTAACTCGGCCGCGGGGAAGGCATCACGGCCAACGCCATGCCATTGCTTCTGCTCAGCGCTAAGCTGGCGTTCTACCTGATACACGGCCTGGTAAAAATCATAGTCCGCCGGGCTGGCCACTAAAGCTGCTAAACTCATAAGTTCACGCTCACAATTTTATACTCACAACAGTACCCTGCTGCCTACTCTGGCCGGCCAGCGATGATAAATCTGTTCGTGTTCCTTCAGTTTTACTGTCAAGCGGGTATAGCTGTTGATACTGGCGTACTGGGCAAAAAATGCATCGAGGATATTGGCAAAAAAGTACACATTACTACCAGCATAGGCAGACTGGCTGAATTCCAGCAAAATCTCGGTACCGCTGCATACCGCAATCCGCCCTTGCTGGTTAACCCTGGCAGAGCCACTGCTCAGGGTTAACCCGGTAATACCGTCAATCAGCGCTTTGGACTCTGGTGTACAGCGAAAATCGTATAGTTTCAGAGTTTCCTGCAACACCTTTAGCGCCTGCTCCCCGCTGAAATGATTCAGGGTAAGATGATTTACCAGCTGCCAGCGGCTGCTCTCTGCTAATGCCGGCCGGATACTCATAGTCGGTGCGATCAGACAGCGCACCGATTTAATCACATCAGCATGTTTGCTGATGGCAAACTCCGGTTCGCCGCCACCAAAGGGCAAGTATGCGGGCTGGTTACGGTTACTGCACAATGCATTAACCTGGATTACCCAGTTTTGCTGCTCATCATTATTACTCACCCCTTTAAAGAGGCGGTCAATAATGGATAAATACACTTCGGTGCCAGCTTCGGCATATCCCCCTGCCCAATCGACAAATTCGCGCCGGGTGTGCCAGAATAACTGTTGCTGCTGCAGGTAGTCAGGATGGCCCTGACTATAATAAGGGTTAAGCGTGACTTCATTACCTTGCGGGTCAAATGCCTGTACCTGCTGCACCTGTACGACTTCACAAACATCTGCATCCAGATAACGAGGCACCAGCCGGTATTCATACTGGGCAGACTCCAGCTTCACCGGCTCCAGTTTCTGCTTAAATAAGTTAATGACCGGGGTGCATCCAAGCAGCACACTGTCAGCCGTGACATGGCGCTCCAGTTCATCTGCCCCCTCGGCCAGATAGAAATAAAAATCTACTTTATCGGCGACACCAGGCCAGTCCGGGTCCAGATCGGTTAAAGCAAAAAACAGAAACTTTTCCGGACATAAAAATTGCTCTATTATTAAGCGGTAGCCAGCAAAACTTCGCTGGCTGTAGGGCACCACCTGCTCATCATCGGCAAAGCCGACGGCCTGAATATGCCGTGGCTGTAAAAAGCGCATCTGCTCGGGTTGCCCCGCTGGCGCCACGCCGATACTGATCACATGGCGCAGAATAAGCTCAAACAACTTGTAAACATGGTGGCGCTGGCCGTTAAGATAAAACCGCAACTTACCTACTGCCAACTCCTGCAGCGACGTGTTATCAAACTCGCAAGCTAAGCTGAGTTTCAATAGCGCCTTCGCGGTCTGACTGGCCGGTGGTTTAGGCGCATGGAAAGGCGCATTTTTAAACTCGGCCTGCACCACTTCCAATGGCCAGATATCGGTGTCGTAACAACTTTGAAAGGTACAGGGTTTTAACCCCTCCGCCCGGGTTTCAAATTCAGTACCGCGTTTAACCCTGATTCCAGAGGTCGACAAATTTTGACTGACCAGTTTCAGTACCGATACTGATGGAATTGGCGCCTGATAGTCCGGGTACATCTGGCCAAGTAAGGCATCGGTTAATTCGGGGAAGCTGTCATCCAGTTTTTGCCGGATCTGAGCAGTTAACAGCGAAAAAGCCTCGATTAACCGCGATACATGCGGGTCCTCTACTGTCTCTTCGCTGATCCGTAGCCGGCCGGCTATTTTTGGGTATTTCTCGGCATACTCTGCCCCCATCCGGCGGATAAACGTCAGTTCACGATTGTAATACTTCAACAACTCATCATTCATTACTGATAATCCCTGATGGTCAGCCCCAGGTGAACTGGCTCTACTTCAGAATCAAACATAATATGTTCCGGCTCCGGGTCAGCGTATAACAGTGCTTGTATTCGCAACCGCAATACCCGTTCAATACTTTGCTGCTCGTCGGGTAATGACACGTCGACCTCAACGAAACGAGGCTCAAAACGCCGGATACACTGCTCTACCGCCCGGCATAACTGCTGGCGACCTTCAATGGAATCAACTACCATCACCGAGAAATCTGGCAGGCCGTAATTCAGCAAGCTTTGTGGCAATTCAGCATAGCTTTCGGGCCAGACATGCCACTGCACCCGGGTGTTGAGCAGGTTTTCTAAATCTCGCCGCACGCTTTGTCGCAAGGCTTTTAAATCGAAACCACGGCGTTGCCGGCCCGGATCTTTCTGACCGGGTGCATCGTCAATCAGCCGGTCAAGCAGCGACATCTGTAACGCCTGCTTCTGATGCACTTTCATTGTGGTTACTCAGCCATCGCCGGCGTCGCAGCCAGGCTGGCTTCATTCAGAATGTCCAGCTCCAGCAAATCACCCAGTGCCACTGCCTGCTCACCAAGCAATACCATCTTCTGGCCACTGCCGGTTATCAGCCTGGCATCGTGCTCATGCCAATCGGTTACCCGGCCAAGCTGGATAGCCGGATCAGTGTCGTTATCAGCGCTGTTGCCAACGTAGATCAGCGGTAAAAATGCCTCGCCCTGCGGGCCATCAATAATACTGATATCAACCCGGCGCCAGATGGTGTCTAGCAAGCTTTTTGGTGGATGAAGCTTTAAACTGGCAATTTGCTCAAAGCCAGCCAGATAGTATTTACCGTCAGTGCCGAACAACTCCAGATAACCGCCCAAGCTATCGTCAAGGTCACGAATATCGCTATACCGCTGGCCGCGCTGTTCGACAGCTACTTCTGGCCGTAACTGCTCCATTTCCTCAGCAGCCAGTGCCGCTGTGCTGATATCCTGCTCGTGCATTGCTAAGCGTAATTTAAGCAAGGCACTGAACATTGGCGCCGGCTCACCAAACAAAGTCGCGGTCATGCCGCCCTGGTAAAAATCCCGCCGGGCAGTTTCGGCCCGAATTAATTGCCGGACGTTGACAGCACCTAATAAAAAATCCGGATGCTGGCGTACAATCATGTCCAGCTGCGCATCGGCTTTATCCAGCTCACCGGCAATGCACAACAGCTCAACATAGACTGCACGCATCTGGGCATTTAGCGGGTCATCCCGCAATACAGTCAGAGCATGCTCCATTGCCTGCTGCAACTGGCCACTACTGATTAACGAATTTAGTTTTTGCATAAAAGATCCCTCAGGCAGACGCCTTTTGTTTCGGAGACAACTCCGCGACTAATTTTACTGATGTCACCATCTGATCCAGCTGGAAATGCGGCTGCAGCTGGATTACTGAATAATAGCGGCCCGGCTGTCCCCGCTTCTCTTTCACCTTGATCCGCGCTTCCCGCAGTGGCCGGCGCGCTCTGACCTCATAAGACGCATCCTCTGAAGCCGTGGTATAGTTGTGCAGCCAGCGTTGTAATTCCTGCTCACACTCCTCAGCTGAGACATACCCCCCCACCTTATCGCGACCAATCACCTTGATATAATGGGCAAAACGGGCCACACATAAGATGTACTGCAACATGGCAGACAAGCGGGCGTTAACAGTGGATAAGGTTCTATCGTAGGCTTTCGCTTCCTGCACCGAAGCATTATTGTAAAACGCATAAAAATCGCTGTAAGGCACTGCCGACAGCGGCACAAAACCGGCATCTGATAGCGCGGCTTCGAAGCGATGCCCCACCAGTAAATTTACTGATGGTTTATTAAATGGTTGATATTTTTCAGTTTCATACTGGCTGACGGGCAAATGAGTCACCAGCCCAAAATTATAATGGCCGGCTTTCATGCCACGGATTTGACCGAACCAGCCCGACTCGCTGTATGCCCGCACCAATACTCCAGCAAACGCCCAGGCCGCATTACCCCACAAATAGTCACGCTGTGGCCGGTTAAACTGCTCTTTAAACACAAAGCCTTCACTACGGCTGCCATCATCTTTATAGGGCGGTCGCATCAGCACCTGGGGTAGAACCAAACCCAAAAAGCGGGCATCTTCCATATTACGCAGCGCCCGCCACTTTACATATTCCGGCTGTTTAAACTGGCTGGCGATATCCGCCACCTGGCCAAGCTCTGAGAAATGATCGACGCCAAACAATGACGGATGAGCCGCGGTTATAAAAGGCGCAAATGCCGCTGCGGCGGTACGGGCAACCTCTTTTAAGGTATCAAGATCATTAATGCTCTGGCCGCGGCGGATTTTATGGCTGATTTGATAATCTCCAATCAACACCCCAAAAGGCTCACCGCCGGCCATATCAAATTCGTTGTCGTAAATCAGTTTGAAAAAATCACTCTGGTCAAAATCTATAGCCCGGTTAATATCCTTACTTAGCTCCGGCCAGGACAGAGAAATTAATTTCACTTTTACTTTTTGCTCACGGTCGAAGCGCTCTGCCTGCTCGGTTAAATACAGTAAACCGCGCCAGCTGGCTTCAAGCTCCTGTAGTACAGGATGATGCAATATAGTATTGAGCTGCTGGTTAATCAGGCTGTCAATTTCCGCGATAGCCCGCCCCAATATTGGCGTAACAAAAGCCGCCCCGACACAGGGACGGCTTTCAATATGTTGCAGCCAGAACAGCACTGCTTTTAACGGATCGGCCTCACGTAAAAACCGGCTGAGTAAGCCTTTGCGCTCATAGCTGGCATAAGACGGACAAGGCCGGTGGTCTTCTGTAATATCAAAGACCGTATCAGCAACAAAATTAACTGCGTCAACCATGACTTGTCCGTCCTTACTTCTGCCAACCAACTGCGCACTCGCAGCTGATGCTGGCTTAGCTACCCATTTCCGGAATTTTAGCGACTAAACGTAACGACGTAGACAGCTCTTCCAGTTGCAGCCATGGTCGTAACCAGGCCACCGCATTGTAAGAGCCCGGCCGTCCCGGGATCTCACGCACCTGGACCTTGGCATCTGCCAGCGGATAACGGGCGCGTACTTCCTGGCCACTGCCTTCAGAGGCGTTGACATAAGTCAGGATCCAGCGGTTCAGCCATACTTCGACATCTTCTGCTTCCATAAAGCTACCGATCTTGTCACGGGCCAGTACTTTTAAGTAATGAGCAAAACGTGACGTTGCCATTAAATAAGGCAAGCGGGCAGAAATGGCCGCGTTTGCAGTGGCTTCCGGGCTCTCGTATTTTTTCGGTTTCTGCGCTGTTTGCGCACCGAAAAACACCGCGTAGTCAGTATTCTTGTAATGACACAGTGGTAAAAAGCCCATTTTGCCAAGCTCTGCTTCACGCCGATCGGTAATGCCGATTTCAGTCGGGCACTTTAAGTCCGGATCACCATCATCACTCATAAAGATGTGTGACGGCAGGCCTTCAACCTTACCGCCGCCTTCTGCACCACGAATAGCCGTACAAAAGCCATATTGGGCAAAGGCGTTAGTCAGCCGGCTGCCCAGCACATAAGCGGCGTTCATCCAGCAGTAGTGGTTATGGTTGG